>OZ220223.1:0-1176142 GCA_964291355.2 Spirochaetia bacterium | reverse complement strand
GCAACACTTACTGCTGCTGTGCTCCCTCCGTCTCCCCCACTCGGGGATGCCGCGGGACAGGCAAGTATCGTAACCAGTGTCAGGAGTGATGCCACTCCTGTAAGTCCCTTCATGAGACCACGCAATAACTGTCGGAATAAAATGGGTGCTTGTCGTAATCGAAAATTCATATTCATACTCGTACCCCTTGTTCGACGAGGTTGCCCCCCCCCCCCCCCCACTCGGGGACTTCGGAACAATGCTGATAACTGCTTTCTGACAGTTTGGGTACCAATATACCCTGCATTCAAAAATATATTGAGTAATATACTCAATGGACGAATAATTATTTTCATAATGGCTCCTCCTAGATACCAAAAATAGCGCTACATCTATGTACATCGGCATAGCGAACATTCATATTATATGCAGAATTAAAAAAATGTCAAGGGTTTTTTGATTTTTATTTTACTATCTAGTATAATGTGCAAATGAGAGCAACAAGTTTGACAAAATGTCATGCTATGGTGGCATATAGCTGAAAACGTTGTCTTCAGCTCAAAAAAAAACAGCACCCTCGCGGGTGCTGTTTAACTATCTGTTCAGAATCTGGCTGAAGAAGCTGCTATTCTCCGGCTAGTCCTTAAAAATCTTTGGTGGACTAGAAGTCTTTGGTTTACTTGGAATCTTCGGTTTTTGCTCTAGCTGCCCATCCGGAAAATCATTCGGAAAATTCAGGATTGGCCAGTAGTCATCTGCATCTCCACCCATAGTCCACTCGCCAACTAAGCTACCAAATGAAAATTTGTCAAAACTTTCCTTGTTCTTTGAATAGTATGTTGTCGCATCATTGCTTCCTGTACCTTCAATAATGACTCTTGTTGGTGGCACACCGCTGTGTTTGGTTGTGGGTGTGGTTGTGCTACTTTCTTCAACCAGAGTGCCCACATGGTCGGCTGCACCTGGAGTTTTTGCTTCTTCTGTCTGTTCCGTCGTTGTGCGACCAATATGAACAATGCTTCTCTTCCTGGCTTCTCGTCCTATACCGGGACCGA
The DNA here is from genome assembly GCA_964291355.2 of Spirochaetia bacterium. GTDB lineage: Bacteria > Spirochaetota > Spirochaetia > WTKD01 > WTKD01. The sequence goes on along the minus strand of OZ220223.1, from coordinate 1,175,108 downwards.
CATTTGTCGGTTGTGTAGAACCGTTAGGGCGTTGCACTACATAGCCCAATGCGTAATAACTTGACTTCTCCTCCCCAAACCAAAACTGCGTAATTCCCACGAGCCCGCCCACATTGCTTGTACCAGTTACCGCACCCATCGCATAGCCCGTTACACCGGCCCCGGCATTAATTTCTCCCACGAGGCCACCGACATCGCTTATGCCAGTTACCTTACCCGTCGCATAGCCCGTTACCTGGCCCGAAACGGCCTCTCCCACGAGCCCGCCGACATTGATTGTGCCAGTTACCTCACCCGTCGCATAGCCCATTGTCGTCGCTTTTCTGTTTTCTCCCACGAGCCCACCGACCCTGCTTGTGCCAGTTACCTTACCCGTTGCATAGCCCCACAGCATGCCAGAATATTTGATCCCCGCGAGTCCCCCGACAGTGCTCATTCCTTGCACCCGAACAGCACTACTCCCCGAAACGGATCCGCCTCCAAACTTCTCCCCAATCAAACCACCGACATAGGTTTCGCCCTTTATTAATGCAGTGTCACTGGAAACGGTTACTTTAACACCGGTAACGGAACCTCCTCTCGTGCTCCCCACCAAAGCTCCGACCTTTTCTTTGCCGGTAACGCTAGGATCATGGAGTGTCAGGTCCCGTACTGCTATCGTTGCAGGTGCTACTTCGATGTGTCCAAAGAGTCCCGCTTGATTCTTATACACTCGCTTTGCTGCCGTGCTTGTACTATCTTCGTGTGATATGGTCAATCCCGTAATAGTATGCCCAGCTCCATCAAAGGTGCCCGTAAAGGGCTCGGTTCCTGTACCAATGGGGGTGAAATTTGCTGGGCGTCCTTCTGATCCGAGGTCCTTTGTAAGTTTGTAATGCCCCTTGAGTGAATCTCTGTCTGTTCCTATGGCTTGTAACTTTTGCCATGTATCAATCTCTGTAATGGTTGCTATAGTGCTCCCCGTTGTGTGTTTCACCACATCACTTGGGGCAGAAAGCACTACACCGTTCGTAGCAACCACAATAATGGCATACTCTGTACCTGTCTCAAGGTTCGCAATAGTATAGTAAGTAGGTGGTGGACCATTCACCCCATCGAGTGTGGTTTTCCCGTCAAAATTACTTGGGGACACGGTTTGACCTTTCTTCCAGTAGACAAAAGCTAAAATAAAGCCTGCGGCATTTCCGTTTGCATTTGTTCCATAATTGGTTCTGGTTGGGTTCTCCCAGGTTACTTTCAGTTGTCCTGTGGAAGCACTTGCTGTTTCATCTGCTACTTTTACATTGGTTGGTGAACCGGGAGCTGTTGCTAATGATGCTGTTGGCGTTGTTGGTGTTGCAGTCAGAATGCCACTTGCCACACTTGCTCCTTTGAGATTATGTGCAACTACCATCACTGCATACGCTGTACCTCCCGTAAGCCGGGGAATGTCGTATGTCCTCTGTCTAATGTCTACTCCCTTGCCATCAAAGTTACTCGTGCTCACGGTCGTTCCTGCCTTCCAGTAGACGCTGTAACCCGTAATAGCTGCCTTTGCACCTGTTGCCGTTGTTCCCGTGCTTGTGGGGTCCTTCCACGTAACCGCAATCTTTCCTTCTCCAGCAGTTGCAGTGACATTAGTTGGTGCACTGGGTACAGTTCCTGATGCCTTAGGAGCGAGCTTCTTTTCCTGGCTTTGTTCTGTATTCTGATTTTCCTTAGCATCCTTTACTGCGCCAGCTTCCAAGGTCAGAGTTATCGTTATTTCCGTTGTACCTGCCGATACTGCTTGATCAAGGGTCAATGTTATTGTGTCTGTGCCCGTCCCTGAAGCGCCTATTATCGAGTTCGTTACGGAAGATACTGTCAGCTTGAATTTCTTGCTATCAAGAATTGTCACTGCTTCATCAAAGACAGCTGTAAGCGTTTTGGATCCGGCTGTAATGCCAATACTCGTAAGCCTTGGTGGCGTTTTGTCCTCTACCTGCACGTCTACATCAGTCTTGGCGATCTCATTGCCGTCCTTGTCTTTTACTGCTCCTGCTTTGAGGGTAACTGCTATCGGTCCTACACTGAGAGCTTTGTCCACCTTCAGGGTTACCTTGTCCCCAGATACTGTTGCCTCGGTTACTGTATTCGCTTCGGCAGGATTACCTTGTTTCACTATAAATTTCGTTGTGTCTAATGCGGGCGTCGTTTCCAGCGCTTCGCTAAAGGTCAGCGTTACCTCTTTCTTATCCGATCTTGCTGCTACTTTCTTGAGCGTCGGTGGCGTTTTGTCATCTACTGTCCCCACAACTGGCTTTGCAGTCGCTTTGCTCTTGTTATTTGCTCGATCGCTTACTGCATCTGGCCCCAACGCAACCGTTATCTCACCGGGGGTAAGTGTATTGGTAACCGTCAGGATTACCTGGTCCCCAGATACTTTTGCCCCGGTTACTGGATTCTCTGTACCGCCCGTACCGCCCGTACTGCCCTGTTTTACCGTAAAGTTACCTATTTGTAATGGGTACTTCGTACTCAGAACTTCGGTAAAAACGAGTGTTACCGTTGTTGTCTCTGAATCCGCTTTTATCCCCATCCCCTTATCCTTCAATGTCGGAGGCGTTGTGTCTTTTACCTCCCCGGTTACCGCTGGGATCGTCTCATTCTCATTGCCAGCTGTGTCTTTTACGGCTCCCTTTTCGAGACGAACTGATATCGGTCCTACACTGAGAGCTTTGTCCACCGTCAGGGTTACCTGTTTGGCTTCCTCGCCTAATGTTCCCTTCCTTACTGCCGTCTCTATTACATAGGTTACCGTTCCCGTTCCCTGTGTTACCGTAAATTTCTTTTTTGCATCTTCCGTGACCGGTATGGCTTGCAGCTCTTCGCTAAAGGTGAGTGTTATTGTCTTCGGTTCATTGTTCGCTGCAGTGATGGGGTTCGTTGAAGCTATCGTTGGGAGCGTTCTATCCTCTACCTCCCCGCGTACTTCAATCTCCTCATTCTCATTCTCATTGTTGGTATTGTCTTTTACTGCTCCCTTTACGAGAGTAACCCATATCGGTCCTACACTGAGAGCTTTGTCCACCGTCAGGGTTACCTGTTTCTTGTCATCACGATCTACTTCTGCCCCGGTTACTGTATTCTCTACTTTATTCGTGTCCGTTCCTTGTTTCACCTTAAAGTTATCTCCTGCCACTTGCGTTTTCGGTATCTCTTTCAGATCTTTGCTAAAGCGTAAGATAACCGTCGTCGGTTTATCAGTACTTGCTGTTATCGGCTTTTCCAGCAATAAGGTCGGTTTCGCCCCATCCGTTACCGTCGCGGTTACCGCATTTTCCGGTAGCAACTCCACATTCTTATTGCCGGCTTCGTCCTCTACGGCTTGCGCCGCCAAGCTAACTGCTATCTCTCCTATGGTGAGGTTACTCGTTACCGTCAGGATTACCTGGTCCCCAGATACTGTTGCCCCGGTTACTGTATTCGCTGTACCGCCCTGTGTTACCGTAAAATTCTCATCTACTTTATCCGTGTCCGGTATGTCCTTCAGCGCTTCGCTAAAGGTCAACGTTACTGTTCTCGCTGCTGATACAGCACGTACGCTGCGGAGCGTCGGAGGGGTCTTGTCCGCTACCTTCACGGGTACCGCATTTTCCGGCAGCAACTCCACATTCCCATTATTGGCCTGGTCTTTTACTGCACCTTCTTCGAGGGTAATTGATATATCCGCTTCACTAAGATTATTCGTTACCGTCAGGGTTACCTGGTTCTGCTTCTTGTCAGTACCTACTGTTGCCGTCTGTACTTCATTCAGCTTACCTCCCTGTGTAACCCTAAAATTACCGGGAACTAATGCGGGTGGCGTTTGCGTTTTCAGCGCTTCGCTAAAGGTCAGCGTTACCACTTTCGTATCCGATGATGCTGCCACTCCCGTGAGTGTGGGTGGCGTTTTGTCCGCTACCTTCCCGGTTACCGCTATTGGCCCAACGTTCTCGTTCCCTGCACTGTCCTTCACCGCTGATGCTTTTACCGTTACTGTTATCTCCCCAGGAACTAACCGATTGTTTACTGTTAATTTGACATTGCTGCCGGTAATGACAGCTTCTCCCACATTGTTTGCGACATCTTGTCCGTCTTTATTTGGTTGAGTGACCCTAAAATCAGTCGTCTTAAGTGTGTCTTTTGTGTATAATGGTTCACTAAAAACGAGTGTTACCTTGTTTGTCCCTGAATCCGCTTTTATCCCCATCCCCTTATCCTTCAATGTCGGCGGCGTTTTATCCTCTACCTCCCCGGTTACCGCTGGGATCGTCTCATTCTCATTGCCAGCTGTGTCTTTTACGGCTCCCTTTTCGAGACGAACTGATATCGGGCCTACACTGAGAGCTTTGTCCACCGTCAGGGTTACCTGTTTGGCTTCCTCGCCTAATGTTCCCTTCCTTACTGCCGTCTCTATTACATAGGTTACCGTTCCCGTTCCCTGTGTTACCGTAAATTTCTTTTTTGCATCTTCCGTGACCGGTATGGCTTGCAGCTCTTCGCTAAAGGTGAGTGTTATTGTCTTCGGTTCATTGTTCGCTGCAGTGATGGGGTTCGTTGAAGCTATCGTTGGGAGCGTTTTATCTTCTACCTCCCCGGTTACCGCTGGGGTCGCTTCATTCTCATTACCGGACCCGTCTTTTACTGCTCCCTTTACGAGAGTAACTGATATCGGTCCTACACTGAGAGCTTTGTCCACCGTCAGGGTTACCTGGTCCCCAGATACTGTTGCCCCGGTTACTGTATTCGCTGTACCGCCCTGTGTTACCGTAAATTTCTTTCTCGCCTCAGCCGTGTCCGGTATGGCTTCCAGCGCTTTGCTAAAGTGTAAGATAACCGTCGTCGGTTTATCAGTCCTTGCTGTTATCGGCTTTTCCAGCAATAAGGTCGGTTTCGCCCCATCCGTTACCGTCGCGGTTCCCGCATTTTCCGGCAGCAACTCCACATTCCCATTATTGGCCTGGTCTTTTACTGCACCTGCTTTGAGGGTAACTGATATCTCTCCTATGGTGAGATCATTCGTCACCGTCAGGGTTACCTGGTCCCCAGATACTGTTGCCTTCGTTACTTTATTCGGCTTACCTCCCTGTGTTACCGTAAAATTCTCATCTACTTTATCCGTGTCCGGTATGTCCTTCAGCGCTTCGCTAAAGGTCAACGTTACTGTTCTCGCTGCTGATACAGCACGTACGCTGCGGAGCGTCGGAGGGGTCTTGTCCGCTACCTTCACGGGTACCGCATTTTCCGGCAGCAACTCCACATTCCCATTATTGGCCTGGTCTTTTACTGCACCTTCTTCGAGGGTAATTGATATATCCGCTTCACTAAGATTATTCGTTACCGTCAGGGTTACCTGGTTCTGCTTCTTGTCAGTACCTACTGTTGCCGTCTGTACTTCATTCAGCTTACCTCCCTGTGTAACCCTAAAGTTATTTTTTACATTATCCGTGCTCGGTATCGTTTTCAACTTTTCGCTAAAGGTCAGCGTTACCACTTTCGTATCCGATGATGCTGCCACTCCCGTGAGTGTGGGTGGCGTTTTGTCTTTTACCTCCCCCTTTACTGCTTCGCCATCAGGCGTCTCTTCGTTCTCTTTCCCGCCTTCATCAGCTACCGCTCCAGCTTCTAATCCTACCGTTATATCTCCGGGTTGCGGTGCCGCCTCGAGGGTTATGATGACGACACTTGGATCATCCGTATCTACTACCGCTCCTGCTACCTCTCGCTTTACCTCTCCCTGCTTAATGATAAATTTCTTCACCTCGAGTGCTTTTTGTCGTAATGCTTCATTAAAGATGAGCGTTATCGTTTTCTTGTCGGAAGACGCTTGAATCCCGTCTGTTTGTAATACCGGGCGATCCTTGTCCCGGACGCTCTTTGTTGTATTTATTTCCTCGTTCTTGTTCCCCTGTAGGTCTGATACTGTATCAGCTGTTACGGTAATCTTTATCTCTCCCGGAAGGAGTACTTCCCCCAGTGTTACCGTTACTCGTGTTGCGGTTGCGTCTGTACTATCCAGCTCAACTGTTTCTACGTTATACGGCTTGTCGACCTCCTTCCCACCCTCTTGGATCTTTCGGCTAAAGCCAAAGCTACTCGGAGTGAGTTTTTGTCCAGCTTTTAAGGATTCGCTAAAGACCAGAACTATCTTCTTCTCTCCCGATTTCGCCTCTATGCTGGCTATGGTCGGGAACTCCGTATCCGCTGGTACCGTTACCTTCTTTTGATCACTCGTGCTGATAAACCCAGTACTGGTGTTTCTCGTAACAATCAGGATGCTATATACTTGCTTACTGTTTTTCTGTTCGATGCCGAGAATTTCCGCTGTTCGTTTTGTTGTCGGGGCTTGTTTTGTGCCTGTGTAGCGAGTAACACTACTCCCGAGTGTGTAATATACTTGATACTGATACTGCAACTCAGGTTTTGATGTTCCACTCTCCGTCTGTGCAACCCATGCTAGCCTAATCTTTCCCTCTGACCACTCTGCAGTTGTTATCTTTGCCTTCCCCGGAGCGGTCGCCCCTAATTGTTTGGTCGCTATTATCCCAGCTTGTTTCCCTAACAACTCAGGAACCTTCTCCCCAGTTTTTTGTACATGAACCGATACGATGTATTTCCCATCCGGAAGTACAACAGATTCTCTGTAGTTTTGTGTGGCCTTGTCATGGACTATCGTTTGAGCACTGACAACTTCTCCATTTACTTTGTCCTCCCGTACTTCAATGATATAAGCTTCTGCGCCGTTTACCCCTGACCAGCTCGCTATAACGGTGCTGCTGTCTTTTTGAAGGGCAACACTTACTGCTGCTGTGCTCCCTCCGTCTCCCCCACTCGGGGATGCCGCGGGACAGGCAAGTATCGTAACCAGTGTCAGGAGTGATGCCACTCCTGTAAGTCCCTTCATGAGACCACGCAATAACTGTCGGAATAAAATGGGTGCTTGTCGTAATCGAAAATTCATATTCATACTCGTACCCCTTGTTCGACGAGGTTGCCCCCCCCCCCCCCACTCGGGGACTTCGGAACAATGCTGATAACTGCTTTCTGACAGTTTGGGTACCAATATACCCTGCATTCAAAAATATATTGAGTAATATACTCAATGGACGAATAATTATTTTCATAATGGCTCCTCCTAGATACCAAAAATAGCGCTACATCTATGTACATCGGCATAGCGAACATTCATATTATATGCAGAATTAAAAAAATGTCAAGGGTTTTTTGATTTTTATTTTACTATCTAGTATAATGTGCAAATGAGAGCAACAAGTTTGACAAAATGTCATGCTATGGTGGCATATAGCTGAAAACGTTGTCTTCAGCTCAAAAAAAAACAGCACCCTCGCGGGTGCTGTTTAACTATCTGTTCAGAATCTGGCTGAAGAAGCTGCTATTCTCCGGCTAGTCCTTAAAAATCTTTGGTGGACTAGAAGTCTTTGGTTTACTTGGAATCTTCGGTTTTTGCTCTAGCTGCCCATCCGGAAAATCATTCGGAAAATTCAGGATTGGCCAGTAGTCATCTGCATCTCCACCCATAGTCCACTCGCCAACTAAGCTACCAAATGAAAATTTGTCAAAACTTTCCTTGTTCTTTGAATAGTATGTTGTCGCATCATTGCTTCCTGTACCTTCAATAATGACTCTTGTTGGTGGCACACCGCTGTGTTTGGTTGTGGGTGTGGTTGTGCTACTTTCTTCAACCAGAGTGCCCACATGGTCGGCTGCACCTGGAGTTTTTGCTTCTTCTGTCTGTTCCGTCGTTGTGCGACCAATATGAACAATGCTTCTCTTCCTGGCTTCTCGTCCTATACCGGGACCGACATTTGTCGGTTGTGTAGAACCGTTAGGGCGTTGCACTACATAGCCCAATGCGTAATAACTTGACTTCTCCTCCCCAAACCAAAACTGCGTAATTCCCACGAGCCCGCCCACATTGCTTGTACCAGTTACCGCACCCATCGCATAGCCCGTTACACCGGCCCCGGCATTAATTTCTCCCACGAGGCCACCGACATCGCTTATGCCAGTTACCTTACCCGTCGCATAGCCCGTTACCTGGCCCGAAACGGCCTCTCCCACGAGCCCGCCGACATTGATTGTGCCAGTTACCTCACCCGTCGCATAGCCCATTGTCGTCGCTTTTCTGTTTTCTCCCACGAGCCCACCGACCCTGCTTGTGCCAGTTACCTTACCCGTTGCATAGCCCCACAGCATGCCAGAATATTTGATCCCCGCGAGTCCCCCGACAGTGCTCATTCCTTGCACCCGAACAGCACTACTCCCCGAAACGGATCCGCCTCCAAACTTCTCCCCAATCAAACCACCGACATAGGTTTCGCCCTTTATTAATGCAGTGTCACTGGAAACGGTTACTTTAACACCGGTAACGGAACCTCCTCTCGTGCTCCCCACCAAAGCTCCGACCTTTTCTTTGCCGGTAACGCTAGGATCATGGAGTGTCAGGTCCCGTACTGCTATCGTTGCAGGTGCTACTTCGATGTGTCCAAAGAGTCCCGCTTGATTCTTATACACTCGCTTTGCTGCCGTGCTTGTACTATCTTCGTGTGATATGGTCAATCCCGTAATAGTATGCCCAGCTCCATCAAAGGTGCCCGTAAAGGGCTCGGTTCCTGTACCAATGGGGGTGAAATTTGCTGGGCGTCCTTCTGATCCGAGGTCCTTTGTAAGTTTGTAATGCCCCTTGAGTGAATCTCTGTCTGTTCCTATGGCTTGTAACTTTTGCCATGTATCAATCTCTGTAATGGTTGCTATAGTGCTCCCCGTTGTGTGTTTCACCACATCACTTGGGGCAGAAAGCACTACACCGTTCGTAGCAACCACAATAATGGCATACTCTGTACCTGTCTCAAGGTTCGCAATAGTATAGTAAGTAGGTGGTGGACCATTCACCCCATCGAGTGTGGTTTTCCCGTCAAAATTACTTGGGGACACGGTTTGACCTTTCTTCCAGTAGACAAAAGCTAAAATAAAGCCTGCGGCATTTCCGTTTGCATTTGTTCCATAATTGGTTCTGGTTGGGTTCTCCCAGGTTACTTTCAGTTGTCCTGTGGAAGCACTTGCTGTTTCATCTGCTACTTTTACATTGGTTGGTGAACCGGGAGCTGTTGCTAATGATGCTGTTGGCGTTGTTGGTGTTGCAGTCAGAATGCCACTTGCCACACTTGCTCCTTTGAGATTATGTGCAACTACCATCACTGCATACGCTGTACCTCCCGTAAGCCGGGGAATGTCGTATGTCCTCTGTCTAATGTCTACTCCCTTGCCATCAAAGTTACTCGTGCTCACGGTCGTTCCTGCCTTCCAGTAGACGCTGTAACCCGTAATAGCTGCCTTTGCACCTGTTGCCGTTGTTCCCGTGCTTGTGGGGTCCTTCCACGTAACCGCAATCTTTCCTTCTCCAGCAGTTGCAGTGACATTAGTTGGTGCACTGGGTACAGTTCCTGATGCCTTAGGAGCGAGCTTCTTTTCCTGGCTTTGTTCTGTATTCTGATTTTCCTTAGCATCCTTTACTGCGCCAGCTTCCAAGGTCAGAGTTATCGTTATTTCCGTTGTACCTGCCGATACTGCTTGATCAAGGGTCAATGTTATTGTGTCTGTGCCCGTCCCTGAAGCGCCTATTATCGAGTTCGTTACGGAAGATACTGTTAGCTTGAATTTCTTGCTATCAATAATTGTCACTGCTTCATCAAAGACAGCTGTAAGCTTATTGGTTCCGGCTGTAATGTCAATACTCGTAAGCCTTGGTGGCGTTTTGTCCTCTACCTGCACGTCTACATCAGTCTTGGCGATCTCATTGCCGTCCTTGTCTTTTACTGCTCCTGCTTCGAGGGTAACTGCTATCGGTCCTACACTGAGAGCTTTGTCCACCTTCAGGGTTACCTTGTCCCCAGATACTGTTGCCTCGGTTACTGTATTCGCTTCGGCAGGATTACCTTGTTTCACTATAAATTTCGTTGTGTCTAATGCGGGCGTCGTTTCCAGCGCTTCGCTAAAGGTCAGCGTTACCTCTTTCTTATCCGATCTTGCTGCTACTTTCTTGAGCGTCGGTGGCGTTTTGTCATCTACTGTCCCCACAACTGGCTTTGCAGTCGCTTTGCTCTTGTTATTTGCTCGATCGCTTACTGCATCTGGCCCCAACGCAACCGTTATCTCACCGGGGGTAAGTGTATTGGTAACCGTCAGGATTACCTGGTCCCCAGATACTTTTGCCCCGGTTACTGGATTCTCTGTACCGCCCGTACCGCCCGTACTGCCCTGTTTTACCGTAAAGTTACCTATTTGTAATGGGTACTTCGTACTCAGAACTTCGGTAAAAACGAGTGTTACCGTTGTTGTCTCTGAATCCGCTTTTATCCCCATCCCCTTATCCTTCAATGTCGGAGGCGTTGTGTCTTTTACCTCCCCGGTTACCGCTGGGATCGTCTCATTCTCATTGCCAGCTGTGTCTTTTACGGCTCCCTTTTCGAGACGAACTGATATCGGTCCTACACTGAGAGCTTTGTCCACCGTCAGGGTTACCTGTTTGGCTTCCTCGCCTAATGTTCCCTTCCTTACTGCCGTCTCTATTACATAGGTTACCGTTCCCGTTCCCTGTGTTACCGTAAATTTCTTTTTTGCATCTTCCGTGACCGGTATGGCTTGCAGCTCTTCGCTAAAGGTGAGTGTTATTGTCTTCGGTTCATTGTTCGCTGCAGTGATGGGGTTCGTTGAAGCTATCGTTGGGAGCGTTCTATCCTCTACCTCCCCGCGTACTTCAATCTCCTCATTCTCATTCTCATTGTTGGTATTGTCTTTTACTGCTCCCTTTACGAGAGTAACCCATATCGGTCCTACACTGAGAGCTTTGTCCACCGTCAGGGTTACCTGTTTCTTGTCATCACGATCTACTTCTGCCCCGGTTACTGTATTCTCTACTTTATTCGTGTCCGTTCCTTGTTTCACCTTAAAGTTATCTCCTGCCACTTGCGTTTTCGGTATCTCTTTCAGATCTTTGCTAAAGCGTAAGATAACCGTCGTCGGTTTATCAGTACTTGCTGTTATCGGCTTTTCCAGCAATAAGGTCGGTTTCGCCCCATCCGTTACCGTCGCGGTTACCGCATTTTCCGGTAGCAACTCCACATTCTTATTGCCGGCTTCGTCCTCTACGGCTTGCGCCGCCAAGCTAACTGCTATCTCTCCTATGGTGAGGTTACTCGTTACCGTCAGGATTACCTGGTCCCCAGATACTGTTGCCCCGGTTACTGTATTCGCTGTACCGCCCTGTGTTACCGTAAAATTCTCATCTACTTTATCCGTGTCCGGTATGTCCTTCAGCGCTTCGCTAAAGGTCAACGTTACTGTTCTCGCTGCTGATACAGCACGTACGCTGCGGAGCGTCGGAGGGGTCTTGTCCGCTACCTTCACGGGTACCGCATTTTCCGGCAGCAACTCCACATTCCCATTATTGGCCTGGTCTTTTACTGCACCTTCTTCGAGGGTAATTGATATATCCGCTTCACTAAGATTATTCGTTACCGTCAGGGTTACCTGGTTCTGCTTCTTGTCAGTACCTACTGTTGCCGTCTGTACTTCATTCAGCTTACCTCCCTGTGTAACCCTAAAATTACCGGGAACTAATGCGGGTGGCGTTTGCGTTTTCAGCGCTTCGCTAAAGGTCAGCGTTACCACTTTCGTATCCGATGATGCTGCCACTCCCGTGAGTGTGGGTGGCGTTTTGTCCGCTACCTTCCCGGTTACCGCTATTGGCCCAACGTTCTCGTTCCCTGCACTGTCCTTCACCGCTGATGCTTTTACCGTTACTGTTATCTCCCCAGGAACTAACCGATTGTTTACTGTTAATTTGACATTGCTGCCGGTAATGACAGCTTCTCCCACATTGTTTGCGACATCTTGTCCGTCTTTATTTGGTTGAGTGACCCTAAAATCAGTCGTCTTAAGTGTGTCTTTTGTGTATAATGGTTCACTAAAAACGAGTGTTACCTTGTTTGTCCCTGAATCCGCTTGTTCTATCTCCTCAACTATCGGTAGCGTTTTATCTTTTACATCCCCGGTTACCGCTGGGATCGTCTCATTCTCATTGCCAGCTGTGTCTTTTACGGCTCCCTTTTCGAGACGAACTGATATCGGGCCTACACTGAGAGCTTTGTCCACCGTCAGGGTTACCTGTTTGGCTTCCTCGCCTAATGTTCCCTTCCTTACTGCCGTCTCTATTACATAGGTTCCCGTTCCCTGTGTTACCGTAAATTTCTTTTTTGCATCTTCCGTGACCGGTATGGCTTGCAGCTCTTCGCTAAAGGTGAGTGTTATTGTCTTCGGTTCATTGTTCGCTGCAGTGATGGGGTTCGTTGAAGCTATCGTTGGGAGCGTTTTATCTTCTACCTCCCCGGTTACCGCTGGGGTCGCTTCATTCTCATTACCGGACCCGTCCTTTACTGCTCCCTTTACGAGAGTAACTGATATCGGTCCTACACTGAGAGCTTTGTCCACCGTCAGGGTTACCTGGTCCCCAGATACTGTTGCCCCGGTTACTGTATTCGCTGTACCGCCCTGTGTTACCGTAAATTTCTTTCTCGCCTCAGCCGTGTCCGGTATGGCTTCCAGCGCTTTGCTAAAGTGTAAGATAACCGTCGTCGGTTTATCAGTCCTTGCTGTTATCGGCTTTTCCAGCAATAAGGTCGGTTTCGCCCCATCCGTTACCGTCGCGGTTCCCGCATTTTCCGGCAGCAACTCCACATTCCCATTATTGGCCTGGTCTTTTACTGCACCTGCTTCGAGGGCAACTGATATCTCTCCTATGGTGAGATCATTCGTCACCGTCAGGGTTACCTGGTCCCCAGATACTGTTGCCTTCGTTACTTTATTCGGCTTACCTCCCTGTGTTACCGTAAAATTCTCATCTACTTTATCCGTGTCCGGTATGTCCTTCAGCGCTTCGCTAAAGGTCAACGTTACTGTTCTCGCTGCTGATACAGCACGTACGCTGCGGAGCGTCGGAGGGGTCTTGTCCGCTACCTTCACGGGTACCGCATTTTCCGGCAGCAACTCCACATTCCCATTATTGGCCTGGTCTTTTACTGCACCTTCTTCGAGGGTAATTGATATATCCGCTTCACTAAGATTATTCGTTACCGTCAGGGTTACCTGGTTCTGCTTCTTGTCAGTACCTACTGTTGCCGTCTGTACTTCATTCAGCTTACCTCCCTGTGTAACCCTAAAGTTATTTTTTACATTATCCGTGCTCGGTATCGTTTTCAACTTTTCGCTAAAGGTCAGCGTTACCACTTTCGTATCCGATGATGCTGCCACTCCCGTGAGTGTGGGTGGCGTTTTGTCTTTTACCTCCCCCTTTACTGCTTCGCCATCAGGCGTCTCTTCGTTCTCTTTCCCGCCTTCATCAGCTACCGCTCCAGCTTCTAATCCTACCGTTATATCTCCGGGTTGCGGTGCCGCCTCGAGGGTTATGATGACGACACTTGGATCATCCGTATCTACTACCGCTCCTGCTACCTCTCGCTTTACCTCTCCCTGCTTAATGATAAATTTCTTCACCTCGAGTGCTTTTTGTCGTAATGCTTCATTAAAGATGAGCGTTATCGTTTTCTTGTCGGAAGACGCTTGAATCCCGTCTGTTTGTAATACCGGGCGATCCTTGTCCCGGACGCTCTTTGTTGTATTTATTTCCTCGTTCTTGTTCCCCTGTAGGTCTGATACTGTATCAGCTGTTACGGTAATCTTTATCTCTCCCGGAAGGAGTGCTTCCCCCAGTGTTACCGTTACTCGTGTTGCGGTTGCGTCTGTACTATCCAGCTCAACTGTTTCTACGTTATACGGCTTGTCGACCTCCTTCCCACCCTCTTGGATCTTTCGGCTAAAGCCAAAGCTACTCGGAGTGAGTTTTTGTCCAGCTGCTAATGCTTCGCTAAAGACCAGAACTATCTTCTTCTCTCCCGATTTCGCCTCTATGCTGGCTATGGTCGGGAACTCCGTATCCGCTGGTACCGTTACCTTCTTTTGATCACTCGTGCTGATAAACCCAGTACTGGTGTTTCTCGTAACAATCAGGATGCTATATACTTGCTTACTGTTTTTCTGTTCGATGCCGAGAATTTCCGCTGTTCGTTTTGTTGTCGGGGCTTGTTTTGTGCCTGTGTAGCGAGTAACACTACTCCCGAGTGTGTAATATACTTGATACTGATACTGCAACTCAGGTTTTGATGTTCCACTCTCCGTCTGTGCAACCCATGCTAGCCTAATCTTTCCCTCTGACCACTCTGCAGTTGTTATCTTTGCCTTCCCCGGAGCGGTCGCCCCTAATTGTTTGGTCGCTATTATCCCAGCTTGTTTCCCTAACAACTCAGGAACCTTCTCCCCAGTTTTTTGTACATGAACCGATACGATGTATTTCCCATCCGGAAGTACAACAGATTCTCTGTAGTTTTGTGTGGCCTTGTCATGGACTATCGTTTGAGCACTGACAACTTCTCCATTTACTTTGTCCTCCCGTACTTCAATGATATAAGCTTCTGCGCCGTTTACCCCTGACCAGCTCGCTATAACGGTGCTGCTGTCTTTTTGAAGGGCAACACTTACTGCTGCTGTGCTCCCTCCGTCTCCCCCACTCGGGGATGCCGCGGGACAGGCAAGTATCGTAACCAGTGTCAGGAGTGATGCCACTCCTGTAAGTCCCTTCATGAGACCACGCAATAACTGTCGGAATAAAATGGGTGCTTGTCGTAATCGAAAATTCATATTCATACTCGTACCCCTTGTTCGACGAGGTTGCCCCCCCCCCCCCCACACTCGGGGACTTCGGAACAATGCTGATAACTGCTTTCTGACAGTTTGGGTACCAATATACCCTGCATTCAAAAATATATTGAGTAATATACTCAATGGACGAATAATTATTTTCATAATGGCTCCTCCTAGATACCAAAAATAGCGCTACATCTATGTACATCGGCATAGCGAACATTCATATTATATACAAAATTAAAAAAATGTCAAGGGTTTTTTGATATGATGCTAATAGATGCTGATAAACTAATAAGCACTTGCATATTTCTGGACATATGTATATACTCTAGGGAACTGGATTTGGTTTAGTATGAAAAAATTACAAGTAAAGAGCGGTATTGTTACCGGCAAACAACTACATGAAATATACGATTACTGTAAGGAAGCATCCTGTGCACTACCTGCAGTTAATGTTATTGGATCATCAAGCTTGAATGCAGCCATGCAGGCAGCAAAGGAAGCAAGCAGCCCCATCATCATTCAATTTTCAAACGGTGGTGGCGTATTCAATGCAGGAAAATATCTTGATAATAGCCAGCAGCGGGCAGCCATTGCTGGTAGCGTCGCGGGAGCTCATCATATACGCATATTGGCAGAGGCCTATGGAGTACCAGTAATTCTCCATACCGACCATTGCGCACGGAAATTACTTCCATGGATTGACGGGCTCATTACTGCGGGCGAGGAATTCTATCAGCAATACGGCAAGCCACTCTATAGCTCCCATATGTTGGATCTATCAGAGGAGTCCCTCGAGGATAATCTGGCTACCTCAGCCACCTATCTTGAACGTCTCAATAAAATTGATATGTCTCTTGAAGTGGAGCTGGGGGTAACCGGTGGCGAAGAGGATGGCGTGGATAATACCGAAGTGGATGCATCCCGTCTCTATACACGTCCCGAAGAGGTCCTTGCTGCCTACGATCGCCTACAGGCGATTGGACATTTTACCATAGCAGCAGCATTTGGAAACACCCACGGGGTATATAAGCCAGGGAATGTAAAGCTCACGCCGAGTATTCTAGCCGACTCACAAAAGGTCGTCGCAGAGGCACACAAACTAGACAGTGCGAAGCCCCTTGCCTTCGTCTTCCATGGCGGTTCGGGTTCAGAAAAGGAAAAGATTGCCGAGGCAGTTTCTTACGGGGTCGTAAAAATGAATATTGATACCGATACCCAATGGGCATTTACCGAACCAATCAGAGAATATATGGATAAAAACCATGATTACCTCCTGTCCCAAATCGGAAATCCCGAGGGACAGGATAAGCCAAACAAAAAATACATCGACCCACGAGGATGGGTTGTACTGGGCGAAAAGAATATAACTAGCCGCCTAGTCAGGGCATTCAAAGATCTCAATGCCTTCGATGCCTTTGTCTTGGCATCATAACACATTATTAAGCATGTCGAAACAGCAGCCACCCTCCATGTTTCGTATGACATAGCATTGTTGTACACCAGCGACGCAGCTCTCTGCTACTGCCCTACACACTGACTCATCCCTGCATATAAAATAACAACTGCCTCCGCCCCCTGCTCCACTCAATTTTGCCCCGCTCGCACCCGCACGCAGACCAGCCCGCAATACTGCGGCAAGTTCCGGACTACTTACTCCTAGTCGATGCAATAGCTCCTGTGCCTTGTTCGCATGCTGGCCCAGCTCTGTAGCCAGACTATCGGAGTTTCCAGTAAGGAGGACATCCTCCGCTGCCTCAGCGATGCATCCGAGATCCACTAGTATATTCCGATCTTTCTGCTGGATCTGCTCCACCAACTCCCTAGTCGATTTACTGCGCGCAATAATAGCCACCACAAGAAAAAATGATGGAGGAAGGGGGAGTATCCGTGTTTGGGGTAGATGGGCATCATCATGAAAATAGAGAGCACAGAGCATCCCAGCTTCTGGCAAAAGGGCGAGTACGGTATCAATGCCTGAGGACCGCCCGTGAAACAGCTGCTCTAATATCCCTGCATATCTGCGACGTTCTGCTGAATCGCCCTCTGCCAGAAATCCTGCAAATGCCCCCACAATGGCAGCTGAAGAACCGAGCCCAGATCCAGATGGGATATTGCTACGCAGAGAAAACCGTGATGCTTCCACGCCATCAGGGAGCAGGTCGCAGAATGCACGGAAACAGGCATGGAGTTTCTCATCCTGCAACTCTGCCTCCAAATAATGCCCTGCATAATAATAGATCTTCTGTCCGCTGGCTGCTCTGTTTAGCTTGGCTGCTGGAATCTGTTCTATCTCTGCCCGCAGTGGAAGTGATATGCCAAGAGCCCTGCCTCCAATGAGTGCCGTGTATTCGCCAAACAACAGCAATTTTGCCCATGCAGTCTGTATCATTTCCAATGTGCTCCTTGGGCTATCACTAGGGGATTCCCCAGCCCGCCCGCATTACAGAAGAGGATGAGTTCATCACCGGCACCGGAGAATTTCCATAATGTATCACTTGCTATGTCAGTCCGTTCCTCTGCCTCCACTGCCAGCCGCCGCCCCAGCTCTGCCGATAGGCGGCGAGCATGCCGAAAGCTATCCTGCATTCTCCCATTATCTGGAGCCGCTATGAGTCTCTGCACTATCTGATTCGAGCCCTTGCAGAATGATTTTGCCTGATCTGGCTTCTCTGCCTTCCAGTGATGATAGCTACGTACTGCCTCCCTGCTGGACACGGCATGCTCTCCTGATAGATATGATAGCTCCTGAAATGGAAGTGATATGGGATATGTGTATGGACGTCTTCCAGCAATAAACAGACAGCTCCCGCCAAAAATAGAGCTCATCACATCATAGCCACTGCCGCTGCCCTGTAAGAGTCGATGTGCCTGGAGTGCGAGTGTGGAGAGCAAGGGTAGCTCTTGCAGGGCTTGATGTCCGGCATGCTCCAACATAATTGCCGTTACTGCAACTATGCCTGCGGCACTGGAGCCAAAGCCGCGTTTTCTCCCTGCTGTGGCAGTATCGCTGAAAAAGAGTGGCCTGGAATCAACATATAGATGATGTGGTTCAATTTTAATTCCAGCTCCTGCCATGGTCTGCAGGACCGCCTGGAACATATTTATGCTGCTCTGCTCTGTGCTCTCTGTGCTCGTTATGTTCTGCTCTGTGCTCTCTGCATGGTACTCTATGTTTTCTGATGGCATGATGCCGGTACATTGTAATTCGCTACTGCCTTCGCTCCATGCACGCAGGTAGGGCGCTACCGCATAACTGATGCCAAGCCCGCCGGGCTCCAGTATTGCATATTCGCCGAATAGCAGAATATTTGATGGAACAAGGAGTTCCCTATGTTTTGGCATAGGCATCCTCACCTATTTTGCAGTGACGAAATTCTACCAGTGGATGCTGTTCTCTAAGAAATACTTCTATCTCAGCCCTGTGCTGCTCGAGAGTCAAAAATTTTACCTGCGGACCCGCATCCATTGTCTCCCAAACAGGGAGCTTCCTACTTCGCAGACTTTCGGCACTGTGTAGTAGTCGGAGACTCTCTGCTGTCCAGTACATGATTGGTGGATCTGCAGAGAACATGGTCGAAAACATTCGGAGATAACTCCTGCGCATTGCCCCTCCGAGGGTGCTTATGTCGCGATGCATTATAGCATGAGAGACTTGTTCTGCAATACTCTGTGAATCTTCGACCCATGATGCATAGAAGGGAGATGTGGCTTGACAGTGTTTCATCGCATCCCGGGAGGATATTGGCTTTGCTCCCCCTTCGACACAGGCAACAATTATAGATAGTTCTGGCCAATGCTCGGCAGGATAGAAGCGCTCTGCATGCTCTGCCCCTGCCCTAAGATATACAAAGCCGCCAAAAACAGCCCTCGCTGCTGATACCGAGCCACTCCGAGCTAGTGCCGATACCTCCGCCATGCTCAGACTAGGAGAGGCGCAGGCAGCAATGGCAATGCTAGCAGCAGCAAATCCCGAAGACGAACTTGCGAGCCCACTGGCTGTAGGAAAATTATTGTGGGATTCTAGCTGAATAGTACAGGGGGCATCAAAATAATTCTGTGCATGCTGCAAAAAGTCCCTGTACCGCTCTGTGTTCTGCTCCATCCCGTTTACAACTACCCTGTCTCTGCCATATCCCTGTTCGCCTTGCTCGTATAATTGAACTATGCTATGCGTTTGCATGCCTGTAAGCGTAATAGCAATGTTATCCTGTGCAGCAGAACCATCAGTCTTGCCCCAGTATTTCGCCAGAGCCAGAGATGGCGAGGCAAAGCCCTCAGCCCGTCGCATGCGCTTGCCCTGCCATAGTATCTCTTCCCTGTTTCCATGCCTGACGGCGTTTGTGCTGCTTCATATGCCCCGCTTGTATCCCCTCGCTGACGAGGGCAAAGAGGGCTGCAAAATTCTGTGCTATGCCCAGTGCTAGGGCTGTGCGGGAGAGCTCCTTGCTGTCGATCTCGCTGTTCTCTGCTATGTCGTCCATTGTATCGGATGTTGCGAGTAGCCGTCGAGAAAAGCGGGCTACTGGATGTACATCACAGGCACCGCCCACTGTTGCCAGCTTTAGCGGCAGAGATAGGGAGGCATGGAGCATGCCATCCCGCAGTACGTATGTACCAAGACCACGATATTGCCCATCTCGTGCCGCATAGGCATGTATGCCCGCCTCGACAGCACGGCTATCATTTCCCGTAGCAAGGGTTAGGGCTGTAATGCCATTCATAATTCCCTTATTATGTGTAACTGCCCGATACCGATCGAGCTCTGCAAATTTTGCAAGAGCTACAATTCGCTCGGCTATAACTTCGCCGCTCATTCCTGCGCGCTGCAGGGCAGAGCTTGGAAGGGAAAATTCTGCATGCGAAATTGGCTCATCATGATAGTTGGAGAGTATCGCAGAAAGTGCCTGCTTCCCGCTCGCTCGCTCCAGAAGAGCCCGTGCTCTCTCCAGCACATGGTTCATAGCGTTCGCTCCCATGGCATCGCAGGTATCAATGAATATATCAACAGATAGATAATCTGCGAGGTATCGATACCGATGTCCCCGATATCCCCCCTCCCTCTTTTCCATGGACTGGGTTTCCTGACGGATGCAGGCAATCATATCCTCTGCTGCTCCCTCAATAATCCTAGCCGTCTTACTATCAATATGAGAGAAGATTATCTGTCCAGTAAGGGCTGGAGGACGAAAACTTGTGCTGAATCCTCCATAGCCTGCAATGATGCTACCGGCATAGCCAGCAGCAAGCACAACTGATGCCTCCTCCGTTGCCATCGGTATATGTACTGTCTTGCCATCAATAAGAAAGCCAGTCGCAATGCCTAGTGGGAGGGGCATGGTCCCTGCAGCAGATTCAATCAATATGTCAGAAAAAAACAGAGCTCCCTCAGCACAGGCAGCTATGCTCCGCATGTCGGCATCAAGAAGCCCCCGAGATTCCAAGAGTGCTAATCGCTCGCTCAGTGAGAGTTTTCTGAACATTCTTATCTTGTCCATCTTAACTCCTAGCTGCCCGCATACTTGCCTGCAGAAAGGCATGACAATCATCTTCCAACGAACGGGACAGGTAGTGGACTGCGCTAGAAAGCTGGTCTATCCTTGTACATGCAAGGCCGAGCATGCCAGCCCGAAGAACATGGCTGATCCTTTGTACATAGCTTTGTGCACCCTCTATCCCGCCTGCATGTTGGGCTCTGAGAATGGGAAGGGCCATGCCCGCCATATCCGCGCCCAAAACGAGGGATTTTAGCACATCCATGCCAGTACGAATGCCTCCCGAGGCAATGAGCGTTCTATCCCTCCCTTCCTTCCAACCATCAAGCCCCTCCCTGACAACAGACAGCAGGAGGGCCAGGGGATTCCCCCATTGCGCAAATTCCTGTGCTGCATCTGAAATTTCTGTACTCGGATGACGTTGTCCCTCTACTAAAACCCAGTTTGTTCCACCGCTGCCCGCGAGATCTACGCCAGCAACATTGATTTCTAGAAGCTTCTGACAGCTGTCTAGATCCAATCCCAGTCCAGTTTCTTTGACTATGACGGGGACTGGGGATAATTCGATGAAATATGCTATGTGCTTGAGTAGATTTCGGAAATCGCGACAGCCATCATCCTGAAAATATTCCTGCAGGCAGTTGAGATGTATGGTGATGGCATCGTAACGTAATAGAGAGAGCATCTCTGCAATGCGCTCTCCTTCCAGCTCGGCTAGTTGCATGGCACCGAGGTTCGCAATAAAGGGCACATCGGGTGCAAGATCTTTGAGATCAAAGTGGCTACGTAGCTCATCATTGTAGAACAATACCCGGATTGAACCGGTGCTCACTGCGATGCGCTCCCGTTGTGCAAGACAAACAAGGTCCCTATTGAGCTGCTCGCGCATCCCGCCCCCAGTCATGGGGGAGATAATAAGCGGAAGGGAAAGACGATGTTGGAGGAAATCCGTTTCAGTTGAGACATCCTCGAGATGTATATCAGGCAGTGCGCGATGAACAAGATGTACCTCATCAAGACGCGTGGATGCTGGCTCTATGTTATTTTTGGGATCGAGACAGATTGATATGTGTTCATTCTTGCGTTTTCTTATATCAGGACTTGAATTTGTACTCACGATAACCATCATCCCTAATCGAAGATAGATAATAATGTTGATCGGGTACGTCTTCGAGATTGGCTCTTGTTCGGCCATTCTGGAGCCATGCTGTATACTCTGTCATATTACTTGTCCGCTCTCTCTCAAAAATGCTCTTGAGATCCCACGAAGAGATAATATCCGGTGCATCCGCTGCGATTGTTCCAGAAAAAACCGCCATGGTGTTGCCTGAACCGTATGAAGCAATGAGTATCCTACGACCAATAATATTCCTTCCTTCAATTTCATAGCGATCCTTCATCAGAAACATCAGTGAAAGATAGATGCTTCCCGTGTATATATTCCCTACCCGAGCGATGGGTTTTACGGTACTGGAGAATCCCCGGTCGTCCAGATACGCATCTACCTTTCCATCGCTCAGCGACAGATATTTTCTGAGCATCCGACGCATCGCTAGATAGCCCATCTTGTAGAATGGGATATGTAATACAAAATAATCCATCCCACCCAACATGTCGGAGATGTCCTCCCCACTTTGCTTGCAATAATCGACAATGGCAGAATCCAGTGCGTCATTATAGCATTCAATAGAATACTGTCCCTTAACGCGTGCAGTAGTTTCTTGTACCGGGCGAAAGAAATCATCTACATCATGGGAGGAATATCCCAATGGCTGCAAATTCACTTCCAAGAGCCGCGGGTCTTTCGACAAAAGAACGGAGACTGCACCTGCTCCCTGAGTAATTTCAGCAGTGGAGTAGCTTTTGTAGCGTGCAATGTCACTGCATGTAATAAGTCCCTTTTCGGTGGCTGATTTTGATGCTGCAAGCATGGCAGCGACGCTGAGTATGCCGTAGGTTCCCCCGGCACAGGCATGCTGCACCTGAAAGGTAGCCAGAGTATTAGGTAGAGGAATCTTACTGATCTGTAACATTCCCTGCACATAGGAAGAGACTGGTTTGGACATGTCTACGCTACTTTCCGTTCCAGTAACGAGATAACGTATATCAGAGACATCCTTGGGATGCGAAAGAAGTAGATTTCGGGAAGATTGAGCAGCCATAGTACTGGTATCTTCCCAGGGCTGGGGGAAATGGAAGGAGTCTTGCCCCGTCGCATGCCAACCTCGCTTTAGCCGCATGGCAAGATCACTATCCTCGCTACAACGGGTATTGACTAATAGCTCGAGCGGCATAGTCGGATAGGGGATGTATACTGCAATATCATCAATGCCTACATGCATGTTCATTTCCTAGGAACTATTTGGGCAATAACTGGAGTATTGTATGCATATAAATAGGTAGATCAGCAGGACGCCGACTGGAAACAAGATTGCCATCGATAACAACTTCTTCATCAAGCCACTCTGCACCCGCATTTATCATATCATCCTTGATGCCGGGGGTGCTGGTTACCTTCCTTCCTTTGAGGATGCCAGCTGATATTGTTACCCATCCTGCATGGCATATCTGCCCGATTATTTTATTATTCGCATTCATGTTGTAGACAAAATCAAGTACCTGCGGATATCTTCTCAACTTGTCAGGTGCCCATCCGCCTGGAACCAATACGATGTCATATTTTTGCACATCTAATTCGCCAAAGGATATGGTTGACTCAACCGGAACACCATATTTTCCGACATACTCTTCTTTTATCTTTGCTGCAGCTATATCAACCGTTAAACTGGCTTCTCTCAGTCGTAAAACGGGATACCAAAATTCAAGATCTTCAAAACCGTGATCCACAAGTGAAACAGCTCTCATACTGCGACTCCTATACGTTCCGCCCAGTATATAATGCAAACACACTCATGTCAAGTTCTGCTGTAGATTATGTATGTGCTTATTGTGGCAGGAGTACCACTATCTATTTTGCCTGTTGTAAGCACTTCGTGCTATACTATATACTGTGGCTACATCCGTAGGGTGCGGCTACACATGAAAATAGGATTATTAGCATCAGGTGGAGTAGATAGCTCGGTTGCTATGTTGAAACTGGCACAGCAATATTCACCACAAGAACTGGAAGTATACTATCTCAAAATATGGCTGGAAGATGAGTTGGAACATCTCGGTGCATGCCCTTGGAAGGAGGATTTGGACTATGTACAAAAAACCTGCAATATGTTTGGACTGCAATGTCATGTTATCTCACTCCAACATGAGTATTATGAGCGCATAGTAAGCTATGTCCTTGATGCACTCAGGAAAGGGAGAACCCCTAGTCCCGACATCCTCTGTAATCGCCATATAAAATTTGGCGTCTTCTTTGATCATGTCCAGGAATCTCTGGACTATGTAGCAAGTGGTCATTATGCCCAGAACTTCGGCGATACAGCCGAAACATACCAGCTCCGTTGCTCCCCCGATCCTGTAAAGGACCAGACATACTTCCTGTCTCAGATGAAGCTCGAACAACTCCTTCGTGCACAGTTCCCCATCGGCTCTATGACAAAAAAGGAAGTCCGCGAGCTCGCCGAACAACATCAGCTTCCTGCATGCAAGCGCAGAGATAGCCAGGGAATCTGTTTTTTAGGAAGAATCCATTACAGCAGCTTTATTGAACATTATCTTGGAACTCGCAAGGGAAAAATAGTAGATAGTAATGACGGCACAATATTAGGGGAGCATGAGGGATATTGGTTCTATACCATCGGACAACGAAAGGGTATTAAACTCGGTAACGGACCATGGTATGTCACAAAAAAAGATATAGATGAAAATACCATCTATGTCTCACGATGGCTGGAATTAGAGGGAGAAAAAGTATTCTATATTGATGATGCAAACTGGATCGCTGCGGAACCAGATGAGGGCAGGTATGCCATCAAACTGCGACATGCCCCAGAGTATCATCAAGCACAGATAGAGAAACTACAGATCGGAGGGAGAAAACAAATTCAGGTCCAGCTGGAGGAAGCAGATATAGGATTGGCATCAGGACAGTATGCCGCATTCTACAGAGACAATGTATGCCTTGGCGGTGGACAGATGGAGGTGCAAATTGCCCAATAACGAACGCAACAAGCACGAGAACAAGAACCACGAGAACCAGCATCTTGCCCGCCACCTCCGCGTCAGCATCGCTCCAATGATGAAATACACCGACCGACATTATCGTTATTTTATGCGCGGAATCAGCAAAACCACCTTCCTCTACACTGAAATGGTCTGTGCCAGTACCATCCTGCGAGGCAACTACGACCGCTATCTCGCATTTGATAAGGCAGAACATCCCATCGCACTGCAATTAGGCGGTGATGATCCAAAAATGATCTACGATGCCATACAAATTGCCTCGCAGTATGGCTATGATGAGTATAACCTCAATATCGGATGCCCGAGTCCGCGTGTGCAATCAGGAAACTTCGGTGCCTGCCTTATGACCGAACCCAAGCAGGTCGCAAACATCCTGCAAAGTATGCGGGATGCAAGCGATAAGCCGGTAACCGTAAAACATCGCATTGGTGTGGACGATCATGGGTCCTACCGCGATCTTTGTAATTTTATCTCTATGGTTCGGCATAGCAATCCAAATCGCTACATCGTGCATGCCCGGATAGCCCTGCTCTCGGGACTGAATCCAAAAGAAAACAGAAACATACCTCCCATCCGCTATGCTGATGTATATCGATTAAAACATGATTTCCCCGATCTCATCATAGAAATTAACGGGCAGATACAGAGTATGGACGAGGTAGAGGAACATCTCCGACATTGCGATGGGGTAATGATTGGCAGAAGGGCTTATGACGATCCCTTTATGTTCGCAGATGTGGATAACAGGATATTCGGAATGGACTATCCAGCTGTTCATCGGAGCCAGCTTGTCGAATATTATCTGGATTATCTCGACAAAGAGCTTGCAAGGGGACAGTCACGACATCACATCCTACGACACATCGTACACCTTTTTACATCCTGTCCCGGGGCGTCAAAATGGAGACGGGCAATCAGTAACGGAGCATCCCATGACGAGCTCCGAGAGATAGCCAGCAGAATAACAGAACAAAGCGATGCCTTGCCCGGTAGCAATCAAGCCGCTACATCGATACTTAGAGAGCACTCTCTCGCAGATCCTGTTGGATCAATTGCTGTATATTCATAATTTCGGGGGCATCTTCGCGTTCTTCCCGCGGTGTTACGAGGGTATATTCAGATACAATATGTGCAGGACGTCCCGAAAATACGAGGATCCTATCTGCAAGATACAATGCCTCATGAATATTATGCGTTACATACAACATTGATACATGGGTGGCATGCCATATCCGGATTAACTCTCGCTGGAGAGTCTTGTTGGTAACTTCATCAAGTGAATTGAGCGGCTCATCCATAAGCAATACATCCGGTTCAACTGCCAGTGCTCGTGCTATTCCAACTCGTTGGCGCTGTCCGCCAGAAAGTTGATATGGCCACTTATGGCTACTATCGCCCAGTCCAACCAGCTGTAGAACATGCTGTGCCCGATTTATTCTCTCGTTCCTGCTCATGGCTAGCCCTTCAAGACCGAAGGTAACATTGCGCAAGACCCGTCTCCAGAAAAGCAGTCGCGAATCCTGAAACACAAAGCCAAAGGGACGGAATAGCTCCTCACGATTACGAGAATGCACCGTAATGTCTCCCGAATCGGGCATCAGGAGTCCGCATACCAAACGCAGGAGGGTGGATTTGCCCACTCCTGACATGCCAAGTATAACTACTATTTCCCGCTCTGCAATTGACAGATCTATGGAATCAAAAATATCAGTTCTTCCTTCGTTTGTTTCAAACGAGAACGACACCTTGCTAATTTCTACAATTGTTCCCATAACATAATCTTCCTGCGAATAAAAACATAACAGGCATCGCTCAAACCATAGAGGATGGAAATAGTTATCATATATACTGCTACCACTTCAATAGCGAGGAGGCCCGATGCCTCCAACATCCGTTGCCCAATGCCTGCTATGCCAAATAATTCAGCAGCAATAACGGTCATCCAACCCTGTCCGATGCTGGCTCGGATTCCATTCATAATCCCATCCATTGAGGCAGGGATGATAACCCGAAAGAGGCGGTCGAAGAAACTGTTATGCGCATAGATTGCCGCAACCTCCATAAGATCCGGATCGACAGCTCGGACGGCTCCATAGCTTGCAAAAAAATTAATCCAGAATACGCCAATAGAAATAATAAATGCTGCAGAAAATTCCGTTATGCCAAACCAAATGATGGCAAAGGGAATCCATGCAAGCGGTGGAATGGGGCGCAGAGAACGAATTATCCACTTGAGAACCGTATAGGAAGTGGGTGACAAGGCAAGTACTATGCCAAGCAGGATCCCAAAACAGGAACCCAGCAATACGCCAAGAATGTAATGGCGCAAACTCAGGAAGACCATGCGCAGAAGAATTCCGCTTTGTAATTCTGCAAGAAAGGCAAGGGGAATACTACTTGGCGCAGGAACAACTACACTACCACGTAAAAATACACTGAGCTCCCATATAATGAGGAGGACAAGTAATCCAACTAAGGGCAGTGTAATTTGCGTACTTGTACGTTCTTCCTGTTTGCGTAGCATGGTTCTACACTATTGTACCCGATCATATACCGATGTATCAAAGAGTGTAGAGAGATCTAATTCTTGTTGTATGGAGCCCTGCTCTAACTGAAAACGATACATGGTCTCTGTTGGTTCAATGATGGCATGAACATCACTGATAAAATTTGTAGATGGCGAACGAAGTGCCTTCTCTATAGTTTCTACGGGGACGAGTCCCTGTCCGATAAATTTCTGGATAACACTGGCTGCCTCCTGAGGATTCTCCACCAGATAGTCTGTCGCCTTAATATGCAATGCAACGAGTTTCTCTATCTGCTCTGGATGTGCTTCCATAAATTCACTGCGAACAGCCAACACTGCGCCCGGTTGATTGGGAAACATCTCTGCCGAACGTGCCAGCACGCGTATGTCGGGGCGCCGTTCCTGAACAATGGTCAATACGGGCTCCAAAATTGCTGCGGCATCGACCTTGCCCGCAAGCATTGCTTGTAGTACCTGATCTGCTCCCATAGCAAGGATTTCTACATCCTCAATATCCATATCCAACATTTCTATGATCCAATGTTTTAATACAGTATCAGGCACCGAACCAGTCGGGAAGGTCGCTATCTTTACGCGGCGATTCTCCTTAGTTTGAAACTGGGAAAACATAGTAGCTGGATCAGCAGCATCATAATGGCTCGCAAGCTTCGGGTCTGCAATAAATGCGATTTGTTCAACTATGTTAGATGCCAATACCTTGATGTCTATACCACGCGAACGAGCAACCATCGCCGGTCCAATGCCGAAATACATGATGTCTAATTTACCCGATGCAAGTGCCTGTACCATGGCAGGTCCGTTGGGAAAACGCACCATATCAAAGCGAAGCCCCGCATCCTTTGCCCAGTCCAAGCCCTCGACAATAAAGCACTGCGCAACAGGCAGTATGGGCATGTATCCGACCGTCACCTCTGTTAATTCAGCGATGGGACCTTCCTCGCCAGGCGATGCAAATGCCTGAGCTGAAACAAAACAAATTATGAGTAAAGTATATAATTGAATTTTCATTGTCATTATTCCTTATCTGTTGTTATTGGCACAGTATATCATACTAATATCTAAAGATATCAAAATTATAGAACATATGCACAATTTTTTAGAAAAATTTCAGCTAGCTCTTCCCTTACTCATACATATTTCTATAGCAACTCGAGCAGACTGGCATACCACATCTATAAGCATCAACTGTGCATCCATAAAGCCATTTTCAGTACAGGGCAAACGAGCGCCCTGCTCTTGCAAGCACTGGAGGGCTGGTGCGTATAATGCAGTTGCAATATTAATCTTTCGGATACCCCGTTCTATGCAGGCACGGATATCTTCCTGAGACAAACCGCTCCCCCCATGTAATACCAACGGAATGGGTACAGCAGCTCGTATCTCACTCAGCAGTGACAAATCCAGCTGGGGTTCCCGCTTATAATGGCCATGCACATTGCCGATGGCAACGGCGAGGGCGTCGGGAGCTGCCTCATCATACATGCGGCGGGCATCATCCGGATGGCTCATGCAGTATTCATCTGCTACAGTCCCCTCCGCACCCATAGCTCCTATCTCTGCCTCTACTGCAACTCCTCGGGCCCGGGCCAGATGAACTACAGCAGCAGTACGTTCAATGTTAGTCGAAAGTTTTTCTGCTGAGGCATCAATCATAACGGATCGAAAACCCATATCCATGGCACGGCTAATTGCGTCGATGTCCAAGCCATGGTCAAGATGTACGGCAATAGGAAGTGCAGAACGCTCTGCAGCAGCAAGCATTGCAGCACCCACCGTTTCCAGAGGTGCCGCAGAAAAGCGCGCCTGTGCCATCTGCAAAATAATCGGCGATGCAAGATCCTCTGCGGCACGCATTATCCCCGACAAGGCATCGGTATTGAGAACACTAAAGGCAGGCAGAGCATATCCACCTGCATCCGCATCACTATATAACTGTTTTATACTGACAATCGACATGCTACACCATACATAAGACACTATGAAATTTATTTTTAGCAGTATATCATAGTATAAGATTTTATTGTACAATTATAGGAGGGATTATGAAATACACACACGATATTATTATCCTCGGTGGTGGAGCTGGTGGACTGACTGTAGCTGCTGGGTCTGCGCAACTAGGACTCAAAACTGCCTTAGTAGAACTGAAACATCTTGGCGGAGATTGCCTCCATCATGGATGCGTTCCCAGTAAGACGCTGATACATACTGCAACACAGCTCGCATCGCTACGAAATATTTCAGACATTGGTCTGAATGTGCCAGAGGTTGAAACACAAAATATTAAAAAAATCATGGAGCATGTCCGTAGCGTGGTTGAAAATATCGCAGTACATGATAGTTATGAGCGATTTACAGAACTCGGTGCAGAGGTATTCTTTGCTCGACCACAGTTTACATCTCCCCATGAAATTCTTTTGCAAAATGATGCCGACACGCGCACTATTTCCGCTGCACGAATTGTTATTGCAACAGGCAGCTCTCCCCGTCCACTTCCCATACATGGTCTTGCAGAAACGGGATATCTTACCAACGTAGACATTTTTTCTATTAGCAAAAAACCGCGAGAGCTCGCTATCATCGGGGCTGGTCCCATTGGTATAGAAATGGCACAGGCCTTTTCCCGTCTTGGTTGTACGGTTACCGTGTTAGAGGCAGCACCGCGAATCCTCATACATGAAGATGATGATGTTGCCGCCTTCATGCACAAAGAGCTGGAAAATGAGGGCATAACAATAGCAACTGGGGTATCTATAACATCAGTTGAACAGGCAAAGTCAAAGAAGATAATTAAACTGGAAGATAATAAGAGTATATCCTGCCACGAAATACTCGTCGCTGCCGGACGCATGGGCAATGTCTCCCTCCTTTCTCTGGAACAGGCAGGGGTGCAGACTAAAAACAGCTTTATCCCCACCGATTCACGCCTACGTAGCTCTCTGCCCCATATTCTGGCTGTCGGTGATGTGAACGGTCGCCATCTCTTTACCCATGTCGCTGGTGCTGAGGGTGCAGTAGCTGTGCGCAGGTTAGCCCTTGGTATTGGTGGAACAATGAACTATCACAACATCCCTCGAGTTACCTACTGCGATCCTGAAATTGCAGTTATTGGCATTACCGAAACTGAAGCCGCACAACAGGGAATCTTTTATAAGGTACATATACAAGACATGCACACCGTCGATCGTGCACATGCCGAAAATTCCACAAGGGGCTTTCTCAAACTGCTACTCAGCAAATCCGACCGCATCATCGGTGCACAGATTGTTGCAAAAAATGGCGGTGAACTCCTAAGCCCCCTCCTCTATGCAGTGCGGCAGGGCTGGAAGATATCGGCATTGCGTACTATGTATCCCTATCCCGTGATGTCTGAAATTATGGCCAAGGCGGCATCCAGCTATCTTTCGCCAAAACTCTTTAATCCACGTGTTCGACGTATACTACGCCTTTTCCGTCGTTATCGGGGACGAAAAGATTAGATAGCAAAAACCCACCTCATGACGATAGCCGACAGATGCTGCGTTCCATCCGTCTATGTTACTGGACTTCTGCTAATTAAAAAAGACACAAGCTCGCGATCTGCTTCAATTTTTTCAAATGAAAGGTCCTGTGAATATGTCCGCACAGCTTCCATCACCTCCTTTTGACTCTCTGCATCGCATTTCAGGCCAAAGATAATGCCCTTTAATTCTAAACCAAGTTCTTCGCACGACAGCAAGCTTCCATCGCCGAGCCCTTCTTGATATGCAACGATTCTCCATTCATCTTCATGTTGCCATACTTTTTCCTTCGTACAAAAACTTGCATGGAACACACCCTCAAGTCCTGTCCTATCTAGCGTTCGTTTTTGCTTATATGTTACTTCTTCTAACATATTCTTATCTGGTTTGTAGGAACGCTTATATATCATACACATGCCCTTATGTGAGTCGGCATAATATCCCCACAATACTTTATCCAGCCCCCCAGCTTCTTCCTGCTCTCCTTGAAACGCAATTACTCCTATATTGTCAAGCACTTCGGTGATAGGGTGTTTACCAAATGCCTCATATAGAAACGTGCCATCAAAGGGATCATTAAAGGTTTTGGGAGATGGCAACCATAATTTTTGCTCTGATAATGCATCTAATGTCTTACAATTTATTGGATTGTAACGAAACAAATATATATCTTTTTGTTCTAGATGCTTCTTGATTGTCATTAGAAACGATTGTTCATAATCCTTTATGGCTTGGACTTGGTCGCCTAACTGACGATGGGCATTGCCTCGATTCAAATATATTTCTGCGGTAGGATTCAGCTCCATTGCCTTGCTATAATCCTCTATCGCTTGGTTATACTTCTCCTTACCACTATAGGCAACGGCTCGATTGTTATATGCGCCTGCCCAATCAGGTTTCAGCTCTATTGCCTTGTCACAATCCTTTATCGCTTGGTCATAGTCGCCTAACTGACGATAGGCAACGGCTCGATTATTATATGCTTCTGCGAAATCAGGATTCAGCTCTATTGCTTTGTCATAATCCTTTATCGCTTGGTCATGCTTCTGCTTATCACTATAGGCATTGCCCCGATTAAAATATGCTTCTGCCAAATCAGGCTTCAGCTCTATTGCCTTGCTACAATCTTTTATCGCTTGATCATAATCCTCCTTACCACTATAGGCAAGACCTCGATTATTATATGCTTCTGCGTACTCAGGTTTCAGCTCTATTGCCTTGTCACAATCCTTTATGGCTCGGTCATAATCCTCCTTACCACTATAGGCAAGACCTCGATTGTTATATGCTTCTGCGTACTTCGGATTCAGCTCTATTGCCTTGTCACAATCTTTTATCGCTTGGTCATGGTCTCCTAACTGACAATGGGCATTGCCTCGATTAGTATATGCTACTGCGTACTTGGGATTCAGTTCTATTGCCTTGCTACAATCTTTTATCGCTTGGTCATGGTCGCCTAACTGACCATAGGCAGCGCCTCGATTATTATATGCTTCTGCAAAATCAGGTTTCAGCTCTATTGCCTTGCTATAATCCTCTATGGCTTGGCCATGCTCCTGCTTATCATCATAGGCAAGGCCTCGATTAAAATATGCGTCTGCGTCCTTGGGATTCAGCTCTATTGCCTTGCTATAATCCTTTATCGCTTGGTCATAGTTGCCTAACTGACCATAGGCAGTGCCTCGATTAAAATATGCGTCTGCGTACTTGGGATTCAGCTCTATTGCCTTGTTATAATCCTTTATCGCTTGGTCATAGTTGCCTGACTGATAGGAGGCAATGCCTCGATTATTATATGCTTCTGCATCCTTGGGATTCAGCTCTATTACCTTGCTATAATCCTCTATTGCTTGGTCATGCTCGCCTAACTGACGATGGGCAGCGCCTCGATTAGTATATGCTTCTGCGTACTTGGGATTCAGTTCTATTGCCTTGCTACAATCTTTTATCGCTTGGTCATAGTTGCCTAACTGACGATGGGCAAGGCCTCGATTGTTATATGCTACTGCAAAACAAGGGTCCAGCTCTATTGCCTTGCTACAATCTTTTATCGCTTGGTCATGCTCGCCTAACTGATGATGGGCAGCGCCTCGATTATTATATGCGTCTGCGTACTTGGGATTCAGCTCTATTACCTTGCTACAATCCTTTATCGCTTGGTCATGGTCTCCTAACTGATGATGGGCAATGCCTCGATTATTATATGCGTCTACGTACTTGGGATTCAGCTCTATTGCCTTGCTATAATCCTCTATCGCTCGGTCATGGTCTCCTAACTGACGATGGGCAAGGCCTCGATTATAATATGCTTCTGCGTCCTTGGGATTCAGCTCTATTACCTTGCTATAATCCTTTATCGCTTGGTCATAGTTGCCTAACTGACCATAGGCAGCGCCTCGATTAAAATATGCTCCTGCGTCCTTGGGATTCAGCTCTATTGCCTTGCTATAATCCTTTATCGCTTGGTCATAGTTGCCTAACTGACCATAGGCAGCGCCTCGATTAAAATATGCTCCTGCGTCCTTGGGATTCAGCTCTATTGCCTTGCTATAATCCTTTATCGCTTGGTCATAGTTGCCTAACTGACCATAGGCAGCGCCTCGATTAAAATATGCGTCTACGTACTTGGGATTCAGCTCTATTGCCTTGCTATAATCCTCTATCGCTTGGTCATAGTTGCCTAACTGACCATAGGCAGCGCCTCGATTAAAATATGCTTCTGCAAAATCAGGTTTCAGCTCTATTGCCTTGTTACAATCCTTTATGGCTCGGTCATAATCCTCCTTAGCACTATAGGCAGCGGCTCGAGTAAAATATGCTTCTGCAAAATCAGGTTTCAGCTCTATTGCCTTGCTACAATCCTTTATCGCTTGGGCATAGTTGCCTAACTGACCATAGGCAACGGCTCGATTATTATATGCTTCTGCGTACTTGGGATTCAGCTCTATTGCCTTGCTATAATCTTCTATCGCTTGGTCATAATCGCCTAATTGATAATGGATATTGCCGAGATTAAAATATGCTT
This sequence comes from Spirochaetia bacterium, assembly GCA_964291355.2. Lineage (GTDB taxonomy): Bacteria > Spirochaetota > Spirochaetia > WTKD01 > WTKD01. Next base: position 1,141,619 of record OZ220223.1, on the reverse strand, counting down.
CTGCGGAATATGCGGGAGTATGGGGGTGTATTCCGATTCCTTGAGTTCTCGCTGTGTCATTGATACCACAACAGTTCTTATACTTTTTCTCACTGCCACAGGGGCATGGTTTATTTCTATCCCTACCTGACATTCCTTTATTATAGCATGGGATAGTAATTCATGGAAATCATGCCTTAAAAGAGAAAACTGTTAATATATAATACATCTGCAATTAAGCGATGGACTACGAGAATCGGTGAACCGTTTTGTGGGAAAATTTTTCGCCTTCATGCAGTATAACCGAAGGAAAATGCGGATGATGCACAGAGTCAGGAAAAAACTGCGTCTCTAAACAGAAGGCGGCTTGCAGCCCCGATGGCCTATTTGTTGGTAGTGCATCCAGTCTGTTGGCAGTGTAAAATTGCACCCCGGGTAGCGTACTCTGGATTTCCATCCGTCTACCACTTGCAACATCAACAACCTCAGCAACAGGACGTAACTGCTGGTCATTCTGCCAATCATTGATAACATAACAATGGTCATAGCCACCATAACCGATATGTTGCATAGCAGAAAAATCTCTCCCTATTGCTTTTGTTGTGCGAAAATCAAAAGCAGTATCTTCAACTGGCAGAAGAATGCCGGTAGGAATAGCTTGCTCATCTATCTCCACAACGCTATCGGCATGAATGCATAGCTGATGATCCAAAATCGTGGTGTTCGCACCCAAATTCCAGTAGGCATGATTGCAGAGATTTACCACCGTTGTGCCATCACTCTCGGCATCAAAGAAAAAGAAGACCTCATTGTCCTCGCTCAAGCCAATGCGGGAATATACATCGAGGGTGGCAGGATATCCCTGTTCGCCATCTACACTACGATAATAGCAACATACAAAGCTCGCATCCCCCTCTTCCTCTATCGTCGCATGCCAACGTACCCGACTCATACCCATAGTACCACCATGCAGGTGGTTATCGCCTTCGTTCGCATCCAATACTACTCGGCGACCCTCTAAGGTAAAATAACTTTTCGCTATTCGATTGGCAAAACGCCCGACACTAGAACCAAAATATGGATGACGCTCGAAGTATCGGTCAAGCTGCTCAAAACCAATAGTAAGCTCTTGCACACCATCCTTCCCCGGCACTCGCACCGAAGTCAATGTTGCGCCGTATTCAAATACAGTAATACTCATGCCTGAACGATTCGTCAGCGTATAGGCGTTTACATCATACACATTTGATTTTGTTATTGTCATATTCTATGGTATCATAACAAGAAATGATAGTGCAGTATTGACATGACATGCAGAAACAGATACCATGACATGCAGAAACAGGTGCCATGAACGCCTCGATAATATCAGCTTGGAGAGAACAAATTGCGAAAATTAGCATGTAAGAATATCAATCCTGGGAATGTAACCTTAGCACTGCAGGCCAAAGAAAAATTTGCGGCTATAGAAGAACTACTTGACCTTCTTGTGCAGAACAATCAAATGCACAACAGAGCAGTGGCACAGGAAGACCTTATAAGCCGCGAGCGTAAAATGTCGACAGGGCTAGAGCAGGGAATTGCCCTACCCCATGCAAAGACTGATGCAGTAGAAGAATTAACCCTAGCAATAGGAATCTCACCAGATGGCATAGACTTCGACAGTCTCGATCAACAACCATCCCACATCATTCTCCTACTCCTCTCACCGAAAGGGAAATCGGGACCCCATATTGAATTCCTAGCCACAGTAACACAGAAACTAAAAAATCCTACCACCAGAGAGAAGATTATGGTGGCCAAAGAACCGAAGGATATTATACAGTTATTGTTTGAGTAAATTATGCATCAAAACATCTCAATTATGGTTTTACAGTTGGCAGTCATTATTATAGTTGCGAAACTATTTGGCTATCTCTGTCAACGCTATATAAACCTTCCCCGAGTCCTCGGGGAACTCCTTGCCGGCATTATTATCGGCCCCTACCTACTTGGTAGCATAGGTCTCCCCTTCCTTGGCGGTGACCCCCTCTTTCTTATCGCAGAGGGAGAGCTCATTCCAAATGCCATTAACAATATTGCAGTCCTCGCCTCCATCATCCTATTATTCATGGCAGGATTGGAAACAAATGTAGCACAGTTTCTCCGATTCTCCGGCATTGCATCCCTCATTGCCATAGGGGGCTTTGTTACATCATTTTTGGCTGGAAGTCTTATTCCAGTACTTCTAGTACCCTCCATTACCAGTATTACCCACCCGTCAGCCCTGATACTCGGTACATTGGCAACTGCAACCTCTGTCGGCATGACAGCTCGCATCCTTACTGACCTGCAACAGATGTCATCGCCCGAAGCAGCAAGCATACTTGCAGCGGCTGTTTTGGATGATGTTCTGGGCATCCTTCTGCTCACGATTATTGTGGGCATCATCCGAAGTAAAACGGGAGTCCAAATGGCATGGAGTCAGATTGGAATTATCGCACTCAAGGCCTTCGGCTTCTGGCTGGCTTCCAGCATTGTTAGCATCATCATAGCCCCCTATCTTGCCCGGAGCTTAAAGGCAGTACATTCACTGGAAACAATAACAGGCATCATACTTGGACTTGCCTTTGTTATGGCATTCTTCTCCGAACTCTCAGGACTGGCATTGATTATTGGTGGATACATCACCGGACTTGCCATGAGTAGGACGGACATAGCAAACGAAATACGAGAGCGCCTCCATGGCACGTATCAATTTTTTGTGCCCATCTTCTTTGCCTCTATGGGAATGATGATCAATATACAGACTATTACACCTCAAAATATTCTTTTGGGCACGGTCTTCGCAGTTGGCGTTATAATTGCCAAGATAGCCGGATGCGGTGCTCTCTCTCTCCTTACGGGCTTCCGTCTACGCGGTGCCTTGCGCATTGGCATCGGCATGATCCCGCGCGGAGAGGTTACTCTTATTATTGCCGGAACCGGCTTGGCCATCGGAGCCATAAATCAGGAATTGTTTAGCATTGCCGTTATTACCCTCCTCTTTTCCAGCATACTTGCTCCACCACTGCTACAATCAATCTTCAAAGGCAGAAGCTCCTTTAAGATGGCAACCGACATAGACGACCAACAATGCATTACCCTTCCCCTTCCGTCAGTTGCAGTGGCAAACTTTCTTGCAGAACGCATCCTATCGACCTTTCGATCGGAAGAATACTACGTCAATTCCATTAAACAAAGAGTCTATCAAATACGAAAGGAAACTGAGCTCATCATCCTCGAAAAGCGGGACCAAGATATTTGTATATTCTCAACAAAAGAAAATACCGACCTCATCCGCCTCCTCCTTGCAGAATCCATGATAGAACTGCAGGACATGTTTAAGGATCTTCAAAATTTTGACAGCACTTCTCAATCCACCCCGCGTGATTTTATGCGAAACATTTTTCAGTAAGACCCCTGCATAAAAATAGGACGCACAATACCTCCCCGTTTATATTGTATTAATCCTCTTACTATGATACCTTATTTCCATGGCAAATATTACAACACAAAGTATTAATCTGGGCTTCCCAAGAATTGGAGCAAACCGTGAATTAAAGCGTGCACAGGAGCAATTCTGGGCAAAAAAAATAACTGAAGAGGAATTGCTACAAATAGCACAAGGGCTACGAAAACGCCACTGGCTTGCACAAAAATCAAGTGGCATTCATTCTATTCCAGTTAATGATTTCTCTCTCTATGATCACGTACTTGATATGTCGAATCTCTTCGGCCTTATCCCCGAGCGTTTCAAAGGATTAGGAGATTCCCTTACAACCTATTTTGCTATGGCACGGGGCATCACGCAAAATGGCAAAACCATTGCTGCTCTGGAAATGACAAAGTGGTTTGATACAAACTACCACTACCTTGTCCCTGAATTTGATTCCCAGACTTCATTCTCACTTTCAAGCAATAAAATAATACAGGAATGGAAGGAAGCCCAAGAACTCGGCATCTCTTCCCATGTGGTCCTCCTTGGACCGGTTAGTTTTCTTGCCCTCGGCAAGACCCCGGGACAAGATAATAATTTCGACCGCTTTTCGCTTATCCATGATCTCGCCGCAGAATATACAAAGTTATTCAAACAGCTCAAAGAAAGCGGCATAGAACGTGTACAGATAGATGAGCCCATCCTTGCACTAGACAGCGCAAAAGAGCTCCACCCATTGTTTGAATGCTATAACAAGTTTGCTGACCCTGGATTTGAAATTGTACTTGCCACCTACTTTGATAGTGTAATGGACAACATTGAACTTCTTGCATCACTTCCAGTGGACGTACTGCACATTGACGCAACCCGCTACCCCTACACAGTAGAGGAGCTGCGGAGCATTGTAGAATCCGGCAAGAAAATTTCCCTCGGCATCATAGATGGTCGTAATATTTGGCGTGCCAATCTCAATGCCTGCATGGATTATCTTGATGGCTTTGTTCAGTCCTTTGGCAAGGAAAAGATCCTCGTAGGTCCATCCTGTTCCCTACTCCATTCTCCAGTTGATTGCATAAACGAAACCAGTTTTGACGAGGAATTACTCTCTTGGCTCGCCTTTGCTCATCAGAAACTCGACGAAATAGCCACCCTTACTCAGGGTATTAACGAAGGAAGACAGAGCATCCATGCAGAACTGCAACATAATGCCACAGTTATCAAAAACAAAACACAAAGCAGCCGCATCAACCGCCCAAGGGTTAAGCAGGCAATGGCAGATATTACAGACTCCATGCAAACACGATCCTTGCCATATAATGAGCGAAAGGAGCTCCAAAAAGAAAAACTGCTGCTCCCCCTCTTTCCGACAACGACCATAGGTTCGTTTCCACAAACCCCGGAAGTGCGGAAACTCCGTTCTGATTTCCGCAAGCAACATATAAGCAAAACTGATTACGAAGCAGCACTTCGCAAGGAAATTGAAAGCACTATTCGCTTCCAGGAAGATATCGATCTGGATGTTCTGGTACATGGCGAAGCAGAACGTAATGACATGGTCGAATATTTTGGCGAACAGCTGGAGGGCTTTACCGTTAGCACGAATGGATGGGTGCAGAGTTACGGTTCCCGCTGTGTAAAACCCCCCATCATCTACGGAGATCTGGAGCGAAAACAGCCCATGACGGTTGATTGGATTAGTTATGCCCAATCTCTAAGCAAGAAACACGTCAAGGGTATGTTAACCGGTCCGGTAACCATTCTGCAATGGTCCTTCGTACGTGATGACCAAGCACGTAGCGATACAGCACTACAACTAGCCCTAGCCATTCGAGACGAAGTAAACGACATAGAAGCAGCAGGCATACAGATAATCCAGGTAGACGAGCCAGCATTCCGCGAGGGAATGCCCCTGCAACGCAAAAATCAGGAGGCCTACATCAAATGGGCAACAAAGGCATTCCGCATTTCGACTGCCGGAGTTAAAAACAATACGCAAATTCATACCCATATGTGCTACTCAGAGTTTAATGATAGCATCCATGCTATCGCACAGCTAGATGCTGATGTCATTTCGCTCGAAACATCACGAAGTAACATGGAAATACTAGATTCCTTTGTTGATTTCCGCTATCCAAACGCCATCGGTCCGGGTATCTACGACATACATTCACCCAACATTCCATCTCCCGATGATATGCTGGCCTTGTTGCAGAAAATCCTAAAGGTACTTGAGCCCGAACAGTTATGGATCAATCCTGATTGCGGACTAAAAACACGCGCATGGAAAGAGGTTGATCCCTCACTCAGGAATATGGTACTGGCAGCAAAGAAGCTACGGACTCAATATCAGAAATAGCTCCGGATACCGATATCAATATAGGCGCTGGGTTTGAGGGAAAGGTGTTTATTGTGGGCATAGAATCCAGCATACATCTCAGCATAGAACCAGACATTGTCCAGCCCCTTCAGTGGCATATCAAAGCTTCCTCGGACAGACAATCGATCGCTCAGTTGCTGTGATGATACAACGAAATGTAGCACATTGTGCAAGCCAACAGAAAAATTCTCTCCAATACGGAAGAGTATGGCACTATCGTTCGTCAGGAGAAAATCATCATGCTTCACCGGAAGATAGACAGTAGGGTCTGTATCAACAAAGTATGTATGAGCGTCCGATTTCAGAAAGGGCGTATAATGATACCATGTCAGTCTTAGATTATGCTCAAGATGCACCAGAGAGATGTCACCCTTAAAGCGTAGATCATAGACAGAATACAGACCTAATTGATCCTTTCCCACACCACCAGTTAGCGTAGGGTTAACATAATTATCGCTATAGCTGGCAAGGGAGCGGAAGCCCATATTAGCAAAATTGTAATGCCCTCGCATTACCACGCCGGCAGCTATTTCCAAAAAACTCAGCGGGGCAAGAGATAGTTGGAATTGCGTATCATTGTGTGCCAGAGTAAAAGAATTACCTAAACTGACACGCAGGTAGCTTTGCTTTCTGATACCCTCAGGATTTGCATACAAGGGCAGTGTATATTCTATTTCAAGCGGAAAGAGAAAGGTTGATGGCGTGGCAGTGCCCGCAATACCCACACTGAACATCCAACTGTATTTGACACCATCATGGAGACTGTGATTCTGAATATTTTGTGCATGTAGGGCATGCATAGCAGTAATCATACAAAGAAATAAAAGGACAAAATACTTTCTCACAGCTAATCGTATAGAATATTTCATTAAATTTCAATCATAATTATATTATTTTATATTGCCTAATTATTCTAAATGCCATAAACTAAACCTATGAAGAGTACTTACTTGGAACATATTTCACTGCCGCCTGAAGCTCAGGATATTGTGAAACACTGCAACATCATCATTCCAGAAAGCCGCCAACATCTTCTCGATCTGGCTTTGGAATCTCCCAAAAAAAATGTCTTCGATGTTACGTATAACATACCCAATAAAACTCCATACACAGAGGCACAAATTGTTCGATGTAAAAATGGACTCGTGGTTAATTTCGTCGATTCTTACATGAGGCGCCGCGATCCCGATGCTATGGTCATTGCAGATAACAAGCCAAGCGATAAGTCCCGCTATTCAGATCGTTTTCAGAAGCCCTTTGATCCTGTTCGTACAGAAACCTTTCAGTGGCTAAAGGATCAGAAGGATCTCATCCTGCTTCCATTTTATTCGGGACAGAAAGACGATGGCTATGGAACGGCATTACTTGCGCCAATGAACGCTGCTTTTTTTGCGGCAGCACTTTCTGACATTCAAGGGCTCATCCCTGCAAAAGAGTTACCTGCACATTTTTCTGTTCAGGGCATGTTGTATCTTGCACCACCCTTTCGCCACACACATTTTGATGGCAAACAGATTGTGGTACACAATCGTCTAGATCATGTCCACGAGCTCTTCTGTTACAATCTATATCCCGGTCCCAGTGCAAAGAAGGGCGTGTACAGCATCCTCCTGAATATTGGCGAAAAGGAAAACTGGACTACCCTACATAGTGCTGCTGTCCGCATTATTACACCCTATGACAATGAATTTGTTATCCTACATGAGGGTGCATCTGGTGGCGGAAAGAGTGAAATGGCTCAGGCAATCCAACGTTCGGAGAACGGAAGTATCACACTAGCACAAAACACCATATCGGGTACAACACATACCCTAGAACTGCGAGATACCTGTGAATTACAGCCAGTCTCGGACGACATGTCTCTGGCACATCCGAAAATGCAAGTAGGAACGCGCAAACTTGTTATCCGCGATGCAGAAGCAGGATGGTTTCTGCGGGTAAATCATCTTGATGAATATGGCAAGTCCCCTCAATTAGAAAAAATCTGTATTTCCCCTCCTGAACCCCTCATATTTTTGAATATTGATGCGAAGGTTGGATCAACAGCTCTCATTTGGGAACATATTGAGGACAAACCCAATGTTCCATGTCCCAACCCCCGCGTTATCATGCCACGCAACTTTGTTCAGGGCATAGTGGATACAGAGGTTAGCGTTGATATACGGAGTTTTGGTGTGCGTACGCCACCCTGTACAAAGGAAAAACCAGACTACGGGATTATTGGGATGATCCATATTCTCCCTCCGTCTCTCGCATGGCTCTGGCGACTTGTTGCTCCCCGCGGGCATGCAAATCCCAGCATTATTGGAAGCAATAAACTAGAAAGCGAAGGGGTTGGTTCGTACTGGCCATTTGCGACTGGAACCAAAATTACGCATGCAAACATCCTCTTAGAACAGATTAGGCAGACACCAGAAACTGGCTATGTACTTATTCCGAATCAGTTTATTGGTTCCTACTATGTCGATTTTAGTGGTGAATGGATAGTGCGGGAATATCTAGCACGACGTGGAAATTCATCCTTTGACTTTAATCGCCTGCACCCCTCCCGCTGTTCTCTACTTGGATACTCGCTCCCCGCTCTCAAGGTCAATGGACAATCCATTCCGGAGGTCTTGCTTGATGTAGAAAAACAGATAGAGGTGGGACGGTCCGGATATGATGCAGGTGCGGCAATACTCAAGGACTTCTTCGTAGAGGAACTAAAGCAATTCCGCAAGAAGGAGCTACACCCCGTCGGGCGTGCGATTATTGACATCTGTCTGCATGATGGCTCCCTGAAAGATTACTGTGATGTCCTCCATGTATAGCAAGAATTTGAAGCAGATATGCCATTCTTCCTGTATATATATATGTGTCAGATGACGTAATTACAACGACGGCAAAACAAAAATTTGGCATAGACGCCCTCTTTCCCTATCAGCGCTTGGTTATCGCAGGCATACTTGAAGCCGCAGGCCATCCTGATTTTACATCGAATGAGGGTGTTCACCTTCGCCGTATCGTTATATTACCGACAGGTGCAGGGAAGAGTCTCTGTTTCCAATTACCTTCCCTGCTCATGGCACACCCAACCCTCATAATATTCCCCCTTCTCAGTCTCCTGAAAGATCAGGAGAGACGCCTACAGGAGCAAAACATAGCCAGTGTATTGCTACAAGGAGGACAGAGCACTGAAGAACGAAATACGATATGGAACAAGCTGCGGAACAAGGAAGTGCATCTCATACTATCAAATCCAGAGACCATCCTTTCTCCAGCAGTATTGAAGGAGTTTCTGAATTTCCCTTGTTCACATATGGTAATTGACGAAGCTCATTGCATCCCGGCATGGGGGAAGAGCTTCAGACCAACATATCTCCGCCTCTACGAATTAGCACAGAAGATGCCCGTTGTTACAGCTTTTACCGCAACGGCCTCCCCCGACACCTTATCAGGAATACGGCAACATCTTTTTCCAGATGGATGCACCATTCTACACGGCAATCCAGATAGACAGAATCTCTACTATTCAGTTGTCGAAAGCATATCCGCCGAGCATTCCCTTACTCAGATCCTGCGCGGGCATACAGCAACAGAGCACACAGCAACAGCACACACAGCAACAGAGCACACAGCAACAGAGCACACAGCAACAGAGCACACAGCAACAGAGCACACAGCAACAGAGCACACAGCAACAGAACACACAGCAACAGAACACACAGAAACAGCACAAGAAACAAAGCCAGAAGCAAATCAAGTAGCAGCGAGGTATTTATGGCAGATGGGCAGAGCAATAGAACGCCCAGTCATAATCTTCGCATCCAGTAGAGCGACTGTAGTCCTTCTCGCTCGTATGTTACGAAGTAGACTGGGCGAAAAAAATATTTTCTTCTATCACGCAGGGCTCAATAAGGAAGAGAAACTAAAAATTGAGGATTGGTTTCTGCACAGCAGTGATGGCATTCTCTGCGCTACCTGTGCCTATGGCATGGGCGTGGACAAGCCAAACATTCGCTCTGTCATCCACTATGAGGGATCACAATCAATAGAAAGCTATGTCCAAGAAGCAGGACGGGCGGGACGAGACCGCTGCGCTGCAAATGCAGTATTAATCTGGGATCAGAGCAAAGAGCAGAGAAAAAAGGGCAGAGGAGCAGAGCAGATGACACACTATGCCCGCAGTACCATATGTAGGCGGGTTGCCCTCCTCTCCCTCCTTGGCAGCGAATGTAGCGTCTGCTTTGCCTGCGACAGATGTCAACATGTTCAGAGGCCTCTCGAAGGCAAGATGGAGATCTGTAAGCTTGTTTCGCACTATCCGAGGCGTTTTCGCAAGAGGGATGTAGTACAAATTTTATCTGGAAGTCACAGCCGATGCCCACGCGGTAGCAATCGTGGGAAAGACATGTGGAAGGTATTGTCTGACTGGCATGCACAGGACCTGAACGATGCCATCAATAACTTAATACAAGATGGAACTCTAGCCGAACACAGCTACTGGCAACAGACACTTACAAAAAACCCTGCACATTAGAATACTCTATACCCTGATGCGCAGGATTGCAGAGCTAAAAAGAAAAAGTAAGCTCTTAAAAGTCTATAACCATACGGGTCGAAATGTAGGTTGCTCGTCTTAAAAGCCCATGATAGTCATGGGTCTCAAAATCTCGGGCGTCCTGCACAAGGAAATCCACACCGAGACCAATACCTAAATTATCTATCAAGTAGAAATCTACACCAAATTGTGAAAGAACCCCCACTTCTAGGTTAGCAATTTCGTCAATACGATAACGTATAGATCCATAGTCCTGTGTTCCAATGGATCGCGTTCTAATCGTTAGGGTAGCACCTATGCTAACATAGGGACGAAATATACCCTTATGCCAAGCAAAGAGTGTTGATACGGAAATAAGATGTTCTATAGGAGCACGCAAAATAAAATCTTCTGGACTACCATAATTAGTATTTTTGTCTCCAATTCCCCCTCCAATTCCCATAAACTGGTATCCTACGGAGGTCCCAAAGGGTCCAAGAGTGGATACTAGTTCCAGTGCACCGTTCAACCCCATTCCACGCATTATGCTGTTCTCATCTCCTTCACTCAATAGCCAAGGGTTGATATTCGCCTTCATAATGATGAGACCACCAACTTTCATGCCTGCATCTTCTTCAGCCAACTCATGGGAATAAGCGGTAAAGGATACAACAAAAAATAATACACATAACAAAAACAATACTTTGTTCACTTCAAACCTCCACGGTTCTATAATGCACCGCCATAAAACATATATAATGATAATGATAATGTTTTTCAAGGGTAAATTGATAAAAATTCAAAAATTATCGTAATAATTTCCTCATACTCAATCTACACCAGTCCTCGGCACAATCACGCCAATGTTTAACGTTATAATAACAAGGTAAAAAAGTCAAGTTCATATGCATATTTACAAAAAAAATCCTCTGCATGCAGAAGATTTCTCGGTAATACTTTGTTATTGATGTAGTACTTGTAAACGGAAGCTGCATCTGAATTGCATGCAACCCCCGTAAACTCCATCCCCTATGAGAGGGCTAAAAATTGAAAACAAGACGAGCAGAAACGTAGGTTGCTTCCTGTAATGTCTTCTCATAATCTGTTTCCAGATCACGGAAATCCTGTATAATCAGGTCTATACCAATACCCAAACCTAACATATCAATCAGATAAAAATCTAGACCCAGCTGGGACACTAATCCTATAGTCGGTGTCACATCAAAGTTAGAATCCAGTGCATCGCTTATCTGCTGTGCAAGAGATTTAGACTTAAATGTGAACGCTGCGCCTAAGCCAAAATAAGGACGAATAAAGCCCTTATGCCAGGCAAATAAAGCGGTAGTAGTCACGAGATGGTCCATCGGGGCCAGAAAGATGTCTAGGGAACTGATGTCATCTAGGACTGATTCTGCCTTACTGGCTATTCCCATAAATTGATATCCCACCACTAACCCCAGCGGTCCATACGTAGCACCAAGTTCTACTCCTGCATTGAGTCCTGTAATGACAGCAGGAAGATCAGCACGAGCCAAAATCCATGGATTTACATTTGACTTTAATACGGCAAGTCCACCAAATTTCCACGCGTCATCCTCGGCAAAAGCCGTAAAGGAAGTTCCAAAAAACACCAGACACAATCCAATAAAAAATAGTCTTTTCATATTTTCCTCCTATAATTTTAATAACAATAAAAAGCAAGTCACTTGAAGTAACTTATCTTGTTCCCGTTCAGCTCTACTACAATTAGAAATTTACAATGAGGCGTGTGGAAACATATGTTGCATCTTGCAACAACTTCTGGTAACTCTTAGCATCAATATCCTGAACATCGCGAACAAGAAGGTCAATTCCCAAACCAATACCAATCTGATCTAGCAGATAGAAATCTATCCCTGCCTGCGAGGATATTCCCACATAAATATTATCTAGTGTATCGACACGATATTTAAAGCCACCGGCATAACGTACGCCGATTGCTTTGGTCTTAAATGTTATTGCCGATCCTAGACTGAGATAGGGGCGAATCAGACCCTTATGCCAAGCAAATAATACTGAAGCAGTAAGCGTATGATCCAAGGGAGCATATAAAATATACTCCGGAGTCGATGAGTAATAGCTTATACTTCTGGCTACTCCCATAAACTGATACCCAATAGAAACTCCAAGTGGACCGTAGGTAGAAGCCACTTCGATACCCGCATTGAGGCCAGATAGCACACTGTCTACATCATGCTCAGCAAGTATCCAAGGATTACTGTTCGCTTTAATTACAATAAGACCACCGGTCTTCCATCCACCTTCCTCACCCTCAGCAGCAAAAAGCTGCAGTGATGTTCCAAATAGCATTACACATAACAATAGAAAAATAGTTTTTCTCATTTCACCTCCTCGGTTATACCGACTTGTACGTTATAATATTATCACAATCACAGAAAAAAACAAGTGTAAGTTTACACATTCTACAAAATTTTTGTTAAGATACTCCACAACAGTTCAAAATGTATGCTTCATCATTTTAGAATTTGAATACTAAACGAGAAACAACGGCGGGGGCTTGGGTTAATAAACGGGAACGTTCATCATGTTTCCTGATAAATGTATCCATATCGCGTATTATGAAATCTACTCCAAAACCCAAACCAAACCATTTTACTGGGAAAAAATCTATGCCAAATTGAGATATTAACCCTAATGATATTCCTATTGCATCCCCATATCGCTTTCCATTAAAAATGATAGTGTGGGGAACATGAAGATTCAGTGCCAAACCCGTACCGATGTAAGGGCGGACTATCCCCCTATGCCAAGCAAACATGGGGACAAAAACAAACATATGTTCTTGAACATGTAGCACATTTAGTGCATCTCCACGTACACCGCTATAATATCGTTCATATAGATTCTCTGCATTATCAGCAAGACTCGTATACATTCCTGCAATACCCATAAACTGGTATCCAATCGAAAACGCTAAGGGTCCAACAGTAGGAACAATGTCCACGCCAACATTGAGTCCACCGATGATGCTATCCACATCCCCTTTGGATAAAATACTGGGGTTGACACTGAGCTTCGTTACTAACATAAAGCTCGTTTCCCAGAATGGAGAAACATCCTTCTCCTGAGCAGACAGCGAAAAACTAAAACACAACAAAATAAAGAGCAATACGATCACCCTTCTTTTCTGAAATAAAAAATTCATATAACAACCTCTCTATTACATTTCTATGTGGCACGCATATACAAAACGGTCGCTCTAGAACAAGCAAAAAAGATTGCTCGGATCTAAGTTCCGTATTATACGAAGCCTCTGTAATAAGAATAACGCATTCTCCCTCAGGAAGTCAACATTATTGTTGATATAATTATTAATATAATTATGTCTATTGCTATATTTATACAAACGAGAGCGCATTTGATGGTTGAAATAACTAATTATTTGAGTAGGATCCTGCTGTAACAGGTAGGATTGGAATTCATTAACCATAAGATATTCATCCTGATCATCATAGCTCAACGTTGCCAGCATGAAACGCCAAAAATCGCGATCTTCATCGGAGAGATGGAAATGCCAGAGTTCTAATACAGAATCCCTATACCGCTCTTCTTCATAAAAGATGCCGTGGAGGGACTCATGTAAGAGCAATTTCTTTCGTAGACCCGAGGAAATATCAGCTGATATGCCTAGGATACCCCCCTGCCCTGCAATATAGGCATTGTCGCCAGCAATAATTGTACCATGCTCTAAGAGGATGTCGCGAAGTAATAATTCCTCAAAGTTCAGCATATTCACATCTACGTTGCTAAAAAACGATGCCAAATCCTCTGCACGATAATTATGTGCATTCCAACCATGCTTCCCCTGTAATGCATTGTTAGAAAGTATGCTGCCGCGATAATCCCTTTTTTCCACAAAGAAGGCGAGACGTTTGAAAAACTGTGCCTGAATTGCCAATGTGCTGGAATGTAAAACGAGAATGTCGGGATAGAGAGACCATGAAAAGAGCTCGTAGTCCTCCTGTCGCCATAGAGGTGGTTGATGTATTGTGCCGAGGTCTGCCGGTATGGCATGGGGAAATTCCGGAACATATATGAGCTCAAGGGTAAAATCAGTAAAGGATGCCTGTGGCAAGCGAATAAACTCCGGTATATCTGCTGTGTGAAAATACACTGCATGACTACCCTCGCGTACTGCCAGTTGCTTTCCTACTTCCCCACCTGACATATCGAGCTCAACAGTTACAGTTTGCGCTGTATCTGCATGGTAATGCAAAGAAAGCATGATGTCTTTGGTGGGGACTGCCGTCTCGTTAGCAGCGACATCTGCATAGCGCATAACAGCTTCTTTGTTCTGTGGAAGGGTAATAAACAGTGATTCCTCTGATTGTTCAAAATACCAGCCCTCTGAGGCATGGATGGCATCCGAGCTTGCATAGGAAAATATCGGTCTTCCCTGTGCTGCAAAAGCAATCTCATGGATCTGGAGGGGGAACTCACCAACTGTAATCTGAAAACCAGTAATCCGCATGCCCGGAGAAAGCAGATGGCGCTGAATAATTCTCTCTTCCTTATGCGGAGCAAGCTGCAGATCGGCAATGATGCTATCATCCTGTAGAAGTTGCAATTTTGCATGAGTATCTGCCGATGTGTAGTGGATGATGAATGCAATGTCATCGCGGTCTATATCCACGGCTGGTTGGAAGCCGTAGATAAAGGCATCCTCACCGGGTAGGACTGTGGCTTCCTGCTCGACAGATCTGCGTCCGATATCCCGTAATCGAGGTCGACTATCGATAACATTATCATGCACATATAGCTTGAATGATGTAACTTCAGCCCGACAGGATTGGAGAATAACAAGAAAGAGACAGATACTAGTAAGCAGTATCCTGTAAAATGAGCTCTGCAATTGCACTGCGCTGGAGAAATGAGAGGTCTGTATCAAATACAAATATCTTTAGGCGATTCAATACCGTTGCCGGTATGTGTACATGTTTGTCTAGAGCATCCATAACTACCCCCTCCGGGGGCTCGAATTTATGTTCAAGACAAAAAAGCAAGGAAACAAAAACACGTGCGAAATCCGTTACACTGCAAGAAAATAGATAAGCATTATTAAATTGCTCCGCAAGACGCAAATTCCGCACTCGATCCTGCAAAGACACTGCAAGTGCCCGCTTGTGCTTGTTCCAGAAACCCTGGGGTAGGTCCTGTATGCACTGTTGTACCTGCTCTAAGCGCCCGCTTCGACTATATGCTATTCGCGGTACTGTTATCCACCAAAATTTCTGGAGACAATTCAATGTTTTCTGTGCCTGCGATGGGTTTTTGCACAACCGTTCTGTCTTTCTGATGAGTTCATAGCGAATACGCAGGGGGATCCCTTCTAGGAGTAGCCGATCCTGATTGGAAGTAGCAAGATATTCATACAGATTGACAAAATGAAAAGAGCGTCTGCGTTGTATTTTAAATGGCAACTTGGTGCAATACACAATAATATCGATACAAAAGCCGGTATCATAGATATTCGTACCCTGTGTATACTCCGCAATCGCTTCGGTACTTTCCCATTCTTGTATTATAGCTACTATTTTTTCGGCAATCTTCTTCCAATTCATTTATTACATGGTATCATAATATGAAAAAATGAACAAACCCAATGTTGCATATTATTCTGTATTTCTTCTGCCCCCTAATCTTGAGCGCGATTTCAACGAACTGCGCAGGACTCTGAAACCGACCGTATTCACGGTGTTGCCCCCCTGCATTCCCCTACTCCGATTGGAAGAACCACTTCCCTTTCCTTCTATAAGAAAAATTGCACGCAAATATTCAATGCGTATTGATCAGAAAAATGCTCCGAGTACGTATGTGTGGCATAAACAACAGCTATATCTGGAATGTCAGTGGAATGCAGCGCTTGGAAAGCAATTATTGTCGGAGCTTGCATTGCCCCATAGCAAACAAGAAGAACCCCTGCTCCCTGCTTCTGAACACTGTGCAATATTTATGGGTGCGAGCAGGGCAGTAGATCCGCCACAGCTCCCTGCCCCAGAAAGAATTATGAATACCGCCGCACTCCGACTTGCCATCATCACCATACATTCCTATACAGAACCATGGTGGCAGGAGCTACAATGGTTTATTAGCGGTGAACATCGACTAGCTCCTGATCGAGAGAAAAACAAATAATGCAGAAAACTCATGCCCCCTATGCCGCCTATGCCCCTATGCCTCCTGTGCATAGAAATGGCAATTATCCTTTAGGGGACAGTCAAGGCAGTTTGGAGCACCACTCTTACAACAATAGCGCCCGTGATAATTGAGTAACATGGAAATCTGCGACCATTGGGCAGGTGGGACAATATCTGCAATCTCACGCTCCACCTTTTCGGGATGCGAAATGTCAGCGCTACTCAGACCGAGACGATGCGCAACCCGAGCAAAATGCCTATCCACAATGATGGCTGCTTTGTGGAAGCCCTGTGATAGCACAACTGATGCACATTTTCGCCCTATGCCTGGAATCAGCAATAATTCGTCCATGGTATCGGGTACCTTGCCCTGATGCTGCTGCATAAGATAATGAGCAGCAGCTAAGATGAGCTCTGATTTCCGTTGATAAAAGCCTGTACTACGAACTAGAATACGTAGCTGAGCTGTCTGGGCCTGGGAAAGTGCCTGTGCATCCGGATACTGGGCAAAGAGCTCTGGAGTAACCCGATTTACCTGATCATCAGTAGTCTGCGCCGAAAGAATGCAGGCAACTAATAATTCAAACACAGAAGAAAAATGAATGAGGGTAATCGGCTCGGGATATTCTGTTGCAAGCAAGGAAATAACCAGCTGCGCCGTTTCTTCTTTCTTTTTTTGTAGATCCACTATGTATCATTCTGTTCTCATTTACCCCTCTCAGTCAAGTAACAGCAACTTATTTCTTGATGAATATCTGAACTTCCTATTAGTGCTGATTGACCTTACCCAGGAAAAAATATTAGACTAATACATCGGGATGTGGCCTAGCGGCTAAGGCGCCTGCTTTGGGAGCAGGAGATCGGAGGTTCAAATCCTCTCATCCCGAGGAGCGCCCATAGCTCAGTGGATAGAGCAGTGGCCTTCTAAGCCATTGGTCAGAGGTTCAAATCCTCTTGGGCGCGTCGAATAGCTTCCATCATTTTTGTTTCTCGGAACGAATTGTTAATAGTATTCCCTGCTTCTCAAAATGGGTTAAGGATAGGTCCAACCAGTTATCAATATCCCCTGGAACATCAATCAATTTCGTAAGGATGTTGTCATCGCTGGTATGTATGTGTTGGAGGGCAAAAAATTCCTGTACCACGGCATTATCCAGAAAATCAATGTATGCATTGAGCACAACCCTGTCGAGATTATGATCAGTTTGATACATGTAAATATTTGCCTTGATGCTAGATGATGGAACAACGATGTCAAGCGAGTATTTTTTTGCCAATGCGTGGGACTGATGTTCATTGGTTACAAATACATCACCAATGTTATCTAAAATAAAATAATCCGGATTACTCTTTAATATTTCGAGGTCTGTATTAAAGACGATATCACGAACAAAATTAATGCTCTGCTGATAGTCAGACAGATGCTGCTGCTGCGAGTAGGCCCAGGCATTGAGATAGATTAAACGCCCAATATCGGTGTAAAAATAATCGGGGCTGACAATTCCAATTCCTCTTCGACGGAGATCGTCCCAATCCTGAATATTCAGAGGATTCCCCTGATGTACCAGAAAATTGATGGTCATGTAGCCCGGAATCTCCATCTCTCGGAGATTGAGTGGAGGGACTTCCTGGAAATCATCAATGAGCTCATACATTAATGTAGCTGGGTCAAGAAAATACAGGGTACTCACTAGGTCGATCTGCTGCGTTAGTATATGTGCAAGCAATTCATATCGATTACTGAAATAGGATTGATTGATGCGTATACTCTTTCCGACCTCCTGTTTGTACCATGACATAAAGTTATTGTTGACAAAATCAAAAGTAGTCCGCAGCTCCTGCGGAGCAACATGAGACAGTGTTATTTCCGTTTCTGGTAGAAAACGAGTACATCCAAAGAAAAGAAAAACAAATGCAACACACACAACATATCGTCGCACACACATAATAGAGATAATATAATAAATAATATAATTTGTCTACAAATTATATGATGTTAGTCGAATAAATCTGTGGAAAAATAGCGCTCGCCGCGATCGCATATAATGGCTACCACGACCGGTTCTTGTCCGGCTGCTTGTCCGGCTGTCGGATCCACGTTTCTCTCTAATTCAGCCGCTATCTGTAGGGCAATGTACACATTGCCTCCCGATGATGGTCCAACTAACAGTCCCTCTTCCCGAGCGAGCCGCCTACAGATTTCGCGCGTCTGGCTATAACGAATTGTTCGTTCCTCATCAATGACGCTCGGATCAAAGAATGCTGGCTCATATTCTTTTGGCCACTTACGTATTCCGGGTATGTCCTCTCCCTCTGCCGGGCGAACGGCTATAATGCGGATGGCATTATTCTGCTCTTTGAGGTAGCGAGCTGCCCCTACTACAGTTCCGGTAGTTCCTGTCGATGAAACAAAATGACTTACCCGTCCAGCACTGTCCCGCCAAATTTCTGGACCTGTTCCTCCATAATGCGCCTTCGGATTGTCAGGATTTGCAAACTGATTGAGCTGCTGTCCCCTTCCTTCGGCTACGAGTTTCATGGCGAGATCGCGGGCATCTTCCATACTGCCATCGACGAGCATGAGCTCTGCTCCGTAGGCACGCATGAACATTTTGCGCTCCTCGCTCGCATGCTTGGGCATGCAGAGTATTAGGCGATACCCTCGTGCTGCTGCCATCATTGCAAGGGCTATGCCGGTATTGCCGCTCGTTGCTTCAATAATGCAGTCTCCCGTCTTAAGAATGCCCAAACGCTCTGCTCCCTCAATCATGCTGAGGACGGGACGATCTTTTACAGATCCTCCCGGATTCATCCCTTCTAATTTACAGAGTACCGACACTCTACCTACGTGCATCCGTTGTAATTGAATAAGGGGGGTGTCTCCTATGCATTGTGTAAATGTTCTCATCACTCCTACCATACTGTATTTCCAACGAAAAATATAGAGCAAAACTGATTGTACATGGTAGGTACCATCTGTGATATACTTACTATTATGATACTACATTGTGGCGAAGCAATTATTGATATGATAATGGAGAAGGGCGGACAATTCCGCCCGATTGTTGGCGGTTCTACACTGAATACCGCCATTGCTTCTGCACGACTCGGTAGTACATCTGCTCTGCTAAGCAGCATCGCAGAGGATGCATTCGCAGAGATGATTCTCCGTCGTTTGGAGGATAATGCTGTTGATACTTCATGGCTTGTTCCCAGCACTCAACCCTCTACGCTCGCCTTTGCTGCCATTGATACAGAGGGGAACGCACAGTACTCATTCTATATTCAATCAACGAGTATTACCGAAATACTCCCACAGCAGGCGCTCTCCTTTGAGGACATCAACTGCATCCAATTCGGTTCCATATCCCTCCTTGTTGAACCAAGCGCACGGGCAATCCTAGATATTGTTGCCAGTGCCCCCAGCTCTGTTGTTCGTTCCTTTGATCCAAACCTCCGTGAGATGCTTATCCCAAGCGAAGAAACGGAAGGAGTTCGGACAATGCTCCGCAATGCCGCTGCTATATCAGATATTGTAAAATTGAATGAAGAGGAGCTTCAGTGGTTATTTCCCGAATATAATACATCAGATACTACTGCAAACGAAGGAGCATCAGTACAATTTCTTCTAAAGCAAAGACCGATGCTCGTATGTCTTACACGGGGCATGAAAGGCGGTTCTCTCTACACATCAGAGAAAGAAACGCACTGCAAAGGCAAACCTTGTACAGTGGCAGATACAGTCGGTGCAGGCGATACCTTTCATGGTGCCGTGCTTGCATGGTTAGAGACACACAATCTCATGTCCACCCGTGCCATAAACCGTTTGTCGGAACAAGAGCTAGAAGAACTCCTCATGTTCGCAGTCGAGGCATCGAGAATTGCCTGCACCCGCAAGGGCGCAGACCCGCCCACTCTACACGACCTACAATCCTAGCTCCCAACCCTATTGCCATCTCGACTTACTCAACAACCACACCGTCTACATCTCTAAATGTTCCCATGACCAAACATATCTGATCTACCAGTACGCCAACGCCAAATAAGCCGCCGGTAAATAAACGCAAGACCAACAAGCAAGTAGTTCGGGCAATGCTCCGGAAGGCAACATTCATGGCTGGACAGACATGGTCGCATGTCCATTGATGCTATTCCCATTTAGCAGAGCAGGAACTGGATGAGCTCCTGCAGTTTGCTGTTAAAGCCGCAACTATTACCTGCACCCGACGGGGCAGATCCACCCCCGCCTAGATGAGGTGGGCTCTGCCCTCTCCTTCCCCGGTCAGAAGATAAAAATTATACTTGCAGCATGAGATGCAAACAATCCCACTGCCGAAAAAATAATGCCCAAGATGGGAATTATTTGTTTTCGTTCCTTGCCACGCGTTAAGGCAAGTATACCAAATACAAGACCAACAAGAGCCAGGGGAGTCGTCAATCCAAATTTACCATGCCACCTTCGTTGTATAAAAGGCATTTTGCCCTTCCACCTACCCTTGCTCCGTCCATGATCATCGTACCATTCATCATGATCATCCCATTCACCCCACTCACCACGGTCCCATTCTCTTCCTTCCTGCCACCCACTATCGTGCCAGCCCTCGACAGCCGTAGTTCTTACGTAGAAAGACAACATAATGGAGGAGAGAGCAAAAAACAATGCCAGCCCCCCTGTAACGATACTCGTAATAGAAAAAGCATGTGGTTTGTTGTTCTGCTCTTCTTTGCCATTTGCCCCCGTAGTGGGGCTAACTTCATTATCCATTCTGTACCTCCTGAATGTTTCTACATAATAGAACACTCAGGAGGGAAAAAGGTTGCATCCTAATATTATGCAGCCTAGAGATTGAACACAAGACCAAGCGTAAATTCCATGCGATATTCATCGCTGCTCTTCCCCAGCTTGTTCAGTGCGTTCCTCATAACGTCGGCTTCCACGCCCTCAAAACTACGACCCTTTAACTGAAAATATACGTAATTTCGTGGCTGCAAGAGGGACACCCTGTCGATGTAGTAGGCGACATAGGCCGACCACTGCCATGGGATGGTAAAGCCGAATTCCTGATGCCAGGTCTCGGGTCCCCACACATTCCAGTCCAGCGATCCCTTTAGAACAAACTGATACAGCTGATAGGTAATGCTCCCACTTGCATTGTACTGGAGCGGGACATGGTCTTTTCCCGGTCCATTCCTTCTGCCATTTTGGTCCTGTCCAAAGCGGAAATCTAGCAAGATACGCTGCCTCGGAGCAAAGTTCATTACCATGCGTCCCTTTAATGAGAACAGATTATCTACCTTCTCCAAACCCTTCCCCCAGACATACCATGTGTTGGTTTTCGGGTTGGCAAGATATTCCATTCTATCGGTTTCTCCCTGCCAGAAGGTGTAGAGCAGACCGATGGAGGCAGCTAGAAATGCCTTTTCGCGATCATCATTGTCGAAATTAAAGAAATAGCTTGCTCCTTCCTCATCGTAGCCCAGCATGAGCTCTGCCTGTAGGGTCTCGCGATTGCCGCCAACGCGGAAGGGTCGCAGATATTCACTCCTCCTCATATCCGGTCCATCTAGGGGTGTTCGCCAGAGGACGTTTGCTGTTATGCGGTAGAAGCCCTTGTATATATCAATACCAGCCCGAACCTCGTGCTTGTTCCCGGATCCATCTATGGTCATCTGGCTTCCCGTATGGACCATCTGTCCACGTGCGTCTGCCACCCGTCCTCCGTAGAAATATTCAGTCCAAAGAGAGATAATTGGGTTTGTATGGAAATCAAAGGTGAATCTGAGCTTGCCTGCAAGGAGGTCTTCGTAGCTGATTTCCTGTTGCTGCTGCTCTCCTGTTGTATAGTATTTTTCGCCTATATGCTCCCATCCCGATAGGTAGCCACCCACCTCAGTTTTGAGAGATAGGAGGGGTGTAATCGAGTTCTGGAAGGCAAGGTAGAGGGAACTACTCCGACCGAGCTTGCCATCATCTTTTTTATTGTATTTCTTTGCCAGCTCTTCTTCGTGTATTGCTCCAACGGTAAGCCATCCTGCATTAGGTATGTTGAATCCACGATAATACTTTACGAGGATGCTCGGACGACTGCCGCGGAAAACTTCCAGCCCGGTATATATCTTGAGACCCTCGAGAACCGAGTGCATGCGCAGTTCCAGTGCAATGGGTGCCTTAGAGTAATCTGTATCTATGGTGGGCATGTCGAAGGTTTCCGGCAGGATGCCAAAGAAATCGCCTTCCGCGACCCAATCTGTATGCCCTGGTAAGGCATATCCATCATGGTAGAAGCCCTCCAACTCAAAGAGCCATGTTTTTATCAAGAACGATGCACTATATAGCTCCAACAAGATACGAGAATGTTCTGCAAGACCATTGAGAGTCCCGTCCTTTCCCTTCATGGCTAGATAGGGATAGGTTCGAGTAAAGACATCGTCGAGGGCTTCGTATCGTACACGAAGATCGTAGCGACCGCTAAGCCAGTGAATGGGCTTAAAGTCTGCCGTATGAGATAGTGCGTAGGTATGTGAATAATTGACATCCTCGCCCGAACTGTGCACACGAAAGCCCGCCATGAGATTGAGTTTCGGTTGAAACCAACTTTCTTCAAAGAGGGGACGGCGAATGTCCTGTACCGCTACGGCCTGTTCAGCATCGGCAATGCTTACTGTATCGAAATGTTGCTCTACATCCGCTGTCGACATTTCGTAGAAGTCTTGCTTCCATATGTCCTTGAGCAGATAGTATGCAGTCCGGGGCACACGCACATGGATGCCTTTTTCCTTCCGCATGCTCTGCGCAACAACTCCAAACCATTCTTCGTTCATGTTGTTTCGAGCTCCCTTTTCGTACATAAAATCGTACCAATACCCGCCATTCGACCATGAACTTCGGTGTTGTGGATATCGAGCTCTTGCTCCTGACCACGCTTCCACCACTCATCGATCCACTCAAAAACTAATCCGCCAAGACTATTGCCGCTCCCTTCCTTGCCATAGCTCTCTTCGAATAATTCTTGCCATTGATGCCAGAGAAATTCCGCCTGATGGAACTGATCTTCCCGCTCTTCCTTAGCATTGTATGCATCTGCCCCGAATTCAGAATAGAGAACTGGTTTATCTAGTACCTCTTTTATGCGGGAAAAATACGGGGTTGAATACTCATCACCCTCAGTGTAGGCACGTTTGCCCCGATAAATGTTCGTTGCAAGATAATCTATGTGGGGAATATGTTTTGCAATAAGCTCCAGATATTGTATGTCTCCATTTACAATACCAAAGGGAATATCGGTATGTTTCTGTGCTTCTTGAATGGCTTCTCCATACACAGAATAAAGATATTCCGCCTTTGCTTGATGCTGTTCGCCCACCGGAAGATCTTCAATTTCATTGCTCTGCCATTCCAATCCATAGTTGTTCTCGTTCCCCAACATGAACAGGAGTATTCCCGGAACATCTTTGTAGTCCTCTACCATCTTGAGCGTTTCTGCTATCAGGGTTTCCCGAGTACGCGGCATGGAATAATCGGTTCGTGGATACCATTTATCGTCCACCGATATGCCATATCTTCCGAAGGTATAATTCATAGCTGTATAGATGCCATAGGTTTCATAGAGATAGGTTACCCAACGCGGAGGTATAACCGCAAAAGAACGTATTACATTCACACCCATTTCTTGGAGCAATTTACCATCTGTATCAAGCATACGCTTAATAAAATCTTCTGGCTCATTCCAGAGATTATAGGTATAATTCTCTCCTATGGGCGTAAAGGCATAGACCATTCCATACATAGGGAAGGGCTCGTCATTAACCTGTAACTGCCACCCTTTCTCGTCTTGGACCAGAACAATACTGTCCGCAGCCCATGCATGTTGCAAAATTATACAACAGAAAATTGTAATGATAATTCTTTTCATCTTGCCTCCTCAGTCAAAATATGAATCTAATTATGTTTTATACTATACTAGCATTTTCTTTCAATCATAGACAAGAGTGATTGATGCATATTAGCTGGGAGAGATGTTAGTAAACATGCGAGATTTCGGTATATAAAAAAATTCATTGGCTCAATAATTCAGAAATATATTTCTCAAAAATTTTCATAATTTATGATAAAACTGTTGCAAAAAAAATTAAAATGTGTTATTGTTACACAATAATATTGAATGCTTTGCAAAAATTACTGCAAGCATCGTACAATATAAAACGTTTTAGGAGGTATGATTATGAAACGTACAGTAGTACTAAGTACTGTTACAATGGTTTTGTTGCTTATTTTTTTCGCCTGTGATTCTGCATCGACAGCGGGAGGAGGAGTAACAAATAGCTTAGGGATGCTTGCCAAGTCTGTTGTGTTTGGATTTAATGAGGGTTTTGAGGGCACTGCAGAGGTCAAAACAGAACAAGCCGGGGGACAACTCGGGGGATCTGATAAGTATTATAGCATTAAGGCAAAAGGAAATAGAAATTATGCTGTTGGTGGATGGCAACTACATTCTGGTCTGTTAACCGATGAGGCATTTGTAGACTACAGTGCATACAAAAAGCTTACATTCTATGTTAAGTTGCCCAGTGGTGTTACAGCACTCCCCGATACCGTTCAATTCCATGTAAAAATGGAATCTGGGAAACGTGAGAAAGATGGAAAAATTGGAAATCTCAAAGAAAAACAACTGCTCGTCTCTCCGCCAGCGGATCCCGCAAAGTCATGGCAAGTAAAATTGACGAATAGCTGGCAAAAGGTAACTATCCCCTTAGAAGAATTCACAAAGGATGACGGCATTGATCTGAAAAAGATCTCGAGTTCCTTTCTCTATGTACTCAACTCGACTGCTACTGGTGATGATGCCCAAAAAACTGCATTGAAGGATGCCACAGTACATCTTGATGAAATTAACTTCGACAAGACTGTTGTTGTTAAGCCTGAACCAACTACACCGCCTAAAACCGCTGTAGATGAAGATGCTTACTGGATTTACAGTGATCGTGCTCAAACCATAGACTGGGAAGCTGAGAAAGATGGCGACACCGCAAAGGTAACATTTAATGGTGGATATGAAGGAACCGCAGTAACGGATGACGTGGAAACCGGTGGGTATAAGAGCTCGAAGTATCGCAAGATAACACATAATGGTGCTAAAGATTGGAGTGCTGCTGGCTGGTCTACGGGCAAGAAGGCGGATGGTAAGAGATATACTGTCGATCTCTCTGATTATGCAGGTGGGAAACTGGTTTTTGCAGTAAAATCACCAAAAGCGACAAAGATGCGTGTTAAATTAGAACACCCCAAGGATAAGCTCGTGGATGGTAAGGAGGTCTTCTTTGGTAAAGAACTCGACGTAAATGACATTACTACCGAATGGCAAGAAAAAGAAATTAACCTAGCCGACTTCAAAAGTGATACCGACAAACTTAATCCTGAGAAGCTTGTTGCCCTATTTGTAGCTGTGCTAGAAGCTAAAGATGATGAAATTCACATTGATGAAATTCGCATTGTAAAGCCAGCATCAAATTAAGAAACATATAGAAATAATTACTAAGGTGTAGCTCTCAAGCTACACCTTTTTTTTGCCTACTGCCTGTTTGGGATGCACCCCCTGCCCTAACATACGATAATACGATAAGCAGATCAGCAACAGCTTATACAGTTGCCTGTTACAAATAAATGGAAATCTGTTACTATGTGTACATATGCTGATATAATTCTTTGCGCAGGTGCGGATCCTGCATAAATGTATGGTGCGGTATATTACAATATATTGGGGAGTATAATTATGTGCCGTACGGTAATAATAACTACTGTTACAATGGTTTTGTTGCTCTTTGCATCCTGCGAATCAAATTCAACGGATGGAGGACCAACATTTGCTTTAGGAGAACTGGCAAAAAATTCTAGTTTCGGAATGACATCCGATAATATAACTGCTGTTATAAGACCAACGGGTGGGGTCAAAGGTTCCTCTGATGCGTATTATAGCATTGATGCAGGCAATGCCAAGGTGGAAGCAAGCGGTGGATGGAGCATTCCCGTTAATGCTGTAGCTGCAGCATTGGTTGATTATAGTGTATATACTCAGCTTAGCTTCTATGCCAAATTGCCAGCAGGAACCACTGCTCTGGGTAAGGGCATTACCTTCAAGGTAAAAATGGAATCCGGACTTACTGATAAGAAGGGGGCAGAAATTGTTGTATCCCCACCAGCAACAGCACCAGCACCATGGCAAATAGCATTAACAAATACTTGGCAAAAGATAAGGATCCCACTGAGTGAATTTAAGGCAGCAAATGCAGAATTGGATTTGACAAAAATATCAGCACCATTTCTCTATGTATTTAATGCAGCCGTGCCAGCGACCGGCACAGACGCAGCAAAAATAGCAGCACAGAAAACGGCCATTGCGGCAACCGTAATCCATATCGACGAGATTAGCTTTGATAAGGTAGCTATTGTTAAGCCAACCCCACAGCCAGAGCCCGTTGTAGGAGAACTGGGAACATTACATAAGAAATTCGATGTTGAATTCCTTAATGATCCAACTGCGACCAGAACAATAGTCAGCAGTGGCGGTGCCAATACCGCTAATACAGATGATGAATACCTTAGGATAGTGGGAACAGGTACCAAAACATGGGCAATTACTGGTTATCTTGCTAGGAATAGAGCGAGTGGGGGCTCTCTGAATTTGAAGACTCCGGATGACTCAAAGCTAACATTCAAGGTTAGATTACCCAAGGCATTGCCCGCTGGGGTAACACTCCACATCAAAATAGAATCAGATAATGTCAATAAAGAAATTGCAGTACCTAATCCACTTACAGTAGGAAAATGGTTAAGCAAAGAGCTGAATCTGAGCCAGTTTGGGAATGTAGACTTGGCAAAGGTAACAGCACCATTTCTCATTGTACTTCGAGGTACTACAACCGCACTCAAGGGTGCTGAAGTCCACTTTGATGACATTAATTTTGTAAAGGACGCGGGTTTAGGAGACTTGGAAAGAGATACTCGCTTCGTTGCCACATCGGATAACATGGTAACTAATATTATAGCAACGGGTGGTGCGGCAAAAGGTTCCTCTGATGCGTATTATAGCATTGATGCAGGCAATGCCAAGGTGGAAGCAAGCGGTGGATGGAGCATTCCCGTTAATGCTGCAGCTGCAGCATTGGTTGATTATGGTGCATATACTCAGCTTAGCTTCTATGCCAAATTGCCAGCAGGAAGCACTGCTCTGGGTGAGGGCATTACCTTCAAGGTAAAAATGGAATCCGGACTTACTGATAAGAAGGGGGCAGAAATTGTTGTATCCCCACCAGCAACAGCACCAGCACCAGCACCATGGCAAATAGCATTAACAAATACTTGGCAAAAAATAAGGATTCCACTGAGTGAATTTAAGGCAGCAAATGCAGAATTGGATTTGACAAAAATATCAGCACCATTTCTCTATGTATTTAATGCAGCCGTGCCAGCGACCGGCACAGACGCAGCAAAAATAGCAGCACAGAAAACGGCCATTGCGGCAACCGTAATCCATATCGACGAGATTAGCTTTGAGACAACAGGAACTGGAGGACCAACATCTGGTTTAGGAAACGTGGCATCATCTCTGTCAAAATCTAACTTTACATTTACGCCTGGATTTGATGACAGTGCAACTCTGTCCTATCCACTTGGCGGTCAGAAAGGCCCAGCGGATAGATATTATGAAATTAAAGCATCAGCTCAGCGACACTATCTTGTAGGGGGCTGGAACCTTAACAATAAAGCTGATGCTGCAGATGTAAGGGATTATAGCAAACACAAAAATGTAAGCTTCTATGCCCGATTGCCAAAAGGGCGCACTACACTAGGTGCGCGTCTCAAGTTCCAGATAAAAATGGAATCGTGGGTAGGTACGAAGAATGATCGAGGAGAAAAAGATCCCGTGCAAGGGGCAATTGTTGACCTGTCTGAAAAACTGACGACTGCTTGGCAGAAGATAAGTATTTCACTTGAGGAATTTAAGAAATCAAACACAAATTTTGATCTAAGCAAAATATCAGGTCCATTCATCTATTTGATTGTATCAAGTGCAACTAAAATCCCAGCACAGAAAGCAGACATAGCAGATGCTGTTATCCACATTGACGAGATTAATTTTGAAGAATAAAACAGCATAACATATAGTACTGTACTAAAAAGGGTGTGGCTTGCTGCACCCTTTTTTGCCTACTACTCTATGTTCGTGGGATGCTCTATGTTCGTGGTCTGCTCTATGTTCGTGGTCTGCTCTATGTTCGTGGTCTGCTCTATGTTCGTGAGCCGTTCCGATCCATCCGACTGTTATCATGTAATCTGTCCATTCTCTGTAACATATTTGCATATACTATTGCAAAAAAATTATTAACATGCTATTATGGCTACCCATAGCTTTTCTGTGCATCTCATTGTATTAAGCTTATGGTATAAAAAAGGAGCTATAGTTATTTATCTATGAAATTGCTTGTACCTATATTGTCAATTATATGTATGTCTTGTGTAAATCAGGGCACAACTAGTCCGGCAGACACAACAGGGTGTACGCCCAGTCGGACGCTGGGCACAACATTTCCAACACAGACTGCGCCCAGTCAGACACATCCCTCGTTTTCTGATTACTCATTGGTATTTTCGGATGAGTTCTCGGGATCTACCATTGATACCGCTGTATGGCGCTACGACACAGAGGGGAATTCCGACGGTTGGGGCAATAATGAGCGACAGCAATACACCGATGCAAGCGGCAAGAATGCATTTATCGAAGATGGAGCTCTGGTTATTGAGGCAAAATACGAAAATAACAGATATACCTCAGCCCGCCTCCACACTCATGGAAGTAAGGAGTTCCGATATGGCGTTATAGAGGCACGCATGCGCATGCCAAAGAATGTAAAAGGATTATGGACTGCATTCTGGATGTTGGGAGATAATTTTAACGGATGGGGACATGACAAATACGGTGGAAATACTGGTTGGCCTCGATCAGGAGAAATAGACATTATGGAATGGGCAGATACTAAGGGTGCAACAAAAATCCTTGGCACCCAGCATTGGCAACATCCCGACAATCCTACTCGCCATGACTCGGGACGGAAACACATGGGTGGGGAAACAACTATTCCTACTGTTTCCACAAAGTACCACATCTATGGCATCCGCTGGACTGTAGATGAAATAATATACTATGTAGATCGGAAGGAATACTATCGGCATGATATACGAGCTGCTGAATATGATGAATTCCGCAAATCATTCTTCCTTCTCCTGAATGTTGCAGTGGGTGGAAACTTAGGAAAATTTCCTGATCCAAAGACCTTCCCGCAGAGGATGTGTGTCGATTGGGTGCGTGTATATCAGAAAAAATGAAGAATCCGGCGACAACAATAGCATTTGGAGTACCACTAACAAAACAAGAACGCCGCATGCGTTTTTTTCGTGCACTTCTCCGTCAACGCTGGCTATTTTTTATGTTGATACCTGGTGTAATTTGGATGATCATATTCAATTACATCCCCATGTACGGTATTGTTATTGCTTTCAAGAATTTTACCATTCTTGATACCTTCGGCACTGCTCCGTGGGTTGGCTTTAAGCATTTCATTGAATTCTTTCAGGACGAAAAATTCTCCATGGTAATGCGTAACACCATCGGCATTAGTGCATTAAAACTAATCTTTGGCTTCCCCCTCCCCATTATCCTTGCCATCATGCTCAATGAGCTCTATCATGCACGATTTAAGAAATTCGTACAAACTGTTTCCTATCTTCCTCATTTCTTTTCCTGGGTCGTACTCGGTGGAATAATGTTGACCTGGCTCTCCGAATCGGGCATTCTCAATGAGGTATTAATAAAATGGAATGTCATTGAAAATCCTCGTGCATATATGACAGAGTCGGAGCTATTCTGGGGCATCGCAGTTGCCTCCGATATATGGAAGGAGGTTGGCTGGAATGCAATTATCTATCTTGCAGCAATATCGGGCATTGCTCCCGAGCTCTATGAAGCAGCACGTATTGATGGTGCCAGTCGAATGCAACGTATATGGCATGTGACTTTGCCTTCCATTAGCGGCATTACTGTTATCTTGCTTGTATTGGCTGTTAGCAGTATTCTGAATACGAATTTTGACCAGATGCTGATACTGCAAAATGCCTTGAATGTAGAAGCAAGCGAAGTTATCGATACCCTCGTGTATAAATTGGGCATACGCACTGGTCGTTTCTCCTACGCAACAGCTGTTGGATTCTTCAAATCCATTGTCGCAATGATCCTACTGATAAGCGCTAATCTGGCAACAAGAAAGATTGGTAACAGGAGTTTATTCTAATGCCATCACCACTTGTTTCCCGAGGAGAACGCATATTTGATGTAATCAATTATTCCATTATGATCCTGCTCTGTGTGGTCATTCTCTACCCCATATGGTATGTTCTTATACTTTCCTTTAATGAGGGTGTTGATGCTGCAAAGGGTGGTATTTATTGGATACCACGGAATTTTACTATGGGGAATTTTTCCGTAGTAATGCAAAATGCTGGTATTATTCAGGCATTTTTTATATCAATTCTGCGAACTGTAATTGGTGTTATTACCCATGTACTGTTTACCGCAATGGTTGCATACAGTCTCTCCAAGCGCTACCTCAAGGGGAGGCGTTGGTTTATCGCAATGGGCATTATTACTATGTTCTTTAATGGTGGGCTTATCCCGACCTTCCTGCTTATCCGCAGCTTGGGTCTCTTTGATAATTTTCTGGTATATATTCTGCCTACCATGTTCAATTTCTTTGACCTGATAATCTTTCAGGCATTCTTTAGAGAGCTCCCGGATAGTCTTGAAGAGGCAGCTCACATAGATGGGGCACATGAGCTCAGTACATTTGTCCGTATTGTTCTGCCCCTTTCTATGCCAGTTTTGGCAACCATTGCGCTATTCAATGGCGTTTTTCATTGGAATGATTATTTTACCGGTGTTATCTTTATTAATAATACCGATTTGCAGCCCATTCAAACATTTTTGTATAAGGTTATTGCCCAAAATGCATCTTCGCAGATGCTTGCAAATACCGGTGGGGCTGCTGTTTTACGTAGTACAACATCAAAGTCCATAGAGTTGGCAACTATGGTTTTGACAACCTTTCCCATCGTTTGTGTATACCCCTTTCTGCAAAAATATTTTGTTCGTGGCATGCTTATCGGTGCAGTAAAGGGATAGATAGAGTAAATCACTTGGGCTTATGCCAGTGTAAATAAAGGAGGATGGTATGAAGATACCGAAATTTATTACAATTATAATGAGCATGCTTTTTGCATTGCTCATAGCTGCCGGCGAAGGAGAGCAAGCATCAAGCTCTGACCTCCCCGCCGCCAAGGTTAGTATTGACCCGGAAAAACCAGGGTGGGAGCAGGATGAGGACAAAGTTACTCTTGACTGGTACATCCATTTCCCATGGTATACGGGTAATTGGGGACAGGATACAGTTACGAGCTATATTAGTGAATTAACCAATGTAGATGTCAATTTTATCATTCCCGCCGGAGATCCAAACGAAAAATTGAATACCCTCATCGTGGCAAATGAATTGCCCGATATCATTACGCTTGGATGGTATGAAGATCTTGCTATTACATTGCAGGATCCGCGCCTTGCCTACAATCTGGAAGAATTGGCAGAGCAGTATGATCCATATTTCTTTAAGGTTGCCAGCAAAGACAAATTGAACTGGTACCGTCAAGAAGATGGTGCTGTATACGGGTATCCGAATGCTTCCTATACTCAAGAGGACTATAATACGCCAGAAGGCATATTCTCAAACCAGACCTTTATGGCCCGGAAGGATATATACGAGGCACTTGGCAGTCCTGATATGAGTACTCCCGAAGGATTTTTGGACGCTTTGAAGCGAGCAAAGGAACAATTCCCAACCGTAGATGGTCAGGCCTTAGTTCCAATCGGTTTTCAGGAATTTGGCGGAGGTGCATCCTCCCTGCAAAATTATCTGCAGGATTTTCTTGCTATTCAGAATGCAAGCAATGGTGCCATACATGATCGTGATAATGATCCCGAATATCTGAAATGGCTCAAGACCTTGCGTAAGGCAAATGAAATGAATCTCATTTCTCGAGATTTGTTTTCTGATACACGACAGCAAATTGAAGAGAAGATCACTCAGGGTCGTTATTTTGTAATGCTCTACCCTTATATTGATGCTATCTGGCCATTGACAAGTCGCTATCAGGAAAATAAGGATACGAGTTATATTCCCATCAGCGGACCAAAAAACTCGCGTGGTGATGAGCATGCGCTGAGCGGTCCTGGAATATCTGGATGGACTATTACCCTGATTTCCAAAACCAACAAGAACCCCGAAAAGACCATCCGTCTCTTCTCCTTCCTTATCTCAGATAAGGGCATGGAGGCAGCCTTCCTCGGCAAAGAGGGTGAGACATGGGAATACCGCGATAATACAGCTCAATTCCTGCCTGATGTTGAAAAGATGCGTGCAGAGAACCGAGCCGAGTTTGATAAACTCTACGGTGCGGACTGGCTCCTATGGATGTTCATGGATACGGCCTATCAATTTAGGAAGTGGCCAATCCCAGCTCCTGAGGCCTACAACATGCATCGTGTATGGACTGTAGGTAAGGTAAAGCCACGCTTTGAGTTCGAAAATATTAATCCACCCGGTGCAAGCGATCTCGGTAGCAGCATGAACAAGATTAATATCCGTTTTGGTGAGACCTTGCCAAAGCTCATCCTTGCAGCATCTGATGCAGAATTTGATTCAATATGGACGGACTATCTCCGCTATAGAGATGAAAATAATTTTGCTGATGTTCAAAAATTTCAGACCGAGAAATATCTGATAAATATAGAGCGACTTAAGAAATAGCTCGGTGTTATCTGCTAGAAAAAGAGGGGGTTGCCCCTCTTTTTTTATGCAGCTAGGAATTTAGAGGGCTTTATTGAAGGGTGGTAGCCCACTTTGTAGTGGCATTCCCAGCTCGATTGAGATTGTACTGGCTATTGCTGTGGCTATTGCTCGGTCTCTTCCCGTATTGCTATATATTTGTCGCGGATGTCTTGCAAGCGCTTTACTTCATAAGGTGGTAACTCCCTAGCTCCGCCCAGCATGCTCGCCTTGTAAGAAATTGATGCATAGAATTCTAATCCTTCCATCTGAAAATAGGCGTTCATAAGACTGCTCCCCCAGCTCAGGGCTCCGTGGTTTTCCAGTAGGACAGAATCGTGGCTGTCTAAATATGGTTCCACAGCATCCGGGATCTCCATAGTAGAGGGGAGCCCATATTTTGCAATGGGTACATCACCAAGGAAAATAACTGCCTCTGGCATAATTTTTTTATCCAGTGCTATGCCAGCAATGGCATGAGCCGTTGCATATTGTGGATGGGCGTGGATTACTGCTCGAACGTCCTTTCGATACTCATAAATACGAAGGTGCATTTTTATCTCGGAGGTGGGACGCCAGGGACCGTTATTCTCTATGCTCCTACCTTCCGCATCTACCTTGCAGATCATGTCTGCTGTCATAAAGCCCTTAGAGACACTCGATGGTGTACATAAAAAACTCTTGTCATCTAGGCGTACCGAAAAATTTCCATCGTTGGCAGCAACCATTTCGCGATTATACACCCGTCTGCCAATCTCACACATTAATTCTCTTTGCTCGTTCTCGTCTAATCCTTTCATAATCAATTACCTCTATTTATCTTGTCGTTTCAACTGAATGTTTCTTTCGTAGTCCTGAATGTCAGCAAAGCAATCCATTCCATATGCATATCCCCTCGTATGACAGTAGTAATTCCAAACGGTCGCCCATGGATAGGTTTTTAACGTTTCCTGATATGCCAATCGTTTGGTAAAATCAAAGGATTGCTCAGCATGAATGAGTTCGGCTGTTGGCATTAATGCTGCTATAAGGAGGGCCTTGCGCATGTTCCGGGCACCTATGACCCATGCTGCCACCCTGTTAATACTTGCATCAAAAAAATCCAATCCAACATGGATGCGCTTCTTCCGATTGAGGACCTCCCATGCAAGGGCAACTAGCTCGTTATCGAGGGTAACCACATGGTCGCTGTCCCAGCGAACGGGTCTGCTAACGTGGAGCAATACTTGGTCAAGAAAAAGTAGCACAGCCGATAATTTATCTGATACATATTCTGTAGGATGAAAATGCCCGGTATCTATGCAGAGGGCTATATTATTCCGCATGGCATAGCCAAGGTAGAATTCATGCGAACCCACGACATAGCTTTCCGAACCAATTCCAAATAATTTCCCCTCAACACAGTCTACATGTTCTTCGGGCTTGAATTTCTCTTCGAAACAGCAATCGAGAGACTCCTGTAAGCGTTCGCGGGGGCCGCCACGATCGATGGGGGTGTCTTTCATGCCATCCGGAATCCATAGATTTAGGATTGCTGTTTTGCCTAGCTCCTGTCCAAATCGTGCGTTAATCTTCCGAGATTGCTGAACATGCTGTATCCAGAAGTTACGAATTGCAGGGTCGGGGTGGCTCAGGGTCATGCCATCAAGGAAGTGGGGATCTGCGAAGCAAGTCGGATTAAAATCCAAGCCGACTCCTTGCTGTTCTGCCCACTGGATCCATGTGCGAAAATGTTCGGGCTCAATTCCGTTCCGCTGTACTGGTCGGGGCGAATCCAGATACATTGCGTGGAGGTTGAACTTCTTCGCACCAGGAATGTGAGAGAAAGCACGCTCTACGTCAGAGCGGAACTCATCGATATTTCCGGGTTTTCCCGGGTAGTTTCCGGTTGCCTGTATTCCCCCACTGAGCGACTCGCCCGAAGATTCAAAGCCGCCGACATCATCACCCTGCCAACATTGTACCGATATGGGAATGCTGTCTATCTCTGCGATGGCCTTGTCGGTATCAACTCCAATTCCTGCATACATTTCCTGTGTATACTCATACATTTTTTGAATATTCATTGCATTACTCATTCAAATTTATCTCCTCAAACCTATCTATCGCCTCTGCCCTGCCCTCTATTGTTGCTGGATAAAACGATGATAGCTGTGCAGAATTTCCAATTATATTTCTTGCCTGCTGCAAATTTTCCAGCCAATTCAATGCTATCATTTGTACAACAAGATTGCCACGTGCTGTGGTTTCTACCGGACCAGCTACGACCTCTCGCCCTGTAATGTTTGCGGTAAGCTGATTGAGAAAGCTATTCCGACTGCCGCCACCTATGATGTTTATCTTTTCATACGACCGGGCTGTTAGTTCTTCGAGCTCTCCAAGCACCTTGTTGTATTGCAATGCCAAACTGTCATAGACGCAGCGAATAAGCTCCGCTGTTGTCTGGGGGATTATTTGCTTAGTCTCCTGTGTAAAGCTCTGGACAGCTGCTACCATAGACTTTGGATTCAAAAATCGCTCATCATTTGGATTAATGATGCTGCGGAAGGGGCTTGTCTTCTGCGCTGCTAGCATGAGCTCTTCAAAGCTCGGGCTTCCTTCTATTTCATCACGGATGCAGTGGATTATCCACATGCCCATGATATTTTTAAGCAGACAGTTTCTGCGATGCACCCCTCCTTCGTTGGAAAAATTATACGCACGACTTGCCTCTGTAATAACGGGATCTGTCGTTTCCACTCCCATTAATGACCAGGTTCCCGAGCTAATATATACGGCATCTCCGCCCATAAAGGCTGCTATCGCAGAAGCAGTGTCATGTGTTCCGGGCGCTATAATCTGTACATCGGCATCTGCAGCGATTGTATCCAACATGCTGTCCGTCATAGGGCCAATTATGTCGCCTGCTCGCAGCATGGGAGGAAATATCTCCTGTGATACGCCCGCATAGGATAGGAGCTCCGTATCAAACTGCTCCGCCCTTCTATCCATGAGCTGCGTGGTTGTCGCATTTGTAAATTCGTTAGAAAATACTGCGGAGAATATATAATGAAAATAGTCAGGCAGCATAAGGAGATGCTTGGCACGCTGAAAGACTTGGGGATTTTGCTCGACATGTGCCCGTAATTGATACAGGGTATTGAAGGGGAGGAATTGGATTCCTGTTTTTTTGTAGATCTTTTCCCGCCCCAGTTCCGCCATACTGCGCTTGTATACTTCCGCTGTGCGATGGTCTCTGTAGGAATAGCCCTTGTCCAAGACAAGACCCTGATCGTCTGTTAGTACGTAGTCTACACCCCAGGTGTCGATCCCCATGCTTCTAATGCGTAGATCAGAATGATTCTGTAAGCCCTTTACGATGTGATGGATGAGATTTTGAAGGGGCCAGACGTCATGCTCCCCATCGTGTACAAACGCATTCTCAAAGCGATGCAATTCGCACATCTTCAGATTGCCATCCTCTAAATATCCTGCCACCAGACAGCCCCCCGAGGCACCTAAATCTACTGCGACCGCACATTCCGTTCTTTTATCCATTCTCATTCCTCCCTTTGTACGACGATATCCTTCCTATCATAAGCTAGCTCGCAATGTTCTGGCTATTGCATGGGCAAGTACCGTTGCACCGACCGCTATATCTGCCATTGAGGAAAATTCATTGGGATTATGGCTCAGTCCGTCTTTACTGGATACGAAGAGCATCGTACTAGGACAGATTCGGGAAATATTTACCGCATCATGCCCACCTCCCGAGGTCAATGTTACGAGGGGGATGTTATTTGCCTCTATTGCCTCAGTAAGATGTCTGGCTAAGGTTCTATCAAAAATAACTCCAGGCATCTCCCAAATTTCTTCCCAGTAAAAATTGCATTCTTCCTGCCTTGCTATCTCCCTTCCTCTTGCTATTATTGCATCCCGCATCTTCCGAACTATGTCCAGATCAGGATGCCTAATGTCTAGGGTTCCGCATAGCTCGGATGCAATGACATTCCGTGCCCCGCCACTGACATGGATGTCCCCCACGGTTGCTACACAGTTTTCATCTTTCCGAGCCATCGCTGTTAATGCGGTAATAAATTGTGCACTCGCATGGACTGCATCCTTGCGTCCCTTCATGGGAGTTGCTCCTGCATGGTCAGCCCGCCCGGTCATGATCCAGTTACCAGCACTCTGCGATTGAATGCCCTGAACCAGCCCGATGGGGATATCCTGAGCACTGAGTATCCGCCCCTGCTCAATATGGAGCTCAAAATAACATCGCGGCTGGAAGGTTTTAATGAGCGGAATGTCCTTCCATAATTCTTCCTGCAAGCTCTCAGCAACCGCACAGCCATCAGCATCGCAGGCAGAGAGTGCCCGTTCTATGGGGAGGATGCCAGAAAAATAGGCAGAGCCCATCATTGCTGGAACAAAGCGTGCCCCCTCTTCATTGACCCATGATACCACAGAAACAGGTGCTGATCTATCTTCCAATGCAAGGAGGGCAGCAAGAGATGCAATAACTCCGGCTGCTCCATCATAGCATCCGCCAGCTGGAACCGTATCCAGATGGCTCCCTGTTAGGATGATGCCTGGATGGTCAAAGGGAACTGTGGAAAGAAAAACCGAACCCAAGGCATCCCGTCCGACATGCAGATTATGCCTCAATCCATAGTCTACGAGGGCACGGCGTGCCTGATGTTCCGCTTCAGAAAATGCAAGGCGCTCACAGCCACCATTGCCCGTTTCCCCTATAAAGCCAAAGGTTAAAAATAGCTCGTGTATTGTTTCTGCTTGAATCTTTTGTATCATGATCTTGTCCGAAATACAGTTTCTTTATCTGCAAAATGGCATGCCGCATGATGCCCCTCTTCGTATTCCTCTAATACCGGTACTGTTGTATGGCAGAGCTCTTCTGCTTGGTAGCAACGTGTTACAAAGGGACATCCCGCGGGAGGATTTGCAGGATCGGGCAATTCTCCTATAGGGGGCAATGTTTGCTGCTTTTTTGCCCAGTGCTCTGGTACACTTGCTAGGAGGGTCGCCGTATAAGGATGCCGCGGTGCATTGAATATCTGCTGGCTACTGCCATATTCTGCAATGCTTCCAAGATACATTACCGCTACCTCATTACAGAGGTGGTTCACAACAGCAAGATCATGGCTGATAAATAAATAGGTCAAACCAAGGTCACGCTTAAGTGAAAGTAGTAATGCAAGTATCTGTGCCTGAATGGATACATCCAGTGCACTTACCGGTTCATCAAGAATTAATAATTCCGGACCAGAGGCAAGTGCACGAGCTATGCCAATTCTTTGTGCCTGTCCGCCGGAAAATTCATGAGGATGCCTGTTCAGAGACTCTGGGCTCATGTTTACACGTTCGAGAACCTCTGCTATTCGTAGCTTGCGATTACCCTCATCCATACCCAACAGGGCTATGAGCGGTGCTTCAAGAATTTGACGGACTGTTTTTCTTGGATTTAGCGAGCTGAGTGGGTCCTGAAAGACAAACTGCATCTTGCTAAAGAGCTCTCTACGTGCACTTCCGCGCAGTCCAGTTATTGGCCTTCCTCTGTAATAAATTTCTCCTGATGTGGGAGCGGCAATTCCGACTATGCTACGGGCTAATGTACTCTTGCCGCAACCACTTTCACCGACAATTCCCAGAGAACTGCCCTCCTCAAGATCAAGGGAGATATTGTGAATAGCTCGAATCAGTGGTTTCGGAGCAGCAAACAATGACCTCCCTCCACCATAGACTTTGCTAACATTTTTTATACTGAGTATGACACTCATACTATTTCCTTTGTTCGAATACAACGTACATCCCGCCCTTCTGTACTAATAAGCGGAACTGCTGCTGCCCGGCAGGCATCAGTCGCAAAATTACAGCGTGCTGCAAAGCGACAGCCATGCGGAAGTTTATCCAGCGCAGGTGGGAGACCCTGGATTGGATTGAGCACCTTCTCTTCTCCAATCTGAGGGACACAGTCCATGAGCCGCCGGGTGTAGGGATGGAGGGGAAATTGCTGAATTTCCTCGACAGTTCCTGATTCTACCACCTGGCCCGCATACATAACGACTATCCTATCACAAATCTGCGATATAACGCCGAAATCATGAGATATAAAGAGCAATGAAAGCCCCCTGCTATGCTGTAATTCCTTGAGGAGATGTAAGATTTGCGCTTGAATGGTTACATCAAGAGCCGTTGTTGGCTCATCTGCTATGATGATGTCTGGATTATTTGCCAGTGCAATGGCAATTACCAAGCGCTGTCGCATGCCACCTGATAATTCATGCGGATAGCTATTCATTCGCGATGCCGCATTTGGAATATGAACCTGCTCCATCAATGCAATGGCACGGGCCCGTGCTTCTGCATGTTGTAGCCCTTGGTGATGGCAAATTGATTCTATTATCTGTTCGCCAACATTGAGCACTGGATTCAGGGCAGTCATCGGATTTTGAAAAATATAGGATATTCTGTTTCCACGGAGAGACTGTAACACAGGGAGACTTTGTCCGAGAAGCTCTCTGCCCTGATATTGGACCGAACCTGATTCAATGATGCCAGGCGGAGAAGGGACAAGACCAAGAACAGAGAGGGCGGTTACCGATTTTCCTGAGCCCGATTCGCCCATCACTCCAAGTGTTGTTCCTGCGGGAACAAAAAGTGATGCCCCATCAACTGCCCTTAAGACGGCTCCCCCAGTATGGAAATGAGTTTTCAGTTCAGTAATGGTAAGATCATACTGCCCCGTACCAGCACCCGTCCCGGCTCCAGTTCCAGTAGCTGTCCTGCTGTTATTACTTGCTTCCTTCGGCCTTGTTCCCTGGCGTGCTCGCTGAGCAATTTCCTTGCTTGTTCGGGTAAGTGGCTGGGGAGAGATGAGTGTCCCCGCACGTAGATAGGGATCGAGTATGTCTCGCAGTCCATCGCCAACAAGATTAATGCCAATAACCAAGATAAGGATAACCAGCCCCGGCAATGCAGCTACATGTGGTGCTGTAAGTATCAATCGTCTGCCATTTCCCAGCATCGAACCAAGATCTGCCTGAGGTGGTTGGGCTCCAAGCCCTAGAAAACTTAAGCCCGCTGTTTCCAGTATCATCCATCCTACTGTCGTAGAAATAGTAATAAAGATTACCGGGAGGACATTTGGTAGCAACTCAGTAAGCAGTATCTTCCTATCGGATAAACCACTCACCCTTGCTGCATGGATATATTCCAGCTGAACAATGGAAAGTGTCGCTCCACGAACATTTCTGGCAAAGAAGGGTATGTTGATAATTGATATGGCTATCAATGCGTTAAACAATCCAGGTCCGAGAACAGCAACAATGGCCAATGCAAGCAGAAGGTAGGGAAATGCCATGAGCATGTCTATGCCACGCATCAGGATGTTATCCAAGGGCGCGCCATAGAAGGCAGCAAGGATACCGATAAGAGAACCTATCAGTGCTGCAATCAACGTTGCACTCAGCCCTACTGCAAGACTTATGCCAGTTCCCCAGACAAGGCGCGAAAGTAAATCGCGCCCGAGATCATCAGTTCCAAGAAGATGCTTTGGTGCACCGGGACGAAGTAGGCGATCTGCAAGTGATGTCTCATCTGGATCTATAAGCGGGAGCAAGGGTGCCAGTATACTTATAACAACAATAAAGGCAACAACAATAAGCCCTACGGTGGCAGCGGGGTTGTAGAAAAAGCGTGAATATTTTGTCATATGCTTATCCGTGGATCCAATGCATACTGTAGGAGATCAGTAATAAGATTAATAAGAACATAGAGAATTGCAATGATCACTACCCCACCCTGCACCAACATGATGTCACGAGTCTGTATGGCATTTACCAGCATCCTACCTATGCCGGGCCACTGAAAAACCGTTTCAATATAGACAGCACCTCCAATAACAAATCCTGCCTGTATCCCCAGCACTGGAATGATGCTAACCAATGCATTGCGAAAGCCATGTCTTATAATTACACTCCCCTCGCCCAATCCCTTTGCCCGGGCCAGACGGATAAAATCACGACGTAGTACTTCCAACATAGTTGAGCGCGTCAGTCGTGCGATAACTCCAGTTGCGACCACTGCCAGTGTAAGAGAGGGTAATACAAGATGACTCAGGATGTCCAAAAATCCCCCGCCTCCTATAATTGATGTCATGCCACTAACGGGAAACCATCCCAGTTGTACAGAAAATATCAGTACGAGTACAAGACCTAACCAAAATGACGGCGTCGATATTCCAACAAGCACAAGGACGGTAAGCAGAATGTCCTGCCAACCAAATTGTTTAATTGCCGCTATCATGCCAAACATTATGCCCATACAGGCAGCTCCGATCAGCGAGGTGCCCGCAAGGAGAAGCGTTGGTCCCAAGCGTTCAATAATTTCATCAATAACGGGCCTGTCGAGGGCATAGGAGCGTCCCAAGTCTCCCGTAAGTAGATTGCCTATCCATACAAAATATCGTTGAACAAGCGGGAGGTCCAGTCCCATCTCTGTTCGGAGACGCAGGACATTTTCCTCAGTCGCATAGGCACCAAGGATGGCCTGAGCAGCATCTCCGGGGATGAGCTCCATAATAAGAAATACAATGATTGTAATACCCAATAAAACCGGTACTAGTAATAAAAGTCGTCGAATGGCATATGTCCACATAATGAATACATGGGGCAGTCTTGAGACTGCCCCATAATTATTTCTACTCCCTAATAATATACCTTTGCTAGCTGTAATAAGAATGATGGTTGCAATTTGAATCCCTGAAGATCCGCACGTGCTACAGCATTCTGCTTCCAGTTTGCCACAAAGACCCACGGTGCATCCTCATACACCAGTGCCTGCATCTCTCGATAGAGGCGGGCGCGTTCCTGCTGATTGGTTGAGCTACGGGCTCGTTCAAGCAAGCTGTCAACTTCGGGATTAGAATAATATCCCGAGTTGAATCCACCGGCATCGGGGAAGGCTGCTGTGCGCAATGCAAGGAAGGGTAGCGTGTCGGGATCGTTCGTCATCCATGCCATTTCTGCCATGTCTGCCTTACCCTCAAGTCCCGGGTTTACCAAACCAAGGAAGGTGTTCCATTCATAGGTCTCTATGGAGACGTCAAGGCCAACTGCATTGAGATCTGCCTGGATGGCCGTTCCCATGGGTACGGGATCGAGCATTCCTGATCCTCCCTCCGTAACATAGAAGGTAAGCTTAGCACCATTTGCTCCGGCCTCATTAATGAGGACTCGTGCCCGGTCAGGGTCATAGGGATAGGGATCGAGATCGCTATTGTATGCCCATTCAAAGGCAGGTGGCGTTGGACTATCAGCAACTGTTGCTGTCCCCTGCAATACATTTTCTACAAGTGCTTCCTTGTTGATGGCATAGTTTGCCGCCTGTCGCACTCGTTTGTCCGTAAAAACACCCTCACGTAGGTTAAGAATAAGGAACCATACATGCGGTCCGGCCTGTTCGTACATAGTGTAATCATTGCTACCAGTAAAGGCACTCAAGGAATCTGGAGGAACTTCCACCATCAAATCAAGCCCACCCGAGAGCATTTCATTTACCCGCGTGTTCGCATCAGTAATTGGTCTGAAAATGACCTGATCGATGGCACTGTCGCCATCCCAATATCCTACATTCTTTTCTAGGGTAACGCTGGTGTTACTCTGCCATCCGGCAAAGACAAAGGCGCCGGTTCCTACGGGATTGCGGCCATAATTTGCACCATCCTTCTGTATAGCCGACGGTGATGCAATAAGGCCTGTTGGATAGGCAAGATTAGAAAGTAGGGGTGCATAGGGAGCATCAAGTTGAAATTCTACTGTATACTCATCCACAACCCGTGTTTCCTGGATC
Organism: Spirochaetia bacterium; assembly: GCA_964291355.2. Classification (GTDB taxonomy): domain Bacteria; phylum Spirochaetota; class Spirochaetia; order WTKD01; family WTKD01. Next base: position 1,098,315 of record OZ220223.1, on the reverse strand, counting down.
GAGCCAAAGAAAAATGATAGCGGGAAGGGTCCGGTATCATAGTATGGATGATTCTCATCGAGCATACGGTCGAAATTAAATTTAACCGCCTCTGCATTGAATGCTGTGCCATCATGGAAGCGAACGTCTTTCCTCAATGAAAAAGTATACACTGTCCCATCAGAGCTTATTTTCCAGCTATCTGCCAGAGATGCTTCGACTTCGAGAGTTCCATCCTTGTATCGTACTAGTCCATCATAGAGATTAACCAGTATCCTAAAATCATTTACAGCCGTTACAGTATGAGGATCAAGAGATTTCGGCTCTGCAATCTGCCCAACAACAACTGTTTGTAGATCAGCTCCTTCCCGTTCTCCACCCGCAAATGTAAACAATGTAACCATTAACAATATCGAAACTATTTGAAACAATTTCACAAACATCGTATCTCCTATATCATATAGATAAAAATTAATCAGTTTCCCATCGCTTCCTAAGAAGCATGAGATTTTGTCTTAAACAACGAATCGGATCATCATCATTATCAATTCGTAGATCAACGAGGACATCACCACTACCCCGATACCCTGCCCCAGGACGATGGACCAACAATGCTGCAGCCTGCTTGCCACGGGCATCGCCGCCAACATCTTCGGCAGCCGAAAGCCCGGACAGAAGACGATCTGCAAGATCCCCCTCCGTTCTTTGGAATGCATTACTCATTGTATCGAGCACATCCTTTCCCGCCAATGTGTTCCCAATACAGAGGTGATCCGTCGCTACGACAGAACCTGCATATGGAATACATGAGGGGCCGCTACATACTGCAGAAATCCCATCAACAGTTAGAATCCCTATCTGCCTCAGATCCTTGTCGGGGTCTTCTTCAAGGGCACGCATCAGCACAGCTTCTGGATCTCCCTTATCTTGTTTTAGATCGTCAAGAATACCCTTAGCAAGTGCGGGGTGTGCTATAGATTGTGTCGCAATCGCAGCAACACCCACGCACAAATACGGCACAATAGAACCAACTGCCAGAAAGCGAGATGCCACAGCTATGCCGAGACTATCGGAGTCAGGATCAATAGCAAGTATAGTATATGTCGCTACCGGCTTCTGAATCGCTACTTCTTCCATATCCTAGGGTAGATAAAACACTTCATCCATCGGTTCTATGGGAGAGGGCTTATCCATATCAAAGGAGCCCTCTACCATTCCTGAGGTAATCGCATTCCATCGTTTGCATACCTCACTCTGACTGATGTACTGAAATGCCTTCGGTAAATCATCACACTCAAAACAGTAAAAAAATTGATGGCCATTTTGGAAGATCGAATAATTCCGTATGCCTGCCTTGCTATGTTCCTCCAGAATTTCCTGCCAGGGTTCTTTGTGCATTGCAACATATTCATCCAGACAGTCCTTCCTGATATTCCATGTCCACGAAAATTTATTGCTCTTCGTCATTGCCATCTTCCTCTATGGGAGTGCTTTAATATACTGACTTCCATTCGGCTATATTATTACCGTCAAAACGGAAGGGATCGCCAAGCATAATTTCTGTGCCATCACCAACTGCAATAATTTCTTTGCTGCCCAATCGTCCTGCATCAAAACTATCTCCTGCCTTTCCGGTAATATCCCCATCAACAAGTGCCTTTGCTGCATACGCTGCCAGATAGCCAACATCAATGGGGTTCCAAAGATACATCCACTGACATACGCCACTTTCAATATATTCAGCCATCTCACTCGGCAACCCAAGCCCGGTCAGCTCTATCTGTCCCTTCAACCCCTTGTCTGTTAGCACCTTCCCCGTTGCAGCAACGCCTACTGTTGTCGGAGAAATAATGCCTCGGAGATTTGGATAGGATTTCAACAATCCCTCTGCCTCTGATACGCTCTTATCACGCAGATCGTCGCCATAGGCAATTTTTACGAGGTCAACAGAAGAATAGCGAGATTCGGTGAGCTCTTCCTTCATCCATTCAATCCATGTGTTCTGATTTGTGGCCTGAGAGGTTGCACTTAATATTGCAATTTCACCAGAACCGCCGATCATATCTGTAATGCCTTGGACGAGTGAACGGCCTATCCTCTCTGGATCTGCCTGATTTACATGAACCGCCCTGCTCTGTGCATTGACCGCAGAATCGAGCGATAATACCTGTATTCCTGCCTTCATTGCCTTCGTCAAAGCTGGTTGCAGGGCATCAGGATCATTTGCTGCAATAGCAATGGCACTTACCTTCTGGACAATTAATTCCTCAATCATCTGAATCTGTGCCTCTGCTGTCGGTAAATCGGGCGCCTTCAAAATTACCTGCCCACCAAATTCTTTTACTGCTTCAACAAAGCCATCCATTTCTTTTTCATTGTAGGGATTGCCCGTGTTTTTAACAATAATCGCAAATTTTCCCGCAGAGCTTCCTTCCGATTCCCCTGCAGCAAAAACCAATAACGGTATAAATACCAATAACACAATACTGAAATATCTTTTCATATATTCCTCCTATTTTTCTTTAACATAATTCGTTTCACATCAGCGTATTTTATCTCGCCTTCCATACTGAACTATTCATTTTCGTGTATGCAACAATCGCTTTCTATTCTGCACGGCGACCATATGTGGTATTAATACGGCACCCACCAGTAAGCCCCCCACAATAACCAATAGAACCTGGGATGGAACATTTGCCAATCCCAATCCATAGCGAAGATATCCAACAAGAAATATGGCTATAATCGCACCTGTCATCTTCCCCTCTCCTCCTGCCGAGCTAATGCCCCCCAATACCACAATCGCAATAACATCTAGCTCATAGGCAATGGCAACATTTGGCCGGGTACTGCCTAGGCGAGATGTAAGGAAGAGGGCTGCAATGCCAGTCATAGATCCAGTCAGGGTAAAGACAATCCGTTTAATATGTCGCACCTTAACGCCTGAATACAAACTAGCAGTCTTGTTGTTGCCTATGGCGTATATCTTCCTCCCGAAGGTTGTTCGGTGGAGCAGAATGTAAAACAACGCTGCAAAAACCAAAAAGACAACAAGCGAAAACGGCACCATGCCCCAGCTTCCCCACCCAAGAAATCCAAACCAATCAGGGAATTTGCCAGATGCCTGATCTTCAAGAATAACATAGGCAATGCCACGATAGATGATCATGGTAGATAGGGTAATGATAACAGCAGAGAGCTCCCTGAATTTTGTTATGAGATAGCCATTCGTAAAGCCGCAGAGCGTCGCAGTGGCAACACAGAGAAACATAGCAAGGTACATGGGAAGCCCAGCATTATAACTGACCCCCATAATAACCGAAGACAGGGCCAACGTAGATGCAACCGAGATATCGATATCACCGAGAATCATCACATACACCATGGGAAGCACGATAAAGGCTTTATCTAAGAAAGTAGAAGATGCCGAAACCAGCAGGAAAAAATCGAGATAATACTCCGACAATGCGGTGTTAATGATGGTTACAATTCCAAGAATGCCAATGAGCATCCATTCCCATTGGAAAAAAAATGATTTCAGCGAAAAATCTGCCTTCCTACTACGCATTATATTCTCCTCTTCAGATTGTTGAAATCCAACATTCTCTTAATGACGACATTTGCAATAACGGCCAACAAAATAATAAGCCCCTGAATAAGGTTCTGCCAGAAGGGCGAAACATTTACAAGTGGCAATGCATTATTCAACATGCCCAATAACAGGGTGCTCGTTAGCAGATTGGATATCTTCCCAACCCCTCCCGATATACTCACCCCACCCAGCACACAGGCAGCAATTACACTGAGCTCATAGCCCGCAGCCGTATCCCCCTGTGCTGAGGCAAACTTCGACACCCACAACACACCAGCCAGCCCCGCAAGCCCCCCCATAATGGTATACACCAGAAGGAGAACTCGATCCACATGAATGCCGCTTACACGTGCAGAGCGTGGATTGCTCCCCGCTGCATAAATTTGCCTCCCTGCCCGGGTATGGTTCAGAAAATAAAAGAACAGTATGTTGACAATGATGGCTATAAAGATGAGGTTGTTAATACCGAAAAATCTACCAGTAGCAATGGACTTAAAGGATGTGGGCATCTGATGAGCACTAACCCAGCGACCACCACTTATCATAAACGTAATACCCCGGAATACATTCATCATACCAAGAGTAGCAATAATAGGGAGGATACGCCCCTTTGATACAAGGAGTCCAACAGAAAAACCGCATGCCGTGCCAAGCACCATCCCCATGCTCAGAGCAAGCAGCGGATGCATCTGTGGATGCAGAGAAACCGTCAGAGCAACGCTCATTCCCACTAATGCGAGGGTCGCACCCACAGACAAATCAATGCCACGCGTAATAATTACCATCATCATGCCGACAGCCAAGATACTCAATATAGCAGTGTTTGTCAGCAAATCGTTGATGTTCTCTAGAGTAAGAAAACTACTGTTTCTGAACTGGACAAGTCCCGCAAGTGCCAATACAAAGAGCAGGAGGCCGAGATCACGAAATTTGTGCACCCTCTGGATATCCAGCATTCGTTCCTGCATCACGATGCCTCCACATGGTCTGTAGCCATGGATGCCCTGAGTATCATTTCCTGAGTCACATTCTTGTTTTCAAAGGTCTCCGTAATGCGACCGTTGCGCATTACAATAATCCGATCGCTCATTCCAAGCACCTCTGGCATCTCGGAAGATATCATAATAATCGCATAGCCCTGGTTTGTCAGCTCATTCATAATATGATAGATGGCTGACTTCGCATTTACATCAACCCCCTTCGTTGGTTCATCAAGGATGATGAGCTTGAGCTGCTGTGCCAATAATTTCGCCACAACAACCTTCTGCTGGTTGCCGCCCGAAAGAGAGCTAACAGGAGATAATACAGTAACAGTTTTTACATCGACATCCCGTACCAGCTTCTCAGCGACATCCAGCTCTTTCGAAATATTGACCCAGATAGAGCCCGATATCGCATTGAGGTTTGCAAGGGTAATATTCTGCATGACCCCCCATTCCAAAATAAGACCCTGTAACTGACGATCCTCCGGAAGATATCCAATTCCTAATTTCATGGCATCAGATGGGTGTCCTATGCGAACGGGCTTATCGTCAACATACAGCCGCCCCGCAGTAATCTTCGTAATGCCCAGCAATGCTTGAAACACCTCACTTCTGCCTGCACCCACCAGCCCAGTAAAACTCAAAATTTCGCCCGCGCAGACATCAAAATTAATATCAGCAAAATACCCAAGCTGAGACAGCTCTTCGACCCTCAAGACAGGATCGCCAATAACTCCCCTGCGTTTCGGGTACATCTGATTAATTTCCCGGCCCACCATGGCAAAAATCAAGTCATGATTATTTACCTCATCAATATTCCAAGTAGTGATGTAGCGAGCATCTCGAAATACCGTAACCCGGGAGGCAAGTCGGTACATGTCCTCAAAGCGATGCGACACAAATATGATGGCGACGCCCTGGTCACGCAGCTGCTCGGCTATCCGATAGAGCTCCTCGCTTTCGCGGGATGTCAATGCCGATGTGGGCTCATCCATGATGATGATTTTCGCACGTGATGAGAGTGCCTTCGCTATTTCTACCATCTGCTGCTGGGCAATGCTGAGTGTTCCAAGGACGCGATGTGCATCAAAATCTGCTCCGAGTTTTTTTAGCAAGTCCTGTGCCCGTTGATACATCTTTTTCCAAAGAATACGTTTCATAATCGGAGTGCGTTCCTCATGCCCTATGAATATGTTCTCCATAACGCTGAGATCAGGATAGCTCGTTGCATGCTGATAGATGGCCGCTATCCCTGCCTTATATGCCTCGCGGGGGGTGGAGAAATGCACCCTATTGTCCTCGAGATATATTTCTCCCTCATCCGCCTGATAGATTCCGGTAATAATATTAATAAGGGTAGATTTTCCCGCTCCATTTTCCCCCATCAAGGCATGTATTTCCCCTGCCTTCAAATCAAACTGGACGCCATCCAACGCACAGACCCCGGGGAATGTTTTTGTTATATTCCGTAGTTCAAGAATCGTATGCTGCTTGTATTTATTATCCAGTTGTATCAAAGCAAAGCCCTTGCTATCATTATCCACTCTACCTATACTACGGATACGGGTATGCCTGTGAGATATGACAATTTTTCGAACACCGTTGCCCGATGCCCAACTGCCATGGCACAATGATGTGTTGGAAATTCCCGAAACCATCTGTCCATATATACATCTGGTCTTTCTCCGAAATCCACATGTGTTTGCGTATTGCCAATCATCAAAGTAGGTTCTGCAACCGATCTCCCCTGACTGACAATCATACGTAAACGTCCATCATTGCTCTGCGTTATGCCAAGCGTTGTTATATCACCTGTAATGACCTTCGCCTCTACCGATACTCCCGTACCACGTTTGCCATGATACACCCCCATTCCCCGCAGCACTGGTTTTGAATCTGCTATTCGTATATGGAATGGTCCATCATGCCCAAGGATGATGGTATTTCTCTCAAAATCTGCTGCCACTATCTCGGAAAAGGATCCCCCTATTCCGAGAATGTCACATATTTTCATACCGAGTGCTGTTTTTATGTCTCCCTCACCCGAACAGGGAAGGCCTTGGGCAGTTAACAGGGAATGTCCAACAATACCTCCGGCTTGTATTTGTTCGTATTCATTTGCATTGCTCCCGTGGTAGTAATATGCCAAGGCATCCAGCTTATATTCACGTACCAATTTCTCCTGAGCAACAGCAACACGTGCTGACCAGTTCATTTGTTCTTCAGTTGGTTTCCTTGCAATGGGATCCGAAGGTGAGTCTCCAGATATTTGGAAAAATTCGTGAATCAGCCCTATTTTTTGTTGCACTTCTTTCTCTGTAACCTGCTGGAGGAGCGTATGGAGATCGCACATTTCCAATATGCTTACATGCACTCCCGTCTGTCCCTGCAAGAGGGTAAAATCGCTGTACAGATCAAGCATGCCACTGTAATTATTGCCAAGAAAACCAAAGCGTGCATGTTGCAATGTACGTTGCACCGTAGCAGCTCGGATCCACTCTTCTATTTCCTGCCATGCCTTCTGTGCTACCGGGTGGTCGTGGGTTGTTTCATCTGTTGCAGAAATTGCTGGGCTTTGTTTCAGTCCAAGTAATCCATTTACTATTCGAAATGGGATTCCCGCTCGATGAAATGCATTGGTCAATTCGGGAACCGCACATGCTACACAATGAGCCAACCACTCTCCCGTGCTTGTCTTCGAATAATTCATAGCAACACTTGGCTGTAAATTCAGGATTACGAGGGAGCTTTTGCAAATCTGATGGATGGGAAGTAGGGAGGCACTGGTTGTATAGGTAGCACTATGACAGAACACTATATCAACATTGTGTTCATTAAAATACTCCCCGGCACGTCTCCCTGAAAATTCATCATCAACAAGACCGAAATTATACACATCGCCGAACTGGGACATCTCCTGTTCAAGGAAGGTGCCATAATCAATGAGTCGTTGTTTCAATCCATCAAACTGTGCCCAATACGCTTTCAATCCTGTTGTATACAATCCAACTCGCGCCCTGAGATGCTTGCCTATTGAATATGCTCGTTCGTTATTCATTGAGACCTCAATATATTTTCTTTATATTAGCATAATAGTAATTATAAGGTCAATAAAAAATATAGCCAGCTAAAAATGACCGTATAGAATAATGCCACTATTATATAGTATAATGTTATACTCAAATTGGAGAATACATTGTTCGCACAGACTGGAAAACGTGTAAAAATACATAATCTCAATGCCAAGGCAATAAGTCAACCCGGAGAAGCATCAAAGGCAAAGCCATTTGTAAAATGGGTAGGCGGCAAAACTAGCATCGCTGCGGAGATCATAAAACATCTTCCTGATAGAATAGAAAATTACTATGAACCCTTTGTCGGTGGTGGAGCCATATTCTTTCGCGTACATAGTAGAATACAGGCTGCATTCCTATCTGATGTAAATTCTGAACTCATGCAAACGTACAAAATTATTCAGAATAATGTCGAGGAACTCATCGAAATACTAGAGGAGCATAGGAAGCAGCACAATAAGGCCTACTATTACAAACTCCGCGGAGAACACAAACTTGATAAGCCCACCGAGATAGCTGCACGTTTTATATATCTCAACAAAACATGTTACAACGGTCTGTATCGGGTAAACAGTCGCAACCAATTCAATGTCCCAATCGGAAGTTATACACAACCAAAAATAGTAGACCACGATACTCTCAGAAATTGTAGCATGACCTTGCAGGGAATATCGCTTACAACAGACAGTTTTGAAGACATAGAAATACAAAAGAATGCCGTCATATACTGCGATCCCCCCTATGATGAGACATACAACCAGTATAGTAGCAGTAAATTTGAACAAAACATGCAGGAGCGCTTGCGCGATATGTCCTTAGAATGGGCAGGTCGGGGAGCCAAAGTTATTATTTCCAATGCAGACACAGAATATATACGTGGCTTGTATGCACAGAAAGCATTCACCATCATCACATTACAAGCCCCCCGTTATGTTAGTTGCAAGACTAGGGGAACGATACAGGAATTATTAATTACAACTAGGGAAACATAGACTATGGAACAAGGCAGGAAATAATATTGTCCTCATAGCACTAATATGCTATTATGTATAACAACATAAGGTGATGCATAATACATGAAAAAACTCCGAACAGGACTTATTGGATGTGGTTCTATTAGTAGTATTTATCTTAAAACGTGTCAACAATTTGACATCATCGACCTAGTCGCCTGCTCGAGTCTTGACAGAGAAGAAGCCCAGGACAGGGCCGATGCATTTGCTATCCCCAGCGTCTGTGCTCCCGAAGAAATAATCCAAGACCCAGACATAGAATGCATACTAAACCTAACCATTCCTGCTGCCCATGCGGAGATCAGTCTCGCAGCCCTTCATGCTAATAAGCATGTTTATAGCGAAAAGCCCTTTGCCACAAATATAGAGGATGGCAAAGAAATCCTCTCGCTAGCAGAATCCAAGGGGCTCTACGTAGGCAATGCCCCCGACACCTTTCTTGGCGGTCGACTACAGACCTGCCGGCGCCTTATTGAGGAGGGTCTTATCGGCAGCCCCATTGCAGTTACCGCATGTGCAGGCACACACGGGGTAGAACGACATCATCCAAATCCAGCATTCTACTATAAGCCAGGAGGAGGTCCGGTGCTCGATCTTGCACCCTACTATCTAACTGCAATGGTGGCACTATTTGGTCCAATAAAACAATGTTCTGCCTTTGCAAAAAAATCCTTTGCAGAAAGAATAATTGAATCCCAAGCACGAAGGGGTGAAATTATAGAGGTCGAAGTGGACACTCACGTTTGTGGGAATCTGGAATTTGCAAATGGCATTATAGGAAGCATAATGGTAAGCTTTGATGTCTGGGATTCACAGATGCCCCGACTGGAAATATACGGCACAGATGGGAGCATCTCCATTGCCGACCCCGACCCGACAGGCGGTGCAAACATTTTTGGCGGCAGAATATACTATAAAACAAAAGAAAAAGCCCGTTGGAACTATCGCCCAAGGGTAGAAGGATTAGAAGAATGGGATGTCGCGATAAACAAACATCGCTACAACGAAGATAGCAGGGGGTTGGGCTTTGTGGACATGGCCTACGCTATTCAAAATAAAAGAGCCCATCGTGCAAACGGAAAAATGGCACATCATGTGCTGGAAATCATGTTGGGATTGTTGGAATCATCCAAAACCAACAGATGCCATGTAATCGAAAGTAGCTGTGAAATTCCGGCTGCCTTACCGGAAAATTTTCCACAGGACGAAGCTTTGGAGGAATAAATATAATGCGAGACCACAGTGCCTGCGTGGGCTTCGTGCACACCACGCCAACAACAATTGGAATGGCAGAGAAATACATGAAGCGCTATCTTCCCGAAATGAGATATGTACATATGTATGATGGCACAGTCAAAATTGATAATTTCAATGCACCGCTTGGACATACGCCAAGAAAAAATTTACTGAGATATGCACATTTTGCAGAACAGCTGGAATCCGCTGGATGCGACATTATCATTTCTTGTTGCAGTCTCATGCCTCGGGCCGTTGCCTATGCCCGCAGTGTTATCTCCATCCCATTTATACAGCTTGATGCAAGCGTTCAAGATACCGTTGTAGAGAAATACAGCAAGATCGGAGTCATTAATACAACGGAATTCGTTATCCCATATGTTGAAGAAGAGCTAAACAGACGTGCTACAGAGCTGAACAAACAGATTAGCTTGACGTTTTCCAATAATAACACTGCCCTAGACCTGTTTAACGCGGGAGAGTACGAAAAACATGATGCCATCGTTATAGAGGATGTAAAGAAATTAGCAGGACAGAATCTTGATTGTATATTTATGGGACAGATTCCCTTTGCACTATTGGATGATGCACTCAGCACTCTCGATGTAGACCTTCCCATCCACTACGTTGATGCAAAGTCCTTTGCAAAAATACGATCGATAATTGAAGGGGGTAGAAGGGATGGGCATTAAATCCACCACATTTGCCGAACCATTCTTTACGGTAAAATGGATATCCGATACAGCAGAATATCACGTCCAAAAGAAAAGCATCCTTATCAATATATCAGAACAACCCATACGCATTCAGAAACAAGGACTGAATTTCCTCCAATCGATTGTCGTATGCAACACCAGCATACAGGACATAGAAAATGGATTAATTGTTGAAGATTTTGAGAGACATACCGACACTGAGGCATTATTCAACGATGTAAAGCAACAATGGTCATTAACGTATGACATTACAAAGGAAGAGCGGCATAAGGGGCTTGCCTTCTGGCGCTCCCCCCGTGAGGTACAGGGCGATACCGACATTAGCATGTATTATGCAGATTCCGTTCCCCTAAACGTCGGATTGCACAAACTACATTGGGGAGGCGTCAGATTGAAAGAGGTGCACACCCAAATAGTTGGATATGGAAGCATGCAACAATGTCTTGAACAGGATATCAACAGCCTATACTTGGAAGAACCCCTCTCTCCCGGAGCCACGCATCGACCAATGTACGATAAAGATATGCAATATCCCTGGCATCAATACGAAACCATCACAAAATCAATTTTTATGGCAATCCAAATACGGGAAATACAAGAATGATACGAGATAAATTACATTTACGTACATTGATTTCTCAGAAAATACATTCCCATCCCCCGAGATACCGTGTAATTCGACATTTATGTAAGATATCGGTGAAAAAATACAAAAAACGACTTTTCTTGACAAAGAATACAGGAAAGTGTTATTATTGGAAAAACAATGTATACGGATGCAGCAGGCATTGTTGCATAACGTAAAGGAGGAATAGGCTGATAATGAAAATAAATAATAGGCTTTGTTATTGACTTGCCAATAACAAGACATCTCTTCCATAAGAGGTTGGTACGATTATCTGTACTCACAATGTGATACAGTAAAATAAAAATCGTTTGTTACTATAAACAAACATAAACCAAAGGAAAATTATGATGAAAAAAATCATCCTTACTATATGTATTTTGTTATGTGTTGTCTTTGCTGCAACAGCAGGAGGGGCAGAAGAGCAATCTGGCGAGGGCAAGAAATTTGTATTAACCTATAACCAGTTACAATCAGAAACACACCCACAGGGTATTACTGAAACTAAATTTGCAGAAAAAGTAGAAGAGCTTTCAGGTGGTCAAATTACAGTGGACACCTATTACAATGGAACACTCTTTACACAGGAAGGTGAGGTTACTGCAATAATGCAAGGAGACCTGCACATGTCAACTTTGGCATTCCAGGACATGGCTCCATACCTCCCAGCCGCAAGCATGTTTGCTGCACCATATATTTTTACCAGCTACGACCACGTAGACAAGGTATTTGCTTTGGATTCAGATGTTGCATCCGACTTCTATCAGATGGTATCAGAGGCATGTGGTTACACCCCGCTGGCAGCAATGATTCAGGGATCTCGAACCATTAACACGGCATGGGAAAACCCAATTAGAACACCCGCTGACATGGAGGGTATGATCCTCAGAATGCCGAATGCTCCTGATTGGATCCACGCAGGCAAGTCACTTGGTGCAAATGTTGCTCCATTAGCATACAGCGAGGTCTACACCGCTTTGCAAACTGGAACAATTGAGGGACAAGACAATCCTCTCCCTGGAACCTACGACATGAAATTTCATGAAGTAACCAAGCAGATTTCTCTTACACGGCACATTATTGACGTAAAGTTAGTAGTTATTACTAACAGCATCTGGGAACAGATGAACGATCAGCAGAAGCAGTGGATGCACGAAGCAGCAATCTATGCTGCAAAAGCAGGAAGTCAGGCAACCATAGATCAGGAAGCAGAATTGCGCGGATTTATGGAAGACTACGGCATGATCGTCGTCGATCCCGACGTTGCAGCATTCCAGAAAGCATCATATGATTACTATGTTGCAAATGGATTGGTCAGCAGCTGGGATCAAGATCTGTACGACAGGGTACAGGCAATAAAATAAATCAATTCATAGAAGAATAGAGAATAATTTTATAAGCAATGGGGAAGAGCTTCTATGTCGGTAACGACAGCTTTTCCCCATCCCACAAACGGATATGTTAACCGTAAGCATACAAGCTATGAGGAAAAATGAGAAATAATCGCGTAAGACTGGCTGCCATTGGTGTTGGCATGATCGGACAGCTACACGTCAAAATAATAAAGAGCATGGAAGCAAGCGAACTGGTCGCCATATGTGACAACGACAGTACAAAGACAGAGCTGGCAAAATCTCTCGGTGTACCGTATTACCAAGATTTCAAACAGATGATCCACGAGGTCCCCATGGATGGAGTTATTATCTCCTTACCAAATGCATTACACGAATCGGTGGCATCTGCCTGTGCAGAAAAAGGATTACATATTTTTCTGGAAAAACCCATTACATCAGTGGTATCTGAGGGTGAGCAACTTATTAAAAACGTAAAGAAAAACAATGTACAGCTTCTCATTGCACATCATCGGCGTTTCAATCCAATGATAGTAGCAATGCGGGACATCATCCAGTCCGGCGAACTCGGGCAACTAATAGCCGTTTCTGTATTATGGGGCATGTATAAACCCAGTGAATATTTTGCGGAAGCGCCTTGGCGGAAAGACATTGGTGGAGGCCCCATCCTTATCAACACCATCCACGAAATAGATAATCTGCGATTTATCTGTGGAGAGATAGAACGAGTCTACGCAGAAACAAATAACAAAGCACGAAAATTCGACGTTGAGGACAGCGTTAGCGTTTCACTGCGTTTCAAGAATGGCACATTGGCAACCATACTCATGTCTGATGCAACTCCATCGCCATGGGCATATGAATGTACTATGGGAGAAAATCCATTTTTCCAGCGTACAAAGGGAAATATCTACCATTATCTTGGAACTCAGGCATCTATTAGCTTTCCCGGTATGTTAAAGATGCATTACTCAGATGCTACGAAGGCCGGTTGGCAACATCAACTCACTACAACTCAGCTAGATGTACAGCACGCAGACCCCTACCTCCCTCAGCTACAACATTTCTGTGCAGTTATCCAGGGAAAAGAAAAACCACGAACGAGTGGAGAAGATGCCCTGCAAACATTAAAAGTAACCATGGCATTGCACGAATCGGCAAAAGCCGGAAAATCAATTATAGTTTAGGAGTATATTATGAAGGCAGTTATAAAAGCTTCATCAAAAGCTGGATCAATAAAAACCATAGAAACGGACATCCCCACAATCACGGAAGAGGAAGTGTTAGTTCAGGTACACGCCTCAAGTATCTGTTATTCTGATTGTTCGATATTGAACAACACGTATATTGGACGGAAATCCGTTCCAATTCCACTCATTATGGGACATGAAGGGGCAGGAACCATAGTCGCAGTAGGCAAGGAAGTTACAAGCTGTACAATTGGAGAACGTGTCGTATTAGAACCAATAGCAGGATGCGGAACCTGCATTGCCTGCAAAAAAGGCCTACAAAATCTTTGTTCAGCGTGGTCACATATTGGCATGACGCGTGCGGGAACCTTTGCAGAATTTATTGCAGTCCCAGCATATCAAACGCATACAATTCCCGATAACATTGCCTTCGACGAGGCCAGTTTAATCGAACCCCTCGGTCTGGCAATGCGCACACTGGAGCAATCCAGACCACTTGTCGGCGACACCGTCGTTATCGTTGGTCCCGGCTCCCTCGGAATGATGCATCTGCTTGCCTTTAAGGCCTCCGGCGTGGCAAAGGTAATTATGATAGGCACAGAAAAGGACAAGCAGCGTTTGAATATAGCAAAACAACTCGGTGCTGACGAGACCATAGACCTAACGGAACAGGACCCTGTAGAAGCAGTCTTTGAATACAGCAACGGGCTAGGTGGAGACATTATCGTTGAAACAGCAAATTCACCGAAGGCAAGCGAGCTCTGCTTCGACCTCACAGCCATCCGATCGAAAATCGTATTATTTGGACTATATGCAACAGCAACATTCAAACCAGTTAACATGCTACGAAATTGTGTAACGGTGTTTGGAGACGCCGGAACATCCCCACGACACTTCTTCCGTGCGATAAATTGGATCAATTCGGGAAAGGTCCCGATAAAAAAATTAATTGGAGCACGATTTTCGCTCGATGAGGCAGAAGCCGCATTCGAGACAGCACGTGACGGCAAGACAATTAAGACAGTCTTCGAAATTGCCTGATACGTAGGACACTTGGGCGACTGTAGGATCACAGTTGATCTACAGCTGTGAGTTATTTCTCTTCTTTCATACCAAGAGAATTGAAGACCTTGTCTAGGTTATTCATCTCCACGCTGGTCACGCCCTGCGAATATGATGCGATCTTTACCTCTTCCCGTTTCATTCGGGCCTGAGATGCTTCTAAGACCTCAGCTGCCTGCTCGCGGGGAATAACCACCACCCCATCATCATCACCAAGAACAAGATCTCCCGGATGCACTGTGACATCTCCAAAGAACAGGGGATGGTTAATCAAACCAAGCTCGCGTTTATTCGTACCACGAATGCAGATCCCCGTACAGAACACGGGAAAGCCCGATTGGATAATCTCTTCGCTATCACGTATCGAGCCATTAATAACTAAGCCTCCCAACTTACGTGCAGCTGCTATTGTCGTCATCAAATCGCCCCAATATCCAGCATTTGGATATTTCTCCACCGATGCAACAAGTACATCGCCTTCCTCAGCAGCCTGCAATGCCTTATGCAACATGAGATTATCATTGATAGCACATTCAACCGTATATGCAGGACCGACAATGCGCAACCCTCTTCTTAGGGGCTTAACAGCCGGATCGACAGAGCCAATCCGCCCAGCCGACTCATACACTGTGGCAACAGTCATTTTCCGAAACGATTCAACCAGCTTCCCATCAACGCGTGTAATTTTTGTCCGTACATGAACCATAATTTACCTAACCCCATAACTGTACAGCAACGAAGGACATATTGTCAAGCGAGGGGACACCCTACAGAATAGAACAAAAAATAACGATATGATAAAATGGATCCATGCAGAAAAATTATCAACATAGCAAACAAAAAGCAGCGCCAATAACATGGCTACCCAATAATACAGAGCGACTCTTCGCATTAATGAGTGCATCAGATCTTGATCTACTACTTGTATCATCGCGCCATAATATTCAATACATGAGTGGTGGGTATTACTATCCACTATACGTTTGGGACCCACACACACGCAGGACCCGATACACCTCCTTTCTTGCAATACAAGCAGGAAGTTTAGACAATGCATTCTTTGTCGGACGCCCAGGTGAAACAGAGGTCATAGAAGAGGCCGAGCTATGGTTTCCACAGTGCTATGAAGGAAAGAAAATAGAAGGCATTGCAATTGCACGGGCATTAATACAACAGCTTGAAGAACGGAAGCTAACAACAAAACGAATAGGCATAGAGCATTCCGCACTACCAGCAGATGTCTGTGAACTATTAAAGGAATCCCTGCCCAAGGCAACATTTATTGATGCAGTGCCTCTGTTGGATGGATTGCGGGCAGTAAAAAATAGTGCCGAACTCGACATCATCCGTGAGGGCACAAGAAGAAACGTAGAAGCGCAGAAAGCCGTAATAGCATCATGTAAGAGCGGCATAAGCACCATGGAAATGTCCGAGCTTCTCATGGAAGAATTTACGTCACGGAACCTACACTACCTTTATTCTCTTATCTGTGCAGGTCCGCATTTCTTCCGTGCTCCATCAGAAAAACGTATTTGGACAAAGGAAAACGTAGCGCAGATTGATGCCGGCGCATTCTATCACAATTACATTATTGAATTATGTAGAATGGCCTACATGGGCACAGTTTCGGAGGAAGCCGAAATCCTCTATCAGGCATGCAAGGATTTGCGAGAAGTGGCACTCAGTGCACTGAAACCCGGCGCCGAAATTGGAGCCCTACAGCGCAAAGCTGATGACTTTATCAGTGCTCATCCACTCGCTGAACATGGGAAATTTATTGCACACGGCATTGGTCTGATTCACCACGAAGATCCGGTAGTACATAGAGACTCAGCACTCCCTCTAGAGCTTGGCATGGTTATTTCCATTGAGATGGAATTCCGCAGCAGTGCTGTGGGACATGTCAAAATAGAAGACATGGTCATCATTACCGAGACGGGCAACGAAATTATCAAGGCTGCGGACGCCTGGTTCATGCCCTAATCACAAAGTAGCCCAATGTTGCACCTAGCAGCAGTAGGGTGGGACTTGCCGAAACACCGAATAATATGTTACTCTGTATAGTACCAACACATGTAGCCAGTACATAAAGGAGGTATTATTGTGGCTCATCTAAAAAAAATACTGAAGTTTTTGGTTGACATTGTAGAGGTTCACTTTCCCATTATTGTTTTTATAACATTATTGTTTGCGTTTCTCATCAATGTGTTTTTTCGCTATGTGCTCAGAGCTCCACTCAACTGGACATTTGAACTTTCGATCAACGCCTTTGTCATCATCGGATTACTAGGCGCCTGCACAGCCCACCGCAAGGAGGACCATGTTGTATTTGATCTATTGTACACACGAGTAAATCAAAAGTTTAAGAACATCTTAAGAATAATATCATCAGCAATGATCATTATTTTCTTTATGATGGTTCTCCCGGGCACTATCACGTATTTGCTAAAGCTTCGTGCAGTAACCTCAATCATGAAAATCCCACTTAGCATAATCTTCTTTTCCTTTCCAATACTATTAATATCCACCGTGTTACGATCAATGTATCGACTCTACCACGACATAAAGACTCTGCGAGACAAGAGCTATGTTCAGAGTTATAACAATAAAGATAAGGAGATGTTAATATGAGTTGGAATTTATTTATCCCCTTTGCATTCTTACTTGTTGCGTTTTTAATTCGCATGCCAATTGGTCTGGGGATGTTGGTTGGATCAATAGCGTATTTTTTCGTCAAAGGACTGAGCATTGGTGCCTTTGTAAACGTCATAACCTTTGGACTATCAAACTCCTACATCCTTATAGCGATCCCCCTCTTTATTTTTACTGCAAATGTAATGAATTCAAGCGCGGTAACAGATAAAATATTTGACTTTACTCGCTCACTCATTGGCAGAAAGACCGGTGCTACCGGTTACATTAACATTCTTGCCTCCCTCATCTTTGCCGGCATGACGGGCAGTGCGGTAGCTGATGCCTCCGGCCTCGGCGCCCTAGAGATTGAGCAAATGAAGAAAGAGGGCTACGACGCACCCTTTTCCAGTGCAATTACAGCTGCTACTGCTGTTATCGGCCCCATCTTTCCACCATCCATTCCCTTTGTTATCTATGCGATGATATCGGGGGCTTCGGTTGGAAAGCTCTTTGTAGGAGGCATGTTTCCTGCCATCCTCCTCTGTTTGATAACCGGCATCTATGTGTATTTCATTTCCAAGAAACGCAACTATCCTGTTGGAAACAAAATTACCTGGAGGCATTTCCTCAAAAGCACCATACAGGCATTTCCGGCCCTCTTAACGCCGGTTATTCTGTTATCGGGCATCTATACAGGAATTATGACACCAACCGAAGCAGGTGCTATAGCGGCTGCCTATACGATGGTAATTTCTTTTCTGATATATCGAAGTCTGAACATAAAAACGCTCTGGAAGGTATTACTAAACACCATCAGAACAACAGGAACAATCTTCCTGATTATAGCAGGTGCTTATAGCTTTTCATTTATCGTAACTGCTGAACAAGTATCATCAATCGTCTTGGATATGATGGGTGGGATCACCAGCCCTTGGATATTTCTCCTAGCGGTAAACATCCTCTTCCTTATCCTTGGAACATTGGTAGATGTCAACGTATCGCAGCTCGTCTTTATTCCCATCATACTCCCATTGGTACACTATTTTAATATTGATTTAGTCCATTTCGGCGTAATGATTTGTCTGAATATGATGATAGGTTTGTTGACTCCGCCCTTCGGAATGTTACTATTCATAACCGCAGGCATAGGTCAGGTGCGATTAAAGGATCTCATAAGAGAAAGCATGCCCCTCATCGGCGTACTTCTTATTGCGCTTGCCATCATTACCTACATCCCCGAAACTGTCTTATTTTTTACACGATTTGTACAGTAACTCAACACAGCAATTCTACAGTCACAGCCAGTACTAGAGCCAGTAGTACCGTACTGGCTTGGCTGTCGCATGCTCCGCCATTGCAGCCGCAGAATATATCACGGGCAATGCCAAGTAATGCCGGGCAATGCCAAGTAATGACGGGCAATGCCAAGTAAGGAGAGAGGAGAAGATAAGAGCACTGGGGAGAAAGGGTGATGCGAGAGGAAGAGGTGATGAGATAAAAATAAAAACGCCTGGCGATGACCTACTCTCCCACCAGAGGCAGTACCATCGGCGCGGGAGGGCTTAACGACCGTGTTCGGAAAGGGAACGGGTGGGACACCTCCGCTATAATCACCATAGCGCTTTTTTATATTACTCTAACAAGTACCTCCTCGCTTGAGGAGGTCGGGAAGAGAAAGGAAAATATGACCAAGCCTCACGGATGATTAGTACTGGTCGGCTAAACATGTTACCATGCGTGCACCGCCAGCCTATCAACCAGATAATCTTTCTGGATCCTTCAGTCTCTTTACAGAGAAGTGATGACTCATCTTGAGGAGGGCTTCCCGCTTAGATGCTTTCAGCAGTTATCCCTTCCGAACATAGCTACCCAGCAATTACTTCTGGCGAAATAACTGGTACACTAGAGGTTCGTCCGTTTTGGTCCTCTCGTACTAAAAACAGCTCCTCTCAATCATCCAACGCCTGTGGCAGATAGGGACCGAACTGTCTCACGACGTTCTGAACCCAACTCACGTACCGCTTTCATTGGCGAACAGCCAAACCCTTGGGACCTGCTTCAGCCCCAGGATGCGATGAGTCGACATCGAGGTGCCAAACCCCGCCGTCGATATGAACTCTCGGGCGAGATAAGCCTGTTATCCCCGGAGTACCTTTTATCCGTTAAGTGACGGCGCTTCCACTCGCTACCGCCAGATCACTAAGACCTACTTTCGTACCTGCTCGACTTGTCTGTCTTACAGTCAAGCCACCTTATGCCTTTGCACTTACCCGCTGATTTCCACCCAGCGTAAGGTGACCTTTGCGCGCCTCCGTTACTCTTTAGGAGGCGACCGCCCCAGTCAAACCGCCCACCTGGCATCGTCCACATACCGGCTTACGGCATGTGTGAGAAGTTCTACTGTACAAGGGCGGTATTTCACTGGTGACTCCACAGAAGCTAGCGCTTCTGCTTCATTGTCTCCCGCCTATGCTACACGTGCACAGCAAAACTTCTATACCAAGCTGCAGTAAAGGTTCACGGGGTCTATCCGTCTAGCCACAGGTAATCGGTATCTTTACCGATACTCCAATTTCACCGAGCCTCGTGTTGAGACAGTGCTTAAGTCGTTACACCATTCGTGCAGGTCGGAACTTACCCGACAAGGAATTTCGCTACCTTAGGACCGTTATAGTTACGGCCGCCGTTTACCGGGGCTTCAATTTGTAGCTTCGCCTATTGGCTAACCACTCCTCTTAACCTTCCGGCACCGGGCAGGTGTCAGTCCCTATACGTCTTGCTATGCAATTAGCAGAGACCTGTGTTTTTGGTAAACAGTCGCTCAAGCTTCTTTGTTGCAACCTCCTCAAACGCCCGAAGGCACCCTTGAAGGCCACACTTTTCCCGAAGTTACATGTGTAATTTGCCGAGTTCCTTAACACGAGTTCACTCGCGCGCCTTAGAATACTCATCGTATCTACCTGTGTTGGTTTGCGGTACGGTCTTTGTACAGTACGCTTTAGAGATTATTTCTTGTCACCGAACGCTACACGCTTCGTCGTTCCGTAGATTGACTCGTGTTCATCACTCACCTCAACGTGTGGATTTGCCTGCACGTCTCATCGGCTTGTGATTTCAACCGGGACTACCGTCGCCCGGCCGCATGTTGCTCAATGCGTCATCCCATCATGCTGTACAAAGGTACAGGAATATGAACCTGTTGCCCATCGACTACGTCTTTCGACCTCGCCTTAGGGACCGACTTACCCTGGGAAGACGACCTTTACCCAGGAAACCTTAGATTTTCGGCGAAGGGGATTCTCACCCCTTTTTTCGTTATTCATGCCTGCATTCTCACTTCTGTTTTCTCCAGCATTCCTTTCAAAACACCTTCATTGAATTCCAGAACGTTCACCTACCGCCAGAATTTACATTCTGACTCAGAGCTTCGGTACAATGCTTGAGCTCCGTTACATTTTCGGCGCATGCTTACTCGACCAGTGAGCTGTTACGCACTCTTTCAAGGGATGGCTGCTTCTAAGCCAACCTCCTGGTTGTTTTTGCATTCACACCACCTTTTCCACTGAGCATTGTTTGGGAACCTTAGCTGCTGATCTGGGCTGTTTCCCTCTCGACCACGAACCTTCTCGCCCGTAGTCTGACTCCCATGGTTTATCTTACGGTATTCGGAGTTTATCTGGGTTTGGTATCCGGTGAAGGACCCTAGCCCAACCAGTGCTCTACCCCCGCAAGACTCCCATGAGGCTAGCCCTAAAGCTATTTCGGTGAAAACCAGCTATCTCCGGGTTTGATTAGCCTTTCACTCCTATTCACAGTTCATCCCTGCCGTTTTAAACCGACTAGGGTTCGGTCCTTCACTACGCTTTACCGCAGCTTCAACCTGACCATAAATAGATCACCCGGTTTCGGGTCTACTGCATGAAACTCATTCGCCCTATTCAGACTTGGTTTCCCTCCGGCTCCGAGACTTCTATCTCTTAACCTTGCTTCATACAGTAACTCGCAGGCCCATTCTACAAAAGGTACGCCATCATTCCACTCTCGTGGAACTCTGACTGCTTGTACGTTTGCGGTTTCAGGTTCTCTTTCACTCCCCTTCCGGGGTTCTTTTCACCTTTCCCTCACGGTACTTTTTCGCTATCGGTAGCTATTGTGTATTTAGCCTTGGAAGGTGGTCCTTCCAGGTTCAGACAGGATTTCTCGTGTCCCGCCCTACTCAGGTTTCATCGATGGAGACTCAGGTATTTCGATTACGGGACTTTCACCCTCTTCGGTGGCGCTTCCCAGACACCTTCTTCTATACCTCAGTTTTGTTACTCCATGTATATGTGTGCACACATACGCCGATGACCCTACAACCCCGAACACGCAACGCTGCACAGCTTACACGCACTCGGTTTAGGCTTCTCCCCGTTCGCTCGCCGCTACTCAGGGAATCTCTCGTTTGATTTCTTTTCCTCCGGCTACTGAGATGGTTCAGTTCGCCGAGTCTCGCTTCTGCAACCTATGTATTCAGTTACAAATGACGGTACTTCTACCGCCGGGTTACCCCATTCGGTCATCTCCGGATCTCAGGATGTGTGCTCCTCCCCGAAGCTTTTCGCAGCTTACCACGACCTTCTTCGCCATATAGCTCCCAGGCATCCACCACAAACGCTTATTTGCTTGGCCATATTTTTCTTTCCCTTCCCTAATTTATCTCAAAGAACTTCTGCTCTCACAGATTTACACTCTACTACATCATTCATATCCCTGTCAACACTTTCGCCAAATTTCTTCCACTTTTCTGAAACTTTTTTTCCTATCCTCTTCCAACTCTCCCAAAATCGCTCGAAAATCTCTCACTAGGCAATTTTCTTGCAATTTACCCTTGAATCTCTATGCTTTTTTCTGATAATATGATCGGGTTGTTTTGAAAAATGGATCCTAATATATGGTGGAAGAGAGCTTGCAAAAAAAATATATTCTACGCGTTATCACATTTTCTTTTTACTTTTTTCTCTCCCTGATTTTCGCGTCCTGTGATTCAATAGCACTTACTGTTAATGCCATGCATGTGATAGAAATCAAAAAAAGCGGTGCTTTACGACATCATTATGTAGCGGTACAAATTATGGACCCTATAAACGAATATAAGAATTATAAATTGGCATTGCTGGAAATGGAAAAAACTCCACCTACTATTGCAGACATGAGGAATCCTGCCAATAAGGGTATAGTAACACGGAATATTCCATCAAATGCCCCAATAAATCTAATCATGGCTCGTCCTATGGAGAGCGACATTCTTTTTTCCGGAACTAAAGCAATTATTCAGAACAAGGATGGGACAATAGATGGCTTGCTTGAACCAGGAAAACAATATATTCTGTACGGCTTGGCGGATACAATAGATGCAAAAGTTGTTGCTCACAAAGTATTGAGTACCAGTCCATATAACGCATATGATTTTGTTGGTTCAAAAGAATCTCATTTTCTCGATCCCTCACTGGATGACACATATTTTACAATCCGACCCGAGGAGCCCATTTTTGTTCCTTCAGCATTCAAAATATCGGCTGGTGAGCCCTTGACGAAAAAATACGAAACAATATACCCGATACCAGTACATTCGGAATTCAAACAATCTGAAGATTTATCATTTGCATCTTCATCGCAACAACAAAGCAGTTCATTGTCTACAACATGGAATGTCCCAAAAGGTCAGCTCGTTGAGCTCTTATGGAGTCTGAATGATAAAGACCAAAATAAAGTGACATACACCCAGCTACTGGGGACCACACCTTTCTCGGCGGATATAAGACCCAGCAATGTTATAAGCATCTCCCAAGATAATGATGCCAGAAGCACCGATGTCCATCTTGGATTCACCTTAGCCCAACCCCCCCAGACAATAAATCAATCTCAGATAAAATATAGCATTACCACAACAATAAAACAGGGAACAGGAGAGCAGCTGGAAGAAAAGTCTTCTGAATGGCGGGCTCGGAGCCGCACTATACATTTTGTGTTTGAGGGACAAGCTTTTCCATAACAAAGCGATAGGATGATGATATCTAAAACAGGGGCAGAATAGAGGATACAATGGTAAAGCCGATATTCCTGTCCTCGTCGAATACAACGCGCAGAGTCATCGGAAAGGAACCGAATATCTTAAAACCTATCCCTACTCCAAAATAATGTTTCAAATTATAGACAGTACTGCTGTCCAGAGTGCCCCTCGTGTTGTTGCCTAGGTAGGCAACAATGTAGCTCGCTGCAAGATAAAAATCCTCATACCACTTATATGTCCGGAGGAATTTCAGAAAGAAAAATCGGTATTCGCTCTGGGCTGCAGCCGCAATATTATAGAAGGGGATTGATGCATTTGCCATGCTGGTTGTGGTAAGTGATAGGAAATTTCTTTGTCGCCTTAATACAGATATATCACCAATGGCGTCGGCATAGGAAAACAGTAATCGTAGCCCAAGCTCGCCATATATATGGTTTTGTAGCAACACCGTTTCTACCTGTGCCTGATACAGGGATTCCTGATGTTTTACAGAGTAATCATAGGTAAACCCCGCAGCAAGATGCCAACTAAAAATATCTTCCATCTGTACCAGAAGATATTTCAGCGTTGTTGTGTTTGACATCATAAATAGGGATTGCAAGCCAGCCCTGCCCTGCAAATAGAATCTAGATTTAATGCCAACATCAGTCTGATTTCGAAGCAGTGCATCTCCAAACTGCAATCCTATTTTCGTATAGCCAATGTGCTCTATGAGCTCGTATTGGGTAACATTATAGGGTATGGTAAATATATAGCCAAATCCTATCTGGAAGATGGAGAAGGCACTAAAACTAAACCCAGTGCTCGCATAGAGTCTGGCTCCGGTGCCAACATCAAGAAAATCCACATCCACATCAAAATTATGATGATGATGGCGATAGCCCGTAGAAATAAATGAATAGCCAGGGATTATTGTGCTAACACGTGAATAATTGATGTATAATGATGTTATGTTGTAGGAATTATCCTCATTATCCTCCGCATAGATATGTCCAATACTTATTGCAAAACAGATTAATATCCAGTATTTCATGCTACCTTCATGCTGTCTCTCTAGGAAATAAATGCCAGCATATCAATACATCGCCATTTCGTGCAACTCGATTAGAACAGAGCAATGCCCTCTTCCAAGGATTCTTCCACAGCATTGGCCAAGGTGCCATGTGTATAATAAGCTCTGGCATGCGAGATATACGTATGCGCCATTTTCATTCTCCCTAATTTGAAATAAAGATTTGCAAGAAAAATATAACCGAGATAGGTTATGTAACTTTGCTTATTGTCCAATTCAATGGATCGTTTAAGATATTTATCTGCCTTCCACTGTGTGTAGGTCATGGAATGACCCTTTGCAGTTACTGAACTGAGATAGACCTTGCCCAATATCATGGCAGATTTTGCGTCATGTTCTTTTAGATGGATTCGGGATGCTAAATCTTTTATTATGCGTGTATTCTGATAAAAAGGTGGCACAGAATAGCGAAACTGCGTACTGACTAAGGAGACCAGAGCTAACTGTAGCATTGTGTCAGTATCATTTTTTTTCAGATATTCTAATGCACTGTCCCGAATGTCTGCAAGGAGGGGAATGCTGTCCAAAGTGTCCCAGCTACATACATGTGCATAACATTCGGCAATTTCCAGCAGCACCCGTAACTGCTCGCTGTCGACATCCTCCCTTGTTTTTAATACAGCCCACTGGAACAATAATTTTTCCTTTATGTTATTCTGTATTGCCTGCAACTCTTCTGCATCAGGAGAAGTTGAATAATAATACGTTACAGCACTGCTTAGCGATACAATTTCACTACCTGGAGCTGCCGCATCCTGAGCACCTAGCAG
The DNA here is from genome assembly GCA_964291355.2 of Spirochaetia bacterium. GTDB lineage: Bacteria > Spirochaetota > Spirochaetia > WTKD01 > WTKD01. The sequence goes on along the minus strand of OZ220223.1, from coordinate 1,072,965 downwards.
TCCCACCGGACATAGAAATAATGTAAACCCCAATAAGAAGAAAAAACACCTATCTATGTGTCCAGTGCGCATTATACCCTCAATTTTGCATGTTCGTAGCTTTGTATCTTGCCATCTTGCCATCTTCCTTGCCTTCCGACATTGATGAACATGGTAACATATACATGTTACAGCATCATTATAGATAAATGGAAATTATTTGTCAATAGATGAAAATGGATAAATATTAGTTATTTTGCAGCCCCTCAGGATGTCCTGTAATATGCCGATGGCTTCAGTACGTTGCGAAGGATCTGCCTCTGTGCAGATCTGTTCCAGAGCTGCATAGTACATGTCCCATGCTTTCCGTTCCTGCTGATAGGTCTCTGAGATTTTCCTGCGATGCTCATCAATCTGAGCGGCATCTGCCAATGCAAGCGAGGCGAGATATAATTGCTCTAGTCCCTTTTTCTCGTCCGCCATGCTACGACAGTGGAGCATTAAGCGGGCCATAGAGGCCGCTAGAGGGTATGCACTCGTAAAACAGCTGGTAAAGGGTGCAAATTCCCTCTTGAACCATGCTAGCCCACCAGGCAAACATTCAGCATAGCGTGAAAATACCATGCTCCGCAGAAGATCGCCCGCATAGGTGCCAAGTTTCGCTGCCTGAATTGCCCCGCCAGCAAAGCCACTCTTATCATGACGCATGATCAAGCCGGAGGCATGGACGTAGCGCAGCAGAGGTAATTCTGCATCTTTTGGCTCGTGTGCCGACATGAGATAGGCCTGATCCTCAGCCCTGCCAATAAATGATGGGGTAAAGGGGCGATGTTTCCGAAGCGACTCAAAGAGGATGCCATTTGTTCCCCCCGTAACATGAAGCCGTTGCAAACAGCTGCTTAAACCATCCAGAGGAGCTTCGGTGTAGCGCGTCATCATTTCTGCACGGGTTGAGCTTGCCATCATCTGACTGCGGGGAAATAGAAGATCGATGGCTGATAGTGGTTCTTCGGGATAGTTTACATCGGGAGTAAAGAGCCCCTGTGTAATGTCCTTTTGATTGACCAATGCTCCAGCTATCATGCCAAGTTCTACTGGTTTTCCGTCAGCGTCAGTTCCCCTTGCACCCCAGAGGGCTGTACAAAAGTGTTCGAGAGCTGATTTCCCTGTTTCTGCCTTGAGCTCCTCCTGGGGAAATACCTGGTCGAGATCAATTTTGAAGGTCGCTTTGAGTTTGCTATCAAGACAGGACCAGAGGGGCGGTGCAGCTTTTAGAAAGGAATAATGTCTGCCGTACATACCATCAACACCAAATACCGCAGCTATCTGCTTGGCAGCATCCTCTCCGAGATTAGATGTTCTTGCAAGGAACTCTGCAATGCGTTTCGTGTCTTCTTCGGTTACAATATAGATTTCAAGTCCAGGGAAGGATCCAATGCTCTGTACTTCATGATGTATATATTCCTTTGCAATATCAGCAAGCCCCCTGTGTGTAACAGAGACGGAGAGTAAGACCCTGAGCTGTGCATCAGGATCTAGCTTGTTGTGCTGTTTTTCCCATGCCAGCATCTCTGATAGGCCACGCAGTCCGTAAAATAATTCACTATTCTCCGCTGCTATGCCCACGGGCATGGGATGATCATACCAATAGATCTGCTCCTCCTCTGCTATCTTTGCAAGTTTTTTGCGGAGATGGGTAGGCAGCTTGAGCTCGGCTATGGTGGAGATGTCCGGAATGGTCAGCAGGACATTTGATGTAAATAAAATTTCTGCACAGGGGTCCTGTATGGGTTCGGGATTTGGCACAATGTCCCGAATAATTCGTTTGGCGCGAACGGCTTCCTCCCTGCCCCTTCGATTATCTGCTACTTCTTCTAATTCTGCCGCCTCCGGACAAAATATTGACCATAGCAGGTGGCGGAAACGAGCATCTTGAAGGGAAGGAGATGTATTCAAAATTGAATCCAGCTCCTGCATTGCATCGACACTGCCTTGCGCCAATTCCTGTGCTATGGATGGAATAACACTGTCTATAAACTGTATGCAGTGCCGCCAGTGCTCTGGAGAACAAGCTCTCGGTGGAGAAACCGCCTGCTGTTCCGCGGACTCTGCATCCTGTGATCCACAGTGGATCTCCAGCGCATGAATAAAATAATCAGCCAGCGGAAAATCTCCGGGACTCTGATCTGTAAGAAAACGTAGGAGTTTCGCATAGGTAGATGTCATGTTTATCTTCTCTCTCTATCGTAGGGTTGACCGATTGCCTTTGGAGCAACATTGTTCCTACTAAATAGCACTAATGCCAAAACAGTAAGGAGGTAGGGCGAGGCCGTAAATGCCTGCTGGGGCAGGAGACGGAGGGCCGGGATGCTTGTGGAATATATTGCAAGCACCTGTAAAAAGCCAAACATACATCCTGCACCCATAACCCCCAACGATTTCCATTTGCCAAAAATCATCGTTGCTAGAGCAATAAAACCCGTCCCATGTATGCTCAGAATAGTGTATTGCGTGTCCTGAGTCAGTATCATAATCGCACCCGATAAACCGGCTAGGGCACCAGACACCAACACGGCAATAAAACGGAGCTTATACACATCAAGACCTGCCGTTTCCAAGGCCTGGGGATGTTCTCCCGCTGCCTTGAGACGCAGCCCAATAACAGTTCGATTTACAATAAACCACACGACTGCCACAAGCAGAAAGCAAAGAAAAACAGTGCTGTATATATTTTCAAAAAATATCGGACCAATAATGGGAATGTCGCGGAGGACTGGGAAGGATGTCTTGATAAATCCTCGGGTAAAATTCTGTGTGCGCTGTTGATTAAAGATGATCTGGCAGAAATAAATAGTAAAGCCAGCTGCAAGAAAATTGAGCCCCGTACCAGATACAATCTGGTCGCCGCGAAGATATACGGTAATGTAGGCGTGGATCATGGAAAAAAGTAGCGCTGCCACGGTGCCACAGAGCAGGGAAAGCCATGGAGCAGCGGTCTGCATATTGGTTTCCAGAAAGACCACTACCGTAGCAGCCGTAAAGGCACCTATCATCATCAAGCCCTCAAGTGCAATATTAACAACCCCGCTCAATTCCGATATAAGACCGCCTAGACCGGTAATAATAATTGGCGTCGAGAAGATCAACGTCAGTGTAAGAACTGCATATACCTCATTCATTGCCTGCCTCCAGACTACTGCCATTGCTAGCGTCGGATTGCTTCTTCTTGCGTTTCTCAAGATATGCCAAAAATAATCTAACACCATGCTGCATGGCAATCATCAAGATCACAATGGCAATGATGATATTGATGATATCCCGCGGGACACCCCGCGTTTGCATGATGGGTTGCGCTGATTTTAATGAGGCAAAGAGGAATCCCGCAAACAAAACTCCGGGCGCTGTGTTACTTCCAATCAGTGCAACAGCAATGCCGTCAAAGCCATAGTTTTCAAAACCGGGGAGAACCCGCCCATAGTTGAAGGTTCCAACAGCAATGAGAACGCCTGCCAAACCAGCAAATCCACCGGAAATCATCATGGATGATGTAATATTGCGCGTAACCTGTATCCCCGCATACCGGGCAGCATGGAGATTAAATCCTGTTGCACGTAGCTCGTATCCGAAGGTCGTGCGTTCCATGATATACCAGTACAGGATGACACTGAGAACTAATATAACTATTCCCCAGTGTAATCGGGAATTGTTGGTAATTGATGCGAAAAATTCACTTTTTAGGTCTGCAGCCATGCCAACTGGTTCTGTTCGTACATTATTGCCGGCAGTGGGCAGGAGGAGGTAGGCGAAATTTGTAAAATACAATGCTGCATAGTTTAGCATGATGGTAACTACCACCTCATGGATATTAAATCGTGCCTTCAGAATTCCGGGAATGAATCCCCAGAACGCTCCGGCAGCAGTGCCGAAAATTATTACAAGAGGCAGAAGGAATACGGCTGGCAAAGAGGAAAAAAGAAGTCCTGCACTGATGGCAGCCCATGAACCCATAAGTAGTTGCCCCTCGGCACCGATGTTAAACAGCCCCACACGAAAAGAAAATGCGACGGCAAGACCAGTTAATGTAATCGGCATGGCTGTTACAAACAATTCGCCGACATATCGAGCATTGTAAAAATTGTTTGGATTGGTAAAACTGATGCCCAGTGTTCCGCGAATTAAGGCAGCAAAGAGGTTGAGGGGATTGTGCCCCGTAATTAACATAAGTACGACACCACCAAGCAAACCCGTCGCGATTGCGATGCTTGAAAATAACAGGTTAGACCTTTTTTTATTCATCTTTTCTCCCCTTATGTACGCGACCTGATTGTCCAATCATCATAAGGCCGAGTTGCACGGTATCTATTTCGTTTCCTTCCACCACATCTACTATTTCGCCGTTATACATAACAGCAATCCGATCAGAAAGCAAGATGACCTCATCAAGTTCCATGGATACCAAAAGAATTGCCCGCCCATTATCCCTTTCTTGCACTATCCTGCTATGGATATACTCGATCGCGCCTACATCCAATCCACGTGTTGGCTGTACAACAATAAGCAATGGAGGAGACATATCAATCTCACGTGCTACGATGGCTTTTTGCTGGTTGCCTCCGGACATTGAACGCACAATGGTACTGCTCCCCTGTCCCGAGCGGATATCAAATTCGTCAATCAGGAGCTCCGCGTGCTTCTGAAAATGATCAAATTGCAGGGTTCCCCAACGTGAATATGGTTGTTGATAATACTGTTTTAGGGCAAGATTTTCAGCAAGAGTAAAATCTAGGATAAGCCCATGTTTCTGTCTATCTTCCGGAATAATGCCAAGACCAAGCTCTGTTCGCTCCCTAATGCTTAGACGCTCCATCCCTGTGCCGCTGAGATGTATCGATCCTGAGCTAATCTTACGAACTCCGAGCAAGGCATCCACCAACGCAAGCTGTCCATTGCCCTCCACTCCAGCAATGCTCAGTATTTCCCCTGCCTGCACATCAAAACTAACCCGGTTTACCTGTACATGATGTTGATCATCACGGACTGTAAGATCTCTCACAGAAAGGATGGTCTCATTTTTTTCTGTGTCTGCCTTGTGAACAGAAAAATCAACAGGTCGCCCTACCATCATGCGGGCGAGCTCTGCCTCGTCGCAGTTTTCTACATCCACTGTATCTATCATCTTGCCACGTCTCAGGACGCTACAACGGCTGGCAACTGCCTTGATCTCTTTTAATTTATGGGTGATGAGCAGGATGGTTTTTCCCTCACTAACCAGCTTTCTCATTATCTGCATCAATTCTTCGATCTCACTGGGAACTAAGACCGCGGTCGGTTCATCAAATATCATTATCTCAGCATCGCGGTAGAGCATCTTCAATATCTCTACACGCTGTTGCATGCTTACCGGAATATCACGTACTAGGGCGTATGGATCTACAGTAAGGCCGCATTTCTCGGAGATCTCTGCAATGCGATCGGCTGCTTTTTTTATGTCTATTCGATTAAATGATTTTTTATCTTCAATACCCAGTATGATGTTTTCGGTAACAGTAAAGGTATCTATGAGCTGGAAATGTTGGTGTACCATTCCTATGCCTAGCTCAGTGGCAACATGGGGATCGGTAATAGCAACGTCGCTACCCCGCAGGCGTATGGAACCGGCATCGGGAACTAGTAAGCCAAACAATACATTCATCAAGGTTGACTTACCCGACCCGTTTTCGCCGAGAAGGGCGTGAACACTCCCCCCCTCTATCTGGAGTGTAACATCATTATTAGCAATAATGCCGGGGAATTTTTTTGTTATCCCCAGCATCTCAATTATATAGTTACTATGTGCATTCGGCACAGAAACTCTCAACTATTGCAAACGTGATGGCATTTTGGGAACAACAACTTCGCCACTGACAATTCGCACCTTCCAAGCATCAATTTTTTGTTGATCTGCTGCACTGATGTTCGGATTATCTGCTGGAATTCCGACGCCATCCTCTTTCAGTGTAAAGACAAAAATTTCTCCACCAGGGAAATTTCCTTCGTGTGCAAGTTTTGCAATAGAGTATGATGCAACATCAACCCTCTTGAGCATGGAAGTTAATACAACTGATTTTTGAGAAGCTGTATCATAAATACCATCTGCATACTGGTCTCTGTCTACACCAATGGCCCATACGGCAGTGCCACTTCCACTATTCTCCATCTGAATGCGGCGATCGCGAGCTTCCTTGATAAGTCCATTGCCCGTTGCACCAGCTGCATGGAAGATGACAGTAATGCCACTGTCAAACATCTTGGATGCAATGGTCTGACCTATCTGTGGGTTTGCAAAATCCCCTGCATATTGAACATCAATTTGCATGTTAGGATCAACCGCCTTGACGCCGGCTTCAAATCCTGCCTCAAAACGGAAAATTACATCAAATTCCATGCCCCCGATAAAGCCCACTACGTCAGTATTATCTGCTTGGGCCTGTAATGCAGCTGCAACTCCGACAAGGAAGGAACCTTCTTCCTCAGAAAATACAGCACTCACCACATTATCACGATCACCAACAACTGAATCAATAATTAGATAATTTGTCTGTGGATAGTTCCCAGATACCTCTGTTATCGAATCAACAAACAAAAACCCTGGTGCTATGATAAGTGAATATCCCTCATCAGATACAGTGCTGAGATTAGGAATATAATCTGCATCAGACTCTGACTGGAGATAGGTGGTTTCAACGCCTGTTTCCTGAGCAAAACGTTGGACGCCTTCCCATGTGCTTTGATTGAAAGACTTGTCATCAATACCTCCGACATCGGTAACAAGCGCAACCTGAAAATTAGAACTTCCGGACTCGCCCTCACCAGCGGCGAATACGAAGGAACTCAAGACCAATAAACATACAACAACGGAAATAATACGTGACATTTCACATTCTCCTTAATATTTTCCCTACATTCTACAACGCACGGGAGAAAATTACAAGCTGTTTATCACAAATATACGTGCATGTCGGGCGGGTAGCTCGAGCAACATTTCTGGGAAATTATGCAAACCTATGAATTCAAATAATAATTCAGCATAATAGCAAATTAATGCAAAATTTTCTTTATATACTTGATGTAATTCCGTCCCTACTATAATATACAGTATATGATAATGAGAACGTTGTTTATAAGTATTATCATACTGCACCTGTGCTCTATAATATTCTTGAGCTGTAGCACAAACTCTGTAGCTACTCATTCTACTTTTTCATCCGTCGTTTCCACAAGCAGAAGCATTGCAGGATCATGGGGTCCATGGGATCCATCTTTGCAGCTGGACAATCCAATAGCTCAGATAGATCCGATAGAACGTGGAAAGAGCTACCAGGATTTTCTGGATGCCCTGCGTGCCTTTGAATCATCTATAGATCCTGCTCAGGCAGCGTACTATGCAAAGAATTACCATAACCCACATGCCATTCAATACCAGAAGGTGGACTATCCCGGACGTGTTGTACGCGACCAGCATGGGAATCCAGAAGTGGAAACTACATCTGTTCAGCGCTATTTCCAAAAACTCGGGATAGATCACCTATACACACCTGGATCCACTGATCCGAAGATGTTCCATCGAATGCAATATTCGGTGCTCAATTTCCTTGGCTTTGTTGGTTATCAGTTTAGTGAGCAGGATCTCTGGTCATTAGGATACTATACTCATTTCGATGCAGAGGGCTTGCCGGAATTCTATTCTGATGTCGATACAAGACTCTGGGCACATGGTATTCGGGATGCCGTGCTGTATTTTCCTAACAGTGGTTTTAAGCATATTACCGATGTTAACACTTGGAAGGGGCAGTTTACCGGTAAACACGACATACACAGCATGGATGACGTTAAGGATCCTTACAAGCAAGACTTTATAGCACGGGATCATTTTGTATACAAACACGACAATATCGTAAAGGGCTTAGCGGACAAGGGAAAGACCTTAGCTGATTTTCTCGGCACAAAGCTGTATTGGGATCAATGTTTCCCACCCATATCACCACCACGAGGGGGACGGAAGAATGAGGTGCTGGTAACAATGTCCGGATTACTCGCGGGTGCGCATCTGCGTGGTGCTGTCGGTGTTGTTGCCCTTCTCATAAAACATGAAAATCATGCTGATGAGATAGGCACCACTATTTTGCAATACGTACAGGACTATGCTGCCTACGAAACACCTTTTCATCCATCCCTAGCTGTGCAGTCATCTCAGAAACATATATACGATAGCAAGAAAATTGTATTAGAAAGAGAATAAATATTTTATTACAAGGAGTTTGTATGAAAAAATTACTGTTGATTGTGTTAGGTGTTTTTATTGGAGCTGGGTTCTTGTTTGCTACTGCCGAGGTAGAACAGCAAACGGAGGATCCTGGTCAACCATTTGTATATGAAACAAAGGGGCCCGCTGGAAATAGTCCGACTGATTATCAGAGCATAAAGATGAGTAGCTCTGATGTTTCCCAGGCAAAGGCACGGGCATTAAAGATTGCCCTCCTCCTGCATACGAGTGCTGATTTTACCAATTCAGTTACAGCAGGGGTACGGGACACCGCTGCCTCCCTCGGTGCAGAAGTGGTATTGGTAACAGATGCGGAATTTGATACAAACAAGCAGAAGACAGACATAGAAAATGCTCTTATCCTGAATCCAGACATCATTATCACGCTTATTCTTGATGCTGTCTCTGGTGCTGCTGCTTTGCGTCCTGCCATTGACAAGGGGGTAAGTATTGCATTGCTCAGTAACCTCCCAGACGGATTTGTACATGGCAGGGATTATGCAGCCGTCGTAACTGACGATCTCTTTAATATGGGCAAATCAGTTGCGGAACTGATGAACGAAATGCTCTCCGGAAGTGGCAGCGTTGGTCTTATGTTCCATGACGCAAACTACTACGTCACAAACCAGCGCGACCGTGCCGTAAAGACTGTTCTATCGGAGAACTATCCCGGCATAGCCATTGCTGTAGAACGTGGCATAGCAAACCCCGCAGAGGCAGAGCTTATTGCATCTGCCATGCTAACGCAATATCCCAATCTTGATGCTATTTACGCTCCCTGGGATACCATTGCTGAGGGTGTACTTGCTGCGGCACGTGCAAATAACAAGAAGGATCTCAAGGTCTTTACGATGGACCTGGGTGCTACTACGGTGCTCGATATGGCGAAAGATGGGAATATGAGCGGGATAGTTGCTGACCTGCCCTACGAGCTCGGAGCCACATTAACCCGTGTTGCTGTCTTGCACTCATTAGGAAAAGAGATGCCACCCTTTGTTACGGTGCCAGCAATAAAGGTACGGAAACAGAATCTTGAGACTGCATGGAAACAATCACTCAGGCGTGAATTGCCTATAGAGGTACAAAGGGCATTAGAGCAATAGGATTCCCATTTAGACAATGAATGAATCTGTCCTGACCATGCAGGATATATCGCTCAGTTTTAGCGGGGTACGAGTATTAGAAGATGCTCATTTTTCTCTGGAACGAAACGTGGTGCATGCTATAGTCGGAAAAAATGGAGCCGGTAAGTCAAGCTTTATGAAGGTGCTTACCGGCGTCTACAAACCGGATACTGGTGTGGTAGATCGATCCGAGCGAGTAGCAATGGTGTACCAAGATCTCAGTCTGATACCGAGCATGTCAGTATTGCAAAATATTTTTCTACAGTACAATCCCTATACGCGTTTTGGCTTGCTCCGTGATGCACCCGCAAGAAAACAGGCAGTGTTATTGCTGGAGCAGGTTGGCTTATCTCAGATCTCGCCTGATCGATTAGTGGACACTTTAAGTGCGGGAGAAGCACAATTAGTAGAAATTGCAAAGGCCATCGCATCTAGGGCGGGCATTATTGTATTTGATGAACCCACCGCATCCCTATCTGATGTGGAAATAACAGCCCTCTTTCGTACCATTACTGCCCTGCAAAAACAAGGCATGTCCATCATATACATCACCCATTATCTAAAAGATGTTATGCAGATCTCACAGCGGGTTACCGTACTCCGCGATGGTCGGGTGGTATCTGTACGGACAACGAAAGATACCGATATGGAGAGCATTATTTCAGACATGCTGGGACAAGACCTCCAAACACAATCTCGGAGAAGGCAAAAAATACGTACAGAGGAGGAAACAGAGCCCCTTCTGGAACTACAGGATGCAAAAACAGAGCAGCTTGGTCCGGTTTCCCTTACTGCCTTGCCGGGAGAAATTATTGGAATAGCTGGGCTACTGGGCAGTGGGAGGACTGAGCTATTACGCATGATATACGGGTTGGATCCGCTCAAATCCGGCAACATTCGCATACAGGGACAGTCTGCTCGGATTTCCAATCCGCAACAGGCAGCGAAATATGGCATCTCCCTCCTGCCAGAAGAACGCCGCAGGCAGGGGCTCGTCCTCGATTTTGATATTGCAGAGAACATTGCCCTTTCCAACCTGCAGCACATTCTTCGCTACGGTATTATCAATGCGAAATTGCTCGCTCAGCTTGCAGAGAATATGATCTCCCGCCTACAAATCAGCACCACCGGACGCAAACAAATTACGCGCTTCCTATCTGGAGGGAATCAGCAAAAAGTTGTACTCGGCAAATGTCTCGCAAATAAGCCACGCATACTCCTCCTAGATGATCCGACCTTCGGCATAGATATCCACGCAAAATCTGAAATTATGCACATAATTCAAAACTTTGTTGATGAGGGAAGGACAGCCCTCTTCGTGTCATCGGAGTTTAGCGAGATTGCCAGCTTCTGCGACAGAACCTACATCATCAAAAAGAGACAGATAAGCAGCGCGATACAAAATAGATCGATAACAGAGGAGGAACTGCTCAAACAGGTACAATGATGGAAGGCAAAAAATTTGGCATTCGCATGCAAAACTTTGATCTCAGCAATTACATTATCTACATGGTCTTTGCAATTATATTTATTTTTTTCTCAATAAGTCTATTCAATCGCGGCTTCCTAAGCCCTGGCAACCTACTGAACATTGCCCGACAGGTTTCCATGATTTCTATTATGGCAGTAGGCATGACCTTTGTCCTGTCTGCCGCAGAGATAGATCTATCTTTTGGAGCTGTCGTTGCACTCTCTTCGGTGAGCACTGCATTAATGCTGCGCCTTAGTGGTAGCATCTTTCTTGCAGTAATGGCAGGACTAGGAGTTGGCTTCCTCATTGGATCTGCAAATGGATTACTAGTTGGCTATGCAGGAATTCCCAGTTTTCTGGTAACCCTGGGCACATCAGGCATTATTGTTGGAATCGCCCGGTGGATTACCGGTCTGCAATCTATCCCTGTCGACAATGATCTGTTTAGCTTTATATTTGGTTCGGGAGACATCCTCCGCATACCCATACTGTTCCTCTGGATGATGCTGATAACGGTACTGGGATTATTCCTGCTTCACAAAACGAGTTTTGGACGCCGTGTGCTTGCAACAGGAGGCAATCCAACCGCAGCTGTGTATTCCAGCATCAATATAAAAAAAATAAAGATGACTGTTCTGATAATGAACTCAAGCATTGCCTCATTGGCTGGCATTCTCTACGTAGGTCGATTGCAGGGCGCTCGCTATTCGCTGGGAGAAAACGATTTGATGGTGGTTATTGCTGCGGTGATTATTGGAGGAACCAGTCTATTCGGTGGGAAGGGTCGGATACTTGGATCGGTTATTGGCGCCTTTATTATGGGGATGATCAATAACGGATTGGTACTCATGGCTCTTTCGGTAGATCACCAGCTTATATTACGCGGTGTAATCATTATTGCATCGGTATTACTCATGATGAAAGGAGATCAGAAAAAATGAATACAGAATTACTAGTTCGTGCTAAGGAGATTTTTAATTCCATGAAGCTGGAGGAACAGGTCGGACAATTATTCATGCCCGCCTTTCCCGGAAAGGATCCTCACATAATGTTTGAGATGGTCGATCGCTATGGGCTCGCAGGTTTTTACATAAGTCAGGACAATGCCGAAACCTTTGCAGAGGCGGCTGCCCTCACGAAAAGCTTGCAGGATAGGCAGCGGCATCCTCTACCACTCATTTTTGGTGTTGATCAAGAGGGCGCCTGGGCTGTTCTTGTTCCTGAATCGACTACGGGTCCGGGAAATTTAGCACTTGGTGTTAACGATGACACAAGCCATACAACAGCCCTGTACCGCATCTTTGCTCGGGAAATGCGTGCTGCTGGATATCAAGCAGTCTTCGCCCCCTGTGCAGATGTCAACCTCAACCCAGAGAATCCAATTATTGGCATGCGCTCCTTCGGTGATGATGCCGCGCGCGTAGCCCGCCATGTAGCTGCTGCTGTTACTGCCCTGCGCAAGGAGGGCATTCTGTCCACTGCGAAACACTTCCCGGGTCATGGCGACACCCACAATGATACACACCGCGATATTCCCATAGTGGATAAATCCCTCGAAACCCTGTTACAACAGGAGCTTCTGCCATTTCAGGCAGCCATCGACGCTGGTGTCGATATGATTATGACCAGCCACATTCTCTTCCCCCAGATAGATAAGCGCTATCCCGCAACCTTATCACCTGCCATCCTCACCGAGCTCTTACGTAAACAGATGAAGTTCGAGGGCATCATTATAACTGACAGCATGAACATGGGTGCCATGCGGAAACATTTCAGCCCCGAAGAATCTAGTATCAAAGCACTAGCTGCCGGAGCAGACATCATCATGTTGGCAGAGGAACATTACGATCATAGCAGCTCCTACATGGCAAAACAGCTCTCATCCATTCAAGCAATCTGCAAAGCAGTACAATCCAAACAGATCCCCAGTGAGCTATTCAAAGAAAAGGTAATGCGTGTCTTACAAAAAAAACTCCAGCTAACAATGCAGAATGAGAACCCCGCATCGCCAGCACAAGCATCCGCAACACCCACAGCAGTAGCAATGGAAGAACATAGGAAGCAGGAAAGCATTGCAGCCCATCATGGCATTCAAGTATTTCGTGATAGAAAAAACATCCTCCCCCTCCGCTCCGGTGCCATCGCCATTGTCAATACTACAGCGCGAAGCAGTTACGGTAACATTGTAAACCACAGGGGTATTGGACCAAACCAGAGCATTCCGGCCTTCGATAGTTTTAGCACCGCTTTTCGGAACATGATGGAAACAGTGGACATATATGCATACAGGGAGGTCGCAAAGCTCCTCGACCATGCTGATCAATACACTGCAATAATTGCAGTCAGCGAGGACTACCCCCTGCCTGGCGAGGATTTTGAGAAATCCTCACAGAAATCCTGCATAGAGCAGCTCATTGCAAGTTGCAAAGACAAACTCATCCTGCTTGCTCTGCGTAGTCCCTACGAACTAGATAATTATCCCGAACTACATTGCTACATCTCCACCTTTTCCAGCCGAAGCTGCTCCGCCATTGCAGCCGCAGAATATATCACGGGCAAAGCCAAGTAAAGACAGGCAATGCCAAGCAAGGAGAGAGGAGAAGATAAGAGCACTGGGGAGAAAGGGGATGCGAGAGGAAGAGTGGATGAGATAAAAATAAAAACGCCTGGCGATGACCTACTCTCCCACCAGAGGCAGTACCATCGGCGCGGGAGGGCTTAACGACCGTGTTCGGAAAGGGAACGGGTGGGACACCTCCGCTATAATCACCATAGCGCTTTTTTATATTACTCTAACAAGTACCTCCTCGCTTGAGGAGGTCGGGAAGAGAAAGGAAAATATGACCAAGCCTCACGGATGATTAGTACTGGTCGGCTAAACATGTTACCATGCGTGCACCGCCAGCCTATCAACCAGATAATCTTTCTGGATCCTTCAGTCTCTTTACAGAGAAGTGATGACTCATCTTGAGGAGGGCTTCCCGCTTAGATGCTTTCAGCAGTTATCCCTTCCGAACATAGCTACCCAGCAATTACTTCTGGCGAAATAACTGGTACACTAGAGGTTCGTCCGTTTTGGTCCTCTCGTACTAAAAACAGCTCCTCTCAATCATCCAACGCCTGTGGCAGATAGGGACCGAACTGTCTCACGACGTTCTGAACCCAACTCACGTACCGCTTTCATTGGCGAACAGCCAAACCCTTGGGACCTGCTTCAGCCCCAGGATGCGATGAGTCGACATCGAGGTGCCAAACCCCGCCGTCGATATGAACTCTCGGGCGAGATAAGCCTGTTATCCCCGGAGTACCTTTTATCCGTTAAGTGACGGCGCTTCCACTCGCTACCGCCAGATCACTAAGACCTACTTTCGTACCTGCTCGACTTGTCTGTCTTACAGTCAAGCCACCTTATGCCTTTGCACTTACCCGCTGATTTCCACCCAGCGTAAGGTGACCTTTGCGCGCCTCCGTTACTCTTTAGGAGGCGACCGCCCCAGTCAAACCGCCCACCTGGCATCGTCCACATACCGGCTTACGGCATGTGTGAGAAGTTCTACTGTACAAGGGCGGTATTTCACTGGTGACTCCACAGAAGCTAGCGCTTCTGCTTCATTGTCTCCCGCCTATGCTACACGTGCACAGCAAAACTTCTATACCAAGCTGCAGTAAAGGTTCACGGGGTCTATCCGTCTAGCCACAGGTAATCGGTATCTTTACCGATACTCCAATTTCACCGAGCCTCGTGTTGAGACAGTGCTTAAGTCGTTACACCATTCGTGCAGGTCGGAACTTACCCGACAAGGAATTTCGCTACCTTAGGACCGTTATAGTTACGGCCGCCGTTTACCGGGGCTTCAATTTGTAGCTTCGCCTATTGGCTAACCACTCCTCTTAACCTTCCGGCACCGGGCAGGTGTCAGTCCCTATACGTCTTGCTATGCAATTAGCAGAGACCTGTGTTTTTGGTAAACAGTCGCTCAAGCTTCTTTGTTGCAACCTCCTCAAACGCCCGAAGGCACCCTTGAAGGCCACACTTTTCCCGAAGTTACATGTGTAATTTGCCGAGTTCCTTAACACGAGTTCACTCGCGCGCCTTAGAATACTCATCGTATCTACCTGTGTTGGTTTGCGGTACGGTCTTTGTACAGTACGCTTTAGAGATTATTTCTTGTCACCGAACGCTACACGCTTCGTCGTTCCGTAGATTGACTCGTGTTCATCACTCACCTCAACGTGTGGATTTGCCTGCACGTCTCATCGGCTTGTGATTTCAACCGGGACTACCGTCGCCCGGCCGCATGTTGCTCAATGCGTCATCCCATCATGCTGTACAAAGGTACAGGAATATGAACCTGTTGCCCATCGACTACGTCTTTCGACCTCGCCTTAGGGACCGACTTACCCTGGGAAGACGACCTTTACCCAGGAAACCTTAGATTTTCGGCGAAGGGGATTCTCACCCCTTTTTTCGTTATTCATGCCTGCATTCTCACTTCTGTTTTCTCCAGCATTCCTTTCAAAACACCTTCATTGAATTCCAGAACGTTCACCTACCGCCAGAATTTACATTCTGACTCAGAGCTTCGGTACAATGCTTGAGCTCCGTTACATTTTCGGCGCATGCTTACTCGACCAGTGAGCTGTTACGCACTCTTTCAAGGGATGGCTGCTTCTAAGCCAACCTCCTGGTTGTTTTTGCATTCACACCACCTTTTCCACTGAGCATTGTTTGGGAACCTTAGCTGCTGATCTGGGCTGTTTCCCTCTCGACCACGAACCTTCTCGCCCGTAGTCTGACTCCCATGGTTTATCTTACGGTATTCGGAGTTTATCTGGGTTTGGTATCCGGTGAAGGACCCTAGCCCAACCAGTGCTCTACCCCCGCAAGACTCCCATGAGGCTAGCCCTAAAGCTATTTCGGTGAAAACCAGCTATCTCCGGGTTTGATTAGCCTTTCACTCCTATTCACAGTTCATCCCTGCCGTTTTAAACCGACTAGGGTTCGGTCCTTCACTACGCTTTACCGCAGCTTCAACCTGACCATAAATAGATCACCCGGTTTCGGGTCTACTGCATGAAACTCATTCGCCCTATTCAGACTTGGTTTCCCTCCGGCTCCGAGACTTCTATCTCTTAACCTTGCTTCATACAGTAACTCGCAGGCCCATTCTACAAAAGGTACGCCATCATTCCACTCTCGTGGAACTCTGACTGCTTGTACGTTTGCGGTTTCAGGTTCTCTTTCACTCCCCTTCCGGGGTTCTTTTCACCTTTCCCTCACGGTACTTTTTCGCTATCGGTAGCTATTGTGTATTTAGCCTTGGAAGGTGGTCCTTCCAGGTTCAGACAGGATTTCTCGTGTCCCGCCCTACTCAGGTTTCATCGATGGAGACTCAGGTATTTCGATTACGGGACTTTCACCCTCTTCGGTGGCGCTTCCCAGACACCTTCTTCTATACCTCAGTTTTGTTACTCCATGTATATGTGTGCACACATACGCCGATGACCCTACAACCCCGAACACGCAACGCTGCACAGCTTACACGCATTCGGTTTAGGCTTCTCCCCGTTCGCTCGCCGCTACTCAGGGAATCTCTCGTTTGATTTCTTTTCCTCCGGCTACTGAGATGGTTCAGTTCGCCGAGTCTCGCTTCTGCAACCTATGTATTCAGTTACAAATGACGGTACTTCTACCGCCGGGTTACCCCATTCGGTCATCTCCGGATCTCAGGATGTGTGCTCCTCCCCGAAGCTTTTCGCAGCTTACCACGACCTTCTTCGCCATATAGCTCCCAGGCATCCACCACAAACGCTTATTTGCTTGGCCATATTTTTCTTTCCCTTCCCTAATTTATCTCAAAGAACTTCTGCTCTCACAGATTTACACTCTACTACATCATTCATATCCCTGTCAACACTTTCGCCAAATTTCTTCCACTTTTCTGAAACTTTTTTTCCTATCCTCTTCCAACTCTCCCAAAATCGCTCGAAAATCTCTCACTAGGCAATTTTCTTGCAATTTACCCTTGAATCTCTATGCTTTTTTCTGAGTTTCATGCATGCTGAATAGGTGTTTTTTATATATTCACTGTTTATATTGAATCAATTGATGTATTTTACTATTCCTTGTAGGCATTAGCAAAAGAAATGTCAGCATAATTTATTAATTTTGCCTAGATCCGGCTAGTAATAAGAAAAAAACACGCATGACACAGAGTAATTTACCAGAATGCATATTCTTTTGATGCAAATCAGCTTTTTCTTAATGTCAAACTTGAAATTCTTTCCTGAACTGCCACGGTAGCTTATTCAAAGACATTCAAAAATTAAATATCATATTTTTTCTCCTATTTCCTGAATCACCAGAAAAATGCTCGAAAAACAAACTCCAAGCAATAATTCTCCCGTTATTTCTGAGTTTCATGCATGCTGAGTAGGTATTTTTCTATATATTCACTGCTTATATTGAATCAATTAATGTATTTTGCTAGTATTATGGACATAGGAAGAGTAAATGTCAGCATACCCTATTAATATTACCTACATTAGGGAAAAAATAAGAAAAAAACGTGTGCGCCGCGCACCAATCTACCAGAGTGAGGGTCTTTTTGTTACAAATCAGCTTTTTCCGAATGTTAAACCTGCGTACAATCAGTTTGGAGAGAAAATTATTCGGGTAGATGGAGATATACCACCCGAATTGAACATAGAAAATCAAGACCGCTTCCTATTTATCAGTTATGAGCAAACTGCACTGAGCCATGGATTGCATAAATATCCAGCTAAATTCTTTCCTGAACTGCCACGGTGGCTTATTCAAAGATATTCAAAACAAGGAAATATTATACTTGATCCATTTTGTGGCAGCGGAACGACAAATGTGGAGGCATTGTTGCAAAAACGTCATTCCATAGGGATAGATGTAGATCCATTTTCACAATTCCTCAGCAAGGTAAAAACCACAGTTCTTCAGTCAGAAGAATTAGATAGAACATCAGATTTACTCCTCCATAAAATCCTCCATTTCAGGCCAGAATTCGTGTCTGATTCATACATTCCAGATTTTCCATATAGAGATAATTGGTTCAATAAGGAAATAATTCTTGAACTAGCATACATACTCAAAATAATAGAAGAGATGGATACCAATATAGAATATACAAATTTTTATAAGGTTTGTCTCTCATCAATACTACGCGCTGTCTCGAATGCTGATAATAACTGTACCCGAACAGTGATACGAAAGAAATTGCATAAACAGGTCTTTCCTGCCGATGCCTTAACACATTTTGCAGAGGCCGTATTGCTTAATGTTCCGAAGATGAAACAGTTCTCAGACCAATGCAATCTGCAATACACTGTTGACATTTCTGCGGTATGTGATGCTCGTACAACAAATATTGCAGATGAATATATTGATTTAGCAGTGACCTCACCTCCCTATGTAAATGCCGTGGACTATCCTCGAACGCATCAGCTAGAATTATACTGGCTGGGCTTAGAAACAGGATCTCTTACTTCTCTCAAGAAAAAACATGTTGGCACTGAAAATGTATCAGTACAGTTATATAGAGATTTACATGCAACGGGAATACACGAGGCAGATGTAGCAATACAGAAGATTTATGCAAAAGACAAAAAACGAGCATATATTGCATATAAATATCTCATTGACATGGAAAAAAATTTGAGGGAAATGTATCGGGTACTAAAACCAGGGAGTAGATATATTGTTGTTGTTGGAAATAACACCATCCGAGATACTGTGTTTGAAAACTGGCGATATATTACGTTGTTAGCTCAGAAAGTTGGATTTCATCTTGAGTCATATTTTGCGTCTGAAATTATTAAACATTTTATAAAGGTGCCTCGTAACGAACGAATCAATACAGACTGGATTCTGGTATTGCGAAAGGAATAACATGCAAGATTCAGAACAACGCGGTTTACAGGCATCGGTCGATGGCTTCGCCCATGAACACATTGCTGCAGGCATGCTTATGAAAAAATACCGAAATGTATCTCTGGTTGATCTGCCGTTATCACCCTACGATATTATCATTGTACTAAAAAACGAAGACGATTCAGAGCATATCATTCGTGCACAAGTCAAAACGGCAAGGAAAAGCATTAGTTTTATTGGTGGTTCAAGAGGTGGTGTTGATAGAACATATAAATCTTCAATAAAAACATATCGGCAATCCAAGAAAACTTCAGACATCATCATTGGAGTGCACCCGGCAGGACATTCCACCTTCGATCTTTATTTTTTTCCTACTCTTCTCATTGACAGATTACAACAAGGAAGCATCTCTTTGAGAAAAATACAGACGCTTAAAAATAATTACGAAATATTAGAACGATGTAAGGATAGCAAATATGTTGATACATTCCTCCCCTTCTGAAATTTCATGATGCAACGTGATGTGCATTATTCGCCCAATATCTTCCCCTCGCTGTTTATTGCCTCTGTAATTTGAATAAGTATAACATTGCCATAGATCTGCTGAGCTGCCTGGAGGGCTTTTGCTCAGTTCTACTGTATTTCTGAGCTGTTTCTATACCAGTCTGTTTCTGCTGTTATTGCTGTCCTATGTAACTCGTTTGATAGGCAGTTCTACCAAGAGCTGGGATCGCACTGCCAAACCTTCTAGGGGGCGCAGATAGAGCTCACTGTTCTGAATAGGGCTCAGGCAGGCAGGTTGTGCTTTTCCATTGATCTCTATGCTACAGGTATTGCAGACACCGTGATGGCAGGATCGCCTGTACACCAAGCCCCTGTCAATATGCACCCGGATGTATTCTAGTACACTGAGAACGGTGGAATGTTTGTTAACGGGGACATCAGGATATACCGCATAGCCCTCACTGTTCAGATTGACATTTCCTCCATACACATATACGACAATGGTCTTCACGCTACCTCCACATAATAATCGCGATAGGGGCGTAGGGGGGTTTCCGCAGTAAGACATGGGAGAGTCAGGTTTAATTTTCTACAGACCATGTCGACTGCCTGCTCTGCCATATGACGCAATGTTGTTGCCTTGCCACCAATAATGCTCACCATCCCATCAACCAATCCCTCGAGAGCATGGTCGATACAGACAGTATCCCGCATGTACTCTGCATCATCAGTTTCGTTCTTTACAAGGGGTCTGCTTGCAGCCCACTGGGCTTGAAAAGGGGCAGTGTGGAAAGTAGGAATGAGTCTATCTGCACAGCTATACAGTCTATCTATTTCTTCCTGGGTCGCCTCATACCAATTTGGATCGTCAACAATAACATTCGTCGTTCCAATAACTGATAAATTGCGAATGGGCAGCACGATATCACCATCACCCGGATAGAAGGAGCGATTAATCACCATATTCGTAAAGCGTTCTTTTACTGCAACCATGCATCCTGCACCGGAAACGACCGGAACGTCCAGTCCGCAGAGAGCTGCCACCTGCCCTGCCCACGCTCCCGAAGCATTGATTATCATATCACAGGGAATGCGCTCTTCTTTTTGCGTAATGTAGTTGTGTATGTGTACGGCGCCAACTTTGTTATTGTGTAGCTCAATGTTCCTAACTTCTGTAAATGAGTGTATGCGCGCGCCATTGTGTTTTGCCGTTGCAAAAAATTGCAGAGGGAGACGCCAGGCATCAAATACGCCGTCCGGCACAATTACTGCACTGCGAATGTTTGGATTGAGATGTGGCTCAAGAGCAAGGATTTTACGCGAAGAGGATAGCAATTTTGTAGGGATGCCAACATCGGCACATGCAACTATGAGTCTCTGCAGATAATGCTCTTCTTCCTCTGTCTCTGCCACAAACAAGCCATTGTTATGTTCTATAACTCCCGAACTGATTCTCATAAGGATTGTATTTTCTCGTATACATTCACGGGCAACATGTGGCTCTGTAATTGCGTATCGTGCACCTGAGTGAAGGAGGCCGTGATGTCTGCCGGTTGTGCCGGAGGTCAACTCTCCTCGTTCGAAGAGGCAAACGTCCTTAAACCCACGCAGGCAAAGATCGTGGGCTACTGCCGCACCTGTTCCTCCTCCACCGATAATTACTACTTTGGCGTCCGGCCCTCCCATGTGTGTAGCGTATATACATTTTCTTTTTCTGTCAACTTTCGCTTTATTCTTTTTATATAATAATATTATAAAATATATTAGCACTGCTGATCTTGACAAGCAATGTAAAAATCATGTATTATTTGTGCTAATGAACGATTGTTATTTGCATAAAGGACGGAAGCTTGGTCACAGATGGGCTCCTGCTCTGTGGGCATTGTTGTTTTCTGTGCTGCTGTTTTCCTGTACTGCTGACATCTCTCTTACGATTGAGGATGATGATGCAGGAAGTTTGATTGCTGATATTATGTTCCACCCACTCTTTGTCCAATATTATCGTGACCTTAGTACTATCGCAGGCGACCAACTAGCTCCCGATAATCTTGAACAACATCTTACACAATACGGGAAAATTGAAGACTTGCATGTTACCCGATCTGAAGATTGGAAGCAGGTGAATATTCAGATGCACACACAAAATCTCCCTGCATTGCTGCAAGCCCTAGACCTTCCCATTATACAGGAGTCCTTCGAGGGCAGTACGCGCATATCACTTAATCCATATGTTATATTGAAACCAAGCAAACGAACTATGGACTTTACTATTCTCGGATTGTTTCTGCCCCCTCAGGTGGGCTACCTGAAATACATTGATGATCTGAGCTGGGCACTTGAAGAATACGCAACTATCGCTGAGACACAGGAGATGGTTGATGCAACAGGAAGTAGCATCCATGTGAACGTTCCAGGAACAATAACGGAACAGGAAGGCGGGGAGATTGTGCGAGAAGATGCAGTAAAATTCTATCTGGACTTGAAAGATATCTTAGAGCAAGATAGAATGAACTCCCTGATGGTACGCTATAAGTAATGGACACTCGAATGCACGCTACAGAATTATTAGTTCGGGATTATGAATGCGATGCTCAGGGCATCGTAAACAATGCCTGCTACCTCCATTATCTGGAACATGCTCGGCATCTCATGCTGCAAGATTGTGGTGTTACATTTTCGGAGCTTGCTCAGCAAAATCTCTATCCCATCGTAACCAGAATAGACATATCCTATCGGGCATCTCTTACGGGTGGGGAGACCATCCATGTCCTGTCTCGTGTCCAGAAGAAAGATCGATTTAGAGTCAATTTCTATCAGACTATTACGCGAAATAACGAACTTACTACAGAGGCAGTGGTAACGGTTGCAGTAATCAGCATCGACAATAATAAGAAACCTGTGCCGCAGATTATTGAAAATACCGTCCTCGCCCTCATCCTCGAACAAGCGAAAGACAATTTGTGATCCAGTTGCCGAATACATGGATAAGAGAAAAATATAAAGAACTTACCTCAACCATGGACATTGCCTGCGAGAGAATATCAGAGGGACCGGTCAACGGGCTACTGATAAGTACCGAACATCAAACAGGGGGGCGTGGGCGAAACGAAAAGGCGCGGTGGATAGATGAGCCCGGCGCCAACCTACTCTGTACCTGTGTGTTGGCCTGCGAGTCTATGGATGTGGCAAATTCTCCGCGCTCTGCCCTAGCCGTTCTGCAATGCATTAGACGCTGCATTGTTCTGCATAGTCAGGAAAGCCCGAATCTCTTACTGAAATGGCCGAATGATGTTTTGCTTGATGACAAAAAAATCGCCGGCATCCTGCTTGAATGGCGTAAAAAACATCTTTTGATTGGAATTGGCATTAATGTAAACCAGAAAAATTTTTCGCTCCCAGCTCACTCACTTGCAAATGCCTGTAAAACTGAATTAGACATAGATTTTGTCACAGATATATTGCTTGATGAGCTACACAGTGTTTATTCTGATGATGCATGGCATAAGGTGGCAGAGCAATATTTAATGGGCATGAATACGGAGATAACAATAGATGCCCCACCTACAAGAAAAAAGGGAATGTTGATTGGACTTGATGCTAGCGGGGCACTCTGCATAGAAGACAGGGAAGGGAGGCGCGAGCTGGTACATCTGGGAAGGATGATCCTAACATAGGCCTGCGGGGCTTGCATGGACGCCTATAAATTTGTAGGATGTAACAGGTAGTTTTATTTATTCATGAGAAAAAAACAACGTTCGCCATTAAACTTACTTACTGATCCCATCCCCGGGCTGGTAATAAAGATTGCTGTACCAGCAAGCGTAGGTTTTCTCTTTAATACCATGTACAATTTGGTGGATACCTACTTTGCTGCACAATGGTCGAAAGAGGCCTTGGCTGCTCTTTCACTGTCCTTTCCGATATTTATAATGATATTGGCCATCGCACAGGGCGTTGGACAGGGCACCTCGACGCTGATTGCGAATTCACTTGGCGCAAAAAATGATGCCGATGCGGTCAATTTTCAGGCACAGGGACTTAGTCTTGCTGTAATTATCAATGCTGTTTTTGTCATACTGCTCCTTCCGCTGCTCCGAAATATCCTGCAAATTTTCGATGCATCAGAGACCGTTCTACAACATGCAATGGAATACAACACCCTTCTGGTACTGGGGAGTATATTCTTCTGTATGAACTTTGTGTTGAATGCTGGTTTGAATGCACGCGGGCTGACAAAGATATATCGTAATTTTCTGATAGTTGGCTTTCTTGCAAATATTGCCTTGGATCCACTTCTCCTCTATGGATTGAAGATTGGGACAACTACCCTTATCCCACAAATGGGCATACGGGGCATCGCACTGGCTACCGTAGCTATTCAGGCCGGTGGTTCGGCATATCTGTTTTTTCGTTTGATACACTGCAAGGGGGTCAGCGGTTGTAAGCCCCCCTCTTTTAT
This sequence comes from Spirochaetia bacterium, assembly GCA_964291355.2. Lineage (GTDB taxonomy): Bacteria > Spirochaetota > Spirochaetia > WTKD01 > WTKD01. The sequence continues at coordinate 1,049,223 of OZ220223.1, read as the reverse complement.
TCCCATCTGGAAATATATGAGGCAGATTATTCAACAGGGCTTTCCTGCAGCAATTAATATGGCTACAATATCGGTGAATGCATTTATTATTGTATCCTACCTTTCCCGATTTGGCACAGAATCGGTTGCCGCATACGGCATTGGACTGCGCATTGAACAGATCGCATTGTTGCCGACCATTGGTTTGAACATTGCCCTCTCATCGATTACCGGTCAGAATAATGGCGCAGGACAAGTAGAGAGAATAAGACAGGCCTATAAGACGGTATTGCTTATGGGATTTATAATAATGATTGTTGTTATGGGCACTGTACTGCTCCTGAACAAATACATTGTTGGTATATTTACCTCCGATCCGGACATCATCACTCATAGTAGGCAGTATCTGTTTACACAGGCACTGACATTCTATGCCTATGTGCTCCTTTTTCAATGCGGAGCAGTCCTACTGGGAATAAAGCAGCCCACAATAACCATGTGGATTGCCATTGCTCGTCAGGTGCTCATACCGCTGGCAATCTTCCCCCTCTTTGCCTATACTTTTGGTTGGGATGTTATGGGAATTTGGTTTGGCATAGTCTGCATTAATTGGCTCGCAGCCCTTGCTACAGCCCTAGTAACGCAAAGGAAACTCAACAGACTGGGACGAGCCTAGGAGGGGGCTAGAGGATCCTGGGGGAGGCCTGCCAGCTCCTTGTGTGCACTCTGTTCATCATTCTGCGGTGATGGATTGAACTCCTCTGTCTTATACATCATCGTTTGTAGATGTTCGTCAAGCACGCTCATTTTTTCCATACAACTTAGGAGGATGTCCTGAACATTCTGAATATGCAAGGAAAAATTCCGTGCCCCCTCAAGGATGTGTTGGAAATCTTGTATAATCGTAGAAAGCTCACGATCTATGCTCACATGCTTCTTACTAACATGTTTGAACAATACGTCTATCTCCTGCTTGTAATGGAGAAAGTTCCGTTCGTTTTCTGCATGTGCATTGTTATTTCCCAGATATTGTGAGAAAACATGTGCGAGCATTTTTTTATTTTTTATTGAATTGCTCAGAAATTCACCTAGGGCACTAAATGATTTCTCTGATTTCGTAGTAACTGTATGAATTTTCTGTGCAGATTCATACATATTCTGAAATGATGTCTGTATATTTTCAGTATGTTTCAGTGATGTTTTCGATAATGCTCTCATCTCACTGGCAATAGGGAGCATCCGCTTGCCTTCATCCCCTATGCGCGTTGCTTCGATAGCTATATTCATAGCGAGCATGTTCATACGCTTACTGACAGTTCCCACATTCTCTATGGCTGCATTAAAATTTTTGAAAACAAACTCTATGTTTGAGCTATTTTGTATGTTATCTTCCATGAATTTCAGTAAGCTGTGTAAAATACCGGAGATGTTCTGGTTGAGCACATCGCCCCTTTCAATATGCTGTTGTATTCCCATCAATAATTTCCTACGTATCGTCCATACCCGCCGCTCCTCATCTTCAACGGCATCCATGTTTGCCAATACATCCCCAATACTTTGTAATTGTTCACCTTCTCCTTGGAGTGCTGCATGTAATTGATTCAAAATGGGGAAGGATGATTGAATTTGAGTGTAAAAATTCTCGCTGGAATGCACAAGTTCACTAACATTTTTGGTTGTGTTGCCTCCTTCTCTGATAAATCCTTTGCTAATTGAGAAACTCTGATTGATGTTCCCCCTGAGACCCTCAGTATAATCCCTCGTTCGCTGAACGAGTTTTTGCAACAAGACTTTCAGATAGTCAAACTCTGTACCCACATACACTTCCCCAGCATCCTCTGAATGTTGCATAACAGAACGGATGCGCTGTACTAGGACCATGAGGGGAACCACAGAAAAACGAAACAAAAATAAGTAGAGCGCAAGAACCATTATTAACCATGCACTTGCTCCACCAATGCAGAGTATAATAAAATAGGAGAGTATTTTATTGTTTAAGATAGTAACATCCATGGCAATGCCAATATCACTACTGTAGTAATAGAGAAGATTATTTCGGAGATCAACCTCTCCTTCGCTGAATTCGTGGATTCCTAAATCAAATGATACAATCCCGAAGGGAGCCAAGGTGGCGAGAAGAGAAAGGCGATAGGAATTGTTCTGCAAATATTCTCTGTCTACCGAATTCAGTACCAGCTGGGCTTCTTGTATAAACTGTCTCGTAAGCAGGCGTTTGTGTTCAAAGAATAACACAAAACACACCAAGAACGTAACAAGAAAGGTGACTCCAATAATTGAGAATAATATTCTTCTTTTCATACGACTCCGAAGCTACTCTTCGGTGTCATTCCCTATAAATGCACAAATGTTGTTGCCCGAGAGAGGACTTGAACCTCCACGGCCTTGCGGCCACTAGACCCTGAACCTAGCGCGTCTACCAATTTCGCCACTCGGGCAACACGCGTAACATACGCTGGTACCAGTATATAGAAAAATTGACATGTGTGCACCCGTTTTCTTCCTTATTATAAAATAATCATATACTTTTTTTGTCTCTTACATTATGCTTGTAGCAAGGGTTGTTTTGTGAAAATATTATACATCAGCGAGATTGTGGGTAAGTCAGGTGTTTTTTGTGTGAAAAAAAAGTTGCCTCAGCTGGTAAAAGAACATGGCATAGACTTAGTCATTGCAAATGCTGATGGCGCGACTGGTGGCTATGGACTAGGAAAGAATCATGCAGTCTATTTGAGAAAACTTGGTGTAAACATTATCACATCAGGAGATCAGATATTTTACAAGCAGGACCTGTATGAGTACATTCATAAGATACGCTATGTTGTACGGCCTGCTAACCTGCCGAATGCCACACCTGGCTCTGGTCTGTACTATTACAAATTTTCGAACGATGTAGAATTGCTCATTATCACCCTAGTTGGACAGGCAAAAAGCAGGCGGATTTTTCCCGATAATCCCTTTAATACCATCAAGCGAATATTGGAACGAGCACGCTCACCATATATTTTTGTAGATTATCATGCCCTTATGACATCAGAAAAAGCTGCTATGGCACATTTTTTGTGTGGCAAGGTTTCGGCAATGATTGGCAGTGGACAACGAATTCAAACAGCCGACAAACGAATAATAAACGGCACTGCCCTCATTACTGACCTTGGAAGAACGGGCAGTGCAAATAGTGTGTCCGGATGGGTACCTGAAGTTGAAATAAACAAGTTTATGCATCAAATACCCTACCCATCACAGATTTCCTTTGATACCTTGCAACTCCAGGCAGCAATATTGGATATAGGAAAAGAGGGAAAGACTGAGCATTTTGAACTGCTTAATATACCGGTATCACACAGCCCGACTCAGACAACATCCACAGAAGATTCATAATGCTTGATGCTTTGATAACGGAAAATCTGCAGAAATTTTTCGATAAATCGCTGCTGTAATGGCTGCATGTCCACTCTATGACCTAGACATTGCTCGATTGAAGTTTGACCATAGCCCCGTATGCCACAGGGAATGATAAAATTGAAGTGCTCAAGTTTCGGCTGCACATTCAATGCTATGCCATGCATCGTTACGCCATCCGAAAGCGATATGCCTATGGCTGCAATTTTCCGTTCTGCAACCCATACACCGGGGTAGGAGGCCATCCGAGCTGCCTGTATTCCATATCCCTCGTCAAGTAGCTCAATAATAACCTGCTCTATCTGATTCACGAACATGCGTATGCGTCGCCGCTGTTCATAGAGATGTATCAAAAGATACACAATTAATTGTCCTGGGCCGTGATAGGTAACCTGTCCTCCACGTTCAATCCGATGGGTACTCAAACCCTGCTGGTCTAGCTCCTGCTCAGATACGAGAATATCATCTTGGCTTGCATGCTTTCCAAGGGTAAGTACCGGAGGATGTTCAAGGAGGAGCATGGTATCTGATATTGCCTCCTGCTTACGCTTTGCCTGTAGGCTACGTTGTAGTTCCAATGCTTCTGCATATTCTACCTGGCCAAGCTTCCGAACCATGAGGGCTCCAGATAATTCTAATTGATCACTCATAATCCTAGTGTACCCTTCCTGTGCAAATTTGTCATAGCTTCGTATTGTATAACGGAGGTATAAACGTTATCATATCCTATGAAAAAGTATATATTTGTCACGGGTGGTGTATGTTCTAGTCTAGGAAAGGGATTAGCTTCGTCTTCTATCGGCTCGCTTTTAGAATTGCACGGTTATACTGTGTGCATGATAAAAATTGATCCATATCTGAATGTAGATGCAGGCACAATGAACCCCTATCAACACGGAGAAGTATATATAACTGACGACGGGGCAGAAACGGATTTGGATCTTGGTCATTATTTTCGCTTTACCTCTGCTCAATTATCACGACAGAATTCTATTACGACTGGTCAGGTATACCAAGAAATAATTAACGAGGAAAGAAAGGGGCAGTATTTGGGAAGGACTGTACAAATTATTCCACATGTAACCGATCGTATTAAGAAAAAAATTACTGATACCGCCGCGGATACGAATGCCGATATTACCATCATTGAGATTGGTGGAACTGTCGGGGATATAGAATCATACCCCTTTCTTGAGACAGCTCGGCAGCTCATCCATGAGGAAAAATGGGAAAACATCTTGTCTATCCATCTCATACTGCTGCCTGAACTGGCCAATGGAGAACTGAAGACAAAACCAGGGCAACATTCAGTACGAGAATTACGCGAGGCAGGCATACATCCCGATATATTGCTGTGCCGTTCTGAGCTTCCCCTTCCAGGAGATATTCGACAGAAAATTGCCTTGCTAAGCAGTGTTCATCTAAACTCAGTTATTTCTGCACATAACATTCAAAAATCACTCTACGAAATACCTACGATGTATAAAGAACAGGATTTGGACAACATCATCCTAAGACGTCTCCACTTGGACATTAGGAATGAAAAAAAGAGCAATCATTGGCATGATATTGTCGATATTATTAATAATACTACAGAAGAAATTACAGTTGCTCTTCTTGGGAAATATGTTGAGCAAAATGATACATATATGTCGGTAATAGAATCCCTAGAGCACGGAGCTATTGCAAATAAATGTTCATTAATAATTGAAAAAATAGATGCAATGGACTTCAATAATCATTCAAACCCTGATACAATACTAGAAGGGGTGGATGCCGTTCTTATTCCGGGTGGCTTTGGCGCACGCGGTGTTGAAGGTATTATCAATGGCATGCGCTATATCAGGGAACATAAAATCCCCTGCCTTGCTATCTGCCTCGGCATGCAGGTCATGATTATAGAATTTGCGCGCTCTGTTCTTGGCATTACAGACGCTCATAGTACAGAATTTGAGGATGACTGTTCAGAACCGGTAGTATGTTTACTGGAAGAACAACAGAGAATAAAATATTATGGGGCAAGCATGCGACTTGGACTTTCAAATATACAACTAAGTGAGGGTAGTCTCATACAGAAAATATACCAGCAAGAGAATATTGCTGAACGACATAGACACCGTTATGAAATAAATGATGCCTATTCAGATAGATTGGAAGCGGCAGGACTCCGAATTGCAGGCCGCGACGACAAAAGTAATTTTATTGAAGCAGTTGAGTGGCAGAACCACCCCTGGGGGGTCGGTGTACAATTCCATCCAGAGCTGCGCTCACGACCTATTGACGTTCATCCTTTATTCGAAAGCTTTATTGCAGCAGCCGTGGAAAAAAAGAAAACAGGTACGTAAACCATGTTCAGAATTGCGCTATTGATGACACTCCTTACTCTGTTGACTAGCTGTTCTTTCAAATTTGAAGATAAATTATCTGAAGATGAAAACCAGGAAGAAATTGCGGATACCATCCTGTTTAAGTCAGAAATTCACGTTGTTCAAGATACAAATACCTACATCAAGGCAGATGTTATCGAAGTGTACTCGAAATCCTCAAAACAGATTTTTAAGCAAGCAGAATTTAAGCAATTCGATGATAACAACGATGCAACTATGTCTGGTACAGCAGATAATATTATCTTAGACAGTCAGAATAATGATATGGAAATTCTAGGAAATATCGAAATTCTTCTGGTAGAAGATGATACAACTATTTACGGTGATTATTTTCGTTGGCATGAAGATGAAAATCGCCTTGACAGCAAGGAAGAAGATATCATCAATATATCACGCGGGAATGGGACACGGATACAGGGGCGTGGCTTATCTATAGATACCCAACAACATATTCTCTATTTCTCCGGCACCTCCCTGGGCACCATCTACACGGATGATGAAGCCCGGGTCTCCACCGAGGATGCACTTATTACAGAACCCATCCTTGGCGAGGAAGCCCTCCCTGCAACGCCGATAGATTCGGTGGAAATTACCCCAGAAATAATTCCAGAATCAGACTCATTTGATGAAACTGATGAGGTACCAAAATGATACAAAAATGCATGCTTTTTATAGCAATATTATCCACTATCGAACTAGTACAGGTACATGGCCAAGATTTCTTTGAATTTTCAGGAGAAAGAACCAGCGTTCAGTTTAGCGAAGGTCGCGAACGGACGGTACTTGAGGGAAATGCACGCGTTATCTCTGAAAGCGTTGAATTAACAGCAGATTATATTGAGCTGTACGGTACAGATTTTCGCTTTACCAAATGCGTTGGAAATGTACAATACAGTGATAGTAAACAGGAGATATATCTTTTTGCAGAGGAGCTTTTTTTTGACAGGGATACAAAATTTACCCGTGCAAAGGGATATGTTGAAATTGACGATAAAAAAAATAAAATTGTGCTCAAGAGTGGCTATCTGGAGATCATCAACGATACTAATAATTTTACGGCACAGACCAATACCCGTATATTTCGCGAAGATCTAGTAGCACGATCTGAGATACTCCAATTTGACCGCGAAAAAGAAAAGCTACAGTTACTTGGCTTCCCAGTTGCATATTGGAAAGAAGACGAATATCAGGCACAGAAAATAACCATCGATCTAAAAAAGGAAACCATCGATCTGGTTGGGCAGGTTGCAGGGGTTATTAAACCCTCCTCCAATAATACCAAAAATGATACAGCTGACTCCACAGCACAGGAGCCATCAGTACCGGAGCCATCAGTACCGGAGCCATCAGTACCAGAGCCATCAGTACCGGAGCCATCAGCACAGGAGTCATCAGTACCGGAGCCATCAGTACCAGAGCCATCAGTACCGGAGCCATCAGTACCGGAGCCATCAGTACCGGAGCCAGATACAGAATAAAGGAAATAATTATGGGAAAGAAAAAAACAGCAATAAAAAAAATCATAGGCGGGCAGAGAAGCGTATTACGAACCATTGAACTGCGCAAATCATTTGGCAAGATGCATGCTGTACGCGGCGTTAGTTTCTCTATGAGAACCGGAGAAGTTGTTGGACTGCTCGGACCAAATGGTGCGGGGAAGACAACCCTCTTCTACATGATAGTAGGATTTATTTCTCCAAACCATGGGAAAATATACATGAATGGCGCAAACATTACCAACCTTCCCATGTATCTGCGTGCCCGAAGAGGTATATCCTATCTTCCCCAGGAACCGTCCATCTTCCGCAAACTTACCGTTGAACAAAATATAAAGGCAATTCTGGAAACAAGGGCAGATATGGATATTGATGAGAAAAAGAAATTGTTGAACAGTCTACTTGACGATTTAGGCATTCGGGCAAATCGACATAAAAGGGCATACTATTTGTCGGGTGGAGAACGCAGGAGAACAGAAATAGCCCGTGCCTTGGCTACAGATCCCCGTTTCCTGTTATTGGACGAGCCCTTTACCGGCATTGACCCGAAGGCACGATCAGAAATTAAAGACATCATCCGAAACCTTGGAAGGCGTGGCATTGGCGTACTCATTACCGATCATAACGAACGAGACACCATGGACATTACTGACCGTTCCTACATTATCTACGAGGGACAAATTGTCGTGGCCGGTAGCCGCGATGAGATTATGATCAACGAGGTTGCTCGCACCCTCTATCTTGGTGATAGTTACCAATAGCCGCGTAATCTCTGTATTTACAGGGCTTCGCTATGCGGGCGCATGCCAATGAGAAACACCCGAGATTTTTCTGGTTGCTTTAGTGCAAACAGTACTGCCTCTGCGACGTCTTCGGCATCAAGCATGGCGTCCAGCCCTGGATCGCCGGCTTCTCGCCCCGTACCGATGGCAAAATGCGTGTGAACACCACCTGGCGCAATAAGACTGACCTTGATGCCATGCTCCCGCACCTCATGGTCAAGTGCCTGTGCAAAACCAGTTTGTGCAAACTTGCTCGCACAGTATACCGCCTCCTGTGGCAATCCCCTGAGACCTGCTACAGAACCTATGAATATAATTGAGCCCTGATTCCTCTCAAGAAGATGCGGCAAGATCGCATGTGTACAGAGGAAACTACTGCGCATGTTTGAGTTCATCATCCAGTCGTAATCCTGTACTGATAGAGAGCTGACAGTTCCATATTTTCCAACTCCGACATTATTGATTAATATATCTATGTTTGGAAAATGTTCAAAACTTCTGCGGAACAGGTTCCTGACATCTGCTTCTTGACGAAGATCTGCCTCTACACTTAAGACATCACAACCTGAACGTTCCAGCTCGGTCTCCAAAGATTCCAATTCATTCTTACTGCGTGCTGCTAAGACCAGATTAAGCCCTTCCCGTGCCAGTGCCTGAGCAACTGCCCTTCCAATCCCACGACTTGCCCCGGTAATAATGGCAACCTTTCCCTCTAAGTTCATATTCCTACCTCCTGATAGAATTGTATTCAAACTAAAATCTGTCTAGATCGATAAGGTGATGCAAGCGTTCTGCCTTGGTTCGTAAATATTCCTTTGTTCGCTTATTTGTTTGGCGCGGATAGAGGGCAATGCGCTTGCTAATTGTAATTCCATTATCCTCAAGACTCTTTATTTTTTCTGGATTGTTCGTTAACAAATAAACAGAGCTCGGGGATAGATCTCCGAGGATAGTGACTGCTACATCATAATTCCGTATATCTGCCTGATGCCCTAACATGAGATTAGCATCTACTGTATCATGCCCCTCTTCCTGAAGATTATATGCCTTGAGTTTCTCCACCAAACCGATGCCCCGACCCTCCTGTCGCAGGTAGATTAGAATACCTCGTTTTGCCTCTGCTATCATGCTCAGTGATTGATGTAGCTGATCCGCACAGTCACAGCGTACGGACCCGAGCACATCTCCGGTAAAGCATTCTGAGTGTATGCGAAGTAAAACATCCTCTTGCTGCTCAATCTCACCGCAGACAAGGGCTACGTGCTCTTTTTTTTCTCGGGTATCATAATATACCCGCATGGTACAATCTCCGTATATTGTGGGAAGAAAGGTAGTTACGCGTAATTGAATAGCATCCTGCATAGACACAGTGTACGAAATATACCCGGAATGCACAAGCACCCTTGCAGGAGCAGCGAGAGAAGGGTATACTGAGGTATTGGGCGATTAACTCAGTGGGAGAGTGCTACCTTCACATGGTAGAAGTCGGCAGTTCAAATCTGCCATCGCCCATTCACAGAATTATTAAAATCTCTTGCATTAAAACAAATGAAGGTTTATAATGATCTGAAAATCAGCTATACATTTAGATTGCAAAGGAGAGCAAATGAAAGCAGTAATTACAAGCGGATACGGGGCAGTGGACAGATTGACTGTCAATGAAGTTGAAAAGCCAATAATCAACGATGATGAAATTTTGGTGCGTGTGCATGCATGTTCAGTTAATCCTATTGACTGGAAAATAAGAAGTGGACAGATGAAAATGATTAGTGGATCTAAACCTCCCAAAATTTTGGGAGGAGATTTTTCTGGTGTCGTCGATGCGGTGGGCGAAAATACTCATGAATTTAAGCTAGGAGATGAAGTCTGGGGACATGTAAGTGCCTTGAAAGGCGGCTCCTACGCTGAATATATCAAAGTTACAGCAGAAAATCTTTGCCTGAAACCGAAAAATTTTGATTTTATTCAAGCCGCCTCCATCCCTTTAGCAGGTCTAACTGCCTATCAAACGCTCGTCAATTTTGGGGGAATCAAGACGAAGGATGAAGTTTTGATTAATGGCTGTGCTGGCGGTGTTGGTAGCATTGCCGTACAGCTTGCGAAATCTTTAGGATGCCGGGTAAGCGGAGTATGTAGCACAAAGAATATTGAATATGCAAAAAGTATTGGCGTGGATACAGTTATTGATTACAAGCAGAGCGATGTTTTGCAACTTGATACACAGTTTAATGCTGTTTTTGATTTTGTAGGTAATTTATCCTTTTCGAAAGCAAAACACATCATGGCAAACAAGGCAAGATTTGTAACAGCTGTTCCGACTATGGCTATATTACTGTTTGGCGGATTCTTGAATCTTTTTCGTTCGAAAACATGCAAGGGCATGTTTGTAAAAACATCAAACAGTGATTTACAGATCCTAAAAGATATGGCTGAATCAGATGCCTTAAAGGCGACTATTGCACACAAGCTGCCTTTGGAGCACGTAAGAGAAGCCCATTCTATTAGCGAATCTGGTCGTGTGGTTGGCAAGATAGTCATGTCCGTCTAGCCAAACAAAAACATAGCCACAACAACTCCCCGCCAAATTCGGCGGGGTCTATATGCTTCTAAACAATGGAGAATAGGGGATTCGAACCCCTGACCTGTTGATTGCGAACCAACCGCTCTACCAACTGAGCTAATTCCCCAGGCAGGTACAGTGTATCATATTTTGTATGATTACACGATACCCGCCTTTATCCTTGATTATACTGCCTGAATCATTGACTCTTCCACCTCCTCTGACTCTTCTATGCCACCTTCATCTTTCTCTCCTGCCTCAGCGTTTCCATCTTTTTTTGCACGCTTCCCAGGAAGAAATTCAACATGTTCCCCGATAATCTTTACCCGTGAACGACCCTCCCCGTCGGCATTTTCCCACCTATCCTGGCGCAGATGCCCGCTAACACGCGCACCACGCCCCTTTGCAAGATACTGGGAACAATTTTCAGCAAGTCGTGCCCAGACTTCAATATCAAAATACGAGACTGATTCCTTGAGTTCATCATTTTGACGATATGCTCTATTTGTTGCAATCGAAAATGAACAAACACAGGTACCAGACCTCGTTTTTGTTAACTGTGGGTCCCTTACAAGGTTCCCCTCTATCAAAACAGAATTTAACGGATTCATACAACCTCCAAATAATCTGTAAAATAATACACAAAAAATTGCCATATTGCTTCAACCTACTTGAGATTTTTACCCAAGAAACATACCATTGTTATATGAAAAAAATAATTCTCTATTTATTTTTGGTTCTGTGCAGCTCCTTGCTTGCACAACAAAGCCAACAACTTGATGACGGTGTTTTAGATACTGTTCCCATTGTTCCCGCATGGATTATGGGCACTCATATTCTCGATGCCAAGGATACCTATGAGGGCATCGGTAAGATTATTTCGGCCGGTTATAATCCAACTGCAATAGAGGTAGAGGGAAAGACTCTGTCCGTCCTCTATCAGTTCTATGGTGCGGACAATCCTGCAAGAAAATGGATTCTATATCAGTTTGATCGCCTAGATAAATTCGAAGTTGAATTTACAGGCTTTCTGAAAAAATCATGGATACCAGTAGATTTTGCCAAGACAGATAAGGGCGTCTATGTTTTCTTTATCAAGGATACAGAGACAAAGGTAGACGGCTGGCGCGTTAATATAGCACGGTTGCCGGCAGAAGTTGAGGACATTAAAGATGCTTTGGAACGCAATAACTTTCACATTACAGGCATTACTCAGAGTGAGGTAGATGAATACTGGTTGCTTTCTATTAATACAGGGACTGTGTTTCCGACCATACTTCGTAACTTCACAGCTGAGGAACTCGATGCCGGTGTTGCAGAGGCCCTGCAGAAGGGATTGGATGTTGATAGCATGATGCACGTTGCGGACAACTGGTTTCTTCAATTTACAGAATACCAATAATACCCACACACACCCTACAATTCCATAAAAAAAGGCCTCCACAGGAGGCCTTTTTTTTGTGTACTCTAAACTAAATTAGAATGAAACTTTTGCCTTTGCAGTAAACTGACCAAGGTTCAAGTTAGTGTTGCTCTTTGAGTTATCAGCATTAAAGAATTTGCGTACTGCACTGATATCACCCCAAGCATTCTTATCTTCGTTATCTTTTTTCGCTGCGCCTCCGATGAGGTTTCCGCTGACATATTCAAAGGTAAAAGTGGTGTTTGGAACAACGCCGGATATTTCTAATCCTGCCTTGAGCTCCAAGTTCATTCTCTTTTCCATTGAAAGTGCCTCTGTATGCACTCCCTTCGCATCAGTCTTTCCCTTCTCAGTGAGGTCCTGGAGCTGGAAGAGGACGCCAAGGAATGGCGTAAAGTTCTCAGCAACAAGATAGGTCGTGTGTAAACCAAGACCAAAATGTGAACCGATGTCGTTTCCTTTTTTGTCCATTAACATGGTGTAATTTGCAAGAAGTTCAGCACCCATGAATGGCACAATACCAGCAGTTCCGCCGTCCTCGTAGAATGTTACATATACATCTACAGCGGTCTTCAGATCTTTGTCCTTAGCAACATGTCCATCACCTTTTATAACAAGGTTTGCACCAACACCAGCACCCGAAGTAACCTTGACCTTGTCTGGTAAGAAGTCAAGATGCGTATCTTCATCATCATCCAAACCTGGCCATATTACGTTAGCTGCAATGGCTGCCTGCATATCAAGTTTTGAAGTATCAGCAAAATCCTTCATGACGGCATCAAAGCCAAGTGCAGGACGGAAAGTAATGGTATCCGTTATCGGTAGCGAATACTGTACTAACAGACCAGCTGCCAATTCGGTAACATCCTCATCCGTATTAGTGGTTGCATTCTTGGCCTTGGCATTTAGCCAGTATCCAACATTAAACTTGAGTGTTACGCCTGCCAGATCTGCAACTTCAACATAGCCAGAAATGAGGTAGGAGTTGTTGGCCTCATGCCATTTCTTACCATTATAACCGGAGGAAAGTCCCAATTCGGCGGTACCCTTTCCATCCAGAAATTTATATCCAACGCCAATGCCCATGCCTGTTTTAGCAAGATGTACATTTGAAGTATCTGTTTCTGGTTTTACGCCTGCTGTAGAAGACAATGAAGCACCGTTAATCAAGAAGACTGACTTACTTGCTTGATCTACTCCTGACTCGGCTGCACGAAGATTCACGTAGATGTCGCCGAAGTGGAGCTTTGCATTGATTTCTCCCCAGCTCAGATGGATGCCGGTCTCAATTGCAGGTGCCGTTGCCGATATCGCACCTACTAGGTTTTTGGCATTTTCTAGACTGTTAACCCCTGCCTGTGCCTGAGCCAGACCACTCGTTGCAGCAGTAACACCTGCCGTTGCAGTGGTATAACCTGTTGTTGAAGTCTTTACAGCAGCATCTGCAGCAGTATGAGCTGTCTCTGCCGCAGTAACTTTTGTCGCTTTGGTAGCGTCCGTATCGGGGAGTGCCTTTGCGGCTGCAAGAGCCGCGGTAGCATCTGCAAGGCCCCTTTGAGCTAAAATCAATCCATTCGTAGCTGTAGTTAAGCCAGTTTGTGCTGCAGTTAAACTAGTTTGTGCTGTGGTTACCTGCAATTTAGCTGCATCTATTTGAAGTTTAAGTTTAGCTTCATCTATTCCTACGGCCGGTTTTGCCTCTATTTTAGGGCTAGCGCCATCGGCAGTGAGATCTTTTTTCGTTGGATATTGATCCCTGGTTTTTATTTCGATCTTGAAATCTTTGATCTCAATCCAACCATAGAAATCACCTTCTCCGAGTTCCTCGGATGATGCATCCACCATGTCCAATTTTACCGTAAAGCCGGCCGATGTTTCAAATCCTGTCTGTATGTCAGAACCATCGTTGCCGAGATCTACACCAAAGATTGCTTCTGCATTTGCATCCAGCGTAGAAACCAGTGCAAGGCTCTCCTCACCCCAAACTGGCAAAACAAACAAACTGATTACTAATAGTACCAGTATTTTCCTCATAATCATTCCTCCTTAAAAAATTATAAATATTTTCACAATATTCATGTGTTTCTTATACAGCCCTTGCAATACCGTTATTACAAGGCACGCCTAAATATACAATAAACTATATTGATCGTACACTAATAAAACTTTTCTGTCAAGTAATTATCCGATTCAATCAATATTTCATCCACCCTCAAAACAATCATATAAATCTTTTACGGATTGCGTAGAACCACGTTGAAAGATTAGTACCTTACCATTATCGACAACTACGCCTATATTCTCCACCCCACATAGTGCAACTTGCATATCTTTACTATATACGTAATTTGCATGCGAATCAATAGAAGCAACAAAGGTTGAATGCGACTTGTACACACCATCGTTGTCTTGTTCAATAGGGAAATAGTTCTCTTCAGTAAGACGCATAATCTCGTCCCAACTTCCAACGTCGCTCCATCTGCCGTTAAACACAACCATTGCAACCTTCTTGCTTTTTTCCATGAGTGCATAATCTATGGAAATCTTCTCGGATACTCTGCCGTAGATTTCGTCCATATTTGTGTCAAGCCATTCAATAATCGTTACGCCAGAGTTTTGAGCCCTGCTGTATAGCTGTGAAATTGATGCGCAGGATTCAAATTCCTCGACAAGATCTTGCGCATATTTTTTGCCCTCTAAAAACATGTCTCGTATGCGAAATATAAACATGCCGCTGTTCCAGAAATACTCACCACTGTCTACATATTGCTTGGCTGTTCTGCTATCGGGTTTTTCTGTAAACGATTCTACATGCCAACCGTTGCCGACAGGCGGGCCGCGGTGGATGTAGCCAAAGCCCGTTTCAGCTGAGCGGGGTTGAATGCCCATAGTAAGTAATAGTCCCTCGCGTGCGAGGGCATCGGCATGCTCTACGGCTTGACGGAAAAGCTCTACGGGGGAGATGAGCTGGTCAGAAGGTAGCACCAGCATTGTCGCATCCGCCGATTGCTCTCTGTGAATCAAGCTTCCTGCAAGGAAAATTGCTGCTGCTGTGTTACACATGGCTGGTTCTGGAACAAGGGTGATCCTGTCTAATATTCCCTTATCCAAAGCCCTCGCATCCTGTAGAATCAGCTCTATCTGGCTGTGATGCGAAATAATATATATGGGTACTGATGGAGCAAGTTCCTGTGCACGGAGTAGAGTCCTTTTTAAGAGACTAATACCATCACCCAAATCCATAAATTGCTTTGGGCGTGCAACTGTCGAAGACGGCCAGAGCCGTCGTCCTCCACCACCAGCCAATATTACAATTGCGTTAACCATGACTTGTAATTACTCTTTAGTCATTGTAACATTAACTTTGACGTTTAGTCAATTAGTTGGAGGAGAAGATGGCATTTTTATTATCAATGTATCCGTGGACATATAGCGCAAAATATTCACACAATGGGACGTGGGAAGAAAGATTCGAGAAAAAAGAATTATTGTCCCCATCTGAGGAAGAGCAATTATCTGATGCGGACCGTGAAATAGTCATGCAAAAAAGAAATTCCTTTCCTGAATTGCCTCTTGTTAGTTTTACAACCCAATACGCTATTGCTTGCTTTGAGGGTGCAAAGGCATTTCCACAGATTGATAATACCCTCAAAGTTTTCCGCCTTGATGAAAATGCAAAACGTATGCATCGTTCTATGGAAGGACTCATGATGCCCCCCATTCCACATAGCATCTTTATGTCCGGGGTGTTGGAAACAGTGGCCCGTAATCATGCGGCCGGTTTTGCACCGAAGTATGATGCAGAATGGGAAGCAGACGACTTTGCCCATGCCCGGGCTGTGTATATACGGCCCTTCTCTTATAGCGAGGGCGGAATTGGTTTGAACCTCTGCCTATTTCCTTGGTTCATTGTAAGTTGCACAACGGTTGGATCATATTTCGAGCATATGGAAGAATCCAATGCCATCACAAGCGAGAAAGTCCGTGCAACCCGAGGTGGAACAGGGTGGATAAAATGCGCATCAAACTACGTGATCCCTATTTTGGAAAAGAAGCTGTTTGAAAAGGAGGGATATATGGAGGTAATCTTCCTTGATGCAGAAGAACAACGCTATGTCGAAGAGGGGTCTTCCTGTAATATCTTTTTTTACCTGAAAAATGGTACCCTCGTTACCCCTGCACTCGGAGACCGGATACTACCCGGAATTATCCGTGCCAGTGTTATACAACTGGCCAGAGATATGAATATTAGCGTAGAAGAACGGAAAATAAGCATCGATGAGGCAATGAATGACGCACAGGAGGTCTTTGTAACCGGAACAGCTGCCGGAGTCAGCCATATCGCTTCTATTACTCATAAGGGGAAGCGTGCTGTTTTTTCCTCTGGAAAAATCGGAGATCTAACACATAATTTGCAACGTACCATTAAGGGGATCCAATATGGGGTGCTGGAAGATCGCCATAACTGGATGTTCCCGGTCCCCACAAAGTAATATTCTTGGATAGCCCGGATATTTAGAAGGAGGTGTTGAAATCTATTGGTATCTCCGGATATATAGAGGGTTCAAAATTCGTTTGCGAATATAAGATGTCGCGCATGTTCAAATATGCTAGGTTAGTACTCTTGCTCCGTATATTCGTCATTGCCTCACGCCCCATGTTTTCGGAAAATTCCATTGAACGCTGGAGATGTATCATTGTTTCGCTGTTAACAACATTGTCACTCCGCTCACTGATGCGATGTAAGACAACGCCGAGGTTGTTATGAAGCCGCACCTTGTATTCAATAAGCGCCCGATGTTCAGGAGCGTCCATATTGAAATTAATGGATAAGCCCTGCCTCTCGCGTTCAACATCTTCCAAAAGAAGGCGATAGTATGATTCTGCAACGAAATAATTGCCAATATTAAATAGAGTGTTTGCTATGGCATACTGTAGCTCACGTTCATTGCGCATTCCAGGATAATTTTCCGCTTCCAGAAAATAATTGATGGCATCCTGATGTCTTTCAGAGCGATAGTATATATAACCGACCTTGTAGTGTTCGTCAGGTTGAAAATAGCCATTGGCACGTGCCATCATAAAATAATCCAATGCACCCTGATACTGCCTCCCGTCGTAGTAACGAATGTCGCCCAGCATGGCGTAGAGACGTCCAAAAAGCGAGGCACGGATAAGCAGCCCTTCGTCCAGCGCCTGTTCATACTGCTTCATTGCAATCTGCAGTTCGCGTTCTGCATCAAGATAATTTTCTCGTGTGTAATAATATTCACCAAGACGTATCTGTGCATCCAACATGCGATGCAGATCCCTTCCTCGTACTTCCAACATGCTATTATACAATGAGATGGCATTTTGTAATGAGCGCTCCTCGTTTCCACTCCTGTCGTTTGCAGCACGATTGTACATTGCAGAATAGTAATGTAAGGCAGGTAACTGCGAATCATGCTTATGTATTTGCAGAAGAATATCGCGAACTGTATCTATGGTATTATGCTCTTCCATGAGATAGCCCGCGTACTCTGCATATATTTCAGGAACTATTCTGCGTTTTGGATTGTCAAGAAATATTTGAGCCATCTCCCGTGCATGCTGTAGATCATTGATCCGCGTAAAATACCTGAGCATTCGCATCAAAATGTCATCGTTGTTACCGTATTCATTCAATAGCAGAGTGTATGATTGCCTCGCATGTTCATAATACTCTTCAGCACTGTCTGCCCATTCTATGTAATTGTCACCCTGTGCAATGAGTGCTTCGTAGTCAAATTTGTTCTCCCGTAACAACAGGGAAACTAATTGTTCGGCACGTGCATAATCCTGTATTAAATTTGATTGCAGATCTATGTGAGCAAAAATGCCTTCGCGATCTATATTGACAAACTCAATTAAGCGCCGCAACTTTCCGTCTATCTCGTATAATTCATATAAATCCGACACAGCCGTTTTTTGTATAAGGAATTTCTGAAACTCGGGATCAATCCCATAGACGAGTTGATCATACTTTTCCTGGGCTAGATCATAGCGTTTCTGTTTGATAAAGGTGTCGGCAAAGCGCATGATCCATCGAGGTTTTGATTTTATTTTCCATGCACGGAGGAATGTTTCATTCCCCGGTTTATACTCCTTGTTTGCAATAAGGTTGTAGCCGCGCCTATACAGGGTTTCTGATGCCAGGGGTTGATATATGTATGTTAGAAACAGAAATCCAGTAAATACAGCCGCAAATAAACCAAGAAAGATCTTTACTGATAATATAGAGTATCTGACCCTAGTCTTTTTTCGAGTAAGCTCTTGTTGCCGCTCCCTATCGCCAATCCATTCTTTTTGAAATCCCCAAGGTACTACAACGCGTTCCCCAGTGATGCGATGTACTATGCGCGATATGGTGTTGGGACTTGCACCTGATATGAGCGAAGTAAGAAGATGCGATATTTTTTCCGGAGCATCAGTTGGTTCTACAATTACGCGTGCAACTGCTTTTTTTAATTGAAATGGAAGCTCTTGCAAATGGAGCACTAATTGCTCGTATTCGTGGTCTGAAAATATCCGATCTTCTAGCGCAGATTCTTCTGATCCGTCAGATGATCTCTTCTCTGCCTTGCGTTCTTTCGCTGAGACTTCCGGAATGGCAAAAGCATCTTCATCTATAGTGTATGAATCGGTCTGCGCTACTGCCATATCTTCCATGACAGCACTATCAATATCAAGCTCTTCAAGTTCGCTCTGTAAGGATGCCAAGGCCTCCGGTGAGATATCAGACGGAACATCCGTTCCCATAGGTTCTAATTTTTGCTCTGATTCAAAATCTTCACTGCCCGCTGTTGTAGCCACTGATGCAGGGTCCTGTGCTTCAATGCCTAGTAGGTCGCTGAGATCAACGCTCTCGCCTGTTGCTGACCCCAGTGCTGGCTCCAGTGCTGGCTCCAGTGGCGGCTCCAGTGCTGACCCCAGTGCTGGCTCCAGTGGCGGTTCCATTGATTGTGTGCCGGCATCGTCTATGCCGCCTAAGAGCTCGCTTATATCGGGCGTGGGTTCCGGAGGAAGTTCTCCGGTACCTAGTAGGTCGCTGAGATCAACGCTCCCGCCTGTTGCTGACCCCAGTGCTGACCCCAGTGCTGGCTCCAGTGGCGGTTCCATTGGCGGCTCCATTGGCGGCTCCATTGATTGTGTGCCGGCATCGTCTATGCCGCCTAAGAGCTCGCTCATATCGGGTGTGGGTTCCGGAGGAAGTTCTTCGGCACCTAGTAGGTCGCTGAGATCAACGCTCCCGCCTGTTGCTGACCCCAGTGCTGGCTCCAGTGGCGGTTCCAGTGCTGGCTCCAGTGGCGGCTCCATTGGCGGTTCCATTGGCGGCTCCATTGGCGGTTCCATTGGCGGCTCCATTGATTGTGCAGCAGATGTTATACCAATATCTTGTACAGGAGGGTCAACATCGTAGACGAAACTGTCAATGAGAGCCTCTTCGCCCCCGAAAATATCACTCTCACCAATAGCTGGCGTCGGGGCTACTGCCTGTTGGGGCTGTTTTTCTTTTTCCTGCTCTTCTGTTTCTGTTAATTTCTGGAGAAAGTCTTCGCTTGAGATGACGCTGGATTGTATCCCGTCTGTTATTGAAGAATCTATGGTTACGTTTGGGCGCTCTACTACGGCAAGTGGCACCTCTCGCTCATGGAGATATTGTACTTCCTTTCCAAGACTGAGTATTTCGTTTGCAAATTTTTCTATCGCTTCAAAAGTTGGCATGTGCCCTCTATTAAGAGATCGACAAATAAATGAAAAAATTAATATTTCTTAATCACATTTTATAATTTGCCGATATATAACTATGTTTCTCATTCTTCGCCTATGCTATCTTGTACTTTCGCTTGCATTTTTGCTGGTGCCACTCACATATGCACAGGAAGCAGGAGTGCCGTTACAGCTATACAGCGAAATCCACAGCATAACGGAAGCTGGATATCCGCGCATATTTGATAATAATATCATCTTTACATATGAAACGGCAGAGCCTGCCCGTTCTGTCTATGCAATCTTTGAACACGAAGCATTCCGTACATTCCATCAATTTGCACTCACACAAGAAAATGAACAATCTTCATTGTTTATTTTAGCAATACCAGTACCCCAAGAAAGCTATATTCGCTATCGCTTTGTCGTCGACAGTACATGGGTACTGGACCCTGATAATCCTAACACGGTAGGTCAGGATGAGCCATTATCATTATTTATAATACCACAAAATGCAAAAATAATGACGTATAAACCATCATCAGACAAGAATACAACTACCTTCCGTTTAAGTCTTAGACGACACAATCAGAATGTACTCCGAACGGTAGATGCACGTCTTGTTGCTGTTGATGCCTTGCCAAAAAAGGGCATCTATATAGCTGGAAGTTTCAATTCCTGGGACCCTTTTTTGTTTCCTATGAAAAAGAATGATGAAAGCACCTACGAAATTACACTCCGTTTGAAACCTGGACGCTATTTCTATTATTTTGTTGTGGATGGACATCGAATTTTGGATCCGGAAAATAATGAGCTTGCACGATCCGGAAATCATGGATATTTGGTCTCCGCATATACTGTGCCATGAAATATTGGCTTCGTCCCATCGCAGATGGTTCTTTCATTATCCAAACTGCTCCATGGCTACAATGCTCCAGTGCGATAGTAGCAACTGTTATTGCTTTGAGTATTATCTTTGTGGAAGCAAGTATATTTGGATATATACTGCTACTTATAAGTGCTCTGGGAGCCGGATATCAGGAAAAATGGCATTTTGATAAGACCTCAGCCCACATACTGCATACAACGAGAATGTTCATCATCATAAAAAAAACAATGCATGCCTTTTCTTCAGTGCAGGAGCTCCGATACGAAAAAATACATGTTGGACCGAAAAAAATGCTCCATTATTCCTTGCTATTTTCTAGCAATAAAACCATAAGAATAGAGCTGCGAAACACCCGCACGTTGGATGATGATATTGCCAAACTGCATATGCTGGCTACATGTATGAATGTAGCATGTAATGGCAATAGAGACGAAAACAAAACGTAATTATACGTCTGAGTGGAGGAAGCAGGCAACCTTGTGGTTCTTTTCTACCTCTTTGAGTTCAGGCATGTTATCAAGACATTTTGGCATACGATTGAGACATCGATGATAGAAACAGCATCCGCGATGTTTTTCTGTGGGTGATGGCACATCACTGTTTAGAATAATGCGCTTTCTCTTTCGTTCATGTTGCGGATTGGGAATGGGCACTGCCGATAACAGGGCTTGTGTATAGGGATGCAAGGGGCGTTTGTACAAAGTTTCCTTGTCAACCATCTCAACTATCTTCCCCAAATACATAACGGCGATCTGGTCGCTAATAAATCGAACTACTGACAGGTCATGTGCAATAACAAGGTAGGTTAAACCAAGTTTCTGCTTTAATCCCATCAATAGATTGAGTATCTGGGCCTGGATGGAGACATCGAGGGCACTTACCGGCTCGTCTGCTAACAACAGCTGCGGATGGAAAACCAATGCCCGGGCTATGCCTATGCGCTGACGTTGTCCACCAGAAAATTCATAGGAAAATCTGTTCTTAAAACGTAGAGATAATCCTACCCCTTCCATTACCTCTTCTACCCGCTCTATAATTTCCTGACGGCTCAGGTCCAGTAATCCCCTGTGCTTAAATACCTGCAAGGGTTCAGAAATAATATTGAATACCGTCATGCGAGGATCGAGTGAGGAATAGGGATCTTGAAAGATCATCTGCATGTTCCTTCGGATGTTAAACATCTCCTGTTTATTTGCAGATAAGATATCCTGCCCCCGGAAATAGGCCTTTCCACTATGGGCTTGAATAAGACGCACGAGTGCACGCACGGTACTGGATTTTCCGCAACCAGATTCACCAACAAGTCCAAGTACTGTGCCCTGAGGAATAGAAAATGAAATGTCGTCAACCGCATGGATGTGTCCAACTGTTTTCTTTATGACTATCCCCTTCTCAATGGGAAAATAGACGCTGAGATTTTGTACATCGAGAATATTTGATGAATCGTTCATACATCCTCCTTTGTGTAACGCCAGCAGGATACCGACCTGTCAACACCGAGCTCTGTTTGTGGGGGATATTGCTGCCTACAGATATCCTCCACATATTCACATCGTTCAGAAAATGGGCAACAATTTGGTAAATCAATAAGTCCGGGTGGTTGACCGGGAATCGAATATAACTGGTCCTTTTCATCGTCAATACGAGGAAGAGAAAGCAGCAGTCCCCGACTGTAGGGATGGCGCGGTTCGGCAAAAATATCATCTACAGATGATTTTTCAACTATTTTCCCCGCATACATTACATGCACGCGATGACACATCCCTGCTACAATTCCCAGATCGTGGGTAATAAGAATGACCGATGTCCCCAGTCGCTCTACAAGATCTTTTATGAGCTCCAATATCTGTGCCTGAATGGTAACATCCAGAGCCGTTGTTGGTTCGTCGGCTATGAGAATTTCGGGGCTACAGGATAGGGCAATGGCAATAACAATCCGTTGACGCATTCCTCCCGAAAACTGATGTGGATAATCGTATATTCGACGTTCAGGTTCAGGGATTCCCACCATGTGCAGGAGATCGATTGATTTTTTTATTGCATCTGTTTTGCTGATTTGCTGATGCAGTCGGATGGTTTCTATTAGCTGTGTTGATACGCGGAGGAAGGGGTTTAATGATGTCATGGGGTCCTGAAATATCATTGATATTTTCGCTCCTCGGATGTGGCGAATTTCCGCTTCGGACAGCTGCAAGATGTTCCTGCCGCCAAATGATACATCACCTGAGGTAATAATACCCTTCCCCTGGGAAAATAGACGCATTATGGACAAGGCAGTTACTGATTTTCCACTTCCTGATTCACCAACCAGTCCGAGGACCTCGCCCTTTCTGAGCTCAAAATTGATGCCATCAACTGCCTTTACCAAGCCCTCTTCCGTTTGAAAATGTGTTTTGAGCTGATTAACTTGAAGTACTGTTTCCATACACTACACCATATATTTACTCTTCGGATCGAAGGCATCCCGCAGACCATCACCAAAGAAATTCATCGACAACAAAAACAACGACATCGCTAATGCAGGATAGAACAGGCGCCAGGGGGCTACCGTCATCGCATCAACTGCATCTCCAATAAGCGTTCCCCAAGAGGCAAAGGGCGCTGAGAGCCCAAGACCCAAAAATGAGAGGAAGGCCTCCTGTAATATGAACGTTGGTATGCGCAAGGTCGTAAATACTATAATAATTCCCAATGAATTCGGCAATAGATGTTTGATGATGATGCCAAAGGGATGTAAGCCAATGCTTCGTGCAGCTTCGATAAACTCCTGATTCTTCATGGTAATAACCTGCCCACGTACTACCCGTGCAGCTGTTAACCAGCTTATCATGGCTAGAGCAGCAAAGATGTTGACAAGGTTTGAACCAAAGATGGTTACAAAAATAATAACAAGCAACATGTAGGGGAGTCCGTACATGACATTGATGATGGTCATAATAACACTGTCTATCCGCCCACCAAAATATCCTGCGATGGAGCCAAAGATCATGCCGATAAATATCGAAACCAGACTGCCCACTAATCCGACAGCAACGGATACACGGCTACCGTAAATAATACGACTGAGCATGTCCCGACCGAGATAATCTGTTCCTAAGAGATAGCGGATGCTATGCGTTTTAATTGCTTTGCCATCGCGTTCTGATTCGTCGTTGGCTACGCGATATAGTATTGTTTGTAGTTTTTCCTGTTCTGCCTCCGTAAGCTCACTGCGACCTTCCTTTTCCATAAGCCGTTGCATGTAGGTATATTCACGGTCGTACCATAGTTCCCCTGCCGATTTTGTCAGACTGGGAGGAAGCTCTCGGTGTTCTGGTACCTGAAAGCGATACGAGCGCAAGGGAAGTATAGGTGCACACAAGGCAACAAGGAAATACAATAGCACAATGACTAATCCTATCATAGCCAATTTATTTTTTAAGAGTCGTCGAAAGGCATCTCGTGTAGGCGAGACTGCTATGTGCTCGTTTAGTGTTCTTTTTTCTTCGTTTAATGTTTTGTCTTCTGTATTATTCATATGCAGAATTGCACTCCATTTTAATCATAGTGAACACGCGGATCTAATGCACCATACAATATGTCCACAAGAAAATTAACCAGTATCAACAGGATTGAATACACAATTACCAGTCCCAATATTAGGGTGTAGTCCCGATTAAAGGCCGCTTGGACAAAGAATTTGCCTAGCCCGGGGATGCGGAATATAGATTCTACAACAACAGACGAGGTTACCGTTGCAGCAAAGGCAGGCCCGATGTAGCTTATAACGGGAACGAGGGTTCCCTTAAGAAGATGTCTAAAAAGAATTTGCTGTATCGAAAGTCCCTTTGCCCTAGCCATGCGGATAAAATCGCTCTGCAAGAGCTCGACTGCATTCGCCCTACTCAGTCGGGCGACATAGGCAGTTGCACTCAAGGACAGAACAAAGACCGGCATAAGAAGTGCACTGAGACCAAAACGTGTATCAATCCATCCCGAAGTCGGGAGCCACCGTAGGTGAATAGCAAAGATATACACAAGAATTGGTCCCACCACAAAGACGGGAATCGATATGCCGAATACGGTAAATATCATCAGCGCATAATCGGCTAATTGGTTTTTTCGAACTGCTGCAATCATCCCCGCCGGAACGCCAATTCCAAGCGCAAGACCTATTGCAAGAATTGAGATAGTCATCGAAGGACCAAATCCCGCAGAGATTAATTCATTTACCGTTACATTGTGATAGCGATATGATGGTCCAAGGTCGGCACGCAACAACGATGCCATATAACGTAAATATTGCTGAAACAGGGACTCGTCAAAGTGATAACGTTTTTCAATGTTTCTTAAGACTTGCTCCGGAACTGCTCGTTCCCTATCAAAAGGACCGCCCGGCGCAATTCTAATAATAAAAAAGCTGAGGGTAGCTATAATAAATAGTGTCGGTATCAGCGCAAGAAGGCGCCGTATACAATAGTGTAGCATTTTATAGTATTACAATGACGCAGACCCACCGCAGTGAGTCTGCGTAGCGTAAAAAAATGTTAGTTCACTGCACCTACTGGGTGGTAATCCATAACATTGTTATACCAACCTCTCCATGTGCCTACATTGATAAGATTCTTCGACATATAGTAATAAATTGGCATGATTGCTGTGTCTTCCTCTACCAGAGTCCGCTCAGCATCTGCTAGGACATTGGCACGCTCTGGTCCATCTGGAAGTGAGCTTGCCTTTCTGATAAGCTCATCGTATGCACTGTTGGCATAGCGACCACCATTCATGGCACCGCCACTGACAAACATGTCTAGGAAGGTGTTCGGATCGGGATAATCACCAATCCATCCTGCTCGGGCAATATGGAAGTCTCCCTTACGACGTGTATTTAGATATACGCCCCATTCCTGATTGGTAAGGTCGACATCGACGCCAAGGTTGTCAAACCATTGTTGCTGTATGAATTCTCCAATGGACTTGTGGTTTTCACTGGTATTGTATAAGATTTCCAATTTTGGAAATCCACTTCCGTTTGGATAGCCAGCTTCTGCAAGGAGGGCCTGTGCCTTCTGTACATTTTCTTCAAGTCCAGCTATGGCTGTATATCCAGCCATGGGGGGAACCATTGTAACTGCTGGTGATTGTCCTCCACGGATGACAGTTTCGATAAGGAGCTGGCGATCGATTGCCATGCTCAAGGCCTTGCGGACACGAGCATCTTGTAAGGGACCGTGCTCAGTTTGAAAGATATAATAATATGTTCCCAAATAGGGCTCAGAATGATGATCGCCACGCAAACGGATTTCTTCTATCTGTGCGTCAGGATAATCGGTGCTCCAGTTTATTTCCTCGTTGAGGAACATGTTGTACATTACTGTTTGCTCTTCAACAGGAAGGAACACTATCTTTCCAACATTGGCCTTTGATTGATCCCAATAATGCTCATTGGGTTCCAGACTAACCTGCCTCTGGGTTTCCCAATCAGAGATTAGATATGGACCATTGCCCACAAAGTTCTCTGGCTGTACCCATGCTGCTCCATGCTTCTCAATAGCATGCGTGGGAACAACGCCAAAGGTATAGTGGCTGAGTGCGTTAATAACATATGGCAAGGGACCAATTGTTTCAAACTGAAAGGTGCGATCGTCAAGCGCCCGAACCTGTAAGCTATCTGCATCTGCCTCGCCCGCATTGTATGCTTCGGCACCCTTGAGAAACATTGAGGGAAACCACGCATATGGG
Source organism: Spirochaetia bacterium (assembly GCA_964291355.2). Lineage (GTDB taxonomy): Bacteria > Spirochaetota > Spirochaetia > WTKD01 > WTKD01. Next base: position 1,022,835 of record OZ220223.1, on the reverse strand, counting down.
GCAGCTGTCTCAGGATCGAGTACCCGCCTCCAGCTGGCAACAAAGTCTTGGGCAGTTATGGGGGTGCCATCGCTCCAGTTGGTTTCGCGTAATGTAAATGTGTACACGGTACCATCATCGCTTACCGTCCAACTTTCGGCAACACCAGGAACTGCTAATGCAGTTTCTGGATCCACTGTAACCAATCCTTCGTAGATTCCCATAGCTATGCGATGCTCCGGAACCCCGCTCATCAGATGTGGATCCAATGTTTCTGGTTCCGTCCCATTCGCTATGGTAAATGTACGAATATCTGTTTCTTCACCTCCTGCAGCTGTTGTAAAGAAAATTACAACACAGAGGATCAAAAAATACATTATATGTGAATATTTCATATCCTAGTACCTCCTTTTGGTATTATATTTTAACATGTTACCACAATAATAATAAAATTGTCAAGCCATACACAGATCTGTCAGCCATACACAGATGTATTTTTTTTTCTGATATATTGCCCTTGACAAAGTTCATATTTTTTACCAAACTCTAGGCATGGGGGTGTAGCTCAGCTGGCTAGAGTACTTGAATGGCATTCAAGGGGTCACGGGTTCAAGTCCCGTCACCTCCATGGGCGACAAGGAAAATTGTTATGACATCAAAATTCGATATAAGCGACTTGTTACAAGATCTGGATTTACCAAATGAAAACAATTCAACCAATACACTTGCAACACCTATAAAAACGAATGTTCAGAGCGATGATACAGCAAGCACTGTGCAAGAAGAGCAGGCAACAGAACGTTTTCAGAAAGTAAGTCCTGTATTTGTCGATGGACAAAATCCCTTTAATATTCCCGGTTATCTGCAGGATTGTGTAAAGGATGAGGAACGCGGGCAAATAACGTGTGAGACAATGCAAAAATTCCTGCAGGCGGAAGACAATGAAGAACGCACCAGACTCCGTGGATTGCTTATCGGACAATACTGGGACCTGCTGGCATCAGTAGCACAAAGAGCTGGTACAGCTACGCTGACCCCCGCAAAGAAATCCTTTCTACGTTTCGCCATGCTCTCTCCAAATTTAGTGAGCCCCGAACAGCGGGAGCTCCTATCCAAGATACCTATCCAGTCTGAGCCTTCCATCGATAAAAATATCTTTTATCTAGATGAGTGGCTGGCAGCCGTTGCGGAAGGATCCTGCTCCCCCTCCATGATGGGCGAAATGGAAATTACCAATTATGCGAATAGACGAAAAAATGTTCAGAATGTTCGGCGCTCGAAGCTCGACGAGCAGATAAATGCACTAAAATTCCAGATTAAAGGACAGAACGAACGCATCAGAGATGCTACGAATACCCTGCAAAATCATGTTACGGCTATTTCGCGACGTTCACCCGATCCTATAGCTGATGGAGAACAAGGCGAATTCAATGAACAGCAACGCCGTTGTATGACAGAAATATCAAATCTACTACGTGAAATTACCGCAGCAAACCGAACATTAAAAAATTCCCTCAACGAATTACACGCAGCAAAAAAGAAATTATCAACCTTGGCTCCAGAGGATTCCGACGACGGAGATGCAGGCCTCCAACACATGCCTAAAATGGCATCACAAGAGGCCCATACCATGAGACAGATGGTAAAACTCTGCGTTGGGCGTTCGGGAAACCATTTCCCTATTCTTTTTAAGTCACATTTCCCCGGTGTTGATACTCACGTTGGAAGCCGCGAAAATATAAACAATATCCTAGCCGAAGTAGAATATCTCGATCAGAGTATTTTCCTGCGTACCTTTCGGAGCATCACGCAGAGAATCCCACCGTATATGATATTAGCACCGAGCTACGGTAACCTCGGGATCTGTTGGGAGATATTTGAGAAGCAAAACCGGGCAACCAGCCATGGCCGACTTATCATCCCCATGTATCCACGCGACCTAAAAATTGCACTTATTGCAGCCCTCGGAGACCTGAGATGGCAACAAGCAAAGGAACAGGCATCTCGTTTCTGGATGCAAGAGGGTATAACCGGGTGGTACTATGATTATTACACGAAGGAAAAACTGAAAGGCGATATAAAGAATCATTTTATCAGTGATTATGTTACCTGGATAAATAAAGAAAGCAATGGTACGCAACAGCTTCATAGGGAAGTCCGCGACATATTCTGGCGCTATCTTCCCTTTCCACAAGATCTAAAGGATAAATTAAAAAACCAAGGATATGTATATCAGCAGCTGTATCAGAAGGACAAAAACCGAACCTCATCTTCTATGTATTAGTACTACGATAGGTTCTAACGAAAGACTTTTCCAAAGTCAATGTGCTTTGACAGTAGCCGTATGAATCGCCGGTATATAAAATACGTTGCAAACACAGAAATGGCAAACATCAAGAGAAACACGATCTGATTCACGGTAATGCTTGTTCTACCGGCAAGAAGAAAAAAGAATGGTAGATACAATATTGCCATGACGATAGTCATGATCAAAATATTGGCAACTGTGGCTAATATGATGAATAAAATGGTATTGAATGTCTTGTTCATCTTACCTACAGCCCTTAGTTATTCGCGTACAGCTTTCGCATCAGCATTCCTCCGGGGAACAAAATTACTGACGAGAAATAATAATCCAAATATAACAATGGTCATATCGGCTACATTGAATGTTGGCCACCATTCCAGACCAAATAAACCAAAGACACGAACATCGACAAAATCGACCACGCCCCCCGTACGGAAAATCCGGTCAAACAAGTTTCCAAAGCCCCCGCCAATAATGACTGCTACGCAGTTGCGTTGAAAATTTGTAAAATCGCGATTGAACACAAGATAAATAAATAAACCAATCAACAAACTAATTGGAGCTATAATCGTCAGGCAAAAACGCCAAAACGTGGAGAGACCCCTCCCCATTCCAAACAACATGACAGGATTGCGAACATGTACAAAGTGGATGAAATCCTCCACAATGGCAACATAGGATCCGGTGCCGTATTCAATAAAATATGAAATGGCCACCTTGCTGATCTGATCGATAGCAAAGACCAAACAAATAATAATACCGTAGAACAATATTTGCCTACTAGAGACCGGTTGGGATATCAAGGAATTGTACTTCGACACCCAATTCTGTTCTGATTCTTTCTGCAACATTTTTTACTCCCCAAATTTCGCTGAGATAATGACCACCAAAGATAGCATGTATACCTGCCTCCCGACAAAAATGGTAGACAGAGTGTGAAGCATCCCCGGTAATAAAGGCGTCTAGACCTTCCTCAGCCGCATCATGTACGGCAAAGGGTGCCCCCCCCGAAACAATGCCAATGCTATGTACTTCTTTTGGTCCGAAGGGCAAGATAGACAGAGCTGCATCACCAAATAGTGTCTGAGATATTTCCATAATGCTACGTGCTTCTGGCAATCTTCCCTTAATTCCAATTTTACAGCCCTTATAGGCGTAAAACGCTTCGCGATCTCGTAATGCCAAGGCATCTGCCATCCCTGCATTATTACCTAAATATTGATCCGCGTCAAGTGGAAGATGACATGCATAGAGAGCAATATCATGCTCCATCAAAAAACGAAGCCGCTCGTAATGCGTTCCGCATACAGCAAGTGGACTTCCCCAAAACAATCCATGATGAACAAATAACATGTCTGCCTGCCACTCTGCTGCTTTCTGAAATACCTGTTCTGCTGCATCCACAGCAAAGGCAATTCGCTTTATATCTGTATTACGTCGACCTACCTGCAGACCATTCAGGGAGGGATCGCCCCATGGCAGACTGTCTATGCTCAACAGCTTACGAAAATATACATCTAATTGATCCAATTGCATGTGCAAAGTATACAGTAATTAATATGCACATAACAAGCTCCTATTGTCCGTCTGTGATATAATTATGGTGCATTTTATGAGAAAAACACAAGATTGGTATTTTAAGAGGGCAAAATCTGAAGGATATCGCTCAAGAGCCGTGTATAAACTAATAGAGATACAGGAGCATTTCCATCTCTTCGGGAAGAAACAGCGTATACTCGATATCGGGGCTTTTCCCGGTTCGTGGACACAGTATCTTGCCCGCGTGGTTGGTAAGGGCGGTCTGGTAATTGCTGTGGATGTTCAGAAAATTGACGCGCATGCACTCGGTTCCCAATGCCTCTGTTTTAAGGGCGATTTTACTCAGGATGATGTGGGGCAGAGCATCGCAGAATATGCGCCCTATCACGGGATAGTAAGCGATGCTGCCGCAGCAACCTGTGGCGTACATATGGTTGATGCCGCACAGTCTCTGAATATCGCATTTTCTGTAATACAACGGGTCCAAGAATTCCTGTTGCCAGGGGGGCATTGTGTTATGAAAATACTGGAAGGTGGGGATACGCAGGAGCTTGTAGATGCATTGTCAACACAGTTCAATGCTGTAAAACGATATAAACCGCGTGCAAGCCGTGTGGTATCATCAGAAATATATATTGTTGCAACACAATATCGAAAGGACCAACATGAAACATAGCTTTATCTGTACAGAATGTAATGCCGAATATGCAAAATGGCTTGGACGCTGCTCCGTCTGCGATACATGGAATAGTATTAAAGAACAGGTGATAGAAGCTGATACTGCAAAACCCTACCATGCTCCTAGCACCCTGCAGAGCATTGATACACGTACGGAGCAGCCCCTTCCCACGGGGAATAAGGAATTTGATCGCATCCTTGGTGGTGGAATATATCCTGGAGCATCCTTTCTTATCAGTGGCGACCCGGGGATTGGCAAGTCCACCTTGATGCTGCAAATTGCCGCAAGCATGTCCGATACTGTCCTCTATGTTTCGGGAGAAGAAACCCTAACACAGATTTCGATTCGGGCACAGCGATTGGGCATTACAAATAATAAGGTTCAATTCCTTGCTGAGACAGAATTGAGCCACATATTGAATGCCATTGATGCACTCCGCCCTGCTCTTATTATTATTGATTCTATTCAGACCGTACAATCCGCTGGCCTGTCGGGTGCAATAGGAAATGTGAGTCAGATACGTAATGCTGTGCATGAATTAATCTCTATGGCACGAACACATAATGCCAGCATGATTTTTCTCGCTCATATTACAAAGGATAGGGATATTGCTGGACCGAAACTGCTGGAACATATCGTGGACACGGTTCTGTTTCTTGAACAGGGAGAGGCAGATATACGCGTATTGCGGATAATAAAAAACCGTAATGGAAACTGCGATGAAATGGGATTATTTACCATGCAAGCAGATGGCCTGCAGACCATAGAGGACCCATCATCAGTTTTTCTGAACAGGAGGAGCGGCGCTCCACCACCGGGAATTGTAGTGACCCCTATTTACGAGGGTAGCCGTGTTTTCCTAGTCGAAATACAGGCCTTGAGTACTGCGGGGAATGTTATGAGCTCCCGTGTGTATTCAGACAGGATAGATGCACGGCGCGTATCCAGAATAGCTGCTGTGCTGGAAAAACACACTGCTGTCCGATTATCAGATAAGGATATATATACCAATGTCGCAGGCGGGATCCGCATTAATGATGTGGCTATTGATGCAGCTCTGGCGCTTGCATTGTACTCGACCCATACCAATCAACCCGTCCCTGCTGATACCGTTGTTACCGGAGAAATTAGTCTGGCAGGGGAAATTCGCCCGGTGTTGTGGCTACAACAGCGCATGCGGGCTTGTCAAGAAATGAAATTTCACACCTGCATTGTGCCGGAGCAAAATAAATTGCAGCACATGGATGACGTTAAGATTCTGCCTGTGTCAACCCTGCAGGATGTATTGCGGGCTGTGTTTCATTCTAAAACCACAACAAGGGAAAAGCAATAAAAGTCCCAACAGCACTGCCAATACTCGACAATAAAAATACTAGGAAGATATGCGTTACCCGATTTTTAAGCCATCCCCGTAAGCTGGTAATGTCATCATGCATGTTTTCAAAGTCGGTAACTTGCGGTTTTCGGAATATAGATTCTAATATTCCTGATACCATGCCAACGCCAATGGTAGGATTGAGCGATGTTAGGGGGGCTGCCAGAAATGTTGCAAGAATGGTAAGGGGATGCGCTAAAACGAGAAGGGATCCAATAGCAGCCAGCCCGCCGTTTATTATAATCCACTGCCAGATGTTCCTTGTAGCAGTTTGCCAATCTCCAATGACAAATCCCCTACCAATAAGAGATAGAATGACAATAGGTATTGCCCATGGAAGAATGCGCGAAAGGCGGCTTGGTGGGGGGATGTAGTCTAACTCATCCGGTTTTACCTTGAGACTGCCATCATGTATTGCATGTAGCGTATCTTTCATGCCCTGAACATGCCCTGCACCTACGACCGCAACAATGCGTTTGCCCTGTGCCTGATAGAGATGGTGTGCTAGATATTGGTCTCGTTCGTCTATCAATACATGCTTGACTGATGGAAGATATTTTGCAAGCTCTTCTATCATGTAATCTATTTCTGCATGCTCTCGTAGCTTCTCTATCTCCTCCTGCTCAAGATGTTTTTTTTCAAAAATCATGGAAATTAAAATGGCAAGTACCTTATTCTTTTGCAGGAAGTTTGAGTATCGCCATACGCGAAGGAGGGTTGCATTGACCTTTCGATCTATCATTCTATAGGAAATGCCCAATTCTTCTGCCTTGCGTATCGCAGCCAGCATTTCCTCGCCCGGCCTCATGTTTACTCCGAGACGCCGCTGGAAGGCCGAGAGGGCAAGAGAAATGAGCATGAACAAGCCACGATGCTTGCGTAAAATAGCCGAAATATTCATAGAACTCCAGCTCTTTGGATTGATGAGATTTCGATAGCGATCCTCATCAATTTCGACACATACTGTATCGGGCTGCATTTCTTCTATGGCCGTATTGACATCCTCTATGCTTTTCTCAGAAATATGTGCTGTTCCTACAAAAATAAACTCGCGATCACCTAATTTCAGACTATTCATGTTTGCTCCTTTAAGGCAGTCAAGAAACGTTGACGTAGTGTTTCTTCTCCCGGAAATTTATTGGCCATAATGCTCCCCCCTCCCATCTGTGCGTGTCCGCCCCCAGTACCTATGCCCTTGAGAGCAGTTTGTAAGACCTGATTGCAACGCCATTCGTAATTTTCGCTTCGTACAGAAATGCGATATTCATCCTGCGTTCGGGCACAAACAAGTACAAAATTGAATTCGCGAAAACCCAGAAAAAAATCTGCCACAAGCGCAATAACTTCCGAAATATATTTTTTTTTCAACATGATAAAGGCCACACCCTGCTCTACCACACAGACTTCAATCGCTTCTTGAAAGACAGTAGCATCAGCAAATGACAGGGAGTTTCGGAGCACTCGACTTGCAAGTTTCCAGTCTCCAGTAAAAAACAGCTCATTAAATGCTGCAAGATCGCTTTGCGTAACGCTTCGCGTCATAAAGGCCGTGTCCATCATAATGCCCAGTAAGAGGATGGTGGCAATATTTTTCTCGCAGGACAGCCCTGCCTGTCGATAATAGTCCCAAATTATGGTGGAACAGGCGCCATATTCCGTCCGAACGTCCATATACTTGTATTGATCGGGGGGGAGCACGGCATGATGATCAATAAACGCGATGATGTGAGCTGCAAGAGGTGATCTTTGAATCTTGCTCGAAATTCCATCTATGGCAATAATTTGTATGGGCTCTGTTTGTTCCATATCCAAAGCGTGAATAGGTATTTCCAATAGATCTATGATGTGCTCCAAGGAATAACTTTGTATATCTCCGCTATAGCTGACCGTTGCATGTATGTCATATTTTGCAAGCAAGATGCTGAGAGCGTAGGCAGAGGCAACTGCATCATGATCAGGAAAATCATGTGTATGAATATACAGAGGCAGAGATGGAGAAATAACTTGTATTAATGTATCAATGCCCGGTCTAACCATCGCCTTCACCAGGGGCTGTCGCCTGTCGCTGTCCTATACTTCCATGTCGCTAATTTTGTTTCTACAAATCCTTGCATGCCATGTTCCTCGATATTACGATATATTACTGTAGCCGTCTCTGTATACCCCTGTAGGTCATAGTATACCCCTAAATAGAATTCAAGTCGATAGCGTAGACTCTTATTGCTGATTTTTGATATCAAACGCTTTACATGTGCCTCTCGTTCCTCGCCAAGAAAAAACTGAATAAGGGTATAAAATATACCCCGTTGTTCTACATAGGGCAATATGCTGTTTAGATATTCCTGTGCTTGTTGCTCTTTGTTATTTTCCATCATGGCAAGGGCAGCCAGTAAGGCATATTCCGGATAGATCCTATCTGTATGTTTGTAATAACTGGCAAATAGCTCGCCTGCATACGCAAATTCATTTGATATATAACACAAGATTGCAAGTGGCAACATAGCAGGGTAGAAATCGTTTCGCAAGGCAATGGCCAGCTTGTAATCCTCTTTTGCCTGTCCAAATTTTCTGATGCGATCATATAGCTGTCCACGAACATGATACCCGATAAACACGTCGGGTTCTAACATAACAAATTGTGTAAGGTCGCGTTCTGCCTCCAAAAATCGTCTCTGCTCTAATCTTACCCGTGCCCGATCCAAATAATTCCATGCATAGTCCGGATTCAATGCTATTGCATCCGTAAAATCTTGATCCGCTTCCTTAAAATTATGTAGAAGGACGTTGGCCATTCCACGATCAGCATATACAATGTAAGAATCAGGTTCTATCCCGACTAAGTCATCTAGTATTGTCAGGGCAGATTTTGCATTTTGTGTGCGCATGTATGTGTTTGCAAGTCCCAAGGAGGCAATAAAGCTTTCTTCTATGGCAAGACTGTGGCGAAATATTTCCCGTGCTTCTTCATACCTGCCTTCCAATAACGACAACTCACCGAGGAAATTAAGCGCTCGGGTATCATTGCTATCAATCATCAGGATGTGTTCCAGACTGGTAACGGCCTGTACCATATCATCTTCCATAAATGCAAGTTCTGTTTGCCCATACAGGGCTTGAATGTTATGTTGCTCACGACTGAGAACACTATCTATCATGATGCGTGCATTGTCTAAATCTCCAGTGCTTAAATAGAGTTGGATCAGCAATATTTCTGCATCCTCAGGAGGAATGTCCACCCCTGTTTCCAACATTTCAATGGCTCCCTCTAGTTCATCATGGTTCAACATCGTTGAGAGAAGTTCATAACTGCGTAGTAATACCGCCGAATCCGTACTATCCGATGGTAGTTCTGGATCAGCTAGCGAGGGTAGTTCTGGATCAGCTGTCGTGGGTTCTGGATCAGCTAGCGAGGGTTCTGGATCAGCTGCCGACAACTCTGGCTTATCTACGCTGTGTTGTTCTAATGTTCCAAGATTTTGCTCATCCTGATAGAGATTGTTGACACATCCCGAAAAAAGGAAGAATATCGCGAATATTTTGCTTAGTGTAATAAGAAGAATTGACATGCTCCGACACCTTATGTTATACTTATGGGTACTCTGTTGTACTGTCGGCATATACAGAAAACAAGTAAAGCCAATATTGCATGGAACAGGCAGTTTGTATAAAGTACTATGACAATAAAATCTCACATCGCCAAAAGATATGTCGTTATCCCGTTCGTGTATCTGTTAATCATTATCCTACTGTTTCTATTACAGTTTACGGAAGAAGTAACAGCACAATCCTCTCTATTTGGACTGACCTTCAGCGGTAAATTGGGGTTGAATGATGACGATGTGTTGCGAACCGCAGAAATAACCTTCAATGGTCTGCAAATGGAATTTGATGAGAACAAGAAAATGCTGTTGCAGCAGGATGGCGTTACACATCATATTGCCCTGCAGAGTTATGATGCAGAGCATGAACACTCATTGCTATTGTTTTTTGAAAAAGATATAAAACTGGAATTCAATATCAAAGTAGATGCCCCAGACAGTCTGTTTGTCTATATGAATATTCCAAAAGATTTTCGTAACCCGCAATTCTTATCTGTTCCATACTCTTTTCTGCCCACGACCGAGCTCATAACAGAGAATGCCCGTGCTGAGGCAATTACCCTTAATTATAATAATAAGCAATTTTCCCTCCTACTGCCAACGGGCTCAACAACAAAGGATGGATATTTATCGGTTCCGATTAGTTCTGGCAAAAACACCATCCGCTATACCGTTCTCCAAGAAATGGGGACACATATTAATCTCGTCGACTTCCCCGGATCCATGCCACCAATCCAAACAGAGGAACGGCAGGAGATGATCCAAAAATATATTGATGAGGCATATAGTGGTTGGAAAACAACCCGCTACAATGGCGGCAGTGGCACATGGAATATGTACAATGCACCACCTCAATTCAGCGAAGCAATTCTTACTGCCTATCTTGCCGAGGCATGGCTACGAGGTGAATATATAGTAGCTCGCAATCAGATGTTGCGCAGCGCTACACTGCATCCCGATTCACTGAGCTTTCTCTCTGCACCTTTTTTGGGCAATCTGGCTACAATTAGCCAAAACTATCTCGCATATGACAAACAACAGAGAGCACATTTGTTGCAGCGTATCCGAGACGGCGACATCAGTTTATTTCAACAGTATGACATTATGCAATACATTCTTATGCGTGCCGATTCCATCGTTCGTCAGGAAATGTTGGATTTCGCATTTGTTGCTGATTATCGGGACGCAGATATACTGTCCTGTATTGGGATGTTACATGCCTACGCACAGGAATACAATTCATTAGAAGAATACCAGAGTTTACAGAATTTCCGACCCATCATTGAAGACAAAATAATGCCAAACATTTTGAAAATTGGTGAGGGGATTTTCCTAGAGACTGCTACGAATGAAGTGAGCACCTTGCATTCCTTTCACACCGGTGTCTTGTTGGAAAATATCGGCACAAGAGAAGATTCAGAGGCGCTGATACAGGTGGGACGGAAACTTATCGCCTCGGTCCTCGATCTTGCAGATGAGAATTTCGTCCCCACATCTCTATTCATCAGCGAACGAACAGTCGAACCGGGACGGCAACTTATGGGACCAGAAATGATATACCCATTCATTCATAATAATCCACATTATCCTCATTACATCCCTCTCCAACAACAACTTGGTCCAATGACATGGGCATGGACAGCTATCAACATAGACAGCATAGAAGTTACAGACGAAACAACTACCCTAACGCTCAATAGCACACCAGATTACACGCATTTTATCATCATGAATAATATCCCAGAGTTCACTGCTATGGATATATTTGGAATTAGATGGCGGAATGATGAACGATTTGAATTCTACGCAAGAGGTAGAAATTACGACAGTGATATGAAGGTATTAATGATAAAATACCATGACATCCTCCCGCAAAATGAAATAGCCCTATTCTATGGACAGTCAGAAAATTAACAACCTCTTTAGTCATATCATGGAAGGGGCAGAACAAACCCTATCGGTGTATTTCCTTCGACACGGGGAGAGTGTTGCAAACGAACGCGGCATTGTACAGGGGCAGGGCGATAGCGCATTGTCAACTAGGGGTAGGGAGCAGGCCGCTCAGGCCGGCAAGTGGTTCTTATCAGAGAATGTACGTATCGGGCAATCCTATTCGTCAATCCTGCAACGTGCACGAACAACTGGGGATATTGTCTCACAGACCCTCGGTATAGCAGCACCACGGGCAATTCCCGAATTAATAGAGCTTGATACGGGGGATTGGAGCGGCAAAAACTTGTCTGATGTGCAAAAAAAAGATCCCGAGCTGTTTCAGGAATTTGTCCGTCATAGCTGGGAGGCCGTGCCCGGTGCAGAAAAGATTGACTCACTCCTTACACGGGCATACGATCTCTGGAGCTTCCTAGTTGCAGAATCAAATAAGGGCGACCCCGATATGTCCATACTGTGCACCAGCCATTCGGGATTTATGCAGTGGATATTTAAGGCAACTTTTACTCCAGCCCCACAGCACTGGATACCCCTCATTCCTGTTCGGAACTGCGGAGTCTTTCATTTCCAGTATTCACCTGCCAGTGAAACGAGTACAAAAACCGCTGCTCGATGGAGATTAATAAGCCACAGCACAGATAGGATCTGATGAACGGTTTCAGAACCACTGCGAGCTACTGTTGCAATACACGATGCATACATTCAATCAGAGATTGAGTGTCCAGTGCGAATTTCTGTGCAACTTCCTGCCCGGGTCCTGATGCGCCAAACTGTGTAAGACCAAGGACTGTGCCCCCGAAGACATCCCAACCTTGTGGAACACCCGCTTCGACAACAATGATTGGCACATCTGCTGGTAATAGCTTGTTGCGAAATTCCGGTGCTGCCGCCAGAAACTGTTCTCTGCAGGGCATGGACACAATCTGTATCTCATCAGCAGATATAGGGGCAGATGCCTGCTCCGATATCTGTTTGCCCGCCTCCACAGCAAGAGATAGCTCCGATCCGGTCGCAATGAGCAGGAGTTTCGGCCTAGCTGCTTTCTGCAGAATGTAGGCACCGTGACATAGATCATCCTTCCAGTCTGATGATTTTTGGAGCACTGGCAAGTTCTGCCGACTCAAAACAAGGCAGGTCGGGCGGCTGTCGTTGAGTGCCATTCTCCATGCTTCCACTGTTTCCTCTGCATCCGCAGGGCGCATTACACGGAGGCCTGGAATAGCACGCAGGGCAGCAAGGTGTTCAACGGGTTGATGTGTTGGTCCATCCTCTCCTAGGTGGATGGAATCGTGGGTAAATATGTAGCTTACTGGCAGCTGCATGAGTGCTGCTAAACGGATCGCTGGTCTCATGTAATCACTGAATACCAGAAAGGTAGCACAGAAGGGGCGGAGCCCCTCATGTAATGCTAAACCATTACATATGCCCCCCATGGCATGTTCCCGTACGCCAAAACGAATATTCTTTCCCCGCGGATGCGCTGCATCACAAATATCCTGATCGGGTATGTCCGAATTATTTGATGCCGCAAGATCTGCCGATCCTCCAATAAAATGAGGCACTAAACGCGATATGGCTGCGATACATTCTTCGCTGACCTTACGTGTTGCAATGTTCTGTCCAACTTGATATGCTGGAAATGCAATAGCAGTCATAAGTGTACGTAGGTCTCTGTTATAGCTTTCTTCCCATTCTGCGAATAGGCCGGGGTTTTTCTGCTTCCATTCTGTAAAACATCCTGCCATTCATTATATTTTTCTTGTAATTTTTGGCGCTGTTGGTGGAAATACTGTTCGGCATCGGGATGAATATAAAAATGCTTGTCCGGATCTAGTCCCAGAGATTTTTTTGTTAGGGCTACTTCTTCCACACCCAATGCAGCACCATGTGCCTTATGTGAGCCCTCCTTATTTGCAGAGCCCTTTGCGATGATTGAATCGAGGATGATGAGCGTTGGCGCCTCTGTGTTGTTTTTTGCCTCGGCTATGGCCTGACCTGTGGCACTGCTGTCGTAGGCGTTAACCTCCATTACCTGCCAACCATAGGCCCTATATCGTGCTGCTACATCCTCTGTAAAGGTTATGTCCGTAGAGCCATCGATGCTGATCTTGTTTGAATCGTAAAACATGATGAGTTTGTGTAATTGCTGATGTCCTGCTAGGGACGATGCCTCCGAACTAATGCCTTCCATCAGACATCCATCTCCTGCAAGAACATAGGTGTAGTGATCAACAATGCAGTGTTCGGGTGTATTAAATCGTGCAGCAAGATAGCGCTCTGCCATTGCCATTCCTACAGCATTTGCCACACCCTGCCCAAGTGGACCTGTAGTCGTTTCTACTCCGGGCGTATGTCCATATTCGGGATGCCCCGGTGTGCGAGAGTCGAGCTGTCGAAAACGCCGAATGTCATCAAGAGATAGATCGAAGCCCGCAAGATGAAGTAAGGAATAAAGAAATAACGATCCATGCCCTGCCGAAAGGACGAAGCGGTCCCGATTGGGCCATGCTGGATCTTGCGAATTGTAGCGCAGGATATCTCCGTACAACAGTGCTCCAAATTCTGCCATTCCCATCGGCATGCCAGGATGTCCTGAATTGGCAGCTTGCACTGCATCCATTGTTAAGCTCCGAACTGAAAGAGCTATCGATTCTACATGCTTTTTTTCCATATACCCTCCTTAATTTTAGCACAACACTATGATATACTATCACCAAAAATTATTGTACACTGAAAGAAACAGAGATAAGGAGTATTTGGTGAAATATAATATAGCCGTCTTACCTGGAGATGGGATTGGTCCAGAAGTTGTAGAAGTTGCATTGCAGATATTGCAAGTGGTAGAAGATCACAGCGATCTTTCGTTTTCACACCATCATGGTGATGTTGGTGGTATAGCTATCGACCGTCATGGGCAGGCCCTTCCGCCACAGACCTTGCAGCTCTGCCATGACAATGACGCGATCCTCTTTGGATCGGTTGGCGGGAAAAAATGGGAGTCCCTGCCTCCAGATGAACAACCAGAACGCGCTGCACTGCTCAGTCTCCGAAAAGAGCTCGGCTTGTATTGCAATATTCGCCCCATCACCGTATTTCCACAGCTGGTAGAGGCATCTCCGCTCAAATCGAAATTGTTGGAAGGGGGGCTCGAAATTCTTATTGTTCGGGAACTCAGCGGTGGTATCTATTTTAGTCAACCAAAACAGCGTAATGCTGAAATGGCCCTAGACACCATGCTCTATCGCAGAGATGAAATTGAGCGCATTGGAAGGATTGCCTTTGAGCTGGCAGCATCACGCAAACAGAGACTCTGTTCCATTGATAAGGCAAATGTTTTGGAAAGCATGGTACTCTGGCGCGAGACAATAACGGAGCTTGGAAAGGACTATCCATCGGTTGAATTAAGCCATATGTATGTTGATAATGCCGCTATGCAGCTTATCGCAAGACCAATCCAGTTTGATGTGCTGCTCTGTAGTAATCTCTTCGGTGATATTCTCTCCGATGAGGCCGCAACGCTCTGTGCATCCCTAGGGATGCTCGCCAGTGCTAGCTTGTCATCGTCCACATTGCCTTGCAAGGGGTTATACGAACCAGCAGGGGGCTCTGCGCCGGACATAGCAGGGACCAATCAAGCAAACCCCATCGCTCAAATACTCTCTGCGGCATTAATGATAGAATATAGTTTCCATCGCCCAGATATTTCCCGTACCATATACACAGCGGTTGAACAAACACTTGAACATGGTTTGCGTACAAAGGATATACAGGAAGAACACGGGACATTAGTCAGTACAACCGAAATGGGAAATGCTATTGCAGAAAGACTCAAATCCCTTATGGAAAATGTGTATTCGTAATACATAGGAATAAACAGCACCTGCCCGTCGCACCGTGCCGCGTCGTCGTGTCGTGTCGTCGCACCGTGCCGCGTCGTCGTGTCGTGTCGTCGTGTCGTCGTGTCGTGTCGTCGCACCGTGCTGCGTCGTCGTGTCGTGCCGTCGCACCGTGCCGCGTCGTCGTGCCGTCGCACCGCGCCTCGTGCCGTGTCGTCGTGTCGTGTCGTCGCACCGCGCCTCGTGCCGCGTCGCACCGTGCCGCGTCGTCGTGTCGTGTCGTCGCACCGCGCCTCGTGCCGCGTCGCACCGTGCCGCGTCGTCGTGTCGTGTCGTCGCACCGTGCCGCGTCGTCGTGTCGTGTCGTCGTGTCGTCGTGTCGTGTCGTCGCACCGTGCTGCGTCGTCGTGTCGTGCCGTCGCACCGTGCCGCGTCGTCGTGTCGTGTCGTCGTGCAGAAAAAATTTATTCAGCTTAATATTATTAAGTTCGCTTAACTTATTGACATAATCATTCTGCTCTAATATAATTGCGTGCATGAGTGTCTTTTATAGCCAGCGTATCATTGCTCTAATTATTTTTTTTGTATGTGTTTCATTCTCACTTACTGCTACTGGACAAGCAGCTGAGGAAGAGCGAATAGTTAATATATATTCACAGAGACATTATCCAAGTGATCAGATGCTGTTTGAATTGTTTCAGGAACAAACGGGAATCAAGGTCAATGTAATCCATGCCCATGCTGATGAGCTGATCCAACGCTTGCTCCAAGAGGGCTCGAATTCTCCCGCAGATTTATTTATTACTACAGATGCCGGGCATTTGTACCGTGCAAAACAGCTGAATCTCCTCCAAACACTGGAATCTGATACCCTAGAAGCGAACATCCCGTCACAATTCAGAGATCAAGAAAATTATTGGTTTGGATTGACTATGCGTGTACGAGCCATCGTATACCATAAAGAAAGATCCAACGCATCCATACTCAATACCTACGAGGATCTGGCAGACGAGGCATTTGCAGGTCGCATTGCCATCCGTTCAAGTAGCAATATCTATAACATATCCTTGCTGGCATCCATCATTGCACATAATGGAGTGGACTATGCCAGACAATGGGCACGGGGTATGACTAGCTCATTTGCCCGTGAGCCGTACGGGAATGATAGGGAACAGATTAAAGCTGTATCCGCTGGGCTGGCAGAATATGCTGTTGTCAACACATATTATCTTGCCCTGTTTGTTAATTCAGAGGAAGCCAAGACAAGAAATATCGCTGATAATCTTGCGATCTTCTTTCCCAACCAGGAGGATCGCGGGGCTCATATTAATATCAGCGGTGCAGGAATAACTGCCGCCGCTCCACATCCTGATACAGCACGGGCCTTGCTGGAATTTCTGAGCAGTTCCTTTGCACAAAGCACGATTACACGGGAGAATTTTGAATACCCCATTAATCCTCAGGTAGAACCACACCCTACTATTGCAAACTGGGCTGATTTTCGGTATGATGATCTTAATTTGGAACAACTTGGCATACATGCAGAAACGGCGGCCCGAATATTTGATGAGGTTGGCTGGAAATAACAGTAATACATCATGCAGGGGCTTAAGCTACAGAAAATAATACATCCTACGAGCTTTCTACCGCGCAGCATGAATACCAGCACAACACGCTTGCGCTTGGTATACATAGCCATGTCAGTCGTCATCGTAGCCCCGATAATCGCATTGCTGTTCTCTCTTTTTAGTGGCAGCTCATCAGCGTGGGAGCATATCCGGGCGACAGTTTTGGCACGCTATTTCATAAATACCATCATATTTTCATCACTGGTAACCCTGCTTGCTACAGTCATTGGAATATATAGTGCATGGATTGTATGCCGTTACGACTTTCCCGGTAGGAAAATCGTAGAATACCTTCTCCTCCTGCCTAAGGCAATACCGGTGTATATTATTGCCTATTGTTTTGCAGGATTTGCCGATATTACGGGGCCCTTCCAGGTGGCTTTGCGCTCCCTGCTTGGAGAAAACCTCCATCTTAGGATGTTGCAATCCTTCTCTCCTTTTTTCTCCCTCGTTATCATCATGGGACTCGCCTTGTATCCTTACGTGTATCTTGCTGCTCGCATTGCTTTTATGAAACAATCAAAAAACCTTATTGAGGTGTCACAGACCATGGGTAAAAATACAAAGACTATCTTCTGGCGATTATCACTCCCCATGGGAAGACCCATTATCGTAACTGGTATTCTATTGGTACTCATGGAAGTGTTCAATGACTATGCTGCCATCAACTATTTTGGCGTTGAAACAATTACAACAGGCATATTCCGTGCATGGTTTCTCCATAATGATGTGCAGCTGGCGAAACAATTTGCCCTCATTCTTCTGGCACTGGTTGTCTTTGTAATAGTCGTTGAGTCTTTTCTTAGGCGGAAACGACAGTCAAATGTAACAACAACGGGAAGCATTCCTCGTACAAAACCTAGCCGGGCTGCTGGCATACGTTATCTATGCTATACCCTTCTGCCTCCCCTACTCGGTTTTGGACTGCCGTTATATCAGCTACTATATTGGTTGTTTCTTGCCGGGCTACCAAATATTGAACTTTTTGCCCTCATAGGGAAGACATTGAGCATGGCTGTGCTTGTAACCGGATTATGCCTCTGTCTCGCGATATTATTGGCATATGCATCCTACCTCCTGCGACATTCCCGGACCTCTGTGCTTTCCTTTATTTTTTCCTGTGGCTACGCTCTGCCGGGTTCAATTATTGCTGTTGGCATAATGATATTAACTGGATTTTTTGATAATGCCTTTATCAATGCGGACAGCCAATCACTTTCAAATATCATGCCTGTTATGATGAGTGGATCATTGGCTGTGCTTGTCTATGCCTATCTGGTACGCTATATGGCTGTCGCACACTATTCTCTCTATAATTTTTTACAAAGTGGTCACGGGCATTTTGAAGAAGCATCCCGATCTTTGGGGAAATCTGCACGGGTTACTTTGCTGCGCGTACACCTGCCTCTTATGTGGCCCATTGTTCTTACTGGTGCTGTATTGGTATTTAGCGATCTTATGCGGGACCTCCCGCTAACGCTCATCCTCAGACCATTTAATTTTCAAACTATAGCCATTAAAATTCATGAGCTCGTCATCAATGAACAGCTTCCGGCAATTGCACTGCCTTCCCTCATTCTCATTGTATTCGGCCTCCTTTCTATCGCAACTCTGGTATACTGGGAACGGAAATAATGCAAGAACGACTACACATCAGGGATGTCAGTAAATACTACAATAATGGGGATGCTACAGCACTCCAAAATGTCAATCTGAGCATAGAACGGGGGAAGATCGTCGCACTGGTTGGAAACAGTGGATCCGGGAAAACAACACTTCTGCGCTTGATTAGTGGATTTGAACAGCCAAACAATGGCGATATCTTGCTGGACAATACTTTGCTCTGTAATAATAATTTTTCTATGGCAGCAGAGGAGCGGCGGATTGGCTATGTGTTTCAAGAATACGCCCTCTTCCCACATATGACTGTAAAACAAAATATAGAGTTCGGCATCAGCGAAAGGAACAAATCATTTCGGAAAAGTCGCATTGAGCTCCTCGCTGATATAACTGAAATTACTAAAATATTGCTTCGATATCCTCATGAAATTTCAGGAGGCGAAAAACAGCGCGTCGCTCTTGCCCGTGCCCTAGCTCCTGAGCCCTCCATATTGTTGATGGATGAACCCTTCAATGGTTTAGATACGGCACTTAAACTCCGTATCCTGCCATCTATTTTACGCATTATTCGTAAGACCGGTCTATCAGCCCTTATAGTAACACACGACCGTGATGAGGCATTCATGATAGCCGATAAAATTGCATTAATTAGGGGAGGAAAATTAATCCAATATAGTGCACCACAAAGACTATATGAAGCACCATCATGTAATTATGCAGCACGATTTTTTGGAGAAGCAAACCTCTTTCCCCTATCCATTGATGATGAGGGTGTTCATACAGTGTTAGGCACCCTTCCACATAGTGCAATTAGAAATATACAAAAATCTGAAAAGAAGCATCGTAAGCAGTTGCAAATCCTTATTCGCCCCCAAAACATTGTACTATGCCAACAGGATGACGCACTGCAAGATAATTGCTCTCCTGCCCTTAGTGCAAAGGTTATTGTGCGCGATCAGATATACTGCGGTGATTATATTCTTGCTCATCTACTTCTGGACATTCCAGGCAGCTCGGAACAGATGAACCTAACTGCCCATTTGCCCCCAACATCATCATATGTAACATCAGAACAATATATCTTACGAGTACAGCAAAGATATTTTTATTGCATATAATTCCTGCTCTTGCAATATTGTTTTTCCTAAGATACAATGCGGAATATGGAATACGATGTAAAAGATCTCTTATTGGCCGAAGAGGGTCGGCAAGATCTTACAATAGCCGAAATGGAAATGCCTGGATTAATGAAGTTGCGGGAGATTCACGCAGCTAATAAACCTCTTGCAGCTGCACGAATTACTGGCAGTTTACACATGACAAAACAAACTGCCGTTCTAATCGAGACACTGAGCGAGCTCGGGGCTGATATTCGATGGGCAAGCTGTAATATTTATTCTACAGAAGATGCCGCTGCAGCAGCCGTGGTCTGTGGCCCGGAAAAGAATGGCGGCAGCATCGATAAGCCGAAGGGAGTTCCTGTTTTTGCATGGAAGAACGAAAGTTTACAGGAGTACTGGGATCTTCTCCTCCGTGCATTTACCTTTCCAAACAATTCAGTTCCAAATTTGATTGTTGATGATGGCGGCGATGCGACATTATTGGCACACAAGGGATATGAAATGGAAAATGGAGATCCCTGGGTACATAGCCCCTCTGATAATGATGAAGAGGAAATTATTAAGCAAACACTACGTAATTTCCATACAAAACAACCTGACTTCTGGCATCGGGTGCAGAAAGAGCTGCGCGGTGTAAGCGAGGAAACGACAACCGGTGTTCTGCGCCTACTACAGAGACATCAGGATGCCAAACTACTATTCCCAGCTATAAATGTAAATGATTCAGTAACGAAAAGTAAATTCGACAATCTATACGGCTGTCGCGAGAGTCTTATTGATGGACTCAAGCGCTCGATGGACGTTATGATAGCAGGAAAAATTGCAGTGGTATGCGGCTTTGGAAATGTTGGAAAGGGTTGCGCTCAGAGTCTCAAGGCATTTGGAGCACGGGTAATTGTAACGGAATGTGATCCAATTTGTGCCCTGCAGGCCCTTATGGAGGGCTATACGGTAACTACCCTCGAGGAGACCCTTGGAGAAGCAGATATATATGTTACGGCAACTGGAAATCGTGATGTTATTACGACAGAACAGATGAGCACAATGAAAGATGGCGCAATTGTATGCAATATTGGTCATTTTGATAATGAAATTCAAGTGCATGCACTGCAATCTGTGCCGAACATCATTATAGAACATCTTAAACCGCAGGTCGATCGCTATACCTTTCATAATGGACCGAGTATATTTCTCCTTGCTGCAGGACGACTGATGAATTTGGGATGTGCAACCGGACATTCCAGCTTTGTTATGAGTATTAGTTTTACCAATCAGGTACTTGCCCAGCTCCGCCTATGGCAGGAAGATGTAGCCCCGGGTGTACATCTTTTAGATCGTTCTGATGATGAATTTGTTGCACGCATCCATGTTGAGGCCCTAGGGGCGAAACTTACGACTCTGAATCAGGTACAAAGTGATTATATCGCTGCCTCACCAGAGGGTCCCTTCAAAACTGACCAATATCGGTATTAGGGAGAGTGATATGCAGACTATATATACATCTGAGTCAGTTTCTAATGGGCATCCCGATAAAGTAGCCGATCAAATTTCAGACAAAGTACTGGATTCTTGCCTGCATCAAGATAGAGCCAGTAGAGTCGCTTGCGAGGTATTTGCAGGAAATGGCTTTATCCTTGTAGGGGGAGAAATAACAACCTCTGCCTATATTGACGTACAATCCATCACCCGAAAATTGATACAGGACATTGGATATAATGACCACGATACGGGCACCGATGGGAACAGCATTGCTGTTATAACAGCAATAAATGAACAGAGCAAGGATATTGCTCGTGGAGTTGATAACACAACAGAGAAACAACAGGGAGCTGGCGATCAAGGTATGATGTACGGCTATGCATGTCGGGAAACTCCAGAGCTTATGCCTGCCCCTATAATGTATGCACATATGCTGATGATGAAGACAAAGGAAATCCGAGGTTCAGGAAATTTTCCGAACATGTTGCCCGATGGCAAATGTCAGGTATCGATACTGTACGAAAATAATGTCCCGAAGCGAATACAGACCATCGTCTTTAGTCAGCAACATAAACCGGATGTACGTATAGAACAACTCCGGGAAGACATTGTCCGGCATATTATTAAACCAGTATTGGAACCGAGCAATCTCTTAGATGATGATACGATCTTTCATATTAATCCTACCGGGCGCTTTGTTATTGGTGGTGTTCAGGCAGACACCGGACTTACAGGAAGAAAGATCATGGTCGACACCTACGGTGGTATGTGTAAGCATGGTGGTGGCGCCTTCAGCGGGAAGGATCCGAGTAAGGTCGATCGCTCTGCTTCCTATATGGCGCGTTACATAGCAAAAACTATTGTTGCAGCTGAATTAGCCGATACCTGCGAAATATGCCTTGCCTATGCTATAGGAGTTGCAGAACCCGTCAGCATTGCAGTACAATGCTCGGGGAATACGATTGCGACACCAGCAATAGAGCAGGCCATACGTTCCGTGTTTGATTGTACACCTGCCGGTATTATTGCAGCTCTCTCATTGACAGACAATAAGACAATTCAGTATGCACAGACGGCAAGCTTTGGTCATTTTGGCAGGTCAATGTTTCCTTGGGAACAGGTGGATCCCGCGAAAATCACTGCCCTGCAACAAGCAATCTCGTAACAATGCCAGTTCGTATCGCCGATCGTATTCAGAGCTCCACCACTCCCTTATTAAGCATAGAATTTTTTCCACCAAAAACTGAACGGGGGCAAAAGATATTATATGAAATTCTTGAAGAGCTTGAAGGCAGTATCGACTATATCAGCATAACCCAGCATAGCGGTGCTAAGGTCGGCAATGCCACGCAGCTTCTAGTTGCAGATATAAAAAATCGATACAAAATACCCACCGTTGCACATACAACCTCCGCAGGATGTAGTAGACAGGATATGAACGAGTTGCTCGGCAAATATGTAGAGAATGACATCCATAATGTCCTCGCACTGCGTGGCGATGCAGGACAAAGTGAAGCTTCGGGCGATTTTGCCTATGCAGGAGACTTGGTGCAGTATATACGAGAGACCTTTCCTGCAATGAGTATTGGTGTAGCAGCATTTCCTGAAGGACATCCGGAATGTCCGAACCGTCTACGGGAAATGGACTATATGAAGGCAAAGATCGATGCTGGCAGCGATTATATGGTAAGCCAATTATTTTTTGATAATCGTGATTTTCTCGACTTTGCAGAACGCTGCCAGCTGGCTGGTATCGGGGTCCCGCTTGTTGCAGGCATCCTGCCAATTACCAGCATGGAGCAAATGCAGCGCATGGCCGATCTGGCTGCCGGAGCACGAGTACCTGCACCTTTGCTCAGGAAAATATATGACTCTCGCACAGCAGAGGAAATTCGAGCAATTGGAATAGATTGGGCTATCGAACAGAGCCGTGCACTGCATCAGGCAGGATTCCCGATACACATCTACGGATTAAACGATAAAAAACTATGCCTCGCAATGATACATGCAGTGAGACAGGGGTAGATCTAGAAGTGATGTCCCACACCAATAAATAGTTCCCGACTTGACCAAAAACGTTGCCAACCATTCTCCTCTCCACTTTTAATAATAGAATTAAGGTTCAGCCCGAAGGACATACGCATGAAAAAACTCTTTGCAAAGATCGGAAAGAGTATACCCTCTATTCCTACTGCATATTGAATATCCTGGAGAAGATCAAAGGACTGATTATAGTCATACACAATACCAAAATCAAAGAAGAAAGACATGTGTGCTTCAAATGCAGGCTCTGCCTTAAATAGAAGGATGGTCAGGTCATTATTCAGGAAGAAGGCCAGTTGACCAGAATCCTTAAACACACCCTTGTTTAGTACTCCCCTAAGATATTTCCCGGGCTTCTCTATCCCACTATTTGGTGCATAGCGTATGATGGAACGATGCGATATATGCACTATGGGAGCCACCTTCCAGAATCCCGTAAAACTCAGCTGATTTTCTACGTCCCAGAAGTTTTTTACGTTGCTCTCCGGCTTATACCAGTTAAAATTATCCAGCTGTAGCTCCATACCCTGACGAAAGTTATCAATCCACATGTGTGAACCAAGAGTAAAAACATTTTTGAATTCTAATCTTACCCCCTGTTTTGCTTCCGATAATTTTTTATTCTCAAAATTATAATGCATGCGCACTGCTATCTGTGGTTCATACCAGAATGATCCAAAAAATGGTGCACTGACGCCGACATCTATACGCGCACCAATAAACGGATAACTTTGACCGTAGAAAGCATCCTCGTAACCCGCTTGGGCATCATTTGAATAGAATATTTGCTGATGATATCCCAGGTACAGGACGTGATCTTCCAAATTGAGATTGTATTGCATTCCAGCAATCGTATCACTTGTTACCCCCTGGGAAAGATAATATTCAATTTTTTGTTGCAATAATAAGTCAAACTTTTGATCTATTATTTTTATGGGAGAATCGAGCTTAAAATTAAACCGGGCTCCGTGGTTCCATGTGCCCCCGGCCACTGACTTGTAATCGTAATCGAAATCTAAGGCCATGTATCCTTGTTGTCCGAAGGTATTATAATCGCGCAGACGAAGACTCAAGGTAAGACCATCATTATCATCATACTTAAAATATGGGAGGGGAATGACATTCCAAGTATCATAGACATAAATGGTAATATCAATCTGATAGACATCGCCTAATACCTCAAGCGTATGAACAATGTGGGAACGTCCAATGGTTCGCTCGCTCGCAAGGCGTTGCTTCTGTTCAAGGATGAAATCAAGAAAATCATCTTCGCTCTCAAAGCTCTTCCCCACTACAATGTCTGAAAGATAAGAACGAATTGTGTATTCCTTGCTTCTCCCATCAATTATAAAATCTACACTTCGAATCTTGTATTCGACTCCCCAACATAGACCCGCGAGAAACAAGAAAAAAATTACAGATGAGAATTTCATAAACAGACCATATATACTATCGTCCATTTTGATACAAAGATCGATTGATACTCACTATTCATATCGAAAACGTATTAGCGTCCACCCTGGGAAAGAACACGTAACAATGTTTTGAAGAAAATTCGTGTGTCTAGTATTAATGAAAAATTCTTTACATAGTAAAAATCATAGGAAAGATGATCTATTTTTTCTTCAATAGAGGCACCATAGGGCGTGCGAACAGAAGCCCAGCCAGATATTCCCGGCCGTATGAGATGCCGTAAAACATACAAGGGGGATTCTCCCGATAACTCTGCGACAAATTCTGGACGTTCCGGCCTTGGACCAATAAAGCTCATGTCGCCAAGTAATACATTGACAATTTGTGGCAGCTCATCCAAATGACATGCGCGCAGAAATGCCCCTAACTTGGTTATTCGTGCATCCCCCTGGGGAGACCACTGGGGGCCGTCTTTTTCAGCATCTACATTCATACTCCTGAACTTATAGATGCAAAATTCCTTGCCATACTGCCCCACACGAATCTGGCGATATAATATGGGACCCTTGCTACTGAGACGTATAGCCAGTGCTACAATAATCGACACAGGAAAGACAAAGGGCAATAACATAAAGGCAAGGAGACAATCCAAAAAACGTTTTACTTGCAAGTACAATGAGCTATGGATGTTAGAAATCAAAATAGGAAGCAAAATGGAATCTTCAATACCATAGGGAGGGATGCTTTCATTTATCGTTTCCCAGAGGGATGTACTGTGATATAGGTGTATGTGTCGGGCAATTGGACTATGCAGTATATGACGAAAATATTTTTGATCGTCTGTAACTATGGCATATACCTTATTCTTCTGACAGTAATGCATAACTGCATCCATAGAATCCAAAACAGTGAGTCCATAATCACGTAGCACCGGTGGACAGTCTCCCTCACAAAAAAACGAAGTAACTGTAAAACCCAGTGTGGGATCGCTGTGTAATTTTTTGATTAATTCAATCGTAGACTGTCCCCCGCCAATAAATACCAAGGAACGGAATACGCTCAGTCGAGTAAGAATGTGTCGCAATAATTCCTTCCAATAATAGGACAGAATACCCGAAAACAAAACGGGAATGATGAGATTAGTCTTTGGAGTAATCCCAAAATGAGGGAAGAGATAGAAGTACATAATCGACATGCAAAAATATGTAAGAATAACAAATATGTAGCGCCGGGGATGTATGGCAAAGACCGCTACCTTGTATAGATCACTGATATACGATACAAGCAACCAGAGAAAAAAGAGGATGGCAAAGGGACGAAAATGTATAGCATAATGATAGGTAAATTGCTCCAGTCCAAAACGAAGCGCAATGGTTATAACCAAAGCGATGTGATAACATATCAATTCCCCGAATAATGCTAATAATTCAATCCTTTGTTGTGTCATTGGGTTGTGTATTCCATAGTAATCTTGATACCATTGTACATGAAATTTTTTGCTATGACAATTATATTCTTTCTTGTATCTATTTCAGTATGGGCAGAAACACAATATATGGCGTTAAGTTCAAAGCGATTCCAGCAATTACAGAATGAGGGGATGATTCTCAAAGAAAGCGATAAGAACACCATCGGCATCCTAGCACCTGAGGTCTCAAACATAACGAGAGAGCTGGAAACCTATAAAGCATTGGAACCACGAGTTGCCACTGAAACAATAATGTACATCCCTACATCAAAACCATTAGAGAAGATGTATCAAATGTACTACCTATTCACCCATCCATCACTCCTGACGGGCATTCAATATACCAAGCCATATAGAAATAATGAGATTGGCATCTTATTTGCTTCATCGCAAATGATTGATACTCCAGAGTCGCGTACTACAATACCAGAAACAACATCAGACGAGATAATATCCCGCGAATTTTATGTTTTACAGGACTTTCCTCCGTTTGGCGACATTGCTTCTCGCATAGATCTCACAGCAAACGCGGAATACATGAACTATCGAGTTAGAAATTACGATGTTCTCAAACATAATGGCATTACTGTTGTGGCACGAGAACAAAAAATGTTTATCCATGTTACGGCGTGGATATATCAAGATGGTATTATTGTGTATGGTCTCGGCGGAGTACGAACAACTCCAGTGACAGCACTTGTACCAAGGTACATGAAAACCCGTTTTGGAAGTAGAATCAATGGACTATTTCGATGGGTCTATCAGTACATGAAACAGGACGAAGGAACAAGACAATGAAGACAACCCCAGTTGATAGCGCGGCATTAGAAGACATAGCCAAGACATATCCGACCCCATTTTATATATACGATGAAGCAGCAATACGACACAATGCTCGTCGTCTATACGAGGCCTTCTCATGGTTACCATCAGAAACAAGTAATACGGGTGGATACCGAAACTATTTTGCCGTTAAGGCACTCCCAAATCCAAATATCCTACAGATGCTCTTTGAAGAAGGAATGGGCTGTGATTGTAGTTCTCTTCCGGAATTACTTTTGGCATCAAAATTAGGTATACGAGGTCAAGATGTTATGTTTACCTCAAATACAACGCCCCAGACAGAATTTGAGACCGCACAAAAATTGGATGCGATTATTAATTTCGATTCCCTTGAACTTATCGACACGTATGCTCAGTCCCTCCCGATGCCTAGCATGGTGGCACTGCGTTACAATCCGGGCAATCTGAAGCGCGGCAATACCATTATCGGTGCCCCAACAGAATCAAAATATGGTCTAACCCGTGAACAAACATTCCAGGGTTACAAGAAATTGCAGGAATACGGCGCCAAAAAATTTGCCCTCCACGCAATGGTTGCATCAAATGAATTAAACCATCGTTATTTTGTTGAAACTACAGAATTATTATTTCAACTTCGAAGAGAGATACAAGACCAGCTAAAGATTGACATTGAACACATTAATATTGGTGGGGGAATCGGCATTCCCTACCGCCCGGAAGAAACTCCCGTAGACATAGACCGACTCTCCGAAGAATTACTTGCAACCTACCGTGAATATGTCGGAGAACCCTGTGCCGGTAATGTACGCATCTCTATGGAAAACGGAAGGGTGGTTACCGGACCCTACGGATATCTCGTCAGTCGGGTCTTACACAAAAAAAATACATACAAAAGTTATATTGGTCTTGATGCTAATATGGCAAACCTTATGCGCCCTGGCATGTACGGGGCCTACCACCATATTACTGTGGCTGGAAAAGAAAAGGAGCCCGCAAATATGACATATGATATAACCGGCAGTCTCTGCGAAAATAATGACAAATTTGCCATCGATCGCCCACTCCCTGATATTGACGTCGGCGACCTCGTCTTTATCCACGATAGCGGTGCACATGGTCATTCAATGGGTTTCAATTATAATGGAAAACTGCGTTGTGCAGAATTATTGTTGCAAGCCGATGGCGGCATCAAAGAGATCCGTCGCGCAGAAACAGTAGAAGATTATTTCTGCACCATTATTTGGCCTTAGTCCGAATTTCTAAAAAGCTAAACGGTCTGAACATACTGATAGTAAAACTGCAACAGTCCTCCAACGCTGAACTGCAATAACACCAATCCCAGCAAGATAATCAGGGACTGGGTGTAGAGCGTAGAATCTTGTTGCAGCATGAGTGCAAGAAGAGGCACCCCAAATGCGAGTGTTTTCTGGCTACAAAGAAATAAAAATGATATGCGATCCTGCCGTGGCAGCGGACTGAAGTGTAACACAGAAACTGTAAGAAAAATAAATACACAATAGCCCGAGACAAAGAGGAGAAAGGGGATAAATATGTCCGTAAAAATAATGCCTGCCTGTAATTGATTTACGGAAAATGCAATATTAACAAGGACAATAATGTTACAGCCAGTGCCAAGATATCTGTTAATAGTATGCTGCTCTTTTCTTTTCTGAATAAGCACATAACGAAGCAGCTGTCCAATGAGGAAGGGAATCAGTACGATAAGGAGTATCTTTTGTAGCAGTGGGAATATGTATGTAAACTGCATAAACTGGCTTGATAATATCATGTAACTAAATGGGGCTAGGATAATACCCAGAATGTTTGACGTTGTACTACTCATCATACTGAGGGCAGTAT
Source organism: Spirochaetia bacterium (assembly GCA_964291355.2). Taxonomy (GTDB): domain Bacteria; phylum Spirochaetota; class Spirochaetia; order WTKD01; family WTKD01. The sequence continues at coordinate 994,134 of OZ220223.1, read as the reverse complement.
TACCATGGCTATTCCGCGTAAATACTACTGCACTAGATATGGTCGTCGGTAACACAGCCACAGCAAGCAGGGTATGATAGGTGCCCGGGGCAAATTCTGTGCCCGTGCTAAGAACAATACGCGAGACGAGCGCAGAAATAATAAGTATAACGAGCGGAAAAACAAAAAAAATCCATGTTTGGATAAAAAGCTGGAAACGCATGCACCGAAACGATCTTCGCAATTCCTGGGTATCTATGGAAAGACCGAGGAAGAACATCACCAACAGGCGAAACGTCAGGGGAGATAGGGGAATATGAAAAGAACGACCACTAAAATACAGAACAAGTACAGTGCTACTCACGATGATGGTAGCAAGAGAAAACCAGTATTTCTGAAAGAAGATCATAACTGTTGGAGACGGTCGCGTATACGCGCGGCCTGCTCATAGTTCTCTTCCACAATCGCTTGTTGTAGCTCTTCTTCCAATCTATCCCGCTCTTCCATGGGTATATCTACAGCGGGGGCAACATCTTCTTTCTGAACACGCTCTTGCATCAACGAAAGAGAAACTCCGGCTTCCTCAACAACTGGTTCTGCTATATACAGCACGCAACCAGTGCGGGATGCTATACTCAAACTATCTGAGGGTCTGGCATCTATCGAAAAACGCCTCATACCTTGTTTTAAGATAATCCTAGAATAAAAGGTCTTATCTTTCATGTCAGTAATTTCAACCCGCTCAACCTCGACATTCAATCTCTGCAAGAGATCAGTGATGAGATCATGGGTGAGGGGGCGATGAATGGAAATTTTAGATATGCCGAAAAGTATTGCCTGTGATTCTAGCTGTCGCACAAAAATAGGGACAACAAGATCATTTTTGAGAGGTTTAACAAAAACCGCGTGCCCCTTGTTCGTGGGTGCAACAGTTAGTATTTCAGCTTCAATAAAAACAACATCCTTCATTTGTTCGACTGCCTAGCAAATATTGTATATACAATGATCTATAATGTCAAGAGTATTGAACAGGGTTTATGCGAGCAATAGGAATCCGTCTACCCTGTCCGAAAGCACGAGATGAGACACGAAGTACCGGAGCTGCCTGAAAGCGCTTAAATTCTGCATAACAAACCATTTGAATAACCCTCTCTACAGTATCGACATCATAGCCCCGTTCTATGATAGCACGGCTGTCTCTCTCTTCCACTATATACAAGCCCAAGATAGCATCTAAAATGTCATAGGGAGGGAGGCTGTCCTCATCTTTTTGATCTGGACGCAACTCTGCGCTCGGTGCTTTTTGGAGTATCTCCTGAGGAATTATTTCTGCATCCCGATTGATAAAAGAACAAAGCTCGTAGACTTCCGTTTTGAACACATCTCCAAGTGGCGCTAGCCCCCCTGCCATGTCCCCATACAGGGTGCAATATCCGACCGATAATTCAGATTTGTTACCAGTTGCAAGCAGTAGAGAGTGGTGATGGTTTGAATAGGCCATGAGTAGATTGCCCCGGATACGTGCCTGAATGTTTTCGCTTGCAACACTCTCTGCAAAGGATGGAATAAGGGGTTCCAATACCTGCGTATAGGCATCCATCAATGAACGAATAGGTAACTCCTGACAGTGAATTCCCAAAGATTCAACAAGTTTCCGAGCATCATCCCCACTTGCCGCCGATGTAAAAACAGAAGGCAGTAAGAAACATTGTACATTCTCAGGACCCAGTGCCCTGCTTGCCAATGTTGCCACGAGGGCAGAATCAATGCCCCCCGATAGTCCGAGATGCACTCGGCTGAATCCCGTTCGTTGTACATAACTTCTTATGCCAAGCTCAAGGGATTGCTCCATATTACTCAGCTCCGCCTCTGCACTCAGGGCCGTTGTGACGTGGGACAGCCCGCGGGCTGTTTTACTGCTTGGAATTTCTTTCTCTGTCAGATTAAGATCAAGTATAAACATGTCTTCAACGAAGCCGGGCATCATTTCTGTGATCCTTCCTTCGGCATTCATGTACATCGAATATCCATCAAAAATAAGACTATCATTGCCACCCACTGAATTAACGTACAGCATCGGCTTCTTATAGTTTTCCCAGATATTCCGTAGCAAGTCAATCCGATATTCCAGTTTTCTGCGTTCATAGGGAGATGCCGAAGGAATGATAAGAAGATCGCATGCTTGTTGCATCATAGCATCTACCGGATCAAGATTGTAGGATTGATCGTTCAATGAGCTATATAGCCAGATATCCTCGCAGATGTTTATCCCACAGCGCAGACCCGCTACAGTATAAATATCCCAGCTATCGGCCGGTGTAAAATAGCGTGCTTCATCAAACACATCATAGGTTGGCAACAGGGTCTTACTCTGCCAGTACACTACCCTGCCATCACATATACCAATAACACCATTGTACAGCTGGGTATGGATAGTCGTATGTGCCCGGATGCAGCCAAAGAAGATGACAATACCATGCGGAAGCTGCTCGCATAAGTACTTAATTGCCTGTCCACTGTCCTCAAGAAAGGCATCGTAGCGTAAGAGATCCTGTGGCGGATAGCCACAGAGTGCGGCTTCGGGGAACACAACAATGTCCGCTCCTTTTGCTTTCGCATCAACGGAAAATTGAAGTATCTTCTGCCTGTTCCCGAGATAATCACCAACAACTGAACTCATCTGAACCATTGCTATCTTCATACTTGTTACCATCAAAAAGTTATGTTACTATCATAGCATGTCTAGGTCACTGTTCATAGCGGGCATTACGTCGCATCTCCATGATGCCTTCATCGCTGAACTTAAGAAGGATCCCGAAAATTACATCATCGCAACAAATACTGAGGGAGATGATATTGCAACAGAGGATTCCGAGGAGAGTACCTTCCACTATCTGCCGTGGACGGCACATTCTCCAATATCTGCCCGGACAGTCATTACACGGATAGAGAATTCTCCGACCCTCATTGACGAAGCCATCGTTACCATATATACAGCTCCTCTAAGCAAGGCCTTTCACGAAGCATCATGGACAACCATCGATCAATTGATAGACAATGCTATCAAAAGCACCCTCTTTATCTTTAGAGAAATTATCAATCTCTTCCATCGAAACGGGAGGGGGACCTTAACCATTGCATGGCAGATTCCAGAAATATCATCGGTGACAGCCTTCGGGAAAATCCTGTTTCCGACCATCAGGAGCATAGTTGATACCCTCTTAGAGATATATGAATCCTATCCCATCAATATCAAGGCATTCTATACCTATGATGACGAGACAGAGAACTTCGTAAAATATGTATTGGAAAACCAACGAAAGGAAAAATATCAGAAAAAGTGGATCCGCTATTCGGGCGATCGTTCACCTCTGTCTATATTTAAGCAGTAAGGATGTGGTGGCAATATACACTTGCAATTATTGCAGGATCCCTTATCGGCTTTTTCCCTAATACAACCCAGAATACCCTCGATATTTTTCGCGCAGTGGCTCTGACCATGACCGGCATTGGTACGTACCTCGTCTTTCCCTCTGCCTTCCTTAGTATTATCATTGCTATACATCAGCTCATGAGTAGAAAATTGCTGCTCAAATCCATCCTGTTTTTTGCCCTCCTCCTCATACTATTTACCGTCATAAGCAGCATACTGGGCATTGGCATTGGTTTCGGTCTTATCTCCGACCGTATTCCTCCAACGCCACAGGAAACGCCGCCACTGAATATACCGCCGCTACTGGATCAGCTCTCTGCAATTTTTCCGGATAATTTTTTCCATGTCTTTACCGGATCAAGCAGCAACCTCCTCCCCCTAGTTGTATTGGCCTTTATTTTTGGCATTATGATGTATCGTGAACATCAGAATGATAATCTACTCTTCCGTTTTAGCCAATCAATGTGGAGCATGATGTATCGATTGCTGTCCATCATGCGTATCATACTTATCTTTTCCTGCACATTCTTGGCGGCTCATTCGGTATTGCAGATTCGCACAATCCTAGAAATTAACATATTTCTTACACTGGTGCTGGTGCTGACAATGTGTATCCTGCTCATTGTCTGTATTGTCTATCCCCTGCTGCTTACCTTCCTTATCGGGGCATCTCCCCGTACGTGGTTTAGCAACATGTTGCCTCCTGCCATCTCAGCCCTGGTAACGGGCAATGTACTGTTTAGCACGGCGACCTTGTACACGGCACATGAGGATACCCCTGCAAGTAATCATATGACGAGTACCCTCGGTTTGCTATTCTGTAGAGTAGGTACGGTGCTGGTAACAGGGAGTTCTTTTATTGTTGTTCTGCGTTCATACAGTGCACTGGAAATACAGTTTCAACAAATTGCGCTGATATTTTCCTTACTGACTGCCCTCTCGCTGGCAATATCCTATGCCCCGGAACAATCTATTATTGTACTGCTCTCAAGTCTATCGGTTATGTATAATGAAAATACGCAGGAGTTATATTTTATCCTCCTGCCAATTATGCTGATATTAACCCGCCTAGGTGCCTTTATGGATGTTATGACTATCGGATGCATCAATCACATTATCAGTGCAAGACACAAAGACATCCTCAACGCATCTCAGAAGACGATATCGCGAATACTCCAATAATCTAGTAATTAATCGATGCAGACAATGGCATCAGTATGATTTAGCAAATAGGGCATAGTACTGGGCCGCTTCGCCCGAGCAGATGCAACGCTGTCCCTCTATGCTTCTTTCTATCGGGGGATCTATAACCCTGATTGTTGCCTTTGTTTGTTCCTTGATTTGCTTTTCTGTGTCGGGGTTTCCATCCCAGGGAGCATAGGCAAAAACCGATTGTTGTTCAGCAAAGTAACTGCAGAACTCCGTATAGTTTTCGGGATAATAGCTGTTACTTTGTACAAAGTTATGATGTTTATTGTACAAGTCCTGCTGAATTTCTTCCAAGGTGTTCTGCACCACAGACATTAGGTCTGTGAGAGGCACAAAGCTCTTTTCTCCCGTATCTCGCCGCACGAGTACTGCTGATTGTTTTTCGATATCACGGGGTCCGAGCTCTATCCGAAGTGGCACGCCTCGACATTCCCATTCCGAAAAACGCCAACCAGGGGTATTCTGTTCATCGGTATCAATTTCCACACGGTTATCAACGGCGAGCTTTTGGTATAAGAGCTTCGCTTCCTGCATGACCTCTCCGCTGTTTTTCCCGTGTAGCAGGGGGATGATAACCACCTGTGTTGGAGCCAGTCGCGGAGGCAATATCAACCCCTTGTCATCAGAATGTGCCATTATCAACGCACCTATCAGACGGGTTGAGACTCCCCAGGAGCTAGCCCATACATATTCCCTTCCACCGTTCTGCGTTTGGAATTGTACATCAAAGGCCTTTGCAAAATTCTGTCCGAGAAAATGTGATGTTCCTGCCTGCAATGCCTTGCCGTCCTGCATCATTGCTTCTACTGCATAGGTAGTGATGGCCCCGGCAAATTTTTCGCTTTCACTCTTTCTTCCGGCTACGAGCGATATCGCCATGTAATCTCGAACGAAGTCCTGATACAGGGTAAATATCTTCTGTGCCTCTTCCTCTGCTTCCTCGGCAGTTGCATGGGCTGTATGCCCTTCCTGCCACAAGAATTCTGTTGTTCGTAAAAACAGCCGCGTACGTTTTTCCCATCGCAATACATTGGCCCATTGATTAATTAGGATCGGAAGATCCCGATAGGATTGTATCCATTTTTTGTACATGCTCCATATTACTGTTTCAGATGTTGGGCGTATAACCAGTGGCTCTGCTAGTTTTTCTCCGCCACCATGGGTAACTATGGCTAGCTCGGGTGCAAAGCCCTCTACATGCTCCGCTTCCTGGTGTATGAAGCGTTCGGGTATGAGGAGGGGGAAATAGGCGTTCTGATGCCCTGTTGCTTTTAGCCGAGCATCCAGCTCGGATTGTATCAGTTCCCATAAGCGATACCCTCTGGGACGAATAACCATACAGCCCTTAACCGGACTATAATCAGCTAGTTGTGCACCCAGAACTATGTCTATATACCAGTCCGCATAACTGCTTGCACGAGGTGTAATGCTTTCTGCCATAATTTATTGTATACCTACTGTCTCGACCATGTAGCGCACACGTTGTGCGTCAGCCGTTGCATATATCTTATCAACGACAAATATGAGAGCCGTTTCTGGCGGCGAAAGGATGATCTGTCGTATTGTATATTCTGATACCCCACTACGATAATAATCAGGTCTTCCAACGATGTATTTTTGCTTACTTTGTTCATCAGCCACCTGGAGCGTGATGGAAAATTCTGCCTCTACATCCGTTCCATAAAATTGTTGAGATTGGTGGAGTTGCACTCTATATTTTTTCTCGCCTTCAAAATCGCGAAATTCGAATTCTTCCTGATTATCTTCCAAACTTACAGCTAAATAAATTAATCTCCCCTGATATAAGTGATTTATCTCATGTTCATGAATGAGGTCCCTACTCTCAAGAAGCAGCGTATACAATCCACTTACACCATTCTGTCCAGCCGATAGTGGAACAGAATATACAGCCGAACGCGTGGCTCCAGGCAAAAACTCATTTTTCAATATATCTACGAAAAAAATATCAGCAAACAGTTTGTCCTGAATAACTCCATATTGCGCAAACACGAACACCTCTCCATCTTCAGAAAAACCAAGGTTTGCGAATAATGCAGTATCCACTGCAAAAAGAGCCGTGGCTATAAAGAAAAGAAGTACTACGCAATGCAATCTTGTATTTATACACGTCATCTACTTTGTACCTTAAATTTTAGTATACTACGATCATGAGAAAAAGTATAGCTTTTTTGTTATTTTATCAGTATAATTACCGAGATGAATTATGTTGGCAAAAAACGACTTCTATATGGCTCTTTCTTTCTCATAGCCATGGTCATCATTATGACCTCCGTGTTTTTCCTCTTCCAGTGGCAGGAACTCTCTGAGGATCTTGCGACATCATTAACAGAAAACAATATCCTCGGCATTCCCTCTCAAGCCATTGCCTCTCAGTTCATCCTACGGAATGTGCTCTTTGCCGGAACCCTTGCAATTATATCACTCTTCGCTTCTCCTTTTCTTTTGTATAGACTGTCCCACTATCGTACGACGGTTCTATTTTTCCTCTGCCTCTATATATTGACGTTTTCATTCGACCTTGCACGTCTATGGATTGCATGGACTAAGGTCTATCCGATAGAAAGGAGTTTGGGCTATCTCCTCCTGCGCAGCATATATTTTGGTCGCATCTTTGGGGTATCCTGCTTATTCATTTCCAGTATCTTGGCCCTAGGCATGAGGGCAGAAAAATCGGGGGTGCATTTGTTGATGATGCTACTCATTTCTATGGCCATTGCGTACATCATGCCCATTGATACCAAAGAGATTAGTGCTGAATTTCTCTACAGGACGGCGGACGATTTGCCGATCGATACCATCATCGCTATCATCGCCTTGATTAGCTGTGTAAACTACCTCGTACTCGCTGTAAGAATGAGTGCTCCCTCGGCTATTCCAGCGCTTGCTGCTCTGCTCTGTCTTATCATTGGAAAGGAGCTCACTACTTACATTCTCCCATATATTACCAGTATTCCCCTGTTGTCCATAATGATGGGGACGACAGTAATTGCAGGCATTGTATTTATACTGTATCAGAAAAAATTACTCGCATTGTACTCCACTGAATGACTTGTAATAATGCACAGTTTTAGAATATACTAAGATATAATATACATTTGGAGGTACATTATGAAATATGCAATATGTTTCGTCTTGTTATGTGTTCTAGTAGCAGTGCAGTTGCCTGCTGGCGGCGGACAGGAAGCAGATGATGGAAGAATTGTTATTGGTTTATCTTTTTCGGATTTTGCAACAGAACGCTGGCCTCGTGAGCAAGCCCTCCTAACCCAACTCGGGCAAGAAAGAGGAGTCCAGGTAATATCTCAGGTTGCCAATCAAGATACAAAACTGCAAAATGATCAGATCGAAAATATGATTTTACAGGGCGCCGATGTTTTAATTATCGTTGCACAGGATGGTGATGCCGCAGCAACTGCGGTCGATGCTGCAGCTGCAGAGGGCATTCCATCTCTGGCCTATGATAGGTTGATAAAGACATCAAATTTGGCTGCCTACCTGTCCTTCGATAATGTCGAAGTGGGTCGCGCCCAGTCACGCGGCATTCTAAAGGTTCGTGACAGCGGTAATTTCGTCCTACTTGGCGGCAGCCCAACCGATAACAACGCAATCTTGTTCCGTCAGGGTCAGATGGAGGTGCTCCAGCCCCTTATTGATAGCGGCCAGATTAACATCGTTGCCGACCAGTGGGTAGAAGACTGGGATCCAGCGAATGCCCTCAAGCTCATGGAAAACATCCTTACAGCCCAAAACAATCGGGTTGATGCAGTTGTCGCTTCAAATGATGGTACTGCATTGGGTGCGGTTCAGTCCCTCCGTGCACAGGGTCTCGCAGGCCGTGTCCCCATTTCAGGACAGGATGCAACTGCTGCAGGAGCACAGTCAATTATCGCAAATGAATTGACCATGACTGTATACAAGGATGTTCGCAAGCTATCACCCCGAGCGATGGATATTGCCATCAAACTTGCTCAGAAGGAACCGGTAGAGGGTCTAAAGGATTTCTCTTTAGCAGAGCTTACATTAGATGATAACCTAAAGGGGAGCGTTGCCTGTTTCTTCTTGCCTGTTGTCGAGGTAGACGCAGATAATTTATATGAAGAAATAATTGTTTCGGGTTTCCAACCATACGATGAAGTATATCGGAATGTGCCCGAAGCACAACGGCCTCCGCGCCCATAGTTTCAAAACATAGAGGGTGGCTTGCCACCCTCTATGATGGATCGATTATGCACAACAATGCCGATACTATTTTGCAGTTTAAGCATGTATGCAAGCGCTTTCCTGGTGTTACTGCCCTGAATGATGTTTCATTTGCAGTACAACGCGGTACAATACATGGTCTCTGTGGCGAGAATGGTGCGGGGAAATCCACTTTGATGAAGATACTTTCCGGGATCTATCCCCATGGCTCCTACGAGGGAAGTATTTTGTATAATAACGAGGAGCTCGTCCTCCAGAAAAGCTCCATCAGCCAATCCCGCAACATGGGCATTTCCATCGTGCATCAGGAATTGGCCTTACTACCCAATATGACGGTGGGGGAAAATATCTATCTGGGATGGGAACCGATAACAAGAAAAGTAATTAACTGGAACAAACTCTATGCAGATGCAAAACGCGTCCTGCAACAATATCAGCTACATGTTTCCCCCTTTGAGCGCATCTCAGACCTCAGCGTGGGTCAACAACAGATGGTCGAGATAGCAAAGAGTCTGGCCGGTGATGCACAGATACTCATCTTAGATGAGCCAACGTCTGCACTCCCCGAACGGGAGGTGGCACAATTGTTAGAAATAGTACGTTCCCTCGCATCACGACAGGTTACCTGTATTTACATTACCCATAAACTGGAAGAGCTCTTTCAAATAACCGACAATATTACCATCCTGCGAGATGGAGAGATGATACAGACGAGCCCAACGACGGAGCTCAATACCAGCAAACTAATATCATACATGGTCGGGCGGGAGATGAAGGAGCGTTTCCCAAAGATCGATCGCAGCCCGGGAGATGCCATCCTAGAGGTACAGAACCTTAGGGTAGCAGAAAACCGCAGGAGCGATTCCTTTATTGTAAAAGACGCCAGCTTTAATTTACGCAGGGGCGAGGTACTCGGGATTGCTGGGCTCATGGGTTCGGGACGAACTGAACTCGTTATGAGCATATACGGGGAGATGGGGCATATTGTTGGTGGTAGCATACGGATGAATCAGAAAGATATTGATATTCATTCCTCCCGCGATGCACTGCGGAATGGCATTTCGCTCGTGCCCGAAGACCGGAAGGCCGAGGGGCTTATTTTGATGCAGAATATTTTGCAAAATATTTCCCTGCCGAATCTCCATCTGTTTTCAAAATTCCTATACATCGATGGCCATAAGGAACTAGATGCGGCACAGAAATTCGCCAAACGATTGACCATCAAGGCACCGAATCTCCATGTACTGGTTAATCATCTGAGTGGCGGCAATCAACAGAAGGTTGTTATTTCAAAATGGTTAATGTCGCAACCATCCATCCTGATATTAGATGATCCTACCCGTGGGATAGATGTTGGTGCTAAATATGAAATTTATAAATTGATGAATGAACTTACCGAGACAGGCGTATCAGTGATTATGATCTCATCCGATTTAGAAGAAATACTTGGTATGTGCGATCGCGTTCTGGTACTCCATGCACGAAAGACTGTTGCCATTCTTGACAAAAAGGATGCAGGGCAGGAGACTATTATGCGATATGCAACTGGGCTAGAATATAACAAGACATAATACAGGAGAAATCATGGCAAAAGATGCTGTATTGACAACATTAAAAACGGCTACCGCGCAGGCAATTAAGAAAAATCTAAAAAATTACACCATGGTGTTTGCGCTGTTATTTATCTGGATTCTATTCGGCTCATTAACTGATTGGATCTTCTTTTCTCCCCGTAACCTATCAAACCTTTTTCGTCAGATGTCCATCATTGGTTTTCTTGCAATAGGTATGGTATTGGTTATTGTAACGGGGAATATTGATTTATCTGTGGGTTCTGTTACTGGCTTTATCAGTGCCACGGTTGCCTTCTTCCAGGTTTCTGTGTTCCCTCGCTTTCTTCCTGCAGTATTTCCAAATGCAGAGCCATCGAGTCTCGGGATTCTTTCGACTGTTTTAGTTATTGTCATTGCCTTGGGGTTGGGGCTTCTCGTAGGATTGTGGCAGGGTGCCATCATTGCCTATGCGCATGTTCCGGCATTTATCGTTACGCTGGGTGGGATGATGATTTTTCGCGGCGGTGTCCTCGGCGTTACCCGGGGCAAGACCATTACTCCCATTGAAGATTCCTTGCGCGGAATTGCCCAGGGCTATATCCCAAAGGGGCTCGGCTTGGTGCTAGCGCTTATTGTTAGCATCATTATTTTCGCTGCCATGCTCTACAATCATAAGAGGAAGATCAGTTTTGGTTTTACCGTGCCCGCGCTGTACAAAACGATACTCCGAGCTACATTTTTTTCCTCGCTGGTTATGGCCTATGTTCTTACCATGAATAGCTACCGGGGAATACAAAATCCAGTATTGATATTGGCTATCGTTGCTGTTATTATTACGTATATCTCTCTCAATACGCGCTTTGGCCGTTATGCCTATGCCATTGGAGGGAACAAGGAAGCAACCCGCCTATCTGGCATTGACATTACGAAGACTGTTTTTATGGTCTATCTTAGCATGGGCTTTCTAGCGGGCATTGCTGGGCTTATGCTAACGGGTTATGTCGCTGCTGGTACGACCAATGGCGGCGATGCCTACGAACTGGATACTATTGCTGCCTGTGTAATTGGCGGCACGAGTCTGATGGGTGGTGAGGGGACAATCCTTGGGGCTGTTGTTGGTGCCCTCATTATGGCTAGCTTAATTAATGGCATGAGTGTTATGAACATGGATATTTTTTGGCAATATGTCGTCAAGGGTCTTGTCTTGATTGTTGCAGTATATATTGATGTTTTATCGAAGCAAACAAAGAACTAATTGTTCACATTACATTATTTGAATAAGGGAAGAATATGAAGGAAATTTTTTCAGATATACCGAATATTGCATATGAGGGAAGTGATTCTCGAAATCCGCTTGCATTTAAGTATTACAACTCCAATGAGATGGTGGGTGATAAGAGTATGAAGGAGCATTTACGCTTTTCTGTGGCCTTCTGGCATACTTTCTGTGGTTCTGGTCTTGATCCCTTCGGACAGCCCACTATGCAGCGTCCTTGGGATGGTCTCCCACCCATGGTGCAGGCAGAACAACGCATATACGCCCTCTTTGAGTTTACACAGAAGCTCGGCATCCCATATTTTTGTTTCCACGATCGAGACATTGCTCCTGAGGCAGATACTCTCAGAGAAACCAACAAAGGATTAGATAGCATCGTAGTCCTCCTGAAATCCATGATGGCAGATTCCGATCTGAAACTTGCCTGGGGCACTGCCAATCTCTTTTCGCATCCTCGCTACATGCACGGCGCCGCGACATCGCCCGATGCATCTGTCTATGCCCATGCAGCTGCACAGGTAAAAAAAGCCATGGAGATTACCCACGAGCTCGGTGGTGCAAACTATGTATTTTGGGGTGGTCGTGAGGGCTACGAGACCCTCCTGAACACAGAGATGAAACGCGAGCTGGACAATATGGCAACCTTCCTACACATGGCACGTGAGCATGCTGCCAAGATAGGTTTTACCGGACAATTATTGTTTGAGCCAAAACCGAAGGAACCAACAAAACATCAATATGATTTCGATGCTGCTGCGGTCTTTGCCTTTATACAAAAGAATGATCTCTTGCCCTACGTCAAATTAAACCTAGAAACAAACCATGCTACTCTTGCTGGACATAGCATGCAGCATGAGCTGCAGTTTGCCCGCATCAATGGCATTCTGGGTAGCATCGATGCAAACCAGGGAGATGAGCTCCTCGGCTGGGATACAGATCATTTTCCAAGTGATGTATATAGCGCCTTGTTTATTATGTATGAGGTCCTCAAGAATGGCGGCATAGAGCCAGGTTGTTTGAATTTTGATGCCAAAACTCGCCGAGGTTCATATCAGCCCCGTGATTTGTTTTACGCCCATATTCTCGGCATGGATACATTTGCCCGCGCCCTCAAGGCGGCTCATGCACTCCTAGAATCGCGGGAACTGGAAGATTACATCGACAGACGATACGCCAGCTATACATCAGGTATAGGACAGAAAATTAGCAAGAAGCAGACAAATTTTGAAGAGCTAGAAGAATATATCATGGACAATCCAGCTCGCATTCCACAATCCAGCTCGCAGGAAGGTTTGGAAGCTATAATTAATCGCTATGTATAACAAACTGGCCTGTGGCATTGATTGCAGTACCCAAAGTATTACTGGGGTGCTGGTAGATGTCGCGAAGGGCGAGATAATCCACGAGCATTCTGTCTCGTACACCCAGGATGCCCGCCTGCAACATTTTCCCCTAGATGCCGAAACCTGTCTGCTCGCATCATCCGATGGCAGAGCAGAACAACCGCCCCTACTTTTTCTCAGTGCTCTGGATGCATTGTTGGACGATGTGCGTCCCTATCTTGGCCATGTACAGAGCATCGGTATTTCTGCACAGCAACATGGTCATGTATATCTATCTGATCCGAATGTGTTTTACGCATTGCGGCACCCAGACAGTGCCCAGACTTCATTGCTGCAGATATTCCGCGATGCATTCTCCTATCCGCGTGCGCCGATATGGATGACGAACAATACCTCTGTAGAAGCAGAATATATCAGAGAGTTTGTGGGGGGACAGCAGGCAATGTTGGAGCTATCCGGCTCTGATAGCCCACTTCGGTTTACGGGTGCAATTATTCGCTGGTTTGCATTGAAGCATCCAGAACTCTACCAGGCGACTGCCCGCATTCATCTTATTAGTAGCTTGCTCAGCTCCGTCCTCTGTGCTGCCGACTGTCCGATTGATTTCGGCAACGGCTCGGGCATGTCCCTTATGAATTACAATACACGTAATTGGGCAGATGAGCTCCTCCATGCAGTAGCGCCCTCCCCGAACGATGAATCAGCTCAATTACTCAAAGCAAAGCTCCCCCAGATAACGGCACCAAATGCTCCCCTAGGAACCATAGCCCCCTATTTCTCAGAGAAATATGCCATTCCGCAAGATTGCGTTATCAGTGCGGGCAGTGGTGATAATCCTCAGAGCAAAGCCCTCGTGGCGAGCGACCTCATTAGTTTGGGGAGCAGTTTCGTTATTATGGCTGATAGTCAGGAACGTACTGCCGAAACAAACGCTATGTACGACGGGCTCGCTCGCCCCTTCGTTTTCGCCTGCAGAACAAATGGGGCTCTCTGTTGGGACCAAATACGCGGGTCTACATCAGAGGATTTTGAAAATGGTGAGCGTGCCTTAGAGCAGTCGCCCATCGGTGCTACTTCCCTCTTCTATCAGCGTCTTGCCGAGAGTTTCCCGAAATCTCCCGCCTTTGAAATGCAGGGGGCACGGGGCTCTGTTGCCCATGATTATCCCGGCATTATAGATAGCTCGCTGGCTATTCTTCGTTCCTATTCTGCATCATTCTGTTCGGGGACTGATATTCTCTGTATAACTGGCGGTCCGACACGTTCCCTTGCTATTTTGCGCCGCATAGCAGCGTTCTGGAACCGCCCCATCCTTGCCCTACCATCATTTGGAGCTGCCTTGGGAGCTGCCATGAATGGCTTATCCGCATGGGAACAGAGCCAGCATGAATCTCACATTGTGTCGGATGTTATCGCTGCCCTCATTCCCCTGTCTAATGTTCTGTATGCGGATGCAGCTGAAATTGAATTGGCAGAGCAATATATACCCCGAGCCATTCAACAATATCAGACAATCATAGATCATTCATAAATATATAGTCATACTTTAAATATATAGTCATACTTCTTGCCAAAGACTTGCCACTGCTAAGATAAATATACTACTATGTAATCAAATGAAGGTATTTTTCTGCATAATAGGTGTTATTGTATGTGTCAGTTGTGCAACCCCCACTGCGGACAACCAGGAAGTTAGCCCAGCACCCGAAACGACTAATTCGCAAGAAACTGGAGATGTCGCTGGAGATCCGGTTTCTATTATGGCAATTATTGATGGCTTCTCAAGCGATGAACTCATCGGTCAGATGGTAATGCCTGCACTGATAGATGAAAATGGTCGTTGGATTACCCAATTAACGGATTCCACTGCAGCATGGCTACGCGGTTTTCATCTTGGTGGGGTTATTGTGTATAAGCAGAATATTCAGACTGAGGCGCAGATCAGAAAACTAACGAATGACCTACAGCAGAATAGCGATATTCCCCTGATAATTGCTGTCGACCATGAGGGCGGTGATATTAATCGTTTTAGCAATCTTCCGCAGTCCGCTATTACGCGTTTGCCTTCTGCACGACAGATCGGTAGAAGCAAGGATGCTGCCTTTGTACGTGATCTGGCAGAATCTACTGCACGCGAGCTTCGCTCCTTTGGATTTACCATGAATCTTGCCCCCGTTGCTGATATTCTACAGAAACGTACCAATGCGGTTATTGTCCCTCGTTCCTTTGGTTGGGATCCGGAGTTTGTTGCAGACATGACAACAAACTACATCATTGGGTTACAGAGTCAGCAGGTAAGTGCTGCTATGAAGCATTTTCCCGGCCACGGACGGACAAGCGTTGATAGTCATCGGAAACTTCCCATTATTATTGCTTCTCGAAAGACATTGGAAAACTCAGACATGCTTCCATTTAAACGTGGCATTGCTACCGGTGTAGATGCGATTATGATTGCTCATATTAGCTATCCTCGGCTTGGCTCTGGGCGTACCCTCGCAATGACTGATCCTACTATTGTTACCTCCATACTCCGTAATGAGCTGGGCTTCTCTGGGATTGTTATGTCAGATGCCCTGTCCATGAAGGCGGTATTGGGACAAGACAATTATCCAGAAATAATCGTACAATCAATCCTTGCCGGCATGGATGTATTGTTAAAACCTCAGTACGTTCAGAAGATGTTTCGTATTATCCAAGATGCGGTACGGAATGGTAGCATTACGCAAGAACGCTTAAAAGAATCTGTATTCCGTATTTTGCAAACAAAGATAAAACGCGGTCTCATGCGTATTGATGATGGCAAGATTCAAGCTACATGGCAGCCAGCACAGGTTGATCGCGCTGCAGTAAGGAATACCCACGCCTTAGTGCAGGATTTTTAAGCAAAACTCTCAGCCGCTTGCAGTGCTGTGCTTTTTGATATATCCTATAAATCTAAGGAGAGGTGTCCGAGCGGTCGAAGGAGATGGTCTTGAAAACCATTGTGCCCCTTAAGGGTACCGGGGGTTCGAATCCCCCTCTCTCCGTTGTTCCAAATAATACCATGCACAGGTGAGTCCATGTCTCCCTGCGCTCAATTAATCCCTGACAGAAAATTGCCGATATTAAACCGTAGCACCATCACAAGCAATTATTGCTCCGATGTTACATCAAAGGTAGCTATTATGTCTGTTGAGTATCATTACAATCAATTTCCCCCCACTCTAGAGATAGATGATGAGCTACATCATCTCATCAATCAGGCACGCACGGTACTCGGGAGGTATGACGGTTGCCTAAATACGATGCATAACGCAGATGTGTTATTATCGCCCCTTTTCAAGCAGGAGGCCGTTTTGTCTTCTCGTATAGAGGGAACACAATCTACCCTTACAGAGGTATTGGCATATGAAGCTCACGAGGGCAAACAGAATATATCAGAAGAAAAGAAAGATGACATTAGAGAAATTATTAATTATCGCATGGCAATGCAGGAAGCAGAAAAGATGATTAATCAAGGCATCCCCTTATCTGAAAGAGTATTACGTGCTGCCCACGAAAAACTAATGCAAGGAGTGAGGGGGGAAAACAAAGCCCCTGGTATCTATAGAAAGATTCCTGTGTGGATTGGATCAGATCAAACGAATCAAGAGAGCGCCCGCTTTGTTCCAATACAAGCTCAGAATATTAATCATGCTATGACACTTTTTAGTAACTATATGAACCACAATAATGATCATGACGATTTAATTAAGGTAGCCATATTACATGCTGAATTTGAAGCAATCCATCCTTTCCTAGATGGAAATGGGAGGGTTGGACGATTATTTATTCCACTGTATTTATGGCAGAAAGGTTTACTCGTTACCCCCTCTTTTTATATTAGTGCCTATTTTGAACAGCACAGAGATAGCTACTATGATTTACTGCTACAAATATCTGCCAAGCATGATTGGCTTTCTTGGATTAAGTTTTTTACTCAGGGCATCATTACACAATCTGAGGAAAACTTCGCACGGGCAGAAAGTATAAACAATTATTATAGAGACCTAAAAGACAAAATCCCATCGATCAGCAAATCTGCATATGGCATTACTGCCTTGGACTTTATCTTCCGAGAAACCTATTTTAGGGGCACCAAGTTCTACGAAAAGTCTGGCATTCCCCGGGCCGTAGCACAGAGATTACTTAAAATGTTTGTAGAAGAAAACATTTTAGAATGTATTCCGGGACGCGGGAGGACGTCAAATTTTTATATTTTCGAAAAATTGATCGATATTGCAGACGGTAAGGCACAAGTAGATTTGTAGCCCACTTATGCGACACAAATAGATTTGTAGCCCACTTATGCAACACAAGTAGATTTGTAGCCCACTTATGCGACACAAGTAGATTTGTAGCCCACTTATGCGACACAAATAGGTTTGTAGCCCACTTATGCAACACAAGTAGATTTGTAGCCCACTTATGCGACACAAATAGATTTGTAGCCCACTTATGCGACACAAATAGATTTGTAGCCCACTTATGCGACACAAATAGATTTGTAGCCCACTTATGCGACACAAGTAGATTTGTAGCCCACTTATGCGACACAAATAGATTTGTAGCCCACTTATGCGACACAAGTAGATTTGTAGCCCACTTATGCGACACAAGTAGATTTGTAGCCCACTTATGCGACACAAGTAGATTTGTAGCCCACTTATGCAACACAAGTAGATTTGTAGCCCACTTATGCGACACAAGTAGATTTGTAGCCCACTTATGCAACACAAATAGATTTGTAGCCCACTTATGCAACACAAACATCCAGTGTATCTTTGATCACATACTCATTAAACAGAAATTCTTTCGTTAGTTTTGTATAGATATTTTGCAGAGCCCCGGACCCCTCCTCATCACGTAGTTTCTTCAACCAGTCATCAAAATTCTTTTTCGCCGCCCGCAAATTCGATGTGTAGAAGGTATTTTTAATCTTCAGAGAATTATTCTTTTCTTTGAAAATTTTATGCCTGAGATATGCACCGCTTGGATCGCGCTCTGCATAGCAAAATTTGTAAGTTCTGTGGTTTTTACTGTCTTCTTCAAACAAATAATGGCTTATCACGTCTGCCACATTGCACTGATCCGCAATGAATATATCTTTATCTGCCTTACCGACGTTCTCGGCTAATCCTTTGAAAGAATCAATAAATGCTTGGAAAAATATAACAAAAGTGGTCAGTCTCTGTTGTCCATACTAATTGGACGCCATTATTTTCTATATTCATCAAAACACAGTCAGGATGAATACTGTACTATTAAGATAATACTGCTGACATCGCTTCTTCATAAGAAGGCTCATGCGTAACCTCCCGCATAAAATCACTATAGATTATGTTGTGGGATTCATCTAGCACTAATACTGCACGGGCATAGAGTCCATCTAGTTTCCCCCCTACCATCTTTACACCATAATTTTTTGCCAATGAGTGATGCCGGTAGTCAGACGCAGTAATTGCATTGTCTACACCCTCAGCAACACAGGCACGTGCAAATGCAAAGGGAAGATCTAGCGATGCAAATAATAGTACAGTATTTTGAATCTGTGATATTAGCTGACTAAATGTTTTCAACTGTGTTAAACATACAGAAGTATCGACACTGGGAAAGATATTAAAAACTACCCTCTTCCCTTTGAGATCTGATAATGACAATTCTGTTAACGTATTTGTTACCAGACAAAAATCTGGGGCAACCTGCCCTACTTGTGGAAATTCCCCCATTATTTGAATAGGGCTTCCCTTAAAAGTTATTCCATCCATATAAACCTCCTAACCACTCTGCGTGGTACATAATAATTGGACATAACATCATTATACAATATTTCATGCTAGAATGTATACCTTGTTTTAGTAATAAATTTAATATGTCATATTATTTTATTGATGCCATCAGGCAATTTTTGAAAGAGCCGTGCTAAAATTCACTAGCAGAAATTCTCCATCATCACTGGATAAGATTACTCGTAGGAAACATAGACCGCAGCGGTGCATTGTGTCTGATAGGGAGATCAGGCATCAAAATCGATTCTGAATCTGCCTAATAACCCGCCGAACAGAACCAGCATTCCAAACAAGACACCTCAACACAAATTTTCGTGCCTTTCGTGTCTTTCGTGGTTAAAAAGATACAGCGATGATAAAATTTATTGACTAAATAGTTTTTGTTTTGTACAATAATTCAAAATCTGAAAATATTACAGGAATTTTCATGCAGGACAAACGGATTCATTTCTTTAGTGATAAGGAGCTTGTCAGAGCTGACACAAAAACAAAAAGCAAACAATACGCAGCGGTAATAGAGGACCACAACAGAGCAATAGAGATTGATTCCAATGATGCATTCAGCTATTACAGTAGAGCTCTTGTGCAAGCAAAACTTGGACAATACACAGAAGCAATAGAAGACTACAACAACGCAATCAAATTCGCCCCCAACAATACAGACTGCTATACCAATAGAGCTGATGCAAAAACAAAATTAGGACGATACGCAGAGGCAATAGAGGACTACAGCAGAGCAATAGAAATTGATCCAAATGATGCATTCAGCTATTACAGTAGGGCTTCCGCACAAGCAAAACTTGGGCAATACACAGAAGCAATAGAAAACTACAACCACGCAATCAAATTCGCCCCCAACAATACAGACTGCTATACCAATAGAGCCCTTGCACAAACAGAACTTGGCAAGTATGCAGAGGCCATAAGGGACTATACCTCTGCAATTAAACTTGATCCGAGCGATCCAGCAGCCTATCACAACAGAGCCCTTGCACAAACAGAACTTGGCAAGTATGCAGAGGCCATAAGGGACTATACCTCTGCAATTAAACTTGATCCGAGCGATCCAGCAGCCTATCACAACAGAGCCCTTGCACAAACAGAACTTGGCAAGCATGCAGAGGCCATAAGGGACTACACCTCTGCAATTAAACTTGATCCGAGCGATCCAGCAGCCTATCACAACAGAGCCCTTGCACAAACAGAACTTGGCAAGCATGCAGAGGCCATAAGGGACTATACCTCTGCAATTGAATTTGACCCGAACGATGCAACTGCCTATAACAATAGAGCTGTTGCACATGCGGAGCTTGGCGAATACACAGCGGCAAAAAAAGACTACACCTCTGCAATTAAACTTGATCCCAACTATGCAGCTGCCTATAACAACAGAGCCCTTGCACAAATGAAACTTGAACAATACACAGAGGCATTAGCGGACTATACTACTGTAATTGAATTTGACCCGAACGATGCAACTGCCTATAACAATAGAGCTGTTGCACAAATGAAACTTGAACAATATACAGAGGCATTAGCGGACTATACTACTGTAATTGAATTTGACCCGAACGATGCAACTGCCTATAACAATAGGGCAGTTGCACATGCGGAACTTGGCAAATACACAAAGGCAAAAAAAGACTGCAACATAGCAATCAAACTTGACCCCAAAAATGCACAGGGTTATTGCAATAGAGCTGTCGTAAAAATAAAGTTTGGGAAACTCAAAAAAGCTATAAAGGACTACACCAAGGCAATCAAACTTGACCCCAACAGCGCACAGCTCTATTATCATAGAGCTGTCATAAAAACAAAGCTTGGTAAACGTTCAGAGGCAGGGATAGACTACAGCGAAGCAAACAAACGTGGCTTCAACCCTGACTCCAACAATGCACCAACATCTTTAAAATAGCAAAGCACGACCATAAGAATTCATAATAAAATAGTTTCATAGAGTTATTTGTAAATTGATCGTTATTTTCTTTCCCATGTTGACTGAATGTCATAAAAAATAATCTAAAAAAAATATTCTCTGCGGAGATAGTAATGAATCGCCCTCCTAGATGTGCTGTACTAGTTCTTCTCTTCCGTTTCCCTATGGTAGTGACATAATGAGTGAAGCGGGACATGTCGTGGCACCATCAATCATCAGTAGCAAAAACCTATCCGTTCAAATGGGTGATATTAACCGAAAAAATATTTTAGGCAATCGAAGTAATATAAAATAAATAGGTGGATTGTCAAAACAATACGCGAAATAATATAATAGGGTAAACATTTAGATTTGGAGTTCAAAATAGTGCATGCATTACAATATGACATAAAGAATTTTATTTTACACAAATTTCCAACACTCTTTAACACAAGCTGGTGTTTGCAAAGATTGTTAAATCGCACAATATTAACGTAGATAATTTAATTACAAAAATAATTATGGCAAAATTAGAATTAGAAAAAACAGAAAATACAGCTCAGGTAAATTTTGTAAAAGAAGTTGCTAAATATTTTATGAATTTCTTGGAAACTGATTTTAAGAAACGGAAGATTCCAAAAAGAAATACGATTCAAAAAACACGAGATGGTTCCCTTGTTGGTTTTAATATTGAGAAATACCCAAAGTTAAAAAAAGAACTGCTAAATATACTGAACAAGAAATTTAATAAAGAGTCCTTAAATATCCCCAAGAAGAAATACATGAGCGGCATTCCTACTTGGCATCTACAACTTATCAACAAAAAAATCGAAGACTTATCAGAAGATCATTTGCATGACGCTTTCAGTGAAATTGCAGACGATCTTAGAAAAAAAATAGGATCTTTTTCCGGAGAATATGAAAAGTTTCTGGAAGAATCAAAAGAAAAAACCTGTGAAATTTTCAAAGAAAAATTCATTCTTCCCTTCCTTAATAAGGTCGACAAACTGCTAGAAAATTCAAATTTGACGGATGAAAATAGCGCATCTCAGTCTGAAATTGATCTCTCTGATTTTCTCTTTTCCATGTTTGACGATAGATACACTGAAGAAATCTTACAATCATTTTTTCACAAGCCAGAAGGATTTGATTTCTCAGATGCATGGAAGCGCGTTGTTTCCTTACCAGAAATTAAAGATAGATTGCTTCATTTTTTTGAAAATTTGAATGTGGGAGATGTTTTTTTCGATTTGAAAGAAATTGAAAGAAGCAAGCAACATATAGATAAAACGGAAATCTATCTTTATTTTTATGAGATTGCTATTAACAATGAGAAATTTCCAATTATTTACTTGCCAGTCACTATCGAAAGAAATAGAGAAAGAGATCAATTTACACTCATATTTGACAAAAGGATTTTTGTCAACACAAAAGCAATTGATTTTGTTGCTCAGGAATTTAATAGACACCAACAACGAAACGGCACACTAACCGGTCAAATTGTTCGCATTATATATATCACAGATGAACATGATTTTGTATTTAAAATTGAAAGTATAATCAAAAAAATTGAGGATTTTTTTGATTTAAAGAGCCATATTGATATATGGGACCCAAAACTACAGAAAAGAGATAACGACATCGTCTCACTTTCAAATAAATGTTTTTGCTTTCTTTTTGATAAATCCGATGAGTCTCTTATAAATGATTATGAGGAAATTTTGAATAATAAAGATGGCTTGCTAGAAAATTTTGCATCACTCTTAAATGGCTTTATAGAAGACAACCCGAAACCATTCATGGAAGAAGTAGAGAATGATTGGCAACAGAAAAGCACACCACAAAAACTAACAATTGAAAGTCCCATTCCACTTAATGATGAGCAAAAACAAATACTGATGGTCATGCAAAAAAAGGACTGCAAATTTTTAATTATTGAGGGACCTCCAGGAACAGGTAAAAGCCATACAATTACCTCAATTGTGTGTCGGGCCCTACTTGAAGAAAAATCTGTCCTTATACTTTCCGATAAGAAAGAAGCTCTCGATGTTGTCGAAGAAAAAATCAGTCAGACATTGAATAAAGTTCGTCATGAGGATAATTTTCAAAACCCGATCTTACGACTGGGTAGAAGTGGGAACAAGTTTTATCAACTTGTAAAAACGGACACTATTTCAAAGATACGCAAACATTATCGTGTTTCTAAAGGACGAAGCGATGAACGTGCCAAAAAAAAAGATAATACCCTAGAAATAATGAAGAACAGCCTAGAAAAGAACATCTCTTTTTTTAAAAATATAGACGATGATATAATCTTTTATTGCAATAATATTGGAATAGAAACAAATGTGAGTGCATATGATAAAAAAATTATACGTAGCCTAGATAATTATTTTGGTAAAGATGATTATGCAATTGATGTTTTGCAGACCGATATTTGTCGTGTTTTTTCTGTCATACAAGATACTCAGAAATTACTTTTCAGTAAAAATCTAACACTTAATCAATTATACATGTTCTCATTTTCCGAAGAAAAATCAACACCACAAAAGGCGATCCAAGCTCTGGAAAATTACGTAAACAAACTTGAATCTATTAGAGACTCCCAGACTGATTATTTACTTGAGGAAAAATCTATCTCAGAACTCACCCAAAAATTACAAAAGATTTACACCCACTTGAAACTTGAGATACCAGAAACAAATTTGCAGTTGTTCAGGCATGTCTATGACGTATATTTGTTTGTTTTTTCTGAAGTTGATGTTGTGAATTTCTGGGTAGTCATTAAGAATCTTCCACAAGAAAATTTTATTGAATTCAAAGAAATAAATAACGCAGCCGCTCGGGTGTTGAAGAATGAGAATTTGCAGAGATATATAAGTATGCGACATACCGAAAAAAAACTTTATAACAGTTTTAAAAACGAGCCAGAAGATTCTTTCTTCACACAAATTCACGAGATTGAAGAATTAGTGACGTTGGAAATGACACATTTTCTCGACAAAAGAATCCTCGAATACGTTGATAATTTCCAATCAGACGCAGGTACTCTAAAATCAATTATTGCTCAAAAACAAAAATTTCCACAAGGATTGTTTCATAATCTAAAGATGGCCTTTCCGTGCATACTAGCAGGAATCCGAGACTATGCCGAATTTATTCCACTCAGAAAAGATTTATTCGATCTCATCATTATTGACGAAGCTTCCCAAGTGAGCATTGCGCAAGCATTACCCGCCTTAATTCGTGGCAAACAGATTATTGTACTAGGAGATGACAAGCAATTTTCAAATGTGAAAGCTAACAATGCGAGCACTGTTATGAATCAAGAGTATAAGATCCGAGTACGAGAAGTATTTGCTAAGGAAAAAGAGGAGGATGAATTTGGTTGGCACCACAAGATTCAAGAAAATTTTGATATAAAGAATTCCATCTTGAAATTTATAAGATTCATTAGAAATTATGAATGTCAGCTAAAAAAGCATTTTCGCTGTTACCCCGAAATAATTTCTTATTCAGATAAATTTTTCTACGATGGGAGTTTACAATGCATGAAAATTAGAGGAAAAGTTATTGAGGATGTTATTAAGTTTGATCTTATAGATCACGATGGAAAGCTCGACCAAACAAAAAACACCAACGAACTAGAAGCAAACTTTATTATCAAAAAATTACAGGAATTCAAAGAAAAAAATATAGAGAATAGTATTGGAATCATAACGCCACATAGGGAGCAGGTTGCTATGTTGTGGGACAAGATTAATGATATTCCTGAAAGAGATTGGCTGTTTGAGCAATGCAAGCTTAAGATCATGACATTTGATACATGCCAAGGAGAGGAGAAGGATTATATCTTTTATTCAATGGTCGCCACACGGGAAAAAGATCGTTTAATGTATATTTTCATAAAAAACCTTTCTTCCGTTAGTGATGAAGAAAACGGCAGTATAAAAGCACAGAGATTGAATGTCGGTTTCAGTCGTGCAAAAGAATGTGTACACTTTGTTTTAAGCAAACCAATAGAAGAATTTCACGGCGAATTAAAAAATGCACTTCTACATTATCGCGGGGAATTGGAAAACGGTGAAAAGAAAAACATCGGAAAAACAGACCCCCGATCTGAAATGGAAACCCAAATTCAGCATTATTTTTATGAAACAAAATTTTATAAAGAGAACAGGAAGGACATTGAATTTATCCCGCAGTTTGAGCTTGGCAAGTATTTGCGCCAACTAAATAAAGACTATCATCACCCCAACTACAAAGTTGATTTTCTTCTCATTTTCAAAGATTCTTCTGACTTTGGAAATCAGAAAATCGTTATTGAATATGATGGATTCAAAGAGCACTTTGAAAATCGTGATGAAGTAAATGAAACAAATTACAGTTCCAATATGAAGGAAGAGGATATTTATCGCCAGAAAATTCTTGAAGGATATGGATACAGATTCCTACGAATAAATCGCTTTAATATCGGAAAGGACCCAATACAGACACTGGATGATAGATTACAAAATTTAGTAAAAAAAAACGGAAATCGGAATCACTAGAAGAATTACATAAAGATGTAAGGCTTCTTGAAAGTGGAAAGTCTCGTTTTTGCAAGGGACACGAGGAAATTCTTGATGCAAAATATTTTCCATTTAAGAGTACTGATTTATGCGTAGAATGTTATGAAGCGGAACATTTGAGAACCTTGCATGCTTTTAGAAAGAAATTAAAAAAACCGGGTATGAAAATTAGTAAGAATTTGAACTCCCGTAGAAATGACGATTTCAAACGAGAAGTTAGTTTGGGAACGATAAAAGCATATTTACGTAAACAAAATGAACAGCATCTCCCTTTGGAATTTTACTACAGAGATGATACTTCACCGAGAGAATTATTCCACTATTCTATTGACGAGAAATATGTGTTTGCAACATTAGGCTCGGGTAACTATCGTAAATTTCTCATTGAAAAAATAAGAAAAATATAAACGCATTCCACCCCCTAAATCCTTACCTTGTACATATGCCTTACTAATACGCTACCAAATACTAGAACAGAAATAAGCCAACATATTGACAGCTATAATAAAAACATTTACAATGTAATTGAATAATGCATATCAACCACGGTTGATGAAAAGCGACGAAGGTCCAATTCATGGACAAAGTAATATAGAACGACCGTGTAGATTAGGAGGATTACGATTATGAACAATCAACATGATGCGCAGGAGTCAAGCAAGGCCCCTAGGTCCTACTGGTTTGTCGGTGCGGCCTATTGGGGAAACGAGGACCAAACAGAAGACTTTCTGAAGAAAGGCATATGGCGCTGCGGCTATGAGGACGGCACTTTTTCGGCTGAAGTTCTCTCCATGCAGCCCGGCGATCGAATCGCAATTAAAGCAGCTTACACCCAAAAACACGACCTTCCCTTTAATAACGACGGGGGACACAGCGTTTCTGTAATGAGCATTAAAGCTATCGGAGTTATCACAAAAAACCACAAAGACGGGCGAACTGTCGATGTTGAGTGGTCGGAGCACTTCGATCCTGTCCGAAAATGGTATTTCCACACCTATCAAAAAATTCTCTGGCGCGTCTCCCCTGACGAATGGATGAAGAATAATCTGATTGACTTTGCCTTCAACAACGCGGACCAGGACATTGACCGATTCCGCAATGCTCCTAAGTGGAAAGAACGTTTCGGTGATACACCTGAGGATGAGCAAGAATTCAAATGGACCCCATTTTACGAGGAGTTCGCAGACAAACTGCTGGAACATAGAAAGAATAGAGCAGCACTCATGCAAGCCATTCACACTTTGCTAAATAAAATAGAAGGGATTTCCCCACTCATAGATCAACCAGCAGAAGGAAAAGAGGAGCCCTTGGATGATGTTTGTCCCTTTACTGTTTTTGCCCTCTTCAACCGAGGTATTACCGACAAAAAACGCATCGAAATTCTCAGTGGACTCGCTGGATTTTTAGATGTGGAAGCACCCACTCCCAGCTCATTTGAAAGCATTCCCTTACTCAACAATCTAAAACCACGCTTCTTTGCACACAAGTACCAGAGAGATGAAAATGATATTAACACTCTCTGGGAATTATTCGCTACCGCCCTAAAACATGCCGACAATCCAGATGACAGTTCTACAGAGCTCTTCTCTACTGCCTATGATAAGGCCTTGAAATGCAACGGAGTTGGCTGGAATCTTTCCATGGGCTTGTATTGGATTCGCCCTTGGAAGTATGTAACACTCGACAGTCAGTCGCGGACCTACATTAGCAAAAAACTTGGGCTTAGCATTGATAAAACGGGCGAAAAAGGATACTCAAGCGCTAATGATTACCTTAAGTTACTAGACGATTTGGAAGCGCGTTTCCAAGAAGATGCCTACCCCGTGCATTCCTTCCCTGCATTATCATTAGCTGCTTGGAATTTCAAAGATGCCGATGCCACCGATGCCAATAATGATACAGCGAATGAAACAGTGCAAGTCGCCTCGCGTCCTATTCCCATAAAACCCTACACGGTAGACGACATTATTTCTGATGGCGGTTTCATGGATCCTGAAAGCATCAACAAAATCATAGTCCAATTACACATAAAAAAGAACATCATTCTACAGGGACCCCCAGGAACAGGAAAGACTTGGCTAGCCAAAAAATTAGCATACGCTTTGATGGGGGAAAAAAATGAAAGCACCCTCCACGCAGTTCAGTTCCATCCAAACCTATCCTACGAAGACTTTGTACGTGGCTGGCGCCCATCGGGAGAGGGAAAACTAAATCTTGTAGATGGTCCCTTCCTGAAGATGATTGATGAGGCAAAGAAGAATGTCAACACAAAATATGTTATGGTCATCGAAGAGATTAACCGCGGCAATCCAGCACAAATATTCGGTGAGATGCTCACCTTGCTCGAAGCAGACAAGCGCACACCTAGCGAAGCACTGGAGATTAGTTATTCACGTGATAGCGAAACTATTCATATTCCAGCAAACCTATATGTTATCGGTACCATGAATATAGCCGATCGTTCCCTAGCATTGGTTGACCTCGCACTCCGCAGACGTTTTGCATTTTTCGATCTTCAACCGACCTTTGGAGAGCCCTGGCGCAAATGGGTTAATAGAAACACCGACATCGACATCGCCTTTCTCAGAACAATTGAAGCGCGATTGCTTACGCTCAATAATGAAATTGCTAACGATACAAACTTGGGCCCGCAATTTAAGATAGGCCATAGCTACCTCACCCCACCATCAGAGAGCAAAATTGAAGAGCCACGGGCTTGGTTCCGTGGAATAGTCGAATCTGAGATAGCCCCCCTACTGAGAGAGTATTGGTTTGATGATGTGACACGCGCAAAAAAATCCTGCGAGGTCTTAGTAGAAGGCATATAATGTCAACCGCAACCGATGCTCAGAGCCACGCCATACGACGATTAGGAAAAATCCCCGTCCGCAACCTGTGGTTACTCATGCTGTACGCCTCCGATCTACGCAGCCTCCTCGGCACAAGAAAGGTTGACATCGAGGAGAACCCGGAAGATATAGCGGATTTTGTAGCAGAAATCCTCTGCCATCAGGTTGAGAAACGTTTGATGCGTAACCTGAGTTATGGCTATACATCGAGGCATGCGGTGCTCAGTCGTGTTCGAGGACACATAGACATACTTACAACAGAACGCCACAGTCTACTAGAAAAGGGAAAAATTTGTTGCAGATTCGACGAATTAAGCGTAGACAGACCTCGCAACCGATATATCAGGGCAGCACTAGCACAGCTGTGCAGACTGGAAATAAAAACAGAACTAAAACAGAGATGTAAAAAACTCATTTTGAACTTGGAAGCCCTCGGCGTTAGCAAGCTCAAACCCCATAATTACAGTAGCAGATCTGAAAGATTCGGTCTCCACGATGTTATGGATCAGATAATGGTAGTGGCAGCCGATCTGGCTTTTTCACTCGCATTGCCCACTGAATTTGAGGGACACTTCCATTTACCCACTCCCAACACTCAGAAGCTATGGTGGCTCAGAAATTTATTTGAAAAAGCAATAGCTGGATTTTATACAGTTACGCTGAATAAGCATGAATGGCAGGTCTCAGCAGGAACACACTTTTACTGGCAAAAAAGCGCCCAAAGCGATCTGATAGATGCGATCCTCCCCATAATGAAAACAGACATCATCATAGATCATCACCCATCTAACAAACGGCTCATTATAGATACAAAATTCACCTCAGTAACTACAGCAGGACGGTACCGCGAACATTCGCTTCGCAGTGGGTATATATACCAGATCTACGCCTATCTGCGTAGCCAAGAAGATCCCGAGAATGCTACAACAACACAAAGCATTGGCATGCTACTGCACCCCACCGTGGACGGGGAAGTTATCGAAATGGTCGTCATCCAAGGACACCCCATATGGTTCTGCACAGTCGATTTAGGAGAGACAGCGCAAAACATACGGGACCGCCTACTCTACCTGCACGAGCAATGCTTTGGAAACTAGTCGGGTGCATGCAACTGGGTTTGTTCGTATTTTAGCTCAAAACAGTTAAATTCCTATTTTTTATGTTATATTTGTATGTGTAACATGATAATATTTTAGGCGGAGTGTAGAATATGAAAAAAGCTGGACGTGAATTTTCACAAGATATTGACACCAATGCTACCGGCGCTGAGTTCAAACATGGAGACGTAGTCTATATCGTATCCAATCCATCAAAGTGTGGTGCAGTGGTTGGTGTGGATAAACTAAAAATGCATACTAAAAATTTGGTGAGTGCAAAGGATGCGCAGATGTTCACATGATAGATATCAATTTTTCAAAGATACGTAATCTTAATGGCAGTCAACATTCAGCTTTTGAAGAACTAATTTGCCAAATTGCACATTTAGAAACACCTCAGCATGGAAAAGACTTTATTAGAAAAGAAGGGGCAGGTGGGGATGCTGGAGTTGAGTGCTATTGGATATTAGAAGATGAGAAAGAAATCTGTTGGCAGGCTAAGTATTTTTTGAATAAAATGAACGCTTCTAGATGGAAGCAAATAGACAAATCGTTTACCACTGCATTAGATAAACATCCTAATATGATTCGGTATTATATTTGCATGCCTTTGGATAAAACTGATAGCAGAAAAAAAGGACACAGCGGATCACAAGTTACTTCTGGTGAAGACGAATGGAAAAAACATAAAGAGAGATGGGAAAAACAAGCTGCTGAAAAAGGTCGTGAAATTGACATCATTTTTTGGGGTAAACATGAAATAACCTTATTTTTGATAACTGATGACCCGCGTTATGCAGGGCGCGCTCTCTATTGGTTTAATGAACCTTGTCTAACGAGCCAAAAACTCAAAGAATTATTAGAGCGTTCACAAAAAAATTTAGGAGGCCGATATACTCCTGAGTTTCATATCGATCTCCAAATTGCAAAAAACTTTGATGGCTTATGCCTGAATTCTGCGTGGTGGAGTTTATTAAAAGAAGAACGAAAGAAATTTAAAGAAAAAGGCAATAAAGCTTTAGAGGTCGTAAAAGATATACATACCAAAAATAAAGAACTGTTTGCTAGTGATGATTCAGATTCAATTTCTGGGATTTTTCAAAGGTTCTTAAACGAATTTAAAAAATCTATTCAGCATAAATCATTTCACAAGAGACATCCTGACATATGTAATATTATCAATTGTTTAAAAAAAGAATACGCGGAAATTCTGACATCAATTCGAGAGAAAATTGACTTAGAAAATAAAGAATTGGATAAGTTACGTGATTTTTTCTACTCTATAGGTGACTTTCTCGAGTTTTTGAATGAGAAAAAAACTATTTATTCGTATAAAAAATCTGCACTCTTAAAAGGCGTCGCTGGCATTGGCAAGTCTCACCTCTTATGTGATCTTTGTATTCGTAGGTTAAACAATAGATTACCTACTCTTTTTTTATTGGGATCTCAATATACCGGTGGCGACCCCATTAATTTTATAAAGGAATATTTGGATTTACAACAATATAGCAAGTCACAGGTTCTCGGTGCGATCGATGCACTCGGAGAGTCATGCGGAGAAAGATTTTTAATCGTTATTGATGCTATTAATGAAGGTAATTATTGCTCTGATTGGAGAAACTTTATTAAAACTTTTTTATCAGATTTATCTTCCTTTGAAAATATTTCGATCTTGTTAAGCTGTCGAAGTACTTATATCGAACACATACTTCCAAAGAACATAGATGAAAGTAATATGCCCATAATTGAACATGCTGGGTTTAGAGGATATGAACATAGTGCAGCAGAAAAATACCTATCTAAACAAGGCATCTCAAAACCAAGTGCACCAATATTGACTCCAGAATTCTCAAACCCACTTTTTTTAAAAACTTGCTGTGAATCTATGAAGAGAAATGGAGAAACTTCTTTTCCCAAAGGTCTTCATTCTATATCTTCATTGTTCGAATTTTATGCTGTCAGTATCGAAACATTAATCTCAAAAAAGAAAAATTATAATCAGCAAGAAAATATCGTACGAAATTTATTATTGAATTTAGCTTCTCAATTACTGCCGGATAATCTAGACGGACTCCCAACAGATGAAGTAAGAAAATTTATACAGGAAAATGACCCAAACCCGAACCTAGGTAGCAGTCTTTGCAATATTTTATTGGAAGAAGGGATCCTATTTTGTGATACTTCCTATAAGGATAATGCAAAGGGAAAGAGCGTTATAAGGTTTACATATCAACGATTTAGTGACTATTTTGTAGCATTAGATCTAGTAAAAAATGTAACGGACATACAAAAAGCTTGTTCCAAGGAAGGATCCATAGGCAAACTATTAATTGAGTATGGCGCTCATACTCTTGCAGGAATAATTGAATCTTTAGCGATTATTATTCCTGAAAAATACACAATCGAAATAATCGATCTGGCAAATAATGTGTTTAAAATGCGCTGGAAGGAATTATTTATTGATTCTGTCTTATGGCGGAGTCCACAATCGTTTACGAGCAGGACGCTTGAATTACTAAATGATTTAAATAGAACTGCTGTCACCAATCCCGCCTTAGATATATTATTGACATTATCTACAGAGCCCAAGCATCCATGGAATGCCAACATACTACATACATGTCTTTTCGATAAACTTCTTCCTGAAAGGGATGCCCTCTGGTCTGTATACATCGCAAGGCATTATAGTTCTGAACAAGACAATGGATATGAATCAATTGTGCGAACTTTGATTGAGTGGTCATATGATGGTGAAATATCTGATGCTGAAAAAGAAAGAATAGAACTATGCTCCATAACCTTGCTTTGGATGTTGACAACGCCTAATAGGACAATCCGTGATAGAGCTACTAAATCCTTAGTTCGGATTCTAACTTTGAAGCCAAAACTACTGAAACCATTATTGATAAAATTTAGTACAGTCAATGACCATTATTTAGTTGAACGGTTATTTGCAGTTGCCTATGGGGTAGTATGTAATATTGAAAACAAAACGATTATTTCTGAAGTTGCAGAAACCACGTACAATTTAATCTTCAAAGAAGAAGAAACCATCCCGCATATCCTGCTTCGTGATTACGCTCGTGGCATCATGGAATATGCGTTGAAATTAGATCTACTTCCCTCCGGTTCCTCTCCAAATAAATTTAGGCCTCCATATATTACTAATCCAAAAAAAATCGAAATCCCATCAATGGACGAAATCGACAGTATTGACGATGACACATCCTCTATAAAAAATTCAGTAGTACACCCCTATGGCGACTTTGGTTGCTACACGATGAGATGTGTACATAACTGGTCATCAACACCGCTCTCAGTTGAAAATAATGATATACCATTTAACAAAGAATGGGCTCAAAGATGGGTATGTAAACGTGCGTATGACTTTGGATGGAAGAAGGAATTGTTCTCTACATTTGAACTATCTCTTGGCTACATGAAAGTCCGTCCGGAACGAGTGGGTAAAAAATATCAATGGATGGCATTTCACGAATTTTTGGCAAGATTATCTGATAATTATCATTGGATAAATAGAGGATACAGTGATGTTCCTGACGATGATAAATATGAAGGACCTTGGCAAATTTACAGAAGAGATATTGATCCAACCATTTGGGCACGATATTCCGGTGAATACAAAACATGGTATAATAAACACACTACTTGGTGGCAACCGTATAGTTTTCCTTTCCCAAAAGAAGACAAAGATTCTAATAGATGCAGTTTTACTTATGATACAGATATACTCCCTGATTTTTCTTGTTTATTACAAAGAAGAAAGCCAGACGATAATTCAGATTGGTTCGTTTTACATGGATATTGGTCTGAACTCAAAAAATATTCTGAAGAAATGCTCTATGGTCCTTATGTCATGGCATGGTTTAGAATAAATTCTATATTTATCAAAAAAAATGATTATGCTAATTTAGAAAACTGTGTTGTTAATCAACAACTAATCCACCCTTATGTTGTGGAAGCGTCTATCCAAGATTATGGGTACCTTGGTGAGTACCCTTGGCATCCAATATATCGCAATCTGTCAGGGAAGAGAAGCCCTGGCGATTTCAATTGTCGCTTTATTGATGTGAAACATCTTGTTCCATATTCACGATTTTGGTGGGAAGCTGGCGTTGATCATTCAATTGATAGCCCAATGGCTTTTTGCCTGCCTGCAAAGGAACTAATAGAAAGTATGAATCTAAAGAGGTTGCCGGGCAAATGGGGAACATGGACATACAATGATCAAACTGTATTTATTGACCCCTCATTTTCTGAATATGGACCTTCTTACGCAATGATTAAAAAAGATTTTTTAAAACATTGGCTTGATGAAAATGATATGAAAATTGTTTGGTTAATAGGTGGTGGAAAACAGTGTGCAGGGAGCGGAGAATCATTTGAAAGGCTTATATATAGCGGAAGATTTAATTTTGTGGAAGGCAATATCAAAGGAAATCTTTGGTTTCCTAAAGATAATTAATATCTCATCAGTAAATTACAACCCCCACTAATACCCCACCCACCCCCGAAATACTGCAAAGAGCAATGCCCTGATTTCTTCCCCCCTCACGTATTCATCCATCTTTCTCACCATATTTCTACACGGCATTATCGATAGTATTATAGATTAACATTGGCTCGAAAGATGCTATCCTCTTCTGTGCTAAATCTATATACTCCTGACTAATTTCAAAACCAACGAAATTCCTCGCATTTTTTAATGCAGCTATCGCCGTAGTGCCACTACCCATGAATGGATCGAGTACAATATCATTTGTAAATGAGAACAGCTGAATCAATCGATGAGGCAACTCAACCGGAAATGGTGCGGGATGCCCCACCCGCTTTGCCGATTCTGCATTGAAGGTCCAGATAGATTTTGTCCATTCCATAAATTCATCTCGAGAAATGGTATTGCGTTTTGTTTCGGTACATATGCATAATGACCATATGAGAACGGATAAAATAGTTGTTCAGGTAAAACAGAACGCTTTAGACCCTCATAAAAAAAATCAATTTCATTTTGTTGCGTCCAAAATTTCATACCACACCATACTGAAATAATATTTTTTTCATGAAAACTCCCTACAGTACTATACTACATCAAAATACAAAATGCTTCAACAAAACACGTAATACACTCCGCCCTGCTATCACTACAGGTTGTGAGCAGAATCCCAACCATCAAAATGCAATCTACTCTAAATACATAAAAATATAGAAAAACATCGACATCAAAATGATTGATCATTATAAAATGATGCTATAAAATAGGACAGCAGGTGCCTATGCTCTCTATAGCCATTGCGTATGATTTTGACGGAACCCTGACCCCTCAGGACATGCAGGAATATTCCTTTTTCCCCGAACTTGGCATCCAAGAACCAAAAAAGGATTTCTGGAATCATGTTAGTGCTCTGTCGGAGTACCATGACATGGACAGAACCTTGACATACATGTATCTCATGCTGGAGAGAGCCCGGGGAAGGATATCCCTAGAGCAGAACGCATTTGTGCAGCGGGGCAGAAATATTCAGTATTTTCCAGGTGTAGAAACATGGTTTCAACGTATAAACCAATATGCGAAGAGTTTGAACATCAACCTAAAACATTACATTATATCCTCGGGGCTTCGAGAAATAATTGCGGGATGCTCCATTGCTGGGGAATTCTCCGCCATATTTGCTTCGGGCTTTATGTATGATGATGCCCAAAACGCAATCTGGCCGGCTGTTGCGGTGAATTACACGAACAAAATCCAATACTTATTTTGCATAAACAAGGGAATACACAATAGTTGGGAACACGATAAATTAAACAAGTACACTCCGGACAACGAACGCCCCATCCCTCAAAACAATATTGTGTATATTGGTGATGGCATAACCGACGTTCCTGCCATGAAGGTAACCCGCGAGTTCGGGGGATATGCAATAGTCGTATACGACCCAGCTAGCGAAAAGAAGAAAGCCCAAGCATCGGAGCTAGTAACGCGAAGACGAGCCGACCATGCCCTGCCGACAGATTACCAAGAAGGGAGCCCTCTAGAAACACATATTAAGCAATTTCTCTCGCAGAGAAATGATGAATATCTGGCTAGTCAGTAGTCAGGATATCCTGTATCGCTTGCATCTGCTCTGCTATTAATGGTCCGTGTTCCAATGCACCCTGTAAATCCACTACCTGTGCACTCCTGCGAAAGCCCGGTATGGGGATAGTCTGAGCGCTCCGCCCCCAGAGCCATGCAATGGCGCCCTGGGCCATGCTGCGACCCTCGCTCCGAAGGACATCCCCCACTGCCTCAACCTTCTGTAGCCATTCAGGATTCGGGCGACCATCTTTGAAAAATCGCATCCACTCAGGAGCATGCATGCTTCGAACATCAGAATCTGAGGGACGAGTTTCTGCGGTGTATTTGCCTGTTAGCAAACCCATTGCCAGTGGTCCGCGATTTATACTGGCAAGATTGTGTTGCTCTACAAAATCGATCATAGCAGGAGCATCACTGATTACATTTATCTCGTGTTGAATTGCTACACAATGCTTACCCTCTGCAAATACACGAGCAGCTTCTACAGAATCTGTGCTCCACGCGTAGGTCCGTATCTTTCCCTCCTGAACCAGCGCCTCCAGTGTTTCTCGCACCTCCACCGCCTTTTCGGGATCGTAATCATTTATATGGAACTGATAGAGGTCAATGTAATCACTCTGTAGACGAGAGAGTGATGCTTCACAGGCATGACGAATATATGCAGGGCTCGCATTCTGCTCCGTAACCTGTTTACTTGTTTCATCAAAGCAATTGCCGAATTTTGTCGCAATAATAATTTTGTCCCGCATAGGTTTCAGTGCCTTGCCCAGAATCCTCTCAGCATGTCCCGCACCATATACATCGGCAGTATCAAAGAAATTGATGCCAGCATCTATCCCCACACGAATAGCACGTAGCGACTCATCATCATCAATCTCCCCCCATCCAAGCGGAGTCGTGCCGTCCCAGAATGGACCGCCAATCGCCCATGTTCCAAGCCCCATTGCGCTTATTTCGATACCAGAATTTCCTAATTGTCTTGTCAAAATATTCCTCCCATTACCGTTCTTTCTATTATTGCTATTGCTTGCTTGCCTCGCGCTGGACAAAGGCAGCGTAATCATCCATGTATTCCTTTGAACGCTTCTTGAACATCCCTGGCATCAACAAGGTCATGAGATAAAGAATCCCCGTGCATTTGAATTCACAGTCAAACACCCAGCGCACCTCCCCCTCTTTGTCAGTTATAAAACGATGAACAATACGGTTCCACACTTTGTTGGCTTCGTAGACTACAATATATTCCTCAGGAAGGTTATTCAGCTCGACACGTTCTCGTATCTCTATAGTATTTTTGCCCATTTTATGGACAAGAATTGCCTCAGAATCAGTTTGCCCGGGTCTACCCCTGAGATTCTCAATGTTTAACAGAGATGAGTCCCATTCCTTCATGTATTCGTGTTTATCCATGAATTTAGTTGCCTGACTTCGGGGCACCGGGATGATTTTTTCTAATATATACCTCATAGCACTTCGTATGTAGCGTATCACAAAAAATTACAAAAAACAACATCATTGCATATTCAGGAGAAATGTTCTAGCATGAAATTATGAAATTACCGAAAATTATTGGGCTGGGACTGTTGCTTATTATAGTTGTTTGCTCCCTTCTCGTTGTATTTCATCCTGCAGTTCGATTTATTGCTATGGCATGGTACATAAATACGCAAACCATAACAGAATTCACCGTAGATGGTCATCTATTGTATATGAATAACGAGATGAACCGTCAAACGCCAAAACAACTGGAGAACATCCTACGAGAATACCCCGATATAACTACTATTGTATTACAGCATGTGCCCGGTTCATGGAACGATGAGATATTGCTCCCCATGGGACGGATGGTTCGTAACAGAGGATTACATACTCATTTACAAGCAGATAGCATTATTGCATCTGGTGGAGTAGATTTCTTTCTTGCAGGTAACAAACGAAGCATGGAATACGGCGCAGAGATTGGAGTACACTCTTGGCATGATGGGAACAAAGACGGAAAGGAATATCCTCAAGATGCTCCTGAACATGATATGTATACAAACTATACCAAAGATATGCTAGGAAGCGATGCATTTTATTGGTTTACCATCTATCAAGCTCCCTTTGATGGCATATACATGATGAGCATTGATGAAATTATCAATCTGAAATTACTCACCGAGCCAGTTCAATATCCCTAATGTACTTCCATAAGCTCATCCCAGCGCGTTGTATATCGCTTTGAGCACATATCACTCCGGGCATTCCATTCGCGATCTATCCCTTGCGCAGCAGTAAACACTGTATTGTTTCCATACTGCTTGTTTAAGCTATCTATTGCCTGCATAGTGATGTCCTGTCGATTGTAATCAGTTCGTTCAAACAATGTCTGCTGTTCAAATCCTGTTGGCATTAAACCCAACAGTACTATCCCTGTCTTGCGATATGTGTAGCCGGTTTTATATAATTCCCTAAGACATTCTTGTGCATAGCCAGTGATGTAACCAGTATCGCTACTCGGTACAGAAAAGCCCCGTATCATCTCACTGCGTTCCCGTTCATCAATCGGCGCCATCTTACCCCAAAGATAGACAGATATAGCAGATGCCCGGCTCTTTTGTGCACGCAGTTTGGTACAAGCCGTTGCCACATGGTTGGCAATGGCAGCTTGAAGATCCGCAATATCTCGAACAGACCGTCCAAATGACCGGGATGCCATAATATTTTTCCTGCCACTCACCTGATTGAGATTGATGCAGGATGTACCGCACAACTCCATTCTCATTCGTTGAACAGCAAGCGAAAAGGTCTCTTGAATAAAATGTCCGTCACTGCTACATAGCTGTCGGGCGGTATGGATGCCGTGATTCCGTAGGCGCCTGCCCAATCTGCTGGATATGCCCCATATATTTTCAATCTCTGTCTCTGCTAAACAGTCATCAATTTGTTCATCATCAGAAAGCACATATATCCCCTGCTCTTCTTTTTTCGCTATCCGACCTGCAATTTTTGCCAGCGTTTTGGTTGATGCCATGCCAATAGAAACCGGTATGCCTACCCATTGCATGATTGATGAGCGAATGTTCGTTAATAATTGCATGGGTTCATTGTAGGAACCCATCAAGAGAAAGGCCTCGTCAATGGAATAGACCTCCATTTCAGGAATAAACTGGCGAAGAATCTGCATTACTCGGCGTGACATGTCGCCATAGAGCTGATAGTTTGAAGAGAATACTTTCACATCTGCATCACGCAGTTGCTTTTTATACTGGAAATACGGCACCCCCATCGGCACCCCCATTTCCTTGACTTCATTAGAACGAGCAACGATACAACCATCATTACTGGAAAGGACAACCACCGGCTTGTTCCTGAGCATGGGATCGAATACGCGCTCACAAGAAACGTAGAAATTATTACAATCTACCAGTGCAAACATCATTGTCGAACATCAAACTGCATGAAGAACATAACTAACTACTCCCCATATCACCACATCGCTTTCTGCATGCAATTCTATGGATGCAAAGTCATCATTCTCGGGCATTAATTTTACAATCCCACTCTTTTTGTACAATCGCTTTACAGTCAATTCACCGTCCACAGCCACAATAATTATCTTACCATGTACCGGCTCAAGACTACGATCTACTATTAGGATGTCATTCGGGTATATTCCAGCACCCGTCATTGAATCTCCGGAAACGCGAACAAAAAACGTTGCAGCAGGATGTTTGATAAGGTATTGGTTTAGATCTAATTCACCTTCTATAACATCTTCTGCAGGGGATGGGAATCCTGCCGCCACTGAATCGGCAAATAAGGGCAAACCTTGGCTTCCCGATACAGACGCGGGGATCATTATTTTGTTAATCATAGTACCTATTATAATAACATCTTAAGCCGTGATATAATGGTCTGTGCAAGATCTCGCTTGTGCATAAGATGTGGTTCCCATACTATAGATTGTTGATTCTGCAAACCGCCAGAAAAATAACACGATACGTTCTCGTACGTGAAAATTTCTGAGGTGATGTCCCGAAATTCCGTGCTGGGTACAAGCCACATAAACGCATCCAATTCAGCAATCTCTACATTATAATAACAAAATAATTGAAAATGTTTCTCGTCATAGGGCAGGCTACGCACATCTACGATGGTTGAATACCAATCCGAGCTTGTGCCAAATCCACCCTGTACACTGAGATACATACATTTA
Organism: Spirochaetia bacterium; assembly: GCA_964291355.2. GTDB lineage: Bacteria > Spirochaetota > Spirochaetia > WTKD01 > WTKD01. Next base: position 954,589 of record OZ220223.1, on the reverse strand, counting down.
CCGAATAATTCAGCACTGTCTTTGTTACCTTCAACCAATAATTCAATCCCAGTATCGAATTCAGCTATTTTTTTACTAAAAATCGTTTGATTGCCATACAGATTAATAAGATTACAAATATATTGTTCCAGAACATTATTCTTCAAAGTAGAATCTGTTGATGTGCTCGCATACAGCTGTCCAGAAAACACATTATACATACCCCTATACTGAGGGTTTATGTCAAATACTCTTGGACCGAGTTGCAAGAAGAGGGATTCGCTTTTATAAAAATTAACGTCACATAATAACGTCTTGTATAACAGATCACTTAGGACAATACTTTCGTTGTCTGGCAGAAGCCCATTCGTTGCCTTATCGATAATGGCATCACAGCTCATGGGCAAACTAACCCGATCCAAAGTCTTATGAGCTAGTTCACGTAAATCGCACATATACATCCTCCCAAATGTATTTGTATATAAAACTATCAGTTCTTACTTATATTTCTACACTGTTCATATAATCTTGAACTAATTGTTTTACGTCCTTTGAATTCTTGGCATCAATTACCTGCCTAGATAACTCCTGACAAGCCGAAACATTGTATGCACGCATATACTCTTTGACAAGAGGGACCGACGGTAGTGAAACGCTAAGATGTCGAATGCCTATTCCTAACAAAATAGGTTGAACCATGCGGTTCTGTGCAAGACTCCCGCATATACCAACTGGCTTGTCGCCAGTCCGCTGGATAATGTGTGACAGAGTTCTGAAAATTATCGGATTGAGAAAATCTATCCGTATTGCATTGTAAGCTGTCATACGATCCACAGCAAAAAGATACTGTACCAGATCATTCGTGCCCAGAGAAAAGAAATCCGCATGCTGAGAAAAATCATCCAGTGAAAATATCATAGAAGGAACTTCTATCATTACCCCCAGTGGCACTTCCGGAGCTTTTTCTTCCTTCCGTATTCGTTCAGCATACTCACAAGCACGCATGAACTCCTCTATCTCAGCTACCATGGGAAACATTATTTTGATATTGCCATGTTGTTTCGCCGTACGATAAATAGCTCGTAACTGATCCTCAAATAAATATGGATAATGAAAACTGAGCCGAATGCCCCGAAGCCCAAGAAAGGGGTTCATTTCATCATCTATATGAACATATGGCAACTGTTTATCTCCACCAACATCCAAGGTTCTAATAATGACATCGCCATGTGAACAAGTTTTCGCTAACTGTGTATAAGATTCTTGCTGTTCCTTGATGGTTGGAGGGGTCTCCCGTTCTAGAAACAGAAATTCTGTTCGAAGAAGACCAACCCCATCTGCACCCTTCTCAAGCAAGGTCTGCCTCTCATCCATTGAGGCTATGTTTGCATTTACCAATATGGTTGTCCCATCATGAGTGGTTGCAGGAGATTGTGCATGTTGGAATGCACGCTGACTCAATTCGTCATATTCAGCTTGTAGTTTCTTCGCCCTCTCCGTATCTGCAGGAGTTGGTGTAAGCACCAGAACCCCGGCCCGTGCGTCAATGATTACTGTTTGTCCTACTGCATCATGTAATACTGCTTCTGAATATTCACCATCACCAAGTAATACTGGTATGCCGAAGCCACGCGCAATAATCGCAGCATGAGATGTTATACTCCCCCGGGTAAAAACAATGCCTCGAATGAGGTCCCGCGGTAATGATGCTACTGTAGAAGGATTTAATTCTGTCGCAACTAATATACATGGAGATGTTATCTGGATCGTAGTTGCATCCTTCTGAGTAAGAATAAGGAGGACACGTTCACCTATATCCTGATAGTCTGCTGCTCGCTCTGCGAACAAGGCCGTTTTGGAGCTTGCCATTTGATCCCTGTAAAAACTAATCGCATCCCACCACGCCTGCGCTGCAGGTTTTTGTTGCTGAGAAATACTTTCTCGCGCCTTTTGCAACAGCTCCTGGTCTTCAAGAATTGCAAGATGTGCAGCAAAGATCCCCCATTGTTCCTCAGAATGCTTATCATTACCCAATGCGTCTAGGACCCTAGCAATAATATCACGTACTTGCTGTACTGCCTCATTTAATCGGGCGATCTCGTCGTCAACTGAATAAGAATCCGCTCCATTTCCCTCGGCGAGTATTTGTTCCACATCTACAGCATCTTCAAGAAAATATAATGCTTCTATTGCTATCCCTTCGTTTGCTATAGACATAGACAATCGCTTGCCCTCATAATGATCCTGTATGGTCGCCTGCTTTTTTACCGCTTTCTCTGCCGATTGTGCCGTACCTCCATATCCTGTCTCAATATATCGCACGAGCCGCTGCACAGATTCCATAGCACTTCGACCGCGTGCAGCAATAGTAAGCTCCTGCCCACAATCAGCGGCTAATTGTAATACCTGTGGCAGACTCTTTGCATTTGCTACCTTCCCATTTGCCTCTGCAATAATCTCATCACCAAACTGCTGTGCCAACTGAGAAAATATTGCCGCAGGACGAGCATGCAAGGCCTCCTCTTTCGGTATGGGGACGGTCTGCTTATAATCATACTTAACATTTTTCTTAGTTTTCTGCTTCGCTAGATGATGGGGAGACCCTTCCACGAGTGCTCGTATAAAATCGTTCTTGCGATTTGTATATGCTAATTTTTTTGCAAGCCGTTTATTCAATACGATCATGGCTAGACGCTCAAGTATGGCAATGTGATCATTATTGTTGGCAGCTATGCCTACCACAACCCGTACCTTGTGCTCATTCCAACGAACAGGTCTGCGTAACTGAATAATGACTATCCCTGTCTGTTTTACATATTGCCGTGCTTCATATACTCCGTGAGGAATGGCAATGTGATTATCCAAATACGTACTTATTTGGTCTTCGCGTGCTAACATTCCCTCAAGATACCCCTCATCTACAAATTGGTGCTCTTGTAGCATGTCGGCAGCATATCTAATTACTGCTTGCTTATCTGCAAAGTTTTGCGCTAACGCTATCTGTGTTTCTTGAATCATCATAACACTACATCATATCAGTTTATCATTATTTTTTCAATACATTCTGAGGAAATTTTGTTTCTCCCCTAAGAATGAACCAAGTAACACTAAAATGATGTAGCTGTCGCAGATCTACTGAACCAAAATAACGGGAATCATAGCTCCGCGGATGGGGAGAAAATACGTACGCTCGTTCGGAGGGGACAATCTCATCTACCACTGCAAATTTCGCTGTGTCCAGAATGCTCCCAATGAACGCGCCATCAACAAAATACCCCCTGCTATTTATGCGGACGTGAACACCTCCCATAGCAGCAATATATTTTATCAGCACCCTACCCTGATGCCGAAACAGCACTATGGATCCAGGTTCTAGTTCTGCAAAACTTCGAACATAGAGTCCTATAGGAAGGGAAGGACTGTAATTAAGAACAAAAAATGATGGAAACAAGACAGCAATACATAATGGCGCAAAGATAAATCCCTGTATATACAGTCGTCTATTCATGTTCAATATTTTGATGTTATACGCAAATATTTCCCCTTGCCTTCCAAGCTTCGAAAGGCACGGCTGTTACCCACCAACCATGTTATCATTCCCCCGACCGAAAGGAGAACTCCAAAGCTTCCGCCTCCAACACCACTCCATGTGATAGTCTGTAGATTTTCATCTGTATTCCCAGCATCCATCATCCAGTATCCTATGCCAAATGTTGTAGCACCCACCAGAAAGAGCGCAAGACCGGTATAAAAGCTAATTTCTCCTCCCAGTTTTATTTTCTGTGCTGCTAATAGCTCTTCGTCAAAAATCCTGAGCGGATCATAGAGCATCTCATTGCTATCAGCAGGGAGCGAAGATACAATCGCACATAACATGATAATTGAAATGACAGCTTTCATATTATATCTCCGGTAAAACTATATCTCTCGATATAAAAACATTTGCACGAAAACCCGGTCGTATTTTTATCTCGGGTTCTGTGTTCAATGTTTTTTCAATGATGCTGTTAGAAAGATTGGAAATCTGCTTGCTCGTGCTGTTCAAGGCCGCACCAAGGGATTTCGACAATTCCGATAAGTTACTAATCTGTTCATTGATCTCCACATTACTGATATTAATGAGGGTAGTGATGCCAAGTGCAAGTAAAATTTTATCCCAATGCTCATCTACCTTATCGGAATAGCCCGCATATCCTTCCACATCAATTCCATTCATATTTTGTAAATCAATACTAGAACCATCCGGAAGAATAAGACGGGTCCATGCTACAAATAATCTTTTCTGCCCGAAAAGGACTGAGTTTGCATAATTTCCGAGCAATTTAGAACCTGCGGGAATAAGAAGATATTGTCCGCGAATTGAATCATAGATATTCTTTGAAACCTGTCCAATAATATCGCCCGGCAGAGCAGAATTTATTCCGGTTATCATGGTTATGGGAATAATACTCCCTGCCTGTATAATCCGGTCTGAAACTGCTTTAACTAGTCCAGTTCCGAGTACATTACCCTGCTTTGCCTGTTCCTTAATTTGGGTCATCGGATTCGCAATGTTCGGTTTTGCTGTAGCACCTGGAACAGTGGATGAAAGCGTATTGTTTACCATATTCCCTAGTCCACTTAGGAAGGAATTATTGTTTCCTAAAAGACTCTGTCCAATGTTTCCCTGCATTGCTGCATCAGGGCCCTGTAAGGATGCATATAGTCCGGTTGTGTTTGGCGATAAATTCCTTTGTTGGAATGGCAACATGCTATTCCGTACTGGCGTGCTACCAACGGAGCCGGATGCATTCGTTGCCTGTGATCTACCAGATGCCCTTGATCTATCTGATGTATCAGAAGTGCCCTGCGTAATAGTGCTTCCGGGAACTACTTCGTTGGCATAGCCCGAATCTTTTAAGTTAGTACGAAAATTATCCTCCTTTGTCTTTTGTCGCGGGCCTGCTGATGTGTTGGCTGATTGATCCTCTGATTGATGGTCTAATTGATGGGCTACATCAATAATTACCGGCTTGTCCTTATCTTTGAAATCCTTTGAAGTAATAAAGAATTGCCCTGGTGCAGTTCCCAAGCGCCCTATTACACTGCGACCACTTTGTTCTGCCACCTTGCTACTGCGAGAAAATGCCAGGAAAAAGGACGCAAGAGTTAGTCCGAAGAAAGAAAAAACTATTATACGAATAAATTTGGAGTTGACGCCACTCCGCTGTTGTTTCTTTTTTTTCTTTCCTTTATTCTTGTCCTTCCGAGACAACAAGCTCATACATTTCATACTGACCTCCTATTTTTTAACTATGCGGACAATATACGAATCCCGCCTTCGTTTTCCCTCACTTCTCAGTTCTGCTTCTTGGAACAAGCCGTCATACACATAATACTCACGCTCTATGCGATAACTAACTACATTGAGAGAACCTCCCCGCAAAACAAACAACACAGGAACCTCAATAATTTGTGCTGCATTGGGAAACTGTACGTAGGTTTTTCTGCCATCATCAAATACTCTCAGGGGAAACCAATCTGGCTGCCTTCCCCGAACCACGATTAACTCGTACATAAAATTTAACTGATCGGTTACATTGCTGATGGGAGGATTTTCTGTAATATCATCTTTCTTTTTTCCCAGAATTTCCAATTCACTCTCAGGATAATGCCACAGGACTGCAACCATATATGTAAAGGGTCTGCTCCGCAACAAAAGGAAATAACTGCGTTTGTTTGTATTGAGAATAATATTTGTACTGCTGGATGATGTAAGCGCCTTGATATGTATCTGTTGACGAAGCTCACCATCGTAATAGGCATCCACCGCTCCAATAGAAAAAAAGCTCACCTCGCCCAGTGCTGGTGCATTAATTAAATGCTCATCTGCCTGTAATATTATGGCAGTTACCTTCCCCGGAGCAATATATATCTCATACATTTTATTTGCTTTATATACATAGTAAAAAGAATTGCCTTGTAGATTTCCGTCATCGATGCTCACTATGCTGTCTGGCGATATGGTCGGACTAATTTTTTCGGGAGTTGGCAGCTGTTGAGCCGGCAGTACATGCAAAATAATGATGCTACAGAAACATAATATTCCTCTCATGATCCACCCTCTATTAAATTGCGCGAAGAAATCTCCACTATAGAAAAACCATTGATATAAATGCCAAGTGGATTTGCCTTGAGACGATCCGGTTTTGAAGATTTCACAATCATAATTTCAAAAATTCCCCTGAATTCTTTGCTGTCAATGGGTTGCCCATATAGATCCCATCGTGTTTCTCGCCAATCAATTTGCCAGCTTCTGTCAGTACTGGGGATTATACTGGCAATTCCAACATCTACCCGTTCAGTCGAAGCCCGTCGAATTGGATTGTTTTTCTGAAACATCTCGTTGAGCAAATTTGCTCCGCTCTCCGTAACCATCTCATATACACCGAGTAGATTCTTTTTCAAAAGTACCTTATCACTGGATATCCATCGTATCCCCGTAACAAATCGTTCCAGCTGATAACGTATTAATAATTCTGATGGTTTATACTGCCCCCACTCGACACTAATATCACCCATATACCTGTTCCGACCATCGGGGAATACCTCAATAACATGTGGTATGGCCTTGGGGAGTGCTCCCAAATACGCCATAGCAAAAATACTGCACAAGGTAGTAAGCAATGACAGAAAAGCAACCAACCTCCAGAGATAGGCCTGTTGGATACTATTCCCCATCCTCTTATCCCATTCCTGCCGTGCCTTCTTGAATGGTGTTTCGATATTTCCTACTGGCTTCCATCGTTCGGAAAATAGGGGATCATATTTCATGTCCTACCTCCCCCGTCCTCTCCTCTCGAAAATGCCTCGATTAAAAGTCGCTGTTCCGGCATAATATGAGATGGCATCCTATGTACAAGCGGTGATGACCCTCCACTCTGTGACGATGCACCACCTCCTGGCTGCGGTGATGCCCCGCCTGTACCTACTGTGCTCTTAACAAGACTTCCATCAGCAGATTTCCCTTTAGAAGATTCTTGATTTTTTCCCATCCCTCCTCCCCCCTTGTTCTTCCCCATGCTTTCAACTGCCCCTGTCGCTACCCGCCCTATTTTTTTGAGAGCATCAAGTGACGAGTCCTGCCCACCAGATGCTTTTAATAACGAAAGAGATGATGCCGCGCCTGACGCAGCACCCGCAACCATCCCCATAATTCCCCCGTTCGATATTGATGGAATTCCTGAAAGTAAACTACTCGCGATTCCCGGTGCCTGCAAACAGAGGTAGACAGTAAACAAAATACTGAGCAATATGTATATAAAATGAATAACTTTTACGTCCCCATCTTTTGTTAGAATTTGTAAGGATTTAAAGATGAGCGGGATCGATATTCCCGCAATAATAAGAAGCACCATAACCTTAATAGCACTACCTGCTATTGCAGATATAGTTTTCTCGCCAATAAACTTGGTCTGGTCTATAAAGGTAAAGGCGATGAGTATGGAAGAACAGAGCACCAGAAGATGGAATTCAATCGTCGTAACAAGAATCAGTATTGCTATAAATCCATAGCACAAACTTCCAACAAGAAAAACAATGATCCCCATCAATTGGATTCCAATGTTTGCAATACCGTTAGGCAACTTTATATACATGTTAAAAAGCAATGTAACGCCATCAAAAATAATTGCAAAAGGATCTGTCATGATATATTCCATCTTAAATACATTTGAGAATGCTTCGTTGTTCGATACTTTCAAGCCAAATACGATGAGAGATTCAAGAAATGCCTCAGCCAGCTGAGGTAGATTGAACACAATATAAGACCAACAACCTATAAACAATATTTTCTTTACCATGCTCCCGATGTTTGCCCCCTGACCAAACATAGCACGAATTCCTAACAATGCAACATCTATGCCTAAAAGAAAATATATCAAACGCCGAACGTACGGCACCCCGTATTGATATCCCGCTTTTATACTATTTATAAGACTGTCCATAATTTCTGTTACATTCTTAAATTCTTCCATATCGCATCCTTTGATACTCAAAAACGCATCAAATATAACAACATAATATTTTCCTGTTTTGATTCAAAATTACATTGCAGAATTCCCACAGACTTTTTTCCTCTTTTGATACACGGAAATACATGCCCCTTACACGAGTCCTACGGATATGGATTTAATTCAAAAATTATTTGAAATTTTTTTACAAAATGTTGTATTATCCCTTGTCATTCTTATAAATATATAATACTCTATTCTTGATACAATAATTATCTATTGCCTGTGTGTTATGCACAGAAATTGGATTATTATTTTCCCCATACCCAGCCGATAATTCTGTGGGAGGTGGCTGGCTGGGGAATTTTAAGAGGAAATGGTTTATATGCAGACGCATGTATCGCTACTTCAGGTTCTGTTTTGCCTCTATCTTTGTGCCGCTCGGCACGTTAGCAGCTGTGCATTTCTGAGAGTACATTCACAGTCATTTTTCAATTCTTGCCTTATACGCAGATATATTCAACACAGCTTCATTCATATCTTTGTTTTATTTCACAATATTCGAAAATTGATACACGTAAACACGTGCATAGCAGGACAGGATAACTTAGGAGGTGTGGCCTTTATACTTGATTGACAAGACAGCACAATGGCATCAACACAGGCACAAGCATCAGCTCTCCCTGATGTTTTCTTGGGTGTATGTGCATGATTTGCTTGGCATCGTTTTATTTCTGTGTGTAGCAGCACTGCCTTGTGGGAGGCGATAGAAATAGACACGGGACATGGTCCTGTTTATTTGAAATACTTGTTACGGGTATAATACGGAGAGTACTGGGAGGTAATGTATTTGGCTTGATCGGCAGAGTACCATGTCTGACTGCATCGCGTAAATATGATGAGACACTCCGTCATTATACCCGTTCTTTAGACGGCAATTAAAAGGAGACAGGAATGCGCAAAATATTGTTGGGACTAGGATGCAGTGTATTGGCATTGGTATTATTTGGCTGTGGGAGTGGAGGAGCTGGTGACAGTGGACCATACTATTTTACGGTAGAGATCGAGAAAAGAAATTGTAGATCTGATTGTACGTGGACAGCCCGCCGCGAGGTGGTAGCGAAAGTGTATGTGAATGAGGAACCGGAGATAATTTTCAACGTGCCAAATACTTTTTTGAGTACAAACGAGGGAATAAGTGGAAAAATAAATATATATATGACTAATCCGTTTAGTCATAAAATAGGCTGGGATCATATGGCGTATAGTAGTAAATTTAGTCGTGGAGAATTGGATCCGAGGCAAAAGAAGCAGTTGTCGTTTGTCCATGGTCTATACATAACGGGCGGCGGAGAAAAAAGGATTGATGTTGACATTTACCCTATAGTAGCCGCCGGAGCGAAGAGACCGAATTATTTTGTGGTACTCATTAACTTTACGCGCAATAATTAATTATCATTCATAGGTGCTTTTGATTTCGAGATGATATAGTAAAACATCGTTGCTAGCCATTTGAGTCACAGTGTTTGGATTGATAAGAGAATTGACAAGTTGCTTAATATGCGGTGTAGATATTTCTTTTCCGATAATCGTGTTTATTCTAGGATAAGCCGGTGGATTATAAGAGCTCGTTTTTTCGAAAGAAAGTTGAATGGGAAGATGCCCGGTGATGGACAACAATGGTTTTTGCCTCGAAGAGAAATTGTACGAGCGCACTTGAAATTATGGGCTAGATTGTTCGAAGAATCGTACGGGATAACTATTAAATCTGGAACATACATAGAAATATGATATAATAAACACAAAGGAGGAGAAAATGCGCAAGATATTATTACTAAGTGTAGTATTGTTTGTAGTGATGGTTATGGCGGGCTGTGGGAGTGGAGGAGCTGGTGACAGTGGACCATACTATTTTACGGTAAAGATCGAGAAAAGAAATTGTAGATCTGATTGTACGTGGACAGCCCGCCGCGAAGTGGAGGCGAAAGTGCATACTGGTGATTATCGTTCTGTTCCGAAGGTCACTTTTGATGTACCGTCTAGCTTTTTAACTGAAGCAGAGGCCGAAAAAGGCACAGATGCAATGTTTATATCTCTCACGAATCCTTTTGATCACACAGTAACATGGACACACCACGGGCATACTGTGACTAGTACGGGTGAATTGTTATCGAAGCAAACACGCGAACTGTCCTTTGTTAAGAACGATCTGTATGTTAGAGGCAGATTCATACCTGTTGACATTCGGGCATATCGGCATCTTTATTTTGCGGTTTATATTAATTTCTCATCTAGCAATAATTAGCATATTGCTAATAGGAACTGTAGATCTCAAGATGATATAGTTGCACCTCCTCATTATTCGGAGTTCCCGTGAATGTGTTTTGCCTGATTGGCACATTAAAGATTTCTTGGATATGGGGAGTATATGTCTCCTTTCCGATGTATGTATTTTTCTTGGGGTATGTTGGTGGATTATAAGAACTTGTTCGTTCAAGAGATATCTGAATGGGAAGATGCCCGCCGATGGTGGAAGTCAAAGATGCATCGTAATATTTGTACTCGCTGTCGGGGGTGTGCTTTTTATAATAATCTAGATGACCTGGGGTAGGCCGGATCTGGATAAGTGTATTACCCTCGTAATGGGTTTGGGCTGTTCTAACAGGTGTATTTTGAGTGTATATTTTTGAGTTGACAATACCGCGTGTAAAGTACCACGGTGCTTGTATTTTCGTGAAATAGTTGGTTACGTCGGAGGAAGTCCCGGTTGAAAATGTGCCTATCCAGTTATAGGTAAAGAGGGTTTTTGCTGGATCTTTTCGAATGGAGTATGGGTATATGGTATTACTAACTGGTTTGATATGCTTGAAAGAGATAGGAAAATAACGGATATCTGTGTGGAGTTGGGGGAGAGCATATGAGGTTTCAACGATATGATGCTGGAAATTCTGGAAGAGCTTGTTATTGCTGTTAAGGTATGTTTTGATTGTTTCAAGGTGGTTTTGGAATTCGGTATGAACATTTTTGAAATAGCTTTGATTTCTCGGTCCTTTTTTCTGATTAAAATAGGCAGAATATTTTGAGTATTTCGGAAGGATGTCCTTTGATAAGAGTGTGTTATCTTTTTGGATTTGAGTGTTTAGAAGACTTTTTCGGGTCTCTACCCATTGAAATGCCTTCCATTCTTCTTCGTGCTCACTTTTTTTAGTCATCCTAACATATGGATACTGTAGTTTTATGTCCGCTATAGTACTAGAGTAATCAGGATTCCAGACCCACTTGCTCTCTGTAGAATTCCATATATGCGTATCAATTCGCCAATGTTCCTCGTACCATCCTGCATTTTTCAGTTCATCATATGACATACCTGCTGTTGGATTGAGGAAGGATAGCCTTTTTACGTTTGTCGTCAGGTCATTTAAGAAATAATTTTTTGTGTAAGTATCCGTTTTCTTAATACAGGTGTTGAGAAGGTATGTGATAGACCAGTTATTATGATTTCTGCACCAGGGGTCAGTTTTAGAGAATTGATGCGTTCCGGGGGCATTATGAGTTCTACCTGGTAACCAGCCGTAGTCATAGACGGAGGGTTCAGGAAGCCAATAGAAATCATATTTTTCTGTGTTCTCACCTTCGATGATGGTAACGGAGAAGAGGGTAATATTATTTGTGTAGTCGCTTTTCTGTGTACGATTAAATTTTCTGTGATGCCATGAGACTTTTAGCGTGTTATTATCGTTAGCGATGGTCGTATAACTAGCAGCTTCAGATTGTATAGTCCAGGTAGCTTTTTGGTTTTCAAAGAGAACGATTTCCATGGTATCAAAGGTCCATGGGTCGACAGCGACCCTGCCCATGTTGTATTCAGCTGGATAGAACTTGTTCGTACCTTGGAGGAGGAAAATACTTTTCGGTCGCGCCTGTGCATTGATTTTGGTATTAATGGTAACCTTCTTTGTTTCCTCCTTGCCGCTGTTGAGTACATTACCAATGGTAAAGGTGTAAGTTCTGGGCAAAGCCTCAAAGGAATTGAGCGGAGGAGAAACCGAGCTGATATTATAGAGAAAATCAAAATTTAGCTTTACAGGATATGTTTTAACGAGCTCGGCGACTTCTGGAGACAGTTCAATATGAAAGGACTCAGCAGCCGGATTAGATAAATCTACATTTTGTTTCCAGAGCCTCGAAGCAGCAAGCAGACGAATACCATCGACATTGATTTCATCGATTGATAGTTTTTTGATGCCAATAAAACCCTGTTCCACAGTTAGGATGAGTCTATATATCTTAATTCCACCCCCTTTTTTTTCGAATCTAATAAGGTTAATTTTCTTGAATTCCATATTTCTGGTATTAGTCGTTACGGTTCCGTTTACAGTGGTAATGGTTGGGGTAAGGACAAGAGATTTCTGAAAGAATAGATTAGCCGGGATGGGGAGAGTAATGGTATTTTGAGTGTCTGATTCAGTAATCGTAGCGGATAGTTGATTAGTGATTTCTGGATTAAGATCTGGATCAATAATGAAGGAAGTAATAGCAGGTGGAAGATCAATGTTAAGGGTAAATGTATAGATAACAGTCTCCCCGGTCTTACTCCGGAAGGTATAGGGAAGGGAGCGTCCCCCAGCAAAATCCTGTGGAGTAGTCGGATGCACAAGTGTCATCTCTTGGAGCTCGAAGGAGGGCTTGAGCATGAGCGGGCTTGTCTCTGCAAAGGTGCTGGGGAGGGTAAAGGTAGCGGAGCTGTCCGTTGTCTTGCTCGGTTTCAGACCAGTTGGGAATGCTGTTTTCAGGGCGGCGTTTTCTGTATCTGAAGCGGGCAGAGTAACAGAGAGAATGCGCGCAGGTTTCTGGATTACAACAGCGATGGTATAGATAACAGTCTCCCCGGCCTTGCTCCGGAAGGTATAGGGAAGAGAGCGGCCGCCAGCGAAATCCTGGGGAGCAGTCGGATGCACAAGCGTCATCTCTTGGAGCTCGAAGGAGGGCTTGAGCAATAGCGGGCTTGTCTCTGCAAAGGTGCTGGGCAGGGTAAAGGTAGCGGAGCTGTCCGTTGTCTTGCTTGGTTTCAGACCTGTTGGGAATGCTGTTTTCAGGGCAGCGTTTTCTGTATCTGAAGCGGGCAGAGTAACAGAGAGAATGCGCGCAGGTTTCTGGATTACAACAGCGATGGTATAGATAACAGTCTCCCCGGCCTTGCTCCGGAAGGTATAGGGAAAGGAGCGGCCGCCTGCGAAGTCCTGGGGAGCAGTCGGATGCACAAGTGTCATCTCTTGGAGCTCGAAGGAGGGCTTGAGCAATAGCGGGCTTGTCTCTGCAAAGGAACTCGGCAGGGTAAAGGTAGCGGAGCTGTTCGTTGTCTTGCTCGGTTTCAGACCAGTTGAGAATGCTGTTTTCAGGGCGGAGTTTTCTGTATCTGAAGCAGGCAGAGTAACAGAGAGAATGCGCGCAGGTTTCTGGATTACAACAGCGATGGTATAGATAACAGTCTCCCCGGTCTTGCTCCGGAAGGTATAGGGAAAGGAGCGGCCGCCTGCGAAATCCTGGGGAGCAGTCGGATGCACAAGTGTCATCTCTTGGAGCTCGAAGGAGGGCTTGAGCAATAGCGGGCTTGTCTCTGCAAAGGTGCTGGGGAGGGTAAAGGTAGCGGAGTCGTCCGTTGTCTTGCTGGGTTTCAGCCCTGTTGGGAATGCAGATTTAAGAGCTGGATTATCCGTGTCTGAGACAGAGAAACTGGCCGCATGGATGCCAGAAGGTTTTTGTATTTCGATTTTTACCGTATAGATAACGGCATCTCCGGCCTTACTCCGGAAGGTATAGGGATAGGAGCGTCCGCCTGCGAAATCTTGGGGAGTAGTGGGATGGACGAGCGTCATGTCTTTGAGATCGAAGGAGGGCTTGAGCACGAGCGGGCTGGTATCTGCAAATGAGCTTGGCAAGGTAAAGGTAACGGAGCTGTCCGTTGTCTTGCTTGGCTTTAGCCCTGTTGGGAACGCATTTTTTATAACAGGATTGTCTTTTGTTGACAGTCGGGTATTAGTAGGAACGACAGAATGCTGAACGTTAAACTCTAATAACACCGTGTAAGACCTTTTTTTATTTGCAAGCAAACCCTTTTTTCTGATATGTATCACTTTGCTTTTGAGTAAATCCAATGTTTTCGGACTCTCAATAGTTGCTCCATGACTAGCCCTAGCTGAATACGTTATTAGTAATGTTGTTTGTTTTGACAAGCGACTAGGCAATTTCAAATATATTGTAGTATCCTGTATCCTCCCATTCATATCTTCTAAGAGATTAAGCGAGGCATTGTCTTTCGCCTTAACAATGAATGAAACCAGTGCTGGTTCACTATCTACCGCACACTCACCCATAGACATTAGTACAAATGATAACAGTATCAATATGTTGTATTTCATTTTTCCTCCAAAAGATAGTTTTCGACCGTTTCCTTGGTAAGGAAATCACTCCACGGTGCTCTGACTTTTTTGTCAGTAAAGGGATTGAACTTCGGCATTGAGAAAAGTTCTTTCCTCACTTCCTCACTCAAGCGATCTGTAATAATTTTTTCTTCAGTGCTTAGAGCAATATTTTCGTTCATCACGGCTAATTGCATGAGCATGGCATCCATACTCTCGGACATATTTCCAAACATATCACTATGCGCCTGCATCACTGCCAAGGTACTCTCAGCATCACCTGCCATTTCAGATATCTTCAATGCCTGCTGAATCCTATTAGCACGGTTGATAATATCCTCTACCAAGCCGATGCCCTTCCCGGCACGCTTTGCGACCTTGTTCATCATAGCTTCAAGGGAATTCATGCGATCCACCAATCGCTCCTTAGGTATATCTTCTGCTGTATAATCAAGAAAATTCTCGTAGTAAGTAGCAATGGACCGTAAGTCTGCTATGCCATCTTCTACATCACCATATATCGAATTAATCATTTCCTCGCCATCATGAATTAAACCTAAAAAATTATTCTTTAATTCAGCAGGGATATTGGCAATCTTTCTAACAGATTGTATGGTCTGCCTGTACACATCCAGCATGTCATCGACGCCCGTAGCAACACTTTTAATGCCAGTGACGGTGGAGCGTAAATTTTCAATTTGGTTCGCAAAATTTGCTATAAACATAGACATCGTAGCACCGCCAAATTCAACAAACGGCGACTGTGCAAAGATCGTAGTGCCAACAAAAATAAATAGCATACATATTCGTAGCATTATACTTCCTCCCGAATAATATTTTTTGATATCATATTACGTATCCAAGGACTGGAATTATCAAAAATGAGTTTGAGATAATCATGCCCCCAGACATCACTTTGTATATGAGTTCTATCGCTAATAATTTTTAGTCCTGCTTCCCCGAGGCACATATCAAAGAGGCGCCTGCCCTGAGACGAGCGATAGTAATACTCACGTTTTGCCCTGGCAGTAGACAAGAGCTGTATTTCCGTATCAGAAAGACCGAGACGCCGGTAATTATTTGCAACCTCGGGACTCATCGCCTCCTGATTTGGAAGAAAAATTTTGCTGTGACAAGCATTTATTACCGTATCCATAATGCTGGAATTCAGTACATCAGCAATTTCCTGCGTAGCAAAAACAACGTACACATTCTTCTTACGCAGAGTTTTGAGCCATTCCTGTAATTTTTTTGCAAAAATAGCATGCCCAAGAAATATCCATGCCTCGTCCATTATTAAGAGCGTTGGCCTTCCATCCAATCTCTGATCAACACGGTGCAATAAATATCGCAGGGCTGGAATAACCGCCTTTTCTCCGAGCTCCATGAGAGATCCCATCTCGAATAAGGTCCAGGAATCAAGCTCAATATGTTCCTTATGAGCATGGAAAATACCCCCGTAGGCATGGATATAATTACGTAAAATTACAGCCATGTCCGCAGGCATTTGAGCAAGAAGACCAGAAAAAGTCCAGTTATCACGAGGCGTCTGCAACAAGCGTGATAGGGCAATATTTATTTTTTCTTCATCCCCGGAATGTACATCCATCCCATTGATCTCCAGAAGATCCGATATAAATGTACTAACCCAGGTTTGCTCACTGTCTATTGCAGAAAGTGGTTGAAAGGAACAGTTGTCTAAGCCAGGTTCATAATATCGACCGTTCAGTGCCTTCGTAAGCGATAAGGCAGAATGATCCTTATCGAAGATAATAACCTGCGAATTTGGATAGCGAAGAAACTGCACACCAAGCATGCCTAATAGCGTCGACTTTCCAGCACCCGTTGGACCGACTACAAATGTATGACCAACATCACCAACATTGAGATTAAGCCGGAACGGAGTTCGGCCACTGGTCGCACATATAATATGTGCTTCGCCGTAGGATGTACATTCCAGCATATGCTCGTTTGTTTCATTGCCACCCCAAACAGCATGAACGGGTAACATATGAACGAGATTCATACTACTGATGAGCGGACGCCGAACATTCGCATACACATGACCTGGAATGCTCGATAACCACGCGTGGAAGGCATTTATAGTCTCCTCGCGCACGACAAAACCATGCGACTGAATTACCTGCTTTACTGCCGATACCATAGCTGACAGTTCCTTCGGCGATTCACTATGAACGCAGACCACTGTGGTGTAATATCCGTAGGAAACAATATCACTCCCAACTTCCTGAATCGCCTCATCAGAATCTGTCGCTTGATTAATTGATGTGCTATCTTCTAGTGAAGGATTCTGAGAATTTTGATCCCTCATTAACGCGACAATGTTCTTCCTGCGTGAGAAATGCCTCTTCCTATACTTATCCAGCTCACGCATAGAATCCTGTTTAGAAAGTGGAATCCATCTCGTTACCCAACGAAATTCAAGTGGCAAATTACTCATGCTATTGAGTAAACCAGGAAGAGTTGCAGATGGGAAATCCTTAACGGTAATTGTCGCCACATGTTGGGAAGCAATTTTTACCGGATTTGTATTGATGGTAGCATCTGTAAGCATGGCATCAATGTACATAGGAATTTCTGGAGCACGCATCGTATGTCTCTCGGGTGATATCGTACTATGTAGATAGGCCATGGTTTGATCATTGTCCAGCTCGCCAACTGCAAGAAAGACACTCGACATAATATTCGTAATATCGCGCACCTTCTCTATAAAGAGCTCTAATTCACGGGTAATACTGGTATCATCTTTGGAAAAAAATAAGCCCTCCAAACGATTGGATTTGCTTGAAGGAATCTGATAACAAAAAGTAAAATAGTAGCAACTATCGTAGTAGGAATCAGATTCAAATGCGACCCTCCGCTCCTCATCAATAATCTCTGCAGCGAGCCAGTGCCACTCTGCCCGCGGATAGCGATCTATCTTATAACGTTGGACCTCACAAAAAATAGCCCAGCCACTCTCGAGTTGCCTCAGAGCGTGGTTGAGCTTAGCAATAGAAGATATAATTTCTGCAGAACTGGACGCATCGAGATCATAGCCCCGAAAGGCGACCGTTTTCTGAAACAGACAATCTTTTTGGAGAACAACCCCGGGCGCAACTATAGCAGCCCAGGGAAGATAATGGGAAAGGAGATGCTTTTCTTCAGTAAATCCACGCAAATTAATCATGCAATCTATCTACCTGAAAAAACACCGCCCGGGCAATCTGAAAAAGATTCTCATCCCGGGTATGCAATAGAACACAGATGAAATGTGCAATAACACCTATTATCAAATACCAGAATTGTCCGAGCGACAACACAATAATCGCCGAAATAATCCACAAGGAATAAAATAAATTGTAGGGAATTCCCGCTACAAAGATCTCCTCTGTTACACTGCGATGCAGTGGATGCAGTGCATCCATTAGACCATCAGGGATCATAGAATCATCCCCTCGGGAAAGAGAATGGTTATAACACGCGGTGCATTCATAGCAATGGCAATGCCTAGAACTATCCAGCCCATCTGCCGTTTCGCACCACCACCTCCGCCTGTCATAATCAAGAACCCCGACCCAGCCATGGCAATAACGCTGATAATCATCGCAGTATTTCCGGTCAGAGCATCCCTAATCTTTTCAAGTGGGGCATCCCATGGCATGCTGCTATCCTCATCTGAGTTGGCCGCAGCCGTTACAATACTTGTCATACAAAAAAATAATAAAACAAACAATACATACTTCATTTTGACCTCCAGTTGTTTATCTATCAGTTACATACACATGTTCTACAACGCGTTTTCCCTGAATTCGATTCAAAAAAACAGCCACATGTACACTTTCTTCTACTAAGCCCTCAGGAACCGTAATAACTGCCTCCTGCACGAGTTGTTTCAGACGAACTAAAATTGCTTGAGCACTGTTCGCATGTAATGTTGCTAAGCCACCAGGATGCCCCGTATTCCAGCTTTTCAACAACTCTAGGGCAGCTCCATCACGTATCTCCCCAACAATAATCCGATCTGGTCTATGCCTCATTGCATCTACCACTGCCTGCCGCATATTATAATGCTGCTCAATCAATATCTGCACATAATTTGCTTGGGATATCTGAAGCTCGGGCGTATCTTCAATAATGTAGAGCCGTGAATCATCTGGAATTTCTTCCAGCAAGGCATTGGACAACGTTGTTTTGCCACTTCCCGTTCCTCCCCCCACGACAATATTTTTTCGGTCCTGTACTGCACGCGCTAACAAATTCGCCTGTTCTGCAGACAAAACATCATGCAATACGAGATCGTCAAGACGAAAATTGCTTCTTGATGGCGAACGGAACGAAACAATCGGATGCTCTACAACGGGCGAAATATTTGCCTGCACCCGCGCATTCCAACCCATGCCGAATATCTTGCATGCAAGACTAGGATGTTCAGCATCTATCCTCCTCCCGGTTATATTTGCAATAATATGAATCGCTGCCTCAGTTTTAACAGGATCCAAAGAAACATCCCTCAAGCGGTCTAGCCCCCCGCCAATTACCTCATACCATACTTTGCCATCACTATTAATCATGACATCACTGATATCCTCTCGACTCAGCAATTCCTTTGCCGGAAGCAGCAAGGCATCTAGGGTGGCGAAATGTGTACTGTACTCGCTATTTTTTCCTGCATCCATTACAAAACGTAATACATAGAAAAACATCCTGATTGCTTGAAAAATACTGCACAAGGGACTACCTTTTCTTTGTATTTTTATTGAATATCTCTTAAGGATAAGGAACAAGCAGATTTCACAGGAAATGCACTCATTTTTGTTAAGTAAAACAGCGCTATAGTGAAAATTTTTTTAATAATTTCTGATTTTTCTTGCACATTGTTGCGACAATATGTTAGAATTACGGTAACGTACAGCTCATGTAATTGCACGTTTGTGTCTTTGTGTGTGTTGTGTAGAAATACGGACTCAGGAGGTTATATGAAATTTTTTAATAATTCACACCACAATATACCGGTATCCTGCAGTATGTGTTGTTGCCTCTGTAGCATGTGTTGTTGCTACAAATAATCTAAATCACAAAATCAACTGTACTATTGTGCAGGTCTATATTATAAATTAAAAAATATTTTCTGTAAGGAGGAGAATATGGTAAAAAAACTATTATTGTTAGTTGTATTAGGAACTGTGTTGCATTTTTTCATTGCTGCACAAGAAGCTTTGATTGAGGCATCATGGCTGGTGGAAAACATCAGTGATGATCAGATCATACTCGATATACGGAGTAATGATGTATACGAAGAAGGCCATATACCTGGTTCTGTCTTTTCTGATTATGGTCTTTGGCGTGTGAAATACCGCGGATTGCCTGGATTTCTGCCCAAAGAAAAGATTATTCAGGAACGCATTCGAGAAGCCGGTGTCCGCCGTGGCGATCATGTCATTATCATATCGGGAGTAGATTCTAAATTTGATTTTGGCCGCGCAGCTCGGGTATATTGGACATTAAAGATTTCTGGGATAGAAAATATATCCATCCTTGATGGAGGCATCATCGCATGGATCAGGGCTGGAGGACGCTTGTCACAAGAGATAACAGCGGCAGTTTCATCCAATTTCGTACTGAAAAATTACGACAATACCCTGCTCTCTACACAAAAAGAAGTTCGGGCAGCAATTAAGGATGGCACTACGCAGATTGTTGATGCACGCCCGAAGGATTTCTTTGACGGCTACCTCAAAGCTTCAGTTTCAAAAACCGGGGGGACCATAGATACAGCTCTGAATATCTCCCAGTTTAGTTTTATTTCGGAAGATGGAACCATCATCCCACAAGAAGAACTTGAAGCAGTCGTGCAAGCCGGAGATGTACAGGAAGATTCAACCATTATATCCTTTTGCAACACCGGACATTGGGCAGCTACGAACTGGTTTGTATTCTCTGAATTATTGGGCTATGACACCAAGCTCTATGATGGATCCTTTGTTGAATGGAGCCAGAGCCGCAGAAATGCAGTCAAAAACAAAAAGAGCCGCGCTGAGCTAAAGAAATACCAGGAAAAGAAGAAGTCATGAAGTACGCTCGCATTACTGCCATCGTTCTTTTTGGCATAATGTTGTATTTTGCAGCCGGACTGCGTAACACCCTGATATATACTGTGGGACTAGCCATGGGCTTCTTCTTTGTATATGGAAGCATTGGCTTTACGCGGTCTTGGCGCAGTCTCATACTCACGGGGAACCCATCGAGTTTTTATGGGCAGCTGATTTTACTCGCCTGCGGGATCATCGTATTTATACCCATATTAAACCTCTATCCAACACTCCATAAAACAGTCGCGCCCATTACTTGGGCATCCATGTTTGGAGCAATTCTCTTCGGAATAGGAATGCAGCTTGGTGATGGTTGTGGTTCAGGTACTATTGTAAAGTTGGGATATAATCGCTATTCTCGGGCTGTTATTTTTCCATTCATTATCGGTTCGTTTTTAGGAAGCTTGCATGTACCGGGCATGATGCGCCTCGGGGGCTTGCCCGCTGTTGATTTAGGGGCACGTTACAATATTGTAATAGCCATTATCATACAGATGGGGATCCTCGCATCTGTCTTTCTTCTCGTTCAAATATGGAAACGCTACAAGAAGTGGAACGAGGCCGCATCGTGGAAGCAGTCGAAAGTATTATACCTCTCCATGCTTGCCCTCGTGCCCCTCTCGCTAGCTTACCTATTGCTCAGTGGACAACCCTGGGGCATATCCTATGCCTTTGGTCTCTGGGGAGCAAAAATTGCAAACTGGATTGGGATCGCTGTTGTAGAAACAGAATACTGGGCCGGCGAAGCCACATACCAGTCCTTATCGAGTTCGGTTATATTTGATACCACCTCTCTCGCAAATTTCGGCCTCATACTTGGAGCATGGGGCAGTTCACGGCAAAAAACATCAGTAGACATTACCTGTAAGGCGAGTAGGATAGGAGGCATAGCAGGTGGTTTTTTGATGGGCTACGGTGCACAGCTGGCATTCGGCTGTAATATTGGCCCGTATTTTAGCGGAATATCATCGGGAAGCTTACATGGTTGGTCATGGTTTGTCTTTGCAATAACCGGCACAGTACTCGGGATTTTCCTCAGAAAACGTTTAGGATATAGGAATTAAAAATGTTGAAATCATGGCTACCTGTTATTATTATTACTGGTTTTGTGTTCTGTAGCATATTTCTTGATGGGATAAGTGCCTACGACGTACCCCTCCCCTTCGGATGGTTGTCCGATACAGAAAGTGAAACACTAAATGCTGGATGTTCAATGTTTGACCATCCTAGGGAATAATTAAGAAGATTACGAAGAATATGGGGGGATAAAAGAATCGCGAAAGTGATGCAATTATTCCTCCCTGTATTCAAGATAATCAAAATCTGCAAACACAGATCTGCTCGCGAGATCCTGACAGCAAAGACCAACAAACATCCCCATAAAGCCAAGGGGCTCGGCATGCTCGTCCGAGAGGACGCCAGCGTCCAGTTTCGGACCAATCGCCTTCCACGACTTAGAATTGACTGAGTAGAAAAATTGAATATCCTGATATTTCATCTGTACTTTCAGATAAACACGCGGCGAAGTTATCATGATCTCTGTCTGTAGTGGCATGCTAAAACGCTTGTTGTCAAACAATAACAATCCAAGAACCCTGCTATTGCGCTCATCATCATAACTCATGCGCAGATAGTATTGGTTGTCGTCATCATAGCGCAGGATGAGCCCCGCCATATGGTTAAATGTTTTCGGAGAAAACTCCATACAGGTTTCAGCAGAAAAGCAAAATGATTGCACCCGGCGCGCAATAAGTGATTGTTGAAAGCGGGAGCGAATAGATTCACGACCATAGAGACGTAGCCAGCCATGACGCTCATCAAGCCGAATATTATCAGTCGGGGGCTGTCTCAGAAATTGAAATTCCATCTCCAAATCTTTGCTGTTAAAGTCGGCACGGAAGGGGACAGATTTTTTGCGTGCAACCTCATTACCAATAAAGAATATTTCCTGCTCCGGCATTTCGGTTGCAGGATATAGCCAATCATCCTCCCTCCAGATAACGGGCTGAAGGGCTGTTTCACGCCCTAGGGGACATTCAAGCCGATGAGGCAGCGGACGTCCGCAGAGATGTGCCATCACCCATTCATCATCCTTCCATTCACATATGCTGGCATGCCCGGCCTTCTGTAGTCCTGCATGTAAATACACAAAGGGATCTTCATCCGTTGACATTGCACGAAGAAAACTTGCTCGTTCTTGAACTGAGGAAAGGATGGGGTTTCTGGGATGCCATTCATAGGGTCCCATGAGATTCTTACTCCGAACAAGACTGACGGCATGCCCATACGAAGTGCCTCCTTCAGCCAGAAGTAGGTAATACCAGCCCTTCCGCTTATAAAGATGTGGCCCCTCGGTAAGCCCAATGCCAGTACCAAGGAAAATAGTGTGTATATCGCCCACTAATTTTTTCGACTGCGGATCATACTCTTGTAATACAATGCCCGAGAAATGATTCTTTTTTACGCGATAATCCCAGCGCATATTCACGAGCCATTTTTTGCCATTATCATCATGAAAAAGCGATGGATCAAAGCCGCTGCTGTTGAGATATACGGGCTCACTCCACTGACCGCTTACGTCTTCGGCAGTAACAACATAATTATGTTGATCTTTAAAGCCATCGAGATAGTTAGGCGGAGATCCTACCCAAGTTCGCATATTCGTGTATACGAGATAAAACAGAGACGTTTGCTCATCATAACTGAGGCAGGGCGCCCATATTCCTCCGGATGGTGGATTCCCAGCCATGTCCAGTAAGGACAGGCGATCGAGCGGGCGTGCTACCAGTTTCCAGTTAACTAAATCGGTAGAATGATAAATCATAACACCGGGGAACCAATCAAACGTTGATGTTGCAATGTAAATATCCTTACCACGTCGACAAATGGACGGGTCTGGATGAAATCCTGGTAAAACAGGGTTGGTAATAGTACGCATTATTCTTTACTTCCTCCGAAGGCAACTCCGGCAATAATATAGCGAGAGAAGAATGAAAAAGCTATCAATATTGGCAGGATGGAGAGCCCCACAGCCAAATAGACAGCACCAAAATCAGTTTTATACGTTGACGAGTTTAGCTGTGCGATCATGAGTGGTATCGTATATTTTTCGGGAGAGAAAATAACAATTAGTGGAATAAGATAATTATTCCAGACAGATACAAAGGTAAACACAGCCATTGTTGCTATTCCAGGAACCATAATTGGTAATATGATGCGATGAAATATCCCGAGGGGACCCGCCCCATCAATCCGTGCAGCATCCTGTATTGAGCTGGGAATAACGGTTAGGAGATACTGCCGAAGAAAAAAGATAACAAAGGCATTTGCACCCACCGGGAGGATGAGGGCTAAAAAGCTATCTAGCAAACCAATGGTGGTGAGTAATTCGAAATAACCGATCATACTGAGCTGTGGTGGTACCATCATCAGTGTCAACACAAATCCAAACAGTACCGTCCGTCCTGGAAAGCGAAACATAGCAAAGCCATACGCAGTAAGTGATGATATATACGAGCTGAAGACGGTCGCAACGATTGCTATAAAGGCACTGTTTAGGAAGCCCTGGAATATATTGAGATCATCCAGCAAGGTCGCATAGTTTCGGGCTAAAAATGTCCCCGGAAAAAATTGTAGCCCCCGATGTATTTCTGCTGTTGAACGGGTACCATTAACCAGCATAAGGTAGAATGGAACAATGCAAATAAGAAGAAGAAAAATAAGCAGAACATACATAAGGACGCGGGAAAGTAATTGCATTATACATTCCCCCGATATTGCTTGCGGATCAGCCAGAAATACAGTACAGAAAATGAACCAATAAGCAGGAACAGAAGATAGGACATGGCTGCTGCATAGCCAAAGCGCTCAAAGCGGAAGGCCGTATTGTATAGATAAATAACCATGGTTTCCAAGGCCTTCTCTGTGGCACCGCCGCCCGTATCTGGGCCAATGGAAATGACATGGGGGATGTCAAAAATTTGCATGCCACCAATGAGCGATGTAATGAATACATAGCTGATAACTGGCATGAGTAAGGGTATGGTTATGCGGAAAAATAACTGGAACTTGTTCGCTCCATCAACTAGGGCTGCCTCATAATAATGATGCGGTATGCCCATCATTCCCGCGGAGAGAAGGATGGTACTGTGGCCAAACCACATCCAGGTCTGAATAATGGAAACGGTAAATTGTGCTCGTTCAGGATTTACCAGCCAGTTAACATACTCCGCCTCATTCTCTCCAAAAAGAAATTGGTTGATTGCCCCATTCTTCCAGTTCAGAAGCACTGTTACCAATAATGCTATGGAAGCCGCGGTAACAAGATTCGGAAAATAGTATACGGCTCGAAAAACCGGTACCCCAGGCAGTGATCTGCGCACATCGGTAAACACAAAGGCAAGGAAAAAAGCCAAAGAGAGTTGTATGATGATGTTCGGCAGCCAGATCCGCCAAGTGTTTACAAAAGCACGCCAAAAAAACGTATCGCCCAGCAGCTTAATATAATTCTGCAGGCCCACCCCTGTCGGATCAGATAAACCGTCATAGCGAGTGAAACTGATAATAAAGGTTAGGATGATGGGGTAGAGATGGAAAACTGTTAGGAGCACAAAGAAAGGCAATAAGAGTAATAAACCGACATATTTATGATGTATCATACTCGCCTCCCACGTGCTCCTTACTGTGTTGTACTGTTATTGTACTATCAAGTCAGGATAGGCACTGCGCACTTCTTCCTTCCATGCCTCTATTGCCTCATCCTTCGTCTTTATTCCCTCAATATAATCACCAACAGCACGCATCATCATGTCTCGCAGTTCAAGATCATAGCGGGTAACCAATGCTGCATTGACCTGTGGTGCTTCTCTCGCAAAAAACTCGTAGTGGTTCTGCCCGGCAAGGTATTCTTCAGAAAAATCATTGCGGATTTTTTCCAACACAACCTCGTTACCGATAAAGTCACCGGTTTCCTTAGCCCACCACTCCAAGGTCTCTTGATCGAGTGTCATCATTTGTACGAATTTCCACGCATTTTCCTTCTTCTCGGAGTCCTTGTTGATTCCCAACCAAGTGCCACCCCAGAAATAGGACGAAGGTCCCGATGCCAGTCCCCAATCTCCACTACTATCCGGAGCGTTGGCTTTTAACACATAGTGTAGCCCCCAGGTCGGCAAAATATATCCAAAGATATTTGTGTCGACTTGCATGCCCTCAAACCAGCCAGGAGACCATTGCGGTTGCTCGGCAACGAGCTGTTCATCACGGAATGTTTTCGATATGTCAAAGTATTCCAGTATTGTCGGATCAATAACGAACTCATTGTTGCTGTTTACAAATGCTTCCCTTCGTGATGAGAGTGGATACCACATATAATCAGCATGACCTGGAATTATTTTTACCTCGCCTCCACTTACCTGCTTTAACAAGCGCGCTATTTCTAGGAATGAATTTGGACTGGAAATGAGTGTTCCAACAGCATCGGGGCTGTCAACACCAAGATATTTTTTTGCCAAACTTCGGCGGTAAAAGAAGCCGCCTGGCGTTGTCTGCCAAGACAATCCACGTAGAACTCCCGTGCTATCCGTACCCATTTCTACCTGATAGGGAACGAGATCGCTTACGGAAGCATTGTAGGGCGCCTGTGACAAATCGTCCCAATAGCCGTTTTCCACTATGTCTTTGACATACGCAAACTCTGCGGTAAAAATATCGGGGGCATTTTTCTTGCTACGCAATACTGGGCGGAGCTTGCTGAGATATTCCTCATTCGGAACGATGGTAAGCTCAATAGTAACTCCGGGGTTTTGTTCTTCAAAACGCTCAATGGGTCGCTCTAATTCATCGGTAAAGGACCAGAGCGATAGTACACTTTCATCTGCACCTCCCCCACCACACGCAACAAATGCTGACAAAAGCAACATTACAAATAACAAAGTTATAGTTCTCTTCATTAGAACCCTCCTAATAACGTAATAATACCATTATCACATACAGAATAGGAACAGATCAAGGACAATGTTGCAAAAATTACCCAATGATCTCTTGTTTTTCTACATCCTTAAAATACAGAACTGTTTCGTATTTTAATTCTTTACAGGCATCTTCATCACATACAAAAAGTGCATGAGGATGGAGTTGTAAACAGCTTGCTGTCCACATGTGATTAATCCCTTCCTCGACGCAATGTTTCAGTGCCTTTGCCTTGGCATTACCACTGACCAGAAGCATGACCTCCTGTGCATCAGTAATAGTAGCAAGACCAACGGTCAATACCATCTTGGGGACTCGATCGATATCGTTGCCAAAAAAACGGGCGTTCACCTTCCGGGTGTGTTCTGTAAGTGTTTTTATCCGTGTTCGCGAATTTAGCGATGAACCTGGTTCATTGAATGCCAGATGCCCATCCTGACCGATGCTCCCAACAAATAGATGTATGCCACCAGTTTCCTGTATTTTTTCCTCAAAGCGATTGCATTCCTCCCCCAATAATGCCAGATCCTGATGGCTGCCATCCAGCAAATGTACCTGCTGCGGTGGGATGTCTATCTGAGAAAAAAAGTTATCCTGCATGTAGGCATGGTAGCTATTGGAATCTTGTGGGGATAATCCAACATACTCATCCATATTAAATGTGATGACATGTTTGAATGAAAGCTCTCCTTCTTTGTGCATGCGGATAAGCTCGCGATACATGCCGAGGGGTGTAGAACCAGTTGGAAGACCGAGCACAAAGGGTTGGTCTTCTGTTGGTGCAAAAAAAGTTATCCGTTGTTTGATGTATTGTGCGGCCCAGACGCACATATGCTCATATTGTTTCTGAATAATAATTCTCATGCTTCCAAGCTACTATAACACATTTTACCCTGTACAAGAGTAGCTATTACGTTAAAATGCTCATCAAATATAACTAAATCAGCATAATGTGCAGGAACTATTGCCCCTCGACGAGAAAGAGAAAAAACCTGTGCTGGATTGGTACTCGCCATTTGGATTGCCTGCTCACGCGAATATCCGTACGATACAAGATTCTGCACTCCCCTCATCATGTTCAGTGATGAACCAGCAATAACATCATCCTTACTGCGCCGAAATATTGGCTCGTCGTAGTATACATCCTCTCCGTTTGCATGCAAATCGCCCTCAATCAGCCCCGCTGGTTTCACTGCATCGGTTACTAATACTACATTCCTGATTGGTTTTTCGCGTAAGAGTAACTCTATGATCTTCGGATGCACATGATATCCATCCGCGATAATTTCACAGGTTAAATCACTGTGTATAAGAACTGCTCCGACTGCTCCAGGATCCCGGTGATGCAGCTGGCTCATCGCATTAAAAAAATGTGTCGCATGAAGTATCCCTACTTGCATGCCTTCCATCATATTTTCGTACTTTGCATTTGTATGTCCAGCTTGTAGCCGTATTCCATGAGCACGACAAAGCAAGGCGAGCTCATGCATCTTTTTTATTTCTGGTGCAACGGTCATACTGATGATCTTGTTTTCGCCCGCAGCATTCGTTCCTGCTTGAATCATGCGTTCCATAAACTTTAGATCGACCGCTCGTATGTGTTCCTCGAGCTGTACGCCGCGTTGTTTTGGAGAGATAAAGGGGCCTTCAACATG
The DNA here is from genome assembly GCA_964291355.2 of Spirochaetia bacterium. Lineage (GTDB taxonomy): Bacteria > Spirochaetota > Spirochaetia > WTKD01 > WTKD01. Next base: position 926,483 of record OZ220223.1, on the reverse strand, counting down.
CACGCCGATTATCTTTGCCCCCTGTTCCTTCCCCATTGCCGAAACACAGGCCTCTATGCCGGCTAACATGTCATTTTCTGATTCTGTGTACACTGTGGGGAAAAAAGCGCTTACTCCACATTCCACAAGACGTTCCGACATGGAAAGGATGGATGCTTCAGAATGGTCTTCTGTGCCAAAGCCAAAACTACCGTGTATATGTGTATCAATAAAACCTGGTGCAATATATTTACCCGATAGATCATGTATTATAGTATCGCTGGCAATCTTTTTTTCTGAAAAGCGCTTGTCATAAAACACGTCTTCGATCTGAGTGCCCTTTACAAGGATGGAACAATTTTTTATCTCTGCAAAGCCCGTCAATACAGTGAGATTTCTAAAACATGTCGTTCGCACATCTCTATTATTTCATAATTTGAAGATGATGTGTTGATTCCTGAAAAATTATAGAAAATACTTTGACAAATAGAGATAGTAGTGATATAATGGGCTATGTGTGGTCGTTTTGCCCTGTACAAAGACATATATGCAATTATGCAAGTACTGAATATACCGTCTCGTCCGCCCGACAAAGAATACCATCTACGATATAACATTACACCATCGGAAACAATCATCACCATATTCCAAAATCGTACAACGAGAGAATTGTGTATAGGGCTCAGTAGCTGGGGTTTCATACCCAATGCCATGGTTAGGCGCATGTCTCAATCCAAAATAAAACCATCGGTTTTTATCAATGCAAGAATGGAGACGGTGTCACGGAAGCCATCATTTGCAAACGCCTTCTCTAATTATCGCTGCCTTATCCCAGCAAGCGGATTTTACGAATGGGACTCTGCAAAGAATGGATATTTTTTCTCACCCGCCGAATCAGATTTTATGCTTCTTGCTTCTATATACGAAATAACACATCTCCCTCCACAAAAGAATCATCATAAGGGAAGCTTGATTATCACTACGGAGGCACGCGAGCCGGTAACGCAAATACATCATCGCATGCCGCTCATTATTGACCCGAAGGATGTTGATGCCTGGCTGGATATTACAACTGATGATGCAATCTTGCAGGCAATTATGAAAAGAAGCCTGTCAATTCCACTACAGATCGAACGGATGGACCCCATTCAACGACAAAAAACATCTGAACTACACAATGCAAAAACAGCAGAATTAGGGCTTGCATAAGTGCAAATTATAGCGTATTATATATCTAATATAGAGGAGAAGTGCGAGAGTGGTCGAATCGGGCTCCCTGCTAAGGAGTTGTACCTGTACGGGTACCGTGGGTTCGAATCCCACCTTCTCCGTTATACTTAATAGTGTTGTGCCCATAGCTCAGTCTGGATAGAGCGTTAGATTGCGGATCTAAAGGTCGGAGGTTCGAGTCCTCTTGGGCATACTTGATGAACTCTATGTAACCATGGATATATATTCCGTCTGGTAAGGACGGAAAGCAGAATGAACAGCACATACTGAGGAACTGTTACCAAAAAGCATGCGCTCTGGCAGAAGAATATTCAAGGAACTATCATGAAGAAACATATCATCCTTTTTTTATGGTCTATCGTGCTGTTTGCATGTCAATTCCCACTGGTGAATGCAGACAAGTTAAGCGACAAAGTTTTGTTTACAGTACAAACAAAACTGTATGATCTGCAGGTGCGGGAATTGCTGAAAGATCTGAAGCATCCCTGGGGAATGACCTGGCTACAAGATGATAGTATGATAATCAGTGAACGCAATGGCAGTCTCTGGGTACTAAAAAATAATGTTCTCTATGCAGTTAGTGGACTGCCACAGAATGTGTATCAGGGCGGTCAGGGCGGTTGGTTGGACCTGGCCTATCATCCTGATAACTGGATCTATCTGAGCTATGCACGGCAGAATAAAGCCCGGAGCACTACTGCTCTCGTCCGCTTCCGTTTGCAGAAAGACCGCGAACTGTTCCATGTGCACTCTCTTGAGACAGTTTTTATTGCAAAGCCAGAACTATCATCATCCTTACATTATGGCGCTCCCATTGCCATTACTCCGGATGGGGTTGTATTCCTTGGCATGGGTGAGCGCGGACAACGCGATGAGGCACAGGACAAGACGAATGATCTCGGCAGTGTTATTCGTATTGCACAGGATGGAAGCTCCTCAGTGTACAGCTACGGACATCGCAATATACAGGGTATGTTTTATGATGCAAAAACAAAGATGCTCTTTGCACACGAGCATGGTCCACAGGGTGGAGATGAATTGAATCTTGTTGAACAAGGAAAAAATTACGGATGGCCGGTTATTACCTACGGAAAAGAATATGTCAGCGGCAGAAAAATTGGCGAGGGAACGGCAAAGCCAGGTATGGAACAGCCTCTATATCAGTGGACACCCTCTCCCGCTTTATCGGGCTTGACGCGCTACTATGGAACGACATTTCCAGACTGGAATGGAGATATATTCATCGGTGCACTGAAATTCCAACGCATATATCGCCTACGTTTGCGTGCTAATGCTGTTGATTCTAGTGGGCCAGAAGAGGAATTTCTTACAAAAAAAATTGGTCGCATTCGTTCCATCCGTACCGGACCAGACGGCAACATATATATCCTCAGCGATGAAAAGCGAGGGCGACTGATTCGATTGGAAAAGAAAAGATAATGAGGTATAATCAGCTATGGACTCCAACAGTAACGGAAGGCCTTCCGCATCTCTCGGGTACTCGCTGCTCATTTTTTGCCTCTCTCTCCTCCTATTGACCACGGTTTCTTCACCAAACCCAAAAGTATCAGATGCCCAGAGACAGGATTCAGAACCAGATCGTTCAAACAATGCCCCTCCCTACCTAACAAAGGTTCTCGGGCAGCTTACTGAAGTTGGAGATCGGGTTGCTGTAGCTGCCATTACACGTGCCTATTATCCTAATCCACTAACGAGCATTCAGTGGCAGCAGAATGATGTGATGTTTCATATTAACGGGCGAAAGGTTTTCTATGCAAAGGGAAGACTCCTCCGCGAAGAATTGCTGAGCGAAATAGACACTTATCGCCCCATCATGTATCAATACCGCCTAGGGGATCTCGCAGAACTATTCCCAAACATTGGACCTCCCATGGAACAGCTAAACCGAATTCCCCGTTCCGTTGATTTTCAAGTTGCTGTAAGTAATGGCATGCCAGAACGATCAAATCAGCAACGCTTCTATTTCTTTTCTCATGCGGTGTCCCTCCATCCTATTGCCGGTAAGGCCCTGAGAATGGTAGAGCAGGACCTGCAAGATCTCGCACTCGTTGATGATGAGATCCTTGCTTTTATCAATAATATTAGTAGTCTGTCCGGATACAGCAATCGCAAAGTAGAAAAGAGTGTCAATACAAGTATGCATGCCTTCGGTCTTGCAGTGGACATTACTCCTATAGATTATCATGGGAAGGAAGTATACTGGCAATGGACAAAGAATAACTACCCAAATGCTTGGAAAAACCTTCCCCTAGAACGACGCTGGGTAGTGCCGGACGCCATCGTTCAAATTTTTGAGAATCATGGCTTCCTTTGGGGCGGGAAATGGCGGAATTTTGATTCAATGCATTTCGAATATCGCCCAGAGATATTATTTTATTCCCAGAACATGGCAAAGGTGGATGATGGATAACATGATCGCAAAAAAGAATAGCAACACAGATAAAAAATTTGTTCTGCATTTTGGTGCGGGAAGTGTTTTTATCTGATTACTCTTCCGCTCGTATTACCCTGCGCTAATGATTCTATCTCTGCTATACTCACCTGATTGAAATCGCCATGTATGGTGTGTTTTAATGCGGACGCTGCTACCGCAAATTCTATGCATTCTTGTGGTGATGTATGCTCAAGTAATGCATATATCAATCCCCCGCTAAAGGAATCTCCTCCACCTACTCTATCAGCTATATGCAAATTATATTTCTTTGACTGATAACATTGCTTTCCATCGTACAGTATCGCTGACCACCCGTTATCAGATGCGGATATACTTTCACGCAAAGTTGTTGCAATATATTTGAAGCCGAATGTTTTTTGTAGTTGCTCACACATCAACATATAACCTTCTATGTTTAACTGACCTTTATCTACATCAGTATCCTTTGGCTTTATGCCAAGTACGGTTTCGGCGTCTTCTTCGTTGCCTATACATATATCAACATATTTCATGAGCGGTATACACACCTTCTGTGCCTCTTCGGGAGTCCACAATTTCCTGCGATAATTTAGGTCGAAGGATGTAGTTATGTTTGCATTGTGCGCTGCTTGTAATGCCTTTTCTGTAAGCTTTGCACACGTGGGTGATAAGGCGGGAGTAATACCTGTTACGTGAAACCAATCTGCTCCCTCAAGTATCATATCAAAATCAAAATCTGATTCTTCCGCTTCTGCTATTGCAGAATGTATTCTGTCGTATATTACCTTCGATGGTCGTATGCTTATTCCATGTTCAAGATAGAATATACCTAATCTTTCCCCACCACGTACTAGGTGCTGAGTGCTTACCCTGCGTTCTTGTAAGACACGAACAACAGCATCTCCTATTTCGTGAGATGGGACCTTGGATACGAACGAGGCATCCAATCCGTAGTTTGCCAACGAGACGGCTACATTCGCCTCTCCTCCCGCATAGCAGACTTCAAAATTTCGTGCAAAGGCTACTCTTTGATATGCCGGAGGTGATAGTCGTAATAAAATTTCTCCGAATGTAACAACTTTTTTTTGTTTGTGCATTAATATTTCTCCTTTATCGATTGCTTCTTGCTTCTTTTACAATTTGCTTATATTTTATTGCCTGCTTCGTTATCTGGGAAAAATCCCCATTCTTCGCACCCGCAAGCAAATCGCCTCCCACTCCCAAAGCTACTGCTCCTGCTTGTATCCACTCTCCTGCATTATTGATGTTTATACCTCCTGTGGGCATAAAATTTGCTTGTGGTAAGGGGGCTTTTAATGAACTAATTATTTCGGGAACAAACTGGTTGCTTGGAAACAATTTAATAACATCAACACCATAATCAAGTGCCTGCACTATTTCCGTGGGAGTATAACAACCAGCCATATAGGGTACTGCATAACGATTACTCAGCTTCGCAGTCTCTATATCAAAGGATGGACTTACAATGTACGATGCTCCAGAAAGAATCGCAATGCGTGCAGTTGCTGCATCCAATACCGTTCCAGCTCCTAATATGCACTTCTGTTCTTTTGTGGCAAGACGCTCCAAAATTTTGCTCGCTCCCTCCACGGTAAATGTTACTTCTACCGCAGAAAGCCCGCCTTCCATACAGGAGCGCACAATCGCTTCTGCATGTTCTGTCTTATCTGTACGTACTATTGCGACTATTCCAACATCAAGAATGTCTGTAATTATTTTGTGTTTTTTTAACATACTCATAAATCCTTTTTCTATGTATGACGGTAGCTAGCAAGTGTTGCTACTCATACTGTATACTCTTTTACCTTTTCTCTATGTATATGTATACCGATGCCCGGCTTGTTCGGTATTTTTACCCTTCCGTCTGCATCTAAGGTAAAAACGCTGTCTGCAAGCATCGATCGAAAAGGATGCGTTGATTGATCGTATTCCAACATCGGTTCTATCGGATTGAGCGACATCGGTGTTGGTGCTATGTTTGCAATAAACTGTAAGGATGCCGCAAGCCCTATTATAGATCCCCACACATGAGGGATGATCCTCATATTATGTGCCTGTGCAATGCTCATTATTTTTTTACAATCTGTAATCCCCCCACACGAACAAATGTCCGGTTGAAGAATATCAAGCGCATCTTGTTCTATCCAATCTTTGTATACTATTTTTCCGAACAGATTTTCGCCTGCTGCAATATACGAAGACGATAGATTACGTATTGCCTTATAGCCCTGAATATCTTCAGGACTGAGCAATTCCTCATAAAAATAAATTTTTTCGTCGGCAAGTGCTTTAATTATCCTGCGAGCGGCTGCTTGATTGTAGGCACAATTAAAATCTGCCATAAGAATAATATTGTCATCTACTGCATCTCTCAGAGCTTTGATATATGCAATGTCCTTTTCTACGCCAAAGCCCACTTTTACCTTTAATGCACGAAAGTTGTTCTCTACATGCTGCTTTGCTTCTAATATTGCATCTCGTGGATAAACAGCGTCTGCGACTCGATAAAATCCTGTCGCATATGCATCCACCGAATCTCGAAATTTCCCTCCCAAGAGCTCATAGATGGGACGCCCTACTGTTCTCCCTATGGCATCCCATATTGCTATGTCTATGCCGCTCATTGCATTGATTGCCGCCCCCATCTGTCCAAATGGTCTAGAACGATTGTACATCTCTTCCCACAGCACTTCAACATCAAAAATGCTTCTTCCCAGCAACATCGGCTTAAAGCAATGCGTGATAAAGGATGCGGATATTTGCGGGGGCTGCATGCCGTGACAAAGAGATTCTCCCCACCCAGATGTTCCATCATCCGTAATAATTTCAATAATTGTCGAACTTCTTTTATTCACCACACCTTGGGAAAACATAAAGCTTTTCTCCAAGTCTGTTGAAATACAATACACTATTACATCTTTAATATTCATTTTAATAATCCATTTGTATTTTCATAATTCAACACTTCCATCACCATCCATATGTTGCATGCAGAGTCTCCTCCCTAGTCTTTATAATACCAAATCTGGTACGAGTAATCTTGGAAGAAACAATGTTATCCCAGGAAACACTATGATGAACAATAACAACACACAAAATGCAAGAAAAAATACGAGAGTCCACCTCAAACTTTTTGATAGCGGTATCTTAGCAACCGAACAGGCAAGCAAAAGACTAATTCCATACGGTGGCGTAATTTTGCCAATTGCAAGGGCCATTACCACCAATATTCCCATCTGTAATGGGTGAACTCCTACACGAGAGATCAGCCCTGCAAGAACTGGAACAAAAATTAACATTGCGGGGGCTGGATCCATAAATGTTCCAAGAAAGAGAAATAATACCGCCACAAACAGTAAGAACATTATTTTTCCCGTCACAAAGGACTCAATCATGTTTCCGGTAATGTCTAGTATGTTGTAATAAGATAGTAGCCATCCGAAGAGTTTCGCAGTTCCCACACAGAACATTACTATCGCAGTTAGTTTTGCTGTTTCGAGTGCAACTTCTAAAACCATGCGAAGAGTTACTTTTCGATACACCAATATCCCGATAAGAGTGATATACACCGATGCAACTGCAGAAGATTCCGTAGCTGTCATTACTCCGGTCAATATACCGCCAATAATAATGATAATGACACTCAGGGGGATCAGTCCCTTCGCCAACACTATGATTTTTTCTTGTACAGTTAATCTCTTAGATGGTACATCTTTTACGTGATATCTACGAGCATAGTAGTATGAAATGATAAGCTGCTGTAGACCAACGAGAATACCGGGAATATATCCCGCAATAAACAGCGCCCCAATCGACACATTAGCACTTGCTCCGTAAATTACCATTAAAATACTCGGAGGAATTATACTCCCTATCGCCGAAGATGCTGCTGTCAGTGCGGCACTAAAGCCCCTTGCATATCCCTTCATGTTCATGGTAGGAATAAGAATTGCACCAATGCCCGCAACATCTGCCGTAGAAGATCCAGAAACTCCTCCGGTGATCATGCTTGAAACCACATTAATATGGGCGAGCCCCCCTTTAATTCGTCCCACAAGAATGTCAGAGATATTTACAATGTCTCTCGTAATCCCGATCCGATTCATCATCAGTGCTGCAAACATAAATCCGGGAATTGCAAGTAGCAAAAAGTTATTTAGTCCAGAATACAGCTGCAGAGGTATAATGATCAGATCTAATGCCGGATCTAATAGTATCAAGATAAGAGAGGAAAACAAAAGTGAAAATGATAGGGGGACTCCTATAGAAAAAAGCACAATAAAGATAATAAACAGTATCAGTAACATGATTTCAGGTATCATTGCCAAGTTCCTTAAAGTAACATACATGAATAATGCGATGTAAAGCCATCAACAGCACCAATACACCTCCGAACAAAAGAGACAAGTATATGTAAACCATACTCACATCTATCGCAGGACTTTTTTTCAGCAGACCAAGCGCAACAAAATCAATGGAGGCCCACACAATAACGGCTCCGCCTACAAGAGAAAAAAACAGCATTATCGTTTTATGAATAGTCCGTAATTTTCCCCGAAAAATTTTTGATAAAATGTCCACTTCAAAATGTTGCTCCCGTTTAACAGCGAGTGCAATACAAATCATGCAGGTCCATAAAAAACAGAATGGAATAATAAACTGTAATACTGGTAGAGAGATACTTATCACATAACGGTTCATCACTTGAACAAAGAGTAGCAACAAAAGCGTTGCACACAAAACGGCAGCGACTTTTTCTAGCACTTTTTCAAGTATATCGAGAAATGAACAGAATGCGTTCAGAATTATCTTTGTCTTCATCACATCATGATTCTTCATGAACAGCGCTATTGTGCTGCTTGCTTTATATCTTCGGCCAGTGCTTCAATGCCTTTTTCTTTTGCAAAATCTTGAATGATTTTTTCAGATGCATCAATGAATGGAGTTTTATCGACATTGTGGTATACCACGTTATAATCAGCTCTCAATTTCTCCATGTTCTTCTGATCCAATTCGCCTTCTAATTCCACATCAAAATTTGCCACTTCCAAACCAGTTTCTAATATTATATTTTGAATATCTGCCGGCAAGGATGCGAGTTTCTTTGCATTGATAACGAGAGGGCGTACAGTAATATTATGCTGTGTGAGTGTAACATTCTGCACTACCTCTGCCCATCGTGCGGTAGTAAATGTCGTAAACTCGTTTTCGGCGCCATCTACTACACCAGTCTGTAATGCAGTATAGACTTCAGGAAATGCCACGACAGATCCGATTGCACCCAAAGATTTCCACCAATTAAGCATTACGGACCATTCCCAGGTACGCATTTTCATGCCTTTCAAATCTTCGATCGATGTAATTGGACTCTCTGCAATCATGTTACGTTGTGCTCCACCGAAATATCCTATTATTTGTACGCCGGTGTCCTCTGCATAGACGTCTGCTATGTTTTTCCCAATGGGGCCACGAGTAACATTCATCATATGTTCTTTGCTTACAAAGAGATAGGGAAGTTCCAATATACCGGTCAATGCCGAATACTCTGCCATAACCCCGGGAGTACTTATTGTCAAATCAATAACTCCGGTCTGTACTCCATCGAGCAACTCAGGGTTTGATCCTAAACTCCCATTATCAGATACTTGCACCGTAACTTGCCCATTCGTTCTTTCTTCAACTATTCTTGCAAACTCACGAGCAGAAATGCTATGTGGATGATCGGTCGGAGTTACTACACCTAACTTCAGTACTACAGCCTTTTCTGATTGTTCTGTTCCGCCTCCAGCAAACATGGTATGTACAACGATACCAAGCACAAACAATACAATAAATAATTTTTTCATAAAAACCTCCTATGGATTATGAATTATAAAATCAATTTCATTGACATCCTTATTGGACATCAAGATCTTGAATCATTTTTTTCTTTTTATTTCGTAAATATTCTCCCATGGCTTTCAACTTTTCCAATTCCACCAACACTGTTGTAGTAATACTGATAGCCAACTCAACGCCGCCTAAATACATATGTACCCCTACACACTGTATATCTTTTTCATTTTGTTCTACTTCCAAGGCATAGCCTTGTTTTCTAAATAAATATATTTCTTCCTTTAGTTTGGGAAGATCGATCTGTGTATATGGTGAACGTTTCACAATTACTGTGTTGGTAAAATAAGCATCTAGCTCACTGTCAGTTAAAGAAGCAAGAATCGCCCTCCCGGCTCCTGTAGAATATAGTTCTAGTTCCGCACCTATTTGAGATGCAAGGAGAATAGTATGGCTTCCGTTTATCTTATCGATATACATTGCCTTATTACCCTGTCGCTGCACCAAATGAACTGTTTGCACAATCTCTCGAGAAATTTCTACTAGATATGGATGAATGAGGTGCACAATTTTTTGTTTGGATTGTTCCGTATTCATCCAACGCAACATCACAGGACCTAAAAAATATTGCCTCCCTAATCTATGTATTAGTTTAGCGTGAACCATGTTTTGCAAGGTACGGTACACCGTGGTCTTGGACAAGCCCGTATGCTCCATAATCTGAGTCAAGGCGAGTCCATCAGGAAACTGCACAATATAATCTAATATTTGAATGTTTTTACTATTCATATCGCTTTTTTACTATTCATATCGCTATATCCCTTATTTTGTTCCGTTTTTCGGAACCATTGTGCCAAAAATTACATATTACGTCCTAATATAACTTGTATACGGTCATATGGTCAAGCATTTCTCATAAATTTTTTAGAAATAGACATAATTATGTTGTGTGCATGCCTTCGGTCTTGCAGTGGATATTATTCCTATACATTATCATGGAAAGGAAGTATACTGACAACGGAGATATTATTGTATTCCCGGAACATGGCAAAGGTGGATGATAGATAACATGACAGCAAAAAAGCATAGCAACACAGATAAAAAATTTGCTCTTCACTTTGGTGCAGGAAATATTGGGCGCGGCCTTATCGCTCGTTGTCTCCGAGCAAGCAACTATTCTGTTGTATTTGCGGATATTGATCAGGAACTCATAGAGGCAATCGCCCGGTCGGGTTCATACTATGCACATGTTCAAAATACTCAGAGTCACTATATAGATAATGTTACTGGGCTACTGAGCAGCAGCCCGCAGCTGCCAGAATTATGTGCACAAGCATCTCTGATTACCACTGCTGTCGGGCCGAACATCCTCCGCCATATTGCACCTCATATCGTAGCTGGCATACAGGAACATAAGCGCATTGCAGAACATCAAACGGTAGCCATGCCTCCCTTGAACATCATTGCCTGCGAGAATGCCATTCGGGCAACATCGCTCCTCCGCGAGCAGATCTTTCGTTTACTCACTACAGAGGAGCAGAAGTATGTGCAGGAGCATGTCGGCTTTATCGACTGTGTAATAGATGCTATTGTACCTCCCCAGCCCCTACATAATGATGATGGTTCGCGGCGCATTGATGTTGATATTGAATCATTTTCTGAATGGATATGCGATGCACAATCCTTTCTGGGATCTGTGCCAAAAATAGAGGGGATGCAATACACCGATACATTACAATCCTATATTGAACGAAAGCTATTTACCCTAAATACTGCCCATGCAATGACCGCCTACCTTGGCTATGCCCGGAATATACCTACTATCAGTCAAGCAATACAGGACAGCGAGATACACGCAGCAGTCCTTGCAACCATGCGTGAATCTTCCACCCTCCTGATAGACAAATTCAACGTAGTAGCTGAACAGCAGGAGCAATATATACAGTCCATCCTTGGCCGTTTCCGCGACACTGCCACCAGCGATACCGTTACCCGAGTAGGGCGGGACCCCATCCGAAAACTCGGTGCAGAAGACCGCATCATCTTTCCATTACGGCAGGCAATACAACAGAAACTACCCCATGAACATCTCCTTCTTGCTGTTGCAGCAGCTCTTGCCTATGATAACAGAGACGATGCGGAGTCAGTGGCTTTGCAAAAGGCAATCCAGAGCGATGGCATTGAGGCAACGGTACAAAACTACCTGCCCTTTGCTTCGCCCGAGCATATCAAAACAATCTGTGCTTTTTACTCCGATATTCGAGCAGGTCGGATACCACAGATAGCAACAAAGATATAATTGACACATGGACGCAAAATAGGGTATAATAGACTTCTGCTAAGGAGGTGATTATCAATATAACAGGCAAACCATTGCATGCATTAAAAAATATTGGAAAAACAGTTGCATCCAAACTGCATGAGCTCGGTGTTACAACAGAAGATGAACTGAAATCCCTCGGAGCAGCAACTATTTATAAGATGCTATCGGATCAGAACCCAGAAAAACATCTCCCCGTCTGTTACTATCTGTATTCGCTTGAAGGCGCAATTCAAAACAGGCACTGGGATGATTTTTCTGATGCAGAAAAAGCTGAGTTGCAGTCCGCTGCAGGGCTGACACAATAATGGTCTGGATAATAATATGGCAAACCCAGCAATCCTGAAATGGGCACGAGAGAATGCACATCTTACTCTTGAAGAAGCTGCGAAAAAACTGCAAATATCAGACCTCACTATATATGAAACGGGAGAAAAGACACCACATCCCTCCTTACTGTTTCGCATGTCTAAACAGTATCACATCCCCCTATTAACATTCTATCTTGACCAACAACCACGTCCTGATGACCACGGCGAAGATTTTCGCACCCTGCCTGAAACCCCAAACGCACAAGAACTCGCACTTGTTAATGCACTGGTCAGTACTATAAAGGCACGTCAGATTATCTTACGCGAAGCCCTCATTGATGCCGATGAGGCAGATGAACTACCGTTTGTTGGTAGTCATACAATGGACAGTGATGTTCTGTCCGTTGTACAGACGATGCGAGAAACATTAGCCATGGACATTGAGGAATACCGCAACCAGAAAAATTCTAGGGAATCTTTTCGATTCTTGCGACAACATGCTGAACATGCAGGTATCTTCGTTATCTTATTGATGCAAAAAATCAGACCTACCCTATGAAAATGTTCCCAGAAGTCGCAGAATCGCCTCTCGTATTTTATCATCAAAAACAATACTAAGCAGGGCTATATAAAACGTTGACACATTTACACAATATACTATAGAATAGTAAACAGTCTATATTATTAAGGAGGACTTTTCTTATGGCTAGTGGAACTGCACAAGTGAAAATACAGAACTTTGGTAGATTTCTTAGTGGAATGGTTATGCCCAACATTGCAGCATTTATTGCATGGGGATTAATCACTGCTTTTTTTATTCCGACTGGGTGGACTCCGAACGAAACTCTGTCAAAACTCGTAGGACCGATGATTGTTTATCTCTTACCTCTGTTGCTCGGTTATACCGGTGGCGGACTTGTTGGGGGAAGACGCGGGTCGGTCGTTGGTGCAATAATGACTATGGGTGTCATTATTGGAACTGATGTCCCCATGTTTTTGGGTGCAATGATCGCCGGTCCAATCGGCGGCTGGGTAATAAAGAAAATTGACGAAGTAATTCAACCACGCATCAAAGCTGGTTTTGAAATGCTCATCAATAACTTCTCTGCTGGTATTACTGCTATGATTCTTGCCATCTTGGCTTTTTTCATCATTGGTCCCAGTGCACAATGGATTACAACCATACTTGGTGATGGTGTTGGCTTCTTGGTTGATAAAAACCTCCTGCCCCTCACATCCCTATTAGTTGAGCCGGCTAAGGTATTATTCCTGAATAATGCAATTAACCATGGTGTGTTTACACCCCTCGGTACAGAACAGGTTGCTGATATTGGAAAATCAATTTTCTTCCTTATTGAAGCAAACCCCGGTCCAGGTTTGGGATTGTTGCTTGCATATTGGTTCTGTGGTTCGGGTATGGCAAAGCAATCTGCTCCTGGTGCCATCATCATCCATTTCTTCGGTGGAATACATGAAATTTATTTCCCCTACGTGCTCATGAGGCCAATTATGATACTGGCTATGTGGGCTGGTGGTATCGTTAACGTTACGACATTGCTGATACTCCGTGGTGGTCTCGTTGGACCTGCTTCGCCAGGCTCAATCATTGCTGCACTTGCAGTAACTGCCCGTGGTGCACATTTTGCAACAATAATGTCTGTAATTCTGTCCTGTGCGGCCAGTTTCGTGGTGGCTTTCCTGATCCTACGAGCAACACCTAGCACAGCAGATGATGATTTGGAATCAGCTCAGTTAAAGCAGCGTCAGTTGAAATACCGTGAAGAGGGTGGAAAAGTACCTCTCGCAAAAGTTTCGAAGATATGCATCTCCTGTGACGGCGGCATGGGTTCGTCTGCCATGGGTGCTACAATACTCCGCAACAAGGTAAAAGATGCCGGATTGAGTGTTAATGTTGAGCATGTCGCGATAGCAGAATTGCCATCCAATGTTGATGTTGTATTCACACAAGAATCACTTCGGGCAAGCGTGGAGGCTAAGGTCCCCACGGCTCACATCTATGCAATCAGTAATTTTATGGACCAATCCATATATGATGATTTCGTTGCCGCACTGAAGGAAGCAAAGAAATAACATGAAAACACGCGTTTATATCAGATGTATTCACACAATATGTATCGGACTCGTTCTTGTAATATTGTCAAGCTGTGCCACCATTGTGTATGGTAGCAAGCAAGAGCTGTCTATTACTTCCAATCCGGAGGGTGCCAGCTTTGAAATATATAGCTTGTCTGACAACGTCTTGATTCATACGGGAAAAACGCCTGAGGTTGTTGAGCTAAAACGCAGCAGTGGTTATTTCACTGCTGCAGAATATCGTGTTGTAATAAAGATGCCTGGGCATGCGGACTACGAACAGGTCTTGTTAGCAGATACAAGATGGGGTTGGTATGCTGCGGGCAATCTGTTTTCGTGGCAGATTTTCGGATGGCTAGTACTCGATCCAATAACTGGAGCAATGTATGTGCTGGAACCAGACCACATTGATGCAACTCTGGAGGCAAATACTGCTGCAGAAAATACTGAAACGAAATTAATTATTACAACGCGAGATCAATTTGCCGATGAAAATTTCTTGGCAATGAACCCGAGAAAAATAAATTAAAAGGAGAAATTATGAGATATTCATGGTATAAATATCAAAATATATTTGTAACACTTATTATGTTATGTTGTATTGCCACCTTCGCATTTGCTGGTGGTGGGGCTGAGGCAGAGTCGGAAGCGGAAGCGGAAATGGAAGCTAGCGATGCTTCTTCGACTCAGCCAAAAGAGACAAAGACAGAGCAACGTGTATTGGTGTTTAATTCAAACGCATCTGACCCTGCACCAAAAGAGGTAATGGAAAAAACAGTTGCTATGTTTGAAGCTGAAAACCCAGACATTGATGTACAGCTGAACACCTTTGATCATGAGGCATACAAGACCAATATCAGAAACTTCTTGGTTTCTGAGGCCCCTGATGTTGCTTTATGGTTTGCAGGGAACCGGATGAAATTCTTTGTTGATCAAGGTCTGCTGGAAGATGTCAGTGACGTATGGACAGCAAATGACCTGGAAAACAAGATGTCGTCTTCTTTTTCTGCCCTTACGGTGAATGGCAAGCAATATGGCGTCCCCTATGCGTATTATCAGTGGGGAGTATACTATCGTACAGACATATTTGAACGCTATGGACTTTCTGCACCAAATACATGGGAAGAGTTCTTAGCCGTATGCCAAACCCTAAAGGACAATGGCATTACTCCAATTACCGTTGGAACAAAATATCTGTGGACAGCTGCAGGTTGGTTTGACTATATGAACATTCGTACGAATGGACTTGATTACCACCTGAAGTTGACAGACGGCGATGCCAGCTATCTTGACTCTGAATTGGACGCAACGTTTGCAAATTGGCGACAGCTAATTGATATGGGAGCATTCCTTGAAGATCATGCTAGTTATTCATGGCAAGAAGGGCAGGCCCCAATGATCAATGGTGATGCTGCGATGTATCTGATTGGGAACTTTATCGTTCCGTTTTTTGAAGATGCCGGAATGGTTGATGATGTTGGGTTCTTTCAGTTCCCAATTATCGATCCAAGCGTTGGCGTCTATGAAGATGCACCTACAGATACCATCCATATTCCTGCAAAGGCAAAGAACAAGGCCGATGCCCGTAAGTTCATTGCATTTGTAGCTCGTGCAGACATCAATAATATGATGGCTACTGGCATTGGAAACCTACCGCCAAACAACGAGGCCCCCGCACCATCAGACCGCTTCTTGCAAGCTGGATTTGATATGCTTGGGAAGGCAGATGGACTCGCCCAGTTCTATGATCGAGATACAGATCCTGAAATGGCATCCATCGGCATGGAAGGATTCCAGGAATTCATGGTCCAACCAGATCGCCTACCAGACATTCGCAAGCGGCTAGACGCAGCACGCAAACGAATTTTCGGAAAATAGTTATAGTATTTATTATTGGCACCGCATATGCGGTGCCAATTTGTAAACACGCATATGACAAACCTACAAACATTCAAACACAAACTTATCCCATGGACTTTTTTACTTCCTGTTTTGTTTATGTTTTCAATATATGTCCTCTGGCCTATTGTTGAAAGTATTTGGATTAGTCTACACGAATGGGACGGCATTGGCGCAAAAATTTGGGTCGGTTTCGAAAATTATAAACAGCTATTTAGCACTGATTTCCGCTTGCTGACATCATTAAAAAATAATGCCTACTGGCTTATATTAATGTTATTGTCTCCCCTCTGTGGGTTGGCCCTGGCTCTGTTTCTCAATCAACAGGTCGCCGGCATCCGCCTTGTGAAGTCCTTGTTTTTCTTTCCTTTCGTCATCAATCTTGTTGTCGTGGGATTGTTATTTTCATGGTTTTACAATCCGAAATTCGGATTGCTTGCATACATACTCTCCTTCTTTGGTGTGGAGAAAGGCATACCCGTTCTTGCAGATGAAAAACTTGCAACATTCGGTATTATCTTTGCCGCATTATGGCCACAAATTTCCTATTGCATGATTCTCTATCTTACCGGTCTTTCCAGTCTCGATCGAAACATTATAGAGGCAGGTCAAACAGATGGAGCCCGCGGCTGGTCGATGCTATATCATATCATCCTACCACAGCTGCGTCCGGCTACATTTATTGCTCTTGTGGTAACAATTATTGGTGCTCTTAGGAGCTTCGACCTCATTGCCATCATGACGGCTGGGGGACCCTGGGGAAGTAGCTATGTATTAGCATATCAAATGTATCAGGAATCCATCTTTAATTATCGCATGGGCTACGGTGCTGCAATAGCAGTGGTATTATTCATCATCATGGATGTATATATTGCATATTTTCTTACGAGAGTCTTAAAAAGGGAGAAATAATAATGTTTCCGACTCCAATCCAGAAACAACATATTTCCTTAGGCATCAGCTATAGAGTTGCCCTTGTCTTTGCCATTATTATATGGTTGCTTCCTCTTTTAGCTATTATGCTAACGTCAGTCCGTTCGACCGCTGATATTAACAGGGCGAATTATTGGGGTGTGCCGAGCGAAATCGCCATCATTGAAAATTACACAACTGTTTTTACACAAACCCCCATGTTCAGATATTTTCTGAACAGCATTATCATTACTGTTCCGACAGTACTTGTTTGTATTACAATCAGTGCTATGGCAGGATTTGCTCTTGCTATCTATCGATTTCGGAGTCGCCTATTGCTGTTTGCCCTGCTTATTGCGGGCAATTTTATTCCCTTTCAAATTCTTATGATTCCAGTAAGAACTTTAACAATAAAACTTGGCATCTACGATACATGGTGGTCACTTGTCTTATTTCATATTGCCTTTCAGGCAGGTTTCGCAACCTTTTTTCTGAGAAATTTTATTGCTGAATTACCTATCTCCATTATAGAGAATGCCCGGATAGAGGGCGCCGGAGAATGGCGAATATTTGTACAGATTATTGCTCCACTGATACGCCCGGCACTTGCCTCTCTCTCGGTGCTTACCTTTACATTTGTCTGGAACGATTTCTTCTGGGCACTAACTCTGGTGCAGGGCGATCATGCTCGCCCCATAACCGTTGGACTGCAGGCGCTTCGGGGACAGTGGGTTGCATCTTGGAACCTCATATCGGCTGGTTCCATCGTTGCGGCACTCCCCCCGGTTATTATATTTTTCCTTATGCAACGCCAATTCATTCAAGGATTAACTATGGGAGCAGTTGCAGGAGAATGACAGAAATGCAGGAGCATGACAGAAACAATATGCATCCCTCATTCTGGAAAGACGCAACAACATTATCTGTAAACAGAAAACATCGGCGCAGTGATTTTCTTCCCTTTGAAAATAAGACTTTGTCCCTTACCGAAGATATAGAACGCTCTCAGCGCTATCGATTATTGAATGGGGAATGGCAATTTTCTTACTATAATTGCCCGGATGATGTGCCATCACAATTTTTTCAAACTACATACGATGATGCCTTATGGGGCTCTATTCCAGTTCCGAGTAATTGGGAGTTACATGGTTATGGAGTGCCAATATATCTCAATAACGTATATGATTTTATAGACCTCTCCGATCCGGATGATGCAAAACCAATGCCCGGTTTTCCTATGAAATGCCCACCAGCCCCGAATGTCCCCGAATATTACAATCCAGTCGGCTGTTACCGTCTTACAGTGGAAGTTCCTCTGCATTGGCAGGATAGTGATGTTACCATTCATTTTGCTGGCGTGCGCTCTGCCTTCTCACTGTGGGTCAATGGGCAGTTTGTTGGATACAGCCAGGACAGCCGCCTCCCCGCAGAATTTGACCTGAGTGATGTACTGCATTACGGCAGAGATAATTGCATCGCCCTTGCTGTCTACCAGTGGTGTGATGGGAGTTATCTGGAATGCCAGGATTTCTGGCGTTTGCATGGCATCGAACGTGAGATATATCTCTATGCACGTCCAAAGGTGCATATAAAAGACATGCGCATTACTCCACAATGTAGCAGCAAAGAAGATATACAATCGGGCCAGTGTGGTATAACCCTCCTGCTCAACAATCTGCATCGAGATGTCCAGACAGTAGATGTAGAATGCCAATTATTCGATGAACATAATCTCTGCAAGGCATCAGCGACAATAACTAAAACATTGGAAGGCAATTCGGAACAAGAAATTGAATGCACGTTAGACATAGAACATGTTCAATTATGGTCAGCTGAAAATCCTACCTTGTACCGCATTGAGCTCTGTACACAGAACCAATCCCACTTTGCTGATAATCGCAATGAACATAATGAACATGCGGAAATCATTTCCTATCCCGTAGGGTTCCGCAATGTATGCATAGAAAACGGTGAATTAAAAATCAACGCTGCCCCCGTTTATTTGAAGGGGGTTAATCGCCACGAACACTCACAAGAAACAGGGCATGTCCTATCGAAAGATGACATGCTCCAAGATATTTTGTTGATGAAACAACATAATATCAATGCCGTTCGTTGTTCGCATTATCCTAACCATCCATACTGGTATCGTCTCTGTAACCAATATGGTCTGTATGTCGTTGATGAGGCAAATATCGAATCACATGGCATGGGATATGCAGAGCAGAGTCTCGCACATCATCCCAGTTTTGAGGAGGCACATCTTGAGCGCGTGCAGGGCATGGCATTGCGTGATAAAAATCATCC
The DNA here is from genome assembly GCA_964291355.2 of Spirochaetia bacterium. Classification (GTDB taxonomy): domain Bacteria; phylum Spirochaetota; class Spirochaetia; order WTKD01; family WTKD01. Next base: position 907,144 of record OZ220223.1, on the reverse strand, counting down.
TTGTATTATTATTTGGTCACTCGGCAATGAGTCGGGAAATGGGAAAAATTTCCATCGTTGCTATGATTGGCTCAAAGAATATGATACATCCCGTCCAGTGCAATACGAAGGAGCTGGAATTGATTATAACACCGATGTTGTTTGTCCCATGTACATAACAGCACAACAAATGCAGGACTATGCAACGGGTAAAGCAGTACGCATTGTGTCTGATAGTACAATTATTTGGAATATCCCAGCTCAATCGGAACGACTGCGTCCAATGATACAGTGTGAGTATGCTCATGCTATGGGAAATAGCGTCGGTAATTTCAAAGAATATTGGGATATTATAAAAACATTCCCTCGTTTGCAGGGGGGGTTTATTTGGGAGTGGGCGGAACAAGCACTTACAAAGACAGACGAAAGAGGGAGTTACGCGGGCTACGGCGGAGATTTTGGTCCAAGTAGTCTACCCAATCCCTACGCCAATTACTGTTTGGATGGTCTCGTGCAGAGCAATAGAAAGCCGAACCCTTCCCTTTTGGAGGTAAAAAAAATATACCAGCCCTTTTCTTTTAACTTGAAAGATAGGCAGATACTGACCATATTAAATGAGCATTTTTTTATCGACAGCAGGGATATGCTCTGCTCCTGGCGCGTTGAGGCAGATGGCATGACCTTTTCCTCCGGAAGCTTCGAGATTGACATTCCACCACGCACATCAACAAGCATCACCCTCCCCCTCGATGATGTATTTACATCCTTCGAGCAATGGGATGCGGAATATTTTCTCTTTGTAGAAATCCTCATGCAAAAGAAGGGGGTTGCCCTTCCGGTGGATCATTGTATTGCTTGGGAGCAATTTCCTTTGAATACGATAAAACGTAGCATTCATATTTCTGCATTACAAGGAATGTCGCCAACGATACAACAGGATGAATCTCGATTGACGCTATCCTTGCAAACCAAAGAAGAAAATCAGCAGCTAACAAAAACACAGGTATCCTTTGCCAAAGAAACGGCAGCTCTGGAGAGCATTATTATTGATGGCAGGGAGATTATGCGGGAGTCATCGCAGATAAATTTCTGGCGTCCTCCCACTGATAATGACTTTGGCAACTACTTGCCTACTCGTTCACGCATCTGGCGTGATGCACGGAAGAATCTTGTTGCTGATAATTGGCAGCTACAGAGCGGAGATAATTGTACGACAATGAGTGCCGAGCTCTTTTTGCCCAGTGTAACATCAGCTCCACTGCTTAACCTTGAGTATAGGATTTATCCATCGGGTATTCTTGCTGTATCACTGCAATATCACGGCTGTCCACATATATCAGGTTATTTACCTCGTTTTGGAATGATATTCACTCTTGCACAGAATTACAATATGGTTGAATGGTTTGGACGAGGTCCGCATGAATCATATTGGGACAGGAAAAACAGCAGCCCAATTTCCTTGTATCGTGGAACTGTCGCTGAGCAATATACTCCCTATTCCCGCCCACAAGAAAATGGCAATAAAACAGATGTTCGTTGGGCATCTCTGCGTGATGCATCAGGATATGGCATCCTTATTGTTGCTCATGAATATCTTAACATCGGGATGAGTCATTTTTCTATTGATGATTATGAAAATGATGCAAAACAACAACGACATAGCGTTGATATGCAACCTCATGATTTCACTACATTGTATGTCGATTATCAGCAAAGTGGGATTGGTGGGAATGATAGCTGGGGTTCTGAACCAATGCAGCAATACACCCTCCCTAGCCATCTTCCCCATAGTTATAGTTTTTATCTCTGCCCATTGCTTCCAAACACAAATCCCAGTCATTTTATTGCCTCTCAGACAGAGCTGTGTCCGGGATTTCTTTCCAGTGGATGGCGTGCGCAGATATAGGGCTGTGCTAGGTGCTGGTTTGAGACATAAAGCCACGCTGTGAATCCTCACATCTCAACATGAGAACACCGTAACTTGCATTGCAATGCATATATTAATTATGTACAATGTTGTATGGACCTAGGAAATAACATGTCAAGGTAGGATTGCAGTCCAGTATGGTCTGAATAAGATATATTTCAGCCGCAATATATGTGAAATATGGAAACGCTAGATAACATAAACCATCTGTGGGGAGATGACTTAAAACATTCTATTAAGCCGAGCAGTAAACTGAAAATTATTGCCTCTGGCTTTTCTATCTACGCATTTGAAGCTCTAAAAAAAGAGTTGGAAACAATTGATTCGCTCCAGTTTATTTTTACTGCCCCGACATTTGTTCCAAATGAAGTAACAGACAGAGGTGCTAAGACACACCGTGAGTTTCATATACCAAAGCCACAGCGGGAGCGAGAGCGGGACATCTATGGAAACGAATTTGAAATACAACTAAGAAATAAACTAACACAACGAGCTATTGCTAAGGAATGCGCGGATTGGATAAGACGCAAAGTAGAGTTCCGTTCGAATTTCTCAAAGACACAGATGCAACAGTTTGCCTGCCTCCAAAATGGACATGAGTGCATTGTATATACATCACTTCAGGAATTTACCGCTGTTGGCCTAGGGTATCAGCGAGGGAATTTAGTCTCAAATTTTATACAAAAAATTGCCGATGCATCTTCTTCTCAGACTTACCTACAGCTTTTTAATCAGATCTGGGATGATGCCTCTATGATAAAAGATGTAACTGATACTGTCTGCATGAATATTGAATCAGTCTATCGGGAAAGCTCACCTGAAAAGATTTATTTTCTCATGCTCTACAATATTTTCAAAGAATTTCTAGAAGACCTAAACGAAGATGTTCTTCCAAATGAATCGACGGGTTACAAAGATAGTGTTGTATGGAATAAGTTATACAATTTTCAGAAAGATGCTGCAACCGGGATTATAAATAAACTCGAACGTTATAACGGCTGCATCCTTGCAGACAGCGTTGGTCTTGGAAAAACATTTACCGCACTCGCAGTAATTAAATATTATGAACTGCGCAATCGTTCCGTTTTGGTTTTATGTCCGAAACGTCTCGCCGAAAACTGGACAACCTACAACCAAAACCTGAAAACTAACACCCTAGAAAAGGACCGCTTTAGATATGATGTGCTATGCCATACAGATTTACAAAGAACAACTGGCGTGTCTTTGGGAATTTCTCTGGATAAAATCAATTGGAATAACTATGACCTAGTAGTCATTGATGAGTCCCACAACTTCAGAAACAATGCTGTCTATAAAGACAGAGAAACACGGTACCAAAAACTCATGAATATGGTCATCAAGGGTGGTGTTCAAACCAAGGTCTTAATGCTCTCGGCTACACCAGTTAACAACAAATTTAATGATCTAAAAAATCAGCTAGCTCTGACCTATGCGGGAGATTCCGAAACTCTGAATAATAAACTGCGCACTGGCAAAACTATTGAAGAAATATTTCGACATGCACAAAAAATTTTCAATGAATGGTCTGAGCTTCCCGCCGCAGAGCGAACGACAGAAACGATATTAAATCGGCTTGATTTCGATTTCTTTGAATTACTTGATAATGTTACCATTGCCCGATCCAGAAAGCATATTGAAACTTTTTATGACACAAAAGACATCGGAACATTTCCTGTAAGACGGAAACCTCTATCTTTCCACCCAAAGTTAACCAACTGTCAGGACAGTATGGATTTTGACGATATTTATGAAAAATTATCGTTGTTAACACTGTCCGTGTATGCCCCAGTTAGTTATATTTTTCCTAGTCGCCGAGAAAAATATGAGCAACTGTATGATACAGACGTTAGAGGTGGCAAAGGGCGGCTAAAGCAAAGCGACCGGGAAAAAAATCTGCAATCACTCATGACAATCAATCTCTTAAAACGACTTGAAAGCTCGGTTGAGGCATTTAGAAAAACTCTTATAAACCTTAAAGAAAGGCACGAAGCCATGTTGACTACCATTGAACAGTTCAATCAGTCAAAATTATCTGATTTTGAATGTGATTTTGTTAGTTCTATGACCGATTTTGAATCAGAAGATGACCTGTCAAATTCTGACAACTTTAAGATCGGGGACAAGATTCAGGTCGACCTAAAGGACATCGATATACAGTCTTGGGAAACTGCTTTACTGGCAGATCAGAACATTATATCAACCTTGTATGATGAAATGCAAAAAATAACACCCGAAGATGATGCCAAACTTCAGCATCTCATATCTCATGTCGAAGAAAAAATTAACCAGCCAATAAATCGCGGAAACAAAAAAGTTATTATTTTCACTGCGTCTGCAGATACAGTAGATTATCTCTATGACAATCTCTCTCCTTATCTGTTGGAGCTTGGAATACATACAGCAAAGGTTACTGGCAGCAATGCTCCCAAAACTACATTAAAAAGAACAAACAGCAGAGGAGAAGATTTTCAGTCGATTCTGACACTTTTCTCTCCAGTTTCAAAGGAAAAAGCCCTGATCCTTCCTGATGAACCCGGTGGAATTGATGTTTTAATTGGCACGGACTGTATCGCTGAGGGACAGAATTTACAGGATTGCGATTATCTGATTAACTATGATATTCATTGGAACCCGGTCCGTGTTATTCAGCGTTTTGGTCGTATAGATCGAATTGGATCACAGAATGCATCTATTCAACTGGTGAACTACTGGCCGGACATTTCTCTAGATGAATATATCAACCTTCGAGAGCGAGTAGAGACCAAGATGATTATTGCCGATGTTACCGCAACCGGAGATGATAATGTGTTAATAGCAGAATCAAGTGACGCGGGATATCGCAAAGAACAACTGCAGCGACTTCAGAATGAGGTAATTGAACTAGAAAACCTGAAAACTGGTGTGAACATAACTGACCTTGGGCTCAATGATTTCCGCATGGATTTATTGAAGCACGCGAATTCCAATGCTGATTTGGAACATCTTCCAAATGGACTCCATGCCCTTGTACCAGCTGATGAAAAAATTGATCTGAAACCAGGGGTAATTTTTACACTGAGGAATAGGAACCCTGATATTAATGTAAATCGCCATAACCGTTTGCACCCATACTACCTTATTTATATTGACAATGATGGACAGGTCATACGTGACCATACCCAGGTCAAGCTGTTATTAGACTCAGTAAGAAGTAGTTGCAGGGGGGAAAACCAGCCAATTCTCTCGTTGTGCAAAGAATTTAACATTGAAACAAAAGACGGAGGAAGGATGGAGAAGTATTCCGAGCTTCTCAATCAAGCAATTCGTGAGATAGTTCAGGTTAAGGAAGAAAAGGATATTGATAGTTTGTTTTCTGGAGTCCGTACCAGTGCTCTGGAAGATCCTGTTCAGGGCATGGATGATTTCGAACTCATCAATTTTCTGGTGATAAAAGATGAAAAATAATGAGACATGGGAGCACACAGAAAAACAGATCCCTTCTTCTCTGTGTTCCATTGTATATAATTTTCCAGCATCGGCGGAGTTTGGACGGAACATTCCGAAAAATAAAATTTATGGACATACTACATCACATAAGGTAGAAAAATTATTTGTTAAAGAAATAGAAAAAATTATCTGGTCTTACAAGCTTTCCCCAACTACGGTCAATCGCTTACCCAGTGATGATGTGCAAGAGATTCAAATTCTCACCATAGCCCTAAGAACCGGTGAATTGTCACTGGACATTCTCCAGACGATTGACGAGTCAATCCCCTCACCCATTCTCTTTGAATTGAGATATAATGGAAAAATCAGGTATATAGCCAGTTATAAGAGACCTAGCGAATCAAATAAGGAAAAAATGCTAATCAGTAATTATCATTTTCAGTCGAAATGGCAACTGGATACGGCACCATGCACAGAGCTTCCAGTGACATTGAATATGAAGACGCTGTATCAGTCCTTGCTAATATCGCTAAGCCCGCTCCCTCTCCGACACAGTGAGAAGCCAGATGACCTAGTAACAAGGATTGACAACTTGCATGTCAAAGAGCGTGAAGCTGAAGGATTGAGGAATCGAATAAAAAAAGAAAAGCAATTCAACCGCAAGGTCGAACTGAACCGAACATTACACGAATGCAAGATCGCAATCGAGGAACTGAAAAAATGAACCTCACCGGGAGGGGCTAAGCTCATATTCCTCATCGATAAGAACAAATAAAATACTATGATGCATGTTATACGGTTTTTGCTATAATAGAACTAATAGCGGAGCTCAGAATGACCAGAGAAATGGTCTGAGAAATACACATGCTAACATGTAAGGAGTAATGATTATGGAAAAATTGAAAATGCATAGCCCAGATCTTGCTAGAGACAATATCGAAAAACTGGCAGCCCTGTTTCCGAGCTGCATCACCGAATCGACTGATGAATCTGGTAAGCCAAAAAAAGCTATCGACTTCGATTTGCTGCGGCAGGAACTTACCTCGGAGATAGTCGAAGGACCACAAGAGCGCTACCACCTGAATTGGCCCGGCAAGAGGGAAGCACTGCTTACAGCTAATATGCCTATTGCCAAGACCCTCCGCCCCTGCCGGGAAGAAAGTCTCAACTTTGACAGCACTGAAAACCTCTTTATTGAAGGCGACAACCTCGATGCCTTAAAACTCCTGCAGGAAACATATCTCGGCAAGGTAAAGATGATCTATATCGACCCACCGTATAATACGGGCAAGGATTTTATTTATAAAGATAACTTTAAGCAATCTACAGATAGTTATTTGCAAAAATCAGAACAAAAAGACGAAGAAGGCAATCGACTGGTGGCGAATACCGATTCTAACGGTCGTTTCCATTCGGACTGGCTAAGCATGATGTATCCACGCCTGAAATTGGCACGCAATCTGCTGCGTGATGATGGGGTTATTTTTATTAGTATTGATGATAATGAGCAGGCAAACCTTAAAAGAATGTGTGATGAGGTTTTTGGTGAGGAGAATTTTATTGCAAATATCGTTTGGCAAAAAAAGACAGGATCATCCGATGCAAGCCATATTGCAATAATTACAGAATCAGTTTTAGTCTATTCTAAACAATTGATCGACTTGGCTCTAAATCAGAACGAAGATGCTCATGATGAAAATAGGTTCAAATATACAGATCAATATTTTGAAGAAAGAGGACCTTTTTATTATGACAACTTGGATCGCGGTACATTGGGATACCATGAGACTCTGGATTATGGAATTAATGCACCCGATGGTAAAACTGTTTTTCCAAATGGACGGATTGAGCAATTTAATGATGGTTGGCGCTGGAAATGGGGAAAAGAAAAACTCGAATGGGGTTTGAGGAATGGTTTCGTTGAAGTTTTGGAAGCCCCTAGTAGTGATTTAGGGTGGAAAGTTTACTATAAAATATATCTAAAAGTTGATAATGAGGGGAATTCTATTAAAAGAAGCTCTCCTTATAAAAATATTATCCAAGGGGTGCTCAACACTCACGCTTCAAATGAAGCTAAAAATTTGTTCGGAAAAACAGGGCTCTTCTCTAATCCAAAACCAATAAGTTTAGTAAACCAACTCTCTAGAATTGGAACAAATCCTGGTGACATCATCCTTGACTTCTTCGCCGGTTCTGCCACCACCGCCCATGCAGTTATGCAACTGAACGCCGAAGACAACGGCAAACGCAAATTTATCATGGTACAATTACCAGAGGTCTGTGATGAAGCATCGGAGGCCTTCAAAGCAGGTTACAAAACCATTGCCGAAATCTCAAAAGAACGCATTCGCCGAGCAGGGAACAAAATCAAAGAAAAACATGCTATGACTGCTCCTGACCTAGACATTGGCTTCCGTGTTCTCAAGGTCGACTCCTCTAACATGGCTGATGTCTACTATAAACCTGACAATGTTACACAAGACGTACTCAAGGGTCTCACAGATAACATCAAAGACGATCGTAGATCCGAAGACCTAGTCTTTCAGGTGCTACTCGACTGGGGTGTAGACCTAACTCTGCCGATTACCAAAGAGACGATTGACGACCGTGAGGTTTTCTTTGTCGATGGCGATGCCTTAGCCGCCTGTTTTGAGGGAGACGGCAAGATCAGTGAGGATTTTTGCAAAGGGCTCGCCGGGCGCAAGCCGATGAGGGTGGTTTTCCGTGATTCCGGTTTCAAGGACGACAGCGTCAAAATCAATGTCGAGCAGATATTCAACCTCATGAGCCCGAACACGGATATAAAGACGCTTTAGGAGGTATAGAATGAACCCTTATGAACCGCAAAAACTTCCTTTAGATACATTAGATTATAAATATTTATTTCCATTGGTAGGGCAAGCTAATGCAGAGCTAGCGCGCTATGACGGCTTACTTCAGGGTATCCCTAATCCTTCTGTAATGTTATCGCCTTTAACCAACGAAGAAGCAGTGCTTTCTTCAAAAATTGAAGGAACACGGGCAACTGTTGACGAAGTGTTAGAGCAAGAAGCGGGACTACTTAAAGAGGGCGAAAAATACGAAGATATCCAAGAAATTATCAATTATCGAAAGGCCTTGCGTTCTGCACATGATTATTTAAAAAATCGTCCTATTACGCTTTCTTTTGTAAAAAGCTTACACAAAGTGTTAATGGATAGCGTGCGTGGGCAAGATAAAACACCAGGTGCATTTCGCAAAGATCAAAATTGGATTGGTACATATGGATGTACTATTGAGCAAGCATCTTTTGTGCCCCCAAACCCTCTACAGCTACAAGATTATCTAGATACTTGGCAAACGTATATGTCTGCAGACGACACTGACATGCTTTTGCAAACGGCTGTAGTTCATGCCCAGTTTGAATTACTCCACCCTTTCAAGGATGGGAATGGTCGTATTGGTCGCATTTTGATTCCGCTGTTTCTCTATCAAAAGAAAACACTCTCACAACCGATGTTTTATTTAAGCTCTTATTTAGAATCTCATAGAGAGGAATATTATCTACGTTTGCATAATATTTCCCATCAAGGCGATTGGAATGGCTGGATTGAATTTTTCCTGAAAGCCATTACTGAACAGGCAAAAAGCAACAATACCAAAGTCAGAGCAATTATAGGTTTATATGATACGATGAAACAACAAATACACGAAATCACTCATTCGCAGTACACGGTACACCTGCTGGATGCCATCTTTGACCGACCGATTTTTGAGACTAGTGACCTTGTAAAACGAACAGGTATTCATAAACCTACGGCTATGGCTTTACTCAGACAGCTCAAGAGCGCGACTATTTTGAAAGAACTGCGTCCCGGAAGCGGTAGGCGTGCGGCTATCCTCTGCTTTCCGGAACTCTTGAATATTACTGAGGGGAGGGATATATTATGACGAATTTTGTGTATCGCCTGTCATCGTCTATTGAATTTGTGTATCGCAAAACTGGTATTTCGATACACAAAAGGCGTTGTGGCTTACAGAATATCCACAAACTGATTTGTGGATGGTATTTTTTATTTCAATATCCACAAAGTTTTTTTTCGTCTCTTCTGTCATTAAAAAGGGAGTCCTACTGTGAAACTTAAGTTCAAGAATCAAGCATACCAGACACGAGCTGTTGAAGCGGTTGTAGATTGTTTTAAGGGTCAGCCATATACAGCTGATACCGGCTATCGGATTGACCCCGGTGCACAGAAACACAGACAGCAGCACTTGTTGGAAGAATGCGGCTTTAGGAATGGGGATATTGTTCTCAGCGAACAACAGGTTTTGAAAAATATTCAGGAAACCCAGCGTCTTCACAATCTCCCGCAATCGGCAAGTCTTATCAAAACCAAGATACCATCATCATTTAACCTTGACGTGGAGATGGAGACGGGAACAGGAAAGACCTACTGTTACATAAAAACCATTTTCGAGATGAACAAGCGCTTCGGCTGGACCAAGTTTATTATCGTGGTGCCGAGCATCGCCATCCGAGAAGGGGTTTATAAATCACTAGAGATTACGGCAGAACACTTTCAGGAGACATTCAACAAGAAAATTAGGTTTTTTATCTATAACTCCAAACAGCTTCACAACCTTGAAAGCTTTTCTTCAAATGGCGGCATCAATGTTATGGTCATCAATGTTCAGGCCTTTAATGCCCAAGGCAAAGATAACCGTCGAATCTATGAAGAGCTTGACGACTTCCAAAGCCGCCGCCCCATTGATGTAATTAGTGCTAACCGTCCAATTCTCATCCTTGATGAGCCACAAAAGATGGAGGGAGCAAAGACGCTGGATTCGCTAAAGAAATTTAAGCCACTATTTATCCTGCGTTATTCTGCTACACATAAAACCCAACACAACAAGGTTCATCGGCTGGATGCGCTGGATGCCTACAAACAGAAACTGGTTAAAAAGATAGCCGTCCGTGGTATTTCCGTAAAAGGGCTTTCGGGTACGAATGCCTATCTCTACCTTGCATCCATTGACATATCAAAGCAAGAGCCAGTAGCTCGAATCGAAATTGAAGTAAGGCAGAAGAGTGGAATCAAGAGGATGATCCGCAAGCTGAAAAAAGGCGACAATCTCTATGATCTATCCGGCGGACTGGAGCAATACAAGGGCTTTGTGATTTCAGATATCAATGCCAATACTGATACTGTTGAATTTACAAATGGACATCAATTAGAGGTTGGAGAGGCAACTGGCGATGTAAACGAAACGGCACTCCGTCGCATCCAGATACGCGAAGCAATAAAAGCCCATTTTGAAAAGGAACGGCTTCTTTATCGTCAGGGCATTAAAGTCCTAAGCCTTTTCTTTATCGATGAAGTCGCCAAATATCGAGTCTATACCGATGCCGGAGAAGAAGGCGGCGAGTATGCCAAAATATTCGAAGAAGAATACAAGGATGCCTTGGATGAAATGAAACAAGATATGTTCATGCACGAAGACTACAAAAAGCATTTGGACAGCATTCCTGTAGAGCGAACTCATAACGGTTATTTTTCAATAGACAAAAACAAACGTATGGTCAATCCCCACACCAAAAAACAATCTTCAAAAACAGGTGAAGCTCCCGAAACAGATGAAGCCGATGCCTACGACCTAATTCTGAGAGATAAGGAACGGCTCCTCTCTTTTGAGGAACCAACCCGCTTTATCTTCTCACACTCTGCTCTGCGCGAAGGTTGGGATAACCCGAACGTGTTTGTTATTTGTACCTTGAAACACAATGACAATACGATATCTCGCAGACAGGAAGTCGGTAGGGGTCTTCGTATCGCCGTTAATCAGCTTGGAGATCGTCAGGATGATCCGTCAACTGTTCACCAGACAAACGTCCTGACAGTCGTTGCCAGTGAAAGCTACAAGGATTTTGTAACCGCTCTGCAACGCGATATCAGTGAATCACTTTCTGAACGTCCACGAGTCGCTGATGCAGAGTATTTCACGGGTAAGATTATGCAGACAGCCACCGGCACGACTGAAGTGACGCAGGACATGGCTGAAGGAATTGAATTTTATCTTACACAAAATGGCTATGTGGATCGTAAGAAAAACATTGCCCAGAAGTACCACGATGCCCTAAAAAATGAAGAGCTTGCTGATTTACCAGAAGATTTGCAGCCGTTCAAAGAACAGGTCTTTCGGCTGATTGACAGCGTATACAGTGATGTCAAGCTAATTGAGGTTGAAGATGACCGTAGAGCAAAGACTAATCCGCTGAACGCAAATTTTAAAAAGAAAGAATTCAAAGAACTCTGGAACAGGATCAACCGTAAAGCGGCTTACAGTGTGCATTTTGATAGTGCTGAGTTGGTAAGAAAATGCATTCGGACACTGAATGAGAGTCTGCAGGTTGTACCCCTTCAATACATCGTGCAACGAGGTGAGCAATCTGATGCCATGAGCTACAATCAAGTAAAGTCAGGAAGCAGTTTTGAGGTCACGAAAACATCCACTGAATACAACGCCCACTCGACTCATTCGGCAGTAAAATACGACCTGATCGGCAAGATAGCGGAAAACGTCCAATTAACCAGAAAAACAATCGCTGATATTTTGCTAGGACTGGAAAAATCGGAATTTGCAAAGTTTAAGACCAACCCGGAAAGCTTTATCTCTGAAACCTCGCGCCTGATCCAAGAACAGAAAGCTACATGTATCATTGAGCATCTTACTTACAATGCTGTATCCGAAACCCATGACATCAACATATTTACCGATGGACAAAGCAAACAGGATTTCGGCAAAGCCGGAAATCCGCTTAACCGTCATATTTATGATTATGTCATAACCGACTCCAAGACAGAACGCACCTTTGTTCAGGAGCTTGATGTCAGCTCGGAAGTGGTTGTGTACGCCAAGTTACCAAAGGGATTTGCCATTCCTACACCGGTTGGAAACTACAATCCAGACTGGGCTATCGCGTTCAAGGAAGGTTCTGTTAAGCACATCTATTTTGTTGCCGAAACCAAAGGGTCTATGTCCAGCATGGAACTTCGTGAAATCGAAAAAACAAAGACTGCCTGTGCCCGAAAGTTTTTTAAAGAAATCAACAGCAAGATAAACTCAGACAATGTAAAATACGCCGTTGTGAGCAGCTTCGGAAAGCTAATGGAAATTGTACAACCTCGATCTTTGGAAGGATAAGACAGAAAGTAGCATCGTGTATATCATTAAGATTCACGCCGCTGTTGTTGCTCATCAAGCTTTTGAATGAATGTATCAATATCCCAGCCCGCTCCTATGCCTTGATAATGGCAGTTGCACTGCGTGCTGTGCAAAACTAATGTCTGTGTCTCTCGGACAGAGGTTTGTCTAAAATTTCCTTCCAAAGAATGACCTGTGCAGAGATAAAACAGATATTTTTGCCCTTGAACAAGAATCAGTTGTTCGGAATTTCCGAACAACTGCCGCTGATGGAAAAAATTATGATATGCAACACTATAATCTGGATATCTTTCTGAACGGCTTTTCTATCAAAAGGCAAAAGACATTTACAGCACCAGCGTGGACTTCAACTCCAAAGACGAAATAAAACTGCTTAGATTATTGGTAAGTGGAGAAAATTAGCAAGTATACACGAATTATCTTGATACGCAAAATAAAATCATGATATAATTTTCTACATGGATAGATTACACAGTATCAGCCAACAACAGCAAGAGCGATTGTTCTATATTGAGTTCCGCTTGTACTTCTTTGGGACGGTGAACCGTTTTCACGTTGAGAAGCGCTTTAATGTCAAGGTTGCCTCCGCATCACGCGACCTTCAATCCTATCTGCAACTTGCTCCAAACAATACCCAATACGATAAAAACTCTAAGACCTACTTGCGGCTCGAGGGCTTTACCCCTATCTTCACCTTCCAAAACAACCCGACCTTAGCAGGTTTGTTGCATGGCTTTGGGGATGATTGTGTATCAGTTGGAAAGCCCATTATTCCAACCGATGCTCCCACTCAGATCAGTCTACCCAAGCTACCCATACTGGCTACTATTACCCAAGCTATCTACGAGCAAAAGGCGTTGACGGTTGACTATCACTCACTTTCAAGCGGTAAAAGCACAAAGGAACTTGTTCCTTTTGCTCTGGTAGACAATGGCTTACGTTGGCATCTGCGATCCTACGACCGCTTAAAAGAACGATTCGCTGACTTTGTCATTAACCGCATTAATAGGCCCAAAATTATTGAGAGCGATATTCCTGAAGAACAAAGCAAAGCAGCCGACCACCAATGGAACCGCATGGTTGATTTACACCTTGTGCCACATCCTAATCTAAAACACCCAGACACCATTGCTTTAGAATATGGCATGACAGACAATATGCTCAAAGTACAAGTACGTGCTGCGGTAGTTGGTTATCTGCTACGAAAGTGGAATGTGGATTGCTCAGAAAATCATAGCTTGCAAGGACCAGAATATCACCTCTGGCTACAAAACACACCAACGCTTTATGGGGTGGAGAATTTACATCTTGCCTCTGGTTATAACAATACAGGTAAAAACAATGAATCATAATACCCACAACACCATAGTAAATTTCATTTGGAGCATTGCTGATGATGTCTTGAGAGATGTGTATGTCCGCGGTAAATACCGGGATGTTATTCTGCCGATGACCGTTATTCGCCGTCTTGATGTACTTCTTGAACCGACCAAAGAAGCTGTCCTTGAAACGAAAAAGCAACTTGACTCGTCGAAAATAGCCAATCAGGATGCACTACTATGTGAGGCCTCTGGAGAGGCATTCTTTAACAGTTCCCCATTTACACTCAAAACCCTGAAAAACAGAGCCAAAGTTCAGCAGTTACAAGCTGATTTTGAAGTCTATCTCGATGGATTCTCACCCAACGTTCAGGAGATTCTGGAAAAATTCAAATTCCGCAATCAGATCCCGACGCTGGTGGATGCTGATATCCTCGGCGCTTTGATTGAAAAATATCTAAGCCCAAGCATCCATCTGAGTCCTAATCCGCTGCTGAACGCTGATGGCAGCGAAAAACTTCCCGGGCTGGATAATCACAGCATGGGAACAGTCTTTGAAGAGTTGATTCGTCGCTTCAATGAAGAAAATAACGAAGAAGCCGGAGAACATTTTACCCCTCGCGAGGTGGTAAAATTGATGGCGGATCTGATCTTCCTGCCGATTGCAAACCAAATCGAATCGGGAACCTACCTTGTATATGACGGAGCCTGCGGCACTGGCGGTATGCTGACGGTGGCTGAAGAACGGCTACAAAAATTAGCCGAAGATGCTGGCAAAGAAGTGTCGATTCACCTCTATGGACAAGAAATTCAGCCAGAAACCTATGCCATTGCAAAAGCCGATTTACTCTTAAAAGGTCAAGGAGCGGGTGCCGATAATATCAAATACGGCTCCACCTTGTCGGCTGATGGTTTTAGGTTTGAGCAGTTCGATTTTATGTTGTCCAATCCGCCTTACGGGAAAAGTTGGAAAACCGACCTTGAACGAATGGGCGGCAAAAGCGATCTGGACGACCGACGCTTCATACTGGAATACGGGGATGATCCTGAATACAAAATGCTTACTCGCTCCAGCGACGGCCAGCTGATGTTTCTGGTCAATAAGCTGATGAAGATGAAGGATAAGAGCAAACTTGGTAGCCGCATCGCCCATGTACACAACGGTTCATCGCTCTTTACGGGTGATGCTGGGCAAGGTGAAAGTAATGTCCGCCGTTGGATTATTGAAAACGATTGGCTGGAAGCGATCATCGCTTTGCCAGAGAACATTTTCTACAACACCGGCATTTCAACCTATATCTGGGTGCTGACAAATCGCAAAGCGGATGAACGTAAAGGCAAAATACAGCTGATAGACGCAACGAGCTGGTATCAGTCACTTCGTAAAAACATGGGCAAGAAAAACTGTGAGCTGAATGACGAGCATATCCATGATATTTGCAAGCTGATCATTCAACCGGAAGAGACAGAGCAATCTAAGATTTTTCCCAACGATGCGTTTGGATACCAAAAGGTCGTTGTCGAGCGTCCATTGCGCTTGTCTGTCCAACTGAATGAACAACATCTGCGGCGATTCAAATTGCTCTGTGCCAAAGACAAGGAAACAGAACTCTATTCAGTTGTGGAGGCCGTTGCCGGTGAAATCGGTGAAGGACCTCATTTGAACTACAACAATTTTCTAAGAATACTAGAATCCAAAGCAAAAGAACTGGCGGTGAAACTTTCGACTAAATCCAAAAATTTCATGAAAGCAAATCTGGCGGTTATTGACGAATCGTCAGAAGCAGTCATTAAGAAAATTGACAGTAAAGCTGAGCCCAATCGGCTTTACGGGTTGTACGACACAATAATTGACAACAAAAAAGTAGTCGTGGAATATGAGCCAGACAGCAATCTTAGAGACACAGAGCAGGTGCCGCTTTTGGAAGATGGAGGGATTGCGGCTTTTATTGAACGTGAGGTGCTGCCTTATACATCAGACGCTTGGGTGGACGCTTCCAAAACGCAAATCGGCTATGAAATTTCCTTTACCAAGCATTTCTACAAACCAGCTCCTATGCGGACATTGGCTGAAATAAAAGCGGATATTTTTGCCATTGAACAAGAAACAGAAGGGCTGCTACAAGAAATTGTAGGGGAGCTAGAAGAATGAACAATTCAGAAATTATTCTCTATCAGGCGGCAGACAACAAGATTAAACTGGACGTACGGCTGGAAGAGGAAACGGTGTGGTTGACTCAATCGCAAATAGCAACCCTATTTAATAAAGGGCGCTCAACCGTAGCAGAACATATCAAAAATATCTTTGATGAAGGTGAATTGCAAGAACAAGTGGTATGTCGGAATTTCCGACACACCACTCAACACGGAGCGGTAGTAGGAAAAACCCAAACCAAAGAAGTCAAATTGTACAACCTGGATATCATTATTTCCGTGGGCTATCGGGTTAAATCACAACAAGGCACGCGATTTCGGATTTGGGCGACACAACGGCTTAAAGAGTATATCGTCAAAGGTGTAGCTCTTATGCGGACACTAGATGAAATAAAAGCGGATATTTTTGCCATTGAACAAGAAACAGAAGTGCTGTTACAATAAATTGTTGGGGAAATAAAATGAGTGCTGCATTTATTAATAACGAAATATTAAAATGGGCTATTACTCGCAAAGGTATTGATGCACATGATGTGGAATCTATCCATGAGAAATATCCTGATTGGGAAGCCGGCAGAGCATTACCAACCTTCCAGCAAGCAAAAAAATTGGCAAAAAAGCTAAAAATACCTTTTGGGTATCTTTTTTTAAGTAAGCCACCAGAAGAAAAACAACCCATCGTGGATTTAAGAACGTTTTCTGATTTTGAAAACACCTCTTTCTCAGTTGATCTGTTGGCGGCTATTGATGATGCCATTAGGAAACAGAATTGGTATCAAGAGCAGTTACTCATTGAACAGGCTGAGTCTCTGCCATTTGTCGGGAAGTATAATATTCATTCAGATGCCCAGAGTGTCGCGGACGATATTGCCAAAACACTTCGCATTGAACGACAAGACAGAGATGGAGATTTGTTGCGTTTAATCACGGAACGGGCTGAGAATGCCGGAATTCTTGTTTTGCGTAATGGGAAGGTTGGATCTAATACATTTCGCAAATTAGATGTTAATGAATTTCTAGGATTTGCTCTTAGTAACTCACACGCGCCTTTGGTTTTTATCAATAGTGCTCAATACAAAAACACGCAAGTCTTTACCCTTGTTCATGAACTCGCGCATATCTGGATCGGACAGACAGGGGTTTCTAAAAACGATATAAATGAAACAAAGAATCATAGTGACGAGGAACAATTCTGCAACGAGGTTGCGGCGCAGGTTCTTGTACCATCTGATAGCTTCCGTAGAGAATGGAAGCAAATAAACGGCAAGTTACAAAGTCGGTGTGATGCTTTAAAGAAAATCTTCAATGTGAGCACAATAGTATTAGCTCGGCGTGCCCTTGACTTGAATTGTACCACTCGCCAAGAATTCTTCGATTACTATGAATATTTAGTTGGTGTTTGGGAAAAAAAGAAAAAAGAGCAGTCCAGTAGAGGTGATTTCCAGAAAACCTTTCCGATAACTAATAGTACCATTCTTACAAATGCGGTTTGTCACGCCGTCTACTCTGGAAACATGCTCTTGCGTAATGGCGCTCGCCTGCTCAATGTTAAACCGTCAACTCTGGATGAATATGCCCGCCAGAGGAGATTGTCTTGAAATACTTTCTAGATGCCAATATTCAAGCATATCGTCTCCACTATCCTTTCGATGTCTTTCCAGCATTTTGGACATGCTTACAGGAACAGAATGAACAAGGAAACATATTTTCCGTCTCAGAAATTTATGATGAGCTAAAAAAGGGTGAAGATGAACTCTGGGATTGGATGCAGAACAGGGAGCACTGGTTCTTACCGGTAGATGAAGAAGCTACACAGAGATTTTGTAGGGATATCTCTGACTGGATAATGAATAAAGATCAATTTCAGAAAGAGGCGAAGACATGTTTTTAGACAGTGCTGATTTATTTTTAATTGCCAAAGCCCGAGTTGTTGGTTACACAATCGTAACCGAAGAAAAGTCAGCCCCGAAATCTCAGCGGAAGATATGCATTCCGGATGTTTGCAAAGAATTTAATGTACGGTCGATAAATACTATGGAATTACTCAGAAAAGTGAGAGCTAAGTTCTAATGAAAGCTTACCCGAAATACAGAGATTCTGGCGTTCCTTGGTTGGGGGAGGTGCCTGAGCATTGGGAATCACATAGAGCAAAATTCCTATTTAAGAAAATGAGCAGACCCGTCCGAGAAGGTGACAATGTCGTCACTTGCTTTCGTGATGGTACAGTTACTTTGAGAAAAAACAGGAGAACCAGCGGTTTTACTGAATCATTAAAAGAAATTGGTTATCAGGGTATTCGTAAAGGTGATTTGATTATTCATCAAATGGATGCTTTTGCTGGTGCATCTGGTGTCTCTGACTCTGATGGCAAAGGAACTCCCGTGTATTTAGTTTGTTACCCGAGAAGAGAGTTAGAACCAGAATACTTTGCCCATTTGGTGAGAGAGATGGCTAGAAACAAGTACATTTTATCTCTAGCAAAAGGAATCCGTGAAAGATCAACGGACTTTCGATTCGATGCCTTTGGAGCACAACTTCTTCCTTTTCCTCTGTTCGCTGAACAACAACAAATCTCCCGTTACCTCGATTGGCAGAGCTCAAAAATCGACAAATTCATCAAGGCAAAGAAGAAGCTCATTGCCCTGCTGAAAGAGCAGAAGCAGAACATCATCAACGAGGCGGTAACCAAAGGCATTAACCCCGATGCCCCAATGAAAGACAGCGGCATTGAATGGCTGGGGGAGATCCCTGAGCATTGGGAGGTGAAGAAATTAAAAATTATTGCAAAAGTCAAAGCAAGTGGTATCGACAAACACACAAAAGAAAATGAAACCCCCGTGCGACTCTGTAATTACACTGACGTGTATAAAAACAATAAAATCACTGACAAAATCGATTTTATGAAAGCTACAGCCACAAAAGAAGAAATTCGTGGTTTCGAATTGATAGCTGGTGACGTAATAATCACCAAAGACTCTGAAACTTGGGATGACATTGCTGTTCCAGCACACGTTCCTGATAGTTTGACAAATGTTATTTGTGCTTATCACCTATCACTAATTCGTCCTACAGATGAACTCATAAAAGGCGAGTTTCTTTGCTATTCATTTCTTGCATCATCCATAGCATATCAATTTAAATTAACAACAACAGGTGTCACAAGATTTGGACTATCGAAAGGTGCAATCAAGAATGCTCGTTTTGTCGTACCTCCAACTGATGAACAACAACAAATCGTAGCCCACATCGAAAAAGAAACCGCCCTTATCGACAAAACCATCACCCGCACTAAACGCGAGATTGAGCTTATCACCGAATACCGCAGCCGTCTTGTGTCTGATGTTGTAACGGGCAAAATAGATGTAAGAGATAGTAATATTCCACAATTATTAGGAGAGTAACCATGACAAGTTTTTCAGAACGCTTTGGCCATGTAAAAAAACCAGAATTTTTGCAACTAGATAGCATGAATGACCGGTTGAACAATTTACTTTGTAATTTTGTTTATAACACCATCGAAAATACGTACAGCCACTTGCATGACCGTCCATTCCGCTACTTTCAGAACTCTCGCATCGTCGAACACGCCAACGGAAATCTGTCTCTCCTCCCACGGTTTGATATTCTTGTGAAACATATCTGTGAGGCATTAGCAATTCCTGACGGTTCTTTTAAGTTGACTAATGCCGATGTAAATGTTACTCATGACTTTAAAAAGTTTTACAACGCATTGGAATGGCACGAAAAATACACAGTATTAGAAACCATCTTTGAATTTATAGATGATAGAAGTGTAGTAGAAAAAGTTAATTCTATTCTTGAACGAGAACGGTCGGCTTATAGACTAGATGCGCAATATGAATTTATAGCCATTACTAATAAAGAAGAATTAAAAAGCATTGATGATGTAAGAAGCTTCCCATTTAAACCGGTGTCAGAGCATTTTGATAAGGCAATTAGTCTGTTTTCAGATAGAGAAAATCCCGATTATGCCAATGCAGTAAAAGAAGTCGTTTCCGCCTTAGAAACTTTAGCACAACATTTACTGCGTGATGATACAGCGACCTTGGGGAAAGCGATAAAAAAGTTAGACAAGGTTCCTCCAACATTGCAAGATGGTATCAAGAAAATTTATGGCTATACCAGCAGTGAAGGTGGTATAAGGCATGGAAATAGTGCATCTACTCATACAGTCGATTTTACTGAGGCAAAATTTATAATCGTTGTTGCTAGTGCATTAGTCAATTTTATCGGTGAGCGCTATAAGGATGAAGTAGAAGAATGAAATTTACAGATACAAGTGAAGCAGGGTTTGAAACCACCATTGTCGATAAAACGATCTCTCGCAGCGAACGAGAAGTTGAGCTTATCGCCGAATACCGCAGCCGTCTTGTTTCCGATGTTGTAACGGGGAAAGTAGATGTAAGAAATAGTGATATTCCAAACTTTGAAGTGGTAGAAGCTGATCTGGAAATTCTGGAAGATGAAAAGTTTGAACAACAAATCGTAAAGGAGTTGAGTGATGGGTAGTTCAGTTCCCCCAAATAATGTTAAACTCTACCATATAGTGCATTACGACCGATTGCCATCAATCATACAGGAGGGATTTTTGTATAGCGATGCCGAAATTCAGAAAAAGAAAATTTCCGGAACGACTCTTGGCATGCACAAAATCAAAAACCGAAGACTCAGTTTGTTATTACGAAGCTACCCCGGTTTATATGTAGGAAAGTGTGTTCCTTTCTATTTTTGCCCCCGTTCAGTCATGTTGTACCTGTTTTACAAAAATAATCATACTGATATAAATTACTCAGGAGGGCAGCAGCCAATCATTCACCTTGTTGCCGATTTAGAGAAGGTGACCCATTGGGCGGAACAAAAAAACAAACGTTGGGTGTTTACAAACTCCAATGCTGGTTCTTGTTATTTTAATGATTACAATGATTTGGGACAATTAGACGAGATAGATTGGGAAGCAGTGCAGGCGAAAGACTGGCAAGAGCAACAAGAAAAGAAGCAGGCAGAATTTTTGCTTGAGCACAGTCTGTCGTTTAGATTGATTGAGTCCATTGGTGTTTATTCGGATAATGAGGAGCATAAAGTTAAAGAATTTTTAAGCGTATCCGAGCATAAACCACTCGTAAGTATCCGAACTAATTGGTACTATTAAGAAAGGAAGAATAGATGATTACCTATAAAACTGGAAACCTTTTTTCAGAAGATGCGGAAGCTCTGGTAAACACGGTAAATTGTGCCGGTGTAATGGGGCGTGGCGTAGCACTCCAGTTCAAGAGACAATTCCCCGAAAACTTCAAAACATATGAAAAGGCCTGCAAACAGAAGACGATTGTACCTGGGAAAATGTTTGTATACAAAACTGGCAATGTGATCAATCCGAAATTCATCATAAATTTCCCCACAAAACGACACTGGCGTGGAGCTAGTCGGATAGAGGATATTAAAGCTGGTCTTGTTGATTTGGTGAATGTTATACAAACATACGATATAAAGTCTGTTGCCTTGCCTCCGCTAGGTTGCGGTTTGGGTGGGCTGAAATGGAATGATGTACAGGAACAAATTGAAAAGACGCTCAATTACAAAATAAAAGCAAAAGTTACAGTTTTTGAACCAAATGGGACTCCCAACCCCGAAGAAATGCCGAGGAATAGACAAGTGCCCAAAATAACCCCGGGCAGAGCCGCTCTTGTGCGGCTGGTGCACAGGTATTTATCTGGACTGCTTGATCCGTTTATTACGCTACTGGAAGTGCAAAAACTGATGTATTTTCTACAAGAGAGCGGAGAGATGCTACGCCTGCGATACACCAAAGGAACTTACGGTCCTTACGCAAAAAATCTGTCGCACGTACTCAATGCCATAGAAGGTCACTTCCTTTCGGGCTATGCGGATGGAGGCGATAAACCAGATAAGCAACTCGAGCTTGTTGCTGGGGCCTATGAAGATATTTCTGCGTACCTAGTTGAACACCCACAAAATAATGCGTATTTCAAACGTGTTTCTGATTTGGTAGAAGGTTTTGAATCACCTTTTGGCTTGGAACTACTGGCTACAGTACACTGGGTAGTAAAAAAAGAACATGCTTCTACAATAAAGCAAGTTATAGATGGTGTATATAGCTGGAACCCCCGAAAAAATCAATTTGATCAACGGCAAATTAAACTTGCTCATAGTGTTCTTAAAAATAAAGATTGGCTTGAATGAAATTTACTGACACAAGCGAAGCAGGGTTTGAAACCACCATTGTCAAGTCATTGATTGAAGACGCTGGGTATCAGGCAGGCGATCCCCGGAACTATGATCGTGCCCATGCGATTGACCTCGTCAAGCTGGCAGCATTTTTACAGGACACTCAATCGGACATTGCTGAACGACTCAGTATTGAAGTTGATTCTCCCAAAAGAACAGAATTCCTTCATCGGTTACAGGGTGAAATTACCAAACGGGGTATTACTGATGTGCTACGCAAAGGAGTAAAGCATCACTCTGATTCCATCACGCTCTTTTACGGCAGCCCGACAGCAAACAATCAGGAAGCCAAGGAATTGTTCGAGCAGAATATTTTCAGTGTAACGCGTCAGTTGCGTTACAGCAGCAACGAGACACAACTGGCATTGGATATGGGGGTTTTCATTAACGGACTGCCGATTGCCACTTTTGAGCTGAAAAACAAACTAACCAAGCAGACCGCCAACGACGCTGTTCAACAGTATCAGAATGATCGCGATCCCAAAGAGCTGTTGTTCAAGTTCGGTCGTTGTGTTGTTCATTTTGCGCTTGATGATCATGAAGTGTACATGTGTACGCATCTGGAAGGCAAGGGTTCGTGGTTTCTTCCTTTCAACAAAGGGTACAACGATGGTGCTGGCAACCCGCCGAACCCTTCAGGACTGGCCACCGATTATCTCTGGAAAGAGATTTTAACCAAGGAGCGCCTCACCGACATTCTGGAAAACTATGCGCAGATGGTCAAAGAGAAAGACGAGAAAACAGGCAAGGAGAAACGCAAGCAGGTATTTCCTCGCTACCACCAGCTGATGGTGGTGCGTAAGCTTCTCGCCGATGCCCAGAAAACGGGTGCTGGAAAGCGCTACCTGATCCAACATTCGGCTGGCAGTGGTAAGTCCAATTCCATTGCATGGTTGGCTCATCAGCTGGTGCCATTGGAGCAGCACAAGAAGGCTATTTTCGACTCCATCATTGTGGTTACCGACCGGCGTGTTCTGGATAAGCAGATCCAAGACACCATCAAATCTTTTGCTCAGCTCGGCAACGTGGTGGGGCCTGCGAAGGATTCCGGAGATCTACGCCGCTTTATCCACGAAGGGAAGCAGATCATCATTACAACCGTTCAGAAATTTCCTTTTATTCTAGAGGAGATTGGCGACGAGCACAGGCAGAACAAGTTTGCCATCATCATCGATGAAGCCCATTCCAGTCAAGGTGGGCGCACCGCCTCAAAAATGAATATGGCCCTAGCTCCGGAAGAAGAAGATCCTGAATATTTGATGGTCGCTGACAAACAAGCAGAATATGGAACTACGGAAAAGGAAAGCATAGAAGACAAAATCAACGAATTGATGGAGGGGCGCAAAATGCTGACCAATGCCAGCTATTTTGCATTCACGGCCACTCCCAAAAACAAAACACTGGAAATCTTTGGTGAGCCAGATCCACAGCCGGATGGCAAGGTAAAGCATCATCCTTTCCACAGTTACACCATGAAGCAGGCCATTCAAGAAGGGTTCATTCTTGATGTCCTGAAAAGCTATACCCCGGTGAAGAGCTTTTATCGCTTGATAAAAGCGGTGGAAGACGATCCGCTTTTCGACACCAAGAAGGCGCAGAAAAAATTACGTACATATGTGGAGTCCAACACTCATGCGATCCGCAAAAAAGCGGAAATCATGGTGGACCATTTCCACGAACAGGTTATGGGGCGTCGTAAAGTGGGCGGGCAGGCACGCGCTCTGGTCATCACCAGCGGGATCATGAAAGCTATCGAATATTTTCATGTCATAAACAAATATCTGGATGAAAAAAGAATTCCGTATGAAACTATTGTGGCATTTTCAGGTGAACATGAATACGGCGGAAAAAAAATTACTGAAGCAACGCTGAATGGTTTTTCCAGCAATAAGATCAAAGACATGATTGCCGAGAACCCCTACCGCATTCTGATTGTGGCAGACAAGTTCCTCACCGGGTATGACGAACCCTTGATGCACACCATGTATGTGGATAAACCCTTGGAGGGCATTAAGGCGGTTCAATCTCTGTCGCGCTTGAACCGGGCGCATCCTCAAAAACACGATACCTTTGTTTTAGATTTTTATAACGATGCTGAAACGATTCAATCGGCGTTTTCTGATTATTATCGCACGACACTACTCAGTGAAGAAACTGACCCTAACAAGCTTCATGACCTAAAGTCTGACCTGGACGGGTATCAGGTTTATTCTCCTGAACAGATCGCTAGCTTGGTGGAATTCTATTTGAATGATGCAGAACGGGAAACACTCGATCCAATTTTGGATGCCTGCGTTGCAGTCTATAAAAGCGACCTCGATGAAGATGGACAGATTGACTTTAAAGGTAAGTCCAAGGCATTTGTAAGAACATACGGATTCCTTGCGTCAATCTTGTCGTATACCAATGCTGACTGGGAAAAGTTCTCGATATTTCTGAATTTTCTCATTCCCAAACTGCCCGCACCAAAAGAAGAAGACCTCTCCAAAGGTATTCTTGAAACGATCGACATGGACAGCTACCGAGCTGAAGTTCGGGCAAGCATAAATATCACCCTTGCTGATGAAGATGCAGAGCTTGGTCCCGTGCCGACGGCTGGTGATGGCGAAAAACAAGACCCAGAACTGGATCGAATCAGCAACATCATCAAAAGTTTTAATGAGCATTTCGGAAGCATCAAATGGAAGGATCGGGACAAAATTCAAAAAATCATTACTGAGGAAATTCCTAAGAAAGTCGCCGCTAATCCGGCTTATCAAAATGCAATTAAAAATTCCGACACACAAAATGCCCGCATTGAACACGACAAGGCACTAGACAAGGAGATGCTTGCTCTGTATGCAGACCATGCAGAGCTTTATAAGCAATTTGCCGACAATGACTCGTTCCAAAAATGGCTGGGAGATGCCGTTTTCAGTCAAACCTATCAAAGGCCCACTAGATAACTATGCCTGCTATAAGCCCAGAAATCTCAAACACACTAGTAGGCAACAGCGAGATTTATTTGAAGGTTAGTTATGTATTATCGTCGTAAAATTTTACTTAATTTCATTGCTGCTTTCGGTGATGAAGGTGTTGACAAGTTAAAGCTACAAATATTGCTTTTTTTGTTTTGTCAGGGACAAACCAAACCTTGTTTTGATTTTGTACCCTATAAGTATGGTTGTTTTTCATTTCAGGCAACGAAAGATTTGGGCTTGCTGGCTAATCACTACCATTTGACAAGCGAAAATGACAATCAGTGGTTTATTCAGTCGAAACCACCAGAATTAAAACCCCAAGAGCGCACGTCCGTTGATCAGCTTGCAAGAAAATTCAAAGAGTATACCTACGCTCAAATGGTTGACCATGTTTATAAAAACTTTTCTTATTATTTTATCCGCAATGAATGGAATATGACGGAAAAACAGTTGAAATTAGTTGCACATCAGAAAGAACTAATTAGCAAAAAAAATAAAACTAAGCTTTTTACTATTGGTTATGAAGGAAAAAGCATTGATGCCTATCTCAATAAGCTGATAGAAAACAACATTAGCTTACTGTGTGATGTTCGTAAAGATGCACTCAGTATGAAGTACGGTTTTTCTAAAAGACAGTTACAAAATTACTGCAAAAATTTAGGCATTATGTATCAGCATGTTCCTGCACTCGGAATTGCGTCAGAACAAAGACAAAATTTAAAAAAGCAAGAAGACTATCAGCTGCTTTTTGAAAAATACCAAAATACTTTGGTTGAAAGAGAAGAGGCATTACATCAGGTTTTAGAATTACTTAATACGCACAAACGTATTGCACTGACTTGTTTTGAAAGCAATCACCTAAAGTGTCATAGGCATCGCGTAAGCGATTATTTGGAAAAGAATAATGGCTTAGAGGCTTGTCATTTATGAAGGAAGAAATTTTAATTTTGGCAAAAACCTATCCGACTTTTTCAAAAAAGCATTTTGAACTGGTCTGTACCGCTGGCATAAATAAGCACGGCGAATGGCGACGAATTTACCCTGTCCCATTTCGTGAATTAAAAGAATTGGAGAAATATAAGAAATATCAATGGATTGAAGTTGATATAGAACGAAACTTATCTGACCCAAGACCAGAAAGCTACAAACTCAAGCAAGATTCAGAAATTATTATTCTGACAGACCCTTTGTCAACTAAAGATAACTGGATACTCCGCAAAGAAGCGTTAAAGCATACACCTGTCTATACCGGTTTTGATGAAGTTATCCAAAAAGCACAAACTGATAACAGCTTATCATTATGTCAATTTAAGCCCGCAGAAATATCGAAGCTACAAATTAAAGAAGATGGAAGAGAGTGGTGTAAGGATATTCTACAACAGATTGCAGCTGAAAATAGCCAGCGGTACTTGTTTGAAGATATGAAACGAGAAAGACGGTTGGTTAACAAATTACCTTATAAGTTTTCTTACCAGATTAAGGACGATGCAGGCACCCAATCTACCATGATGATTGAAGATTGGGAGATAGGGGCACTCTACTGGAAGTGTTTAGAAGAAACCAAGGGTAATGAAGCAATAGCTTGCCAAAAAGTAAAAGAAAAATACGAAGGATTCATTCAAAAAAATGATGTTATTTTATTTTTAGGCACCACGCTTCAATTTCATAGTTGGGGTAAGAACCCTTTTATTATTATTGGTGTTTTTTATCCCCTTAAAACTAATCAGCTGACCCTATTTTAATGAATACCATCGACAGACAAATGTCATCACGTTTTTCGCTACACCGAGCGCAGGATGAATCGCTTGATGGGTGCTTCTATCGGCTATCTGCACCCTTCCAAAGGCATCGCACTTTTTTGTGCTTGCACCAAACCTGACATGACGAACATAAAGAATGTTCGGATATTGATTGAGTGTTAGGTGCTAAGCTCAATCAACAATAATGTAAAATCGCTCTTGTTTTTTTCTCTCATTCCATATATATATATGGGTAGGAGATGTTATGAAAATATATACATTGATATTTGTTGTCGTCGCTGTTTTGCTTTCTTGCCAGATAGGCCCGGTTGATAATAATAATAACGGTCCTGCTGATAATAGTAACGGTCGTGAAAAAGTTATTCTTCTCGCACAGGGTGGTCCTAGCTATGAATCGTTTAGCCAAAAGGTGGTTGACGGTGTATTCCAGTGTGTGGATCCCGCCATCCTCAAAATAAATGTCGATCAAGTGCAGACACTGAAGGCAAATGAAAATAAATTTAAGACTCAAACATTTACTTTTGAGCAAATTACGAAAGAGGTTCAAAAAACAACTGATCTGCTTGCAGACGAAGTAAAGAAGCAGAAAGATGCAGGCAAAAAAGTATATGTAGTAGGATTATCATATGGTGCATGGGTTGTACAAAGTTTATTATCCAAATACGGAAAGACAGCTGATGGATACATCGTGTCAGTAGGAAGATTAGACATGGAAAAAAAGGGTTGGGAAACTGGAAGTAAGGGAACATGGTTTTCTATAAATTTGGATAATACAGTTAAAGTCAAACAGGACCAAACTAGTAGCGATGATCCAAAAAGTAACATCCCAAAAATTGCAGCAGCTCTCATGCAATACAGATATACAGAACTACTCAAAAACATCGATTTCAGCAACATTGTATATGTGTACGGAAAAAATGATGAAACTTCTGGTCCAATGACAACTGCAGAAATTAATTTTCTCAAGAATAAAAAAGCAACCCTCATTGCTGGGGATGGAGATCATATGACAACAATGTTTGGGGAATTAAATAACGCTCTCAAGGGACTTGGGTTTCAAATAAAGGCAAATTGCAACCCACAAACCGGCCCCAGTTGATGGCGATTAATGATATTTGAAGAGTGGAAACATCCATATAAGGAAATAACATGATAAAAAATAGAAACACAGTGTTGATGATTTGTAGCTTTATGTTGACAATCTCTGGCTGTCAAATAGGTTTGCCAGATAATACAACGGATGACACGAAACAGGGTAGTGCCGAAACACAACGACCATGGAAAACAGATACTCGTGCTGTAACTACACTGTTTAAGCAAGATAAATCCTCTGCCTCTGACACGTACGATGCCATTGAAACAGTACTCATTATTTCGCAAGGAGGGCCGACGCCTTCTTTGTCAGGAACAGAGAGTTACATTCGAGCAGAACCCTATACCTGTATAACGACTCCATACATTGTTGCCATTTCCCACCAAGTGCAGACATTATATCCCGATTGGTTCAAGAGAACGCTGTCTTCTGAAGTAGCAAAGGAAGCGGTATTACACTCTGCAAAAACACTAGCTGACGTAATACAATATTTCAAAAACGGCAAGAATTTCAAAAACAAACAAGCAAAAAAAGTATACGTTGTAGCTTTATCGTACGGTGTATGGGTTACACAGCTCCAGATCGCCGAGCATGGAAATATAGCAGATGGATATGTCATTACCGGCGGACGATTAAAAGTACCGGAAAAGGGATGGAAACATGCTGCTCAGACTGGGCACTGGTTTGCTTATGGTTCTGACGCAAAGACCCTAAAACTATTTAACACAGCATCGGACTACAGAAATTCAGCCATAGATCCTACTGTGATAGAAAAAGCACTGAAAGACGACACGCTACGGGCGAATATAGCACGAATTGTTGCAGCAAGCGATATGTATAACTACATCGAAAAACTTACACCTGTAAACTTGCATAATGTTGTATATGGATATGGAACAAAGGACGCAATCACAGGTATACTCGATGACGAAGAGGAAAAATTTCTGACAGGAAAAAAAACAGCAAGAAAACTTAAAAAATTAGTTGCCGTGGCACCCGATAAGAATGACAAAGTGAAAGACGGTGGACATGATCATGCTATGAAAGCAACTGTTCTTACGGCATTCAAAGAATTTGGATTGTGTAAATAATATCAATGCAATGCCCTATTTTGCATCACTCTCATTATATTTTGTTTGTTTATCCTGTGCACCCTTGTTCAATGATGATGTGTATCTTCGCTTGCACGTCAACTATAAAGACCTCGCATTGTTTCGGCAGCACATTAAGCCGACAGCAAGTATACACGAATTATATTGATACGCAAAATAATACTATGATATGATTTCAACATGGACAGACTGCACAGCATCAGCCAACAACAGCGCGTGCGATTGTTCTATATGGTTGATTTACACCTTGTGCCACACCCTAACCTAAAACGACTAGCTCCTAGTTTTCAAATTCAAGGACCAAAAAATGTTGCTTGATAACAAAAATCATGGAAAGGTCATTACGGAATTGCAGAAAGTAATTCGAAATAACTCAACAATCACTGTATCTACAGGATTATTTTCAATATACGGGTTCTCTTCCTTAAAAAAAGAACTTTCTAAGCTCGATAAATTTCGCCTAATGTTTTCCTGCTGGAATGGTGATTCATTGCATATGCTTGCAGGTACACCAGAAGAAACACGTTTGAAAAACAGGTTGGATCAAAATCGTATCGCAAAAGAATGCATGACGTGGCTGAAAAAGCATGTGAACGCGCGTGCTATGACTGCAAAAATGACATCCCCGCCGCAGAATATATTCCATGTTGAAAACGGAGGCAGTGCCTTTGTCGTACATGGTGGATCACACTTTACTGCCCCAGGTTTAGGAGCAATTAAATCCGATTCTTTTGAAATCAATGTGGGCATTTCAGATGTTAGCACTACAAAACAGCTTCTCCAATGGTTTAACACCATCTGGAACGATGATGAAGCTACGCGGGACGTTAAAAATGAACTGCTCACGCACCTTGATTATCTGGCCGAAGATAAGCCCGCAAAGCTAGTGTATTTCATTACACTCTATAACATCTTTAAGAATTACCTAGGGGATATTGACGAAGAAAGTATTATCCGCTCTAAGACAGGATTCAAAGATACGATTGTTTGGAATAAGCTGTATAAATTCCAACGTGACGGCGTACTCGGCGCGATTGATAAGTTAGAGAAATATAACGGCTGTATTATTGCTGACAGTGTTGGTTTGGGTAAAACCTTTGAAGCATTGGCCGTCATTAAGTATTACGAACTCCGTAACGATCGTGTTCTAGTTCTTTGTCCTAAAAAACTCCGAGAAAACTGGACGGTTTATACAATTAATGACAAACGCAACCTCCTGACGACAGATCGTTTTAATTATGATGTTCTGAACCACACAGATTTATCTCGCCCAAAAGGCAAATCCGGTGAAATTAATTTAGAAACGCTAAACTGGGGCAACTATGATCTCGTGGTCATTGATGAATCTCACAACTTCCGCAATAGCGGAACAAAAGCTGATGGGGCTACGCGCTACCAAAAACTCATGGATCAAATCATCTGCTCTGGCGTTAAAACCAAAGTATTGATGCTTTCTGCAACGCCTGTAAATAGCCGAATGAATGACTTGAAAAACCAAGTGGCATTTATAACTGAAGGTCGTGACAAAGCATATCTTGATTACGGCATCACCAGTATTGAGAACACGCTGAAAAAAGCACAAACTAAATTTAACCAATGGCTCAAGCTTCCAGAAGAACAGCGCATAGCGGAATCCTTACTGGAGAGCATGAACTTTGATTATTTCAAATTGCTTGACCTCTTAACCATAGCACGTTCACGCAAACATATCGAGAAATATTACGATGTTTCTGAAATTGGCAAGTTTCCTGATCGTTTGAACCCAATGAATATCAAAGCTGATATTGATACCAGCGGTCAATTCCCGGCACTTAAAGATGTGAACATGACAATCAAAATGCTCAACCTTGCTGTTTATGCCCCGCTTGAATATGTCCGTATGGACAAGAAGAAAGAGTACAGCAGTAAATACGATCAAAAAGTAAGAGACGGAAAATCTGTTTTCCGTCAGATTGATCGTGAACGTAACTTGATTCATTTGATGCGCATTAATCTGTTTAAACGTATGGAAAGCTCAATTAATTCATTCTCACAAACTGTGGGTAAGGTGCATGCCAAGATACATGCTACGCTTAAGCGAATCGAGTGCCTCGAAAGTTCAGATTTTGAAGAATTAAACATAGAAGACATTCAAACGGATGATCCAATGTTTGAGGATTATCTAATCGGTGATAAAACAAAAATCCTGCTCCAAGATATGGATCTGGTTCGTTGGAAACAGGATTTAGAAGAGGACTTAGCATTACTCGCACAGCTTCAGGAAGCTACATTGCAAGTCACTGCATCTGAGGATGCAAAACTTCTAAAACTCAAAGAGGTTTTAACCAATAAAACAAATAATCCTATCAATGCTGGAAACAAGAAAACAATCATCTTTACCGCTTTTTCCGACACAGCAAAATATTTGTATGAACATATCGCTGAGTGGGCTGAGTCGAAATTGGAAGTTCATTCTGCATTGATTACAGGTAGTGACACAAACCAATGCACCATTAAGGGGTTAAGAAAAAACCTAAACAATGTACTGACCCACTTCTCACCCATTTCCAAAGAACGTGAAAAAATTGATCCTGATGCCACCACTGAGATTGATATTCTGATCGCGACTGACTGTATTTCCGAAGGCCAAAACCTTCAGGATTGTGACATGCTGATTAACTACGATATCCACTGGAATCCAGTCCGTATCGTTCAGCGTTTTGGGCGCATTGATCGTTTAGGATCTCGCAACGATGCGATCCAGCTTGCCAATTTCTGGCCAAACATGGAGCTGGACGAATACATCAATCTTGAAGCACGCGTCGGTGGTCGTATGGTGCTTCTTGATATTTCAGCCACCGGTGAAGAAAACATTATTGATTATGATGAAAAGAAACAGATGAATGATCTGGAGTATCGCCGTCGTCAAATGAAACAGCTACAGGATTCTGTTCTTGATCTAGAAGACATGGACGGCAGTGTCTCTATCACGGATATGACGCTCAATGATTTCCGTATGGATTTATCGGGCTTTATGAAAGACAACATGGACCAGCTTGAGCGTTCCCCGTCCGGTTTCTTTGCCGCCGTCGGCAAAAGCATGAATGAGATAGTACCAGGCACGATTTTCTGTTTGAAAGACATCAACGACAAGGTTGAGTCTGCTTGGCACTACGCGCTATCGCCTTATTACATGGTCTATGTGGCTGAGGACGGCAATATTGTCTATAATCATCTGCAAAGCAAAAAGAGTCTCGATATTTTCAAGAAGCTTTGCTTGATGAACAAGGTTGTTGATGAAGCCGCAGTCCAAGAGCTGAATGATGCCACCCGTAACGGTAAAGATATGGGGGCATATCAATTCATGCTAGAGAAAGCTATTCAGTCCGTAGTCGGTAAAACCGAAGAAAAAGGCATAGAGAGCCTGTTCAGCCGTGGTGGCACATCCCTTATGCAAGATTACTCCTCCGGTCTTGAAGATTTTGAAGTGATTAGTTACCTGATTATTCGGGAGGTCGATGCATGATGCAGACTTTTTATGATCATATGGGCGTCCCTGAAAAGTGTTTGTTGAACAAATCTCTTTTCAAGAAGCTGTTTCAGGAACATGCCGACCTCGACAACACGGATAAAAAAGCCCTCAAAGATGATATCGACAGAATCCGCTGGGTTTATACGCTTAAGCCCGCAACGGTTAACATTGCAGCATATTATGATGATGTGCGAGAATATGATGAAGTTGCCGTTATTCAAATTGAACTATCCAACGCCAATCGTGCCCAACGCATTGCTGCCTTTGTAAACAAAGCTATTCCTTACCCGATTGTGCTTGTTTTCAGCTTTGCCGACACCATCGCCATAAGCGTGGCCGATAAACGGATCAATCAGGTGGACAAATCCAAATGGGTGGTCGAGGATGCTTGGATGACAGAATGGTTTAATGCTGACGCACCAAACGAAGCACAGCAGAAATTTATGCAAGACATGGCGATGAAGAACTTATCTTTCATGAACTTCTATGCATTCTACTCAGATATTAAAAACCGTATCATTGAGCTAAATGCTGCTACTCGAAGCGGCAATTATCAGATTGTATCAGCGGAAAAAACAAAGGATCGTGGTAAGATCCTGACGAAAATCATGGAATTGGAAAGAGAAATTATAGAATTGCGCTCTGCGCTAAAGAAGGAAGCTCAATTCAACAAAAAACTGGAACTGAATGTTTCAGTCAAAAAACGGCAAGAAGCCATTAAACAACTGGAACAAAGTTTATAAGGAAGCGAAGGTAAGCACTATGAGTAACGGTACATCATCTCTGATGGCGAATTGGGTGAAGATTCAGTATGTCGGAATTTCCGACGAACTGCCAAAGATGGTAAAGAGTACAGTGTCTTGCACTGCAATAATGAACATTTGGGCAGACAAGCTGGATGCCTTCTTGGAGTTCAACGAAAGAGAGCTCCTAACACATGCCGATACGTTGCAGATGAAAGTCGCACAAAAGCTGGCGGCAAATCGCTATGATGATTTTGACGATAAACGCAAAAAAACCGAAGCACTGGCAGCGGACGAAGAAGATATTAAAGAACTGGAAGCATTAGAAAAAACTTAACTAAAAATGGTAAACTATAAATGGAGAATAATTGATTATGGAAAAATTAGACGGCAAAAGCATGGATATTGTGCAGCAGAACATCGAACAGCTAAAAGCGCTGTTCCCCGAAGTGTTTTCGGAAGGAAAGCTTAAATTTAACCAGCTGCAGGAATTGCTCGGCAATTATGTGGTGGAAAATGAAGACCCCTATAACTTCACATGGCATGGCAAGCGCAAGGCCGGTCGGTTAGCACAAACACCAAGCACGGGAACGCTCCGCCCATGCAAGGAAGAGAGTGTGGATTGGGATACCACGCAAAACCTGTTTATTGAAGGCGATAACCTTGAAGTGTTGAAGCTCCTGCAAAAATCCTATCACCGCCAAGTGAAGATGATCTATATCGACCCACCCTATAACACAGGAAATGATTTTGTTTATGAAGATGATTTTAAGGACGGAGTAAAAAACTACCTTGAAATGACTGCCCAGCTTGATAGTGACGGCAAGAAAGTTGGAACAAACTCCAGCAGTGCTGGTCGTTATCATACTAACTGGCTGAACATGATGTATCCGCGTTTGAAGCTAGCTAGAAATCTACTGCATGATGATGGTGTTATCTTTATTTCCATTGATGATAATGAGCAAGCTAATCTTAAAAAGATTTGTGATGAGGTGTTTGGTGAGGAGAATTTTATTGGATGCATTACTAGAGTTTCTAAAACGACCAGTTTTCGCGGGAACTTTATAGCACCAGGAAAAGATTACATATTATGCTATTCAAAAGACTTAGAAAAAACCAACAGATTTGTGGATGAGGTTGATGAGTCTCAATTTAAGAAGATAGAAGTTGCAGGAGACAGAAAGGGTGAGCAATATAGAGATGATATCGCCTTTTATTTAAGCACACTAGAGACACGTCCCAACCAACGCTACTTTATTGAAAGCCCTGATGGAAGTAAGGTAATACCTCCAGGAGAAACATTTCCACCGGAAAAACCGAAGTCTGGCGATGGTGTTTGGAGATGGAATTTAGATAGTTTCAACGAAAAAAAGGAGTTGATTGTTTTTAAAAAAAGCAATCAATCTCCGCTTTTGGATGAACATGGAAAAAAAGCTAAGTGGAATTTATATACGAAAAGCTATCTAAAAGAAAAATTGGAGAAGGGAAACTTACCGAGAGATTTGTGGTGTGATTTTTTAAATCGCGCAGGAACATCCGAACTTAAAAAACTCGATATTCCGTTCAGTTTTCCGAAGCCGTCTTCTCTTATCCTTAAAATGCTTAATATAATACAGACAGAACCATGTGATGTCGTTTTAGATTTTTTTGCTGGTTCGTGCTCCGCTGCTCATGCAGCCTTAAGTCGCTCTGCTGAATTAAATGGCAGCCTTCATTATATAATGGTTCAACTGCCGGAGAAAGTTGATGAGGCAAGTGATGCCAAGAAAATGGGGTATACTACCATAGCAGATATTGGCAAAGAACGTATCCGCCGCGCAGCCAAGAAAATCAAAGAAGAACAATTATCAATGGTGAATGATAAATTGTTAATGTTAGAGAAAAAGAGAAGCGCTGGTGAAGACGTTACAGAGTTGCAACAGGAAATTGATCATTTACAATTAACCATTAACAATTCAGACTTTGGCTTCAAAGTCTTCAAGCTCGACAGCTCCAACATCAAACGCTGGGAAGCAGATTTTGACACGCTAAAGCAAGATTTGTATACTGCCGTTGATTATATCAAGCAGGATCGCTCCAGCGAGGACATACTGTATGAACTTCTGCTCAAATACGGCCTTGATCTCACTGTACCAATTGAAACACGCAGCATCGCCGGAAAAACGGTGTACTCCATCGGCTTGGGTGCATTGGTCGTGTGCTTGGAAAAAGACGTATCCATGGATGTCGTCAATGGCATCGGCGCATTGAAAGAAGAATTGCAGCCCGAAATCATGCGTGTGGTGTTCAAGGACGACGGCTTTAAGGATGATGTGGTTAAAACCAACGCTATGCAAACGTTAAAGCGTTACGGTATTGAAGATATCAAGAGCTTGTAGGAGAAAACAATTATGAGTGATAAACCAAGATGGCAGTATCGTTTTGATAATTACAAAAGAGCCTTTCATTTGCTACAACAATCCATAGTGCTAAAGGATGAAAGAACCTTATCGGAATTGGAGCAAGAAGGAGTGATTCAGCGCTTTGAATACACTTGGGAATTGGCATGGAAAACACTCAAAGACTACTTGGAAAATGAGGGCTTGGTGTTGCAAAAAATAACTCCAAAGTCGGTTATTGTGGCGGCCATTGAGGCAAAAATTATCAATGATCATGAAGCGTGGATGAACGCTTTGGATGATAGAAATCAGATGAGCCATGTATACAGCCATACTGTGTTTGCTAAAGTAATTGAAAATATTGAAAATCAATATTTATTTTTATTTGATGGTTTATATGAAAGATTATTTAGTGAGCTGATGCAAAATGATCGATAAAGAAACCAATCACGGGCTATCTCTGCCTGAGTTAGACCGCATCAAACATATCTTGCTCAACGATGCCAATATTGATCGAGTCGGTATTTTTGGATCCCGTGTCAATGGTCACTATAAAGACTATTCGGATGTTGATTTGGTTTTGTATGGTGACTTAAATGAGCAGGCAATCAGCCGCATGAATACCTTGTTTGACGAAAGCAATATTGGTTTGCGCATTGATGTAAAAGGTTACAACATCATTGAATACCGCCCACTTAAAAGACATATTGACGAGTCGGTGAAAATTTTATTTGACTTTACACAAGGCGGTAAAACGTGAAGATTAAATTTGATCCAAACCAAAGCCACCAGCGCCGTGCATGGGAATCTGCCGTGGGTGTGTTCGAAGGGCAAGAGCTGAATAAGACCACCTTTACCATGCCTTCAATAAGCACACTTCCAAATTTTGATGATGAATATGGCACAGGCAACCGCCTGCATTTGCTGGATGAAACAATACAGAAAAATGTCCAAAAAATTCAGCTGAATAACGGCTTAAAGCAAACAAAAAAGCTGGGAAGCTGTGACTTCACAATTGAGATGGAGACTGGAACAGGCAAAACCTATGTGTACCTACGCTCAATCTTTGAGATGAACAAGCAATATGGCTTTACCAAATTCATCATTGTTGTGCCAAACATCGCGATTAAAGAAGGCGTTTATAAATCGCTCCAGATGACAGAAACGCACTTTCGTGAACAATACAACAATGTGCCATATGATTATTTTGTTTATGACCCTGCCCGATTAGAGAAAGTCCGTAGTTTCGCCACCAATGATTACATACAGATTATGGTGATAAATATTGATGCGTTCCGCAAAAGCTTTACCGATACATCGAAAGAAACCAGCGCGAATGTCATTCACTGTGGAGTGGGAGCAAGCATGAAGATGTATAGATGCGATACATCGGAAGACACCAACACGAATGTCATTCACCGCTGGAACGACAAGATGCAGGGTGTGCCGATTTGTTTCATCAAATCCACCAGCCCGATTGTAATTATCGATGAACCGCAAAGTGTGGACACCACCCCCAAATCAGCCGAAGCGATCAAGTCGCTCAACCCGCTTTGTACCTTCCGCTATTCAGCCACGCACATTGATAAGCACAATATGCTGTATAAGCTGGATTCCATTGATGCCTATGAGCAAAAATTGGTGAAGCAAATTGCGGTCGCCTCTATTCAGGTGAAAGACGGCCATAACAAGGCATATATCAAGCTTCTGGCGGTGGATAACAAAAACGGCCATCGCGCTCGTGTTGAAGTAGATGTGCAGCAAGAATCAGGCACAAAAAGAAAAGCTGTATGGGTTAGGCAAGGTGCGGATCTGTCAGAGAAAACCAAGCGCAGTATTTACGAGGGCTATATCATTAATGATATCTATTGCGAGGAAGGCAAGGAATATATAGATTTTACCAGTAAAGACGATATTCTTCGCCTGCACCACGCCATTGGTGAAGTGAATCAGGATGCATATAAACGCTTGCAAATCCGTAAAACCATTGAAGAGCATTTGGACAAAGAGCTAAAACTCACGCCGATGGATATTAAGGTTTTGAGCATCTTCTTTATAGATAAGGTGGTAAATTACCGTAACTATGATGCGCCGGATCAAAAAGGCAAATATGCCATCATGTTTGAAGAAGAATATGCCAAGGCGATTAAAAAGCCGAAGTATAACAGCCTCTTTTCAGACATGGACACGGACAGTTTGCCAGAGATTGTTCATAACGGGTATTTCTCTAGCGATAAAAACGGCTTTAAAGACACAAAAAAACCGACCAAAGCCGATGAAGATACATACAGCTTGATTATGAAGGACAAAGAGAAGCTGCTGAGTTTTGATTCAAAGCTGAAATTCATCTTCTCTCACTCTGCCTTGAAAGAAGGTTGGGACAACCCTAACGTCTTCCAGATCTGTACGCTAAATGAAACAAAATCAACAATCAAGAAACGTCAGGAAATTGGACGTGGGCTGCGTATATCCGTCAATCAGGACGGTGAACGTGTTCATGGCTTCGATGTCAACACGCTGACAGTCATGGCCAATGAGTCCTATGAAGATTTTGTGGAAGGATTGCAGAAAGAAATTGAACAAGAAGAAGGCATTAAGTTCGGTTTGATTGAAGAGCATAGCTTTGCAAATATTGTCATTGAGCAAGAAAACGGCAAACAGGATTTCCTTGGTGCAGAATCCTCTAAAACGATCTGGAACGATCTTTTGAAAAGTAACTATATTGATCAACGCGGCAAGGTTGCTGATGAGCTGAAAAAAGCTCTGAAGGAAAACAAGGTTGTACTTCCAGAGCAGTTTGAAGAGCAGCGCGAAGCTATCACAGCAACGCTTAAAAAAATGGCTGGCGGCCTCAATATTAAGAATAATGATGACAAGCGCACAGTTCGTTTGAATAAGGCGGTATTTGATAGCCCTGAGTTTAAGGAGTTGTGGGATCGCATTAAATACAAAACGATCTACAACGTGGACTTCGATTCAGATAAGCTGATTGAAAAATGTGCTGCAAGCATTAAGAGAGACCTGTTTGTTGGCAAACCCAAGTTTGATTATACACGCGCCAAAACTGAAATCAGCAAAGGCGGTATTAATGTTGGGGGAATCCAAAAAGGAACTCATTTATATGATGTTCGTGATTGCCAGATCCCTGATATTTTGAGTTACCTACAGAATGAAACGAACCTCAAGAGGAAGTCCATTTACGATATTCTGATTAAGAGTAATCGCCTGACTGATTTTAAGGATAATCCTCAGAAATTCATTGACGGAGTCAAAGAAATTATTAAACGTGTGATGCGCCACTTTATTGTTGATGGCATCAAATATCACAAGATTGATGAGGAGCATTTTTACGCGCAGGAGCTTTTTGAAAGAGCGGAGCTGATTGGGTATTTGAACAAGAATATGATCGAAGCTAAAAAATCTGCCTATGATCATGTTGTGTATGATTCAGAAATTGAATCTAGTTTGGCTCAATCATTTGAAGAGAATAATGCGATCAAAGTTTACGCCAAGCTACCAGGATGGTTCAAGATCGACACGCCTCTTGGATCGTATAATCCTGACTGGGCAGTTTTATTTGAACATGATGGTCAAGAGAAGCTCTACTTTATCGTCGAGAGCAAAGGTACTGTCTTCAAAGATATGTTGCGCGATGTAGAGCAAGCCAAAATTCACTGCGGTCGTGAACACTTCAAAGCTCTTGAAGAAAAAACGAATTATATAGTCGCTCACAATTTTGACTCCTTTTACGATCAAGCATCGAAATATGGCATGCACAACCGAGCGTAAATATACTATCGTCTGCAAAACATTTCCCGTGAAGGCGATATGAAGAAGACGAATTTTGTGTATCGCCTGTCATCGTCTATTGAATTTGTGTATCGCAAAACTGGTATTTCGATACACAAAAAACTTTGTGGCTTACAGAATATCCACAAACTGATTTGTGGATGGTATTTTTCATTTCGGTATCCACAAAGCTTTTTTCGTCTCTTCTGTCATTAAAAAGTGAGTCCTACTGTGAAACTCAAGTTCAAGAATCAAGCATACCAGACACGAGCTGTTGAAGCGGTTGTAGATTGTTTTAAGGGCCAGCCAAATACAGCTGATACCAGCTATCGGATTGACCCCGGGCACAGAAACACAGCAGCACTTGTGGAAAGAATACGGCTTTAAGAATGGGGATATGGTTCTCAGCGAACAACAGGTTTTGGAAAATATTCAGGAGCCCCGGCCCTCTCCTATGCCTTGATAATGGCAGTTGCACTGCGTGCTGTGCAAAACTAATGTCTGTGTCTCTCGGACAGAGGTTTGTCTAAAATTTCCTTCCAAAGAATGGCCTGTGCAGATATAGGGAGACGCTGTATTCGACTGAATGGATGTTCGCGCTTGTGTCCGGCTCTACCTATGGGTTTGGGATGCACTTCCTCTACTTCATCAACCTCATCAACCTCATCGAAATATTCATCCTCTTCGTAGTCCTCTTCGTAGTCTTCATACAGTTGCTCATCAGCTACATCATCTTCTACTGCCTCTTCTGCAAACTGTGCATCGGGAGCGACGAGGTATTGGGCGCCGGAAAGAAGATCAGTACGCATAAATGACATCCGTCCAGTGCCGCTGTTTGCCGTCTGTGTGCTTTCCTCTGTAGCTACAGTGGCTTCTGTTGCAGTAGCGTGTTCGTAGGCAGGTTCATCCCTGCTGGTATTATTTTGTTCAGTAGCTGTTTCGCGCAGATGCTGCTGTTGCGATTGCTGTGCACGGCGGATTTTCCGTGCACGACGTCGCAACATGTAGAATACGAAAAGTAGAAGTGGAATAAATTCTTTGATTGAATCAAGAATATCTAGCAGTATTCCCATTGATGAATCCTAGCTCTTCTTTGATGTGTCCAATTCATTTCCGATATTATTTCGCATTGATGTGTCCGCTTGGACATTTTGCATGCGGTAATAATCCATAATACCGAGATTGCCCTTCTTAAAAGATTCGGCAATCGCTTGTGGAATTTGTGCCTCCGCTTCGACAACCTTTGCGCGATTTTCTTGTACCAATGCAATCATCTCTTGCTCTCGTGCCTGTGCCTCTGCCCGTCTTTTTTCTGCCAATGCCTGGAAGCGCCGTACATCTGCCTCTGCCTGATCTGCTTGGAGCTTCGCACCGATATTACCACCCACATCAACATCTGCTATATCAATAGAGAGAATTTCAAAGGCAGTACCTGCATCCAGCCCCTTGCTTAGTACATTACTCGATATCTTATCTGGGTTTTCCAGAACTGCCTTGTAGGTTTCCGATGAACCAATGGTTGTTACGATTCCTTCTCCTACTCGTGCAATAATGGTCTCCTCAGTTGCGCCACCCACAAGACGATCGAGATTCGCACGAACCGTAACCCTGGCCTTTGCCTTTACCTGTATGCCATCCTTCGCAACCGCATCTATCGTTGTTTTTCCACTGGAAGGGTTTGGACAGTCAATAACCTTTGGATTAACACTCGTCCGCACCGCATCAAGAACAAAGCGACCCGCAAGATCAATGGCTGCTGCACGATCAAAACTCAGTGCTATCCCCGCCTTATGCGCAGCAACAAGAGCGTCGCTCACTTCCTTGAGATTGCCACCTGCCAGAACATGAGTTTCCAAGAAATCCGTATCAATCTTTATGCCCGCCTTTACAAGCATGATCCTGCTATCAACAATAAGCGCTGCATTTACCTTACGGATTGCCATTCCAACAAGTCGATTCAATCGTACATATGCACCAGAAAATAATGCACGAAACCACAGATTGAAAAACTTTAGAATAATTACTAACAATACCAGCGCAATCGCACCAATAAACACGAGAAAGAAAATACTAAAAACACCCATTTTTTACCGCTCCTTTACAATAATATCAAAACTATCCTTACCAACAATAACAATAGCTTTCTTTGCTTCAATGTAATCACCGTCAGCCCGAACCTGGTGCTGGACATCATTAAATACTGCCTTCCCTGACGGGCGCAAGGCAGTAATTGCCGCTCCTAAATCTCCGACCTGCAATGTTGCAATGCTATTTCGATCTTTCAATGATTGTAGCATTTCCTTGCTGTGAGCATCTTCTTCTTGCTCATCATTTTTTCGCAACATGATGTCCGGCCAGAACATCATGCCTACAACTAACAAAATGATACTGATGATAAGACTTAGCAATACATTCATGACGTTCCCCCAGAATATTCCCCACTGCCAGGAAAAGCTTGGCCATACAAAATCCTGTTGCATAAGCACAAAGGCAAGAAACAAGACCAGTGCACCACTAATTCCTGCAACGCCAAATCCCGGAATAACAAATATTTCTAGAACGATCAGCACGACACCGATAAGAATAAGGAGAATTTCCGCCGAACCCAGTGTCCCCAACAATGTACTTGTCAGAAAGAGCGTTGCAAATGCAAGTAAGCCCGCTACACCCGTTATGCCAAAATTTCCTTGTGATATAACAAAATAGATGCTTATCATCCCTATCAGAGTAAGCACAGCCCTCACTACACCACTGGATAATACTGCAAGAATATTATCTAGTGCATTCTGCT
Organism: Spirochaetia bacterium; assembly: GCA_964291355.2. Classification (GTDB taxonomy): domain Bacteria; phylum Spirochaetota; class Spirochaetia; order WTKD01; family WTKD01. Next base: position 864,711 of record OZ220223.1, on the reverse strand, counting down.
CAACGACTACAATGTCGTTTTCTGCATCTAAATTGAGGATTTCGTAGAGTTCATCTTTATTCTGTACAATTTTTGCCTGACCGTATTGCTCCATCTCTCCCGCTGTCAATGCAAGGAGTTTTTCCTTTGTCAAAAACTGCTTTGCTTTGACACCCTCCGGTACGGCATTTTCCTGTACCAATGTGTAAACACCATCTTGTTCAAGCTCATATAGCTCAATATCACGGTCGACCATTGCAACAGCAATGTCTGTGTTATAGGAATTTTTTTCTGCCAGTGCTCGTATCTGTGCACGAATGGCACTGACGACCTTCTCATCGGCGGCCTCCATGCCCTCTGAACTGGCCAGAACAGGAGTAGCAGAACCAATGCTCGTGCCGGGCTCCATATAAATCTCATCACAGGAAAATGCAATCAATGCCCCCGCAGACCAACTGACACCAGAAACTCCCTCTGCAACGGGAATATAAGCCACAGTACGTATATCTGCTACCCCCCCCAGTATGGTAGTAATTGATAAGGCCTCATTTACCAATCCGCCAAAGGTATTGAGCATGAGGATGATGCTCTCTGCTTCGATTTCTTTTGCTTCCTGCACACCTCGGCGTACATGGGCTGTCAATGATTGCTCGACATCCCCCTGTGCAACAATCAGCACCGCCTTCTCCGCATACAGCAAAGCACAAGAAAATAAACAGATAAGAAAAAATGAATTTTTCATCATAGTTATGCTATATGAAAATAAAAAAAAAGTAAAGTACGACCCCGAAACAAAGAACGGTGGTACTATGCAGCTGTCCTCTATAAGCGACTATTTGTTCTAAATGTCTCTTGAAAATATTTCTTTATTACTGTAGCATAACACCATGGAGAGATGCGAGAGTGGTTGAATCGGGCGGACTCGAAATCCGTTGTGTCGTTTTGCGGCACCGGGGGTTCGAATCCCCCTCTCTCCGATTGCACAATATTCTGGTAGCATAGGCGAACCCACCACTATCCTATGTCATGACCTATGTAATAAAGCATTTGCCATTTCATTAAGATTCACGCCGCTGTTGTTGCTCATCAAGCTTTTGAATGAATGTATCAATATCCCAGCCCTCTCCTATACCTTGATGGAATAACGCTTGCTGTGTTTGCGGAGCCAGTCCACCCACAGGTGGGTCGCTGTCCAAATTGGTCGGAAAGGAATAGCCCTCAGCACAGGCAGCAATGGCACAGCTGATCTCTGCATCTGTTAATGTATTCTGTTGTTTTGCTCGTAGCACAGCAGGATATAGCTGCTTACACATTTTTACCCGGTTAATGGATTCCATCGCCCTACCGTAGGCAGAGGATACCTGCAACAAATTCACCATCCTGGCAATATTCTCTGTTCGATTGGAACCCGCAGAATGAAACAATGCAGGACTGAAAAAGATGAGATCGCCTTTTTCCAATGGCAGTTGCACTGCGTGCTGTGCAAAGGATTCAGCAAATTCCTTTTTCCGATATGCCAAATATCCTTCTTTGAAAGATTGCGAGAAGGGTAATAATTTTGTTGGTCCACTTTCTACTGGAATATCGACGTGGGCCACAGCACCTTGCAAAGTGAGCATCGGAGAGAAGAGATGTACATGGGCGGGATATGTCTGTGCTGCCTCATTCGTCTGGAAACCGAGATGGTAATCCCGGTGTACCTGTTGTGATGAACCACCCGGTCGTACAGTATTAATTTGTGCTGTTATCTGATAATTCGGACCGAGCCATGCTTCTGAAGCTGCCGCTATAACCTCGTTGGAAAAATATCGTGCAAATACATCAGGATTTTTTAAGCAAAGTTTCTCCAGAGAATTCCAGATGCGATCGTTAGCTCCTGCCTTGGCAAAATGGTCTGCACCACCACCAGAACGTTTCCGCTCCTCATCAACAATAGCATTGTAAATATCTGTTGCCTCATCGATAACCGAAGTATCCTTGTAGGCATGTTTTAATACAATAACACCTGCCCCACTCAGAAACACACGCCCCCATTCTGCAAGTAGGGGTTTTCGCTTGTCCACATCTGAAAGCATCGTACGCAAACGAGAACAATCATAGATCGGGATGTTCTTTTCTACAGCATCAGTAAATTCCAGACCACTCCGATCTGTTTGCTGAGAAACGAGCTCATTAAATTCTTGTAACGAACAGGAATTATCCGAATACCAATATTCTTGATTTTTTTCGTTCATAGCCGACGCCTCCTTCTGTGTGTAACATACAATAATTACACTGCCATATTAGCATGAATCATTCTATCATGTCAATCCGTACCATTTCAATTTATGAGCAGTCTCAACAAACCCATGATATTTGTAGAAATTCAGAGCATTTCCTGGAGGAGATGCAACATCGAGACGAGGCCAAGATCGATTGGAAGCAAACTGCTTTACCGATTGCATCAGCTGAGACGCAACTCCCCGCCTCCTATAGGGCTCAAAAACAAAGAGCTCATTAATAATTCCATACCTGCCATGTGCAAACAAAGCATAGGACTCAGAAACTGTGATAATACCAAGGATGGTATCAACAGGAATATTCTCTGAAGTAAATTCATCGTCCGTTATTGCCTTAAATGCCCAACTGTTCCCGCAATTTTCTTTGATTTCCGATGTTATTTTTTTCTGCGCATGTATTGAGAGGGGGGTTGCTCCAATTTCTTGTAATAATTGCCCCACTGCATCAATGAGTACGTCCAGCTCCCGTAACATATCCATCTGAACAATACGAATCATTTTTTTCTGCTTCCATCCTGTGCACAATGCTCTATGTCCATTGAGCGGTCTACCATATCTGTGTAGAATGCATGGATTAACTCTGCCGGAATTCCCAATGTTTGTGCATATTCCGTTCTTCGTTCAATAACCTCACGCACGCGCTCCGGTTGTACAACGGTAATCTCATGCTGTTTTTTGAAGCCCGCTACCTCTCGGATAATATTGAAACGGTCAGCAAGAAGGCCAAGAATCTGCCGGTCGAGGGCATCAATCTGTCTTCGATAATGCTGTAGGATATCAAATGATATGAGGGTGTTCCTAATGATATCAATCTTCGCCTGCAACTCGTTATATTCCTGTTCAGGATGCGAATCAACTACTATGCCTCCCCCTGCATGAAGATATATAGTATCATGGCTGCATTGTATTACGCGAATGGCAACGGCTGTGTCGACATAGCTACTCCCGAAAAACCCTATACATCCACAATAGGATTTGCGTTGGTTTTTTTCAAGCTCCTCAATAATATCCATCGCACGAATTTTTGGTGCGCCAGTAACGGAACCTGCCGGGAACAGTGCCCGTAAAATATCGGAGAGCTGTTGATTTTTATCCAATCGTCCGCTCACCTGCGATTCCAAATGCAAAACATTATTGGCACTCACTACACGGCAGAGTGCATCAACTGTAATGCTGCCCTTGATGCAGACCTTGCTTAAATCATTGCGCATGAGATCCACTATCATACAATTTTCGGCACGGTCTTTCGCAGATGACATCAATGCATGTTGCATCTCCTCATGCTTGCCTTCTGCTCCCGCGATGGTTCCCTTAATGGGCATGGTTGTAATTGCTCTGTCTTCTATTTTGAAAAAGCGCTCTGGTGAGGTCGAGATGATGGGATATTCAAAATCAAGAAAGGCGAAAAAGGGATTAGCTGTTCTGTCCCGGAGGCGATGATAGAGATGTATGGGGTCTCCCGTGTAATCGCCAGAGAATCTTTCGGTAATATTGGCCTGGAATACATCGCCCTGACGAATGTAAGAAATTGTAGCATTCACTCGCTCCCTGTGTTCATCGGGTGTAAAGTCGGAACGGACATCACCTTTTAGATAAAAGTCTTTGAAGGCATTAGGATGTTCCGGACTGCTCGCCTTACGTTCGAATACTGCCTTGCGCATTGTATCTCTGTCTGCAGGAGCGATGCTGTCGTCGTGGACCCAACAGCCGCAATTATTCCAATGATCATACCAGTACATGAGTGAATAATACACAAGACAGAGATCGGGAATATTGCTCGTATCTGTCTTGTTATTGAGGAGCCCCTTTTCAAATGCATGTCTTTTTTCGTAGCCAATGTAGCCCAAAAGGCCCAGCTGCGGTTCTGCACTTCCTGCATCCAAACATACGTATTTGTTCAGCTCATCCAACCAATTACAATCACGCTCATGCCCACTCTGGCAATCAATAACGCAGCCCTCAGTTGGCGCATTATCAGGCATGGAAATAATCTTCCATCGTGGAGTAAGCCCGACGATGCTGTAGCGATTCGCCTCCCTAGCTGTGGATAGACTCTCCAGTAACACCATGTCTGAACGGCTTTTCTGTCGGAAATGTAGAAAAACATTGTAGCAATTCACTGCATCTTTGTCTTCCCAGACTGTGTATTCTTTACCTCTCATAAAACAAAACATATAATACGTACAGCATGGTTTTGATTCTGGACAATTACGATTCCTTTGTGTATAACATACGGGAGTGGCTTAGCACTAATAATGATTCTATTATAATCAAGAGGAATGATGAAGTACAAGCCGGCGATCTGGAACAGATGGGCGTATCGCATATTATCATTTCTCCCGGACCAATGGGACCGGAACATGCGGGGTTTTCCTGTGATATTATCAAGGCCTATGCAAAGCGAATTCCCATCCTCGGCATCTGCCTTGGACACCAATGCATTGGGCATGCATTCTCCTGTACCATTGCCCAGCATCCTCAACCACAGCATGGAAAAACGAGTCTAATTACTCTACATGCCTCATCCCTCTACAAGGGACTCCCTACTGTGGTTGAATTTGCTCGGTACCATTCACTCCATATCGAACGTGCCGGGTTTAATCATTCAGAGCTACGCATCAATGCCAGTCTGGATGATGGAACAATTATGGGTATTGAACACTGTAAATACCCCATTTATGGCGTTCAATTTCACCCTGAATCAATTCTTTCAGGTTATGCTGCTGGCTCGGCTATTCTGAATAATTTCATCGCCATGTCCTAATCGTCCCAGTCGTCCCAATCGTCCTCGTACCACTCGCGTTCTTCATGCCACTCGCCCTCTTCGTGCCACTCGCGTTCTTCATGCCACTCACCCTCTTCGTACCACTCGCGTTCTTCATACCAGTCGTCGTGCCATCCTCTTGGTGAGTTTTGACGAGCACCGTAGGGAACTCTGCTTCGACCGCTCTCGTACCAGTCGTCGTTACTCCAGCCCTCGCTCCTGCCCTCGTGCCAGTCGTCCTGCCAGTCGCGTTCCTCATACCAACCGTCATCGCTCCAGCTCTCGTGCCACTCGTCCTGCCAGTCGCGTTCTTCATACCAACCGTCATCGCTCCAGCTCTCGTGCCAGTCGTCCTGCCAATCACGTTCTTCGTACCAACCGTCATCGCCCCTGCCCTCGTGCCAGTCGTCCTGCCAGTCACGTTCTTCATACCACATTCCGTGCTGGGGGCTGTCATGGACCATAATATATCCACCATCTATGGAATCATCCATCCACGCCCCTGTTAGTGTTGCTACATCTTCCCGAAGCAATTCTGCATGTGTATTACTCAGGGAAAAGATAAGAAATAAAACTGCGATTATAAGAGTACAATTTCTCATAACTACCGCCTTCTTCGCGAAGATTTCTTTGGAGAAGAATTTTTCCGACCATAGCTATGATCGTCATCTTCCATGTACATCCTACCAGAAAAGCTCTTGCGTCCAAACGGAGCGCTCCAGGACTCAATGTACATACCATCCATACTAGCCATTGAGGGAAGTTTGCCGTTGTTTCTCTCGACTAGTGCTTGCATATATTGCAAGCTTGGGATAAGACTGTAGCGGATATCATCGTGTAGCCGGTAGAAAACATTTTTTACTACCGTATCTGCTGCTACCTTTGAGCTAGCATTTTGGTATGCTTGGGCTGATGCTCCTTCCCTGCGAAGTATGTAAGCAAATCCTGCCTGTATATCGGCTATCTCCGGCGTTTCTGCTGTTGGTTTTTCGGGAATAGTAAGCCCAAACCGACTTGCTAAACTGCCAAGACGCCGCATATTCCACTGCTTTTCTTGTGCAAAGGACATAAAAAGAGGATCTTCCAGTTGCTCAGATATACCTTTATAGAGAAGATAACTCGTATATTCCTGAGTCATTGCAGAAATAATTTCCGTTTCTGATTGAGTTGTGAGCGTCTGCCCATGAACAGAAAACAGAATACCAAATATTGTAAGAACAATAAAATAAAAACGCATTTTGACCTCCAGAATTTTTCATAAAAACTCTATCTATATGTACAATCAACGGGTGAATAAGTAACAAATTAACTCAAATTTTCTGTGATTTATGGTATAATGTGGAACTATCTTGAATCATGCCTGATAATACATTCAATCTGCACAGAGACAGCACATCTACATACGCTTGGGAGGACAGAGATGGAGCATTTTTAGGCATCCGTATACCCATATCCTCCGGGGGGCATGCACGTACGCTTGTATCTGGCATTGAGAGGCATTTTATCAGAGTACATGCAGACGGAATTACGGATATTTGGAAGGTAGATAATGTGCGAGAGCATGCAAACAAGCTGTATTTGTATGGCGCGCAGGTGGATGCCCGTTCTCTTACAGAACTAGCTAAAAATCAAACCCTACCTGATATTTGCAATATATTGAGATGTCTCCTGCAAGCGATGGAAGGGTATCCCCACGAGCTCCCACGCTTCTCGCCCGATTACATCTTGATTGGAACAAACAATGATGTGTATCTGCCATCACCATCGTTGAACAGGGCATTACAAAGTCTGTCGTATGTTGCCAATGCAACAATCCAAGGTACCAGCCATTGTAAAGAAAATACGATGAGTGCCATGCTCCTCGAATGTGCACACGTACTTTGCACCGGAGAAAAACCTGTTGAAGATGCCCTCCGTCCGCCCCTCCTGGATTTTCCACAGTTATCACCATGCCTCAGCGATGCCCTAGATAGGGGCAAGATATTGCCCCCACCCCAGGTATTTCTGGAGAGTTTTTATTCTGGCTATGCTGATACCACAACGACAGAAACTAAGGACATTGCCCTACGGGAAAAACAGTACCGCAAACGCCTTCGAAACTCATATCAGAATAAACGCAGACGCAGAATAATATATCTGGCATCGCTCGGAACTATGGCCCTCCTGTTTTTCATACTTAATACTGGACAGAGAGAGGAATTGCCAATTATTGAGCCGACAGAGACGGTTCAACAATTTTACACTTCCATCAATACACTTAATCATGCCTTGATGCTACGACTAACAAAGGGGCGTGCAGGATCATATATAACGGATGAGGTATCGCGTCTGTTTGTGAGTAGCAGAATGCAACTGGCAATGGAGGGCAAAACATCCATCATTCCTCCCCAGCAATATTCAGAGGGCAGCAATAAGCTCGTGTACGGAATTTCAAATCTACAACAAAAAATTATTGCAGAGGATGACGAGCAGATTACCATCAGCGTATTCTATGAAAAATGGCAACCTGATATTCAATCGGAAACAGCAATAGGGCTACAGCGTAATAATGTACAGGATAGGGTAGTGCTCAGGCGGTATAAGGACCAGCGCTGGTACATCATTGCCATTGAAGAGCTCAGCAATAAAAACATTGATGATTGAGCTATTTTTTTCTCTTTGTTGATCTCTTCGTTTTTTGCAGAGAACAGCGAATGCTGGTAATGTTTTCTAGGAGGGGGAAATTGCGGTGGATATTCTCGAGTATATCCTTACTGTCTTCATTCAGTCGCTGCAACCACGCGGGATGGTCTACAGCAATACGGAGGTGGTCTTCTTCCACCGATAAAAGTTGTGCATGTCCCACATAGGCATCGGATATGTGCTTTTCCCAAGATTTCAGGAGTTCAATTTCGCTTTTTTTGTGCTCCGGATATGGAATCAATTCCGAAATGAAGCCCTGTAATATATCTCCTATCTTTTTCATGAACTGTGGGCCTCTCCCTTGTGAACATTGTAAAAACAAACATCAGGATTGTCAAAGTAGCGATATTTCTCATCAGGAAGAAAGGTAAAAAATGATTGCGATGCAGGGGGCAGGTTTTGTAGGAAACGTTGTCTGCATGCACTGTCAAGTTCAAGGAGGACATCATCAAGTAGCAGGATGGGGGCGTTTTCCCTCTGACGGGAACAGAGTAATGCTTGTACACAGCGCAAAATCAATGAGGCGAGGCGGAGTTGTCCGGTAGAGGCGATGCTCCGGAAATCATTTTTTCCATAGAGAAAGCGGATGCGGTCGCGCTGTGGTCCGCTGAGACTGCTTCCAATGATTAATTCATGCTGATGCTTTTTCCGTATCGCAGCGAGAACGCTCTCCTTGTTTTCCTCCTTCCATGATGGGGAATATTCAATGCGAATTTCTGCATCAGTAATTCCTGATATGCTCCGAAATAGATCAGAGAAAATGTCAGATATGTGCGAGACAATTTTCATGCGGCTTTGTTGTATAAGAAGACCAGCACTAGCAAACTCCTCGTCCACAGCAGAGAGTAATTGTGTTTCCTGTTCTTTCAATATCTTGTTTCTGTTTTTTAATATTTGTCGAAACCTGCGATAGTCTGCTATGTAGAGCGGATCTATAAGACTGAGGGTCTGATCCAAATAGGTTCTTCGTTTCTCCGGATTGCCGTTGATGAATTCTATGTCGTTATGGATAAAGACAACGCAGGGTAGTATGGAAAGAAGATCTTTTCTATCTCGAACAATCTTATTGCCGAGTTGTATCTTTTTTTTCTGTCTTTCACAGAGTATTGATATCTTGCTTTTTTCTTCGTGATAGTACACCTCGCCATTGACAGCAAAATTTTCGCTACCTAGGGTTCGAATGTCTTCCTCTGCTCGCGTTCTAAATGATCCTGCTAGACAAAGAAAATATATCGACTCAAGAAAATTTGTTTTACCTTGACCGTTTGGACCGACAAATAATACCTGCGAAAAATCCAGAACTGTCTTTTGGTTTGCCAAATTTCTAAAATTATATGGATGTATGCTGCGAATCCGTGTCACTTCATACCCTCATAGGCATGATGACATGGAAGTTATCCTCGTTGTCTGGTTCCTTTATGGTAATGACCTTATTGGGATCGCTAAATTCGATTATTACTTCTTTCCCCAACATAACGGTAAGTGGATCTTTAAGATACACATAATTAAGAGCAAAGGTCATTGTTTCGCCAGAGTAATCAGAAATGGATATTTGTTCTTCTCCACTTCCATATTCACTTTCTTCCGAATTTACTATTAACTGATCCTGAGTTATGGTTACAAGCATTCTACGCGTTTTCTCTGTTAACACGGACACCCGATTAACCGCTTCGAGAAATTCCTGTCTATCTACTCGACAAGAAAAATCCTGTGATTCTGGCAAGACACGCTCATAGTTTGGAAAGGTTCCTTCAATAAGGGTAGAAGATAATTTATTGTCTGCAAAACGAAAGTATATTCGACCTTCATCAATAAGAATATCTATGTTTCCTTCCCCCGTACACAGCTTACGTACCAGGTTCATTACTTTTATCGGAATGATAACACCTCTAAAATCTTCTGCTTCGGCGGTTTTTTCTTTTTTGCTTATTGATAGTCTCTTACCGTCTGTTGCTACCAAGATAAGTTCTTTTTCCCTTGCCTCAAAATAGGTTCCTTGTAAAAAGTACCGGGTTTCATCTGTAGAAACTGCAAAAACCACCCTTTCAATCATTTCCAGAAATTCTGCCTGTGGAAGGGTAAAATATTTTTTTGTTGATTCCACGGGATGCTGGGGGTAATCTTCTGATGGCATTGTTCGTATCTTAAAAACAACTTTCTTTTCCTCCGATCGTGCTACCAGAAGATCTTCCTTTTCTGTCTTTATCCTGATACCACCTTTTGGAAAGGCGCGAAATGATGCAGTTATTTTATCGCAAAATGTAGATACTACTCCATCAGCACTTCCTTCTACTGGAAATTGTGTTTCCCACATAATGCTGTTGTCTGTGGCTCTGAGAATGAGCATGTTGTTTGAAATTTTTATAATTACATTTGCTAAAATATTACGAAATGTCTTCGATGCAATTATGTCTTGGGCAACATTCAATTTGTTTGTAATAACGTCTCTATCTATGTATAGTTCCATTTTTCCTCCTCGAAAAAATACTTTTCCACGACCTTCATTATTATTTTATATTATATATAACTAATAGTAGTAGTAGCAAGCCCTGTGAATTTGTGAATACAAAGAAAAAACAGCCAGAAAACAATGTCTTTGCCTGTTGATAAGTGCATTTCTTTTATTCAGTTCTTCCACACTATCCCCAATTTTACTTTGAGGAATGTACTTCTCCACAATATGTTCACATGTTTTTCTCCTAAAATGCTTCAACAATCTTATTCTTTTGCCGAAAGAATTTTTCTAACAAGCAGTTGAATTGAATCTGCAAAAGAGGGATCAGAGCGCATTTTTATTTCTACTTTTGAACAAGCATGTATAACAGTCGTATGATCTCTTCCTCCAAATTCCAATCCAATATCAGTAAGAGAATTTTCGGTTTCTTCCCGTGCTATGTACATTGCAATGTGTCGGGGCATAGTAACAGAACGGCTTCGTTTTTTTCCTTTCAAATCAGAAACAGATATGTTGAAATAGTCAGATATGTTTTTAATAATGGTATTAATAGTAACATTTGCCTGAGACTTTCCCAGCAAGGAACCTTTCAACTGACGAGCGGCAACGCTGACAGAAATTTCACTATTTACCAGCTCAGAATATGCGATTACCTGTGTAAGTGCTGCTTCTAGGTCACGAATGTTTGTAGTGATGTGATGGCAAATATAGGCAATAACATCTTCCGGAACAGAGGTTTCGGTTTTTGTGAGTTTCTTCTGTAAGATTGCAATGGCTGTTTCAACTTCAGGTGGCTGAAGATCGACAGTTAATCCCCGCGAGAAACGACTTTGCAGACGTTCGGTCATATTTTTCATTTCATTCATAGGTCTGTCACAGGTAAAAACCATTTGCTTTTTTGCATTAAATAGTGTGTTGAAGGTATGGAACAATTCTTCTTGGGTCTCATGTTTTTTTTGCAGGAAATGAATGTCATCTATCAGCAAGATATCCGTGTGGCGATATTTATTCTTGAATTGCTGGGTTTTATTTTCTTGAATGGCTCGTATGAATGAGTTTGTAAAATCTTCAGCAGTGACGTAGGTAATCTTCATCCTATCATAATTATTAAGGATGGCATTTCCTATTGACTGCAGAAGATGTGTTTTCCCCAGACCAACTCCGCCGTATATTAGGCAGGGATTGTATGCAGTACCAGGATTTTTACTAATGGCGAAGGCCGCGTTGGCTGCAAAGCGATTGTTATCACCTATAACAAAATTTTCAAAGGTATACTCTGAATTTAATGAGTTGGAAGTAATCTGCTTGTCCATTTTTGTAAGCGGCTCTTTTTCCGGTCTTCGTTTGAGTTTTTCTATAGGGGGAGGGCTGTGTCTTGTAGTATTATTTTTCTTCTGAACAATTAAATCGATTTCCATTTCTTCGCCGCTTAATTGTAATAATATTTCTTTGATTTTATGTAAATAGCGCTGTTTTAATTGATCTTTGTAAAATGAAGAGGGAACTTCTAGCGTGATTATGTTTTTTTTCAGGGATTGGAACTGGACTTTTTGAAACCACATAAGAAATTCTTCTCTCGAGATGTCATTTTCAATTTCTTTCATCGCATTATGCCAAATTGTTTGTTCAGTTTTCATATGAATGTCCAGTTCTTTCTTGCAAATACCATCACAAATATTGTAAAATAATAGTAAAACAGTCTATTACTGTAGCAGGAAATCTATTTTGAATCAATACTCAACTGAAAATATTCAGGTCCTTAAGGGACTTGAGGGGGTGCGAAAGCGTCCAAGTATGTATATCGGCTCCACAGGGGTCGATGGTTTGCATCATTTAGTCTATGAGATCGTAGACAATAGCATCGATGAGGCCTTAGCTGGATTCTGCGATTCAATAACCGTTATTCTTGAAAAGGATCTAGTTGTACAGGTGGAAGACAATGGACGCGGAATACCGGTAGAGATGCACGCAGAGGAGCAGAAAAGTGGTTTAGAGCTGGTTATGACGAAGCTCCATGCAGGCGGAAAATTTGATAAGCAAACCTACAAAATATCGGGAGGTTTGCATGGTGTTGGTGTTTCGGTTGTTAATGCACTCTCAGAATGGTGTGAGGCAGTGGTTCATCGCAATGGCATGGTACATCGTCAACGTTATGTCAAAGGTATTGTAGAAACTCCCTTGCAACAAGATGGGACCACTGAACGTACAGGTACAACTATTCGCTTCTGTCCGGACCGCAGCATCTTTTCTGTCCATGAATTTCATTTTGAAACGCTCTCTACTCGTCTGCGAGAGCTCGCATTCCTAAATCAGGGAATTTCAGTAACAATTATTGACCGACAACATGAAGAAGAGCAGAGTACAACCTATAAATTTGAAGGGGGTATTCAGGAATTTGTAACCACCCTCAATGCTCGCAAGACCGCATTACATCCTAATGCATTGTCCATCTCTCGTGAAATTGATGGTGTGGTGGTTGATGTGGCTATGGGATATAATCATTCCTATACAGAAGCGATTTATTCCTATGTAAATAGCGTCCATACTCGCGAAGGTGGGACTCATCTTACGGGTTTCAAAGTTGCCCTTACGAAGGTAATGAATGATGCACTGCAGAATTCAAAGTTTGCGCGTAAGTTGGAGGATGGATTTGAGGGTGAGGATGTCCGCGAGGGTCTCACTGCAATTCTTTCTCTAAAGGTGCCACATCCACAGTTCGAAGGGCAAACAAAGACAAAATTGGGCAATCCAGAGATTAGAAACATAGTTGATGTTATTGTGCGAGAAGAGTTTGGTTTAATTTTGGCTTCTGATACGCATCTGCGAGAAATTATAATAAAAAAATGTTTAGCAGCAGCAACGGCACGATTAGCCGCACGGCGTGCTCGGGATATTGTCCGAAGAAAAAATGTGCTTGATGGCTCTGGCTTGCCTGGTCTTCTGGCTGATTGTAGCGAGAAGAATACGAACCGCACAGAAATTTACATTGTTGAGGGCAATTCGGCAGGCGGAAGTGCGAAACAAGGGCGGGATCGTCGATTTCAGGCCATTCTGCCCATATGGGGCAAGATGCTCAATGTAGAAAAGACGCATGTGGAAAGAGTTTTAACGAACGATAAGTTAAATCCAATTATTGTGGCACTCGGTGCAGGAATTGGCGTAGATTTCGACATCTCAAAGTTGCGCTATAACAAGGTGATTATCATGGCCGACGCAGATGTGGATGGTTCGCATATCCGCACTCTTTTGCTCACGTTTTTCTTCCGTTATATGCGGGAGCTTGTTGAGAACAATCATGTATTCATCGCAATGCCCCCATTGTTCCGGATTGCCCACGATAAAAAACAGGTCTACGTACATAATGATGCCGAACGTGACAAGATGTTGGAAGATATTAAAACAAACAGCAAGAAGGGTAATGTTTCGGTGCAACGTTACAAGGGTATTGGCGAGATGAATGCAGATCAACTTTGGGAAACAACAATGAATCCCGAAAGCAGAAGCATTATCCAGATTAAAATGGATGATGCTATGAAGGCGGATGAAATGTTTTCCATGCTTATGGGAGAAGAAGTGCAGCCGCGAAGAAAATTTATTGAAGAAAATGCACTGTACGTAAAGAACCTTGACATATAGTGGTAAGAATAAAACATGGAAGAACAGATAGAAAACAATCGAATAATACCTGTATCAATTGAACAAGAATTGCAAGATTCATTTTTGAATTATGCAATGTCGGTTATTGTAAGTCGGGCCCTACCAGATGTTCGTGATGGCCTTAAGCCGGTTCATCGCCGTATTCTTTATGCAATGCATGAGATGGGTATCCGTTCTAATCTGGCCCATAAAAAGAGTAGCCGTATTGTTGGGGAGGTTCTCGGTAAATTCCATCCCCATGGTGAAGCTGCAATTTATGAATCACTGGTTCGTCTCGGGCAGGATTTTTCCCTCCGCTATCCTGTTATTCATGGTCAGGGCAACTTTGGATCAATAGACGGTGATCCTCCTGCTGCATCACGATATACCGAGGCACGTATGCACCGAGTTGCAGAGGAGATGTTACGGGATATTGACAAGGAATCAGTAGATTTTATTGCGAACTACGATGATAGTCTTACGGAGCCCGTAGTTCTTCCTACTGCCTTTCCCTTCCTTCTAGCAAATGGTGCAAATGGTATTGCGGTAGGAATGGCAACAAATATTCCGCCACATAACCTACATGAGATAGCAAATGCTGTGGCTGCCATAGTTGAAAACCCAGATATACCTGATGCAGAACTCATTAAACATATTCCTGGACCTGATTTTCCTACTGGTGGTATTATCCATGGAAGGCAGGGCATTTATTCTGCATACAAACATGGTTCCGGGAAGATTGTTTTGCAAGCCCGCACCGAGCTCGTCGAGTTGAAGAACGGAAAATCGCAGATACTTATCGATCAAATTCCCTATGCTGTTAACAAGGCAGAGCTTGTAAAACAAATAGCAGAGCTCGTACGCGACAAGCGGATTCAGGGCATTGAGAATGTATTGGACGAATCAGATCGTGAAGGGCTTCGGGTAGTTATCAATTTGAAGCGCAATACCAATATAAATGTGGTGTTCAATCAGCTATACAAGCATAGCCGGCTACAGGTAAAATTTGCTGTAAATTCACTGGCACTGGTAAATGGTCGTCCTGAAATCCTCCCTTTACGTGATATGTTGCGTTATTTTATTGAACATCGTAAAGAGGTTCTGATTCGTCGCACTACGTATTTGCTAAGGAAGGCGCGCGAAAGGGAACACATTCTTGATGGTTTGCGTATTGCACTTGCAAGTATTGAGGAAGTTATCAGTGTCATTCTAGCCGCAAGGACTGCTGTAGATGCACAGACCGAGCTCGTGGCTCAATTTGAAGTAACGGAAATACAAGCAAAGGCAATCCTCGATATGCGCCTCTATCGCCTGAGTTCGCTTGAAGTGGAAAAAATCATTGAAGAATTGCGGGTAATCCGGGTAACCATCAAGGAATATGTAGATTTCCTTGCAGATGAGAAGCAGATTTTTGCTGAGATTGTAAGAGAGACTCATGAAATAGCAAAGCATTACGGTGATGAGCGCAAGACGAAGATTGTTGCTGATGAAATCCGGGAAGTGCTTGACGAGGAACTCATTCAAAAGCAGACAGACAGTGTTACTATTTCTAGCAAGGGCTATATTCGAAGGGTAGTTATTACTGCATATCGAAAACAAAAAAGAGGTGGAAAGGGCAGCATGGTCGCAAAAAAGCAGTTAGGAGAGGATTATATTTCTCATTTGCTGCTTGCCTCTTCGCACAGCTATGTCTTATTGTTCAGCACCTTCGGCAAGGCCTATTGGATTCGTTCTTATCTTCTTCCTGAAACATCAAAGAATGCAAAGGGAGCACATATCAATACTATTTTTTCCTTGGAAGCAAATGAAGGCGTAGCATCTATTGTTGCCTGTGAACAGCTAGATGAAACCGAAGAGCTACTCTTTATTACACGTAAGGGAATAGTTAAACGGGTCAATGCCAACGTATTCCGCAATGCAAAACGAAGAGGGATAATTGCCATTAAACTTGATGAGGGTGATGAGCTCGTTCAGGTCCTCTCGATTGATGCAGAGCAAGACATAATTTTCCTTTCTCGTGAGGGCATGGGGCTTCGTATACATGCGAATGCTCTGCGGTCAATGGGAAGGAATACGCGAGGTGTATGTGGCATACGACTGAAGCCAGGCGATGCTCTTGTTGGTGCATCTTTGGTCCATAAAGATACCAAGTTATTTCTTGTTACAGAAAACGGATATGGCAAACGAACGCACATTGAACAATTTGCTCCCCACAATCGTGGGACAGGTGGACAGCGTGCATATAAGCTAACAGAAAAAACAGGCAAGGTTATGGGCATACTTCCCGTTGCTGACGATGATTCCTGCCTTCTCATTACTGTATTTGGTAAGGGAATGTATATTCACTGTGGCGATGTTTCTTTGCAATCGCGGACATCTAGCGGCATTTCAGTTGTCAGTCTCGATGAAGGTGATATGCTGGTAGCATTTGCACAATCAACTGATGCACAGTCAACAGAATAATGTTTCATGTGAAACGATGCCCCGCCACTGTCCGGCCAGCGAGTGCCAGCGAGCTAATGCTAGCTTGTGCACGAGAATAGTGCCTGGTGCGAGACAGCAGTATCAGCGACCAAGGCGCGAGTATAGCTCTGGACTGGCAGCAGAGAAAGTACTACAGCACTACGCGAGAGATAGATTGTGTGGCCTCTGCTATTGCTGTCGAGATGAAGGGGCTGGCAACCGATGCACAATCAACCGAACAATGTTTCATGTGAAACAATACCCCGCCACTGTCCAGCTAGCCAGTGCCAGCCAGTGCCAGCCATTGCCAGCTAATGCCAGCGAGCTAATGCCAGCGAGCTAGTGCCAGCGAGCTAGTGCCAGCCTGTGCACGAGAATAGTGCCTGGTGCGAGACAGCAGTATCAGCGAGCTAGGCGCGAGTATAGCACTGGACTGGCAGCAGAGAAAGCACTACAGCGCTACGCGAGAGATAGACTGTATGGCTTCTGCTATTGCTGTCGAGATGAAGGGGCTGGCAACAGATGCACAATCAACAGAATAATGTTTCATGTGAAACAATACCCTGCCACTGTCCGGCCAGCTAGTGCCAGCGAGCTAGTGCCAGCGAGCCAATGCCAGCAAGCCAGTGACGGCCTGTGCACGAGAATAATGCCTGGTGCGAGATAGCAGTATCAGCGACTAAGAGCGAGTATAGCCCTAGTCTGGCAGTAGAGAAAGCACTACAGCACTACGCGAGAGATAGACTGTGTGGCCTCTGCTATTGCTGTCGAGATGAAGGGGGCTGGCAACAGATGCACACTCAACAGAATAATGTTTCATGTGAAACAATGCCCGCCACTGTCCAGCGAGCTAATGCCAGCCAGCTAATGCCGAGTGGTGACGGCCTGTGCACGAGAATAGTGCCTGTTCTTAGTGCGAGATAGCAGTATCAGCGAGCTAGTGTCAGCCAATACCAGCAAGCCAGTGACGGCCTGTGCACGAGAATAGTGTCAGCCAATACCAGCAAGCCAGTGACGGCCTGTGCACGAGAATAGTATCAGCGACTAAGAGCGAGTATAGCACTGGACTGGCAGCAGAGAAAGCACTACAGCACTACGCGAGAGATAGACTGTGGGGCCTCTGCTATTGCTGTCGAGATGAAGGGGGCTGGCAACCGATGCATAACCAACAGATGCACAATCAACCGAATAATGTTTCATGTGAAACAATGCACCGCTACTATCCAGCGAGCTAGTGCCAGCCAGTGACGGCCTGTGCACGAGAATAGTGCCAGCCAGTGACGGCCTGTGCACGAGAATAGTATCAGCGAGCTAGGTGCGAGTATAGCACTGGACTGGCTGCAGAGAAAGCACTACAGCACTACGCGAGAGATAGACTGTGTGGTCTCTGCTATTGCTGTCGAGATTAAGGGGGCTGGCAACCGATGCATGACCAACAGATGCACAATCAACAGAATAATGTTTCATGTGAAACAATTTCCCGCTACTATCTGGCCAGCTAGTGTCAGCCAGTGTGACGGCCTGTGCACGAGAATAGTGCCTGGTGCGAGATAGCAGTATCAGCGACCAAGGCGCGAGTATAGCCCTGGACTGGCTGCAGAGAAAGCACTACAGCACTACGCGAGAGATAGACCGTGCGGCCTCTGCTATTGCTGTCGAGATGAAGGGGGCTGGCAACAGATGCACAATCAACTGATGCACAATCAACCGAATAATGTTTCATGTGAAACAATTCCCCGCTACTGTCCAGCGAGCTAATGCCAGCCAATGCCAGCAAGCCAGTGCCAGCTAGTGCCAGCTAGTGCCAGCTAGTGCCAGCTAGTGCCAGCTAGTGCCAGCTAGTGCCAGCTAGTGCCAGCCAGTGACGACCGGTGCACGAGAATAGTGTCAGCCAATGCCAGCGAGCTAGTGCCAGCCTGTGCACGAGAATAGTGCCAACGAGCAAATACCAGCCAGTGTGACGGCCTGTGCACGAGAATAGTGCCTGTTCTCAGTGCGAGATAGCAGTGTCAGCGAGCTAGTGCCAGCGACTAAGACGCGAGTATAGCACTGGACTGGCAGCAGAGAAAGCACTATAGCACTACGCGAGAGATAGACTGTGTGGCCTCTGCCGTTGCTGTCGAGATGAAGGGGCTGGCAACCGATGTACAATCAACAGATGCACAATCAACCAAATAATATTTCATGTGAAACAATACCCCGCTACTATCCAGCCAGCGAGTGCCAGCCATTGCCATCTAATACCAGCCAGTGTGACAACCTGTGCACGAGAATAGTATCAGCGACCTAGGTGCGAGTATAGCACTGGACTGGTGGCAGAGAAGGCACTATAGCACTACGCGAGAGATAGCCAGTGTGGCCTCTGCCGTTGTTGTCGAGATGAAGGGGCTGGCAACCGATGTACAATCAACAGATGCACAATCAACAGAATAATGTTTCATGTGAAACAATTCCTCGCCACTGTCCGGCCAGCTAATACCAACCAGTGTGACGGCCTGTGCACGAAAATAGTGTCAGCCAATGCCAGCAAGCGAGTGCCAGCCAGTGTGACAACCTGTGCACGAGAATAGTATCAGCGACCAAGGCGCGAGTATAGCCCAGGACTGGCGGCAGAGAAAGCACTACAGCACTACGCGAGAGACAGACTGTGTGGCCTCTGCCGTTGTTGTCGAGATGAAGGGGGCTGGCAACCGATGCATAACCAACTGATGCACAATCAACCGAATAATGTTTCATGTGAAACAATGCCCGCCACTGTCCAGCCAGCCAGTGCCAGCTAATGCCAGCGAGTTAATGCTTGCTTGTGTCAGCTAATACCAGCCAGTGCCAGCCTGTGTACGAGAATAGTGCCTGTTCTCAGTGCGAGATAGCAGTATCAGCGACCAAGGCGCGAGTATAGCCCAGGACTGGCGGCAGAGAAAGCACTACAGCACTACGCGAGAGATAGCCAGTGTGGCCTCTGCTATTGTTGTCGAGATGAAGGGGGCTGGCAACCGATGCATAACCAACTGATGCACAATCAACCGAATAATGTTTCATGTGAAACAATACACCGCTACTGTCCAGCGAGCTAGTGCCAGCCAGTGTACGAGAATAGTGCCTGTTCTCAGTGCGAGACAGCAGTGTCAGCGAGCTAGTGTCAGCCAATACCAGCAAGCCAGTGACGGCCTGTGCACGAGAATAGGCCTAGTGCGAGATAGCAGTATCAGCGAGCTAGGTGCGAGTATAGCACTGGACTGGCAGTAGAGAAAGCACTACAGCACTACGCGAGAGATAGCCAGTGAGGCCTCTGCTATTGCTGTCGAGATGGCATAAAAAAAGGTCGCATGATAAACATGCGACCTCAGTGGTGGGAGGAACCACTTATTCTATCTTATATTTTTTCTTGAAGGAAGAAATTTTTGCGTGATATCTGTTTAACAAATCTTGTTTTTCTGGCTCAGAAAGAAAGGCACCATTAAGGGCAATCTCATTTAATTTCACGAAGTCACTTATACCAAGAGAAAAATGTTTTATGCATTTAATGTAATCGTCAGTTAAATCAGTATCCTGTATGGTTGGGTCATCTGAGTTAATGGTGACGGGAACATTCTTTTTATACAGTTTATACAGTGGGTGGGTAGCTTCATTCGACCATGACCCAGTCTGAAAGTTTGATGTTATACATTGTTCCAATATAATGTTGTGTTCCTTGAGGTAGCTTTGTAATTCAGGATCCTTAATGGTAGAAGTGCCATGTCCAATTCGGTCGGCATGGAGGAGCTTGATTGATGCCCAAATTTGTTCGGGCTCAGTTACTTCTCCTGCATGAATGGTAACTCTATGGTGTTGTTCTTTTTTTACATAATCAAAAAAATCAGCGAATTTCTCTGGTGGATTATTAACCTCATCGCCTGCAAGGTCTATTCCGACAACACGGTCCAATTTAAGCTTAGATAACTGCTTATATAGCTTTATCATGTCTGTTTGGTGTTGCTTGCCCCTGTTCAAGGTAATGAGGTAGCGAATATCGATACCTTCCTTTTTTGCGGCAGCATCAGCGGCATCAATAATTGTCTTGGTAACCTCATTGCGATCAAAGTTATTATATACAGCAAAATGTTCGGGTGAAAAACGCAATTCAATATAAAATAAACTTTCTTTTGTAAAATCTCTTACTGAATAGTAGGTTATGTCTCGTATATCATCAAAACTCTGGTACCAATTATTCTTAAATTTTGATAAAAATTTCTGGAAATCCGGCTCAGATTCTTTGGGAAACTGAACATAATGCTTAAATTGTTCCCAATCTTCTGGACAATCAAGTTTGTTCTTCTTCTTATTATTCAGAGCAATTTTGTATAGGGTTTTTAATGAAAATGTTCCTTCCAAGTGACGATGTAACTCTACTTTCGGAAAGTTACTCATTATGTCTTTGTCTAAAACGTTCGTTCTCTTGTCTTCCACTACTTTACCTTAGTCTCAATTCACTGTCATCGAGTATGTAACATACCCGGTTTTATCTTCGGCATTTTGTTAGAATTTCTAAAGCATGTTTGAAATTTTGAATCTTTGTTGCTCAATGTCAGAATTAAAGAATATGTTCTAGAAATTTTTTCGTGCGCTCCTGTTGTGGTGAATCGAATATTTGTGTTGGACTGCCAGTTTCTACAATTTTGCCCTCATCCATAAATATTACCTCATCAGCTGCAGTTTTAGCAAATCCCATTTCGTGAGATACGACAAGCATGGTCATTCCCTCTTGCGCAAGCTGGAGCATAACATCCAATACTTCCTTAATCATTTCAGGATCCAGGGCGGAAGTTGGTTCGTCGAATAACATGATTTTCGGCGACATGGCTAATGCCCGGGCAATGGCTACACGTTGTTTTTGTCCCCCTGATAACTGATTGGGATATGCGGACTCTTTATCCGAAAGAGCAACTTTTTGTAAAAGTTCTTGAGCAGTTTTTATGGCTGTTTCGGTTGGGATCTTCTTAACCTTCCGTAAGGCGATGGTGATATTTTCTAATGCACTAATGTGTGGAAACAAGTTAAATTGTTGAAAAACCATGCCAACATTCTCACGGATCCTACGTATTTGTGCGTGATGTTCAGTAATTAATTCGTTGTCAACATGTATTGTTCCGGTATCACTCGTTTCTAAATGATTGACACAACGAAGTAAGGTGCTTTTTCCGCTGCCGGATGGCCCAATGATTACCACTACCTTACCTCGCTGAACATCAAGGTCAACGTGATTCAGGGCTTGAACAGTGTTAAAAGATTTGCTGAGCTTTCTAATACTTAGGATGATGTCGTCGTTTATATTATTCATATCGTGTTAATTTCTCCTCCATGAGAGCTACTAATTTTGAAAAAAGTAATGTAATAACCAGATAGACAATGGCTACCAGTGTATAGGTTTCAAAATATTCGAAGGTAACAGATGCATGCTCTCTTCCTCTGCGAAGCAGGTCAGACACTGCAAGGATTGATACCAAAGATGAATCTTTTAGCATGGCTATGAATTCATTGCCAATAGGTGGAAGAATGGTCCGCATTGTTTGGGGTATAATGATGTACCATAATACCTGCCAACGTGTCATCCCAAGTGCGAGTCCGGCTTCCATCTGTCCCTTTGAAATAGCAGCAATACCAGCCCGAAAAATTTCGCTGAGATAGGCCCCATAACAAAATGACATTGCAATGATAGCAGCAACTAGCCGAGGCAACTGCAGAATCTGTCCTAATGCGTAATAGATATAGAATAGTTGCACAAGAAGAGGTATCCCACGAATAATTTCCACATAGATGGAGGCAATGCGATTAATAATTGTGGTATGTGAAATCTGACCTAATCCGCTTACAAAGCCAATGATCAAGGCAAAAAACATTGAAATTATTGTAACTTGAAATGTTCGTGCGATACCATCCGGAAGAAATACTAATATGTTCCAGAATGGATCAGGGGATAATAGCGGCAGTAGTACGAGGAGTGCTACTGCCGAAAAGAATGATATTCTCCATGCTGACAATATCGATTTATTATCCTTTGTGGGGATAATAGTTCCGTCAGAGGTAGGGATTATTGGAGCCACTTACTTCTAAATGATGCTAATGTACCATCTGCTTCCATACCAGCTAAAGCAGTGTTGATTTTATCCAGAAGCTCCTGATTTCCTTTTTGTACGACGATACCATACCATTCTTCGGTGAATGGCACGCCTACGATTTTCAGTTTGTTTGCGTAAGCTTGATTCTGGAACACAAAATCAGCTGCTATGGGGGTATCTGCTACAACGCCTGCAATCTGTCCATTTGCAAGATCTGCGATAGCAAAGCCCAGTTCGTCATAGGTTTGCAGACTGACATTTGAATATTTTTCAATCTCAAATGCACCTGTGGTACCTAATTGAGCTCCAACTGTCTTTCCAGCTAAATCGTTTAAGGTTTGCACGCTCGCGGGCTCATCTGTAGCAACAATCAGTACCTGCCCAGCATTAATGTAGGGGTCTGAGAAATCCATGGTTTTTTGTCTTTCCTCAGTGATTGTTACAGAAGAAATTACAGCATCGTAGTTTCCATTCACGAGGCCAGCAAAAATTCCGTCCCAAGCCGTATTCTGGATAGTTACAGATAGTCCTGCACGTTTCCCGACTTCATTCATAACATCAACATCAAAACCGACTATTTCTTTTTGATCATTCAAAAATTCCATAGGTGGCCATGTTGCATCGCTTGCAACAACAATTGATGTAGCATCAGCTGGTTCACTTGTTCCCGTTGCGAAAACCATTGTAGTAATACAGCAGACAAACATAATAATAATAATTTTTTTCATTACTTACTCCTTGCGTAATATGATTAGAAAATGGTATCACAAAATATGAAAAAAAGCAAGCAGTAGCGAGATATCATGTGCTTTTATACAAGATCACAGGCCTCAGCAGGCATCCAGTGTGCTTCCTTGCCATCCCATTTGACATTGCAACCAATAGGGTTTGTCAGTGGGACAGAAATACTTTTGTTCTGACAGAGCTCTTCCAGTGCATTTTCAAGATCATTAACGGTAATATTTTCTGGATTGCGGGGATTGTCCACCCCCCTACCGGTGTACACGAGCTGGCGTTTCTGATTGAAAACAAAAAAATGTGGTGTTCTCAATGCACCATATTGTTGTGCAATGCTTTGATCTTCATCTCTAAGATATATCCACGGGAAACGATTGCTTTCCATTCGTGTGATCATATGCGAGAAATCATCCTCCTTATATGTATTCGCACTGTTAGAATTGATAGCGACAAAGCCGACGCCCTGTGGTATATATGTCTCTGCTGTTTTACGTGTAATCTCATCGGAATCTAGAACATAGGGGCAATGGTTGCAGGTAAAGAAAATAACGAGGTAATTTTTATCATGAAAATCATCCAGTGTATATACATTGCCATCCGTGCACGGAAGTGAAAAACTTGGTGCTTGTGCACCCAACTGTAAAGTAAATGCCATATGAACTCCTTCTGTGAATAGCGTATATTAGAATATCAGTGTTTTCAAGTATGAGAATAATAAATTTTTATATGAAAACTCTATTTACATTTATATATATGATATATTATAATCAAATGTCAGAGGTTTGACCCGATGACAAAGGTGGTGTATATATGTCAATAAACAAAATCTTTCTTATGCTCGCTGTGTGCATATTTTTTATCAATAATGGTAATATGTCAACATCCGATGAGGACAGCATGGCGCTTTCAACTGTCGAGTCCGTAGACATTGAACGTTATCTCGGTGAATGGTACGAAATTGCATCCTTCCCACAGTGGTTTCAACGTGGATGTAGCAATACAATCGCTATGTACAGTCTCCGCGCCGATGGAAATATTACTGTCCAAAATCGCTGTATCGAAAACGGTCGGGAAAAAATTGCAGAAGGGCTCGTCCGGGTACCCAATGAAGAAGATACAGCAAAATTTGAGGTCAGCTTTTTCGGTCCATTTTGGGGAAAATACTGGATAATTGACTTAGATTCTGACTATAAATATGCCGTAGTGGGACATCCCAGTCGGCGTTACCTGTGGATCCTCAGTCGCACACCGACATTGGACAGCCAACTATATCAGGATATCCTTACGCGATTGCGTCAGGAAAAGGGTTATAATCTTGCAGCCCTACAAATTACCAAGCATAATTAATTAACTTGGTATCTCTATAGAGAACAAGCGTTGTTTTCCTACTCCCTTTAACTCTACGCTGCCACCGGACAAGATGCCATGATGGTGTTTGATCTGATGTGCCATTGCCTCGCTAATGATGATGGGCGGATTCGGTTTTTTTGCCTGCGATTCTAGCCGAGCGGCTATATTGACTGTGGAGCCAATAACTGTAAATTCCAAACGACGGGAACTGCCGAGATATGAAGCAATAATCTCTCCGTAATGAATGCCAATGCCGTGTTCCAAAATAGGCAGACCTTGTTCTTGATTCTGATGATTAGCATCTTTGAGCGCGGAGCGCATTGCTATGGCCGCATTGGCTGCTTGCAATGCGTGATTATGTTCTGTATCCAATAATCCGAACACAGCCATGATGGCATCACCAATGAACTTATCAACTAAACCACCATTTGCCTCAATAGCATGCACCATGTGATCAAAATAATTATTTAGCATCTGCGCTACATCAGTAGGATCCATGGTATCAGATATGCTAGAAAAATTTCGAATGTCACACATGAGCACCGCAACCGTCCTTCGCTCCCCCTGGTTCCGCATGTCCCTACCTTCGGAATATTGACTGACGAATTTCTCAGCGATTTCCGGAGAGACAAAGTATCCAAATGATTCTTTTATCCGTTCCCTCTGTATGAGTCCGGCTGCCATTTTGTTGACGCCACCAGCAACCTGTCCTAATTCATCCTGACGGGTGGGAATAAGGGCAACATTAAAATCACCATCCCCAATCTGCTGAATTGCCTCCACAATCTTCCGGGTATCTTCGCGCAATACCCGTCCATACAGGAAGGCAGCCCAGACTGCAGTGCCAATAAAGATGGCCCCTATGTAGGCAATTTCCAAGGTTATTCCGAGTGGAATGATCTTGTCCTGTATAGCATAACGAATTACCATGATCAGGACTGCTACTGAAGGAACGAAGGCATAGAAAAAATTCCCCAATGTGATACGGCTTGCAATTCGTTCAAAATAATATAGCTTGTTGCCAATGTTCTTCTGAATGAACTGCCTGATAAATCCTTCGCCTAAGGTAAGCTCCAACTGTGCAAGCAGACCAGCACCAAGAAACCAGTAGCCGCTTAATACCTTGAGATGACTGTGCCAGGGATAGTCGCTCGGCCATGGTCGTGAAAAGGTGACGACATTAGGATTGATGTTGTTATAGAGGAACTCATGTAATATCATTGCGAATATGCCTGAAATGATCCAAGAATATACCAGACTTCTATACAAGGACTTGCCCATTGAGCTAATTTCCCAATTTACTTTCGTAAAGTACAGCAAGCCCTCACGGAGCAATAATTGAAAGAAGAAAACTATCAACAAATTTCGAAAGGATTCCATAAAGGGGAGACTGTCCAGAAACGGACATACGAGCTGTGTATAAAAAGTGAGAAAGATGGTACTCACAAAAGAAATAGCAAATATCGAATATCGTTGTTTGACAGATAAAATATTGGAAAAGGTTAAGGATTTCATATTAAAAAGATAACATGTTATCGAAGATATGTAAACATGGCAGTATATACAATTAGTCATCTATAATCTGCGTATTTCAGCATTACAATAGGAGAAAAATTCATGAGAATTCTAAAAAACTAGCATGCAATGTGCCATTACTGCTATACTAGGCGGAGACTAGGACATGAAATTTTTACACCAGCATATTATTTCTATTCGTGATCTGAGCAAGGAAGATCTCATCTATTTGGTGGATCTGGGAGAACGCATCCATAAACATCCTGGAAAGGAAAAATTGTTACATGGGAAAATACTTTCCAATATTTTCTATGAACCATCCACACGCACGCGCCTGAGTTTTGAGAGTGCCATGTTGAAATTGGGTGGGAGTATATCCGGATTTTCTGATCCCGATACAAGCTCGGTTATGAAGGGGGAGCGATTAACAGATACAATGAAAATTGTGTCTGGCTTTAGTGACATCATCGTGTTACGTCACCCCGTAGAAGGAGCAGCCCGTTTTGTAGCAGAGGATAGTCATGTTCCCATTATCAATGCCGGAGATGGTGCAAACCAGCATCCAACACAGACTCTGCTCGATTTGTTTACCATCAAAAAAGCTTTTAGCACATTGGACAATCTGCATATTGCACTGGTTGGCGACCTCAAACACGGTCGAACAGTGCATTCACTGTGTATGGCACTCTTGCATTTTAATGTGCGCTTTACCTTCTGTTCGCTGCCTCAGTTGGGCATCCCTCAGGATACGCTGAGTAATATGCAGGCACGAGGGATCTCATGCGAGCAGACCAGCGATATTTCTGCTACGCTGAATGCAGATATTATCTATATGACTAGGATACAGAAAGAACGATTTTCTGATGAGATGGAGTATGAGAAAGTACGGGGGCACTACATCTTAAGCAAAGATATGCTCGCAGGATCTCGTGTTCGAATTATGCACCCGCTTCCCCGAGTAGATGAAATCTCAACTGATATTGATGATACCGAGCACAATCTGTATTTTGAACAGGCTAGGAATGGTGTTGTGATGAGACAAGCGATACTTGCATTATTGCTGGGAGCTCTGGAATGAAAGAACAAAATGTTACCGCGATACAAGAAGGCATGGTCATAGATCACATCCCTTCAGAATACACCTTTAAGGTTGCCGAATTACTTAATCTGGAGATGGTAGCAAGCACAGTAATTATCGCCTCCAATCTCCAAAGTAAAAAGATGTCATCGAAGGGACTTATTAAGGTTGCCGGAATGAATCTTGAAAACGAACTATTGAAAAAAATTGCCCTAATCGCACCGCAGGCCTCTATTTCCGTCATTAAGAATTATCAAATTGTTGAGAAGACCAAATTACCTAGACCAAATGAGATCTCTAACCTGTTGCGATGTATTAATCCGAATTGTATTGCAAACAAAGAGAATATGAAAACACATTTTACCGTCGAGAAGGAGCAGCCCCTCATATTGCGTTGCAGATATTGTGAGAGGAGTATAACGCGGCATGAAATGGAATTACTCTAATGCTGTCTGTTGAATTCTGCGGCATAGCCCTACGAACACCACTCGTACTTGCATCAGGAATTTTTGTGCTTACAGATGCCAGTTTACGAAGGATGGCAAACTGCGGTGCAGGTGCAATAACAATAAAATCTATCAGTAGGGAAGCACGGGAGGGACATGAGAATCCAACTGTTCTTACCTATGAAGCTGGCATGGTGAATGCAATTGGCTATGCGAATCCAGGGCTCGAGGAGGCAAAAAAAGAATTTGCAGCTGTAGGGCAGAGTGAGGTTCCGGTTTTTGCCAGTATAATTGGTACGGATGTCGATGACTTTGCCTATATGGCGGAGCAATTTTTGAGTAGTGATTTTGCTGCTGTTGAGATACCTCTATCCTGCCCCCATACTCCGGGTTTTGGTGTGTTAGCAGGACAGAACACACCCGAGGCGAGTTATCACATAACACGGGCAGTACGGGAGCGAACCGACTTACCCGTAATTGTAAAACTATTTCCTGGGGACAATCTTTGTGAGATAGCACGGGCAGCGGAGGCGGGGGGTGCAGCAGCAATTAATATGGGGAATAGTCATGGACCTGGCATGCTCATTAATATTGAAGCTGCAGCACCAGTGCTTGCATTTAAGTCGGGTGGCGTGAGTGGGCCTGCTGTTAAACCCCTTACCCTGCGTGCTGTTTACGACCTGTACCAGGCCATCAATATACCAATTATTGCTACCGGAGGCGTTATGAACTGGCGCGATGCCATTGAGATGATTATGGCAGGGGCTTGTGCTGTTGGAATAGGCAGTGCTCTGTATTATGTTGGGCAGGATGTGTTTTTTCATATAGAAAAAGGGATGCAAGCATTTATGGAAAAACATAGATACACATCAATTACAGAAATGATAGGAAAAGCTCATGAAAATTGAACAACCAGTAGTCATCCCTATAAAAAAGATAGTCGATGAAACAGGATACATGCGCAGCTTCTATTTTGAGCGATACTTTGTTGCATCACCCGGACAATTTATTATGCTTTGGCTTCCTGGCATTGATATGAAACCATTTAGTATTTCATACATGGACGATACATATTTTGCAATAACAGTATGCAAGGTAGGAAGATTTACTCAGGAACTCTTTACAAAACAGGTTGATGATTGTGTTGGCATTCAAGGCCCCTATGGGACAGCTTTTGCTCTTCAGGGGAATGACATTGCTTTGGTTGGCGGTGGGTATGGCATAGCGCTGTTATCCTTTCTTGCAGATGCATTGCAACAGATGGGGAAACGCATTTTTTTTATTGCAGGCGTTGCTAAGGGACAGATGCACCTGTTCCAAGAACGACAGAATATAACATATTGCCTAGGCACCCATGGCAGGCAGGGAAGTGCAAGCGAAGAGTTTCGCAAGATTATTTGTACTGTTGACATGGTATATACAGCAGGTCCGGAAATGATGATGAAGGAGATTACAACAACATGCCATGAGTATCACATTGCATATCAAATATTTCTTGAACGTTATATAAAATGTGGGATAGGCATCTGTGGGCAATGTGTTGTAGATCCAGATGCTAAGCGAGTATGTAGTGAGGGACCAGTTTTTGGTGATGCGGATGTGACATCAATGAGTGAGTTTGGAAATTATAAACGAAATGCGAGTGGAACACAATGTTATTAAAGAATGCAGTACTATTGCAGAAGGGCAAGGAAGTTCAAACGGACATATTAATTGTTGATGGTAAAATAGCCAAAATTGCAAGCAACCTTAACAGTGAGTTTAGCATCGATGTCCATGGTAGATATGTACTACCCGGCTTAATAGATTCTCATGTACACTTCCGGGATCCTGGTTTAACACAGAAGGAAGACTTTCGGACGGGCTCCTTGGCAGCGGCCGCAGGTGGAGTTACAAGCATTCTGGACATGCCGAATACCATCCCCCCAGTCATCACCAATCTGTTACTGGAAGAAAAGCGGGAATGTGCACGCAAAAGTGTTGTAAACTATGGCTTCCATTTTGGCTCGACCGTTGACAATATATCAGAGATACAATCCGCACGGAATATTGCCTCAGTCAAAATATTTATGAATGACACAACAGGAAAATTACTGATAACAGATCCCGATGCCCTAGACCGCCTGTTTGCCTCCGGAAAAACTATCACTGTCCATGCAGAAGGCGAGACAATGGGACAGGCGATTGCATTAGCAGAAAAACATAGTACACGATTATATATAGCACATGTTAGCAGTAAACAGGAAATTGATATGTTGCGTAGAATCAAACAGAAGGCAGCGCAGCATAATGAACAACAGATATTTGCCGAAGTAACGCCACATCATTTATTTTTACAGGCCCCAGAAACGGCAGACCCATTTCGACAAATGAAGCCACCCTTGAAAACATCCTCCGATTGTCAGAGTTTGTGTGCTGCCATACAGGAAGGGATTATTGACACGGTGGGAACAGACCATGCACCACATACTCGCGAGGAAAAATTAACAGGAACCGCCTACGGCGTACCAGGCATAGAAACGATGCTCCCGCTCTTGCTCAATGAGGTACACGGAGGGCGGATGACCTTAGTGCAGATTCAGGAGCTATGTTCTGAGAATCCGGCAAAAATATTCAAACTACGGAACAAGGGCTTTATACGTGAGGGCTGGGATGCAGACCTGACTGTTATAGATCTCAAACACGAGAAACAGATAGACGAGAAAAAATTATACTCAAAATCCAAGTGGAGCCCCTTTCAGGGCATGCGCTTGCGTGGGTGGCCAGCTCTGACCATAGTAAACGGGAACATTGTTTTTTCTGATAATGACATTTTCGATACCTTACATAATGCCGTTCTGCAACCGGACTCTTCTTCTCCAGGTCGGGAGGTGGAATATGACCTATAGGCAGGAGTTTGTGCGATTTCTTGTAGCTGTCGGCGCCATCAAATTTGGGAGCTTCACACTAAAAAGCGGACGTATTGCACCCTATTTTATTTCTACTAGTAGCTTCCAGGATGGAGAGACCCTCACTCGTTTGGGGAGATTCTACGCAGAGGCCGCGCTGCATTATTTCAAACAGTTTGATCTTGTCTACGGCCCCGCATACAAGGGCATCCCGCTTGCTATTTCTACTGTTATTGCCTTACAACAACTAGGGTATAATAAGAACTATGCCTTTAATCGAAAGACGCCGAAGGACTATGGCATGAAAGATAGCATGGTGGGTGCTGCAGTAAATGCAGATACAAACATTATACTCGTTGATGATGTTATAACCTCCGGTGCTGCCATTCGGGAATCTTTGGATTTGCTACAAGCTTATTCGGCAGCAACAGTACAGGGAATCCTCGTAAGTGTAGACAGAATGGAGAAGGGAACAACAGAGAAGAGTGCACTCCTACAGGTCCAAGAGGAACTGGGCATACCCATCCATGCCATAGTTACATTGAACGACATCATTGATACACTGCGGGCAACTGGACCGGACGGCACATCACAGATAAGCGATGAAACCTTACAAATGATTAGGGAATATAGGGAAAGGTATGGCGTATAATTCCAAAGAGCTAAAAGATTATCTCTGTCTTGCATGTGATCTGACTGATTATGATGAGATAATACGATTGGTAGATGAATTGCATGATATTGTTGGTTACTTCAAATTTAATTCTGCCTTTATTACATTTGGTGCAAGGTTAATTCAGGATGTGCAAGCAAGAGGTGGTAAAATATTTCTGGATTTGAAGTTCCACGATATACCAAATACACTTCGTATGTATGCACATAATTGTATTGTGCTCGGCATTGACATGTTCACCGTACACATAGCAGCAGGAAAAGAGGCACTGGAACAGGCAGTTCAGACGCTTCGTGAGTCAGAGGCAGCTACCGGCAAGAGTCCGAAAATAATTGGAATTACGGTTATGACTTCAACGTCACAGGCCATGATGAACGAAGAACTACATGTTCCATTCACTATAGGGGAACAGGTTGTCCATTTGGGGACACTTGCCATGCAGGCGGGATTGGATGGCATTGTCTGCGCTGCCAGCGATTTGGAAACAGTACGCCAGCATATGCCACATGGCTGTCTCTATCTTACACCTGGAATTCGTCCAGCACAGGCAAAAAATGATGATCAAAAACGAGTTATGACACCTGCAGCAGCGATAAGAGCCGGGAGCTCTATGCTCGTTATGGGACGTGCCATCTATCAAGCACAGAACCGCAGAGGAGTTGCCGAGAACATCCTCCAGGAGATACAGAGCATAGTTGCTTCAAATCCACAGTAATTTTATGGATAGTCAGAACTTGATTGTTGATGATGTCCGCCCTTTGGTGTTATGTCTCTGGCTGTGCGGGCTTCCAGAAGCTTTGGAGATGTGAAAAACAGCGAGGTTACCGATCGAAAGGCGTTGAGTGGGGGGAACCCAGCGAAATCAATTTGTACGAAACCAGCATCCCGCAGAAATTGTGTGCTGTTCGGATGCCATTCAGTATTATCAAAAATAATGATCCCATCAGGGTTGAGATAATCAATGCATTTTTTTGCACACTTATAACGATGTTCCCCATCAATTATAATGATATCGTATTTGCTCTGTGTGTTTTCAATGTTATTGACATAGTTCTGGGCATCCTCTTCCAAGAAAAGTTGACAATTTGAAGGTAGAATCTCATTAATTTTCTGATGCCATGCGGCATTATGTTCCACTGACACTACTTTCTGAACCTTCTTACTCCAATACAGTGTCGATGATCCAGCACCATATTCGAAAATGGTGCACGAATTGAGATCGAGAGAATCGAGGAATTCAATGATAGGGTATGTAATCCAAGGCAGGAAACGGCCATCTGCTCCCTGTATCAAGCCATTCTTTTTTTTTGAATGCCCATTTAGATGATTAAAAATGTGATAAAATCTAATTGTTGTAATGACTTCGCGAGGAAGTAATTTTCTGAGTAAAGATTCGAAAAATATTCGCACACGTACATATGTATCAAGAATATTCCCTATTGTCAACGTTGCTTAGATTAAACAGGCGTAGCTATAATGTCTCCCCAGTTGAATTGCTCTAGCCAAGGTGTTATCATATACACGTGGGAATGATTTTTGTCTGTGCAAATCAAAAAGGTGGTGTTGGTAAAACAACAACAGTTATCAATCTGGGTGCAGGAATTGCAGAACTTGGACAGCGGGTATTATTAGTGGACTTGGATCCACAAGCGAATCTTACGAGCGGTCTCGGTGTGGACAAAAGTAATGATGGAATATATGAAGCATTGTTTTCTGCACAAGCTCCCCATTCGGTAGTACAGAAGCTTGATATTGATAATCTCTTCCTTATCCCATCTAGCATGGATCTTGCTGGGGCACAGGTTGAATTATTGCATCAGGAAAACAAAGAAACATGGCTGAGGAAGGTACTTATACAGATTCAGGATGACTTCGACTATATTGTTATTGATGCTCCGCCCTCCTTGGATATTCTGACAGTCAACGCATTGGTAGCAGCAAAATCCTTGATAATTCCATTGCAGTGTGAGTACTATTCGTTAGAAGGTCTCAGTGACCTCATGGAGAGCTATAAGCGCATACGACGCACATTAAATCCAGGACTTGAAATATTTGGTATTTTATTTACCATGTTTGATCGCCGACTACGTGTATCATATGATGTTATTTCAGATGTCCTCAAGCATTTTGAAGCGGTAGCATTTAATACGATTATTCCCCGCAATGTCAAATTGGCTGAGGCACCATCCCACGGGCTCCCTGTTATTATGTATGATAAATCTTCAGTAGGTGCAGAGAGTTATCGATCCCTTGCAAAGGAGGTAATAGAACGACGTGGAATCAAAGAGAATAGCTAAGAAAAAACTTGGTAGAGGTATGGATGCGCTGCTTGCGCATTCAAATACAACAGGATCTGATAAAGAGATTGTATTTCTTCCACTTTCGCAGATAGTTGCAAATCCCGATCAGCCGCGTAAGCAGTTCGATCCGCAGCACTTAGAAGAATTGGCTCAATCAATAAAGGAACACGGGATATTACAACCAATTCTCGTGCAGCCAACCGAAGAGGGAAGCTATCAAATTATTGCAGGAGAACGCAGATATAGGGCGGCGAAAATAGCTGGCTTAGACGAAATGCCGGTTATCTCACAGACTATGAGTCCGGAGACCGTGGGCCTGATATCGCTCATCGAAAACTTGCAACGTGAGGACTTAAATCCTATAGAGGAGGCACAGGCCTACCGGGAACTATTGTCTGGGGGCGTGTCACAGGAGGCGCTCGCACAACAGCTAGGAATTGCCCGAACTACTATTGCAAATAGTGTTCGACTCTTGAAGTTACCGGAAACTATACAGGAAGCCATTTCAGCAGGGCCTTTGAGCGCTGGACATGCTCGTGCGATACTGTCGGTACAAGATGCGAAATTGCATACACCTTTCTTTCTTAGCATTACTCAGTCTGGATTATCAGTCAGACAGGCAGAACAAGCAGCAGCAGAATTAAACAGCGGGAAGGACCTACAGGACATTACCTTTAGCGCAGACCAGAAAGCGTCACCCAAGCAAGCCAGTAAGAATGCTGTACTGAGAGATGCGGAATTGCGCAGAACAGAGGATAAATTGATGGAATTATTTGGTACAAAGGTTCGGATTATTGGATCTCCGCAGAAGGGAAAAATAGAGATACATTATTTTACTGGGGATGATCTCGAAGGATTGGCACAGATCCTATTACAGTAACTGTAACAGGGCAGTTTCTGGACCCGCCTCGGTGCTCCGAGTACTAGCCCTTTACGCTTCCTGCAGTTAGTCCACCAGTAAGTAATTTCTGGAACCAGAAGAATAGAAACATGACCGGTGCGGTAATAACGATGGAACCTGCAGCAAGGAATTGTCGGGGAACTTCCTGAGTATTCAATGCCTGCACCGCCCGGGACAGAGTAAAAAATTCTGGAGAATCAAGCATCATAAAGGCAAACAGAAATTCATTCCATGCAATCATAAACACATACAATGCAACAGAGGTAATTGCAGGCATGCTCAAGGGAAGGGTGACATACCAAATAACAGATCCTCTGTTACATCCATCAATAAGACCGGCCTCTTCAATGTCTTTGGGGAGACTCTGAAAATAACTTCGGAGCATGTACAGAGATACCGGGATGGTCATGGCAGGATAAATAACAAGTAGGGCAATGAGGTTATCACGCAAACCAAGATTAGAAAAGATGGCATACAGAGGCAGAGCCAGCACAATGGCAGGGAACATATAAATAATCAGGATGGATTGTGCAAAGAAATTCTTTCCGGGAAAATGTAATCGTGTTACGGCATAGGCCCCTGCAATAGAAGGAATGAGCGTTAACAATACAGTCAGAACAGAAACGATGGCACTGTTGATGATATAGCGTCCAAAGGAAAAACGCCCAAATATTTCTGAATATCCCAGCAAAACTGTTTGCAGTCCCTTTTCAAAATTGATGCTGAGATCCAAGGGGTTATTGAGAATTTCAGCCCGAGGTTTCATACTTGTTGATATCAAATAGTATAGGGGGAATACGACAATAAAAATAATGAATACCAGACCAAAACAACGGATTATCCAAGAACAGGCCGAGCTAAAAATAGTAGCAGCGTCCATGCTGGGAGAAACCCTTGTAACATATCGAAGAAGCAGAAGCATAGTAATTAATGATGTTGCAGCTGTGAATAGTACCGTTAAAGCGTTAGGCAATATCGAAGCAAAGGGATGCCCCATGAAGATTCCAACAATCCACGAACAGGTCCAGGCAATGAGCCATGGCAAGAGCCAGCGCTGCCCTCTTGTGGGAAGTTTGTCCCGTACAAGCCCCACGATGCCAATACATATGCCGATAATAAAGACAGCAGGAGCGGAAAATTCATTGTCGCTATAGCCCATCATAATAACAAGAAGCCATGCAAGAACAGATACTAGATGGAATAGCAGGATAGCAAGCAGAACAATATGTATTTTAAACAGTAGTCTTTTCATATTATATGTCTGTATCGGGCTTATACCGTGTGTATGCCAAGAGAAATAAAGCAAGAAACAGAAACAATAGCATTGCTACGGCTGCCCCCGTTCCTATGTTGCCAAGTGCAAAAGCTTGAACGTAGATATCAATCGGGAGGGTGCGGGTTCCGGCGGCTCCACCTGTTAGGAGGAAGATGTCGTCGAATTTATTGAAATTCCACATAAAGCGGATCAAATACATCGTAGTCATTACCGGTGCCAATAGGGGCAGGGTTATTCGGAAGAAGCTGGATATTGAACCAGAGCCATCTACCCGAGCAGCTTCGTATAATGAAGTTGGTATTGCCTGTAGGCGTGCCAAGATAAACAGAAACATGAGCGGAAAATAACGCCAAGAACTAAAGCCAATTACCGCGGACAGTGCTAGGGGAAAGTTTATTCCAAAGAGCACAAATGATTCCTTACTGAGAAAGGGGATTGCATCCTTTATCCATCCTGCCTTAATAAGCAGGTGATTTACAGTGCCACTAAATGGGTCGAGCAGAAACACCCAGCTCAATGCCAGTGCAATAATTGGGGCAATATAGGGAAATAATAGCAAAGTTGTAATAATGCCCCGCGAATGTTTGAGGGAATGTATTAACAATGCTGCGATTAACCCTAAGAGTAGGGCTCCAAATGCAGCTGCAGCACTATATATTACAGTCACTGCCAGTGTAGGGAAGAACTTATCAGATTGAATGACCGTCTGGTAATTGTCCAGATTGAGTGTGCCAAAAATGAGTGGGTTAGGTGCCGTGCCGGTAATAACAGGGTTCAGTATTGTCTGTTGTTTCGCTATAGGAGAAGCAAGAAATACCTGCTTTGCTCGAAATGATAATATAAAATCCTGCCGTACAGTTGGCTCCCATAGTGGAAATTGAGCGATGAGCTCTTGCCCCTTCTGCTCAAAAAGCGGAGGAAGCTCTTGCAATTGCAAGCCATCTGGAATGGCTATAGTTATGTTTACATTATTAATACTCTGACTTGCACTGCTGTTTCTGAGTACAAGTCGTATGAGTAATTCCTCTCCAACAGCAGAGGGTCTGCGCCGGATTTGTTCGGTAACAAGAATATCAGCTTTTCGCAAGTTTGCGAGCTGTAGTGGCTTAAAGCTAAACCAAACATTTGCCAAGATGGGAAAGATAGTAATTATAAATACTATCAAAAATGATGGGCATAGCATGTAATAAGCTAGGCGTCGTTCTTGCTGTAGGAGCGATAATGCCATGATGTCTTATTGACAACTTTCGCAGGATTCTGTACTTCCATCATAGGGGCAAATTCCGTCAAGAAAATCTTCTTCTTGATTTTCCATCTCAACGAAATTCTGCTCTTCCTGTTCATTTACGATATTTGAATTTGACTGTTTTTCAATCACATTAAACCTCCCTTGTAGTTTGTATTTTTAAGAAACTGAATTTTTTTAACACTACAAAAGCAAGAAAGTTGCCACTTTCTTGCTTTTTATTATGAATCATTTCAAAAATTATGGTACGAATTTTTGTACTTCTTCAGCGATGAGTTCTGCTGTTTTTTGAGCATCATACTTTCCGTCTAGGAATTCACGTATTAGCCCTGCTACAGTTTTTGTCTCATACACCTTCGACATGACGCTGAAGTATTTATCTTCAAAGCCCCAACGAGTACCAGTCTGAAGACCATCGCGCATTGTAGTTATTACTTCTTTGTCATAGGTGTTTGAGAGAGCCTCTCTGCGGTCGACACCTACATCCAAGGCAAGCCATGCATCGATGAATTTGTTGGGGTCGTCCTGCGTGCCATTTCGAATGGGGAATTTCCCTTCAGGAGCGATGGCAAGTGTTTTTACGTAGCCCTCGTTCATGGAG
Source organism: Spirochaetia bacterium (assembly GCA_964291355.2). GTDB lineage: Bacteria > Spirochaetota > Spirochaetia > WTKD01 > WTKD01. The sequence goes on along the minus strand of OZ220223.1, from coordinate 827,346 downwards.
AATTTGACGAACTCAACTGCTGCTTCTATGTTTGCATCAACAGTGATTCCGAAGTAACGATAATCTGCCCAGCCCGCACCTGAAGGGTTGCTAGGACCAGCGAGACTACCTAGGAAGGCAGTTTTCTGTGCAAGCTCTTTTGTTGTGGGATCATCTGATACAGTAACCGGGGCACTGTCGCGGAGACCAGCAAGCTCATCAAGCAAGAAGGGGGACCATATAATCATGGCTGCCTTTCCGGCTAGGTATAATTCACGGGAATGCTGCCAAAATAGATTGCCCGGAGGACTTGCTGCAGCGAGTTTTTTATAGAATTCCAACGTTTCGACAAGCTTTGGAGAATTAACCACGACCTGTCCCTGCGTATCTACCAACTGTACGCCATTTGCTAATGCAACGTGTTCAAAGACCTGCATTGTATATCCCTGGTCGGGGTCGGTAGCAGCAACAAAGCCGTACATCTCTGGTGGATTATGCAGTGCTTCAATGGCTACAAGAATATCATCGTAGGTGCTGGGTGCGTTCAAGCCAGCAGCAGTAAATAAATCTTCGCGATAGACGAGTAACTGTGTCCATCCATCGACAGGCACTGCCACGTAGTCGTTCCCATCACTGACTTTATCCAATGCCGCGGACAGGAAGGTGTCGGCGCCAAGTTCATTCATTGCTTCGGTTGCTGCAAAAGAATCAAGAATGCCTGCATCTGCCCAGCTCCAAGTGTTCTTGAGCGGGTGATATATTACATCGGGCAAATTCCCAGATGCAAATGCAGCAGTGGCGCGTTCCGCCATAAGATTTTCTGAGACGGGTACAACCTTTACCGTTATGCCACTAGCTTCCTTAAACATTTCCGAAATTTCTTCCTGCACGGCTATGCGTTCCGGTTGTTCCTCGGTAGTCCATAATGTGATGACCACTTCCTCAGTGGGCTGAGGTGCGGGGGCTTCTGGTTCTGTTGGTTCTGGGATTGGAGCCTCTTCATCACGTCCTCCAGCAAATGCTGGTAGGGTAAATAAGAATATCAAACAAATAATAAAAAGAGCACTTTTACGTAAGTACATACTTTTAACCTCCTAAAATTTTTATTACATTGTACACAATCTGTGTATGCTGTGTCAACATTCCTTGTTTTTTTTTGTATAATGCCAATGTACAGTTTTATTCGAGAATTATGCGAATAGAACGGGGAACTATACTATGAAAGTACATATCATATCTCATACACATTGGGATCGGGAGTGGTATTTATCAGCGCAGTATTTCAAGCGCTGGCTGCCGGATTTCTTTTCTGAACTATTTGCTCTTCTTGAGCGACGTAGTAATTATTGTTTTGTTCTTGATGGTGCGACAATCATTATTCATGATTGGATACATGAGTTGAAACAACAGAACAAATTCACAGGGACTGAACTTGATTCTGTGCGAAAATTCGTGCAGGAGGGGCGAATTCTTCTTGGACCCTATTATGTGCAGCTTGACTGGTACCTTGCAGGGGGCGAAACGCTAGTCCGAAACATGCTACTGGGGCTCCGGGATGCTGAGCATTGGGGTGCTCGTATGAAAAGTGGCTGGCTCATGGATAATTTCGGGCTGCCAGCCCAGTCGCCACAGATTCACAGACAATTTGGTATAGACCATCTCTTTGTCTGGCGGGGCATCCGCAGTGCGGGGAAACAATGCGAATTGCGTTGGGTGGGAAGCAATGGCGACGAGCAGCTTGTGTTGTACATGATCGATAGTTACCGAAATGCTATGCGATTATTGCGCGGCAAGACGGAGGAACGAATAGAGGCAGCTGTACAGAGTCTGTTGCCATTCTCCAATAGCAAACAATTTTTATTGATGAATGGATATGACCAGGAATTAGAGCCGGAAGATATTGTGCCCATCCTCGGACCACGGAGTGAATACACCGTACAACAAAGTACTCCGACCATCTATGCTCAGGCGGTTCGCAATGAGATACAAGAAATTCCTACCATTACCGGAGAACAGAACTGTGGCAGGGAGGTGGCTGTTTTTCCCGGCATACACAGTGCACGTATCCATCTCAAACAACATAGCTTGTTATGTGAATATCTGTTGCAAAGCATTGCAGAACCGCTTGCTACATTGTCCTGGCTTGCAGGGGGTGAATATCCCGCGGATCAGTTGATGGCGCGGTGGAGAAAACTGCTTCGCAATCATCCCCATGATAGTATTTGTGGCGTCAGTGTTGACCCTGTTCATTATAACATGGAGCAACGATTAACAAGCTTGGAACAAGAAATTCGTTCAGACATCATATGCTCTGCCCGAGGGCTCATGGGCGGGGAGGGGGTCTATCTTTTTAATCCCAGCCCCTTCGTGCGAGAAGAGATAATTACTATTCCAAACCTAGACTTTGAAGCGCTCTCATTGCCAGAGGGGTGCCAGTATGACATGGGGAAGGATCAGGTTGCTGTGCCAGTTCGGATGGAAGCCCTTTCTTTAACTGCAGTAGGATCGGACAATACGATGCATGTGGACGGAGAATGGCAGATCGACCGAGAGAAAAGAAAGGTTACAAACGATTTTTTTACTTTGGAAATAAAGGATGATGGGAGTCTCGACCTATATGATCATGCAAGCAAGCAAAAATTTCGCGGACTACATATTTTTGAAGATGTCTCAGATGCAGGAGATTGTTACAATTATTCCCCCTGCCATGAGGAGGTTCTCTACAGTAGCCAGGGCAAAAAAGCCGACATAGCTTACACCCTTGAAGGACAGCTGTTACTCCGTATCTCTATCGGACATGTCCTCGACATTCCTCAGGGGCTAGTGGATGGGAAGCGCAGTAAGGAAAACATTTCAATTCCAATTGATACACAGATTACAGTACATCGGAATAGTCCGCTTATTCGCTGTAAGACAACTATTCGGAATCGGGCACGGGATCATCGATTGTCCATTAAATTTCAGACCGGTTTGGCGTCAGACAAGCATCATGCAGGAACTATTTTTGAAGCGATAGAACGAAGTAACGAGGTAGAGGATCTACGCATAGAACAACAAAGCAGTCTGAATGTTACTGCACGCGAGGTAAGGGATTACGGAGACCATCCCATGGATGGCTGGGTTGCCCAGGGAAATGGAAGGGCGGGGCTTCTTCTGATTTCCCGCGATTTGCGTGAATATCAATGTAACGTTCAGGGTGATGTGTTGCTACATCTATTCCGGTCGGTTGGTTGGATTGCGCAGAGCAATCTTGAGAGTCGCAGTGGTGACGCCGGTCCGAATATTATGGCTCCTGATGCATGGATGTTGCGCGATATGCAGTTTGAATATGCATTCTGTTCCTTTGGCAGCGATTGGAAGGAATGTTTGCATGAAATTGACATGCAGCTCCTTCCTCCCTACCAATTTATGGGAGCTGGCTCGTCTTGTACTGCAGAGCAACAGATCCTTCGTTTGGATGTACAGAGCCAGCATGGTGGGTTGCGTGTATCTGCATGTAAACGGAGCGAGAATGGTGAAGCCCTGCTCCTGCGTATGTACAATCCTGATGATGCACAGATACAGGCCCGGTTACAATTAGGATTCCCCATTCTCAGGGCATGTAAAACGAATTTATCTGAACAAGGGGAGGAAGCTATTTCTCCCGAAGCCATTACAATGGCTCCTAAGGAAATTGCCAGCTTTCTCTTATATCCTCATCCGGGCAAGGATGCTACTGTGCAACAGGGGAAGGCAGAACAGAAAGAATTATACGCAATCACGCCTGAACGAAAGATTCCGGACTATTTTCAACAATATCCCATACCGAATGCCTACACTCAGGAATATGTTGGAGCAGAAGAAGCAGCGATACAGAAATTGCAAGAAGAACTCCTTACAGCAAGACAGAAGAAAACAGAAGGCGGACTGGAGCAAAAATTATTGCAGCAACACATCACCCTACTTGAACGGGAATTGTTGGAAAAAGAATTATCCGCATTGCTATTGCGGCATCGATTGGCCAAGGGGATTGATTGCTGGGCAAATATGGAATCGATCGATGCAGAATTGAAGCGCATTGGAGACCAGCTGAATCAAGCGCGGATTAACAAGAGGGTTGCAGATTTCTTTGTGCTCATGCCAGAAAGCTGATTGCAAAGTCTGGAAAAATACTTCTCATTAGTGTACACTGGTCGTGGTAATATCATGCATCTGTCTAAGCAAAAATTGTTTTTGTTCCTAGGAATATTCAATATTGTAGCCATGCTCGTTGCGGTCCTGTTCATCGCCACTGGTGTGCACAATACTCATTTGTTCCAGATAGCGAATCTTCCGTATTCTGTCCTGCTCCTATTACACCTGCTTGTAGGGGGCTGGCTGTTATATCAATATCGAACGGAAACAGGAGATATCAATGTTTTGCGTATGATATTTGAGGGCTTATTCTGTTATGCCCTCCTCTTATTTTTCTGTTCTTACTTCTATGCAGAAAATGCGAACATGGACTACGCGCAACGCTTTGCTGCAACAAACGGAAATCTTTCCCTTGCTATTGACAGCGCACAAGAACGGCTTATTGTAATATTTCGCTATGCCCCCAGTTTGCTGATATTATTGGGGGGATATATTCTTCTTTTTCTGCACTTGAAGAACGAGGAATTCATTCAGCGATATGCGCTTCCATTGATTTTTCTGGGAGTTCTGCTTCGGGGATTATCCATGCCATCAGGATTAATACAGGAGGGTGCGGGCTTTCTTGCATGGATATCCTTGGTGCCGTTTTTTCTGGTAATCCGTTATACCCGCTACAAGCAGGCATTGTTTTTTGCTGTAGTTTACGGCTGTTTTGTTGTTCTGTTTGTTCACTACTGGCTGGGAACCTTTAGCTTTGTTTCCCTGCAATTTTCCATATTCATTCGCATTCTGTATTACATTGTGTTTTTTATACCAGGATTGTACGTAATACGTTCTACACGTAGCACCCTCATACTTCCGCTTGTGTGGACAGTGTTTGAGTGGTATCTACACCAAGGCTTTGCATCATTTCCATGGGGAGTCCTTCCGCACACACAGTACCAGAATTTAACCCTGATACAGATAGCATCAGTTACCGGCATTTGGGGCATTAGTTTTATCATTGCGTGGGTAAATGCCGTCATTGCGAAACTAATTGTTAGCCCGGGCCCTAGCATAAAAATGTTATTACAGACGGTGCTACCCGTATTGGTAATGTTTATTGTTGTTTTTTCGTATGGATTTGTCAGTATCATGTGGGAACCGCCTTCACAGCATTTAGCACGGGTTGCGTTGATTCAAAACAACAGTGATCCGAGAAAGCATTCCTATGAACGCACTCTTTCAACCTTACAAATACTAACGAATCAAGCAGCAGGAGCGAACCCCGACCTCATTGTTTGGCCAGAAACAGCAGTCGTGCCTAATATTAGCAGGTGGTCGAAAATGCCCAGGGATACGAATAGGTATACAGAGGTTGTGCATGATTTTCTACAATACCAAAAGGATCTGAAGCAATGGTTGTTAACGGGGAATGATGATTACAAAATTATTCGCGATCAGGCAGGAAAAGAAATAGAACGACAAGATTATAATGCTGCCGTATTATTTTCTGACACAGGCAAGCGGATGGAAACATATCATAAGATCAAACTTGTTCCCTTTACGGAATATTTTCCCTACAAAAACATTTTCCCGTGGATACATAATATCTTATTGATCTTTGATGTGCATTTATGGGAGCCCGGAACAGAAGCAGTTGTATTTAGGTCTCCAAAGTTTCAGTTTTCCACGCTGATATGTTTTGAGGATAGTTTTCCCTCCGTTTCACGTGCCATGGTACGTGCCGGTGCAGAAGTACTCGTTAATATGTCCAACGATTACTGGGCACAGAATGAGGTAGAAGCACAACAACATTATGCCAGTGCGGTATTCCGTGCGGTAGAGCATCGCAAACCCTTTATTCGAGCCACAGCATCAGGATTAACGAGTTACGTAGATAGTTATGGACGACTACAAGAATCTACAGACATGTACGAGCCCAATTTTCTCATTGCAGACATCACCAATATACCGGATCAACAAGCAACAATCTATACACGTTTTGGCGATTGGTTTATTTGGATCTGTATGGGCGTCCTCCTGATCTTCATGGGGCTACACTTTTTCAAGCGCTTTAGACCTTGAAATCATCCTTGTCACAAACGCATCACTATATTATGATGTATCTGTTATGACTGAATCCTTTACAGTTGGTATTATTTGTGGCAAGCTCGGTGATGTTGATGGAGTATCTCTTGAAACAAGCAAATGGATAGATGCATTAAATTCTGCAGGGCATACTGTACATACCTTTGCGGGACATTATCCTGTGCAGCTTACTAATGTACACGAAGATAAACAACATACTATTCCTGAGCTTCGATTTGATACGCAATTACAAAAGAGAGCGGAGACGGTCTTCTTCCCCTATATCAATGGAACGCATAATGAGTATATTTCCGATAAAACTGTTGGCAGAACGATGGAGGAGATCCAGTCTGTTGCAAATAAGGCAAGCAACGACATATATCAGCGTATACAGGGCAGCAATATTGATGTATTAATTGGTGAAAACACGAATGCTCTGCCGATGTCCCTTGTTAGTGGTACGACATTGTATCAGCTTTCTGTCGAAAGACGGATTGCAACTATATTTCATCACCATGATTTCTGGTGGGAGCGTAGCCGGTTTAGCCATAGCAGAATAGATGATTTTTTACAGGGAGTTATGCCCCCCAATGACCCCAGCTTAGAGCATGTTGTCATTTCTACCTATTCTCAGCATGTTCTCAGTGTTATTCAACGCATAAAACCCTTTGTTATTTATAACTACGAGGACTTTGAACATGTAACTACGAAGGACAATTATAATGATCAACTGCGAGCAGACATTGGATTGGAACCGGATGATATCCTTGTATTGCAACCTACTCGTATAGTGCCCCGGAAACACATACATGATTCCATTGCCTTTCTTGGAAAATTACAAAAAAAATACCCAGCATTAAAGGGCAGATTAAAATTTGTCATCTCACTCTATCAGGGCGATGAACCAAATGATGTATATCTAAATAGAATAAAAGAGCAGGCAAAAATCCTGGAGGTTCCCATGCTGATGATCTCCGATCAGGTTGCTTCCGTGCGCGGCGTGGTAGACGGGAAACGCATGTACACAAATAGAGATGTATTAGCACAGGCGGATCTGGTGTTATATTTGCCCGTCTGGGAGGGCTTTGGCAATGCCTTGTTAGAAGCGGTAGCAGCACGAGTGCCGATTGTAACCTCGACATATTTGGTGTATAAAACAGATATAAAATCGGCGGGCTTTAAGAACATTGAAATACGCGATAAGTATGATGAAAATGGGAACCTCATCATACCCGACTCGGCATTAACCTATGCACATCATATTCTTACCCATCCCAAAGCACGGGAACAGATGACAGAGCATAATTTTGAATTGGGTGCACGAGAGTTTAGTCTGCCGGTACTTTCCCGGCGATTGGAGGATCTATTCCAGGCCTACAGCGATGAAATACGAGCTTCGCAAAAGAGACAATTCAAGCAAGGGCTTTATTATTCGGTGTAGCGGCTATTTCTTCTTTTCTATCTTCTTAATTTTCTGATGTATTTTCCTGCTTTTCAGTGCCGCAGGTTTTTTATAGGTCTGTATGCTCGGCTCGCTGAGGTGACGATGTCGTAAAATAAAGAATAAGCTTGTTCCTGCAATAATCATAAGCGCACAAAGAATCTGGCCCATTGTAATATTCCATGGACTCATCAAGAGCCAGTTCGGATTATTTCGAAGGGTAAGTTGAATAACAAAACCCATGCCTTCATCAGGTTGTCGAAAATACTCTGCAATAAAACGAGCCACTCCATATCCAATAAGATACCAACAAATCAGGTAGCCATGGAAGGTCTTTTTCTTGCGAATAATGAACCAGAGAAACAACCAAAGGAGTATTCCTTCTAGGAAGGCCTCGTACAGCTGGGATGCATGACGAGGAATATTTACCATGCCGTCGCTATTCGCTTCCAGTCCGAATTTCTCCGCAGCAGCTGCAATGTGCGGATTGCTGATGGGCAACAGCTCAGCCGTGGGGAAACGCATGCCAAAAGATGCCGTAGTGATACGACCATAGAGCTCGCCATTGATAAAGTTTCCGAGTCTTCCAAAGGTGTATGCCAGTGGGAAGATGGCAAAGAACCAATCAGCATATTCAAGGAATACGCGCTGTTTCTGCATAACGACTAAGCATATAATAATACCCGCGAAGGCCCCCACAATACCTCCGTGGTAGCTCATGCCTTGTAGTCCTACAAAATTACCACTCTCATCAAAGGGCCAGAAGGCAAGCCATGGACGAGCTAGGTAGATGCCGCTTGTATCGTAGATGAATACCGAAAACAAACGCGCACAAATTACTGTTCCAATGATGCCCCAGAGAATAATATTGAAGTGGTCATTTTCTGTAATCAGAAATTTTTCCTTTGCTCGTATTTCTCTGAGTACTGCAGAATATACTATAATAATATTAATTACGTACATCAAACCATACCAACGTAGAATTGGAATACCAGGTATAACCATGGGACTAATCCACGATGGAAATTCTAAAAATGATTGTATCATAAACGCACCTAGGTGAATTATACATAATTTTTACGAAAACCGATACCATTTGCACAATATAATTTCCTTACACCTTGTTTTTTTTTCTTGTGTATGTTATCAATACATATGAAATGGACGAATCTTAAGAAATTAATTAGTAACCGGGAGGAAGGGGCAACTTTACACAAAAAAAGAAGGCTAATTCTTACTGTATTTATTGTCTTGGTATGTGGAATTGCAGTAATTCTCCCCTCCTATCTTATTGCACAAAGCAGTCAGAGCAGGGAATCACAGTTTACGATTATCGAGAAGCTCTATGCACAGATTGCCAATAACTATGTAGAAGAGGTAGATTCAGACGCACTCATACAGGGAGCCCTGAGCGGCATGATGTCGGCCTTGGATGATCCCTATAGCACCTTGCTTTCTGAAGATGAGCTCATGCGGCTTGAGGGGATGGTTTTAGGAAGCTTCGGCGGGCTCGGGATGTACGTTGATAAACAGAAGGGTGATGAGGTAGCTGGTTACATAGAAGTCATATCACCCATTATTAATACACCAGCAGAGCGCAAGGGTCTTCGTTCGGGCGATCTTATTATTGAGATTGACGGAGATGGCACCGGCGATATGACACTCAATGATGCAGTCATGCGTCTCAGAGGCGAGATTGGTACAGATGTGGAGTTAAGCATCAAACGACGTTCAGCAGAACCCTTTCCCGTTATACTTACCCGTGCCAGCATTGAGGTGCCGACCGTAGAATACGGTATGATAGACGATACTGTGGGCTACATACGAATATTCGTATTTACCTCCCATACTGGGGCAAAAATTCGTGAGGCACTCGGGAGTTTGCTGGAACAGCGTGCAGAACATTTGATCGTTGATCTACGTGACAATGGTGGTGGAGCTCTAGATGGGGCAATCCGTGCTGTTGATCCGTTTTTCCGTAATAAACTAGTTGTTTCTGTTCAAGGCAGGGACGGAACTCGTAAGATAGAACACAAGACGACAAATTCTCTTATAGCTGATGTAGATATTCCTATTCTTATTCTGATAAACGGGGCCTCGGCTTCCGCTTCTGAAATATTTGCCGGTGCGTTTAAGGACCATGGCCGGGCAGAGCTTATGGGAACGACCACCTATGGAAAGGGATCGGTGCAGCAGATAATAAGTGTCGATGATTATGCCATCCGTCTGACTACAGCTCGTTACTATACGCCATCAGGAAGTGATATTGATTCAGTTGGCATTGAACCTGATATTCTCCATGAAGGAGAGGAATTAACTGATGAAGAAGTTCTTGCCTATACCGAATTAGTGAACCAAGGGCTGTTAGATGCATTTATTGATGAAGGTAATTTTGCTCCTGCAGAGATAGAGCGTTTCGTCGGGCAAATCCAAGAAGATCTCCCGGATATGAACGAAGAATATTTCCGACATAGATTGCGACAAGAGGTATATCGTTCTGTAGAGAACAAGATACAACTCTTTGATCTTCAGTATGATAGTATATTACGAAAGGCCATAGAGTATTTCAATTAAGAGGGAGTTAATCGGTCGGCATAATGCTAGCTAGATATTCGGAGGTCTTAAAAAACTCGTGCTGGTACACACGCGTGAACCAGAGATGAATAAGATGGTTCGGTCCCGGAATAAGAAACAGCAATCCTAGTGCATCACTAACAAAGCCAGGTAGAATAAGCAGCATTGCTGCTAGAATATGCGTTAGGAGCAGTGAGAGTTCTCTATCGATTTTTTTCCCGCCGGATAATTTGCTAAATAGTATTTCTGATATTGTCACAATACTATTCCGTATTATAATAAGAGCTGCAAGACTACATGATGCCTCAACAGCAAGAACAATGTAGATGCCGAAGATCCTTCCCAATACAAATACCAGATAGTTATCTGCAAGCATGGGAATTGATAGACAGAGGAATATATAAAAAAATTGTGTGATAAAACCGACATCTACACAGCATGCTATTATCTCCGCACGAAGAAAACGGATTTGTTTTTTTTGTTTATTTGTCTTCATAATGATGTATTCGCATTCGTCTCCATTTACAAAATCTGCTACGTACCATATTATATAAAAACCTATCAATAAGTATATGAGGAATGCATATGTGGCAACATAATAATCTTACAGGAAAGCGAAGTTTCATTCTTGGGGGAACCGGGCTCACCGGCAGGCCCATAGCAAGAGCCCTAGCTCAGGCCGGTTCTGAAATTGTTGTACATGGCAGGGATGAGGCGCAGCTCTCTATACAGTGTCAGGAATTACGCTCCCTTACGCAGGTACAGGAATGCCTGTACGACATTCAAAACATTGAAGGCATGATGGGAGAGATCGAAAAATATCAGCCGATCGATATCCTTGTTGTAACTGTTGGCCCCTTCCTACAAGCATCCTTATCAGCAACACAGGGGGAAGAATGGGAAGCGATGTGCCGATGGAATCTTAGTTTAAGCGGTGCTTTGGTATCAGCATGTGCACCAGTTATGGCTGAACGTGGCTGGGGGCGCATTTTACTTTTTGGAGCGAGCACTATTCGTACTCTGCGTGGCTTACTCCGAACGGCTGCCTATAGTGCAGCAAAGGCAGGAATAGAGGTTATTGCCCGCTCTGCCGCGCGCGAATTCGGCTCGTCTGGGGTGGCAGTCCATGTTATCTATCCCGGTTATGTTCGTGGGGGCGACATGGGGCTACAAGACCCTGCAGATCTGCATGTCATTCAGCCAGAAGACATTGCTGATGCTGTACTTTGGTTATTTCAAGCCCCCCAGGGAATTGTTAATAATATTTTGTTGGAATTTCCAAAATAATGGTAATTATTTGTGATGATGTAGTATACTTGCTGGTAGGAATGTTTACATATAACATTCCAAACAGTGATATATGAAACAAATAGTTCGTCAGTTACTTGCTTATCTTGTATATCTTTTTTGCGGATTAAGTATCAGTATTTTGTTTTACATGCTGTATCGTTACGGTATTGTATATAATTGGGCAATAAGTAAGGGCTTTTTCCGTGACGTAGTAATTACGGGATTATACATCTTTATGCTTCCCGTTTCCTGTACTGCCGTACTACAGTGCATGTTTCGTATAAGAAAGCGAGGACATGTGCCCGCACTCCAGTTATTGCTATTGGGCTTGTGTAATATTGGGCTTGTGTTTGGAATTTTTACCGCACTACATTCCCGAATTTCTCCCATGCCCAGCACACTGACTCTTTCTGATCAAACCTTGCCATATCAATATCTTCTGAAAACCGAGGATGAAAAAACAGTAATACTACAAGAAGCGGTGTTTGCGTACGGGGAAGAGGCGGTATCGTTCATGTTGGATAGGGCCATTATTGGCGACCCACAACAGAATCCTTATTTTTCTATGCACAGTGCGACGCTCCATGAACAAACAGGGAGCATATTGTTTGATAACGGCGAAGAGCCGATTTCGCTTTCTCTTTCGAGCACTCCTCATTATTCTACTTTCGCCCCACCAAACATCATCAAGCAACTGTGGTTGCCCATTGAACATCTTAATCAGAAGTTATCGGAAAGGGGCAGATGGTTCGTATTATTACTCATGCTTTCCGGAATAACTGGCATTGTACTATCACTCTGGTGTCTGGTATGCACCAGTCCCCGTTATGGATTGCATATATGGGTCAGCATATTAGTTGGCTGGTTTGTTTTTTTTCTATATCGCTGGTGCGAACTTTTAGTACTTCCTGATGGTGTATTCGTACGCTTACAATCTGCCTTGCTATGGTTCAATAGATATCACGGAGGACTCATTGTTCCGGGTCTGATATTGTTTTGCATTTCTCTCATTTGTCTGTTCAGGAAGGTAGGGTACAATGGGTAGAGTCTTCTCCTACATTGCCTTTATTAGCGTCTATGCTGTCGCTTTTCTGTGTATAGGATTGTACATTATATTCTTTCTTCCCTTTGGGAACATCCACCCACAGTACATGTTCCTGTATGTTGTATTGAGTGCTGTAGACATCTTCTGTGGCTTATGGCTACTGATACATTGCAGCGCCCTATTTGCTGGATATGGGAGCAAACAAGAACAGGCAGGCGGCTCAATGCGACAACAGATTATTTCGCATGTTTCGTTGATTGCTGCCCAGGCAAGCATAGCTCTAGTATATATTGTTATGTTACTCCTCGTTCTGCCTACTATACGATATCAACTGGATAATATGCGTTCGTTGTCCCAGGTGCTTGAAAATTTACAGAAATCAGCTACTGAATCTATGGGCGAAGGGAAGTACTCAGCGGTTATTCGGGATCTAGAACAATATGCCAGATATGTTGATAACTTAGGTGATGTTGGAAGTATATTGCAGGAGGCCTATCAATCACAGGGCATTATTCGAGGGACGCAGGTAGAGAAGGACGAGGGAGCATTGCAGTCCGACCCATCATACGATGGATATTCTCTGAAAGAGTTAATAGAAATATCAGAACAGTATATAGCAGAAGAAGATTTCATATCGGCCCATTATTATGCGACCCGGGCTACACTTGTGAGTGAAACATCTCGTTTTGATCTCGAGCACATCATACATGAATCCTTGCAAGGAATGATGAATCAATCGCGTCGAACATTCAAAGAACGCAAGGCATGGGAGCGTTACACAAAAACAGTTGATGGCTATCATGATTATATAGAGGGATTAAATGGAAATCCGGAGGCCCTCCTGCGTGCTTATTTTATCTTTACCGATTTAAGAGACGAGTATCCCACTGACATAGATGTCCAAATTTACTACGACCGTGTGCAAGAGAGCATGCGGGGGCTGTCTTTTTATCGTAGCGAGCTGGATCTGGCACAGCAATATCCAGCGATACACAATATTATGTTTCAAAACAGGTCGGGCTCAGACTTTCGTGAATTAGTATATATTGATACATTATATTCCATTGAAGGAGAGCATTATGCTACTGGCATTGAGGTATTTCGGTATTTGCTGGATGGTACAATTCTTGAACATTTCAATTGTGAAGTAGGCAAGATAACAGGTTTAATGCTCAATTTTCGCATGATCAACGATAACAGAAGCCTCCAAACCCTGAATCCTGTACAAGCTGGCACAGGAGAGCTCCCGCCATATTTTTTACCATTGTTAGCTCCCATTGATGAACTCATTGTATCGCATGAAAACCAGCACATCGTAAGCAATATTGATACTGTCGGGCTCCTTCGCCTGCTCAGCTATACTCGCGTACATGCTCCGCAACGTTGGTCTCATACACTCTCAGAATTATCCAATAGGATCTTTCTTTCCATCGGGATATTGTTGTTTTCTTTCTTGTCCATTACTGTTGCAAATGTGTATCGCCAGCGTGCACAAGATGCTTCTTTAACAATAGGGAATGTTGTTTTATTTCCTGTTGTGGTATGTATTATTTATCTCATGCAGGAGGCATATCTATATCTGGGACGCATACTCAGTGGGAGCTTACTGTTGTTGCTTGGCAACATCCCTGCCCTCATTGTATTGGTAATAGTCATAGCCCTCATGCTTGTTGGTGTTCTGGTAGTGTTTAGTCTTTTTTCTACTCCTCGCCACGGGTAATACTTACACCAACTCCTCGTAGACGTTCACAAATATTTTCATAGCCCCGCTCTATCTGATAGATATTATGGATGGTGCTCTCACCCTCTGCACAGACGGCAGCCAATAACATTGCCATACCGGCACGTACATCGGGAGAAATTAATTTGCTTCCGATCAACTTTGATGGACCAGCAACTATTACGCGGTGTGGATCACAGAGAATAATTTGTGCACCCATTTCAATGAGTTTATCAACGAAAAACAAGCGCGATTCGTACATCTTCTCATGAATCAGGACAATGCCCTCTGCTTGTGTGGCAACGACAATGGCAATGCTAATGAGGTCGGGGGGAAACCCAGGCCATGGGGCATCGTCTATTTTAGGGATGGCATTGCCGAGCTCGGTTTGTATTTGAAAATTTTCCTTTGCAGACACTAAGAGTTTCCTTCCTTCAATGTCCCATTTAAGACCCAGTTTTTGAAAGCCAAGCTGCATCATTTTCATATGCTTTTGGTCAATGCCACAAAGTGTCAGTTCGCCACGAGAAACAGCTGCAAGACCAATAAAGGAACCTATCTCCATATAATCAGGACCAATTTCGAATTCCAGGCCTTTTTTGCCAAGGTTTTTCTGTCCCTGTATGGTAAGAATGTTGGATCCGATGCCCTCTATATCTGCACCCATTTTACATAGCAAGTGGCAAAGATCCTGAACATGTGGTTCGCTCGCAGCGTTTTCGATAGTAGTTTTCCCCTTAGCAAGTACTGCTGCCATAATTGCATTCTCTGTTGCCGTAACAGACGTTTCATCAAGAAAAATATCACTCCCGCGTAGACCAGATGTATGTAATGAGTAGGTATCCTTCTGCTCCGTTGTTTCGTCCTGTATTGCTCCCAATGCCTTCAGAGCTAGGAAATGCGTATCTAGGCGGCGTTTCCCAATTACATCACCCCCAGGAGGAGGAAAAGTTACCCTACCTGTTCGAGCCAACAATGGCCCTGCAAAGAGGATAGATGCCCGTATCTTTGTTCCCAATTCAAGGGGTATATCTGAGTGAATAATATCGGCGGGTTCAACAATACATGTGCTGCTAGGATTATCTCGTGTTACCTTGAACCCAATCTTTCGGAGAATGTCAAGCATAACACGGACATCTTCAATGTTTGGTATGTTGCGTAACGTGACTGTTTCATTACTCAGGAGGGTTGCCGCAATACAAGGGAGGGCAGCGTTTTTATTGCCACTTATCTTTATCTCTCCCTTCACACACGTGTGCCCTGTAATTTTGTAATAGCTCATATGCGTTAATTCATGATATACTGCTATCAACATATGGTCAATATGTAGTAGTATTAGTATACTAGGGCCTTAAGGTTTCTAGGAGAGGTGACCGAGTGGCTGAAGGTGAACGCTTGGAAAGCGTTTGTGCTCCTAACGGGGTACCGGGGGTTCGAATCCCCCTCTCTCCGCGTTCTCTATGGTTGCCGGAGTCTGTGAAGGGAGATGATGCCCAACCCCGTCAGGTCTGGAAAGAAGCAGCGGTAAGTATGTTGATCCTGTTCAGCAGTTTCTCCGGCTTCCATTTGAGGCTAATATTATGAAATATCAAGTTACTGCACTACGGAAACGTCCAAAATCTTTTCAGGAAGTAGTTGGACAGGAATTTGTCGTTACGACGCTACAAAACAGCATCTCGTCTGGAAGCATTGCCCAGGCATATCTCTTTTCTGGGCCTCGTGGTGTAGGGAAGACATCGGCAGCGCGCATCCTTGCTATTGCATTGAATACCCAAAATGGTACTGTAGGTGCATGGAATGATGAAAAAGGCCAAGAAATAGCTGAGGGGAAATCGCTGGATGTTATTGAAATTGACGGAGCATCTCATACAGGGGTGAATGACGTCCGGGCCATTAAAGATGAAATACTCTTCCCTCCGACATCACTTAAATACAAAGTTTACATCATAGACGAGGTTCACATGTTATCGATTAGTGCATTCAATGCACTTCTCAAAACAATAGAGGAACCACCTGATTATGTCATATTTATCTTTGCTACCACAGAATTGCATAAGGTACCTGCTACCATTCGTTCCCGTTGCCAGCAGTATATGTTCCAACGGATATCTGTGCAACACATTCTCAAGCAATTGAAAGAAGCATGTCAGGAATTACAGCTGCAGTCTGAAGAAGCTGCCCTATGCTGGATTGCGCGTGAGGCAACGGGCTCCTTACGAGATGCCTATACCATGCTGGACCAATGCATTGCGTTTTCGGAAGGTTCCCTAACTGTTGCGAAACTCAGTGCCACCCTAGGTCTCCCCGATGCCGGCTTGATGTTGTCGTTGTTCAAATCTATTATTCAGGGTGATGCTCAGGATGCCTTCCAGCACTTTGATGCGATCTTATCTACTGGGGCCGGAATATCATATTGCTTGCAGGAATTGGTTCATCATATGCGTAATCTACTGTTTATTACGGTTGGTGCTACAGGAAAAAGTGAGGACAGTGCAGAGAATTCCTTACTGGTATCCAAAGAGACGTATAAGGAACTGTTGGAAAATCGCAATACATTAAGCGAGATACAGTTAACGCATGGTCTTGAGCTGCTCTTTGCCTGTTATCGAGATATTCGTTACTCAATTAATCAGCAATATGAACTGGAAGTACTTATCAGAAAACTGTGTGGGCTTCGGGAATACATACATAACGAAGAATTAGTAGCACGCATTAACACCCTTCAAAAACAGAGCAACATGATGGCAGCCCATCCATCATCACAGGCGGAGACATCGCGTTCGGTTTCAAAGGTCGCAGAATCTCGAGTGGAGAATAAAACATCCTCAGACAGAGTTGCCCCCACTCCGTCAGCAGCACCGGCAGCGCCGGCAGAATCGGCATCAGCGTCGGCGTCAGCACCGGCATCAGCAGCAGCGGCATCAGCAGCGCCGGCAGCGCCAGCAGCGCCGGCAGAATCGGCATCGGCATCGGCATCAGCAGCGCCGGCAGCATCAGCAGCACCGGCAGCACCGGCATCATCAGCAGCATCGGCAGCATCGGCAGCATCAGCAGCACCGGCACCGGCAGCGGCAGCAGCAGCATCGGCAGCGCCGGCACCAGCAGAGGCATCAGCAGCACCGGCAGCATCATCAGCAGCAGCGGCATCAGCAGCACCGGCAGCACCGGCAGCACCGGCAGCACCGGCAGCACCGGCAGCACCGGCAGCACCGGCATCATCAGCAGCATCGGCAGCATCGGCAGCATCAGCAGCACCGGCACCGGCAGCGGCAGCATCGGCAGCATCGGCAGCGGCACCAGCAGCGCCGCCGGCAGCACCGGCAGCATCAGCAGCACCGGCAGAATCGGCAGCGTCAGCGCCGGCAGCATCGGCACCAGCAGAGGCATCAGCAGCGCCGGCAGCATCAGCGGCACCGGCAGCGCCGGCGGCATCAGCAGCGGCATCAGCATCAGCAGCATCGGCAGCGGCAGCGCCGGCGGCAGCATCATCATCTGCGGTGGCTCCTGCTTCACAGCGAGAGGCGACCTCACCTGATATGCAAAAAAAATTATTAGAATGTTTGGGAAACGAGGTGACGTTTTCCGTTCAGGCAATACTACGCAATGATTGTACCTGGGATCTTTCAAGTGATGGAAAGGAACTCAGGATCAGTACGAAAGGCAATTACCAGTATTCACAGCTGGAAGGAGCTCGTGAACAGTTGGATAATTGTCTTGAAAAACTTGGTGTATCTACATTTGATATAGTACAGGTGCAGGCAAAGCAACGCGAAAAGAACGCAGTAAGCGAGCAAGAAGAATCTGTTCAGCGTGTGTTTTTTGGCATGATAGAAAAGGATGAGTGATCTCAGATGAACATGTTAGATAATCTTGGGAAAATAAATGAGTTAAAAAAGCAATTTGAAAAGATGCAAGAGCAATTACATACTGTCACAGCCGAAGGGGCAGTGGGTGGTGGGATGGTATCTGTAAAGATTAATGGAAATCTCACGCTGCTTTCAGTACAGATTGAGGAGCAGTTATTGGATCCAGAAAAGAAAAATGTAGTAGAAGAGATGCTGTGTTCTGCGGTCAATCTTGCAATGCATAACATAAAAGAAACTATTAAAACAGAATATGGCAGGGGGATGCCGAATTTTCCTGATGTATTAGGTACGTGATGAAGGCCATAGATAAACTAGTCGATTCTTTTGCAAGTTTTCCGGGCATCGGTCGAAAGAGTGCGGCACGTATGGTGTATCATTTGCTTGGAGTACAGAAAGAATTTTGCTATACATTGGCAGAGCGGATAACGAATCTGGTTGATGTCGTGCAATACTGTAGCACATGTGGGGCCTATAGCGAAGCGGACTTATGCCCTATTTGTGCTGACAATGGACGGGACAGGACGGTAATCTGTGTTGTGGAGCAGGCCCAGGATATTTTCTCCTTAGAGACAACGCATGAATTCCACGGTCTCTATCATGTTCTCCACGGTGTCATTGCTCCGATGCAGGGCATTGGACCGCAACAGTTATCTACAGATGCATTGGTTAAACGGGTACACAAGGAAAAGGTGCAGGAAATAATACTTGCTACAAATCCAACTGTAGAGGGAGATATCACCGCACGCTATATCAAGGAATTACTCCAAGATACCGTAGAGCGCATATCTCGTATTGCCTTAGGCATGCCTGTAGGTGGAGATCTGGAATATGCCGATCGCATGACGATAGCTCGGTCTCTTCGTGCCCGCACGACGCTGGACTAATACAGATTAATGAAACTCCTCGTTTCTCCATCTGTTGATCCTTTTTTCAATCTCGCACTTGAACAATATCTCTCGTCGCAAATAACAGAGCAATCTCCCGTATTATTTTTATGGCGCAACAGGGGCTGTGTTATCATTGGTAGAAACCAGAACCCGTGGCGTGAATGTAACCTGCCTTTTATGCGAAAACACAAGCTACGATTATGTCGGCGCAGGAGTGGCGGCGGTGCTGTGTTTCATGATATGGGAAACGTAAATTTTAGTTTTATCAGTACTCGCTCAATGTACAATAGAGAAATGAATTTTGCCTATGTAATGTCCCTCCTGCAGAGTTTCGGAATTGATACACAGGTAAATGATGTGCATGATATTTTGGTCGGGGACAAAAAAATATCAGGCAGTGCCTTCCGTCTTACGCAACACTACGCCTGTCATCATTTAACCCTATTGGTAGACAGTAAGCTAGATCAATTACGAGGCAGTTTGCAAGCATCACCCCATCTCTACATTGATGGGCGGGGGATTCCCTCACGACCTTCGTCAGTTACGAATCTTAAACGGCTCAATAGTCAGATGAGTTGGCATGGTATATGTGCCTATTGCCGACAACATCATCCGCAGCATCCAGATCCAGATATTGCTCAGGATATTGCAAGCGATGGTAGCAAAAAACCTTTCATGTCCATAGCTTGGAGATTTGAACAGACAGCAGCATTTTCTTGTCGGATTGGAAATTTCGAACATTTCGGGGCAGAAATTATACTGAGCGTGCAGCAGGGTAGGATACAATCTGCAACAGCAGAATTATCTACATCTATGGAGAGTAGTGTATCAGCGAGTGTTCGCGAAATATGTGCCCGGCTTGAGGGGCGTGTATTTGGTGCTAGGATGAGCAGTATAGAAGATTATGTACAGAAAAGACTGCATCAGCTGCCTGATCTCATGCAATCCATTCTCCTAGGACTTGATGCCGCACTTCGAATAGGTATATGATTACGTAAGGAGATAAGAAAATGAGTGTACATATTTCAGCACAGGAAGGCGACATAGCAGATATTGTATTTTTGCCAGGGGACCCCTTGCGAGCGAAGTTTATGGCAACAGAGTATCTACAAGACGCTCGCTGTTACAGCGAAGTGCGTGGAATGTTGGGCTTTACCGGAACCGTGCAGGGTCGCAGAATATCTGTGCAGGGTTCGGGCATGGGCATGCCGTCAATGGCGATATATGTGAATGAACTCATCCAATTTTACGGAGCAAAAACAATAATACGGCTTGGATCCTGTGGCTCCCTGCAAAAGGACATGAAGCTCCACGATATTGTATTACCCATGGCATCATCCAGTGATTCAGCCATGAACCTTTCCCGATTTCCCTATATGCAATATTCACCCTGTCCGGATTTTCAGCTCTTGCATACTGCATATGCTATTTCTCAAAAACAGAATTTGCCATGTCACGTTGGTTCGATATTTTCTACGGATACCTTCTATCACGATAAAACGGATGCGTGGAAAACATGGGCAGAGTATGGCATTCTTGCGGTGGAAATGGAAACCCACCAACTATATACTCTTGCAGCGAAACATGGTATTCGTTCTCTTTCCATCCTGTCGGTGAGTGATAGTCTAGTGAATGAAGAAGAATTAGAGAGCTCAGCACGGGAACGGGGTTTTACGAAAATGATGGAATTGGCCTGTGAGCTCGCTCTGCAGTGCTAATCCAACTATCCAAGTAACTATATCGGCGCCAGTTTTTTTGTGCTATATGCTATAGGTCTAACACGTAGTCCTTAGGGGGCTACTGTTGTAGGGGTCGTAGATTCTTAGATATAGAAAATGTTGCATCGGTACATGCACGGATGCTCTCTACTGTTTCGTCGGGAGCAAGTTCAATCAGCTGCAAGCCATTTGAATCGCGTGTAAATACAGCTTTTTCGCTTACAATAAGATCGGCCTGTGCATATGCAGTTAGGGGGAGTGTGCAGCGTTGTACTATTTTGGGCTTTCCCTTTACGCAGTGTTCTGTTGCAACAATAACTCTTCGAGCACCATAAATAAGATCCATAGCTCCACCCATGCCGGGAACAAGTTTTCCGGGGATAATCCAGTTTGCGATACTTCCCTCGGCGTCGACCTGTAGCGTGCCAAGAACGGTGCTGTCAACATGCCCACCGCGAATCATAGTAAATGATGTTGCACTGTCAATAAATGCAGCTCCGGGCATTGTTGTTACATATTTACCGCCCGCGTTAATAATCAGGGGGTCTTCCTGTCCTTCCTGAGCATCCTTTCCCATACCAATCATGCCATTTTCTGACTGGAAAATAATACGCAGCGAATTAGGGATGAAATCGCAGACCATGGTTGGCAACCCTATTCCCAGGTTAACGACCTCATTATCTTTTAATTCCAAGGCGACACGCCGTGCTATGCGTTCTCGTATTTCGTTCATATTCTATGTTCTTCCTGCCTTGGGGTTTGCTATAACATAATCAACAAAAATGCCCGGGGTAACAATGATTTCCGGATCCAATTCATCGACTATTTCATCAGCTTCAACAAGAACAATGTCTGCTGCGGTTGCCATAATGGGGCTAAAATTTCTTGCCGTTCCATAATACACGAGATTTCCAAAGGCATCCGCCTTATGTGCCCTGATCAGTGCAACATCTCCATGCAGGGGCATCTCCACGAGATATTCCTTGTTATCAATGATGATGGTCTGTTTTCCCTCTGCAACAGATGTACCTACTCCAGTTGGTGTTACGACAGCACCAAGACCAGCCCCCGCTGCTCGTATGCACTCTACAAGGGTGCCCTGGGGTACGAATTGCACCTCTAAGTCTCCCGCATTAAATTGTTTCCCGGTTTCTGGATTGGTGCCAATATGAGATGTAACCAGCTTTGCCACTCTCCGATCGCTAATAAGCCGTCCTACTCCCTTATCAGGAAATGCCGTATCTGTGGCAACAAGCTCCAGATGAGCGACATTACTTTCCAGCAGTGCATCAATAAAGAGCTCGGGTGCTCCAACACCGAGGAATCCTCCAACGAGTATGCGAGAATGATCCTTTACATACTTAATTACATCTCTTGCGGATTCTAATAATTCCATCTTCTTATTCCACGCGTTCTAGGAGCATTGCGAGACCCATGCCACCGCCAATGCACAGCGTCGCCATGCCATAACGTAGCTTTCTTCGGTGCATCTCATGTATTAGACTTACGACAATACGATTCCCCGAACAGCCAATGGGATGCCCCAATGCAATAGCACCGCCATTTACATTTGTCTTTTCCATAATGAGCGCACTGTCTACATTGCAGCTGGCAGCAAGTTCTCGTATTACTGCTAGTGACTGTGCAGCAAAGGCCTCGTTTAATTCAATAAGGCCGATGTCCTCTATGCCAATGCCACTCTTATCCATAAGGTTCTTACAGGCCTGCAAGGGGCCCATTCCCATAATAGCGGGGTCGATGCCGATTTCTGCACTGGCAATTATACGTGCCAGTGGCTTGGCCTCTGTTCTGCGCAGCGCTTCTTCAGACATGACTATAACGCCGCTTGCTCCATCATTAATTCCCGAAGAATTACCAGCGCTTACTGTACCGCCTTCCTTAAAGACAGGACGTAAACTTGCAAGTTTTTCCGGGCTTGATGTTCTGTTTGGGAATTCATCCGTATGAAAGCTCAGTGTCTCGCGTTTTTGTTTTATCTCTATGGGAACGATTTCATCGGCAAAGATGCCCTGATCAATGGCAGTCAGAGCACGCTGCTGACTTTGGTAGGCAAATTCATCCTGATCCTCTCGGCTGATGTTATATCGCTCTGCGATGTTTTCCGCCGTTATCCCCATTGGATAGCCCTGAAAGGCGTCGGTTAAACCATCATGCATGACGGAATCTATCAAAGTCATGTTTCCAAGTTTATTCCCTTGACGGGCGGCTACCAGATAGGGGGCGCTGGACATATGCTCGACGCCACCTGCGACCAAACAATGGAAACGCCCTGACTTAATTTCGCTCTCAGCAAGCATAATGCTTTTCAAACCACTGCCACATATCATGTTGATGGTGTATGCAGGCACAGTTTCCGGAATACCCGCATGAATAGCGGCCTGTCTTCCTGGTCCCTGTCCACTGCCCGCTTGCAGCACGTTGCCAATGATAAGCTCATCGATTATGCCCGGATCAATGCCTGATGAGCTGAGTATTTCCTGTATGACAGTTGCCTGTAGGGATACTGCCGATGAAGATTTCAATGAACCAATAAATGATGCAATGGCTGTTCTTTTTGCAGCGACAATGTATGTATCCATAGTTAATCAATTGAGTTGAGCAATTCAATGCCTTCTTGGACTGCTTCTGCAGATTTCTGTAATGCCATTGTTTCCTGTTCGTCTAGATCTACCTCGTATACTGCCTCGACGCCATTCTCGCCGAGTAGCACGGGCACCCCGAGGAACATATCTGAATAGCCATATTCTCCCCGGAGATAGGCAGAAGCTGGTTCTATCTTCTTTTGATTGCCTAAAACTGCTTCAACCATTCGTGAGGCCGATGCTGCAGGGGCATAGAAGGCGCTCCCTGTCTTGTAATAATTTACAATTTCAGCTCCACCCTTTCGTGTCCGGTCTACCAATCTTGCGATTGTTTCCTGATCCATTAACGAAGTCAGGGGAATGCCACGGACTGTGGTGTAACGAGGGAGAGGCACCATGGTGTCGCCATGTCCACCCAGAACCATAGCAAAAACATCCTGCGGGATACAACGTAGGGCCTCCGCGATAAAGTAGCGAAAGCGGGTAGAATCCAGAATGCCGGCCATGCCGACTACTCGGCGTAGAGCCAGTCCGGATTCTCGCAAGACAGCCATAGCTATGACGTCGAGGGGGTTGGATACAACGATAACAACAGCATTAGGACAGTGACGCATAATTGCCTGAGCAGCTAGTCGTGCTATTCTAACATTGGTGCGCAACAAATCCATCCGATCCATGCCAGGTTTTCGGGCTATTCCTGCAGTATGTACAACGACATCCGAGTTTGCGATTTCCTTGTAATCATTTGAACCTCGTATGTGATATTCAAATTTTTGTACGGGCGATATGTGGCTAAAGTCCATTGCCTTGCCTTGAGGCATGCCCTCAACAACGTCAATAAGCGTAACATCAGTGATATTCTTCTGTGCAAGAAAATATGCGGTGCTAGCACCTACATTTCCTGCGCCAATAATGGAAACCTTTCTTCTCATCTTTTCTGTGCTCCTGCTGTCATAGTCTGCATTACATCGCGCTGTTTGTGTAATTGGGACAGTTCCTCTGCGTCCAGTTCTAATTCAATAACCTTATGGATGCCAGATGCCGATACCATGGATGGCACGCTCATTACCTGCTTTGTGCATTGGTATTGTCCATTAAGGTAGGCCCCCACGTTCAGCATGCTATTTGTATCACAGATAATAGCTCTGAGTATGGTGCTTGCAGCAGCAGCAGGTCCATAATACGCTCCTGTCTTGCTGAGGGATTTGCCAAAGGTGTCGTTACTGGACTGCATGTTCTTTCGTAATTGTTCTATCTCATTTTGTCGAAGAAAATATTCCAGCGGCATTCCCGATACTCGGGTATATTTTGGCAGGAGAATTGCCTGACTGCCCTGTGTGCCGATGATTGTTGCAGCGATACTCTCACTATTTAAGGAAAGGGTATGCGCAATGAGATGTTCAATTCGTATTGTATCAACTGAGCAACCAGATGCGATAACACGCTCAGGAGGGAGACCAGATAGTGCAATAAACAGTGTTGCCAAAACCTCTGAGGGATCGGATACGATTACCACAACTCCCTTGTATTGAGAAAGCCGTTTCGCATATTCCTCAATGATTGGAAAGTTCTCTTCAAATAATTGTACTTCTGGCAGGGTGGAAAATTTTCCAGCCGCAATTACTATTGCCGAACATTGCATCATGTCTTCTAGATCATCAGTACCGTGAACGTTATAGGAAAATTCCCTGAGAGGGGCTGCTTCCATAATATCCAAGGCCTTTCCAGTGCCCAGACCTTTCTGACTATCTAGAATTGTAACAGAGGCAAGTTGTTGTTCCAGCACAAAGAATGCAATGTTAGCACCGACATTCCCTGCACCAATAATCCCTATGTTTGCCATATTGTCCTCCTTACACTATAATAAAGGTAACAGATTGATTTTGTCAAGGTGGTATAAAGTTATGGAGAATAAAGAAGAAATCCGTATTGAATCTGATTCAATGGGAGAGATGCAAATCCCTCACTGGGCATATTGGGGCGCACAAACCCAGCGTGCGGTAGAGAATTTTGGCGTCTCTGATAAGCGATTGCCTCTTGCATGTATTCATGCCTTCGGGTTGGTAAAAAAACATGCGGCGCGGGTCAATGCAGCGTTAGGATTACTGGATGGAAAATTGTGTGATGCCATTCAGACTGCGGCAGGAGAGGTGCAGTCTGGATCCTGGGATGAACATTTTCCCATAGATGTATTCCAGACAGGCAGTGGAACCTCATCAAACATGAACAGCAACGAACTCATTGCCAATCGCGCAAATGAGATCCTCGGTGGAAAACGTGGCTCTCGCAGCCCCGTCCATCCGAATGACCATGTCAATCGTGGGCAGTCATCAAATGATGTTGTTCCGACCGTCATTCATATTGCTAATCGCATTGAGGTTGGCAAACTGATTGATTCTTTTGATTATGTAGCACAGGTAATAGAAGAGAAAGAGAAAGAATTTTCTACCTGCATCAAGCTTGGGCGAACCCATCTACAGGATGCCGTTCCCATGACACTTGGACAGGAATTTTCTGCGTATCGGACTCAGGTTCTCAAGGCAAAAGAAAGATTACAAGCGACATTGCCACGTCTGGAGGAGCTGGCGCTGGGAGGCACAGCCATAGGGACAGGAATTAACTGTCATCCGGAGTTTGCTTCTAAGGTAATCCAGGGCATAGCCAGCGAGACAGGAATTGCATTTCGGCCAGCAGATAATCGATTTGAAGCCATGTCGTCGCGGGACACCCAAGTTGAACTGATGGGCATGCTCAACACTTACGCAACGAGTCTCATGAAAATTGCAAACGATCTCCGCATCCTTGCTAGTGGTCCGCGCGGAGCATTGGGCGAAATTGTATTACCATCACTACAGCCGGGATCGTCAATTATGCCCGGGAAGGTAAATCCGGTTATCCCAGAGATGCTCATTCAGGTTGCTGCCTATGTAAATGGGAAATCCGTTTCTGTTACTATAGCTGGACAACATGCGCCGCTGGAACTCAACATGATGCATCCGCTCATTGCACATGAGACGATGAGCTCCATTGACATCCTTCGTAAGAGTAATTATTCCTTTGCTGACAAATGTCTAAAAGGAATTGTTGCTGATACAGAACGTTTGCAATATTGGATTGAATGGTCACTGGCACTGGTAACTCCGCTTGCACTTGAGCTGGGCTATGACACCGCTACAAAATTAGCCTATCAGGCCTATAATGAACGCAAAAAAATAAAAGATGTGGTGTTAGAATCGAAATTACTATCACCAGAAAAAATCGATGAATTGCTTGACCCGAGCTCGATGATATAGGAGTAGCGATGAATTATCTAAATCTTGATGAAACACAGGGGTATCAGAGTTTGCGAAAACTCAATCCCTACGATCTTACGCAATTGGACGCTGTGCGGGTTACATCTAGTACAATACGCAGTAGCGATGTGCTTTCCTATAATTGGGCGGCGAAAGAGGTTGATGAAAAAGCCATCGATATACTGGCCGACATAGCCAAGGAGCAAGATCTGATCGGGCAGTATCGACAGTTAGTGCAGGGGCAGATAATGAACATCGGTGAACACCGCTCCGTGGGGCATCATCTTACACGACTACAGGACGATGACATTGGCAGTAAGGATGCCATTGCTCGGGCAGCTGTATATCGCAAGGAACAGGCACGAGCCATGCGTTTTGCTGAGGACGTGCGTAATGGGAGCATCTGCAATGGGAAGAGAAAATTTGATACGGTGCTCCACATTGGTATCGGAGGGTCTGGATTGGGTCCCTGGTTGGCATATGATGCACTCCGCAATGCAATCCCACCTGCGATGCAATTTCACCTTGTATCGAATGTCGATCCCGATGAAGTCGCAGCAACAGTACAGCAATGCAATCCAGATAGCACCCTTGTGCTTGTAGTAAGCAAGAGTGGCACAACGCCAGAAACCCTATCCAACCTCAATGCCATTGACGAATTATTTAACGGGGCTCTCAACAAACAAAGGCAGGTCGTGGCAATTACCTCAGAAAACAGCCCCATGAGCCGTTCTGATGATTTCCTTGATGTCTTCTGCATTGATGATTACATAGGCGGGAGATATTCAATAAGCAGTGCCATAGGCGGCTTGGTAATATCCCTGTTGTACGGCAGTGAAACATACACAGAGTTTCTTGCTGGAGCAGCAGCTTCGGACCGCAATGCATTTTTGGATAATATATACAAAAACGCCTCTCTCATGGATGCCATGATTGGCGTGTATGAGGGCTTGAAATATCCCGCAACAGCCGTTATTCCTTATTCTACCGGCTTGGCGCGTCTGCCTGCATATTTACAGCAGCTGGACATGGAGAGCAACGGGAAGGGCATTAATCGCCGCGGCGCGCTGTTGCCATATCGGGCAGGGCCGGTCGTATTTGGCGAGCCAGGAACGGACGCGCAGCATAGTTTTTTCCAGCTCCTCCATCAGGGTGTGGATGCTATCCCCGTGCAGTTTATTGCCTTTAGACATCCTCAATTACAACAGGATACCCTGTACCAAGGTAACAGTGGTCAAAAACAATTACTGGCAAATTTGGTGGCTCAGATAGTCGCGTTTGCACAAGGAATGGATAATGTCGTTCCGGGCAAGGTATTTCAAGGCAAACGCCCATCGAGTTTGTTATTTGCTGCCTCGCTGAATGCCCGTTCCCTTGGTGCATTAATAGCCCATTTCGAAAACAAAATAATGTTCCAGGGCTTTGCATGGAATATTAATAGTTTCGACCAAGAAGGTGTTCAACTGGGGAAAATACTTGCAAAACAAATACTAACAGGCAGGGGCAATGCCCTCCTTGATTCCTACACTGGATTGATAGAACATGCGGGAGAAGAATGAGTACATATAATTTTAGCCCCGGTCCTGCCGCCCTTCCTCGTGAGGTCCTGGAACAGGCACAAAGAGAATTTATGGATTTCCATGGGCAGGGATACTCGATTATTGAAGCAAGCCATCGTGGATCTCTATACCATTCCGTGCACGAACGTGCCCTTACGGGAATGCGAGCTCTGCTGAATTTGACGGAGGACTATCACATTGTTCTGATGGGTGGGGGAGCCACACTGCAGTTTAGCACAGTGCCAATGAATTTTCTGCATACAGCTGCGGGATATGTTGCGAGTGGGGCATGGGCACAGAAGGCCATAGAAGAAGCAAAAAAATATGGCGAGATTAGCTATCCCTACAATGGAAAAGGAGATTTCTACACTCGTCTACCGGAAACACTGGATATTGCGTCATTGGAAGATGCCTATCAGGACCAGGGAATAGACTATGTGCACATCACCAGCAACGAAACCATCAATGGATTGCAGTGGAAACAATTTCCCCATTTCCAACACTGCCCCCTTGTCGCTGACATGTCGAGCGACATACTCTCGCGGGAGATGGATATTACTGCGTTCTCTTGTATCTATGCATCGGCGCAAAAAAATATAGGCACCTCAGGGGTAACAGTTATAATTCTTCGTGATGATTTTCTGAGCACACAATGTGATGCTGCGAATATTCCGATCTATCTTAATTATCGCAAGCACATAGACACAGGCTCGTTGTACAATACGCCGCCCATTTTTTCAATCTACATCCTTGCATTATCGCTGGAGTGGATGCAGCAGCATGGAGGGCTAGCAACAATAGAGCGGGCAAATCGCGAAAAAGCATCAGTAATGTATGAGACCATTGCCCAATATCCGGAACTGTATCACAACCCCATACATCCGGATTATCGATCTGATATGAACATCATCTTTCACGTATCAACGAGTAAGTTAGAGAACTTATTTTTTCATGATGCAGAAAACAATGGATTTGTTGGTCTTAGAGGGCATCGAAGTGTGGGCGGGTGCAGAGCATCAATTTACAATTTTGTTCCGCGTGAATCAGTAGATGCCTTAGTCGATTTTATGCATCACTTTGCCCAGCAACATGGCTAGAGTTACACATATTTGCCGGTTGATGGGTGGCTTCAATAATATCACGCCATAGTGGTCCGGCAGGGTCTATCTGATTCCGTTCTGAAACAGCGAGATGCATGGGCACATGGACGAGTCTATTATTGAGTTGTCCAATAAGCAATGCCGTTTTCCCTGCCATAGCCGCATGCACAGCGTTATGGCCAAGGCGGGAGCAATACAGTGAATCTGAAGCAGTCGCTACAGCACTTCTGATGATGTATCCCGGGTCAAGATATTTTAAGTTGATGGGGATCTGTTTATGGTGAAAGTATTCGATGATTTTTTCTTTCATAAAGCTCCCGATGTCTCCGAGTTTTATATTTCCTGATGCATCGGTTTGTTGTTCGCGTTGCGGCAACATATCTTGGCCTGCACCCTCGGCAACAATAATGACTGCATGTTGTCGGCGTTGCAATCTCTTTTCCAGATGTACCAGAAAGCCATTTGGTGCATACAAATCAAAGGGAACCTCAGGAATGAGGACGAAATTCGTTTCATTGCTGGCAAGCATGGTATGGACTGCTATATATCCCGACTGTCTGCCCATTATTTTTATCAAACCGATACCATTTATAGCAGAATGTGCCTCTGCATGTGCTGCATAGACGGCACGTGTCGCCTCGCTAACTGCTGTCTCAAAGCCAAAAGAGCGTTCAGTAAAACTAAGGTCGTTATCGATGGTTTTTGGAATGCCCACTACTGCAATTTTAAGCTGTCGGTTTTGTATCTCCTGGCTAATGGACATGGCTGCCTTCTGTGTGCCATCACCCCCGATGCAGAACAGCATATTTAGATTTACTCCTTCAATGGCATCGACAATATCCTCTGTTCGTTCACCACTGCCACGAGAAGAGCCCAACATACTTCCACCTATTCGGTGAATATCATCTACAACCGTGGGATTGAGCTCCATTATTTCGAGATCGTATTCTGGCAACAGACCCTTGTAGCCAAAACGGATGCCGGAGATGCGGCGTACACCGTAGCGATACCACAACGAGCGGGTAATCTCGCGGATAACATCATTCAAACCAGGACAGAGTCCACCACAGGTTACGATCCCTGCATGTACATGCTTTGGGACGAAGAAAATTTCCTTGCGAGGACCAGCAAGCTCCAGATAATCACTCGGGCGGAACTCCATAGTATCATGAGGGAGGTCAAAGGCCTTGTAATGGATAAGATCCTGCGTATCCTGTACGAAATGTAGCGAATTTGCCTCATCACCATAGAATGCTTGTAGGGGAGAGGGTATTTTTGCAGTTCCTAATTTAGATATTGTAAAATCATACATACTATGCGGATGCCACGTGCAGTATACTTTTTTTCTTGTTTCTATTACAATAGCCAGTATGAAAATAGCTGTCATTGGTGGTGCAGGATATATTGGATGTCATGTTGTATTAGCTGCTCAAAAAGCAGGGCATGATATTATCGTATATGACAATCTAAGCCAAGGAGTAAAGGAAAATCTTCCAGCTGATGTGGCTCTCGTAGAGGCCGATATTTTTGATAAAGAGCTTGAACAGGTACTATCGGATAATATTGATGCCGTAATTCATCTGGCTGCCCATAAATCAGTCAGTGCCTCTATGGCAGATCCGCATTCCTATGCCCGCAACAACATAGTGGGGACCATTCGTATACTCGATATAATGCAACAGCATAACATACAGCGATTTGTATTCTCTTCATCGGCTGCGGTCTATGGTCAGGCAGAGTTTCTGCCCATGACGGAGGAGCATCCAACGGAGCCCGATAGTTTCTATGGGTATACAAAACGAGAGATAGAACGCGTGCTTATCTGGTACGATAAACTGACCGCACTGCGTTCAGCCGTTTTGCGCTATTTTAATGTTATTGGCTATGCCGCTGGGAGCAGTATTCGCATTCCAGAATCTGAGGTAAGCAATGTATTGCCGGTTATTATGGCAGTTGCCTGTGGAAGACGGGAAGAGTTTCATATTTTTGGTGATGACTATTCTACGGAAGATGGCACGGGTGTTCGTGATTATATTCACGTCACTGACATTGCCGATGCACACGTTCGTGCACTGGACTATATTAACAGAGAAGATAGCAGCGTATTGGTCAATCTTGGCATTGGCAGGGGTTACAGTGTTCGGGAGATGATCAATGCGGCGAAAGAATGTAGCGGCATATCCTTTCCTGTTCGAGTCGTCTCTCGGCGGCCGGGCGACCCTGCGAGTATATATGCCTCTGCTGAACGTGCTAGAACCCTCCTCGGATGGGAGCCACAGTACACAGAATTATCAGAAATGGTGGACACAGCATGGCAATTATATCGTGATTATTATGGATTGTAATAGGAATCAGAAGCATTAGGGTCTATTTTCGCTACATCAGTAGGGGTAAAGCTTGGGCAATGTTTGCCGGTGCTACGATATACCTCGATGCTAGGAATCTGTTTGGATTTTATGCCAAAAACATGACAGCGTCGTGGGAAGGCGGGGTCCCAACTAACCGCAAAGAATTTACATTGTAAACAGTTAGGGTATGATTGTGGCACGATAATTATCTCGGCATATTTTTGCTTTTTCCTTATGAATTTTTGAAACTGCAAATTATTATTAGTATTATGTTGACAGAGTATTGTTTTTTCATTATGCTTGAACACAAGAAAGTATTATCGTCAGTATCGTGCAAATACTGGTGATGAAAGTTATAGTACAAGAAAGTATTTGGCATGAAACGAACATATCAACCGAGTAGAGTAAAGCGTAACAGGAAGTTAGGATTTCGTTCCCGAATGAAGACAGCTGGTGGCAGGTCGATTCTCAAACATCGCAGATTAAAGGGTCGATGTAAATTGACTGTATCTGATGAGAAGAAACCTTACTAAGATAGAAATAATACGTTCAAAACAAGAGCTGCGAATGCTGTTTGCTGTGCGGCCAACGTATAGATCTGGAACAGTACAATTGCGGGTTAGGAAGAACGATGTGGGTTATAGCAGGATAGTCTGTGCCCCCATTAGAAAATTTAAGCCGGCTCCAGCGCGAAACAAAGCTAAACGTATTATCAGGGAATTTTTTCGTTGTAATAAGGAAAGCATAGTTCAAGGTGTGGATATTGCCTTTATACTTGGAGGAATGCAGGACGATCTGCGACAGCATGTGCATCAACTCATGCTGAAAGCTGATCTGATGTAGTTTGTAAGAAGGAAATATTCATTGAATAATAGAAATACCATTGTTGCTGTTGTTCTTATGGTGCTTATTCTCTGGGGAGGGTTGTTTATACAGAATGTATTAAATCCATCGACCGCAGAGGTAGGTACTGATGGCACTGATTTAGTAGATTCGGTAGCCGACGATCAGACAACGACTCTTGTCGGTGGGGCAGTACAGGCCTTTGGAGATATTCCATCTCCTGCGCCGTTTATTTACACGAACGATGTAATGCGGGTGCGGTTTAATGGCACACGTGGCAGCATTGATTCCATAGAATTACTGAAATATCGGGATAAGGACAGCTATGTCCAGATGCTCATCCAAGGCGATGAAGTCCATGATAGCTTATTTGACATTGCATTCGGCGATGTCAAAACTCCTGTTTTAGATGCGGGATTTGTTCGGCGTGAACAGAGCAATAGCAATCTCGTTGTATTTTATCGTGATTTCGTTGCATCTGGAACAGATGCACCCTTTCGTGTAACAAAAATTTATCGTTTCCATCGCCAAGAATACCTCTTTGAATTTGAAGTTCAGATACAGAATTCTGTGAATGAGTACATTCCTCTTACGCAGGATCAATATGCCTATACTCTGCATGTTGGCCCCCAGATTGGTCCACACTTTGAAGTTTTGGATCAACGAAACGAATATCGACGTTTTGCCTATCTGCGTCGCGAGAAACGCAAAAATGAAAATATAAATCGCAAAACATTCAAAACAATAGATGAGCACATACAATGGGTGGGAACGCATGGGAAGTATTTTGCTTTGATTGTTATTCCAGATGCCACATCCTATGATATTGCTCTGTCGGGGGAGAGTCTCCCAGGGCTTAAGGATCGTGCTTCGATTTTCTTTTCTCGTCCCATAGTCAAGAGTGCATTAGTAAGTGATACCTACCGGGTCTATGTCGGACCAAAGGTAAAGCCAGTCCTCAGGCGCTATGACGAAGGAGAGTCCAATGCCTTCAAGGTTCGCGGGCTAAATTTGGTCAAGATTACAGATTCTCGGGTATTGTTGGGGTGGTTAGAATCCTTACTCAAAATATTGTTGCAGTTTCTGTATTCAATGATTCCGAACTACGGTATTGCCATTATTCTGTTAACGATAATTGTCAAGATATTCATGATTCCCTTGACCAATAAAAGCTTTGCTTCAGCAGCGAGAATGCAGGCGATTAGTCCACAGATTAAAACTCTGCGTGAACAGTATAAGGCCGATCCTGCAAGATTGAATAAAGAAATAAGTGAATTGTATAAACGGGAGCATGTAAATCCTCTAAGTGGATGTCTGCCCCTGCTCATTCAGTTTCCATTTTTTATTGCGATGTTCGGACTGTTTAGCAATCACTTTGATTTGCGTGGTGCATTATTCATTCCCGGTTGGATTGATGATCTATCAGCTCCTGAGCATATCTTAAAATTTGGCTTTACACTGCCGCTATTGGGTTGGGATAGTTTGCGCTTATTGCCCATTATCTTTGTGTTGAGTCAGATATTTACTGCTGAATTATCTTCCAGCTCAACGCAGGCATCATCTGATAAGCAGGCAAAATTTATGAAATATGGTCTCCCCATCGTATTTTTCTTTATTTTGTACAACATGCCATCAGGATTATTAGTATATTGGATTTTCTCCAATATTGCGTCACTTGTACAACAAGTTATTATGCAACGGATTAGACGATGAGGTGGTAAACATGATACGTGAGTTTGAAGGTAAGAATACAAACGAAGCTAAGAAAAAGGCAGCAGAGGAACTAAACCTACCTGTAGATGATCTGGATATTAAACATATAGATGTGTTTAAGGGAGGATTATTTCGAACAACTAAAAAAGTTCTGATCCAGGTTGAAGTGCCATCGCCCGAACAGAAAAAAATAAATTCTTCATATTCTTCTAGAGCACCCCGAGGGAACCAGCGCACAGCTGATGCACCCCGAGGGAACCAGCGCACAGCTGACGAACCCCAAGGGAACCAGCGCATAGCTGATGCACCCCGAGGGAACCAGCGCATAGCTGACGAACCCCGAGGGAACCAGCGCACAGCTGATGCACCCCGAGGAAACCAGCGCATAGCTGACGAACCCCGAGGAAACCAGCGCATAGCTGACGAACCCCGAGGAAACCAGCGCATAGCTGATGCACCCCGAGGAAACCAGCGCATAGCTGATGCACCCCGAGGAAACCAGCGCATAGCTGATGCACCCCGAGGAAACCAGCGCATAGCTGACGAACCCCAAGGGAAGGATTGGACTCCCGAGAATGATTATGAGCAAGCTGTATTTGACTTTCTGTTGGAACTCGGCAAGCTTATGAATCATTCATTTTCCATCCATATTATGGAACGAATAGAACGGGAGGGCGAGAATGAGTGTGAAATTGTTGTTGCCATACAGGGTAATGATGCTCGGCATTTGGTGGGAAAGTATGGGAAAACCCTGCATGCACTCCAAATACTAATTAATGCCATGAAATATCGTCATAAAAAAACAAGCAGGATTGTTCTTGATATAAATGGGTACTGGAAGAAGCGTGAAAGAGAATTAGTACGTCTTACGCAGAAGAAAATACAAAGAGTAATAGAAACACAACAGGCTGAATGCACTCCCCCCTTGTATGCTCTGGAAAGAAAAATTGTCCATACAACAGTTAGTGATGTCCAAGGACTGGAGACTGAAAGTCTTTCTTCTCATGATGGTGTAGTAAAACAGGTAAAAATTTTCCAGTCGCGAACGTAATTGTTAATAACCTGTTAATAGTTTGTGGTCTTTGCATTCTTATAGTATGTGCAAATGATATTTAATTTGTATTATCGGTGCTATAATTAGGTATTATGGACATTTTATATTTATTAAAATTGTTTTCTGTCTATTACAGATAATAATAATACGCATTTTAATTGTGGATAACTTGTGGATTTTTAGAGGAAAATGGTAGAATATTTTACACAATCGCATGAATGGTTGCGGAAGCAACAGGATAATACAATAAAACTTGGTTTAACCAAGTATGCTCAGGAAGAATTGGGAGATGTTGTTTTTGTTGATCTTCCGGAGGTCGGCAAAGACATCAAGGCAGGCGACCCTATTGTCATTGTTGAGAGCGTCAAGGCTGCAAGTGATATCAACACACCCATCAGCGGTACAGTAATTGCAGTTAACAAGGAAGTGGTAGAGAACCCGCAGCTTCTCAATGAATCACCTGCTCAGGATGGATGGCTTCTTATTATTGAAGCCAGCGATATTTCTGAGCTGGATGCTTTACTGAGCAAGGAAGATTATGACGCTCTGATAAAAAATGTTTCTGGCGATGGCGAATAGGCACGGTTCTACTTGAGTATGCCACGGAGAACAGTTGTGGCATATCCGCTGATGTTTACCCGGCTATCATGAGACGTGTCTTGTAATTCCAATGTAAGTAACCCACCCCGCTTTGATGCCTGATAGGCAACAAATTTTTCTTTTTCCAAGCGTTTTTTCCAATAACTTACTAGGCAACAATGTGCAGCTCCCGTTACGGGGTCCTCGTTAATGCCGAGCTGGGGTACGAAAACGCGGGAGATAAAATCGGCAACAAGAGTTTTTCCGGGAACCGCATATGGTCCCTTACTGCTAAGAATCAGTCCAACGTAGGGTAGGGCGGCGATGGCAGAGAAATCGGGCTCTAATGTAAAAATATCATCAGTATGCGCAACTTCAATAATTCCCCATTGGTCTTTCTTTCCTGAAGATATTGCTGCCTTGGTGGCATTAATATTATTTTTGAATGCTGCTAGGATTTCTTCTGATATATCAACGAAAGAGACCTCCTGTGCCGGGAAGTTCATTGTAATTTCTCTTCCATTTGCAGACTCTCTGCCATGCACATAGAGGGGACCAGCTTGTGTAAAGAAACATGTTTCCTCGGATGTTTCAAGAATATTCTCTTCCAGCAGGGCGTGGTAGGTAGCCAAGGTGGCATGTCCACATAGAGGCACTTCAGTGCTTGGGCTAAACCAACGAAGTTGGAAACCCTTCTCTACGGGATGTACAAAGGCAGTCTCAGCTAGGTTGAATTCACTTGCAACATTCTGCATCCATTCTACACTCTGTTGATTGTTGAGAATGCATACAGCAGCGGGATTTCCACGAAATGCAGTATCAGTAAAGGAATCAATGATATATGTTGTTATATTGCCCATGTGCTCTGTTATGTTGCTCATGTGCTCTGTTATATTGCCCATGTGCTCATTGTACACTGCATGAATGTGGTGATCAATGTGCATTGCTATGAACAATAAGGTATGCACGTTTCCATTCAAGATCTTGGTTTGCCAGTTGTTTGAGTAATACTGTGCAGATATCAGTTGCCATCTTGTCATTCCATTTTTTTCTGATTGCCTGCCCGTATAGACCCTCGCCGAACCATGTTTCTATCTGTTTCCTACTAATATGGCGTATTCCACTTGCCATATATATTTCATGATTCCACTCATGAAAGCCCTGATTATGTAGGGCAGCTCTGATGTCTTCTGTGTTGGCATCGTAGATTTCCTGTTCGACAGAAATAATCTGCTCCCGAAAGGGGTTCTCTTCTGATATACAATCTGACAATCGCATTCCCAGTGTTGGGACAAGCTCTACAAATACAGCAGTCCCCTTGTCTCCGCAGAGCATGTGTATTTGCTTGAGCTGCTCATGCAGTGATGGGGCTTTCATTTGTAGTATGGTATTGTACGAAATAAGAATTTCTGCTGTGTAAGAATCGGATGCTAGTGCAGCATAATTTTCGTAGAGCTTTGGCTGCTGGACTTCTTCTAATTGAGAGCCAATATAGCGAATGATATTTTCTGAGCGCTCATCAGTGCATATGCGTAGCTCTCCCTCCGGGCAGCTCCGGATGAGCTCCCAGGCAAATAATTCGCTTGCAGATCCCAGTAATATTGCACGAGCATGTCGTGCTAAGGTAAGTGCTGTAAATACGCGCCTGCGCAGTTCTTCTTGCTCTGTGCTCGACTCTGCAATTACCCGCTTATACCATCGTTCCTGAGTGTTGCCAGGGGTAAAGGTTAATATTTCAGGAAGGGATGTTTCCACATCAGCCGCTAATTGTGCTTCCCTCCTGCGGAAGACTGTATTTGCAATGCTACTCTCATATCCTACATGTTTTGGATGGTAAAACAAACGCCCCTTCAATGCATCCGGGAGATACTGTTGTGCGACCCAGTGTTCCAAATAATTATGTGGATACCGGTATTGGGCGCCGTGACCGAAAGAGTAGGAATCCCTGCTACTGTCTTTTAGATGGTTGGGCACTTCACCGCCAGATTCAGTTTGGACCGCCTTGAGTGCTTCAAAAAAGCCCTGTACGCTATTTGATTTTTCTGCTGTTGCAAGATAAAGTGTTGCCTCAGCGAGGAAATAGTTCCCCTCAGGCATGCCAACCTGATCAAAGGCAGCCGCAGCTGCCTGTACCAGCGGCAGTGCATGGGGGTCGGCCAGACCGATGTCTTCGCTTGCTAATATTAGCAGACGCCGGAGGATGAAGCGCCCGGATTCTCCTGCGGATATCATGCGTGCTAACCAATAGAGTGCGGCATCGGGGTCGCTCCCCCGAACTGATTTTATAAAAGCCGATATAGTATCATAATGATAATCTCCCTCCTTATCATAGAGGACGGCCTTGTTCTGTATGCTCTCCTCTGCGACGTCCAATGTAATGTGTATATCTGTCCCGGGCGGGGGTGGGAAGGTCACGGGGGTGGTTTCTACAGCCAGTTCCAGTGCATTCAATATATTTCTTGCATCGCCTGCTGAGCTGGTGAGCAGATGTTCTAAGGCATCATCATCAATATGAATACGGTATTCGCCATATCCGCGCTCTGCATCCTGTAGTGCGGCTTGAATAATCGAGCGCAAATCATCCTTCTGCAATGTCTTGAGGAGAAAGATCCTGCTCCGTGAGAGGAGGGCATTGTTGACTTCAAAGAAGGGATTTTCAGTTGTTGCTGCGACAAAAATAATGGTGCCATTTTCTACCCATGGCAGCAGGGCATCCTGTTGTGCCTTATTCCATCTATGCACCTCATCAACAAATACAATGGTTCGAGAGCCATCCTGTTGGAGGCATTGTTGTGCTTGAGCTATTGTTTTTCGGAGCTCTGCGATTCCAGCAAGGACTGCGTTTATTTGTGTAAAGGTACTCTTTGTGTGGTTTGCGATAATTCGTGCAAGGGTGGTCTTTCCGCTTCCTGGTGGCCCCGAAAAAATAAGTGAGGATAGTTGGTCAGAGAGGATTGCCCTGCGGAGGAGCCGTCCCTTGCCGACTATGTGCTCCTGACCAATAAACTCATCGAGGACGCGTGGGCGCATGCGGAATGCAAGGGGAGAGTTTGTATAATTCTCTGTATACTCTGGTTTATCGGACATAATGTCTTTGAGTATGTAATACTATATATCGCCGTATTTTAACGTGTGCTTGAAGAAATCTGTGATTTTTGGGTTCTCATTGTGTTGAAACATGTTCGCGGGAAGATCTTGGGCAATAACCTGGCCTTCATCAAGAAATAATATCTGATCAGCTACTGTTCGTGCGAAGCCCATGTGATGAGTGACCATAATAAGGTGGACTCCTTCCTTTCTGAGTTCTTCTATCATGTCCAGAACTTCAACGGTAAACTCAGGGTCGAGGGCAGATGTAGGTTCATCAAGTATGAGGAAGTCCGGGCGTATTGCCATGCTACGCGAGAGTGCGATACGTTGTTTTTGTCCACCAGAAAGTTGGTATATTTTCTTATGTGCGTGTTCTTCTAGGGTAAAACGACATAATAAGTCATATGCTATCTCTTCTGCCTCCTTCTTTGTTTTTCCGTGAATCTTGCATAGGGGGAGGGTAATATTTTGTACTGCGGTGAGATGGGGGAATAAATTATACGATTGAAATACCATTCCGAGTTTTTTTCGATATTCACGCAGATACTTTTCAGTAAACTCTATCTCCTTTCCATCAATATACATGCTACCTGAATCCGGGACGGCAAGCCCAGCAATGCAACGCAGCAAGGTAGTTTTTCCACTGCCTGAGGGACCAATAATAACAAGGGCATGAAAATCGCTTAGATCAATGTCAATATTATCTAGGATGATTTGTTGAGAATAGCTTTTTGTTAATTGCTCCGTTTTGAGCTGCATAAACCCAGTATGGAGTAATACAGATAGTTTGTCCATCCCCCAGCACATAATATAGGACGCATTGCTAGGAAC
This sequence comes from Spirochaetia bacterium, assembly GCA_964291355.2. Lineage (GTDB taxonomy): Bacteria > Spirochaetota > Spirochaetia > WTKD01 > WTKD01. Next base: position 787,630 of record OZ220223.1, on the reverse strand, counting down.
AGTTGGATGGATTAATTGAGTATGTGTTGAATTTCATCCGGCGATGTTACATACTCTTGTAGTCGCAATATGTCCCTTTGTTGGTCAATAATTTGTAGTAGACGCATACGTATTATCAACAAACGTTTTTTCGTTGAGCGCAATTCTAGGAATTTTTGTTTTTCCTGTGTGCTAAATATATCCATGGCGGAGAGAAAGAAGGAGCATTCTTCCATGGAGAAACCTCGTAACGTGTGTACGTTAGTGCCAAAGTTATAGAAAGTCGAAAGAGTATGGTAGTAGTCATAGATTTTTTCGATAAAAGGGATTTTTGCTGTAAATAATGGTTTCCTGTCTTTGGCGATCAAACGTCCCTGTGCTAGGGGATAATTTCCTGAATGGTCTATTTTTTTAAGGATAAAACGTTGGCCACCCTTGATGCCGATGTCGATTTTCTTTTCTGTATTCACGGTATGTTCAATATGTGCCATGCATCCTACGCGGTGTACGGTATTTCCGCTGAGTAATATCGTGCCAAAGGGAGTTGAAGTTTTCTGGCATTGATAAATCATTTGCATAAACCTTTCTTCAGAGATCTCTAATCGTGCGATAGCTTTTGGAAGTAGTACAGAATGCATTGGAAAAACAGGAAAACGCATTGTTGTTTTTAATCCTTAAAGGTCATAAGTATAGGACAATGATCCGAGCCATAGACATCTGGCAGTATTTCTACATCTTCGACGCGAGATAAGGAATTTTGATGAACGAAATGATAATCAATCCGCCACCCTACATTTTTCTCTCTGGCATTAGAACGATATGACCACCACGTGTATTGCTTTGGTTCTGCACAAAATTGCCTGAAAGTATCAACATAACCGGCTGCCACGAATTCATCTAACCAGGCCCGTTCCTCTGGGAGATAGCCAGGATTCTTTTTGTTTGCTTCGGGGTTTGCCAAATCTATCGGTTTGTGAGCAATGTTGAAATCTCCACACAGCACTACATCTCGTCCAGCTGCGATAATGTTGTTGCATTTTTCCAACATTGCAGAGCAAAATTCCAGTTTGTAGGGAAGCCGTTTCCCCTCCGCCTGGCTGTTAGGAAAATACGCATTGATCAGCTCGAAGGTATCAAAAGACAGCTGTATATAACGACCTTCAGCGTCAAATTGACCGATGTTCATCTTGTGTATATCTTTCGGTGCGAGCTTACTGTACACGAGGACACCACTGTATCCTTTTTTTTCAGCATTACTCCAATATGCAGTATAACCCGGTGGTGCGGTAAACACTGATGAAAGCTCATCCACTGTAGCCTTAGTTTCCTGAACACATAAGACATCAGGTTGCTTTGACTGAAGAAAATCGAACAGACCTTTTTTCTCTGCTGCTCTGATACCATTAACATTCCACGATACTATACTATTCACAGTAATTAGTATAATAAAAAAAATATAAAATGACAAGCAAACAAAAGTTTACATTCTAATTATCAGAGAAAGTGAAGAAAAGTATAACGGGAGATATAGGAATCTGTGTTACCAGGTTCTGTTGGATCAAAGAGCTAGGTAGGTACAGTAGCCGAATGCCCTGTGCTGTTAAAATATACATAAAATGAATACGGGCATTCGCATCGGAAACATGGAGTGAAAATGCTCCGTCGTATTGATTTTGTGCGGGCATCTCGGGGGAAAGAAAAATATCAAAGGCAAAGGTACCAGAACCAGAGAAGCTACTGGGGAGGGCATTATTGCTGAAGGTGCTGTGATTATTCCAAACAAAGCGCTGATCTTCAAATAATTGCAGTGTTCCGTAGGTGTCGCTTACAAGTATTGGACCACGATCAAATAATTCCTGATACACAATAGCTCGGCGCTTTTTCTCTCGTGCAATGATTGTGTCGATGCTCTCATCAATTATTGCCAGAGCTATGCTATGTTCCTCGTCTTCAAACTGATAGGTAAGGGAAATTGTATGGCTGTTTGCAAAGAATATTTGTACATTGCTTCCTAGTGTTGTGTAGAGATCTTCCCGAATTTTTTTTAGTTCGGTATAGGTAAATGATGTCGAATGTTGCGTGGTGACCAATGTAAATTTTTTGTTCTGCTGGTCAGGGAATAGGCCTAATCGTTCATCAAACTGTTCTAAGATTATCTGTTTATTTTCCAGCATGTCCTGAAAATAAGCTGGTCGCCATACATTGTGCAATAATTGATTAATGTTCACATCGACATCTGTAGATTCTGCAACAACCTCATCGTCTAACACAGAATACACATCTAGGTAATAGCCAAACAGCCAGCCCTCAATGCCATCTGTTGTGAGAATTTTATACCAATAATCCACAAAACCGGCCTCATCGCTTTGTTCACCGCGTGAGATGATCTTGCTTACTTCTCCCTCTCTCATTCGATACACAATACGTGATGTTCTATTTGCTGTTTCTCGGACGGGCAGGGCCTTCCGTTTTGATTTTCCCATGAGGTAGCGATAGGGCTCGTATTCAATGCTTGCTTGGACTGCAACTGATTTTGAAGGATACAGGGCTATTCGCCATGTAGCACTACTCAATGTATTTTGTTTTTCGTCTAGCGGATAATAGGAATACTGTTTATACACCTGGGATTCAGACATAATTCTAAGAATAGCCCCGCTTTCAATTTCTGTCTGATCTTCTGGCCACAGGAAAACCCCATATCCGAGGGGACGTTCGCAGGATATCAGGAGGAATAGCATAGGAATAAGAGCGAGATAGCCATATTTATTCATGTATTGTTCCCCCTTGCTTTCTTGCATCAGGAGCGATAATAATCAGTATTCTCCCACGCGAAAGGAGCTCACTACTGGACTCGCTGGCAAGAATATAGTTTGCTTCCTTGCTGGATATAATAGGATCGGTCGGGTATTTGCCAAACACAGCATTCGCAACTATTCTGATGGGATTTGTGCCAATACGCGAAACCCATTGAGATTCATTGTCTATCTGGTCCGTATATGCGACCAAGGACTGCTCATCAAATCGCTCGGCATCAACAAACTCTTGGGAGAAGATAATTCGGAGCTCGTCATCAAGTATTTCGGGGAACAATGCTGGTTGCAATATTTCCATACGTGGAGAACCGTACAGAGGGAGGGGATCCTGAGCGAAAATAACGATGCCTGTTTTATTTTTTATCTCCGGATGCCACTCCAATATTGTGGGAAGAGGAAAGTGAGTTTGCTGCGTGAATATAATGCTACTAATTTCTGGAACAAGATTGATAGTAGTTTGTATTCGCGCACGAGAAAGATCATGTGATGAGCTAATGGTAAAGGAAGAAAAATTTAGAGGGATGCCCAGCACTCGATCGATCAAAGAGGAATCATTTGACGTTACTTCATCAAAGCTGTGCAAGGAATTAACGAGGAGTGTATCCATTAATGTTGCCAATATGCTCTGTGGCGTTTGCCGTATAAGCTCGCGTTGCTTTCTTGATAATGCAGTCGGTCTGTTGACGGTATCATTGGATACATTATCTTCCATAACGATGTGCAAACTTGGATCCGACCAATCAAACTCAAACGTTATATCGATTCCATAATGCGTGGAATTAATGGATACAAAGAGAGAGAAAACTAAAGCGAGTCGCCGAAATATATTCCTGCCCATTCCCAATTACCATGTGTGAGTGGATCGACTGGAAAGTCGATCTTTCGAAAATAAAGGTACCACACCGGTATACGATGTGACCATCCCCAAGTACGTAGATATGCTTCCTTGTTGTTTGACGAAAGTTCCAGTTTATTTGCAAAACGCACCTGGGAACGAGCAAGGAAGGCATTAACGTTAAATGATTTTATATGGCTGTTTTGATCGAAAACTTCTTGGTTCCAGCTCATAGTAAAAAACTTCTGCTTTGCCTTATAATTTGTTAATTGTCTTGTATTCTTTGTGTACAATGCATTTTTTATGACTGTAACGAGGGCATCAAGATTTTTGACCGTCCAGTCCCGACGAGAATCGTATAGAGCAATCCAACGTTCAATAGTTGCATAAAAGGGGAGACTACTCCTCTCATTATACGCTAGCCGTAGGAAGGTCGTATATGCATCATAGGCATCTTTCCACTTTCCTAAGGCGCTGTAATTCTCGCCAAGCATGTAATACAACAATCCCGGGTCTTCTATCTCATTCTTGTGGGATAGGGAGTTAATTAATTGATTTAGATAATATATCTTGTAGTGTGGTTCTTCTTCCACTTCAAGTAATTGCAATAGGGATTGGTGATGCACGGATCTATTGTCAATATATACATCGGGCGTACTGATGGCACGAAGATAGTACAATTGTGCCATGGGCAATTCTCCCCTCTCCTTGTATTGTGTTCCAATCAGAAATAGGTAATAGGCATTATTGGGATCATCTTCAAGGTTTCTGATATGCCGACCTAGAAATGCAATGGCCTCAAATATTTTATTTTCTTTCATGAAATGCGAGAGTATTTCATTGATTAGAATAAAGGGCACATGATTTGTTTCCAGTATCTGTTCATAATTATCGATGAGATTGTCCAACTGTTTATTCCAATTTGTTTCGGATTGAGTTAGACTTGGTGCTAGTATAAGGATTGCTATAAACACAATAACCAACATTGATAATCTTATATGACGCATCACTATTGATTATATGCTGTTCTCCTGATGTTTGCAATATTATTGATTATGTGTATAATGAAACGTATCTTTTTATGCTGCGAGCATATTATAACAACAAGGAGATCTTATGGGTAACAAGGTTACAAAAGAAGGAAATCAGCTGATTGTCAGCGATAATCCAATTATTCCGTACATTGAAGGTGATGGCACAGGTCCTGATATATGGGACGCATCTGTTAGGGTGTTTGATGCTGCAGTAGATATTGCCTACGGTGGAAAAAAACGAATTGAGTGGAAGGAAATATTTGCTGGACAGAAATCATATGATGCTACTGGCGAATGGCTTCCTCAGGAAACAGAGGATGTTCTACGTGAATATCTTATTGGCATTAAGGGGCCGCTTGCAACTCCAATCGGTGGTGGCATACGGAGCTTGAATGTTGCACTGCGACAAAAACTCGATCTCTACGTATGTTTGCGTCCCATCGTGTATTTTTCTGGGATACCGAGTCCGGTTAAACGACCTGAATTGGTTGACATGGTGGTATTTCGTGAGAACACTGAGGATGTGTATGCGGGCTATGAGTTAGAAGCTGGAAGTGAAGAGGCAAAAAAACTCACAGCATATCTGAAGCAGGAATTTAATTGGAACATCCGTGAGTTTTCGGGGCTCGGTATTAAGCCAATATCACAATACGGAACCGAACGCTTGGTTCGTGCAGCGATTAATTATGCAATAGAACATAATCGGAAGTCTGTAACCTTGGTACACAAGGGTAATATTATGAAATTCACTGAAGGCGCCTTTCGTCAGTGGGGCTATGAGCTCGCAAAGAGGGAATTTGGCGATCGCTTCGTAAGCTATGATGACATAGGATATGATCCCGTTCCTGAAGGGAAGATATTGATAAAGGATACTATTGCCGATGCCTTCCTACAACAAATAATGACTCGGGCGAATGAATTTGACGTTATTGCTACCATGAATTTGAATGGTGATTATGTGTCTGATGCACTTGCCGCGCAGGTAGGGGGCATTGGAATTGCACCAGGTGCCAACATCAATTATAACACCGGACATGCAATCTTTGAGGCAACACATGGCACAGCGCCAAAATATGCCGGCAAGGATATGGTCAACCCAAGCTCTGTTATTCTTTCAGGCAGAATGATGTTTGAATACATGGGGTGGCAAGAGGCAGCTGATCTCATCCATACTGGGATGAGTGAGTCCATCAACAAAAAACGAGTAACCTATGATTTTGAACGACTTATGGATGGAGCAACGAAGGTTAAAACCAGTGAGTTTGCAACAGAAATCATAGCAAACATGCGCTAGTTTAGCTATCGTTATTTTGGGGGGCAGTTTCTGCTGCTTCTTCTTCGGGATGGGTGTTTGAATCGTAGCAGATGATCCGTATAACAGGGAGCCAGCGCTTACTTTTTACACATCGAAGCCGGAAGGGGAAGAGTCGCTTTCGAAGAAAGAAGCACATGCCCCCTACGAATATAATGAGCAGTACAATGAGCCAATCGCTCCATTGATATTGGTCAATTAATGCAGCGACTGCATACAACAGAAATGCAGCACAGGCCATGTACAGTGTAGCAAGCCGTTTTCGTACGGAATACTCATGATGTTTTCGCTGTAGCATGTTGATAAACAATAGGGCGATCATCACCCAAAAAAAACTGTACTGAATGCATTCCCTGATCATGCTGAAATAAACCATAGTACATTATAAATATTTTATACAATAAAGGATAGAGGCGAAACCTTTGTCCTCTATAGTTGTTTATATTGTAGGAGAAATACATGAGTATAACAACAAAAATATTAGGAGCTTTGAATCAGCAGATCAAATGTGAATTGGAGTCAGCATATATATATTGGGCTATGGCAGCGGAATGTGAGAACCGCTCCTTAAAGGGCTGTGCAGCATGGTTGGAACATCATGCAGGGGAGGAGCTGGAGCATGCAAAACGGCTCTACCGTTTCGTAAATGACCGAGGAGGAGCTGCAAAATTCATGCCCCTCGCAGAGCCAAAGTCGGAATGGGGAACAGTGCTACAAATATTTGAAGAGGCCTATGTGCATGAGCAATATGTCAGTAGCCGCATACATACATTACTGGAGCTGGCTCGATCGGAGAAAGACTACGCAACCGAACAAATGTTGCAGTGGTTTCTTGCAGAGCAGGTAGAAGAGGAAGATATAACATCTACAGCAGTGGAACAGCTAAAATTAATTGGCAACTCCGGACATGGATTATACCTCTTTGATCTCGAAATGGGCAATAATTCAAAACAGGACTGATGGTAGGCATGATTAATGCATGAGCATGGCATGCTGGCGCTTGTAGAGATCTTCAAGTACAAGGCATGCCATTGCTTCTACAACAGGTACGACACGAGGACAAATGCATGCGTCGTGCCTTCCTTCTGTTATTATTGTTTGTTCTCTTCCCTCTATGTCGATAGTTCTCTGCTCGCTAGCAATGGATGAGGGCGGTTTAACGGCAATTCGGAATATTATTTCTGTTCCAGTACTGATGCCACCAAGTATCCCTCCAGCATTATTGCTTGCAAAGCCATCTGGAGTCATCTCATCATTATGTTCCTGTGCATGCATGCGAGCTGCAGCAAAGCCCGCACCGAATTCTATGCCTTTGACGGCACCTATAGACAGCATGGCATGGGCCAAGAGGGCGTCGAGTTTGTCAAAAACAGGGTCCCCGAGCCCGCGGTCTACACCCTGAATGCGGCATTCAATAATACCCCCGACGCTATTCTTTTCTTCCTTTAATCTGAGCACCAGCTCTTCCATTTTCTTTGAGGCATCGGGATCGGCTGCTCGCAGGGGGTTACGCTCGATCTCATCTTGAATAAGCTGTTCTCCGCGAATGCCACCGACTTCCAGAGTGTAGGCAAAAAGGCGAACCCCGCGCATTTCTAGTATCTTTCGGGCAATAGCTCCAGCGGCAACGCGTCCAGCGGTTTCTCGTCCGGATGCTCGCCCGCTACCACGCCAATCACGAATGCCGTATTTGTGGAGGTAGGTGTAATCAGCATGCCCCGGTCGGAACTTCTCCTTTATCGAATCATAGGCCGAAGGATCTGCATCGCTGTTGTACAGAATCATAGTCAAAGGAGTTCCGGTGGTTTTCCCTTCAAAAATTCCCGATACGATGTGAACGATGTCTGATTCTTTCCGTGGAGTGGTTATATCAGATTGTCCGGGTTTTCTGCGATTGAGCTCCTTCTGTATTTCTGCCTCGCTGATTTCGATATTCGGACTTGCCCCATCAACTATTACACCTACGGCTTTCCCGTGTGATTCTCCAAATGTATGTATCCTAAACGCTTCCCCAAAAGTACTTCCTGGCATAGTTACAGTATATAAAAGAATATACAAGGTAAACAATAGAGTACAGAGCATAGACAAAGCTAGCGGGAGTGTAGCATGTTAAGTAGGGTCTTTGCCTTTGCTTGATTTTCCAAGCATCCATCTATAACAATATCAGCGATCTCAGTGTATATGCGGGAGCGGCGCTGATAGATACTGTGGAAGCTTACTTTCGGGTTCTTTGTCCCATCAAGAAAGGCAGGTAATGGTAAGGGCGCAATCCGCTCCCAGATAAGGGAGAAGGGCGTATCTATGTAGATGAGCGTAGCGAAGCGCCGGAGGAGCTCTACTGCTCTTTGGTTGTCACAGATGCCACCGCCGGTGGAGATGACTATGCTCTCAGTGGTATTCTGATGCTCTGTATGTAATATTTTGATGCTCTGATATTCTAAATCTGTGAATGTATCTTTTCCAACATCGCGATATAGCTGTGGAATTGTAGGGGCATTTTGTTCATGATTCCCTGCTTGGTATAGCTGCAGTAGCATGCTATCGGTGTCAAAAATGCGAAAGCCCTCGTGAATAGCAAGGTATTTGGCTAATGTGGATTTTCCACAGTGCTTAACACCAAGCAAACAGAGGGCTGGTTGTGCATGCATATCGGTATTATGATTATGCAAACTTATCGAAGTATATTTTTTCGTCAGACATATTATTCTTACGCATAACATCCATACATGCGTCTAACATGCCGGGGCTTCCACAGAGATATCCTTCCTTCTCGACATTCGCAAGATCATCACGTCGGAGGTAGCTGTCCAGAACTTCCGTTATCAGACCTGTTTCTCCCTCCCATACATCACCCTCATCTGGCGCTGAGAGTGCCGGTACAAAGTGAAAGCGCTTATGCTTTGCATCAAGCTCTCTGAGCCAGTCTAGATAGTACATATCTCGTGCTTTGACAGCTCCGAAGAAGTACCATATGTCTCTGTCGTCAAAGGTGTTATCATGGATCATCTCCTTAAAAATACTCTTAAAGGGTGCCATGCCAGAACCGCCGGCAACACAAATCATACTTGCATTTGTATTGCGAACATGGAATTCTCCAAATGGCCCGGTTGCCACTACCGTATCGCCTTCTTTCAAAATATCATGTACATAGGTTGTTACAACCCCATCGGGAACGAGTCTAATTAAAAATTCGACCTGGTTTGTTGCGTGGGGTGGTGATGACATAGAATAGGCACGGAATGTTTTTTCTTTTATCTTTCTGTATGGTTCAGATTGAAACTGGCAATATTGTCCTGCGACAAAGTTAATTGTTGCACCTTCTGGTAGCGAAAGGGTAACATCCTTAATGTCATGGGTAACAGTTTCAATTTTTTCCACGCGGGCCTTATACTGGCGAACATTGAATAATGCATCTGGAATGATGATGTCTATATCAGTTTTTAGCTTTACCTGACAGGCAAGACGAATGTTCTGTTCCAATTCTTCGGAGGTCATATATGGTATTTCGGTCGGAAGAATGGGGCCTGCATCACTGGTAACCTGTACCTTACAGGCGGCGCAGGTTCCTTTTCCACCACAGGCGGATGGTACGAAAATATTTTCTTCTGCAAGAGAAAATAGCAAAGGAGAGCCACCCTTTGTCGGAAGGTTTTTCTTTCCATTGTTGATATTGATGGTAACTGTCCCATAATTATTCACAATTGCATCGGTAATGTAAATAATCATAGCCAATGCTGCACTAATGGCTGAAACGGCGATTGGTGCAAGTAGATATACGTTCATATTGTTTTCTCCTCTTTATTGTACTGCCAACATGCCGGAGAAGCCGACAAATGCCATAGCCATAAACCCAATGGTAATAATCGTTATGCCCGATCCTTGGAGTCCCTCAGGCACCGGAGATTTCTCAACTTTCTTTCTGATCGCTGCGAGCAAAACAATGGCCAACCACCATCCCAATCCCGAACCGATGCTGTATAGTACTGTTTGGAAGAAACTATAATTGCGTATTTCAAGAAATAGCGAAACACCAAGGATGGCACAGTTTACTGTTATGAGGGGAAGAAAGATGCCCAAGGACATATACAATTTTTGCGATAGCCGGTCAATAAGCATTTCCAATATCTGTACAACCGCTGCGATAACAATAATAAAAATGATGTAGCGGAGGTAAAATAACTCTAGGGGTATAAGAACATATTCCAGAATTGCCCAGTTTACGATGCTGGTAAGTGTTAATACAACAGTTACAGCCATCCCCAAACCGTTCGAAGAATTCATGTCCTTTGAAATTGAAATAAAGGAGCACATGCCCAGAAAATTGGCTAGCAAAATATTGCTTGTAATTATAGAACCAAAAAATAATGCAACAGGATTTAACAACGGTGTCATACTTTAACTCCTTGTTTTTTTAGTAATACCTTCCCAATCCAGATAATAATACCTAGGAGGAAGAAGGCACTTGGTGCGGTAATCATGAGAGTCCATGGAACGAAACTATCAGGTAATACCTGAAATTCAAATAATGTGCCAAATCCCAGTAACTCTCTGACGAAGGCAATGACCATTAATACTGCCATATATCCCAGACCTGCAGTAATGCCATCCCACAGCGAAGCGATGGGTGGGTTTGCCTGAGCAAATGCCTCTGCACGACCCATGATAATACAGTTTGTAATAATAAGACCAACATAGGGACCGAGCCGTCTTGATACCTCGGGTAGATAGGCCTGGAGTATCATATCAACTATGATGACATAGAATGAGATAACTAATACCTGTACAATCATGCGTACCCTACGGGGGATAAGACTCTTAATAATGGAAATAGTAAGACTGGAAAATCCCGTTACAAAAACCACGCCCAGTGTCATGATTGCAGTGTTTGACAATAGATTTGTTACAGCAAGACAGGAACAGATGCCCAAAATTTGCATAAAAATGGGGTTGTTCGTCCACATATTGGATTTGAATATTTCTTTTGCAGTGCTATTCATATTAATCTCCTAATAGGTTTGCCATTATGGCTAGTTCATTATTCAGCATGGATTGCATGCTTGCACTTGTGCGGGAGGCACCAGTAATTGCATCGACATTTCCATTTTCTGAATCTGGATCGCCTTGTCCTTGTCCCATTACCGTTATGGTCCCATCGACAATCAATTCATTGCGAAATTGATCGGTAAACCAATCTTCTTCAATGCGCCCGCCGAGACCTGGCGTTTCATTGTGAGAGATGATCTCCAGCCCAACAATGCGTTGCATGTCTTCCGAGACAGCGATAATGCCTTCAATGCTGCCCCAAAGTCCCGCACCAACAAAATGTTTTGCGTACCGTGTTTGATCGTCTTTTGTTGATTTAAAAAGTTCAATGCCATCATATTTTTCTTTCAGAATATCAGCGTACAATGCTTGTACATCTTCTTGGTTTGTATACACTATGCCAAAAGCATTCAGCACTGCTGATTGAGCGGCGATTTGTTTGTTTCGCTGAACCATTGCATCAATTTGTTCGTTTGCGAATACCAATCCAAATACGAAAACAAAGCAAATAGTGAATGTAAATACTATAGTATATGCTAGACCGTGTTCTTTTCGACTCATACATTAGCCTCCTGTTTTTGTGTTTTTGGAGCAGCAGAAGCGGATTTCTTTGCTCCTTTTTTCTTTTTCGGTAATACTTCATCAAGGAAATTGGCAAATACGTTTCCAACAAGGATGCCGAAACTTGTCCCCTCAGGAAATACTGAGAATGTCCGCACAATGATGGTTACTGCGCCAATAAGCGCCCCATAACAATACTGTGCCAGCGGATTATTTGGAGATGTTACCGGATCAGTGGTCATAAAAACAATCATAAACAACAAACTTCCCGACATCATATATATCGAAATGGCTGTAAGAGGGGGGACCACATCGGGCGTAAGACCAGGAATGAGATGACCGAAATACAAGCCGGTAGTACACAACAATGCAGAAACAAAACTGGAAAGCATGAGCCGCCAGTTTGCTGTTTTTGTAAAGATTAAATACAATCCAGCGAGAATAATCAGCAGGGAGGAGCTCTCTCCGAAGGACCCTGCCCGAAAACCCAAAAATAGATCCATCAGGTTTGGTAGGGCTTCGCCTGACTGTATCATAGCTAGCGGCGTAGCAGCAGTTATTGCATCTACGTTTTTTATTCCAGATGAACCAAAGAGCCCGGGAATCATCCACGAGGTAGTCAGGATGGTTGGGAAGGTGAGGTAGATAAACATTCTTCCTGATATAGCAGGGTTAAAAATATTTCTTCCGAAGCCCCCAAACATTTCCTTTGCGACCAAGATTGCGAAGGAAATTCCGACTATGGCGATCCAATATGGGGTATTTGGCGGAAGTGCCATGGTATACAAGGCACAGGTTACTAATACGGCCTCACTTACTTTCTTCTTCCGGCGTTTGGCCATGATATACTCAATGCCAGTGCCTGCTCCGAAAATCAACAGTGAATGTGCTAGTAATGCCCATCCGTATAAATACAATGCCAAAAAATATAGCGGGAGTAGCGAATATACCACTCGGCGCATAATTGACTGTTTTTGAAACAACATACAAAACTCCACTTACAACATTATTTTTTCGATAAATTACGAAACCGTAAAAACACCTATACAAAGGTAGCATACACAATTTTCAATAAGAAGTGCAACACCTATAATTCTGAATTTATGATGTTGCGGCGAGGGGGACTTGAACCCCCACGGACGCAATGTCCACTAGCCCCTCAAGCTAGCGTGTCTACCAATTCCACCACCGCCGCGTTAAGACAATAATACTATATCTGCATGTTCAATGTCAATTGTCATACCATCGTTTATATTGCATCATCTTCTTATGTTGTAGTATGATTGATGATAGTACGGGATATTGTAATAACATGAATATAACCATAGTGGGTGCGGGTATTGTTGGACTTGTTACCGGGGTTGGTCTAGCGCATCTTGGACATCAAGTATGTTGTGTTGATAAGGATCGACAGAAAATTAACTCTCTACAGCGTAGCGAAATGTCTTTATTTGAACCCGATCTGGCGGACGCATTAGCGGGTGAAATCAAAAGCCAACGATTATGTTTTACTCATAATATTATAGAAGGGATGGAAAAGAGTGATGCAGTGTTTGTCTGCGTGGGAACACCACCTACCACAAATGGTGGAGCAAATGTAGATGATGTGTATGATGTAATTGATGAGTTGGCGCCATGCATTCGTTCCTATACCCTCGTTATTAGTAAATCGACCGTTCCAGTTGGCACTGCCCGAAATATCATCAAACGATTGTCCGGTATTATTTCTCCGGAATTATTTGATGTTGTGGCTAATCCCGAATTTCTTCGTGAGGGTTCCTCATTGCATGATTTTCACCATCCAGACCGTATTGTTGTTGGAAGCGATAGCGAAACGGCTCTCGGTAGCATGCAAACAATATATAAACCATTACAGGTACCAGTGTATTGTACGGGGCTAGAAAGTGCCGAATTAATAAAATATGCAAGCAATACCTTTCTTGCAACAAAATTGACGTTCATTAATCAGATTGCTGATATCTGTGAGAAAGTTGGTGCGGATATTAATGAGGTAGTAGAGGCAGTAGGAGCCGATGCCCGCATTGGACGGGAATTCCTTGCTCCCGGTCCGGGATATGGCGGCATGTGTTTCCCAAAAGATATACTGGCACTGCAATATATTGCAGAACGAGTAAAGATGCCACACGATCTGCTTGATGCAGTAATTGCAATAAATACGAGACGCCGTGCGGAAATGGCACAAAAAGTCTGTGATGTATTGGACAATAATGTGAATCAGAAGAACATTACCGTATTCGGATTGTCGTTTAAGCCGGATACAAGTGATATGCGTGAGGCGCAGAGCATTGATATCATTCGTATACTTCTTGCAAAAGGCGGAGTATTAACTGTTTGCGATCCACAATCAATGGAAGAGGCGCATATGATATTCAAAGATACCGTACGGTATGTCGCTGATCCGTATCATGCGGCCCATGATGCTGATGTCGTTGTTATTATTACTGACTGGAAACAATTTCGTGATATTAATCTTTTGCAATTAAGAGATTGTATGCGTCATCCACGGATAGTTGATATGAGAAATTGTTTCTCGCTGAGGGAGGTGCAGGACGCAGGATTTCACTATGTTTCTGTGGGCAGAACCCCTGTAGAGAGAAAGGAGATGCGATAAATGCGCGTAAAAAATCTGTTATGGGGGCTTATCTCACCCGTCCTCTATCCCATTGCCGAACGTATAGAAGGACGAAATATTACACCCAAAGTACGAAGCTTTCTGAAACAGTATCATCTTCCTTTTGCTGATCGGAAACGACAAGCACATCGTGCTTTGTATAATATTCTTGCCTTTGCTGGCAGGCATGTGCCGTATTATCGCCGTTTATTTCAAGACATTAGTTTTGACGTAGAAAAAATTTTACAGGATCCACAATATCTTGCAGATATACCTGTCTTGAGTAAAGATATTATACTTGAGCAAGGTGATGAGCTACTATCAGATCGTAGAGAGAATATGCAGGCCTGCAAAACGGGAGGATCAACCGGGCAAAGTGTTATTATCCATTATGATCGTGAGGCAATGGATTGGTCTGCATGTATGACACATGCTGCACGACATTTGATTGGAGCAACACTGCGTCGCCATCATGTGCAATTTGCTGCCTTGTTCGATTCTCAGGACAAACCTCAAACAAAACGGGAAATATTGAAACAAGAATTAAAACATCTTACATTTAATAGGAAGGTAGTTCTTGTCAGTGCATTTACTGATGATGATCTTGCATCAATCTGGGACTCCCTGAAAACACGGCAACCCTATCTTGTGCATTCACATCCTTCAACCATGTATCGCATGGCCATCATGGTACAGAATAGATATGGTCAAGATAATGCATTTCAGATATTTGAACCCAGTGGAGAATTGCTTACCGAACAACAGAGACAGGTAATAGAACACACCCTTCAATGCACGGTCATTAATCGATATGGCTTAGCTGAATTTGGTGTGGTGGCATATCAGACAGATCAGACAAGCCAACGTACTAATAATATGCGTGTCTTTGAGAATTTTATATGGCCTGAATCTCTGGATGGTGAGCTTCTTATGACTGGACTTACCAATTATTGTATGCCACTTATTCGGTATCGATCGGGAGATCGGGGACAGATAGAAGAAACCGAACAAGGATTGTATTTAACCGAAATGACTGGCAGGATACATGATGTTATTTCTATAAATGGCGAACAATATATGACACATTTTATCCAAGACCTCCTTGATAGAATTGGTGGCGTAGAAAATTTTCAAATAAAAGGTCGTCCAGATAATTATACCCTCTGTATTGTACCAACAAAGAACGCTCGCAAGGATGTTATCCTGACATATATGAAGGAATATTTTCCACAAAAAATGGATATACAGTTCATTCATGCGGATCAGCTGGTATACAAGGGAAGGCGGAGTAAGTTTCGGTATATCATTGATGAATAATACTATCTATCTCTTAGTGGATAATGACGATGCGCTCCGAGAGGTGCTCTACAAGGCCCTTGTTCGTTCGTTTACAAGTGATCAAATTGTCGTGTTAGACCCACACGCAGCCATACCACATTCTGCCTCGTTTTATGTTGTCGCAGAAATGCCTACATTTAACCCAGATATTTTGGTCGGTGAGGCGAAGGTGCTTTTTTTGGGGAGTCCAAATAAATCGACACAAAGAATATTTAACATGCACACTGGCAGTTGGGATCAGCGAGTTATGTGTCCTCCTGCACCTGCGGGCACCTCTACAGAAAGCAGGCATACCATACAATATCGCAATCATGCACTCAATGAATATATCGTTCATAGCAAACGCCCCCTCTGCAGATATGATTTTACTGATGAATGGAACAATCTTGGTTACGGACGTATAGGTGATGATGATTCCATATGGAGCATTGCCGATCCGATAGTATCGCCATATAGTTTGGCTGATGTCTGTTCGGCTGATGGCAGCTCTATTATGACCTATGCTGCCATGCTTGATACTGCATACCAATCCTATCTCTGGATCAATCGTTCGGTTGCATGTATCGATAGCGTTGAATGGTATATGGTGGAGAAGTTTTTTAGTAGTTATCGCCATACCGAACTGCCGTGCATTGCTCGGTTACTTGATATTCCTGCCCATGTGGATGGTATTGTTAGCATGCGCCTTGATTGTGATGAAGACATACTCTCTTCTCGCGCACTCTTTGATGTATATAATGAGTTGCAACTGCCTCTGTCATTAGCCATTACGACACAGCTACCTATGGGTGAGGCAGAGCATCGATATATGAGAGAGGTTGTGGCAAAGAATGGCGCTATTCTTTCGCATTCAGTAACACATGCGGAAAACTGGGGAGGCAGTTATGAGGATGCCTTGGACAATGCTGCACAATCTCAGAAAACATTAACAAATATTATTCGTCGCAAGGTGCGGTATGCTGTTTCTCCGTTTCACATGAACCCGCAGTATGCGGTGCAAGCATTGGAGAAAGCGGGATATGATGGGTTTATTGCTGGAAGTGTAGGTTTTGATCCCGAATATCTCATAGCACGCGGGGGCAGAGTTCCATTTGCCCAGAGAATAGTATCGCATTCACAACAATGTATGTTGCATGGTTGCTGTATAGATCCACATGCACATGATCCATTAACGGTCTACAAACAGGCCTGTGTGAATGCTCTGCGTACCCACACCTTCTTTGCCTATCTCGATCATCCTTTTTCGCAACGTTATCAATATGGTTGGGAGGACGAAACACAACGTATACAGATGCATCGCGAGCTCATTCATTTTATTCGCGAACAAGGAAATATTATGTTTGTAAATGAAGATGACTGTATGGATTTTATGCTTGCAAAGTCGAAGTCTCAAATATATTACGATGACACACAGGAACGCCCATATCCACATGTGGCATGTCATGCTCAGGGTACATTGCGTCCTGCTATTGAATGGAAGGGTATTGTATACGATGATTAAATCCTTGCCATCATGTGTATTGTTGTTTTCAACGGCTGATTGGAAATCTCCCTATTGGACAAATAAGCAGCACACTGCTTTACAATTCAATGCACATAATTGTCCCGTTCTCTATATAGAATCTTTTGGGTTACGTGCACCGGGGGGAAATAAACGCGACATCCGACGTATATTCAAACGATTAATACATTCCATGCTTCCCTCACGACGTGTTCGAGAGCATGTATGGGTATTATCACCCCTTGTTTTTCCACTATGGCATATTGCTTGGGTGCGAAAGATAAACCAGTTGTTGGTCGTTATTCGCATTCGTATATTCTGTTTCTTTGCAGGGTTCAAAAATCCAATGCTCTGGACCTATCATCCATTAGTGAATGATCTTCTGGATTCATTGCCATATTCATCTTTGGTGTATCACAGCGTTGATGATTTGTCAGCAGTGCCAGGTATAGATGCTGAGTTAATACAACATCACGAGGGTATTATTCTATCGCGGGCTGACTATGTATTTACTACGAGCCCTGCTTTGAAAGAGCAATACCAGACAATGTGTGATCGTGATATCTATTATTTTTCAAATGTCGCAGACAAAGAACACTTTGCACCCGCGCGCACGAGAGAATCAATTTCTGAACCCACTGATATACAGCATATTCCGCATCCTCGCATGGTATACCATGGTGTAATGAGCGATTTCAAACTAGACTTTGAACTCCTGAGAGACCTTGTTGTGCAGAATCCATGGCATTGGGTGTTCATTGGGGACGAGCGAGAGGGGCAAGAGAATCCTGTTTTTGCAGAAATATGCCGACACGAACGGGTGCATCATCTTGGCTATCGGAGCTATCACGCATTGCCCGCCTATCTGGCCTATATGGATGTTGGTATTCTGCCATCACAAATAAATGATTATACCAAAGCAATGTTCCCTATGAAATTTTTTGAATATCTTCTTGCAGGGCTTCCTGTTGTTGCAACGAAACTCCCTGCACTGTCTGAATTAGAAGAGTTTTTCTTTCCCGCACCGGATGCCGAGATATTTAGCACACATATACGGGCCATACTGGCTATGGAACGCAGCAAGCGCAGTATTGCACTCAATCGTATTACAGAATACACTTGGGAAGGTAGATTTGAAAAGATGATGAATATTATAATGAAATCTAGGTTGGTAGAATGAAAGTATTATTTGTAATATACCCCGAGGCCTTTATTGTACCCGGAGGTGGAGAGGTCCAGTTATTAAAAACGAAGGAAGCACTGGAACGTTGCGGAGTTCAGGTAGATTTGTATGATATGTGGAAACCAAACATTCGTCAATACGATGTACTCCATATTTTTTCCCTCGTGTATTTGCCTGTACTCTGTGAAGAAGCCAGAAAACATAATATTCCTATTGCATGTTCACCTATTATATGGGTGGACGAGAATACATCAGAGGAGGAGAAGAATTATATTCTTCGTTCATGCCAGCAGCCAGATGCCTTATTGTGTAATTCTCCCAGCGAGGTGCGACAATTAGGTCTTCTTGATATACCGAAAGATCGCTTGCATGTAACCTATAATGCAATAGACAAAAAGAACGCACATGGCCCCGGACCTGAACTCTTTTGTACTGAATATGGTCTGGAAAACAAAAAATATATATTATCCCTTGCCAATATTGATAGACGTAAAAATCAGCTGCGATTATTGCAAGCATACCAAGAACTCAATCTCTCCCTTCCCTTGATCATAATTGGAGAGGCAATAAACGGCGATGTTCAATATGAAAGACAAATAACGCAGACTACGATTCCGGGTGTGCGTGTTCTGAATGCTCTGCCACATGGATCGGATATGTTAAAATCGGCTTGTCAGGGAGCTGCCGTACATGTTCTTCCATCACTATTAGAAACACCTGGGTTAGCCAGTTTAGAAGCAGCCGCTCTTGGAACAAAGATCGTAACGACACAAGGGGGCTCTACCCGTGATTACTTCGGTGATATGGTGGAGTATGTCGATCCGTTCTCGGTAGATGATATAAAAAGAGGCATACGAAATGCTCTGGACAATGAAACAGATACAGATGCCGTCAGGACACATATTATCAATAATTTTACCTGGGAACGAACAGCACAAGAAACCTTAGATGTGTATAAAAAACTTCTCTCGTGATTGTTATGGCAATTTCTATAGCGATTCGTATATATCAGCACAGCTGTCACGAAAGGTTTGCTGACGGAACAGTTGCATACAACGCTTTTTCCCGGCCTGACCGAGTTTTTGTGCATACTCTGGATTCTGCTGTAAATAGAGCATGGCGTTACGCAAACCGAGTGCATCATTTGGTGCTACGGTAATCGCTTCTTTTCCATCTCGTGCAACCCACGGGACTCCTGACTTTAACGCAGTATTAATAACTGCTTTGCCTCGTACCATCGCCTCTTGTTGGACAAGACCGAAGGCCTCGTTTTCTGACACTGATGAAAATACAAAGGCATAGGAAGCGGTATGTAAACATCGTAACTGTTCATTGCTGACTGAACCTAGGAATACAACCTGTTGTGCAACCCCAAGAGATTCTGCTAGATGTTTTAATGTTTGTTCTAGCGGTCCAGATCCCACAATAACTACTTGCAATGAAGTTTCTTGCACAGCTCGAATGAGTATATCAAAGCCCTTATATGGGATAAGCCGTCCACAAGCAAAGAAAAAATTCTTGTATGTTTCACGATAGTATGCCACTAGTTTTTTTTCCTTTGCATCTTTGCATTCCCAATCGTCTGCATCAATGCCAAATGGGACGATGCGACATTTCTGTTGTACCGACGCAAGAAAAGAAGAATGAGGAAGCATATTTGGATTGGATACGATAATACAATCGGCTCGACGAAGTGTTCTGCGAATAAAGGGAGAAAGAAAGAACAAGAAAAATTTTTGTCGTTTTGCCATAATTTCTGCATGCCAGTGCACTACCAAACGGGTATTTCGTGGAAAATACAAAGCAATAGCGATATCAAACCACGGCGTAGGATAATGGTACGCAACGAGGTGGTGTTTGCGCGCATATTTCCAAAACAGAGGAATCAAGCTTATAGATATAGGAAGAGAAAGGAGTGTCCCATAGGAACGAGCTCGAATAATGCGAGCTTCGGGGAACTGTTCTTGTTTTGGTAACGCCCGTTTACCGGTAACGAGGATAGTGAAATCAAATTGATTTGCAAGCCCAGTGGCTATATCCCTCATGACAGAAATAACTCCCCCTGTTTCCGGTTTATAGAGCTTGTATACTTGTAGGATGGATTTTTGTCGTCTCAATGAACTCATATCTCTATCTGTTCTCCATCTGTTCTCTACCTGTCTTACTATGTATTATCGTTTGTAGTATTATTCAATGTCATTGCCAAAAAAATAACGCTGAATTGCCTTATTAATTCGCTCTGCTGCGTGACCATCTCCGTAGGGATTTTGTTTTCCATCCAGACGTGTCGATGCAAAATCCTTTGTAAGGATGTGTGTAGCTTCTGTAACAATGGTGTCCGTATTTGCCCCTGTTAATGTTGCAAACCCAGCTTCAACGCCTTCTCGCCGTTCGGTTGTTTTGCGCGTAACAAGTGTGGGACATCCAAAACTTGGAGCTTCTTCTTGTATGCCTCCTGAATCAGTAATAATGAGTTTTGAGCACGACATAATCTGAATTAATTCGGGATAGTCTAAGGCGGGAAGGAGAGTGATATTTTTTGTATCTGCTAATGTGGATTTTGTTTTCTCACCCACCGCAGGATTAGGATGTACAGGAATGAGATACTGGATGTTCGGGAATTGCTTTGCTAGAGTAAGGATGGCTTGAAGAATGTTATTGAGCGGCTTGCCGTGATTTTCACGGCGATGTGTTGTTACCAATACCATTTCTTTTTCTGTTGGCACATAATCCGGCAATGGATTATCTTGCTTTGCTAATTGGAGCACCGCGTCCACTGCGGTATTGCCAGTAACAATAATGATATTTTCATTAATATTTTCTTTTAAGAGTGCATCGCGAGCAGATGTGGTGGGAGCAAAATGCAAACTTGCTGGGGCAGCTATACATCTTCGTATATACTCTTCTGGGAATGGATGATGTATATCGTAGGAACGTAGTCCTGCTTCCACATGGAAAAACGGTATCTTGTTGTAAAACGCAACAAGGGAACTACAAAAAACGGTCATGGTGTCTCCTTGTGCAATAATTGCATCATAAGAATTTTCATCAACTATAGATTGTAATTCTGTGAGAATACGTGCCTGCAACACGGCTAATTTCTGTCGTTCTCGCATAAGGTCAAGATGAATGTCAGCGGTAATATTGAAATATGACAATGCTTGGTGGGATAATTCTCGATGTTGTCCGGTATTACAAAGAGTAATAAGATACGCATCTTCGGCTTGCATGTGTTGAATAAGGGGTGCTAACTTGATAATCTCAGGTCTTGTGCCAAATACAATTAAGAACGCTTTTTTTTCGGACTTCATGATTTTTCGATATCTTTTTCTTTACCATTGGGTAATATATTTCTGTGCTGCAACAGTATATTGATCTTGATACCGTTGAGACGGTTCAATATGCGTTCCTTCAATGAAATTGTTGAAAGAAGATAACAACACCATATCTGCTTGAGGAGAAGCAGAATAAGCAAAATTCCACATCTCACGATAAGAGGCACCATCATTCCTCTCTGCCCTGTCGCATGTATCTTGATAGAGATGATGGCATTCATAACCCGGCGAAACAGTAAGTATTTTTAGTTCGCGTTTTGCCGTCATATTCCACGATATGTCCCATGTTTGTTTCCATGCTTCTGGTTCGGAGATAGTAAGCGGAGTATAAATTGTACTTGCATGAAAAAAGTCGAGTGTTCGTACATATTCATTTTTGAGTGGTGTCCGCGCAAGACAAGCAATATGTATACAATCGCTTCCTGTCAGATCACGGAGGGTATTGAGTCCATCGTAATCACAATCATGATGTGCAGTCCATAACCAAAATAGACAAGGAGTTTCATTCCATTTGAGATAATGCGCATCGGATATGAGAGAACGAACAAATTCCAATCCCTGTTCTATGCTTTTTCGATACACAGCTACTTGGTCAATCTGAATGGCAAGGCGTAATGCAGAATTCCTTTTTTGTAGCACATGCAAAAGAGTTTTGATATTCTGTAATTCAATCTCATCTATTTGGTATCCAACATGCAGATGAACAATAATATAATTGATCCCCATCTGTTCTATCATGTCCAGATGATGGTTCATCATTTTTTCTTTCTCATCAAAATGAGTAAGCGGTTTGTCTATCTGTTTGTTCTCTGGATTATAGAGATGATGGTAATTGACAAAATAGTGTAACCCAAAAAGTGGCAGAACATTTTCTGACAATTCAGAATTTGTTTGTAAAGATTTTACATCATGCACGGCAGTGTACCTCTGTTCAATAATTGATAATAATTCATGAGCTGTTTTATCCCATGTGTACTGTTCGGACTTTTTACGGGCAAGTTTTCCCATGTTCGCTGCAACATCGGGATTGTCCCGGAAAAATCTAATTTTTTCTGCAAAAGCTTCTGGATATGGAGGAACGAGAAAAGAAAAATCAGGATGTAGCACCTCGCGATATCCTCCCTCATCGACAGCAATGACAGGCAATGACCCCGCCATTGCTTCAAGAACCACCATACCAAACAGTTCGCGTAGAGGAGAGCAAAGAAAGGCCGTTGCTTGGGCC
Organism: Spirochaetia bacterium; assembly: GCA_964291355.2. Lineage (GTDB taxonomy): Bacteria > Spirochaetota > Spirochaetia > WTKD01 > WTKD01. The sequence continues at coordinate 764,839 of OZ220223.1, read as the reverse complement.
AATTCAACTCGCAATTCTTCGTTCAAAACATCATTCATAATATGTACGCGGTCTTGCAGATGGTAGTGTGCAATACAACGTTCTAGGTTCTGTTGAGCGTCACCATTTCCGATAATGCGAAATTCTACATTATCCACCTGTGCAATGGCTCGAATAAGAATATCTAATCGTTTCGCATCGTGCAAGCGACTCACCGTTATGAATACGGCTTTCTTTTTTGGTAACACGGGAAATTCATCAATATCTATACCAGGGTGAACGAAATTATTAAATTTTCGATTATGAACCAATGAAAGGTAGCGAGCAGTGAACGCACTGTTTGTAACGACATGTTGTGGTATGAATGTATTATCTACGATCTCCATGAATTCATAGAATTCTGTTTTGTACATATGGAGGAATGCGATTGGCAAGATATCAAATGAACGTAAATCATACACATATCGGGACGGGTCATGTACAAAACAGAGCGCTGGCTGGACATCAAGAAATTGTGGTGCGGTTGCTCCCATGTAGTGGACATTGTATATATCATGTTGTTTTATCATGCGATTGTATCTTCGTAAATTCACAAGAAATGACATAAGATGGTAGGGTAGATGTGTATTCTGTGTGTCGAACAACTGGAGCGGAATAGGAACAACATGTACCGTGGGTGCTATATTGTATTCCTGAAATAGTTCTTGGGAATACTTGCCACAGTATAGGGTAATATCCTGTGTTTCTTGCCAACGTTTAATACATTCTAATACAAAGCGTTCACTTCCTCCTGCATGTTTGTGTATGGGATAGGGATATACAATGCCCACATCCATTCTATGCCTTATCTTTGGCACGGGTTTTGGGTGGTAGGGTGGAATCTTATGAGCCACAATTTTTTTTGGTGGTGGAGTAACTTGGAATGTAGCATGGCATTCTTTTATAACAGATAATGTCTCAAGAGCTGTTTTGTCCCAGGTATATTGTTTTGCATGTTTATATGCGGATGCACCCATTTTTTGAGCATCATTCGGATGGTCTCTCAAAAAAGAAATTTTTTCAGCAAATGCTTCAGGATAGGGTGGCACGAGAAAGGAATAATCAGGATGTAAGAAATCCCGATACCCACCGTCATCCACTGCAATAATACATTGAGCAGCCGCCATTGCCTGTAAGACAGGCAAACCGAGGGGTTCCCTCAAAGGAGCATACAAAAATGCAGTGGCTTCTGCTAACTCTGCGTAATTATTTAACTTCTTCTTTATTGACACGCGGGATTGCAAACGAAGATCTGCAATATGTCTTTCGAGATTTTCTCTCTCCGGACCGTCTCCGATAATACACAGTTCTGTATTATCTACCAGTGCAATTGCATTAATGAGAATGTCAATGCGTTTATTCTCTCGTAATGTTCCCAGTGTTACAAACACATTCTTTGGCTTCTGTCTTGTCTTTGGTAGTGGAAATGCATCAAGAGAGATGCCGGGCAGAATAGAACGGGTGCATGGTTGTTGGTGGAGAACCGACAGATTATGAGCGGTAAAAGTGCTGCTTGCAATATTGCGATCAGCAAAGTGAAATGCATCCAACATTTCATGTAATTCAATTAATTCTTCTCTATTATGTTGCAATACAGAAGACGCACCGTATATTTCCCGCGGCATCTCATAGATGAAACGAACCGATGGATGGACATCGAGGATGTTCGCTCGGCACACTGGGTCTTTCTCATGAATATAATATATATCATGCTGTTTTAGCATGCCACAGATACGTCGTATAATGAGGGTGCTATTCGTGAACATTGTCACCAGGTCCCCTCGGATGGGGTTGCCGGTAGGGACAGTAACGACATGCACAGATTCGTGTATAGAGTATTTCTGCAATAACTTGGGAGAACAATCTCCACAGTACAACGTTATATTTTCTGTTTTCTGCCAACGCTGTATACATTCAAGGACATATTCTTCGCCTTCATTCTCTGGTGCTATTCCGTTGAGCGGATAGGGGTATATGATTGCTATATCCATGTCGCTATACATTCCCGAGTTGTTGATACATAGTGGTTGTGACAATAATACTTAGACAGAGAATGACAAACCATAATTGTTACATCTGATCGTTTTTGTTCCTGAATAATAGCCATGGCTTATTTGTTCTTTATTGTTAGTGCGAATCCGTTTCATGGATATGCTTGTAATGTTCCACTACTTCCTTTGCCGGTCCGTCCATCTTTACAGTATGATCGCTAATCCATATTGCTCTATCACAAAAATTCGATACAGTATCAGCCGTATGCGAAACAAGGATAATAGTTTTACCCGCCTGCTTAAATTTTTCCATGGTTTGTATACATTTCTCTTGAAATACAAAATCTCCTACACCGAGAACTTCATCTATGAGTATGATTTGCATATCCAGCTGTGATATAACCGCGAAGCCCAAGCGCGCTAGCATGCCATTGGAATAAAAACGAACGGGGGTATCAATAAAATCTACTATTTCAGAAAAATCAATAATTGCCTCCATGTGTTGGAGTACGTATTTTTTGGAATATCCCATCAAAATTCCGTATAGCAATGCATTTTCCCTTCCAGTAAGGTCAGGATGAAAACCTACCCCTAATTCAAGTAAGGTGGATACGCGTCCACGGATTGTTATCGTGCCTGAACTTGGTTTGAGGATGCCTGCCATGAGCCCCAGGAGGGTACTTTTTCCTGCCCCATTCCGTCCTACAAAACCTACCACAGTCCCCTCTGGAATGCGAAACGATATATCGTGCAAGGCATGAGTAATTTTCCGCGCCGCCTTACGTTTACTGGGATGCAAGGCACGTAGGACATAATTTTTTATACCGCCCTGCAACTCAGCATGTGATTTATACATCTTACTTACTGAATCGAATACAATAACGTCGTTACTCATGGCTACAATATCTCAGAAAATTTCCACTCTAATTTCCGGAATGTGCATACACCAATTACAAGCCAGACAAGCGTATGTAAGGCTGCAGCACCCAGCAACTGTAATGATATAATGCCTTCAAAGAATAGCTGCCGCCATGCTAAAATAAATGGTGCGAAGGGATTGAGCAGTGCATACAAACGAAGATGTTCGGGAATGCGAGTAAATTCATACAAAACAGGAGTCAAATAGAACGTAATCTGCATAATAATAGCGACAAGATTTTCTAGGTCGCGAAAAAACATAGTGCTTGTACTGATAAACAGACCCATTCCGGACAATAAGAGTAACTGCCCCAGCAGTAACAGAGGAATTCCCACCAAAAAGATAGGGAGGATGGGAAAGTTGTACAATATCATGACGATAAAAATAATAGGCAGTGTCATAACAAAATGAAAACAAAACTGCAAATTCATAGAAAATGGTACGAAATATCGTGGGAAACGTAATTTTTTTATGAGCGTATCATTCTGAATAAACGATGTCGTAGCAGCAGAAGCATAACTAACGATCCATTGCCAAGGGAATAATCCTGTTAGTAGGATAAGCACGAAATTTTCACCGCGGAATTGGAAAATAACTTGAAACACGAGATAGAATATAATCATATTCGCCAGTGGATTCAACAGAGACCAGAAGTACCCAAGCAAGCTATTTTTATAACGTACTTTTATTTCTTTATGGGTAAGAACCAGTAATAAGTCTTTGTGATACATTAATGCTTTTCGAACACCTTCATGATAATATACTACAGGACTCATAAATGTGCAAGGCACTTTTTTTGCAAAACATTTCATAATTACATCCTAATTTGCCGATATACTGTTAATATATGGTAAGGTGTACTTATATGATTGGAGAAACAGGAATATGAATCCATGGCATGATATAGATGTTGACAGGGTACTGCCCGAACGATTTATAGCAGTAATTGAAATACCAAAGGGAAGCAAGAAGAAATACGAACTCGATAAACGAACAGGAATGATATGCTTAGATCGAATTCTCATGACTGCAACGCATTACCCATCAAACTATGGTTTTATTCCAAAAACCCTTGCCGATGATAATGATCCACTGGATGTGCTCGTACTCTGTTCAGAGATACTCGATCCACTAACCATTGTTGAATGCTATCCCATTGGCGTGGTAGAAATGATTGACAATGATGAGGTAGATGAGAAAATCATTGCGATACCTTTTCGCGATGCAGTGTATTCGGGCTATCGGGATATATCGACATTGCCCCAACATACCCTCCACGAAATATCTCATTTCTTTGAAGTGTACAAATCTCTGGAACATTCAGAAACATCGGTCAAACGTATTAAAGATCGGGAAATTGCAATTCGTATTATTATTAATTCATTAAAACGTTATACAAAGGCCTTTCCTGAGCAAGAGATCGATGATTCACAATCGAAAGCCAAGTCATCAAAAAGCAGTTCCGGATAGGTGTATGGCTTGGCATTGATCTACGCTAACTATGCATCAATCTTCCAGTATCCGTAGCAAGGTATTTGCTGCCTTGCCCCGATGCGATCGCCGATGTTTTTCCTGTTCTGAAATACGGGACACGGTTGTCTGTAGATCTGGTAGATAGAATACCGGATCGTAGCCAAACCCGGTAGTTCCCGGCAGAGCACTATCTGCAATTTCGCCTTGCCATGTTTCCCGGATAATAATGAAACGCTCCTGACTATATAGTAACACCATAGTTGATACATAGTATGCACTGCGGTCCTTCTGACCCTTCATACATTGCAAAAGGTATTGCACGCGTTCTTCATCGCTATGCAATTCCGGACCAAAGCGTGCGGAATGGATGCCGGGCTTGCCACCCAGACAGTTTACACAGATCCCCGAGTCTTCAGCAAGGATAACATGGTTTTGCATTAGGTTTTTTTCGGGCTTCTCTGTGAGTGCCGATAGCATTGCACGGGCTTTGAGTAATGCGTTTTCCTCAAAAGTACTGCCTGTTTCTTCGCAATGGTACGATATTCGTAAATCGGCAGGAGTGAGTATCTCACGTCCTGCCAATAAATACTGCATTTCTTTCAGTTTATGCTGGTTAAAACTTGCAAATATTAGATTCATACACCTATATTACGCATCTTTGCCTGCTTTGTCCAAGTCCTGTGTTGTATTTTTTGGTTTCTGGAGCTTCTCCTTTTTTCGTTTTTCGCGACGCCTGTTTGCAGCGACATTATCTCTTAATTGGTCGCGGAGATAGTACAATCCAGAATCTATTGTCCCCTTCGGGATGTTGAGAATTTCACCGACTTCTCTATGGCTTAGTGAAGGAGGGATATTATTTAATTCTTTCTGCACCCGGTAGAAATGTTTTGTATAGTGCATTGCTCGCTGCTTATAGTTTTCTTTTTCTTCTAATTGTACACTTCCCTGAACCATTGATAAGGCATATTGCATTTGAAAGTAGTAATATTCCCTCCTGTTTTCCAGATATACCCGCTTCTTTTTCCGGTGTATATGCTTGCTATGCGCCTCGTCAATGTATGAAGTAAGTATTACCTCAGGGATATTTAGGAAGTCACTGATCTTAGTAATATTATGCATAGGTATATGCTCGGCATGTTTTAACAGTAAAAACAAGATCCGTTTACGGTTACTCTTGATATGTCCCAAATCCTTTAGGGAGCTCTTTTCATCAGTGTGCAGCATCTGAGCATCATAGTCCGGAGCTTCCTCGGAAATAGTTGAAAGCATTTCAATCTCCTTGTACAGTGGATAACTCGTAACCAAACGTTGCTTCCGCCCCATTTCGTTTCTCTCTCTCATAAAGGTCCGAAGTTGGAAACGCAGATGGGTAAAAAGAAATGCTTGGAATGATTTTCCCACATCCTTATACGTCAATACTAATTTTTTTATACGCGGAAAAAAACACATAAAAAAATCTCCTTTTGTATCTTCGTCTAATGAATATAAATTACTAATGTAACGATACACAGCTATGTATATTTCATCGAGAAGCTTTTTTTCACCTATTCCAGTTTTTTGATATAAAAAAACTCTATCAGAAAGATTCATATTAACTCCTAAAGTAGGTATACAATATATATCGGAAGATTTGCCTCCAATAAATAACCCTATATTAATATATTACGTAAAAAAAGGGAGTTTTACTTGAATATTTTATGAAAAATAATGCAGTCTCGGCATCAAAAATAGAGGAAATAGTTAAATTAATTAAGTAATTGCTCAAATTGTTCTTCAAGCATCTTGCGCACGTCAGCGATGGGTAGTTGGATGCGGAAGCCCGCAGCACACTTATGACCACCACCACCAAAAATTTGAGCTATTGCCGCTACATCAACTGTTTGTTTTGATCGTAAGCTTCCCTTACAGGCAGAATCTTCATCTTCGATTAAAACTGCAATAACTTCGCATCCTTCGGTGCTGAGGAGGATTTGATGTAGACTGTCACTGTCTTTTTCGGAATCCTGGATCTGATTATAATTCAGGCAGGAAATGATGTAACGGCGATTTTTTGACTGCTGCGCATGATTAATTGCCGTAGCGATGAATTTCTTTGCTGCAAAGGATTTATTTCCTTCGAGCTCTTCGCTCGCCTTACGGGGGTCAACTCCATGATTGACCAAAACAGCAGCCATATCAAATATTTCACCCTCTCCCTGTCTGGCAAAGCGAAAAAATCCTGTATCAGCAGCAAGCCCAAGGAAGAGTAAATATGCGTCCTCCTGGGACATCACGTATTTCGCCGACTGAAGAATGCGATATACGAGCAAGGCCGTTGCTGCTACATGTGAATCAATATAATGATTGCCAGTAACCTGACTTTCATGATGATCAACGAAGAGTGTCGGCATATTAACAAGTTCCGATCCAATGCGACCGGTGCGAGACCATTCGGAACAATCCAAGATGATTAATCCAGCACTATTACGTTGAGAAAGGATGGCAGGTGATAATTCTGATATAAAATACCTCATATAGGGAAGGATTTCTCGTCTGCGGAATGGGCCCGAATTCAAAATAATACATTGCTTGCCCAAACTTTGCAGGAAGGATGCAAGTACAATTTGTGAGCCGACACAATCCATATCAGGATCTTCATGTCCTAAAATAAAAAAAGTGGTATATGAATTAAAAAATGCAAATACACAATCAGGTATATGCCTTTGTGACTCTTCCATCGTGGTTATTACTATCTTTTCATAATCTGCCCGGCTGGACAAGTACTTAACAGAAGAAAGGTGCTGTAAGGCAGTGAATTACTGAAAAAATTCTATCTTATCAGGGAAGAGCCGAATATCCGACGGTTTTAAATTAAATTTTTCCCGTAAATCAGGATCATAATTGTGTAATGTTCTTACTGACATATGGGTGAGGTCTTCTGGCAAAAATAAGTGGAGATTGACGATGCCTGCCTCGTCGAAAAATACTACGAGATATGGTGCAACCGATTTCTTAGTATAAAATGTGCGAGCAAAGGAGCTCCAGTCCTCAGTGAACCAGCCGTAAGGCATATATACAACGTTGTGCACAGGAGCAAACTCACCGTATACAATCTTATAGCCATGTACACCGATATATACCCTGTCTAGGTAGATGACAGTTATTGATGTCATATCATCTTCCACGTTCTGTGCCCATAGGGGAGAAAGAAATATCAGTATCAGTATTGTAAATAATATATATCTCATAATTGAACCTACTATGCCAATGTATGGCACTCTTATCTAAAATATCGGCATGCTGGCCCCAGAATTTCAACGTTAGCTGCAGTTTTTATGCACTTTGTTGTGTCGATATGTCCATTGCATCAATAATTGTTTGATATCCTACTGAAATCTTGCCGATCTTTCGCCATTTCTCGATGTCAAAGAGAATATCCATCATTATTGTTTCTACTATCGATTGTAATCCCCGTGCTCCAGTGTTTTTTTCCATTGCAAGATCTGCCATTGCCTGCAGGGCATCTTGTTCGAAATTCAGTTGAATGTTCTCAACCTTAAGTTGAGCAGTATATTGTTGTGTCAGTGAATTTTTCGCATCTGTAAGAACATGGAGGAGATCCTCGCGTCCCAATGTGTTCAGATGACTAATAACCGGAAAGCGGCCAACAAACTCAGGAATCAATCCGAAACGGACTAGGTCGTCGGGGTGGATGTATTGTAAGATATTTTCTTTTTGCTGTTGTGCAGAATGAATATCGGATGCAAAGCCAATGGGTCTGTGAGCAACCCTGCTTTCAATAATCTTATCCAGTCCAACAAAGGAACCGCCACAGATAAATAAAATATTATGCGTGTTCATTCTGATGGCTTCTTGTCCGGGATGACGTCGTCCCCCTTGAGGTGGTATAGCAGCAGTCGTACCCTCTACTGTTTTTAGGAGGGCCTGTTGCACACCCTCTCCGGATACATCTCGCGTGATAGAAACATTTTCCGATTTCCGGGCAATCTTATCTATCTCGTCAATGTAGATGATGCCCTGTTCTGCGGCAGTAACATCGCCTCCAGCAGCCAGATAGAGCTTTAAAAGGATGTTCTCGACATCATCCCCCACATAGCCGGCCTCTGTTAGGGTGGTAGCATCGGCGATGGCAAAGGGAACGTTCAATTTTTTTGCGAGAGTTCGAGCTAACAATGTCTTTCCTGTGCCAGTTTCGCCAATAAGAAGTACATTTGCTTTTTCTAGTTCTATATTGTCGTCCTTCTGTTGGCGAAATTGCATCCGTATATAGTGATTGTACACGGCAACAGCGAGTGTTTTTTTTGCCTGTTCCTGGGAAACAACATAGGAATTCAGATACTCGTTAATTTCCTTTGGTGTGGGGAGGGGCTGTACTTCCTGTTGTTCCTTATCTTGTTCCATCAGGCGATTACATGATGCGATGCACTCATCACAAATCAGAAAAGTTGGTTGCTTAATGTATCTTCTGAGCAGGTGTTCAGAACGGTTACAGAGAAGACAGGAGGGGTTACGATTTTTCGGCGTCTGCATTGTTACGTTTTTGTAAAATTTCGTCTATGATACCGTATTCAAGACTCTCCTGTGAGGACAAGAAATAATCTCGTTCAACATCTTTATGTATCTGCTTTGTACTCTTGCCGGTGTGAGTAGAAAGATGTTGAACAATCAGTTTTTTTAAGCGAACTAACTCGCGTGCATGAATTGCTATATCGCTTGCCTGTCCCTGGGCACCACCCCAAGGTTGATGTAATAATACCCGGGACGAAGGGAGCATAAAACGTGAGCCCTTTGATCCTGCAACCAGTATGAGAGCAGCCATGCTGGCTGCCTGTCCAAGACAAATGGTATGTACATCGGGCTGGATGTATTGCATGGTATCGTACAAGGAAAGACCAGCTGTTACCGATCCACCCGGGGAATTAATATATAAACTGATTGGTTTCTGTGTATCTTGAGATTCAAGAAACAAGAGCTGGGCAATAACTAAATCAATATTTATATCGTCAATAACCCCATCGAGAAATACAATGCGGTCTTTGAGCAAACGAGAGAAAATATCGTAGGAACGTTCGCCGGTTCCTGTCTGCTCAACTACGATTGGGACGAGATTGTTATTGTGAACTGTCATGTTGCTCCTCCGCTGTTGCAGCATCTGATTCTTCTATTTCTTTGAAGTTACGCACTTTTTCTAAGATATCGGCGTGGGCTATCTTGCCCATCTCTTGTTTCTTACTCTGAGAAACGAGGGTATCGTATAGTTTCTGTTCTGATTGATTGCGCCGGATTGCCTCCAAGAAACCATTTGTGCGATATTCTTCCATGGTTTTATCAATTTCTGCATCATCAGCTAATTGTTCGGATATGTACTGCTTCAGTTCATCATCAGAAATAGATATGTCAAACTCTTTAATAAGATGAGAAAAGATCAACGCACTCTTTACATTGTATTCTGCACGGGGACGCCATGCTGCAAGTAGGGTTTCAAGTGAATTGTTTTCCCCTGTTGTAAGGAGCTTGAGCATCTCTTCTGGCTGCTTGTTGTATTGCTGTGCAAGCTGTTGTAACATATTGTCCAGCTCGGCCCCAATCATTGATTCTGGCAACTCAACCGTGGTCTTACGGATGAGTAATTGCAGGATTTGCTGTTCCTGATAGCGCTTGAGTATTGTAGAGCCGGATAGCTCCATTTTTTCCCGAATATTTCGTTTGAGGTCATTGAGAGTCTTAAACTCTGCGCTGACATCCTGAGCGAGGTCATCATCAATATCGGGAACGCTGCGTGTTTTTACCTCGTTAATTTGCAACTGTATTTTTTTTGTTGTTCCAGCGAATTGTTCATTCGCGTGGTCTGCAGGGTAGGATTTTTCGATAATTTTCTTTTCTGTTGCCTTCATGCCAACAAGCTCCAGTGCAATTTCGTATTCATCCTGACCCTCTGCAATAGTACAGACAAAATTCTTGCGTCTGCTTGCTGCGATCTCTTGCTCTGCATCATCAAGCTCACAATAGTCGAAGGTTACCAGATCGTTCAGTGCAATGACGGGAGGTTTTTTGTCACTTACGATCGTATTTTGTTCCTGATACTCTCTTAGTCTTGTTTCAATATCACTTTCTGCTATTGTTATATCGTATGTTTCAATAGCATCAGCTTTGTAGTCATCAATACTGATGTCTGGGTAGGTGTCATACTTAATGGTAAAGGTAAATGGCTTCTCAATATCTACGGGATCCGACGAGACGAGGTGGGGTTGCGAGTAGAAGGGAGGGCAATCGGAATCTTTATCATCAATAAGATGTTGCAAGACCTTATCAAAAACATTTTTCTTTGTTTCATCGGTTAAGGCATCATGGAACTTTCGTTTTAAGACCTGTTCTGGAATCTTTCCCTTGCGAAATCCCGCTACGCGTGCTTCTTTTGCAAATGACCGCAAGACTAACGAATATTCAGTCTCTAAAACTTTCTCTTCAACAGTGATAGTTAGTTCTATCGCTGATGATGGGAGTTTTGTGATTTTTTTTTCTGTTATCAATATTATCTCCGTACGTTGTAGGCAGACCTGCAGAAAACAGCGAGAGACGGGATTTGAACCCGCGACATTCACCTTGGCAAGGTGACGCTCTACCCCTGAGCTACTCTCGCTAGTAACTTTTTTGCCTGCCTTTCTGCGAGAGAAGGGACTCGAACCCTTACACCCGAAGGCACCAGATCCTAAATCTGGCGTGTCTACCAATTCCACCACTCTCGCGGCATTGCAGTAATTCACATGACCGTGAGCCGTGAAGGATTCGAACCTTCGACCCGCAGATTAAGAGTCTGCTGCTCTACCAACTGAGCTAACGGCCCTGGTGTGGTTACGCCCGACAGGGGTCGAACCTGCGACCTGCGGATCCGAAGTCCGCCGCTCTGTCCAGCTGAGCTACGGGCGCAAACTGGGTGGATGACGGGATTTGAACCCGCAACAACCAGATCCACAGTCTGGTGCTCTACCAATTGAACTACACCCACCGCTCCATACACCTGCAGTGTAATGAATGCTATGAGTTTAGTCAAGAGATTTGCTATGTTCTGACAAAAGAATTGTTTTCTTTTCTCGACGTAATTCAGAGATCAATACTCCGAGCAAAATAATCCCGCCACCAAGGATCTCATTCCATGTCGGAAAGATTCCCATAAGGATGGCAGTAATAAAGGCAGCAAATATCGGTTCAAGAATAAAAATAATTGCTGCACGAGTTGGACTAATCTGATGTTGAAAATGTACATGGATAATTACCCCCAAGCCCGTAGCAACCACAGTTAGGTACAGGAGGGCGAGGAGTGCGGATTGATTATCAAAGTGAATATACATATCTTCAAAAGGCAGGGCAAAGCCAAAGCAGAGAATGGCAGCCACAATACATTGAAGCATGTTAAAGAATAATACGTTTGTATTTCGTTCAAAGCGGTCAATGCAGATAAAGTAGACGGCAAATGATACAGATGAAAGGATGATGAGCAGGTCGCCACTTTGTATTCCATCTAAGCTCGGTGGAATAAGTACGAGCAATCCTCCAAATGCAATAATGAGACCAACAATACTGCGTGGATGCAGTTTTTTATGTGTAAACAGTAGCTGCAAGGGCGGGATGAAAATAACATAGACATAAGATAAAAACGCCACACGGGTCGGGTCGCCGGTAACGAGGACGACGTTCTGCAGGCAAATAGTAAGTCCGATCAAGCTACCGAGCACGAGGGCCTGGATACAATCCACTGCCTTTATCTGTTTTAACTGGTGTATGGAAAAGAAGAAAAATAGAACAGCCGCTCCGGCAAAACGTAATCCTGTAGAAAGAAGGGGCGAGAACCCGAGCATACTTATTTTTGAAAGAGGAAAGGTGCTCCCCCAAATAAGGGTGAGCAGAATAAAAATGAGAATGACAATATGAGGATTTGTTTGTCTCAAGTGTAACTATCTTCCTTGTGATATTTCTCTGTACGAAATGCGCGGTGCGTAAGAAATTTGCTGTTTTCCGGGGATGGCGTGGAGGATGGAAACAAAAAGCTCAGTTTTTGCGGGGATGATGAAATTGAGTGGGAATTCAACGCTCGCTGTCATGTTCCGCATTGTCATATCAAAACTAACGTCAAAGGCAGTATCATGCCCATTCTGCAGATACACTATATAACTATCATCAACCTGCTCGCTTCGGGTTTCGAAAGCATCATTGTGTGGGATGGCCCTGCTATACGTGCTAAAATTACTGTGTTGCAGGTCGCGCCCAAATGTTATTGGGAAGGGAGGTTGCCCGGGATGATGGGCATAATAATATCGACCAACTTCAGGGATAATTTCTTCATCATTCGGACCACGAAAGGCAATGGGGATCGATTGCATTTTTCCGTTTAGAGTTGGTACTCGAACATCGAAATGAAGGTGGGGTCCGGTGCTTATTCCCGTATTGCCACTCAATCCAATGAGCTGTCCTACCTCCACCGTATCGCCGGGTACAACGAAGGATCCGTTATACTGCAGGTGCACATAATTGCCGAAGGTACCATCACTATGAACTATGAGGATGAAATTTGTAAATGAAGCGTAGCGAACATCCCTGCCGCCAATATTGGAATCTTTTTTGACCTCTACAACCGTTCCAGGGCGAGCTGCGTATATTTCCGTACCAACATCAAAATTAAAATCTACTGCGTAGCTATTTTCGTTTTGATGCGAGAAGGTGCCGAGGAAACCCTGCGATATTTTGTGTTTTGTTCCATGTGCAAAGGGAAAATAATACAGATAGTCATCTGGCTGTACATTCTCTGGGTTGCCATAGGCATGTGCGTAGGATAGCTTGTATCCATAGCCCTTCTTCGCATCCTGTATAGTCAGAGACAGTAGATACACATCAGAGCTTGTGGGGGGGATTATTTGCTGATGGGGCAGGGGCTGTGATGAAGTGAGGTTTCGTAATTGGGGAAAGGTGGCAGAGAGAAACACCTCGACATGAAATTTGTTAGTTGCATATAAATCGTAGCCCTGTCCATCTGATCGTTTTACACTGGTAATGCTTACGGCTTTGTCCTCATTACTTTGTGCGTGGAGATAATCCTGTCCGGTGATGGCGAGAAAAGAAAAAATAAAAAACAGTGCACGGAAACTATGTGATTTCATAACACAACATCAAAATACTATTATAGTCCAATATGTTTTGCAAGTATCTGGCATAATACTTAATAATTTATTAGAATGACAGAGTACCATCATGGCAAAAAAAGGCGAAGAATTTACAGTATTAGATAAGGGGTTTGTCTGCCTTATTGACTATTTGGGTGATGATAGTCACATTGTTCGGGCTGCCCGTGTGTCCCATGCTGCGGAGCGGACAGAAGAACGAACAGTTCAGAAAGAACGCAATTTAATCCGCTATCTTATGAGGCATTCTCATACATCACCCTTTGAACAGGTAGTGGTAACCTTCCATATAAAATTACCTATATTTGTTGCCAGACAGTGGGTGCGGCATCGGACGGCACGCCTGAATGAAGTTTCCGGACGCTATACTGTTTTGCAGCCAGAGTTTTATATTCCGGAAGCCGATGTCATAGCACGACAGTCCTCAAATAATCATCAGGGACGGGAGGACGAGCCCGTTGACGATGGGCTCGCCAATGAAGTAATAACAACATTCACAGAACAGCAGGAGCAGGCCTATACGAGCTATCAGAATCTACTGGAGGAACATGATATCAGTCGTGAATTAGCACGTCTCGTCCTTCCTCTGAATACCTATACAGAATGGTATTGGCAGATTGATCTGCATAATTGTTTTCATTTTCTTGCCCTACGGATGCATGAGCATGCACAATATGAAATTCGTATGTATGCGGAATGCATTTTTAATATATTACAAGACCTCTTTCCCCTAGCATGCGAGGCCTTTGTGGATTATCGATTAAATGCAGAGCAAATGTCTCATAGCGAGATGTCCATTGTGCGAAAATTCCTTAAGCAACTGCCCCCGGAAGATATTGTTCAATCCATCGAGAAATCGGATCTGTCCAAACGAGAACAGAGGGAATTATTAGATAAACTAGATGTTTAAAGCACTTGATTTTGTTGTCATTGCTATTTCACTGTTTGCAATAATATGGATTGCCCAGCTCTTTGCAGTCCAGCAGGAAACAATGCTGCAGGTGGAAGTAAGGGCAGGACAGGAACGATATCTCTATCCCCTTGAAGAAGAGCAGGTGTTACGATTTAAGGGACCCATTGGATACAGTGTTATTCGCATTGCCAATAATCAAGTCCAGTTTATTCTCCCCGCAGACTGTAATGATAAAATCTGCATACAGATGGGGCAACTGGAAGAAATCAATGAGTGGGCAGCATGTCTTCCAAATCAAGTTCTTGTTCGGATAATTGGCAATGATGCCGGGAAGGTAGATGGCATATCATCCTGATGCAACAGGATGCGTCCTCTCCAGCTAGCTCATCTGCTTCTTGTTGTGATGGCGGATACGGATGACATCTGCTATATTCCGGATATTATCTATGAGCTGCTGTGGTGCATCCCCTTCTACATCAATAATGGTATAGGCAATGCTTCCACGGTGTTTATTCATCATATCTGATATGTTCATCTTCTCTCTTCCGAGCAAGCCGGTAATCTGGCTGACCATGGTGGGCACATTCTTGTGGATGATGCTCAGTCGAGAGCCATTATTTATTTCCAGTGCGCAGGCGGGGAAGTTAACGCTGTTCTCTATATTCCCGTTCTTTAGATATTGCTGTAATTGTTGAATCGCCATAATAGCACATTGTTCCTCTGCTTCTGGCGTTGATGCGCCAAGATGAGGGGTACATAATACTCCCTCGCGTCCGAGCAAATCATCTTCTGGAAAATCTGTAATATAGCCCCCGAGTTTCTTTTTTTTCAGGGCAGCGAGGACGTCCTTATTTACCACGAGGCCGGAGCGAGAAAAATTAAGCAGGTGGGCATGAGCTTGCATTTTTGCTATGGCCTGCTTGTCAATAAGATGATGAGTAGCGCTTGAATATGGCACGTGAATAGTGATGTAATCTGATGTTGCGAGTAGCGTCTCCATTTTCTGTACATGGATGGCAGAATGATGCAGACGCCAAGCTGACTGTATGGATAGATAGGGATCGTATCCAATAACCTTCAAGCCGAGCCCGATGGCAGCATTGGCGATGGTTACGCCAACGGCACCTAAACCAATGACACCCAAGGTTTTTCCCCGAATTTCTGGTCCGTTGAATGCCTTCTTCTGTTTTTCAACGAGTGCCGGTATTTCGTCCTCTTGTCCGGCGAGCGATTGTGTCCATAACATTCCCTGGAATATTCTTCGTGACGATAAGAGCAGGGCAGCGAGGACAATTTCCTTTACGCTATTTGCGTTTGCACCCGGCGTATTGAATACGGGGATTCCATTCTCAGTGCAGTATTCAACATCAATATTATTTACTCCAACGCCTGCCCGAGCTATTGCGATAACAGACTTCGCGATGGAGGTTTTTTTCAATGTAGCACTTCGAACAATAATACCATCAGGTTTTTTTTCGTTGTCCGAGACAATGTATTGCTGATCATCTAAGAGGGCGAGTCCCTTTGTAGCGATCTGATTATAGGTGCGTATGCGATACATATCAGTAGTATTACTGATGTGTTGAAGTTCGTCAATCATGCTAGATGTAATCCAAGTTCGTTGAGCTGCATATTGTCCACAGGAGCTGGGGCACCATCTAGCGGGGAAGCTGCTAGAGTATTTTTGGGAAAGGGAATGACATCACGTATACTCTCAGCTCCTGCCATGAGCATAACAAGACGGTCGAGACCGTGTGCAATGCCACCATGGGGTGGGGCACCGTATTTCATTGCCTCAAGAAGGAAGCCAAAGCGCTCGTTTGCATCATCGTCTGACATGCCGAGGATCTTAAAAACTCGCTGTTGCAATGCAGGATCATGGATACGGATGGATCCTGATGCAATTTCATTGCCATTGCATACAAGGTCGTATAGTTCGGCGTGGACCGCACCGGGATCATCCTCCAGCACTTCCCGGTATTCCTGCTTCGGCATGGTAAACATGTGATGTGCTGCCTGCCAGCTTGATGAGTCATCATTCCATTCAAACAGAGGGAAATCCACAATCCATGCGAAGCGAAAATCATCAGTTTTGCTTCCAAGTTCTTGTTTTCCAATTTCACTCCGGACTGCTCCCAATGCGGTACATGCGGTGTGCCAGGCATCAGCTACAAAAAAGAGCATGTCGCCGGGTTCAATAGAAAAATCTTGTACCATCTTATCCGTTAGATGTTGAAAGAATTTCCCTATTCCACCTTCAAGGGTGCATGTTTCATTTTTGATTACCTTCGTCCATGCGAGCCCCTTTGCCCCATATGTTGTTGCTATTCCCTCCAGCGTTTGTATCTCCGAGCGGGAAAATTGTCGCCCCTTTACAATGAGCATTTTGACAACACCCTTATTAGCAAGTGCCGAACGGAAGACCGAAAAATCACTCTGTTCTGCATATGCATTAAAGTCCAAGAGGGGCAGCTCAAATCGCAGATCGGGTTTATCCGATCCATAGCGATTCATTGCATCCTTATAGGTCAGACGAGGAAAGGGGGTGGCTAGGGTTTTATGCATACAATGTTCAAAAAGATGGGCAAACATGCCTTCATTGAGGGCAAATATATCCTCGCTATCAATAAAACTCATCTCTATATCGACCTGTGTATGTTCAGGTTGTCGGTCGCCGCGGGCATCCTCGTCTCGGTAACAACGTGCGAGCTGGAAGTAGCGATCGAAACCTGCTATCATGAGGAGCTGTTTATACAGCTGGGGGCTCTGTGCGAGGGCATAACAGGAACCAGGTTGGAGACGAGATGGGACGAGAAAATCTCGTGCTCCTTCAGGCGTTGAGCGTATCATGGTGGGAGTTTCAAGCTCGAAAAAATCCTTCTGAACCAAATACTCGCGTATACATTGCGAAACAGAATGTCGGAGGCGGATGTTTGTTTGCATTACCTCTCGTCTGAGATCCAGATAGCGATAGCGTAGACGCAGATCATCCCGAGCTGGCTCCGCAGCAAGCTGGATCGGGAGTACCTCTGCAGTGGAGAAAATATGAATCTCTTCTGCACGAAGCTCAATGCGCCCGGTCTGCATATCGGGGTTTATCATATCATCTGGGCGGAGGGCAACAAGACCACGAGCAGCAATACAGCTCTCATCACGAAGTTTTGCAAGCAGAGGAATTATATCGGGCTGGTTTTGTTCTTCGATAACAATCTGGAGAATTGCATAGCGGTCGCGCAGACTCAGAAAATGTAATCCGCCATGATTACGATAATTCTGCACCCACCCATTCACCGTTACATGAAGCCCCACACAGGTTTCATTCAATTCCATGAAATTATGCGTACGTTTATATTCCATAACCTAGTGTATTGTTATTGTTTAGAAAGGTCTAGCATGGCAATAATATCAGTTTCGCATGAGACCCGTCGAGGCATTGCGATAGCTCATGAAACAGAGATACAATAAAACTGATGCAACAGTATGTCGTACTCCACACAGCACAAAGAGAAAAAATAAAGAACATATTCATTCGCTGTCATAAAATAATTTGGAACAGTGAAAAACGAAATCCATATTCTGCCTTTGTCGAATGCATCAAACTTCTCTTTATAAAACTACAGAATGATCAGCATCTCCACGAACAATACACCGTGCAGGATGGTGTGCTACGTGTGCGGGAGAATGACAATCGCTTCTCTCAGGTATGGATACAACGAACAATATCTTCGGGTACCAAAGACCCCGTGAATGATATATTATTTTTTGAGCTGTTACAAAAACAGAATGATGGAGAATCAATCTTCTCTGCTGCCGATCGAGTACATTTGAATCCTGCAACTATTATGAACCTTGCTGGTGAATTGGAATGTTATGATTTATTCCATGTCGACGAAGACATGCCCGGAAAGCTATTTGAAATATTTCTAGATGCACTTATGCGGGGCAGTGTTCTTGGACAGTATTTTACGCCGCAGAGTATTGTATATCTTGCCACAGAACTTGCCGATCCGCACATCAATGCAGAACATGTTGATCGAGTTATAGATACCTGTTGTGGCAGCGGTGGCTTTTTAATTGCAGCATTGAAGCATATGCGAACAAAGATATGGCAAGAGCCACAGTGGGATGATGCAAAGAAAGAACATTACCTAGAACATATTGCCAAACATTGCATCTATGGCATGGATGTTGCACAAGAACCCGCTTTGTACAAAATTGCCCGTATGAATATGGCATTGCACAGTGGGCAGTTAGGAAATATCTTCTACGGCGATGCTCTGGAGCAGCATGCGAGTCTTCCTGATGGTAGTTTTGATGTTGTTTTAAGTAACCCGCCCTTCTCCATGAGGTATGGGGGAACCGATCCCACCCATGGGCATGTATTAAAACAATACGCTCTTGCACAAAAAGAAACGCAGAAGGGGAGCATTGTACGTGGGCGGGTGCGTGCGGTTATTTTATTTATTGAACGATATTATACTCTGCTCAAACCTGGCGGCAGATTGCTTACCCTCATTGATGATACCGTTTTAGAATCCGAAGACATGGGCTATGTAAGAGACTTTATTCGCGAGCATTTTATCGTCAGAGCGGTTATCTCTCTTCCTGGGGATGCCTTTCGTATGGCGAATGCCCGCGTCAAAACATCACTCTTATTCCTCCAGAAGAAAAACAGAACGGCATCTTGTGATTCTCAACATCATCAGGACATTCAAGGGGATGTTTTTATGTTTCCTGCAATGTATCTTGGTCTTGATGATCTGCCAACACAATCAAAGACCAGAATAGGCCAACGTCGAGAAGAGACGGCAGAGGAGATAGAATACATTCTGCGGGAGCATCAGAATTTTGTACATGGCAATCATTCTGATTATTCAGTATCTGCATCGGATATTCAGAGTCGTCTTGATGTCAAATTTTGTGCGTACAAAAAAACAATCTGGCAGGGAAACACTGCACAGGTGCAAGATATACTTTCGTTATGTAACGACCATATTTCTCCGCATGCTGATGAGGTGTATTCTTTTTTGAAAATTCATTATAATGGGAGATGTAGTCTACAATGTTCCAGCAAGGGAAGAGATATTCCCGATAAGAAGCTAACTTGTTTGCAAGAAGGCGATCTGGTATTCTCAATGTACAATGCGCTCCATGGTGCGATAGCCTACATTACAAAGGAATTTGCAGGGTATGTAGTTACAACGAATTATTTTGTAACACGAACACAACATCAGCATGATGCTCTTTATCTCTGGCAATTACTGAGAAAAACCGATTTTCGTATGCTTGTGTTAGTGGATGCCGTTGGCATTGGAAGAAAGACGGTGTCATGGAATACCATAAAAAATATTACCGTTCCATTTATTTCTGTTGCAGAGCGAAAAGCGATGGCATCAGCAATCATAGAGCTATGGGAGAAGGAGCAGCAATGGAAGGATGATGTACGGTCATGGGAAAAAAATATTGATGAGCGCTTTGGGCTGGAATCGGAATATGTTCGGCGTGCTTTTCATAGCATGAAGCCACCACGATGAATATGCAGAAGATAGAATGATGAATATGCAGAAGATAGAATCGATAAATGCCAAAGGGCAAGGAATTATTACCTCAGAACAAGGAAAGGTAGCAGTACCGGGTGCCCTGCCCGGTGATATTGTAGAAGGCAAAATAAACTGGGATCGGGGAAAAATTCGTTCGCCACGCATACAACATGGTGACTATGCTACCCAACCTTTTTGTTCACATTTTACTGCTTGCGGTGGCTGTCAATGGCAACACCTCCCCTATGAGCTGCAGCTCAAACATAAAGAAAGCATACTTCGTGCTGCGTATCGCGACTACCCTGATCATCTCGGGCAGGATGTAGAATGGCTTCCCATTCTTGCATCCGTACAAACAACATATTATCGTAACAAAATGGAATTTACTTTTTCCAACCATCGGTGGTTTGAAGAAACAGAGCTCCACACTCCCAATCGAGACTCCCGGGGACTCGGGCTGCATGTACGCAAACGCTTTGACCGAGTGGTTAACATTGATACTTGTTATTTGCAAGATAGCAACGAAATACGCACAAGCATACGTGATTTTGCTTTGGAACATTCCATAGATTTTTATGATGTTCATCAGCATACGGGTCTTTTGCGCATTTTGTTAATACGCCAGAACAGACAGGGTGATTGCATGGTCGTACCGATGTTCTCTGTTGACAGCCCGGATGAGCGAGAAAAGCTGTTGCAATTTATTCAACAATTACGTAATGTTACTTCGGTTCATTACATTATTAATGAATCCCTCAATGATAGTCTTACAGCTTGTTCAGCGCATCATTGGGCGGGAGAGGCGTATATTACTGAACGTTGTGGAGAATTAGATTTACGAATATATCCGCTTTCGTTTTTTCAAACGAATTCCTATCAAGCTGAGCTGTTATATGGATTGGTACGGAAGTGGGCACGCGAAAAACCAATACGGGTACTCTATGATGTATATTGTGGTATAGGAAGCATTGGCTTATTTCTTGCAGACAGTGCAGATACCGTTATTGGCGTAGAATCAGTTGAATCAGCAGTTCACGCAGCTCGCGAGAATGCACAGATAAACAGTATAACCAACGCCATATTTGTACAGGGGATGGCGGAGGATGTCCTAACCGAGGATTTTATAGCACAATATGGAACAGCTGATATGATAATCGTTGATCCACCGCGGATGGGGTTACACCCGCGTGTTCGTGAGTTACTACTTACGGCAAAATGTGAGCGCATTATTTATGTGAGTTGCAATCCCATTACACAGGCCGCTGATGTAGATGCACTCAAATCAGTATATCGATTATGCCGTCTCCAAGCAGTAGATATGTTCCCTCATACACAACATGTTGAAAGTGTTGCCCTGCTAGAAAGACAGCTGTCCAATACATAGCACACCAACCCGGAGCAGGTGTTGTAAGCAAAGACTTCGTATTTATCTCCAACAAGGGCAATTATTCCGAGAAAAAAGATGATCTTCTTATACTAAAAAAAGTTAAATACCAGTTGGCACATCATAATTTTTGTAGTAAGATATATTATAGTAAGATAAATTGTAGTCATATTTTATTATGCCTATAGGAGGTTAACAATGAAAAAGAATCTATTCTTATGTATTATTGCTTGTTTTATAACAACGGTATTGGTATCCTGCCCACAGGCATCTCCCCAGTCGGGTGGGATACAGGATCAAAACAGTCAGCACCGGTCGGGAAGCACCGAAGTAACAACAAGTGTTGACGATAAGTCAAACAATATACACGCTACTTGGAATGTTCCTGCGAACACGCCAGACGGGAGCGTATTCGTTGTAACAGCAACGAGCGAAGATGGAACTACATATGAGCGTAAATTTGAGCACGATGGAAAAGCATCAAAGTATACAAATAAGTCGATTGCGGTGACTAACGGCACCTACACTATTCAAGTCAGCGTGATAAGAAAAGGATCAAGTGAGCCCACCACAATAGGTACGAGAGCGGGACTTAAAGTAACGACGTCAGCAAAAGCTCCTAGTGCAGCAACAATAGATAGGGGTGCAAGTACTGTGAATGTAGGATCCATTTCACTGGTATGGAAGGAACCAAGCGATTTAGGGAAGGATCATTCGGGCAACACAGCAACGGCAAGAAGTTACAAGGTATATTGGAAGAAAGCTTTTAGCGAGAGCTATGACCAGAGTATCCCGCATGATTTGGAGGATAATCCCTACACGGTGGACAACTTGGTGGGGAACACAACCTACGATATAAGAATACGAACAACGAATAGTGCTGGACTGGAGACCCTCAGTGAATCAATACGCTTTAAGACACGGTCATGGACATTAAAGTATGAGGCTCTTGGCACAGATCCTGACAACAATTACGATCTTATTGCAGAATGGGCACCGTATCCACAGGCAAAGAGCTACCAGATACAAGCGAAGCTGGTTAATGCAGCTGTATATACAGCACACATTGTTCCCAATGACGATCCCACTGCCAACTACAAACATATTTTACCCCTGACGGATGGGATGTACCATGTATCTATCTCTATGGAGACTGTGAGTGGACACATTCAACAAATAGGGTGGGATTATGTGACAACAAAAGCATCTCCTCCGGGGAAGGCAACGATAAAAAAAATAGAAGCAAATGCACAGGAGGTTACTCTTGAATGGGAAGGTTCAACAGAATTCGGGAAGACACATGATGGAATGGCTGCATTAAAGCGTAAACAGGGTACCTATGAGATTTTATGGATCGAGGGGAATAATTTTGACTGGATGTATGCTGAGAATGGATCCAAAATCGAGCTAAGGGATAAAACGAATGACAACATATACTCAAGTAGTACTACGATCGACCTAGGCGCCCATACTATTAGTATGGACGGTTTGAAAGTCGGCACGCTGTATTCTTTCGTGATTGTTACAAAGAACAACGTTGGACTAACGAACTTCAGTGATGTCAAGACGGTAACAACAGTACCCGTTGTCGTATCAGTGGGCGCCACGGAAGTAGTCGTGAAGTGGGCACCTAAAGCAGAGACCAAAAGCTATCGGATTGAAGTCAAAAGGAAACAAGAAACGAAACCCTTTTACACCGACGATATTCCCCATGATCCCGTTCCCCCCACAACAGAGTACAAACATGCTCTTCCGCTCTCGGCTGGTACGTATACCGTTTCTGTCTCAAGCATCGACGAACAGCAACGGAGCACGCCATACGGGGAGGAATACGATATAACAACACAGGCACTACCTCCAGGCATTCCGAATATAGATGATGTAGAGGTAGGAGGTAATTCCGTTGTGCTCAAATGGAGTCCAACAAGTGCTGGGAAAAATCATGAGGGGGAATCTGCAACCATAGCCTCCTATACCGTATTCTGGCAAACAGAAGAGAAAAGTGCAGACAAGGACAATGCGTTCTTTGAACGGAAGGTAAAACTGGAACAGAATCTAACACTGAATGATTTATCTGCAAAGACGACCTATACGGTATATGTGCGAGCAACCAACAATGTTGGGCTTACCAGTGCCGTTCCTCAAGTCCTAAAAACATTCAGGACAACCGGAGCAACAGCACCTAGTGCCCCTACCAATGTCATAGCAAAGAAAGCAGAACAGGGAGGGGATGGAAACACCGCAAAGAATAGCATTGCCGTAACATGGAATGCACCGCAGAACCTCGGGACGAGCGATGGAACAAAAGCTGCAAAGATCAGCAAGTACCGACTCTACTGGAAGGCATCGGGAGCGGTAACAGTCGATGATTATACCGGTACGAAAGAAGTGGAGGCGCCGTTTCAGCAGTCTATCATTACGGGGCTCCGAGGCAATACAGTATATACCGTGGCGGTGGTTGCAGTAAACGATGCCAATACAGCCAGTATGCCCGGTCTTTCAGATGAGGTACGAACGGAGTCTCAAGAACAAGAACCGAGTTCACCGCAGAACGTAACCGCAACAGCAGTAGGACAGCGATACGTAAGGATCAGCTGGGAGAAACCAGCAAGGCCCGGGGTATCACCGGAGGGCGATGTAGCACTCTTCTACACGGTCTACTGGCGAAAAGGAGATAGTGTAAGCACCAATCAATATGATGGAAAAAGCGAGATAATCGAAGTAAGCACCTACGAGGCACTTGGATTACAGAGAGATAGCGAGTACAGCTTTATAGTAGTAGCACAGAGCACCCAAGAGAATGGGAAAGCGAGTGATGTACTATTCGTCACAACTGGCACAATAACCAAGATTGACACCTGGGAGGAGCTGCAGGATATGCAAAACGGACTAGCGGATTCTTATCAACTTACCGCCGACATTGCCATTCCATCTGGAACAAACTTTACACCCATAGGAAGCAAGGACAAACCCTTTACGGGAACCTTTGACGGGAATAACAAGAGAATTACTGGACTTACTGTTTCTCATGCCAATCGGGCATATGCCGGTTTATTTGGGACCATAGAAGCACCAAACAAGGACAGTGTTGTCATAAAAAATCTCAAACTCCACAACCCAAAGATAACTGCCGACTCCATGGCAGGAGCAGTGGTTGGGTATCTCAAGCAGGGACGGATAGAAAACGTAACGGTGGAAGGCAATGAAGCAACAGTAGAGACCTACGGAGATGTAGTGGAAACATCCATGAACATTTGGGCATTGGGGTATGCCGGGGGGCTTGCAGGAGCAGTTGGCCAGAATGGCATCCTGACGGGAAGTGCAAGCAGTGCTACGGTAAAAGGAAAGAACACCGTTGGAGGATTAGTAGGAGCAAACAAAGGGAGTGTAACAGGAAGTGCATCAGGGAATGTTATTGGAACCGGAAGTTCGATTGGAGGACTTGTTGGGGACAACAACGGGAATGTTTGGGGATATGCGCGTGGCAACGTAAAGGGAAGGAACAGTGTTGGTGGTCTCATTGGTTACAACAATGGGGATGGGAAGGGTATAGCAGTTGGAGCAGTTAGCGGGTCAGCAGACACAAGCAGTGTGATAGGCGGACTGGTAGGATACAACCGAGGGACCCTAGAGGGGTATGCAACGGGTGATGTCATTGGAGGAAAGAATGTCGGAGGGCTCGTGGGATGGAATAATGGGAGTGTACAGGGGTATGCTCTTGGCTACATTAAACCAGCTGGAACAAAGACTGGTTCTGGGGTTGGTCCTGGGATTGGAACGGCGAGTGCTCGAGCAACGGGGAATGTGTATGTTGGACGAACAGCAACGGAACACGATGCAGAACAGGCGAATGAGGGTTCGGGCGACCATGTAACCGGTGGAAGTACCAGCAGTACATCACCCACAGTAGTGGTACAAGGAAATGCGTCGAAACAACAAACAAGCTTTAGCGGATTACAATTCGGAACGGCAACATGGGAATGGACAATAGAAACAGACAAGCAATGGCCAACACTGAGAACCCCATCAACACCAGTGGATGTGTTTCCTGAACAAGTTCCTGCATTAGCAACATCACCGTTCATTGAATATACATCCATTGATAGCTGGCAGAAATTACAAGACATGCAAGCAGATGGATACTACAAACTAACGAAAGACATCATCTTTCCAGATCCCGGTAAACATGGATTTCCTTATGATGGGTTTACACCCATAGGAACCAAGGACAAGCCCTTTACGGGTGTTTTTGACGGGAACGGCAAAACCATTACGGGGCTTAGCATAAATGATGACACACAAAATTATGCGGGGCTCTTTGGAAAAATAGAAAGTGCAAGCAAAGACACGGTAGTTGTCAAAGATCTGATACTGGAAAACCCGCAAATATCGGCAAATGCCATGGCAGGTGCCGTAGTGGGATATCTCAAGCAAGGGATAGTACAGAATGTCGCAGTAACTGGAGCGCGTGCATCGGTAACAACAGACGGAACAGTACAAGAAACAGACTATCATACAACAGCCGCTAGCTACACCGGTGGACTAGCTGGAGCAGTGGGAGTAGATGCGACGCTCTATGCTATCGGGCAAGCGACGGTACAAGGACAGAACAAGGTAGGCGGGCTGGTTGGAATAAACAGCGGTACCGTCGTAGGATACACAAGCGGAAGAGTAACGGGAAGCGATTATGTGGGTGGACATACAGGCGATAACACGGGGAGTGTAAGGGGCTACAGTAGCGGTGCAGTAACTGGGCTACAATTTGTTGGGGGCTTACTAGGCAACAACAATGGAACAGTGCGTGGCTACACACTGAGTTATATCATAACACGAGGAAGCAGAGCTCGTTATGTCGCTCAGAGCATTGGACGACAAGGTGACAAGGGCGAAGGTCTTGTGTATATTGGACGAACAACGACCGAACAAGATGCTGAAAAGACCAGTACAGGCACTGGCGATCATGTTACTGGAACGGGGTCTCGACGAACGAATGAAGTAGTCGTCATAGAAGGCAGCGGCACAAATAGTACCAGTAAATACTATTCAAAGAATCAGTCAAGCTTCAGTGGCCTTGCATTTGGCACTACAGATTGGCAATGGAAAATGGATGCAAGCACACAATGGCCCATACTGAACATACCAACATCCTTTCCAAATAGCACAATTAAACAGAAACCACAGATAACCCAACCAGCAGGGTTTGCAGAGGGCACAGGTCCGATACCCATTGCAAACGGAAGGGAACTCCAAGCAATGAAGGACGATCTATCTGCAGACTATATATTGATAGATGATATTACCCTTTCCACTGGAACATCCTTTACCCCGATAGGCACCAAGTACAAGCCCTTTACGGGAACCCTTGATGGGAATAACAAAACAATTAGCGATCTCACTATTCAAGATACACGATTAAACTACGCTGGTCTCTTCGGTGCAATAGAAGCGAAGACCGCATCTACAATAGTCGTCAAGGACCTAACACTGGAGAATCCTCGAATATCAGCAAATGCCATGGCAGGTGCACTCGTGGGATCTCTCAAACAGGGAGAGGCACGCAATGTCGCGGTAACAGCAACAAAAGAATCAGCAAAGATAGAAACCGACGACTTTGTAAAGGACCTAGTATACACGACTGATCATTACAGCTACACGGGAGGGATTGCTGGTGCTATGGGAAGGAATGCAACACTCACCTCCGCTAGGAATGCTGTTCCCGTAGAAGGGAAGTATCGGTACGTTGGTGGACTGGTGGGACGGAACTATGGCGGCACAGTGAGTGGCTATGCGACGGGGTCGGTAAGTGGCAACTGGGATGTCGGTGGACTGGTGGGAGAGAGCGAAGGCACAGTACGTGGCTATGCGACGGGGTCGGTAAGTGGAAGAAGTACTGTCGGTGGACTGGTGGGATGGAACAACTACGGAGGCACAGTAAGTGGCTATGCGACGGGGTCGGTAAGTGGAAGAAGCTCCGGTGGACTGGTGGGGGGCAACGGAGGCACAGTAAATGGCTATGCGACGGGGTCGGTAAGTGGCGAGGCCTATGTCGGTGGACTGGTGGGAGGGAACTCTGGCACAGTACGTGGCTATGCGACGGGGTCGGTAAGTGGCGAGGACTATGTCGGTGGACTGGTGGGATCCAACGACTATGGCACAGTACGTGGCTATGCGACGGGGTCGGTAAGTGGAAACCAACGGGTCGGTGGACTGGTGGGAAACAACAGCAACAGAGGCACAGTACATGGCTATGCGACGGGGTCGGTAAGTGGAAAGAGCGAACTCGGTGGACTGGTGGGAAACAACAATGATGGAGGCACAGTACGTGGCTATGCCCTAGGGTATGTCATTCCAACTGGGACAAACACTGGGCCCGGATTGGGGAAGCAAAGTTCAAATTCAATAAGCACGGTATATATTGGTCGAACACCAACAGAAGTTACAGCAGAAAAAGCAAAAACAGGGAGTGGCGATCATGTGGCAAATGGAGTGAGCAGTGGGCATGCTCCAACGCGGGTCATTATAGAGGGCAATGGCACAAATAGTACCAGTAAATACTATTCAAAGAATCAGTCAAGCTTCAGTGGGCTCACATTTGGCACTGCAGATTGGCAATGGAAAATGGATGCAAGCACACAATGGCCCACGCTGAACATACCGACGTCCTTTCCAAATAGCACAATGAAACAGAAACCCAGGATAACAAAACCAGCAGGGTTTGTAGAGGTTGCATCAGGAGTTCCTATTCCTATTGCTACCTGGCAGGATTTTACAAGAATGAAACGTGATGCGGACTATGTATTAGCTGTAGATATTAGCTTTCCAAAACCCGGTGTAGATGGTTTTTCCACCAAGGGGCATATCCCCATAGGCAGCAAGGACAAACCCTTTACGGGAACCTTTGATGGGAATGGAAAGAAGATAGTGAATCTATACATAGACGACGAACAGTTAAACTATGCCGGACTCTTTGGCGTAATAACGGCAAAGACCATGTCTACGATAGTAGTCAAGGACCTAACACTGGAAAATCCACAGATATTGGCGAATGCTATGGCAGGCGGCTTAGTGGGATATCTCAAACAGGGAGAGGTGCGAAATGTCGTGGTAACAGCAACAAAAGAATCAGCAAAGATAGAAACGGAGGGAAGCGTAACAGAAACAGAAATAGATTCTCATACTCGTAGCTCCACAGGAGGGATTGTCGGCGTTATGGGGAAGAGTGCAAAACTCACTTCCGGTAAGAGTGCTGTTCCAGTAGAAGGGGAGTTTTATAATGTCGGTGGACTGGTGGGATACAGCAGGAGTGGCACAGTAAGTGGCTATGCGACGGGGTCGGTAAGTGGAAGCGGCTCTGTCGGTGGACTGGTGGGATACAACTATAGTGGCACAGTAAGTGGCTATGCGACGGGGTCGGTAAGAGGAGAGGGCAGAGTCGGTGGACTGGTGGGATACAGCTATGGCACAGTAAGTGGCTATGCGACGGGGTCGGTAAGTGGCAACGAGGATGTCGGTGGACTGGTGGGATACAACAATGGCACAGTGACTGGCTATGCGACGGGGTCGGTAAGTGGAAGCGGGAATGTCGGTGGACTGGTGGGAAACAACAGAGGCACAGCAAGTGGCTATGCGACGGGGTCGGTAAGTGGAAGCGGCTCTGTCGGTGGACTGGTGGGAGAGAACTACTACGGCACAGTAAGTGGCTATGCGACGGGGTCGGTAAGTGGAAGCGGGAATGTCGGTGGACTGGTGGGATACAACGGAGACAGAGGCACAGTAAGTGGCTATGCGACGGGGTCGGTAAGTGGAAGCAATGATGTCGGTGGACTGGTGGGAGAGAACCATGATAGTAGTAGCACAGTAAGTGGCTATGCTCTGGGTTATGTCATTCCAACTGGGACATCTCCATCAGACATTGGACCCGGATTGGGAAAGCAAGATACAAAAGCTAGTACAACAACTAGTACAAGTGCAAAGGTCAGGATCTATGTTGGACACAAATCAGGTGAAACAGGCGATCATGTGGCAAATGGAGTGAGCAGTGGCTATGCTCCGACGCGGGTTATTATAGAAGGCAGTGGTACAAATAGTAGCAGTAAATACTATTCAAAGAATCAGTCAAGCTTCAGTGGGTTCACATTTAGCACTACAGATTGGCAGTGGAAAATGGACAGCAGTAAGCAATGGCCAATACTGAACATGCCAGCTAAAATATCAGGAAGCACCTATAACTGGGGACGTGTACAACAACCTGCTATACCAGCCAAGCCGTCTGGTTTTACAGAATAGTGTAATTACACTCTACGGCATACAGATATTCATGCTGGGTCGGCAATATTAATGGCTGATCCAGCATGTTATGGTCAAGTCCGGACTCACCGGACGCAGTTTCAAATACTATCCCATCATTACCCCAGCGAATACCCCAGCGGCTGTCCGAAATAAGATGGATCAAAAACAGTTACAGTGAATCACTGGAGACAGATGATGAACACAAGGGGAGGTCTAGCCCATGGCTAATCAAAATCGGATGCCGTTTCAAAAGAATCGAGATATGTAGAAAGCTGTCTATTTACCTTTATAAAAGTAGCACGACGGGAAAATTCTTTGAGATATTTTGCACCGATATATGTGCCCGTGCTCCGCAGACTACCGAGGAGGTCCTGAATAAAGTTCTCAATGCTTCCCTTATGTGGGATAAGAGTGTATTTCCCCTCGCTTGCACGGTAGGAGGCCTTTTCGCCATAATGGCGGTTCATGGCAACATTGGACGAGCTACCATAATATTCCTTAAAGAGCTTCCCATCCCGTTCAACTGTATTCCCGCCACTTTCCTCAAAACCCGAGAACATTTGCCCGAACATATTAAAATCTGCACCGGCACAAAATGACTTTGCAACACAGCTCGGATGTCCGGGATCGAACGCCATTTCCGGCATTACCATTATCGGGGCATTGTTGGCGACAGGTGCGGAAATGTCTGTACTTACTACCATACTGGGCTTTATCGCCCTTGTATGCGCTACCATAAATGTTGTTGGCGGGTTTGTCGTAACCCACCGAATGTTGAAGAAATTTCGTACAAGGAAGTACAATGACATATACAATTGCTATTGATACTGCGTACCTGATTGCCGCAGTTCTTTTTATTTTTGGCTTGAAGGTGCTCAGCCATCCTCGCCATGCAGTTCGTGGCAACCTGATGGGGAGCTTAGGCATGCTGCTTGCAGTATTTGTAGTGCTAGAGCCAGCAGAGACATCCAATTATTGGTATCTTGTTATTGTTGCATCCCTCCTCGGCATCTTCCTAGTTATGCCGATTGGAGGAGCAGACATGCCCGTTGTTATTGCACTCTTAAACTCCTATTCAGGAATTGCAGCCGCTGCAACCGGCTTTGTGTTGAACAACAATGTGCTCATAATAGCAGGATCACTGGTAGGTGCATCAGGAATTATTCTGACGCGCATCATGTGTAAGGCAATGAACAGCTCGCTTACTGCCGTTCTCTTTGGCTTTGGAGCAGCGGGAGATTCATCAACAGATGATGATATATACAGCGGAAAGATTAAAAGCACCTCAG
This sequence comes from Spirochaetia bacterium, assembly GCA_964291355.2. Taxonomy (GTDB): domain Bacteria; phylum Spirochaetota; class Spirochaetia; order WTKD01; family WTKD01. The sequence goes on along the minus strand of OZ220223.1, from coordinate 733,850 downwards.
CAGACGAGGTAGCCATGCTCCTAAAAACAGCACGTCGGGTTGTATTCGTTCCGGGCTATGGGATGGCAGTAGCGCAGGCACAGGCACAGTAGATGCACTCAAATCAGTATAGCGATTATCTCGTCTCCAAGCAGTAGATATGTTTCCCCATACACAACATGTTGAAAGTGTTGCCCTGCTAGAAAGACAGCTGTCCAATACACAGCACACCAACCCGGAGCAGGTGTTGTAAGCAAAGACTTCGTATTTATCTCCAACAAGGGTAATTATTCCGAGAAAAAAGATGATCTTCTTATACTAAAAAAAGTTAAATAACAGTTGGCACATCATAATTTTTGTAGTAAGATATATTATAGTAAGATAAATTGTAGTCATATTTTATTATGCCTATAGGAGGTTAACAATGAAAAAGAATCTATTCTTATGTATTATTGCTTGTTTTATAACAACGGTGTTGGTATCCTGCCCACAGGCATCTCCCCAGTCGGGTGGGATACAGGATCAAAACAGTCAGCACCGGTCGGGAAGCACCGAAGTAACAACAAGTGTTGACAATTCAAACAGTATAAATGCTACTTGGAATGTTCCTGCGGACACGCCAGCCGGGAGCACGTTCATTGTAACAGCAACGAGCGAAGATGGAACTACATATGAGCGTCGATTTACACACGATGGAAAAGCATCAAAGTATACAAATAAGTCGATTGCGGTGACTAGCGGCACCTACACTATTCAAGTCAGCGAGATAAGAAAAGGATTAAGTGAGCGCATCCCAATAGGTCCGAGATCGGAACTCGAAGTAACGAAAGCCACACCAGATCTTAATGTAGCAACAATAGACAGGAATGCAAGTATCGTACAAGTGAGCTCTATTTTCCTGGCATGGAAGAAACCATCCAATTTAAGGAATAGTAAAGAAGACAAAACAAAGTACCGGGTATATTGGAAGGAAGCTTCTAGCGAGAACTATGACCCGGATATCGCTCGTTATATGGATTATGGTCCCGACAAGCTCCACGAGGTGAACAACTTGGCGAGGAATACAAGCTACGATATAAGAATAAAAGCAACGTATCCGGATGGACTGGTGAGCTTCAGTAAAGCAGAACGGTTTACGACACAGCCATGGGCATTAAAGTATGATTCTGGCGTGCTTATTGCAGAATGGTTGCCGCACTTACAGGCAAAGAGCTACAAGATACAAGCAAAGCTGGTTGATACGGTTGTATATACAGCAGATATTGACCTCAAAACCACCAATGCCAACTACGAATATACTTTACCCCTGACGGATGGGACATACCATGTATCTATCTCTATGGAAACAGGTAAGGGTATTCAACAAATAGGGGGGGATTATGTGACAACAAAAGCATCTCCTCCGGGGAAGGTAACGATAAGAACAATAAGTGCAGATGAGGAGGGTGTTACTCTTGAATGGGATGGTCCCGAATTCGGGAAGACACATGATGGAATAGCTGCAACATTGAAGGATTCTTATGTGCTATGGATCGAGGGGAATAATTTTGACTGGGGGTATGTTCAGGATGGATCCAAAATCGTGCTAAGGGATAAAACGAATGACAAAATATACTCAGGGTATGCTACGATCGATGGAAACACCCACACTACTATTATGAACGATTTGAAAGTCGGCACACTGTATTCATTCGTGATTGTTCCACGGAACAACGCTGGACTGCCGAACCCCAGTAAGGTCAAGACGGTAACAACAGTACCCGTTGATGTATCATTGTATGATCGGGGAACAGTAGTGCGTTGGGTACCTAAGGCAGGGACTAAAAAATATCGAATTAAAGTCACAAATGGAACGACACTTGTTCACACCGACTATGTTCTCCATGATCCCGACAAGAAAAACTACGAATACATTCTTCCGATCAGAGATGGTGGTACGTATACCGTTTCTGTCTTAAGCATCGACGAACAGCAACGGAGCACGCTACACGGGAAGGAAGAAAATGTAAAAACACAGGCACAACCTCCAGATATTCCGAAGATAAGTGATGTAAAGGCAGGAGGCAATTCCGTTGTGCTCAACTGGAAGAAGCCGGCAGATGCTGGGAAAAATCATGCGGGTAGCTCTGCATCCATTGTCTCCTATACCGTATTCTGGCAAACAGAAGAGAAAAGTGCAGACAAGGACAATGCGTTCTTTGAACGGAAGCTAAAACTGGAACAGAATCTAACACTGAATGATTTATCTGCAAAGACGACCTATACCGTATATGTGCGAGCAACAAACAGTGTTGGGCTTACCAGTGCCGTTCCTCAAGTCCTAAAAACATTCAAGACAACAGAAGCAACAGCACCGGGTGTCCCTACCAATGTCATAGCAAAGAAAACAGAACAGGGAGGGGGTGGTAACACCGCAAAGAATAGCATTACCGTAACATGGGATGCACCGCAGAACCTCGGGACGAGCGATGGAACAGCAGCTGCAAAGATCAGTGAGTACCGACTCTACTGGAAGGCCTCGGGATCGGTAACAGTCGATGATTATACCGGTACGAAAGAAGTGGGGGCATCGTCTCAGCAGTCTATCATTACGGGGCTTCGTGGCAATACAGTATATACCGTGGGGGTGGTTGCAGTAAACAATGCCCATACAGCCAGTAAACTCAGTCTTTCACAAGACGCAGTACGAACGGAGTCTCTGGAACAAGCCCCGAGTGAACTAATCACAACAGCAAAAGGACAGCGATACGTAAGGATCAGCTGGAAGAAACCAAAAACGCCTGGGGCATCACCAAAGGACAATGAAGCATTCTTCTACACGATCTATTGGCAAAAAGGAAAGAGTGTAAGCATCAAGCAATATGATGGAAAAAGCGAGACAATCGAAGTAAGCACCTACGAGGCACTTGGATTGGAGAGAGGTAGCGAGTACAGCTTTATAGTAGTAGCACAGGATGCCCAAGGGAATGGAGGACAGAGTGATGTACTAACCATCAAGACAAACACAATAACCAAGATTAGCACCTGGGAGGGGCTGCAGGATATGCAAAACGGCCTAGCGGATTTTTATCAACTTACTGCCGACATTGCCATTCCATCTAGAACAGACTTTACACCCATAGGAAGCAAGGACAAGCCCTTTACGGGAGTTCTTGACGGGAACAACAAGAGAATTACCGGACTTACTGTTTCTCATGCCAATCGGGCATATGCCGGTTTATTTGGGACCATAGAAGCGCCAAACAATGACCGTGTTGTCATAAAAAATCTCAAACTCCACAACCCAAAGATAATCGCCCGCTCCATGGCAGGAGCAGTGGTTGGGTATCTCAAGCAGGGACGGATAGAAAATGTAATGGTGGAAGGCAATGAAGCAGCAGTGGAGACCTACGGAGATGTAGTGGAAACATCCATGGACAGTTGGACGCTGGGGTATACTGGGGGGCTAGCGGGAGCAGTTGGCCAGAATGGCATCCTGACGGGAAGTACAAGCAGTGCTACGGTAGCAGGAAAGAACACCGTTGGAGGATTAGTAGGAGCAAACAAAGGGAGTGTAACAGGAAGCGCATCAGGGAATGTTGTCGGAACCGGAAGTTCAATTGGAGGACTTGTTGGGGATAACAACGGGAATGTTTGGGGATATGCACGTGGCAGTGTAGAAGGAAGGAACAGTGTTGGTGGTCTCATTGGTTACAACAGTGGGAATGGGAAGGGTATAGCAGTCGGAGCAGTGAGTGGGTCAGCAGACACCACAAGCAGTGTGATAGGCGGACTGGTAGGATACAACCGAGGGACCCTAGAGGGGTATGCAACGGGCGATGTCATTGGAAGAAAGAATGTTGGAGGGCTTGTGGGATGGAATAATAGGAGTGTACAGGGGTATGCCCTTGGCTACATCAAAGCAGCTGGAACAAAGACTGGTTCTGGGATTGGTTCTGGGATTGGAAAGGCGGGCGTTCGAGCAACGGGGAATGTGTATGTTGGACGAATAACCCATGGGAGTACCAGCAGTACATTACCCACAGTAGTGGTAGAAGGAAGTGAGTCGAGAGACCCAATGAACTTTAGTGGATTGTCATTCGGAACGGCAACATGGGAATGGACAATAGAAACAGGCAAGAAATGGCCAACACTGAGAACCTCATCAACGCCAGTAGGTGTATTTCCCGTGCAGGATCCCAAATTAGCACCATCATCGTTCATTGAATATATATCCATTGATAGCTGGCAGAAATTACAAGACATGCAAGCAGATGGATACTACAAACTAACGAAAGACATCGTCTTTCCATATCCCGGTAAACATGGATTTCCTTATGATGGGTTTACGCCCATAGGAACCAAGGACAAGCCCTTTACGGGTGTTTTTGACGGGAATGGCAAAACCATTACAGGGCTTAGCATAAATGATGACACACAAAATTATGCTGGGCTCTTTGGAAAAATAGAAAGTACAAGCAAAGACAGAGTAGTTGTCAAAGATCTGATACTGGAAAACCCGCAAATATCGGCAAATGCCATGGCAGGTGCCGTAGTGGGATATCTCAAGCAAGGGATAGTACAGAATGTCGCAGTAACTGGAGCGTATGCATCGGTAACAACAGACGGAACAGTGCAAGAAACAGACTATGATACAACAGCCGCTAGCTACACCGGTGGACTAGTTGGAGCAGTGGGAGTAGATGCGACGCTCTATGCTATCGGGCAAGCGACGGTACAAGGACAGAACAAGGTAGGCGGACTGGTTGGAATAAACAGCGGTACCGTCGTAGGATACACAAGCGGAAGAGTAACGGGAAGCGATTATGTGGGTGGACATACAGGAGATAACACGGGGAGTGTAAGGGGCTACAGTAGCGGTGCAGTAACTGGGCTACAATTTGTTGGGGGCTTACTAGGCAACAACAATGGAACAGTGCACGGCTACACACTGAGTTATATCATAACACGAGGAAGCAGAGCTCGTTATGTCGCTCAGAGCATTGGACGACAAGGTGACAAGGGCGAAGTCCTTGTGTATGTTGGACGAACATCGACCGAACAAGATGCTGAAAAGAACAGTACTGGCACTGGCGATCATGTTACTGGAACGGGGTCTCGACGAACGAATGAAGTAGTCGTCATAGAGGGCAACGGCACAAATGCTACAAATAAATACTATTCAAAGAATCAGTCAAGCTTCAGTGGCCTTGCATTTGGCACTACAGATTGGCAATGGAAAATGGATGCAAGCACACAATGGCCCATACTGAACATACCAACATCCTTTCCAAATAGCACAATGAAACAGAACCCCAAGATAATCCAACCGGCAGGATTTGCAGAGGGCAAAGGCCCGATACCCATTGCTGACGGAACGGAACTCCAAACAATGAAGGACGATCTATCTGCAGACTATATATTGATAGATGACATTACCCTTTCCACTGGAACGTCCTTTACGCCCATAGGAACCAAGGACAAGCCCTTTACGGGAACCTTAGATGGGAATAACAAAACAATTAGCGATCTCACTATTCAAGATACACGATTAAACTACGCTGGTCTCTTCGGTGCAATAGAAGCGAAGACCGCATCTACAATAGCCATCAAGGACCTAACACTGGAGAATCCTCGGATATCAGCAAATGCCATGGCAGGTGCACTCGTGGGATATCTCAAACAGGGAGAGGCAAGCAATGTGGCGGTAACAGCAACAAAAGAATCAGCAAAGATAGAGACAGACGATTTTGTATGGGACCTAGGACGAACCTACGAGGGGTATCACTATAGCTACACAGGAGGGCTTGCTGGTGCTATGGGAAAGAATGCAAAACTCACCTCCGCTAGGAATGCTGTTCCCGTAGAAGGGAAGTATCATGCTGTCGGTGGACTGGTGGGATACAACTCTGGTAGTGGTACAGTAAGTGGCTATGCGACGGGGTCGGTAAGTGGAAAGAACAGAGTCGGTGGACTGGTGGGAGACAACTATGGCACAGTAAGTGGCTATGCGACGGGGTCGGTAAGTGGCAACCTAGTGGTCGGTGGACTGGTGGGATACAACGAAGGCACAGTACATGGCTATGCGACGGGGTCGGTAAGTGGCAACAAGTATGTTGGTGGACTGGTGGGATACAACAATGATGGAGGCACAGTACGTGGCTATGCCTTGGGGTATGTCATTCCAACCGGAAGCTTTCTATCATCCATTGGACCCGGATTGGGAGAAGACAGTACAACCGGTACAAGTTCAATAAACATAGTATATGTTGGTCGAATACAGGCGGAACATACCATAGAACAGACAAGCAAAGGATCAGGCGATCATGTGGCAAATGGAGTGAGCAGTGGGCATGCTCCAACGCGGGTCATTATAGAGGGCAATGGCACAAATAGTAGCAGTAAATACTATTCAAAGAATCAGTCAAGCTTCAGTGGGCTCACATTTGGCACTGCAGATTGGGAGTGGAAAATGGATGCAAGAACACAATGGCCCATATTGAACATGCCAACACCCTTTCCAAATAGCACAATTAAACAGAAACCACAAATAACAAGACCAGCAGGGTTTGTAGAGGTTGCATCAGGAGTTCCTATTCCTATCGCTACCTGGCAGGATTTTACAGGAATGAAACATGACTTGGACTATGTATTAGCTGGAGATATTAGCTTTCCAAAACCCGGTGTAGATGGTTTTTCTACCAAGGGGCACATCCCCATAGGCAGCAAGGACAAGCCCTTTACGGGAACCTTTGATGGGAATGGCAAGAAGATTGTGAATCTATACATAAACGATGATGACTTAAACTATGCCGGACTCTTTGGCGTAATAGAAGCGAAGACCATGTCTACGATAGTAGTCAAGGACCTAACACTGGAAAATCCACAGATATTGGCAAATGCTATGGCAGGCGGCTTAGTGGGATATCTCAAACAGGGAGAGGTACGCAATGTCGCGGTAACAGCAACGAAAGAATTAGCAAAGATAGAAACTGATGGAAGCGTAAAAGAAACAGAAATACATTATTCTGCTTATAGCTACACAGGAGGGATTGTCGGTGCTATGATATGGAGTGCAAAACTCACTTCCGGTAAGAGTGCTGTTCCAGTAGAAGGGAAAGGTGGTATTGTCGGTGGACTGGTGGGACGGAACGATGGCACAGTAAGTGGCTATGCGACGGGGACGGTAAGTGGAAGCGGCAACCATGTCGGTGGACTGGTGGGATGGAACTACTACCGCACAGTACGTGGCTATGCGACGGGGTCGGTAAGTGGAAACGCGGATGTCGGTGGACCGGTGGGATTGAACATCAATAGAGGCACAGTACGTGGCTATGCGACGGGGTCGGTATCAGGCAGTAGCGACTATGTCGGTGGACTGGTGGGAGACAACTATAGAGGCACAGTACATGGCTATGCGACGGGGTCGGTAAGTGGAAGCGGCAACTATGTCGGTGGACTGGTGGGAGACAACAGTAGTAGAAGCACAGTACGTGGCTATGCGACGGGGTCGGTAAGTGGGAACAGGGATGTCGGTGGACTGGTGGGAGACAACTCAGGCACAGTGAGTGGCTATGCGACGGGGTCGGTAAGCGGAAACGCGGATGTCGGTGGACTGGTGGGAGACAACAGTAGTAGAAGCACAGTACGTGGCTATGCGACGGGGTCGGTAAGTGGAAACAAGGATGTCGGTGGACTGGTGGGATTGAACTATGGCACAGTGAGTGGCTATGCGACGGGGTCGGTAAGTGGAGAGGACAATGTCGGCGGACTGGTGGGAGACAACTGGAGTGGCACAGTGAGTGGCTATGCGACGGGGTCGGTAAGTGGAAACGAGGAGGTCGGTGGACTGGTGGGAGGCAACTGGGGCACAGTAAGTGGCTATGCCCTAGGGTATGTCATTCCTACTGGGACATCTCCATCAAACATTGGGCCCGGATTGGGAGAACGAGAGGCAACAACTAGTACAAGTGCAACGATCACGATCCATGTTGGACGCAAATCAGGTGAAACAGGCGATCATGTGGCTAATGGAGTGAGCAGTGGCTATGCTCCGACGCGGGTTATTATAGAGGGTAGTGGTACAAATAGTAGCAGTAAATACTATTCAAAGAATCAGTCAAGCTTTAGTGGGCTCACGTTTAGCACTACAGACTGGCAGTGGAAAATGGACAGCAGTAGGAAATGGCCAATACTGAACATGCCAGCTAAAATATCAGGAACCTATAACTGGGGACGTGTACAACAACCTGCTATACCAGCAAAGCCGTCTGGTTTTACAGAATAGTGTAATTACACTCTACGGCATACCAATATTCATGCTGGATCGGCAATATTAATGGCTGATCCAGCATGCAATGTTATGGTCAAGTCCGGGCTCACCGGACGCAGTTTCAAATACTATCCCATCATTACCCCAGCGGATACCCCAGCGGCTGTCCGAAATAAGATGGATCAAAAACAGTTACGGTGAATCACTGGTGACAGATGATGAACACAAGGGGAGGTCTAGCCCATGGCTAATCAAAATCGGATGCCGTTTCAAAAGAATCGAGATATGTAGAAAGCTGTCTATTTACCTTTATAAAAGTAGCACGACGGGAAAATTCTTTGAGATATTTTGCACCGATATATGTGCCCGTGCTCCGCAGACTACCGAGGAGGTCCTGAATAAAGTTCTCAATGCTTCCCTTATGTGGGATAAGGGTGTATTTCCCCTCGCTTGCACGGTAGGAGGCCTTTTCGCCATAATGGCGGTTCATGGCAACATTGGACGAGCTACCATAATATTCCTTAAAGAGCTTCCCATCCCGTTCAACTGTATTCCCGCCACTTTCCTCAAAACCCGAGAACATTTGCCCGAACATATTAAAATCTGCACCGGCACAAAATGACTTTGCAACACAGCTCGGATGTTTCTGACCGCCATCAGCTACAATCAAACCATATCCCTTTTCGTTTGAAATACCATGTGCAGCATCACTGCATTCAATAACAGCACTGAGCTGTGGATATCCAACACCCGTCATGCGCCGGGTGGTACAGCTGCTACCAGGACCGATGCCTACCTTGACTACATCAGCACCCGAAAGTATGAGTTCCTCAGTAATCTCGTTGCTGACAACATTGCCAACAATGATAATATGGTCAGGGCATAAAGAACGGAGCAACCTTACCTTATCCAGCAGGACATTGATATAGCCGTTTGGAACATCAAGACAGACAAAAGAAAATTTTTGCATCAAACCCCGTTGCTTCATTGTTTTTAGCATCTCAAAATCGCCGTCACGAATACCCAGTGAATAGCAAATATAATCCGGACTATCAAAGGATTCAAAAAAATCTTGGAAATCATCTGGCTGATAGTATTTATGAAAACAGCTAATCATCTTATGTGGACTGAGAACCCGCGCCATTTCGAAGGTGCCGCAGCTTGCCATATTAGACGTTATTATCGGAATCCCCGTCCATTTCTTCTGTGAATGATAGAAACGAAATGTTCGTGTAAGTTCAACCTGTTTTCTACTCTCCAAGGTCGAACGTTTTGGACGCAGGAGGACGTCATCGTAATCCAATTTTATATCAGTATCAATTCTCACTGCCACAATCTCCGATACAGATCGTATCATGATATGGAAAAAATAGTAATATACTTGTCAATAATTTTTCAAGAATACGTAATTTTTCCATATATATTACAAATAGTTTGTTTGTTCTGTAATTATCGTTGCCATATAAACTAAAATGTGCTACGCTATAGCCAGTGTAGTATCTCGGATGCAACGCTACAATACATTAGGAGTAAATATATAAATGATTATTGCGATACCAAAGGAATCTGCTGCAGGTGAAAACCGTGTGGCTTTGGTACCAGCCCATGTGGCATCTCTGATTTCTGCTGGATGTACAGTTCATGTACAAGCATCAGCGGGTAAGGAGGCAGGATATTCAGATGCTCAGTACGAAGAAAAAGGGGCAGTCATTGTCTCTGCTCGAAAAGAGCTACTATCCGGAGCCGACGTCCTGCTAGGAGTTCGCGCTCTAGCAGCAAACCCAGAGAAGGGAAGTAGCGATGTGAAATTGCTGAAAAAGCAATCAACTGTCATAGCAATGATAAATCCATATGAACGAGACGCATCATATAGTGCCGCGGCATCACGAAACATTCGTGCCTTCGCATTGGAGCTAATGCCACGCATTACTCGCACACAAAGCATGGATGTTCTATCTTCTATGGCAAGTATAGCGGGATATCGTGCGGTACTACTCGCAGCCGAATATTTGCCACGTCTTTTCCCCATGATGATAACCGCAGCAGGAACCATTGCACCGGCACGCGTCTTTATTATTGGTGCAGGCGTTGCGGGATTGCAGGCCATAGCAACAGCGAGAAGATTGGGAGCTTCGGTACGGGCATACGACCTTCGTCCTGCAGTACAGGAACAGGTAGAAAGTCTAGGAGCACGATTTGTATCCATGGAGCTGGAAAGCCAGGATAGCCAGGATGCAGGTGGGTATGCAAAGAAGATGGACGAAACATTCTATGCGAAGCAGCGTGAACTCATGGCAAGTCAGCTAGAGGATTGCGATGTCTGTATTACTACAGCGGCCATCCCCGGTGCGAAATCTCCAATATTGATTACGAAAAAAATGCTTGAGGGCATGCATCCAGGTTCTGTTATTTTGGATCTTGCTGCGACACGCGGGGGGAATTGTGAGGCAACCGTATTGGATCAACGTATACAATACAAAGGCATAACTATTATCGGGGATGGCGATCTTGCCAATTCTCATGCGTATCATGCCAGCCAGCTGTTTTCCAAGAACATCAGCTCCTTCCTGCACCATCTCATAAAAGACGGTGCATTGACTATTGATATGGATGATGAAATTGTACAGAATACCCTGATACAGGAAGAGGAGAAAAGTTAGCATGGCTGCATATTTAACACAGATTACCATATTTATTCTGGCTGTATTTGTTGGTTTTGAAGTAATTACCAAGGTGCCCCCGACCCTACATACACCACTCATGTCGGGATCGAACGCCATTTCCGGCATTACCATTATCGGGGCATTGTTGGCAACAGGTGCGGAAATGTCTGTACTTACTACCATACTGGGCTTTATCGCCCTTGTATGCGCTACCATAAATGTTGTTGGCGGGTTTGTCGTAACCCACCGAATGTTGAAGAAATTTCGTACAAGGAAGTAAAATGACATATACAATTGCTATTGATACTGCGTACCTGATTGCCGCAGTTCTTTTTATTTTTGGCTTGAAGGGGCTCAGTCATCCTCGCCATGCAGTTCGTGGCAACCTGATGGGGAGCTTAGGCATGCTGCTTGCTGTTGTCATAACACTGATCGATCGTAGCATTATCAGTTACGAATGGATTGCTGTAGGGATTGCAGTTGGTTCGCTTATCGGTTTAATTCTTGCAGTTAAAATACACATGACAGCCATGCCACAATTAGTTGCACTGTTCAATGGATTTGGAGGCGCAGCATCAGTCTTGGTAGCAAGCGTTGTGCTGTACAACGCAACCGCATCTTCCATGGGCGTAGTTATTGCCATAACGGCTTCTGCCCTCGTGGGGAGCGTGACATTCTGGGGCAGTCTAGTTGCCTTTGCAAAGTTACAGGGAATTATCAACGAAAAAGCCCTGCGTTTCAAGGCAGAGCATGTATGTAAATGCATCCTGTTTCTTGCTGTTCTCGCGCTTGCAGTATTTGTAGTGCTAGAGCCAGCAGAGACATCCAATTATTGGTATCTTGTTATTGTTGCATCCCTCCTCGGCATCTTCCTAGTTATGCCGATTGGAGGAGCAGACATGCCCGTTGTTATTGCACTCTTAAATTCCTATTCAGGAATTGCAGCCGCTGCAACCGGCTTTGTGTTGAACAACAGTGTGCTCATAATAGCAGGATCACTGGTAGGTGCATCAGGAATTATTCTGACGCGCATCATGTGTAAGGCAATGAATAGCTCGCTTACTGCCGTTCTCTTTGGCTTTGGAGCAGCGGCAGATTCATCAACAGATGATGATATATACAGCGGAAAGATTAAAAGCACCTCAGCAGACGAGGTAGCCATGCTCCTAAAAACAGCACGTCGGGTTGTATTTGTTCCGGGCTATGGGATGGCAGTAGCGCAGGCACAGGCAGGCGTACGCCAACTGAGCGAGCTCATGGAAGCGGATGGGGTAATCATAGAGTTTGGCATACACCCCGTTGCCGGGCGCATGCCCGGACACATGAATGTCCTTCTTGCAGAAGAGAACATATCCTACGAAAAATTGCGCGATCTAGACCAGATTAACGCGACCCTCCCCAGCACCGATGTTGCGATTGTATTGGGTGCAAATGATGTTGTAAATCCATTGGCACGGGAAAGTTCAGGAACTCCCATTTCGGGCATGCCAATCTTGAACGTCGATCGGGCAAGTAGTGTTGTTGTAATCAAGCGCAGTCTGAGTCCGGGCTTTGCAGGCATTCCTAATCCTTTGTTTAGTGCTGAAAATTCACTGATGCTCTTTGGTGATGGCAAAAAGGTAATGGAAGAGCTTATTGTGGCATACAAAGATGCATAATCTTGCCTGTGTATGGCTATACTAGTTTTGTGTGAGTCTGATAGTATTTGTAAATAGAATGGATCGTATTTATATCCTGTAAGAAGAGGGTGCAGAGCTCCGGGTCAAAGGCAGAACCACTTCTCCTGAGAATATACTCGAAGGTAGCGTCCGCATCATTTGTTTGGCTAAGCATGGTATCATAGGCATCGGCAATAGCAACAATGCGTCCCGACAGGGGTATTTCTGTTCCCTTTCGTTTTACTACCTCATTATTTGCGATCTTTGCGGGGCTACCATCATTGATATGTACATATCCTGGATATCCAGTTCCATCCCATCGTTCATGATGCGTCATGCTAATCGTACGAACCAGAGTATCCAACTGTGAATATGAGCTTGCAAATAAATGAGCCCCCTTCCATGTATGGGATTGTAACTCCTGCAATTCTGTGGGCGAAAGGAGTTCGGGATCATATTGTCGTGCGAGAATACTATCTGATATAGCAATTTTTCCAATATCATGGAGGAGGGTTGCCATGCGTATTTTGTCTCTGTTTTGTTCCAAGGTCTGTTGTGCTATATTGTGTTTTATTGCCCAGCGATTATACAGTTCGGCAGCACAGTCAGCTACATGGCTAACATGGATTGGAGTCTCATTTGGATCATGTAACTCCGTCATAGCCACCATACGTAACACAATATGGCGTATAAATCGTGCACGTTGCATGGCCAAATTTGCTAGTGATGCAAAATGTGTCAGTGTAATAATATCCGATTGCTGGAAGCCGATGAGCTTTTTCTCAGGGCTTAGTTTGTTAATAACCTGAATAACTCCCAAGACCTCATCCTTATCGGATTTAATGGGAACCAGTAGCATAGATACGCTACGATAATTGGTCGATTTGTCAATAATGGGATTAAATTTGAAGGGTACATGTTCCGGTAGTTTGTAGGCATTTTTAATCAATACAATTTTTCCAGTAGATGCAACATATCCCGATATAGTATTTTGATTTACAGGGAAACTCGCGCTCTGCACCGGCAGACGGTTACGACCATGCTGGTCTTTACTGTGGGTATCATTTTGGACAAATCTAGCTGTAAGCTGGTTATTTTCTACAAGATATATTGTACCTGCATCAGCATTGGTATACTGTCGTGCGGCTAAAAGAATTTTCCCCAAAAGAACATCAAAGTCCTGTAACTGACTCAGTTCGTTATTGGTATGCATCATCATTTGAAGTAATTTCTGTGTGTCTTCCATCAAGACCTCCTAGTGTATTATAGCAATTTAATATATATTATTATAGTGAGAATGTTATTTCTTCTGCGTATAATATGTGTGCGATGTATCCAGCTGTATCAGGTAATTTCATCATTTCTGCCTCCGGCATGTAGATATCACCCCAGTTGTTCGGAATATGCACGACAAGCTATACTTCGACATGGTATTCTGAAAGGGACTACCCTAGCAATAGCACGCATCGGAAGATGTTCAGGACTATTCCACGGTGGATCAGACCCTGTTCCAGAAGACTTTTCTTGGAAGAAGGTTCGAAAGCCCTATCAGACATTTCGTGCCCAGAAAGAGCCCCGGAAATGAATTAAAGAATGTCAGACAAGCGCATATTTTTTTTCTTCAAATATGCCATTAACCCAACCTTGGAAATAATACGCAAGGCATGGGCAGTGAGCTTTACTGATATAAAGCGGTTGAGATCAGGAACGAATAAACGCTTCTTCTGCAGGTTCGGCAACTGACGCCTGCGGGTCTTGTTATGTGCATGTGAAACATTGTTACCAGCCAGTGGTCGCTTTTTTGTGAGTGCGCATCTTCTTGCCATTAGGCCTTACCTACCTCTTTGTATGTTGCATGCTTACGTGCAACAGGATCAAATTTATGCAATTCCATTTTCTCTGGATGATTGCGCTTATTTTTAGCGACATAGTAGCAATGTGCACTCTCACTACTCTTGAGGCGGATATTCAAAATATTACCTTTCTTTGACTTTGCCATAGTATCGTACCATTCCTTTCGCACACAGCATACAAGATACGAAAATCTTTGTCAAGCATCTTGCAAATTTCTTTGTAAAAAAATGATGGCATGCATCCATTTATATGCCGATGTCCGTGGACTGGCAAATGAAAGTCGAAATAGGCGCGTTCCATATGTAAATTCTAGATGCTCATCCTTTTGTACATTGATGCTATTAATTGATTGCAGGTCGAGCTCTAATTGCTGTTTCGGCAGGGAAAGCTGCAAAGTGCTTGCATGTAATTCGACTGCTCCTCTACCCAGCAAAAAGATCTGCCCTATCTGTCGCCCCTGTCTTATCCGAACCCCTGTTTCCTGAAACAGAGAATTCTGGCGAATAGACGATGAATTTTGGCTGGCATTCTGATAGCGTGTTATGTAGCTTTTCAGATACTTCAGCTGCCATTGATTCCAAGCAGGCATGCTATCAAAAACTATACCCTTCTTTTTGGCAGGAACAGTGTCTCTGCCAGTTTTGCCGGTAGTAGTGGCAGTTGATTTTTGGATTTGAAAGAAACCCTGTTCGGTAAAATAAACAGTGTAGCCGCAATTACGGCACAGGAAATGAACGCGCAGAGAATGCATGCTGTCAAATGATAGGCAACAGGGGCAGGCAAAGAGTGAACGTTCCAGATATTCGGCTCGCGAGCGACCTGAATACGGAATCATCTCGTGTTTCTGCCGTTCAGCATCGCTGTAGTTTAGCTCCTGTTGGAACATGCCCGCCAGTTTTTTCGGCTCCACTTTAGCAAAGCTTTCGGGTTGCATGAGCTTCTTAAAGTGGATGCGCACCTCTCCTCGCCGGGCATGGTGAGTCCAACGACCATCAGAAAAAAATGCACCTTCCATGTGGACAAAGATGATAGGAATCTGTAATAATTTTGCCAATTTTGCGGTGGATGCTACGATGGGCATGGTCTTCCCATCCCAACAGCTCTGTCCTTCAGGGAATATACCGATACAGTGACGCAGTTTTGCCTCCGCTAGAATACCCTGAATCGAAGCAAGATCAGGGCGGTTTTTACTTTTTGCTACGCAACCCTGTATCTTTAGAAGGATAGCCAATATCGGAGAGCGGAAATGACTATGAGCAACAATGTAGGAGATGGAATGTGGAATAGCAAGCTGTAAAATAAAGGGATCCCAATGGGAGCTATGGTTTGCAAGAACCAAGTAGGGAGGGCGGAGTGTCTGAACAAGTTCTTTGTTTCTGAATGTGATATTAAAACGATATCGTAACCAAATACCAACAGTACAAGTAAAAAGAAGATATATCACATCACGGAGTGCATTGCGAAATTGTACGAGCATTTCTACTAGTATAATCTGATAATACATATCTGACAACAGAAATTACGGTGGGGTGCTGGATTATGAATAAAAAATATATTATGCTATCGGTAATGAGACAGACAGCTGTTTCTTTTATGTACAAAGAGGAAATATTGTGAAGGTAATGAAATTTGGTGGTTCATCACTTGCTGACGCTGCATCCATACGACAGGTTGCAGACATTATCTATGATGAATATCAGAAAAGCACTGACATTATTGTTGTACTTTCTGCAATGGCAGGGGTAACGAATATGTTATTCCAAGCAGCTGAGCTAGCAGCCCAGGGCAGTAATGCATGCGAAGATAACGTCGAGGGCATTCGGAATAAATATGATGCGGCAATGGAAGAATTGTTTCATGCATCACCCGCTCCGACACAGGAAATAGCGGAGATGTTTTCTCAGCTCATGCAGTTACTCCATGGCGTCAAACTTGTTAAAGAATGCTCGCCCACATCCTTGGCATGTATTTCGGGATATGGCGAACAGCTCTCCAGCATGCTTATGAGTTATTATCTTCGACAACAGGGAGTTCCGGGCTACTATGTCGATGCGAGAGATATGATAATTCTGTCTTCGGAGACGGATGCCGTTGATACAGTACTCACGTATTCCAGCATCCGTACAAAAATACAGGAACAAACCGGAGTTGCTGTTGTTACGGGCTATGTTGCGTCCACCGATACAGGAAAAGCAACGACACTGGGACGGAATGGATCAGATTATACCGCTGCACTTGTTGGAGCAGCAGTGCAGGCAACAGATGTTGAAATATGGACTGATGTTGATGGTTTTTTTAGTGCGGATCCGCGTTTAGTATCATCTGCCTTTGTACTGCCCGAAGTGTCTATAGAAGAAGCTATGGAGCTTGCAAACTGTGGTGCCAGCGTTGTACATCCCCAGACCCTCGTCCCGCTTATGGACACATCTATTACCATCAGAGTGCGGAATACCTTCCATCGGGAGGCAAGGGGCACGAAAATTGTGCAGGGCAAGGTCGAGCATCCCCACGCCATAACCGGATTGGCCTCCATAGACAGTGTGGCACTCATTAACATAGAAGGGAACCGCATGGTGGGAAGTAAGGGAATAGCATCCAGAATTTTTTCTGCCCTATATCATGCTGATGTTAATATTATGATGATATCGCAGGTTTCCAGCGAACACAGTATCTGTGTCGTATGTCGGGAAGAGGACTGTTCCCATGCACTGGCTGGAATGCGCCGCGAGCTGGAACATGACATTCGCGCGGAGCGCATTAATCATCTAACGCCGGTATATAATTTGGAAATCATAGCAATAGTCGGTACAAACATGCGCGGACAGCATGGCATAGCCGGGAAGCTGTTTTCGGTATTAGGAGACGAGGGAATCAATGTCCTTGCTATTGCACAGGGCTCTTCGGAGATGAATATATCTTTCGTTATTCAAAGTAAGGATAGTGATCTTGCATTGAATGCAATTCATAGAACCTTCTTCGACAACGGTGGTGCATGATGCAGTTTTATAGCACCCGAAACCGTGAACACATAGCTTCCTTTGCGGAGGCAGTATTACAGGGGCTCGCCCCTGATGGGGGGCTCTTCCATCCCACCGAGCATCCGGATCTACGGGATGTCATCGCTGCCTGTGAGCCAGACATAGAATTTTCTGATCTGGCTGCCCGACTGCTAGTCCGACTCTTTCCCGATTTTTTTGATGAGGAGCGGGCATCGGCAATGTGCAAACGTGCCTTTCCCTTTTCTCCGGTAGTATCTTCCCTGAATACTAACATATCGCTTCTAGAGCTCTTTCATGGTCCTTCCTGTGCCTTCAAGGATTTTGGAGCATCCTTCCTTGCCACTGTTATGGAAGCATTACTTGCCGAGAGCGAAGAGCATGCGACAATACTTACTGCAACAAGCGGAGACACGGGCAGTGCGGTTATCCAGGCATTTCTGGACAAAAAGAATATAACCGTTGTTGTATTGTATCCCTCAAAGCGCATTAGCCATGCCCAGGAGCAGCAGCTGGCAACACATTCGGGCAATATTATTGCCGTGGAGGTAGATGGCAGCTTTGATGATTGTCAGAGACTGGTCAAGGAGGCCTTTAATCATGAAGAACTGCGCAGAGAATTCAATCTTACCTCGGCCAACAGCATCAATATTGGGCGATTAATACCGCAGGCCTTCTATTATATCTATGCAGATACCCGACTAAGCACGGAAGAGCGCAGGAGACGCGTGTTTTGCGTTCCCAGTGGAAATTTCGGCAATCTTACTGCGGGTCTACTTGCGTGGAGCTGGGGGATGGAATCTCCATACTTCCTTGCTGCAAGTAATGCAAACAGTGTTGTCCCTGAATATCTGGAGAATGGGAATTTCACCCCCCGTGCATCACTTCATACACATGCAAATGCTATGGATGTCGGGAACCCCAGTAATTTTGAACGATTACAAGCGCTCTCCGAGCAAAGGCAGAGTGCTATGAATAGCTTTCTCCAGGGTTCCGTTGTTTTTGATGATGCGATTGAGACTACCATAAAGAATTACCATGACACATATGGGGTCTTTCTCTGTCCGCACACTGCCGTGGCAGTGTGTGCTAGTGAACGATTACTCCACCGTGCATGGTCCGGGAATGAAGAGCTCTGCATCAATGGCGAATTGCCCCACATGGTCGCACTTGCTACAGCGGATCCTGGGAAATTTGCAGAAATAATACAGCAGAGCAGCGGAGAGTCCCCACCCATTCCCGAGAGGATAGCGAAATTGTTATCCCGCGAAAAGCGCAGCATCCCAAGTGAAGCACGTCGTGAATCACTCCAAAAAATACTCCGGGATCATGTAAGTACTCAAAAATAACAAGCCCACTTGCCATAATATCCAGTTTTTATTATAGTGAAATCATGTGGTTAAATAACAGAACAGCAAAATTTGCTTTACGATTCTCTACGCTTATAGTCGTATTATTATGTTCATTGGTACTATCATGTGCTGAAAAGACAGTAGATATATCAATGGCTCAGGAAATGTTGCAAGACATTGGCTTTGATCGGATAAACATCGAGGCACCTTCATTCTCAGGTGGCTTGTTGGATAATTCCGGAACGGTGGAGCTTGCTAATTACGAAGATTCCCTAACCATATTGACCTTTTGGGTCTCATGGTGTGGGTATTGTCAGGAAGACATGCCAGATTTAGAGCACTTTTCCCAGCAATTAAAGCCAGAGGACAACATACAAATACTAACTATTTCTCGTGATGAAACAGTGGATGCAGCGGAAAAATTCCAGCGAATCTATGGGATAAGCATGCCCATCATACATGATCTTGGGCTTGCCATTAGCAGTTCCTATGCCGTAGACAGTACACCCACGGTCTTTATTCTTGCCCCCGGTGGACAGATTATTGCGTCACGTCGTGGTGTGGTTCCTTGGACCTCATCGAAGATTGTCGAAACCTTCCAAGCTGTCGGGCGAGGACTTGTAGCTCAATAAGAGCTGCTTCTAGTCTTCTCATGGCTCTTGACATTTTTGTGTTCGTTATGTATTCTGGCAAAAATAATAACAAGGAGATGCTATGAATAAATTGATAGTAAAAATAGTATTGCTACTGCTCGTTTCTGTCCTTGTACTTGCGTGTAGTGGCAAGGATGAGGATTCTGCTGAGGCAAATTCTGCTTATACTGAGAATCCATGGACAAATGGAGAGGATCTTTCCGATACAACGGTAAATGTCTTTGGAGCATTTGTTGATACTGATGCAGAACGTTTTAATCTTGCAATGGCTCTGTTTGAAGAGCAAACAGGGATTGATGTTGTGTATGAGGGGTCTGGTGATTTTGAAGCACAAGTCACCATTCGCACAGAAGGTGGAGCACCTCCAGATGCCGCTGCCTTTCCGCAGCCGGGGCTACTCGGCGATTTTGTGCAGAGTGGCCACATTATTGACATGAATAATTGGTTTAATTCTGCCTATCTCAAGCAGCAATATATTGACAGCTGGCTTGAAATGGCTACCATGGGTGGCATAATGGCAGGAATCTGGCATCGGGCCAATGTAAAATCACTGGTCTGGTATCCTAAGCCAGAATTTGAAGCAGCTGGATATCAAATTCCCCAAACCTGGGACGAGCTCATCGCTTTGAGTGATCAGATTGTATCCGATGGTGGCGTTCCATGGGCGATCGGCATTGAGAGTTCGGGAGCTACAGGATGGGTGGCAACTGACTGGGTAGAGGACATTCTCCTTCGAACAGCTCCGGCATCCGATTATGATGCATGGGTACGCGGAGAATTACCATTCGACAGTCCGCAGATACGGCGAGCGATTGATATTATGTCCGAAATATGGTCCAATGACGCCTATGTTTTGGGCGGGAGTGATGGTATACTGCTGACCCCCTTCGGGGATGCACCAACCCCATTGTTTGAAGATCCACCAGCCGCATGGCTACATCGACAGGCATCCTTTATACCGGCATTCTTTCCGGAAGGAGCTGAGGTGGGCATAGATGTAGACTTTTTCTATCTGCCACCGATTGATGAAGAATACGGCAAACCAGTTCTTGGTGCCGGTGACATATATGGCTTCTTTAATGACCGTCCAGAGGTTCGTGCCTTTGCAAAGTATGTTACCACAGGGCTTTCAACCAAGGCATGGGTCGAGCAGGGGGGATTCATATCACCTCATAAGGATGCTGAGCTTGATTGGTATCCGACAGCTATCGATCGACAGTATGCAACAATTCTCAGTGAGGCAACAACATTCCGTTTCGACGGGTCAGACCTTATGCCTGGTGCAGTTGGCACCGGTTCATTCTGGACTGGCATGGTTGACTATGTAAATGGCGACAGCATTGATGCAGTTCTATCTGGTATTGATAACAGCTGGCCGAGATAGTTTTTAACGAGAAAGCAGGCACGTAGTGCCTGCTTTTATTCTTCTGTAGCGATATGCAAAGATCAAAGACTATTAAAGCTTCTGGTATGGTAGCAATCTGCATTGCGTTGCTATTCATATTTTATTTTAGCTTTCAGTACATGCGTACTGCAGATTCAAAATTATTGGTAGGGCTGATTGCCATTCTGGTTGGCATCTTTGGAATTTGGGCTCTCTATTTTTGTTTGAATAATATTGTTGAAGCTCTCTTTAATGAGCGGCAACAGAAAAAAATCCTCCCCTATATTTTCATTGCTCCGGCAGTGATCATCCTGTTTATTTTTATTGTGTATCCAGCCATACGGACTATGGGTATTAGTTTTTTCCAGTATACCCGGGCAAGTAAGGGACTGGGAGAATTTGGATTTGGAAATTACATAAATGTCTTTGCGGATCCAAAATTCTTTATTGCTCTACGCAACAACCTGCTTTGGTTGATTATTACACCCTTTGTTTCTGTTTGGCTTGGTCTGATAATTGCGGTCGTTGTCGATCGCATTCGCTGGGAATCCTTTGCAAAATCACTTATATTCCTTCCGATGGCCATCTCTTTTGTCGGAGCAGCCATTATCTGGCGCTTTGTGTACTATCGTGCAATTTTCGGCAGTCAGATTGGTATATTAAACGCACTCGTTGTCGCATCGGGTGGAGAGGCGACAGGATGGCTCCGTCTAGAACCCACGAATAATTTATTTCTTATCATCATCATGATTTGGTTGCAAACGGGCTTTGCTATGGTTATCTTGTCAGCAGCTGTAAAATCAGTTCCGAGCAGTCTCCTCGAGGCAGCCCGAATTGATGGCGCTGGGGAGATACGCATTTTCTTTCGTGTCATAGTCCCCTGTGTCCGCGGTACCATCCTTACGGTTATGACGACGGTACTCATTACTGTCCTCAAGGTTTTCGATGTTGTCTATGTTGTAACGAGTGGAAATTACAATACAGACGTCATTGCAAATATGATGTACAACCAAATGTTTAAGGCAGGCAACTATGGTCGCGGGAGTGTACTCGCAGTTATCATTTTTATTGCCGTTGTGCCAGTTATGATACGGAACATCATGCACATGAGGGAGCGTGAAGTATGAGTAGTAGAAGACAATCTGTACTTCAGCAAATATTGCTCAACGGGAGCACATTCATCCTTGTCCTCCTCTGGTCGATGCCGACTCTGGGGCTCTTTGTTAGCTCCTTTCGTCCGCGCAACGACATAGCACGTTCGGGCTGGTGGACTGTCCTGGGGAGCAAGCTCTTTAATCCGGAGACATGGACGCTCCGCAATTATGACTATGTCCTAACCTCCGATCATATGGCTGCCGCGTTTATGAATAGCGTGTTAGTTGCCGTACCATCAACCATCATCCCCATAACCATAGCTGCCTTTGCCGCCTATGCTATTGCATGGATGGTCTTTAAGGGGAGAAAGGTGATGTTTATTTTGATTGTCGGTTTAATGGTTGTTCCCCTGCAGATGTCACTTCTTCCATTATTTGCCCTCTATAATGATTTGCAATTAAATGGAACCTATGTTGGCATCTGGCTAGCCCATACGGGATTTGGCTTGCCTACGGCTACCTATCTTTTGTATGGTTTTATTTCCTTGATACCGCGCGATCTCATTGAGGCGGCTCGTATTGATGGAGCAAGCCCCATGCATACCTTTATTCGTATGGTTCTTCCTCTTTCAATACCTGCTATTGCTGCCTTTGCAATTTTTCAGTTTCTGTGGGTGTGGAATGATTTATTGGTTGCCTTGGTATTTCTTGGTACGAAAATTGATGTTGCTTTGGTTACAACGCGATTGGCTGAGATGGTGGGTTCTCGTGGTCAGGATTGGCATGTGCTGACTGCTGGCGCCTTTATAGCTATGGCAGTACCGTTGGTTGTATTTTTTGCCCTGCAGAGATATTTTGTTCGAGGTCTTACTGTAGGGTCAGTAAAAGGTTAAGAAAAGATTAGGAGGATTATATGATTCGTAAGAAATTTTCTGATTCGTTTTGTTGGGGTGTTTCAACTGCTAGCTTCCAAATAGAAGGAGCAGCCCGTGAAGATGGGAGAGGCGAAAGCATCTGGGATGTTTTCTGTAGGAAACCGGGTGCGGTTTTTCAGGGGGATAATGGTGATGTAGCAACTGACCACTATCATCGCTATGAAGAAGATGTAGCGCTCATGAAGGAACTGGGGCTACACATCTATAGCTTTACCTTGGCTTGGCCACGCATCCAACCACTCGGCAGTGGTGCATTTAACAGCAAGGGTATGGATTTCTACAAACGTCTGTTGGACTGTCTGGACAAGCATGACATAGGGGCATCTATTACCCTCTATCACTGGGACCTCCCGCAACCCTTACAGGACAAGGGTGGTTGGGCAGAGCGGGATACTGCATATCGCTTTGTAGAATATGCGGAACACTGTTTCCGCGAGTTAGAAGGACGAGCGACGCTCTGGAAAACGCTGAACGAACCCTTCTGTAGCGCGGCATTGGGGTATTTGTATGGCATTCACGCACCAGGCATACAATCTCGGGAGCAATGTTACCGTGCCATTCACCACCTATTACTGGGACATGGTATGGCGGTACGTTCTTACCGGGAAATGAACAGCGACCCTGATATCGGCATCGTGCTGAACTGTGGAACACCACGACCGGCAACGCGCCGTGAGGAAGATGTAGAAGCTGCAGACCGCTCTGCGGATTTTGTCACACGCATGTACCTGGGCCCCATAATTGGAAAAGGATATCCAGAGCGTCATATAAAGGCCTATCCCGAAATTAAAATGCCCATTGAGGCCGACGATATGGACATTATTGCCAGCCCCATAGACTTCCTTGGTGTCAATTATTATACGGAAGATGTCTGTGCATGGGATGAGAATCATCCAGAGAAGATCAGGAGTTGTCCGCAGTATCAGCCGCGTACAGATATGGACTGGCCGATAGTTGCCGATGGACTCTACCGACATCTCATGTGGTTGAGTAATTACACAGAGGGCAAGTTGCCGATGTATGTTACAGAAAATGGCGGAGCATTCCCTGACGAGCTGAATGCAGACGGAACACGCTGCCATGACCACGACCGCATTAGCTACCTCCGTGGGCATCTTGCAGCAGTTGCTGAGGCCATAGCCAATGATGTTGACGTTCGCGGCTATTTTGTATGGAGTTTTATCGATAACTTTGAATGGTCCTTTGGCTACGAAAAACGCTTCGGCATTGTCTATTGTGATTATGCAAGCTTAAAACGCATACCTAAGGATAGCTTCTATTTTTATCGTGACTATATAGCAGGATTTGAGCACTAAAATCCGGCCAAGCCAGCCACCCGCCATTCTTCGAGGAATATCTTGGAATGGCTCTGCGTGGCTCTGTGCTTGCATGGCAGCGGGGTAGTCGGTGGTCTGCGATGGCAATGTGTTGACAGCGTACGCGAGAACTAACTTTGTGCTAACTGATACACTCGTGCGTCGAATGGCAGGAGCTGTGCATCATGTAGTTGGTTTGTGAGTATTGGTTCTGAGCTCCCAATAAGTGCAGCAGTCTCCGGCAGCTCTGCCAGTGGGATGCGTGTATCTCCACAGTTGAGTACTATCAGAAAGAGCTCTTTCTCATGGCTACGGGTATAGGAAAAAACCTCCGGATGCTCTCGATCTAGGATCTTGAAATCACCATATATCAATGCGGGATGTTGTTTTCGCAGTGCCGTTATTTCTCGGGTAAAATGTAGTATTGATTGGGGGCTAGCTTCGGCGGCTTCAACATTGATCTCCTTATGGTTTGGATTTACTTTAATCCATGCCTTGCCAGTGCTAAAACCTGCCTGCGGGCTGTCGTTCCATTGCATGGGGGTGCGGCTGTTGTCTCGTCCGAGCTGATGAATTCGCTGCATAATATCTGTCTCGCTCATGCCCTCCTGTTTGGAGTTATGGTAGAACTGTATTGTCCATATGTCACGGTAATCATCTATGCTGGGAAAGGCAACATTGGTCATGCCAATCTCCTCGCCCTGATATATATAGGGCGTGCCTTCTAAGGTTAGTGTATGGAGGAGCAATAATTTTGCTGATGGCACACGATAGCTATCGTCATTGCCCATCTTTGAAAGGGCACGGGGGAAATCATGATTACTCAAGAAAATGCTGTTCCAACCTTTGCCATGCAATGCATGCTGCCATCGTTCAATATACTCTTTGTATTCCAGTAAGGGAGGCATGCGGTACTCCCAGCGCTTGCCGGGCTCGGTAAATAATGCAAGCCCTTCAAATTGAAAGAGCATGCTCAGTTCCTTGCGCTCAGGTGCAATATACTGTAATGCAATCTCTGGTGTTACGGCTGGACATTCGCCAACGGTAAAGATGTCGTAGTGGGACAGGACCTCGTCGTGCATTTCACGGAGAAATTCATGTACCCGGGGGCCATTGATGTAGTGCTCAGTGCCGCAGGGAACCTCGCGAGCAGTCGGACTGCCATCGGGAAATTCGAGGTTCTTTGAAATCATGTTAATTACATCCATGCGGAAGCCATCGATGCCACGGTCCAACCAAAAACGCATCAATGCATACACTTCCTGGCGCAGTGCGGGATTTTCCCAGTTCAGATCGGGCTGTCCAACTGCGAAGGTATGGAGATAGTATTCTTGAGTCTGTTCGTCCCATTCCCAGCTTGGACCTTCAAAAAATGAAGTCCAGTTATTCGGGGGGGCACCATCCTTGCCGGGATGCCAGATATAATAATCGCGATATGGATTATCACGGGAGGAACGTGCCTGTTGAAACCAGTAATGTTGGTCGGAGCTGTGATTTACCACAAGATCAGCTACTAGGTGGAGCGAACGTTTATGCATCTCCTCCATAAGTAGATCCCAGTCTGCTAGGCTGCCATAGCGTGCATCAATATCACGGTAATCAGATATATCATATCCGTTATCACAATCTGGACTGGTAAAGATAGGATTGAGCCAGAGAATATTGACGCCAAGCGAAGCGATGTAATCGAGTTTTCGGATTATTCCCTGAATATCACCAATGCCATCAGCATTTGAGTCAAAAAAACTTCGGGGATATATTTGATACACGATCCCCTCTTTCCACCAATTTTTCATCCCACATCCTTTTATCTTATATAAATATCTTGAAACAAGATGTTGTATTTTAGTATACTGGTAGTGCTATGTCAATATGTTTCTTATATCCAGGACAAGGTGCTCAATATCCCAGGATGGGCATGGACATGTATGCACAGAGTCCTATAGTTCGCGATTTGATGGCGACTGCTTCTGATATTGCGGGTTTTGATGTCTACAAGGTGCTGTCCGAGGGCGCTGAGGACGAATTACAGCGCACAGATCGCACGCAGATACTCATTACTGTTGTCAGTTTATCTGCATGGAAGCTATTAAAAAGTCATGGTATAGAAAGTGATGCGGTAGCTGGCTTTAGTCTTGGCGAATATTCAGCTCTGGTAGATGCGGAGGTTCTCAGTATCGAAGATGCCATCGATTTGGTTTCTCAACGTGGAAGCATTATGGAAGAATGTAGCCGTTTATTAGATAGCGAAACGGGGGATCCTGGCATGCTTGCAGTGCTGGGCGTGGATTATCCCGATCTTGAGCAGATGTTAGAGCAGGAAAAAATACCCGATGCATTCTGTAGCATCTACAATAGTCCCGTGCAGACAGTTGTTTCTGCTACAGCCACAGGCATTGCAGCATTACGGAAGACCTTGGAAGGAAGGAAGGGTATTCGTGCTATTCCGCTGAAGGTGTCCGGACCCTTTCATTGTCCGCTGATGCAAGAAGCCCGCGATCGATACTGGGAGGCACTGCGTGCGAAGCACTTTGCCTCGCCAAAGAAACCCGTCTACTCCAATGTTGACGGGAAACAACATAGCGATGGGGACAGAATCCGGGAGCTCTGTGCAGAACAGCTCGTTTCTACTGTATTATGGTTACCGGAGGAAAAAAGCTTGTTAGCCGATGGCTACAGCCATTTGTATGAGGTGGGTCCAGGAAAGGTTCTTGGGGGGCTTTGGAATGTATTGGCAAAACATCATGAAGAAGCAGCTACTGTAATTTTTCGGCAAGCTGGTACAGTTGAAGCAATAGAAACGCTATTGAAGGAGCATGCAGATGTTATTGAAGGATAAAAAAGTATTAATTACCGGAGGTTCGCAGGGGATAGGAAGGGGCATAGTAACAACCTGTCTTGAACATGGAGCCTCAGTGTATTATATTGGTAATAAGGCAGGCGATGCCTATGATGAGTACACTGCGATTGCCCGCAAGCATGGGCAGGATATTGTCTTTCGACAAGGCGATGTATCTGATGAACAAGCCGTCGCTCAGGTTGTGCAGGAAATACTTGACGCGAGTGGTGGCATAGATGTGTTGGTGAATAATGCAGGTATAACCCGAGATGGGTTGATATTTCGCATGTCGATTGAAGATTGGAACCGTGTGCTGGCAGTTAATCTGACGGGTGCATTTAATGTATCCAAACCTGTTGCACAGAGTATGATCAAGCGACGAGCCGGCTCCATCATCAACATATCCTCGATTGTTGGTGTTATAGGAAATGCTGGACAGAGTAATTACTGTGCATCAAAGGCCGGGCTTATTGGCTTTACCAAGGGACTGGCTCGCGAGGTGGCAGGTAGGGGAGTTCGAGTCAATGCATTAGCACCAGGCTTTGTTGATACAGCAATGACCGATAATTTAAGTGAGGATCAGAAGGAATTCATTGTAAAACAAATTCCGATGAAGCGAACAGGGTCTCCGCAGGAAATCGCGAATGTTTGTTTGTTTCTTGCTTCTGATCTATCCTCTTATATGACTGGAGAAGTTATTCATATAAGTGGCGGAATGGGCATGTAGAGGAGGAAAAATGAAACGAGTAGTTGTTACAGGTATAGGTGTTGTGAGCCCCCTCGGCAATTCAGCTGAGGAATTTTGGCAGAATATCATCAATGGTGAAAGTGGCATAGGAGCAATTTCCCGGGTAGAGACAAAGCATCATCTGACACGCTATGCGGCTGAAGTAAAGGACATTGACAAACATCCGCATCTCGAACGGAAGTTCGCCAAACGTGCGGATCTATACACGCAGTTTGCTATGGCGGCAAGTTTGGAGGCCTACGAGCACTCTGGATTAACTGAGGATAGCTATCCTCCCGAGCGCAGAGCCATTGTAATGGGGACAGGCATTGGAGGCATAACGACCATTGAGAATGCCTGTTTTGGTTATGCACGTAAAGAAGACGAGCGTGAGGCAAAGTCGGAGACCGACACGATACATATTCCACCGCTTACCATTCCAAAATATATTTCCAATATAGCAGGTGCACATATTGCCATTGCACTGAATTTTCAGGGACCCTGTTATGCTCTGACGACGGCCTGCTCATCGGGCACCGATGCAATAGGCAATGCCTATCGACATATCAAAGAAGGACTTGCGGATGTTATTATTGCTGGTGGTGTAGAAGCAGTGGTGAACCATATGGGGGTATCTGGCTTTAATGCGCTCCATGCATTAAGTTCTGGCTATGCTGATAATCCAAAGCGTGCTTCCCGTCCCTTTGATAAAGACCGTGATGGCTTTGTTATTGGTGAGGGTGCAGGTATCGTGATACTGGAAGATGCAGAGCGTGCAAAGCAACGTGGGGCTACCATCTATGCCGAGATACTGGGCAATGGCATGACCTGTGATGCGCATCATCAGACGGCGCCTCATCCCGAAGGGCGTGGTGCGGCCCGTGCCATGCAAATGGCTCTAGACGATGCAGGTATACAAGCAGAAGACATTGATTATATTAATGCACATGGCACATCAACGCCAATTAATGATCCCGTAGAAACCCGCGCTATTAAGGAGGTCTTTAAGGATCATGCATATAAACTCAAGGTGTCTTCCACCAAATCTATGACGGGGCACTGCATTGGTGCAGCTGGTGGAATAGAGGCAATCGCTGGCATCTTTGCCATCCGCGACCAAATTTTTCCTCCAACCATCAACCTAGATGAAGCAGACCCTGAATGCGATTTGGATTATGTTCCGAACAAGATGCAAAGGGGGAAGATCCGAAGGGTTCTTTCCAATACCTTTGGTTTTGGTGGGCATAATGGAACCCTCGTCATTCAGGGCTGGGAAGATTAGGTTACTGTTTTATTCTTATTCTTCTTCAGGGGTAAAATCTTCTTTTGGAGCGCCACAGACTGGGCAGACCCAATCTTCTGGTAGATCTCCAAAAGCTGTCCCTGGGGGAACATTGGAATCCACATCCCCTTCGTCGGGATCATAAATGTAACCACAAACATCACATACATATTTCATAATATCTCCTAACCCGATAGTTATAAACTATAAATCGTATTTTGTACCAATGCGATACTAGCATACATTGTATACGCTTTTTTTATTTTTGTACAGCTCTTGACTAAAAAAGTGAAAGATACTACCCTAATATAGTAATGGATCAAGTTACAAAGTTTTTACGTCAACCCCTGCCGTATCGTCAGTACAACATAGTTTTTATAATTATCGTGGCGAATGTGCTTATGTTTTTTCTTACGAGCATTGCTCCCAGTTTGTTGAGTTACCTTGCTATGAATATTCTGGCTGTACAACAGAGGTTTTTCATATGGCAATTGTTTTCTTACATGTTCGTCCATGGAAATACTGCGCATCTGTTTTTTAACATGTTGGGTTTGTATTTCTTCGGCGTACAAGTAGAAAAGGAGTTGGGAAGCTGGGAATTCCTTGTGTTCTATCTTGTCTGTGGTACTCTAGCAGGTATTGGCTCACTATTTATATACTGGTTATTTGGCATGCATTTTGTGTTCCTCCTAGGCGCATCGGGGGCACTGTTTTCAGTTCTTCTCGCCTTCGCAACCATTCATCCGCGTGCTCGCATCTTTGTGTTTGGAATTTTGCCTATTACAGCGTCTACACTTGTTGTTGTGTACACTGTTATGGAATTGTTGTTTCAACTCAATGCAGGACGGAGCTCGAATGTCGCTCATCTAACGCATCTCAGCGGCTTTTTCTTTGCCTTTTTATATTTTGTGTTGCGTTTCGGCATCAATCCAATACGACGCCTTTTACAAAAATAATGCTGCGGACTACCAAATTATTGTTTCTCCTCATGTTTTTTGGCTGTGCCTTGCTCCATGCTCAGGATTTTTTTAGCGGGGAATTCTGGACCTTCAGCGAGCCCTCCCCTGGAACACAAACTCAGGACAATCTCGAAGAATATCGACAGACAATCATAACGATGCTACGGGAAGAAGCTGTCCTAGTATTTTCTGCCATGTTGTATGGAGTGGATTTTGAATACAACCCAGGTAGCAAGGCACGGGGGATACCAGAGACATTGGAAACAGAGCTGCGTTTCCGTATTCAACGCGAAGAGGCGCTCGTCATCATCAGAGAATATCAGCAAGAGGGATTATGGTATATGCAGTTTCGCTACGATCTATCAGAGAATGAGCTGGCACGCCTTCGTTCTTGGAGGGATAGCAACCGGAGCGGAGGATATGGAAGCCACCCACTGGAAAAGAGAACAGCGATGCTGGAAGACAAACAAGCGGTTATCCGGGATGGCATGCGGAGCTCCATCCTCAAGCATCTACAACGGGTTCTTCCGAACAGACCTCGCAAGGTTACCGGTACATTGCTCCTCCGTGATGTCCCCCATGTCGTGCTCGGAGATGGGGCATATCATTCTACAGTAAAGTCCAAAATTAAATTGCACGATGTGCAGGGCTTTAATTCTTTCTAGCTAGTGACTGCGCTATACATGCAGGTTTTCCATATGAGTTCGATATTCCCTGCAAATTTTCCGCGTTAATTCTTCTGTTTTTCCACGGTAGGAACTACTGTCCTGAAAAAACTTGTCGGGATCATCCATGCCGATTTTCCGCATCTGCTCCACAATTTTCTGCCATACATCAGGTTCCCTTTTGAGTGCAGCATGGAGAGTAATATTATCCTGTTCCATGACGAGGGTTAGTTTTCGTACTGTATCATGTGCCTGTTCTACCTGCGCTAGTGCAAGGAGGATGTAGACTGGCTCGGCAAGGATCCGATCTCCGACACGTTGCATGTTTTCTTGTAGATGTTGCGGGCTTACGTGTATGTGCTCTAATACCTTTAGTAAGCGAGCAGCAGCAGCACAGAGCCCTGCGAGATATTCTGCAATAAATCGGGCACTGGCTGAGTTTGTTAAATCCCTCTGATGTTCTGATATCTGGTCCATGTAAAAGGTAATGACGCGGGGTGCGAAGGTCTTCCATAGACTCTTAATATGTTCACTATTCCAGGGGTTCCTCTTATGTGGCATGGTTGATGAACCAACCTGATCTTTGCCAAAAATTTCCTGCAATTCTCCAATTTCAGTCCGTTGGAGATGTCGAAGATCATCAGCCATGTTGGCAATAATGCCAAATGTGATGTTGTATTCGGTTAAACAGCGGAGTAAATACTCGGGAGGAAGGATCTGCGTTGCAAACTCGGCTGCATTAAGTCCGAGCCGCTGCAATACCTCATATTCAAACTGAGTGGGCTCCTTGTATATCAACGATCCTGCATGATGTCCACCGACAGCACCGGACAGGGTGCCACGTACTTCAGTAAGATGCTGCATGATGCGGAGAATGGATTGTCCGAGGCGGGAGATGTATTCTGCAAACATGTATCCCACTGTAATAGGAACAGCTG
The DNA here is from genome assembly GCA_964291355.2 of Spirochaetia bacterium. Taxonomy (GTDB): domain Bacteria; phylum Spirochaetota; class Spirochaetia; order WTKD01; family WTKD01. Next base: position 702,305 of record OZ220223.1, on the reverse strand, counting down.
CCTGTCCATGCGTCCTGCCAATTTGGACTGTTGATATCTCCCGCTCTGCGAGATCCAACAAGCGGCATTCAATTTTTCGGAGCAGGGGAATGATAATCTGCTGTGAGGCATCACGAAAGGCAAGCACATAGGCAGTGTCCATAATGTCAGCCGATGTTGCACCAAGGTGGACATAGCTTCGCAATTCTTTCGGAAGATGCTCCTTTAGGCATTCGACAATGGCATTGACATTGTGCTGTGATTTTTCCTCCTTTACATAAATTTCAGCGGGTGTAATGCTCGTTTCTGCCTGCTGTATTGCTTCCAGATAATCAGGACTGTTGGGGAAAAAATGTTGTGCATGTACCGCAAGGATTGCACACTCCACGCGCAGCATATATTGAATATGAGCTTCTTCGCTCAGATACCCACTCAACGAATCAAAGAGTTCTTGATTTGCAAAATAGTATCGATGGTCAAGAGGGGAAATATTTTTGTATTTATTGTCTTTCATCTACATTATTTTATACTTTTTTTCCTTATTATGATATATTGGAGTGGGAGATATGATATTATTTGTGAATATTATGTTGTCCGATACGAGTTGTAATTGTTTCAATTCATTCTACATCAGTACAACTTTCTAAGTGTATGATTGTATATATACTATATATCAGATTCTGAATACCGGCTCGTTCTGCAAGGGGTGTTCATAGGAGGTTACTTGAGAAATATAATTTATGTTGTGTTATTGCTTATTAATGTGTATTGCTTTGCACAAACGTCAGAAGGGACTCAATTAGATTCCGATACAGCCGTTGCCGTGGCTTTGGAACGAAACTTTGCTATTCAGAAGGGCAGGGTGGATACTGCCATAGCATGGAAAGAATTTGAAAACAGATGGGCTGTCTTGTTTCCCAACATCAATCTCAGTACTGCCCTTACGTATAATGTTGAAGGTGATGTTACTACCCCTGCCGGCACAGCATATGCATGGGGAGTAAGTCCGGTACTGAATATTGCTTTGAATCTCAGTGTCGATATGATTGCACGCTGGCGCTTGCTGACACTTCGGTATGAAGCACAGGAAATTGGACTGGAAACATTGCGCACAACGGTGGAACGGGATGTGCGAAAATTATTCTACGATTTACTCCTCCAGAAACAAGTAGTTGCCCTTGCTGAGGAACAGCTACAGTTATCCAGAGAGCTCTTTGAACAAACCAAGCAGGGCTATGAGAGCGGCCTCCGTGATGAATACAGCTATTTACGCAGTGAATTACAGGTCGAACAGGATGCACTAGCACTGTTTCGTCAGGAGACACAATACAAGAAGTTCTTGGACAATTTCATATTGTTGATTGGCCTAGACCTCGATGATGTGGTAGACATAGAGGGTTCTCTGCAGCTTGATATGGAGAAGATTGAGACAATTCTTGCCGCGGAGGAGCATGTTGCGGCACGCTCTGATATACGACTGTTGCAGAAACAGCTGGATATTCAGGAGAATAGCAAGAAACAACAGGGACAGCGGCTGTGGCCGAGTTTATCTCTAGGGTATTCCATTCGTCCACGGTTCAATGCACCGATGGCCGAATTGTTTGCAGAGGATTCATGGAGCAATACGAAGGGCACGCTCAACCTGACCCTCTCATTTTCCTTGAGCTCGCTCATGCCCTTTTCCCAGGTATTCACAGCACGGCATATTGCAGAAAAGAATGTTGAAAAACAGCGGCTTGCTATTACGGAGAGCATGCAAAATGCCCGCTCTGCTATTCGGGTGCTACAACAAAGCATCCTCTCTGGGTTGGAGTTGATTCGTACAAATCAGAGTAACCTAGAGCTATCGGAACGTGCACGTGCTCTGGCGCAGGAGCGCTATGATGCCGGCTTGCAGACAATAGATCAGCTACAATCCAGTGAACAAACAGTGCGCAGGGCACAGCTTGCTCTGATACAGGAGCAGACTGGGGTACTGAAAAACATGATTAGCTTGGTATATGCCATTAACAATTATGAATATGGCATGGAAATGTTTTAGAACAGATCGAAAAAGAGATAAAAAATGAACAGAAAAAAGATCAGAATATTATATAGAGGGGGAAGATTATTCCTCTTACTTATTGCCATGTTGGCATACTTCAGTGGATGTGCCAGATTTTCGAGACCATCCTCTGACGAAGCACCTCCAGGTGCGGGCCCGGAAACAAGTGCAGAGCGAGAACAGAACGGGAGACCCTCCGAAGAAGGTGAGGACGGGGCTGCACGAAGACGCGGCCGTCCACGAGAACCTGAGCGCGAAATATTTGCAGTCAGTGTAACCCCAGCGTATAAGGGGGAGCTCATCAATTATTTGTTGGTGAGTGGCGATGTCGTGGTGCAGTCGCGCGTTAGCATGGTTGCTGATGTTGCCGGTGACATTACTGATGTATATGTAAAAATTGGGAAGAAGGTCCGGCGGAATCAAATCTTACTAAAAATTGATCCATCAAAACCAGGACAATCCTTTGAACCCCGATTGGTTCGTTCGACGATATCAGGCACGGTGGTTGCTCTGCCAGTAGAGATTGGTAGCCGCACCAATGTAGGAACTCGGGTGGTTGATGTTGCAAAGACGACAGAACTAGAGATAAATGTTGATATTGCCGAACGCTTTGTATCAGTAGTGGATATTGGTTCACGTGCAATAGTGGAATTCGATGCATTTCCCGGAGAGCGATTTGAAGCCCTTGTAAGTACAGTTAATCCGGTACTTGATCCCAGTAATAGAACATTGGAAACTACGCTATCCTTCCGGAAATCCTACCCACAATTAAAAGCAGGAATGTTTGCTCTTGCAAAACTTATTACCGAAGAAAAAACAGACGTTGTACAAATACCAACAGATTGTGTTATTTATCGCTTTGGCAAATCCTATGTATATGTTATTGAGGATGATATTGCCTATGAGCGAGAGATCCTCACTGGAATTGAGATTGACAATCGCATCGAAATCCTAGAGGGCATTGCTGAAGACGATTTGGTTGTGTATCAGGGGCAAAGTTTGCTGAATGATGAGACCAAGGTAAGAATTATCCAGACCCTCGATGTGATTGCTACTGAGCAAGTTTTTTAGGAAGCTACTATGAGTGTTATCCGAACAGTAGTTGGTCGACCAACTACATTTCTTATTATATTTATTTTGCTTGCCGTCTTAGGCGGCTACGCAACCAGCAAGATCTCAGTGGATTTTCTTCCTGAGATAGAAAATCCCGAGATTACCGTTAATACGACATTAACCGGGGCAAGCCCGCAGGAGATCGAGGATTCAATTACAAAAATAATTGAAGGTGCTGTCTCCAATCTTAAGAATGTAGAGAAGATTACATCGAACATTGAGACAGGCGTTACTTCTACAGTAATAACCTTTGCCTATGGAACCGATCTTGATGCTGCAACAGCAGATTTGCGCAACAATCTTGGCTTAGTGGAATCGGCCCTACCAACAGATTCAAACACACAAATTCTCCAGTTAAATACTGCAAATATTCCCGTTCTGGTATTACAGCTTACTGGGCAGCGCGGAGTTGCAGAAATTTTTCAGCTTGCAGATGATGTTGTTCGTCCGCGTCTGGAACGTCTGGAGGGAGTTGCCCGGGTAAGTGTATTTGGCTCTGCGGATCCTGTTCTGCGCATAGAGGTTCCCCAGGAACGGCTAGATGCGTATAATCTGAACTTGAACAGCATGGCAAATACATTGCGCCAGAACAATGCCCGCGTTCTTGGTGGTCAGATTACCGACGGTGGGCTTGAGTATTTGGTAGAGAGCAGTGGGTCATTTAAAGATGTTGCTATGGTGCGCAATGCTGTGGTTGCCTACAGGGGAAAGGCAGGTTCAGGACAACAAATAATTCGTACTCGTGATGTAGCGAATGTATTTCTGGACTATGAGGAAGACGGTTCAACAGCGGTCTTCGTGGATGGGGAGCCATCTATTTATATTGTTATTCAGAAGCAAAGCCAGGCAAACACCGTTAAGACATCAGCAAACGTACTAAGTGAATTGCCACGGGTGCAGCAAAATCTGCCCTCTGACATGATATTTAATACGGTATTTGATACCTCCGAATTTATTCGGAACAGTTTGAACAGCACCTCGCAAAATGCTCTGTGGGGGGTAGTGCTTGCAGTATTGATACTGTATATCTTCCTGCGCAGCGTGCGTGCGACCCTGGTTATTTCTATTGCGATACCGATTTCTGTTGTCATTACTCTGATGATGATGTATTTTATGAATCTCTCTCTCAACCTGATGACACTCTCTGGGCTTGCCCTTGGGGTGGGCATGCTTGTTGATAACTCGATTGTCATTCTGGAAAACATCTACCGCTATCGGAACCGGGGGGTTAAGCTGATCAGCTCGACCATCCTTGGGAGTAAAGAAATGATAACTCCCATTATGTCTTCTACCCTGACTACTATTTGTGTATTTTTACCGCTTGCCCTTTTGCAAAACGAATTAGAGACCGTAGGACAATTATTTACAGCCCTCGCATTGACGGTTGTTATTGCCCTCTGTGCTTCCCTTGTTGTTGCGATATTCCTAGTTCCCGTTCTTGCCAGTTATTATCTCAAACTGCAACCCAGCGTTTCAGTTGTTCAGAAAAAAGGCTTCTTCCCAGCGATAAATCGGGCTATTGAGCGGCTACTCTTAGGCATTGAGCGGATGTATAAATCTACTTTGGGATTTATGGTAAGACACCGCTATCTATCCTTCCTTTTTCTGATTATTGTCTTAGTTGTAGGAGTTGTCTTTGTACCAAAAACTGGTTTCGAGGCCTTCCCGCGCTTTGATGAAGATAGGGTAACACTGGACATAACCCTCCCCGTTGGCACACAGGAGGAAACAACCCGGTCCATCCTCTTTGAATTAGAGAGTTACGTTAAAGAAAACTATCCCGATGCCATTGAAAGCACCTCAGTAGAGATAGGACAGAGCGTCCGGGGCCCGGGAGCGAGTATAAAAAAGAATAACATTGGCAGTCTCAGTGTTCAACTCCCCGATTTTGCAATCCGTCCAATCGATTCAGAGGAGATGCAGCAAATACTGCGCGAGAAGGTTCTTAACTTTCCCTCAGTTGAACTGCAATTTTCTCAGGGTGGTGGCGATCTGCAGGAAGGAGCGCCGATAACGCTTACCCTGCGCGGGAACGACTATGACGTACTTCGTTCCACAGGAGAAGAGATACTAAATGTTATGCGAGAGATGGAGGGCTTAGCAGAACCCCGTCTCAATCTACCGGAGCCCATGCCACAGATAAATGTTACGATAGATCGTCAGCGTGCCTATACGCTGGGTATTAGTATCAATGCCATCGGTAATGAGATAAAAGCAGCACTCAGTGGGGTATCTGCTGGTAAGGTAGACATATCGGGTACGGAATACTCCATCGTCATAAGCTTGCCTGAGCGGAACAGGGACCAGCTCCCCGATCTCTCACGTTTATTTGTTATTACATCAGCAGGACAGAAAATATCTCTGGATAATTTAGCACGTTTTGAAAAAGGAACTGCTCCCAATGTTATTAAACGGGAAGATCAGAGCCGGTATTTACGGGTTAATGCTGATATTGCCCCAGATTTTACCAGTGATGTTCTTGTGCCTGAATTACAGAGACAAGTCTTGCAAAATGTCGTCATGAACGAAGCGGTAACTATTGAATATGGCGGTTCGTATCAGGATTTTATGCGTAATGTTCGGATCTTCGCTGTCTTTGGGATCTTTGCCATTCTGCTGGTCTATGGCATTATGGCGAGTCTTTTTGAATCATTTCTCGATCCCTTCATTATCCTCTTTACCATTCCTCTTACCTTTGTAGGTGTCTTACTTGTCTATGCTATAGGGAGCACTCCACTGAACTCCTTTACCATGGTCGGGTTTATCATGCTCTTCGGTATTGTGGTAAATAACGGCATCGTTCTGGTTGACTATACCAACCTCCTGAGACGCCGGGGAATGGACATCTTCGAGGCCTGTGCTGTTGCAGGACGGGATCGCCTACGCCCCATACTGATGACGACGCTTACAACAGTTTTCGGAATGGTTCCCATTGCGTTCATTAGTACAGAGGGGAGCGAATTGGTACAACCCATAGCAAAGACAGTAGTTGGCGGTCTATCTGTTGGTTCATTTTTAACGCTCTTCTTTATGCCCGTACTCTATGCAATATTCAATATATGGAGTGAACGGCTAAAGAACTGGAAGCATCTCCGCCAGAAACGAAAGGAAGACAAAATTCTTGAGGTCAAACATGCAAAATAATGATGAACAGAACAGAGACTACCCAATGGAAGCATCTCCGAACAGCTCCCAGGAGCCAGCACGGGAGGATGCCCAAGAAGAGCAGAAGGAGCACAGGGAATCCCATGAACTCCGGGAATCCGGGGAGAATGCGATAGGAAACGAGCAGAAATTGTCCAACCATGGAGATGCAAAGGGAAGGAATGCTCCACCGGAGTCTCTGTATCGTGTTGAGGTGATAGGTAATCAATCAGTCTTTCAGGACCTCCTGCTACGCAGTGAAGAGCGTGGCGCGATGAAAAACTATACGCTCATGAGTGAGATCTATGGTTCGGGAAGCTCGGGCAAACGTTTAGGCGACTCGGTATGGCCAGAGGAAAATTTTATCTGTATTATATACTGCGGGAAGGAAGAAATGGACATCATAGCGGATGTTGTTGCCCAGATAAAGCTCCTCTTTAGCTATGAAGGTATCAAGATGTTTTCCCTTCCCGATGCTCAAGAGATACACTAGCAGCTACGATATTAGAGTTCGCTAGATGCTATAATGTAATTTCACGACCCCAGATGAATACACCTTGGAATCAATCTGCTTTAGGGCGTATGGGGCGGTGTAGTTTGAGAAGACAGACATGCCCGCACCAAGGATAATCGGCATAATAAAGAACATAACCTCATCAATGAGACCAGCTTCCAAGAAAAAGGTATTCGTCTCGCGACCCCCCACTAGGAATATGTTCTTTCCCTCTTCTTTCTTGAGTGCTTCCACTCGCGAGATAACATCATCGGATATGAATTCTGCGTATTCATCATTTTCCTGCTGAGCATTTCGCGTTAGGACGATATTGCGCCTGTCCTTATGCTGATATTCACCGGGGAAACCACGCATGTGGGCGTAGGTTGTGTGCCCCATTATCGTAGTATCAACGGACTGCAGAAAATCCATGTAACCGTAGTCATCCTTGTCTGGATTTGGAACAGAATGTAACCAAGCGACCTGACGATCATTATCTGCAATGCAAGCATCCAGAGACATTGCGTTGAATAAAATTAATTTTCTCGCGACAGCGGGGGTTGCATTACTCATGACTCATTGTAACAACTCGACATAGAAAAAACAATCACCCCCCGATATTTTATCGGTCTTAGTTCGCCTTACTCTGCCGCAATCTTACTCTGCCGCAATCTTACTCTGCCGCAACCTTCTTCTTTCCATCTGCGGGAATGCATTGTATAATGACATGCCCTCTTTTTACATTGCTTTCTACATATCGATGTGCATCAATTATCTGCTCTAATGGAAAACATGTGTCGATAAAGGTCTTGAGCGTACCAGCTTCGACAGCTTCCTTGAGGTGGGCTAGGACGTTTGCATCGTCAAAGGATAATCCAGACATAAGGCGTTTCGTGCTCGTTATCAATGTGTAGATACCCTGGAACAAACCAGGAACAGTAGGAATAGCTGATATGTAACGGCCATGTTTGTTGAGTAAACTCATACTCTTTTTATAGGGGATGGTCCCTATAACATCCATGATAACATCGTAGCTTCCCAGATTCTGATAGAAATCTTCCTGTGTATAATCAAACACATGCTCAGCGCCATTTTTCTGCATGAAGGACAGTTTATCGGCAGAGTCTACAGCACTTACCTCAGCGCCATAAGATTTTGCGAGTTGTATTGCATAGCTTCCAATGCCGCCGCCAGCTCCATTAATGAGGATGCTCTCACCTGATTTGAGACGGGATTTTTTTAGAAAGAAATATGAATCAGTAGCCAATGCCAAGGGGGCAGCTTCTTCGTATGACATATTTGATGGCATAGTGATGCTTACTACATTTCCCGGGAGGGTGATGTATTCTGCGTGGGTGGCGAACTTTGGGCTAATGCCGAAGATGCGGTCTCCCTTACTGAAGGTAGATACCTGATCTCCCACCGCCATAACCTCACCTGCAAAATAAGAGCCAAGGATTTGCTTCCGCGGTTTTAGTAATCCAAAGATGAGTATTCGGACAATGAGCCAAACGAATAAAGGCATTTCGGGGCTACGCAATTCGCAATCACCCTTTGTGCAAGCACTCGCGTGGATTTTGACGAGAATTTCTTTGTCTGTGATGATAGGTTTGAGTACATCGCTGTATTGAAGTACCTCTGGTGGTCCATATTTTGTATATACTGCTGCTTTCATAACTACTCCTGTGGAAATTGTATCATACTTTTACGATCTTGCAGGGATGTATGATGGTAGACGGAACAATATGGATAATTTGCTGTTATTGCACGGAGCCGCTCTGTAATGCATCATCAATGATTTTCTGTATCCGCTTTGTGCGGGTTGCCTCTTGTTTTCCACTGAGTATCCAGCGATATAGCATTCTTTTTGTAGAAGGGGGATAGCGTTCGAACACTGAGCCAGCTTCTGGATGTTCCGCCAAGGCAGCAGCCAAGGCCTGGGGCATATCGGGATTCTTGGGAATGCCATCATCATGTACGGGCTTCTGTTTTCCGAGTTGATAAAAGGCAAGCCCCGAAGCTTGCATACGTCCCTCGTCAATCAATTTCTCAGCATAGGACAAAGTATTATTGCTCCAAGTGCTCTTTTCTGTTCGGCGTGAAAAATGGCGGATGTAGCGGTCATCATCTAGGCCTTTGATGGTCGTATCTACCCAGCCCCAGCAGAGCGCCTCGTTCAATAGCTCGCGATGGGTGGGGGCATCTTTTTTCGTATGTCGTTTGTACAAGATGATGGCCACCTTGCTTTCTGTATCATGATGTTCCGCCAACCAATCAGCAAAATCCTGTGCTGTATATGCAGTAATACTCTCCATCTATTCTGATATTATAGCAATAGTATGTATTGATAACAAGTGGGCATTTTTGCAGTGCATTCTCCTGTGAGCAATGGAAGATTAAGGTATAATGATGGTGATGTGAAGTACAAAGATTCAGAAATAATTCGCATGCCCATTCCACATTCGGAGATGAGTTGTGATATTGTTATTATTCGAAAATCAATTAAGCATCTCTATCTGCGTGTCTATCCGCCTGATGGAAGGGTACAGGCATCTGCTCCGAAGAATATGTCGCGGGCTCGCATAGAGCGAAGCATCCGTTCCAGAATAGAATGGATACAGAAACAACAGAAGCGCCTGCAGGGCAGGGGGATGCCAGCGTTTAGCGATCGGCAGAGGCATTATTTTAATGGGAAGATATATCAATTACAGGTCATTGAGCATCCCCATCCACCGCAGCTTATATTGAGGGATCAGACGATGGAGCTGTATATCAGAAAGGGTGCAGATGAAGCCAAAAAATGCAATGCGATCGATGAATGGTACCGACAATCCATGAAGGAGAGCATCCCTCCAATGATAGTGTATTATGAGCGGAGCATGGGAGTATCGGTGAGCTCCTTCGGTGTTAAAAAAATGCGTACGCGCTGGGGCACCTGTAATCCCTCTGCAGGTCGTATCTGGCTGAATCTTGAACTAGCAAAATATCCATTGAAATGTTTGGACTATGTTGTCGCGCATGAGATGGTACATCTTCTGGAGCCGTCGCATAATGCACGCTTCTATGCATTGATGGATCAATTCGTTCCCAAATGGAGAGATTATCGCAGGCAACTACATGAATGTGTTCTGTCTTCCTAGTTGTTGATCCTTTCAAAGGTAATGGTTCCCATGGATGGCACCACACCGTCTTTTGCCAGTGGTCCTGTAGTGATACGGTGGATGACTTTGTTTTCGTTCGTATCCGGTTTGAGGGAAAAATTGTCTCCTGATTCTGTTCCCGCATCGTAGGCCTTGACTATTACTGTTTCTGTTTGTTTCCATTGATTATTTTCCCATAGCCGAAAGTCCCGGACTGCAATGAACCAATCATGACTTGGTGCAATCATGGATACTAATGAGACCAGCGGATGTTTTTTTGTTATCGTAAACTGTACGGAAACCGAACCGGGAGAACGACCGATGCCCCCTCCGTTAATTCGTTCTCCTGCTGTTCCTGCCTTCTTACGCGTGTCTATTTCTTGGTTGAGATACGGTGCCTTCCCTGTTTCTGCCATATTTTCTATACCTGCAGTCGCTTTTTCGTCAACTGTAAATAATTTTGTAGCACTGCTATGGGTCATTCCAACAAGGGGAGAGAAGTGTGCATTTGCTGGAAAATTGGTGGGGTGGGTTTCCTTACTCCAAGTTGCCCGAAACGTTGCCTTGTATGTTACTTGCTTACTATCGTCTCCCGTATTACCGTTGTTGTTATCGGTGTTTTTATCTGATGGTGTTATCGTGCTGCATGCAAGTAGCAATAGAACCGTTCCAATGTATATACATACATGATATATTGTCCGCATATGTTTTTGTGTGTTCATGCATCCTCCTTAGCACGCCAGATGGCTAGTTCATTGCCAGCGGGATCAAGAAAATGGAAACGTTCACCCCCCGGAAACGAAAAAATATCTTGTGAGATTGTTCCGCCAACTGCAATGATTTTATTCTTTATGGTTTCAAGATTATGATGATATAAGACAAGCAGTGCACCATGTACGATGGGTTTGTCTGTTTTTTCAAATCCCCCATCAAGACCACTTTGCGAAAATGCAGTGTAATTTGGTCCATAATCGGTAAAGGTCCATCCGAAAACTTGTTGATAAAATTTCTTTACTGCTTCAAGGTCAGGCGCATAGAGTTCTACATAATTAATGTGGTTGTCTTGCATAAAAGCTCCCCGACAGGTCTCGTACTCTGGATGTTCGCACTCGCTGTCTATTACTGATGTCTATAATATCATAATAAACATGAGAATGTCAGCAATTTGATGGAACAGACAGGAGGAAATATCTACATTCTTTGCACAGCCGCATATCGAAAACAGGAACGTTCATGATCATTTACGAGTCCAACTGCCTGCATAAATGCATAGATAATTGTTGGGCCGACAAAGTTCATGCCCCGTTTTTTCATATCCTTCGAGATGCTATCTGATAGCTCTGTTTTTGCCGGTATATCTGCGAGTGTTTCGAAGGCATTTTGTATTGGCTTGTTCTGTACAAACTGCCAAATATAGGCATCAAAACTGCCGAATTCTTGTTGAATTTCCAAAAACACTCCTGCATTACGAATTGCCGAGTGAATTTTTAGGCGATTGCGGATAATTCCCGGATCATTGAGCAATGCCTGCATCTTGTTGTCGTCATAGCGGGCGACCTTCTGTGGATCGAAATTATCGAATACCACTCTGTAATGCTTCCTTTTCTGTAAGACGGTATACCAGGAGAGCCCTGCCTGTGCCCCTTCCAATATCAACATTTCAAATAATCTATTATCATCATGCAGAGGCAGACCCCATTCATCATCATGATAGGCAAGATATAGCGGGGCATCATCAGGCACCCAGGCACATCGATGCAGTGATATCTTACTGCCGATTTCTTGTCGCATAGATGGCATTTTCCAGAAGGGCCAGAGCGCTTGTAATTGGGTCGCTCCCGTGGGGCAACAGGCGAGATACAACGGTTACATAATTTCTACCCCGGGCACGGGTAAGGAAGAAAACATTGTAATTCGGATGCTTCGGCTGTCCGAAGGCACTCGCCGCGAAATATGTTTGTGGGTTCCGAATCAGCTGCCGATAGTAGGCCTCTGTTATCCTGATAATATGATATCTCCTTGTAGGAACATATCCAATGCATGCTGGACTTGCCATAATATTCTGAGACGGGAAGGCACTTCCTCTCATTGTATCGTCGTTGTGGATCGTTCTGTGGAGATTACAATCAATCTTTCTTGCGCTGTCTGCGCTATGTTTTTTTGTCTGTGATGGAATTCGCGCTGGAACTGCTTGCTCTGCTACGGCTACTTCCTGCGTTGGAACTGCTTGCTTTGTTGCTTGTGGCTGCTGGGTTAGAGCTGCTTGTACTTCTGCTGGTGTTAATGCTTGCCAGTCGGCAGACATAGTAGCAATGCCATGGGGGCTGACGCGAATATTCAGTTTTTCAGAGACCAGCTCTCTATCTCCGCCAGATAATTTCAATACAATATTGTAGTCACCATCTGATATTCTCTGTCCATTTGCTGCCCAACCATCAATATCAAAATGTTTGATAACTGGTGCCCTGCCCTTTAATGATGCGATGGGTGTCTGGGCATCTGCAGTAAGAACTGATAATGACCAATCAGTGATGCTGTTATCTTTGACGAGTGATATAATGGTTTGAACGAAGGATACGATTTTTTGTATTTGTGCTTCTTTTCTGTTGTGCTCCGCTAGAGGTATAGGATTAGCAAAGACGCCTACAGCGAGAAAACAAACAATCAAACAAAGCTTCCTCATTATTTCATACCACCATTTACATAACGACCTAGCGAGTAAGTATGCTATATATGATATTATAGTACCATTATGAAATATTTTTCAAGTATTTTATGGAAAAATTTTTAGATGTCATGATGCAAAATTTTGCACTCATAATGATGCGGAAAAGCGCTTTTTCGGCTACGATGATGTATAATTGGGGAGATGGATGCATCCCTATTTTACCAATTATTGATAAAACTTCTTCCCCTCTATCTTATTATCTTTCTCGGCTATGTCGCCGCCCGGGTACTGAAGCTTGGGCATGATGCCATATCTCGATTATTGCTCTATGTTATCGCACCGGGGGTAGTTTTTAGTGGTCTGTACAAGATGGATTTTCGTGTACAGCTGCTTCTCTTACCGGGCATATTTTTTGTTTTGAGTGCGGGTATTTCCTTTCTTTTCTTTTACGTTGGCAAGGCGATATGGAAGGATGATGCGACAAAAAATATACTTGCCCTAGCTGCAGGGACGGGGAACACGGGATATTTTGGTCTGCCAGTTGTGTTTGCCTTTTTCGGTGAGCAGGCATTAGGCCTAGCTGTTTTTGTGCAGATAGGCATGACACTATACGAGATGACTCTCGGCTTTTACATTACAGCTCGGGGGGCATACAGCATCAGCGAGAGCATGCGCAGGGTAGCACGGCTCCCCATACTCTATGCCTTCCTATTGGGGCTCCTATTCAATCTATTATCCATCGATCTCGGCGAAATAGCGGACAGTATGGCTGTATATTTTCGATCTGGCTACACCCTCCTCGGCATGATGATTATCGGGATGGGCATTGCCAATGTACGGGTGAGTTCCATAGATCTGAGGTTTATAGGGCTTGCACTGCTTGCACGTAGCATTGTATGGCCGGTAATGATTGCTCTGATTATTGTTCTAGACATTCATGTTCTTATGATGTTTAGCTCCCTCATCCATAAGGTGATGGCAGTAATGGCAGTGGTTCCCCTTGCTGCGAATCTCGTCGTCTTTGCAAGTGAACTCCAGGTCTATCCCGACAAGGCAGCCATGGCGGTTACTATTAGCACAGCACTCGCCCTCCTGTACATACCCCTGTTGCTACCCCTGGTGCTCTCCATCCTGCGGGGCTTTGTTTTATAGAGCCGGCGCTTAGATCATGCCGGAGAGGCATTCGTAAATTCTGATTCTCAGGACTTATCAGATATATCATCAATAATGTTTTGTATTTCTTCTGCCATTTCTGCGTTGCCCTGTTGTTCAAACAGTTCCTTAGCTCGCTCTAAGTCTTCTATTGCCTCTGGATATTGTCCGAGTTGTGCTTTGGGATAATACATTTGAATATGTTGTTGTCTACATCATTTATAAATTCAATATCGGGGGTGAGTGAGAGTGCGCGCTTGATACCGGAACCAATACCACTATACGGCAATATATCTTTACAGATTGAACTGATGATGGGATTTCGGTGTATTGAAATCCCACTTTTTATATTCTCTACTTCCAGCGAATTGGGAATTTTCCCCGGGCTTATAATCTCTATGCGACTATGAAAAATAAATATTTTAACAGAGGCATTGATATAATAATCCCTATGAATTAAGGCGTTTACGATTAATTCAGTCAACGTTTCCGGATGTATTTCTGCGACTGCCCGGGCATTAAAATTTGCGCCTTCCTGTCTATGCGCTATATTGCCCATTATAAAACTCAGCCCTTCTTCATATAGTGTTTTGAGCCTGCCGTTTATTGTTTTTTTCGAGATAAAGCGCTGAACTGAGACATCCTCACCATCAAAATAACAACAATCAACACAGAAATCTGGGAAAAAGCTCTGTGGATTTTTTGCAAAAATTAAATTTCCAGCTAATGTGAGATGGGTATTTTTTAGAACTTGTATGTTTTTCAGCGTAGTTTTTATATCGAGTTTGCCACTATCAACTTCCTCCAAGATTTTGGGATGTGTTTGCTCCAAATACTTCCGATATGCATGCCGGTCCAAGTCGTTTATATTACTATCTTTTCTCGTCATTTCATCAGCATATAATGTATGGGATTCTACAAACAAACGCTTCAGCTCATCTTGTGATACTATCTTTTTAGTAGCGCCAGCTTTGGTATAATACGTTCCCGAGCTAGTAGCATAGGGTTTACTCAAGCCCTCTTCAATAGATACAAGGATCAATCTGGCATCTTGGACAGTCAGATTTTGGGTGGTCGGATACATTGGTGGGCTGACATTTTCAGTTCCGGTATTACTAATGTCATGCTCTAATTTCTTTATATCTTCTGTATTTAGACCCTTTATTGTACCATCATCTGCTACCCCGAAAATAATAATGCCACCCTTAGCATTGGCAAATGCCACAAACTCCTTTGCTAAATCCTGTACCTTTATGGGCTCTTGCTTAAATTGCGTATAGCTATCCTCCCCATTTCGGATTCTTTCAATCAGGTGCGTTACATCCATAAGGCGTATATTTCTCCTCTCTTTTCAAAGGCCTCCGAACCACCCTCCATTATATCGATTATTTTTTTCTGTATCATGGGTTTATCGATGCTTCCCGCCTGTATTTCAATCTTTCCTTCTGTATGCTCACATGCTATGACCTGTTCGCAATCTCCCAAGACAGGAATGTTAGCATTATGCGTAGCAAAGATGAATTGTTTCGTATCCTTGCGTTTAAGCACTTCCTGTATAACCTCATTATAAATTGTTTGATTGTCTAAGTCGTCCTCCGGCTGATCTATAATAATTATGCTATTATCTTGCTGGGCTAGCAGAAATATAATCAATGCAGATGCTCTTTGCCCAAGTGAATGTTGTGTTAATTCTTTCCCCTTATACAATATTTCAATCTTATTTGGAACTTGAAAGGTTAATGCCTCCGGAAGCGATCCCATAACTGCTTCTTGGAAGCGCAATGTCTTATTACCACCAAAGGGTATATCGTTTATCTTATCATATATCTCATGGTAGTCGTTATATTCGCATAATGTATTGTAGTCAGAATCGTTCAAGCGGCTTCCGCTCAACACCCATCGTAGGTGTTCACCAAAAGCTAGCTTATCTCCCTTATACGTTACTTTTAGTTCAATGAAGTCCTGAGAATCATTTATTTTTTTGAGTTCCTTTTCAATAATGTGAAATTCGTGCTGGTACAGTAGCTCTAGTTGTTTAAGCTCTGTGCCTAATTGTGTTTCTGATTCGGTTTTCTTCTTTGCGGATTTTTTTAATTCTGATAACATCATGTTTTTTGTTTCGTGTTGCTTTTTATACTCTACAAAATTTCCTATGTTAATATCTGGAATATTGATCTCCCTCTGTATCGCGGAAAATTCATCCTTTAAGCTATCTGCCTTATCTTGCAAGGTTTTTCCAATAGTATGAATGCGTTTAATATTTTCTGTTATTGCTTTGAGTTCTTTTTTTGTTTCGGTAAATATGCCTGTTGTATCACCAATAATTGCATATATTTCATCAAAAATATCCTGGTTTTCCAGCGATTCATGTGCCGTTAGGTCTCTAAAGAAATCTTCATTGTAGGGTGCAAAGGGTAAGGTGATGTCTTGCATGAATTTTTCCAGCTTCGATTTTGTTGTGTCAAGATATGTAATATCTTTGTCGAATGCAATTTGTTTTTGTAGCTTGTCTGAGATCTTGTGTTTTTCGATTTCTTTGATTTTTAGATCTAAGGCATTTATTTCCTGTTGAAGTTCCTTGATTTGTTCATCCAGACTACTATATTTGTCTATCTGTTTCAGTACAAGTCTAATATCTTCCTGCTTTGATTGAATGTCAAATCGAATAGTTCCCGTTTTACTCGCCAATAGTTTATTCATTAAGTTGTTTTCATAGCCCGCTTCATAACTCGATAAATCTTTCTGTCCGAAATATAACGGGTGGTCAAGGATTGATAATATGTTAACATCCAACACCTCATTGCCCTTTTTTATTTCAGGATCGTAGCCATATGTCCGTTCTATCAAAATTTCTGTTTCATTACTATCTCGTATCTTAATAAAAATTTTTCCTCCATTACCCAACAAATATTCTATCAATCTTTCTTTGTACTCAAAATCAGTACTATTGTTTTCTAAGGGTAATCCTAATCCATATCTAATTGCTTCTATAATAGATGATTTTCCGCTTCCTCGTATTCCAATAAGGTTATTCATAGAGGAAGACAGTTCTATTGTTTCTCCATCTAATCTACCACCCATAAAAGATATTGATTGTATATATGCATTGCTTTTAGTGGGCGGATGTCCCTTACTCGTCCTGATTTTATACAGTTGCAGTGCCTGCTTTACTGCTGCAAAACTATAGTCTCCAATTTTAATGTACGAATGCTTCCCTTTACCAATGTCTTCAATCTTTTTTGGGTCACTCCCTTCTATGCGGGCTGGTTTGAAGTTTCCTAACCATTCCTGTCTGGTTTTCTCTTTCTCTTCTGTTGTTACGTATTTTTGGAAAGCAAGAAAGTTTTTTATTATCAGTTCCTTTTTACACAAATCTTTGATTAGACCACCCTCTAATTCATGAAAGAAGCCGTTATCCTGTTCTACGTGGGCAAAGATAATAAAATAATCCCCCCCATCTGGCTGATGTTTGTTTAGGGACTCTATAGTTCCGACCAGATCGCTTTTTGTTCTTTGGTTGTCCTTGGAGAAATTTTGCTCGCCGGGAAAAAGAGCAGTCAATACAGCGTCTATATAATCTTTTTGACGATACCATTCTTCGTTAAATACTACTAAAATATGTATCCCATTTTTCCCCTCTTTAATGTTTAGTTCCACACCCGGGAGTATGAGGATATTTTTTTTCCTTGCAGATTTCTGAATGCTCTTATATTCTTCGCGAACAAATTTATTGTGATTGGTGATGATGCCAACATTGATTTTTGCCTCTTGTAGGGCCTTTACATATTTCTCGATGAATTGAGTTTTCTCGCCATACACAAATTCCTTATCTTCCCTCGTATGTAAATGACAATCGAACCTGAGCCACTCTGAGCCATTATTAAAATTTTCCATATTGCGCTCCACATAACTATTTCCGTACAGGATAGTTGTTATTGTTCTAACTACTATTTTATACCACAATTACGAAGCTATTTCAACAATTTCTCTATTACATACCCCTGTTGCTAGCCCTGTTGCTCTCCATCCTGCGGGGCTTTGTTTTATAGAGCCGGCGCTTAGATCATGCCGGAGAAGCATTCGTAAATTCTGATTCTCAGGACTTATCAGATATATCATCAATAATGTTTTGTATTGTTTCTGCTATTTCTGTGTCGCCTTGTTGTTCACATAGCTTTTTGGCTTGCTTCCAGTCCTCCAGTGCTTCTGGATGTTGTCCGAGTTGTGCTTGTGCGAGAGCCCTACCAGCGTAGCCGGCTGCATTGTTTGGGTCGAGCTCTATTGCCTTGTTGTAGTCTTCTATTGCTTCTGTGTATTGTCCGAGCTTTGCTTTTGCATTGGCTCTACTGTTATAGCCGGCTGCAAAGTTGAGGTCAATCTCTATTGCCTTAGTTAAGTCCTCTATTGCCTCTTCATATTTGCCAAGCTCTGCCCGTGAGAAAGCTCTATTGTTATAGCCGTCTGCATCGTTGGGATCAATCTCTATTGCCTTAGTTAAGTCCTCTATTGCCTCGCTGTGTTTGCCAAGCTCTGCCCGTGAGAAAGCTCTACTGTTATAAGTACGTGCATAGTTGGGATCAATCTCTATTGCCATGCTATAGTCCTCTATTGCCCCTGAGTATTGTTTGAGTTCTGCTTTTGCTACTCCTCTAATGAAATAGGCGTGTGCGGAGTTGGGGTCTAGCTCTATTGCCTTGTTGTAGTCTTCTATTGCCTCTGCGTATTGTTCGAGCATTGCTTTTGCAATCCCTCTATTACAATAGCCGGCTGCAAAGTTGGGGTCTAGCTCTATTGTTTTGTTCCAGTTCTCTATTGCTTCCTGATATTGTTCTAGTTTTGTTTTTGCCAGACCTCTATTGTTATAGCTGGTTACAAGGTTGGGGTCTAACT
The DNA here is from genome assembly GCA_964291355.2 of Spirochaetia bacterium. Taxonomy (GTDB): domain Bacteria; phylum Spirochaetota; class Spirochaetia; order WTKD01; family WTKD01. The sequence continues at coordinate 683,682 of OZ220223.1, read as the reverse complement.
CTATTGCCTTGTTGTAGTCTTCTATTGCTTCTGTTAATTGCCCGAGTCTTTGTTTTGCATTGGCTCTATTGTTATAGCCGGCTGCAAAGTTGGGGTCGAGCTCTATTGCCTTTGTAAAGTCCTCTATTGCTTCTGTTAATTGCCCGAGTCTTGCTTTTGCAATGGCTCTATTGAAATATGCAGCTACGTAGTTTGGGTCACGTTGTATTGCTGAGTCAAAGTCCTTAATGGCTTCCTGATATTGTTCTAGGTTTGTTTTTGCCAGACCTCTATTGTTATAGCCGGGTGTATAGTTGGGGTCGAGCTCTATTGCTTTGTTGTAGTCTTCTATTGCCTCTGCGTATTGTCCCTGTCGGAAATGCATGTCGCCCTGCTTCATATAATCGTCCACATCTACACCCTCGTAGGGGTTGTCTGTGCCCTGATTCTTGGTAAATCCATGGAAATCCGGAAACAGGGATGTTTCATTGATTCCACAGGTTGTATCTAAGGCAGTTCTTATGTTTTTCTTTTTATCATGTGGTATGATGATGGTAAAATTATTAGCGGATGTGCCGCTCTGTGAGGCAGCTACTTTTCTCCATTCTACATCCAATCTGCCAGAACGAGTAAATATGAATACACTGTCCTGTTTTATTATACGTCCTTCGTATAAGGGAGGTTTCCACATCCAAATTTTGGGTTCTTCTGTTGAAGAGTCTGCTTTCTTTTCCTGTTGTCGTCCAATAACTTCCCGCATGGTGTCCTGTACAGTTTTATTGTTTATTTCCTTTATACTGCCATCACCTACGGGAGAACGTCCCTGCAAAATTTCGGATGCTTTTATTTCTTGTCGAGAGTCTTTTTGCCGTCTAATTTGTTGAGATTCTTTTTGTCGTTCAATAATTTCCCGTATGGGGTCCTGTAGATTTTTATTGTTTATTTCTTTCCATCTACTATTATCTACCTCTGTACAAAATACCTTGCCGGCGGTATATTCGCCCGTTTTATCCTTATGTTCTTCGCAGGCAAAGTAGAGAGCAACGAGTGCATTGGTGGTAAAGTCTATGAGATTTGTGGCTGCGTGATGATGCTGTAATTTTCCCAGTATTTGCAAATCTGATGCCTCAGTTTTGATGTCTTGGGGGTACTGTTTTGCTTTGTTGATTATATCTTCTATATAGTTCAGGATTTTATTTTGAGTTGGGACATTTTCTTGTTTTTTATTTTCTAGGCGGCGATAGGCACCCGATTCTACTTTCCACTCCGCGTTACATTGTCCCCTGTACAAAAATCCGCCCTTCTTGTTCTGCGTTTCATTTGATATTCTTTCTGTAAACTCTTCCAATGAGGAAACTGTGTAGGTTCCCTTTGTCTTGTCTGTGTTCGCTGTATTGTCCATGCTACCACCTGGTTTTCTTACAATGCACGTTTATTATTTCATAGAACATTGTATCATTTTGATGGTTTGTTTTACAAGTGCAGCTACGTAGATGTTTGTTACCATCAGCACGGCACTCGCCCTCCTGTACATACCCCTGTTGCTACCCTTGGTGCTCTCCATCCTGCGGGGCTTTGTTTTATAGAGCCGGCGCTTAGATCATGCCGGCGAGCTCATCAATAATGTTTTGTATTTCTTCTGCCGTTTCTGCGTTGCCCTGCTGTTCAAATAGCTTTTTGGCTTGCTTCCAGTCCTCCAGTGCTTCTGGATATTGTCCGAGTTCTGCTTTTGCCAGACCTCTATTTTTATAGCCGGCTGCATCGTTGGGGTCGAGTTCTATTGCTTTGTTCCAGTCCTCTATTGCTTCTTGATATTGTCCGAGTTCTATTTTTGCCAGACCTCTATTGTTATAGGCAAGTGCATCGTTGGGGTCGAGCTCTATTGCTTTGTTGTAGTCTTCTATTGCCTCTGTATATTGTCCGAGTTCTGTTTTTGCAAGACCTCTATTGAAATAGCCGTCTGCATTGTTTGGGTCGAGCTCTATTGCTTTGTTGTAGTCTTCTATTGCCTCAGTTAATTGTCCGAGTTCTTGTTTTGCATTGGCTCTATTGAAATAGGCCAGTGCAAAGTTGGGGTCGAGCTCTATTGCCTTGTTCCAATCTTCTATTGCCTCAGTTAATTGTCCGAGTTCTTGTTTTGCATTGGCTCTATTGAAATAGGTGAGTGCATAGTTGGGGTCGAGCTCTATTGCCTTTGTGAAGTCTTCTATTGCCTCAGTTAATTGTCCGAGGGCAAATCTTGCTGCGGCTCTATTGTTATAGCTAGGTGCATAGCCGGAATCTATGTCTATTGCCTTGTTGAAGTCTTCTATTGCCTCTGCATATTGTCCGAATACCGTTTTTACTTTTCCTCTCCCGCAATGAGCAGGTGCGAAGGTTGGTTCAAGTTCTATTGTCTTGTTGTAGTCTCCTATCGTTTCCGTGTATTGTTGCAGTTCAAATTTTGCACGAGCCCTGTTGAAATAAGCAAGTGTGTTGTTGGGGTCGAGTTCTATTGTCTTATTAAAATCCTCTATTACCCCTTCATATTGTTTGAGTTCATGTTTTGCAATGGCCCTATTTGCATAGGCAAGAGCATTGTCAGAGCCGACCTCTATTACCATGGTGTAATCTTCTATTGCTTCTGTATAGTGCTTGAGTTTGAGTCTTGCAAGACCTCTATTGTAATAGGCGTGTGCATTGTTTGGGTCGAGTTCTATTGCCTTGTTGCAGTCCTCTATTGCCTTTGTATATTGTTCGAGGTCAGCATGTGCAAGACCTCTATTGCAATAAGCATAAGCAAAGTTTGAGTCAATATCTATCGCCTTGTTGTAGTCTTCTATTGCCTCCGTTAATTGTCCGAGGTCTCGCTTTGCATTGGCTCTATTGTGATGGGCAAGGACATTGTCTGGGTCTATTTCTATTGCCATGCTATAGTCTTCTATTGCCTCTGCGTATTGTTCGAGCATTGCTTTTGCAATCCCTCTATTACAATAGCCGGCTGCAAAGTTGGGGTCTAGCTCTATTGTTTTGTTCCAGTTCTCTATTGCTTCTGTGTATTGTCCGAGTTGTGTTTTTGTAATGGCTCTGTTGATATAAAAAATTGGGTGGTTTGGGTCTAGCTCCATTGCTTTATTGCAGTCTTCTATTGCTTCTGGATATTGTTTGAGTTCTAGCTTTGCAATGGCTCTATTGATATAAAAAATTGGATTGTTGGGATCTATGTCTATTGCCTTTGTGCAGTCTTGTATTGCCTCTGCAAATTGTCCAAATTCTATTTTTGCCGTTGCTCTGTTGAAATAGGAAACTGCATAGTCGGGGTTACGTTTGATTGTCTTTGTACAGTCTTCTGTTCTTTCTTTGTGTTTGCTGAGATGACATTGTGCTCCAGCTCTGTTGTTATAGTCAGCTACATTGTTGGGGGTTAGCTCTATTGCCATGTTGTAGTCTTCTATTGCCTTTGCGTATTGTCCGAGTTCTGCTTTTGTTAGGGCTCTATTATGATGGGCAAGGGCATCGCCTGGATCTATTTCTATTGCCATGCTATAGTCCTCTATTGCCTCTGCGTATTGTCCGAGTTTTCCTTTTGCAGTGGCTCTGTTGTTATAAGCGATGGAAAAATTGGGGTCTAGCTGGAGCACTTTGTTGTAGTCTTCTATCGCTTCTGTATATAGTCCGAGTTCTGCTTTTGCGTTGGCTCTATTGTAATAGGTGCTTTCATCATTGGGATCTAATTTGATCGATTTAGTGTAGTCCACTATTGCCTCAGTTAATTGTCCGAGTTCTTGTTTTGCATTGGCTCTATTGAAATAAGCACGTGCATTGTTTGGGTCGAGCTCTATTGCCTTTGTACAATCTTTTATTTCCTCTTCGTGTTTACCAAGTGCGGAATTTGCAAGAGATCTATTGTTATAGGCGGATGCAAAGTTAGGGTCTAGCTCTATTGCTTTGTTGTAGTCCACTATTGCCTCTGCGTATTGTCCGAGTTCTCGCTTTACATCGGCTCTATTGTAATAGGGTAGTGCGTGATTGGGATCGAGCTCTATTGCCTTATTGTAGTCCTCTATTGCCTCTGTATATTGTCCAAGTTTTGCCTTCGCAGTGGCTCTATTGTGATAGGCAGGTACATCTTTAAGGTCCAGTCCTATTGCCTTGTTCCAGTCCTCTATCGACCCTCTATATTGTCCAAGTTCTGCCTGCGCAATGGCTCTATCGTTATAGCCGGCATGGTTGAAATCGAATTTGATTGCCTTGTTATAGTTCTCTATTAGTTTTCTTAATTTGTCAGGTGTGAAATTTGCATGGACTCTACTGATATAAACATGCATATCGGTACGGGCTTGCTTTATTTCGATGTAATGCTGCTCTATGTCCGTTATATTTTTGTTGAGTTCTGTCTTAGCATCGGCACTATTGTAATAGGTAGGGGCAACATAGGGGGTCATATCTATTGATCCAGTGTAGTTTCCTATTGTTGGAATTCTGTAAAGTGTGTTTGTATTTCTGCCCTGGGCAAATGCTGGGAGCTCTGGGAACAAGTAATTTTTATTGATTCTATTGGTTTTATCTAAAGCAGTTTTTATGTTCCTCTTCTTATCATGTGGTATGATGATGGTAAAATTATTATCAGATGTATTGTTTTGAAGATTATTCTTCTCTCTCCAAGATATGTCTAATCTGCCAGAACGTGAAAATAAAAATATGCTGGATTGGTTTTTTATACGTTTCTCATCTAAAGGCGGTTTCCATTTCCAAATTTCGCGTGGGTATCCTTCAGGTGGGAGTTCATTGCTGTTCTTGTCCTCTTGTGGTCCCACAATTTCCCGTATGGATTTTTGCATGGTATCACTTGTCACTTCTTCTAGACTATCGCTCCGTATACAGAATACCTTGCCATCTGTTTTTCCACATTCTTCACAAGCAAAGTAGAGTGCAACGAGGGCATCGCTAGTAAAATCAATTAGATTTGTTTTACTATCTTGATGTTGTAATATTGCCAGTTTTTCCAAATCTGTCTTTCTAATTTTGTTGTCATGAGGATATTTTTTTGCATTGTCGAGTATTTTTTCAATATAATTTAGATTTTGCTGTGCAGATGGATATGTTCCCTTATTTTTTATATGGCGATAGGCACCCGATTCTACTTCCCACCCCGCGTTACATTGTCCCCTGTACAAAAATCCGCCCTTCTTGTTCTGCGTTTCATTTGATATTCTTTCTGTAAAATCTTCCAATGAGGAAACTGTGTAGGTTCCCTTTGTCTCGTCTGTGTTCGCTGTATTGTCCATGTTACCACCTTGTTTTGTTACAATGCACGTTTCTTATTTCATAGAACATTGTATCATTTTGGTGGAATATTTTACAAGTGCCGCTACGTAGATGTTTGTTAGTGGGTGGGTTTACAGGTCGTAGAACATGTCGATGTGGGTCATAATTTTATCTAGCACTCTTTGTATTGTTGCCTGCCGCTCTGAAAGTTTTAGGGGAATTTGTATTGCGTCTACTATATTCTGATCCAGTGGCGGATGTTGATCGTAGAGATACTTGCTTATGATCCCCTGCACATCGTCTTTCGAGAGATTTTCCTGCTTACATAATTCATTGAGTGCCACTTTTTCCTCTTTCTGTACGAAATCATCCCACTTCTCCTTGAATTTCTCCATATCAATCTGCCCCGAGATACCCATCAGCTGTGAGTCAATGAACATATTGACGAGCTCACGTTTGGAACGGAGATGTCTCTGGCCTGCCATGATGTTCATAATATGATCTCGTTGTTTGTCGTGGTTGTTGGGCTGGCTGAGTCGATACTGCATGAGTAGTTGCAGAATGTAGGTAAGGTTAATCTCGTCTCTTTGGAGCAATGCGAGCTCAAAATCCACCTCATCGATAATAGAGTCCTTATCTGGTTTAGCATTGCTCTTTATTTGGTCATACAAATCGCGATATTTTGATGTGTAATCCGCGAGAAGCTGCTCGTCCATGGGTAGATCGTCAAAGGAAAAATCATTGAAAAACGCGAGGATGTTTTTCAGACGTAGGAGCTCTCTAAATGCAATAATAAAGGCACGTTGCTGCTGCTCATCTGCCAGCGTATCGACGCTCTGAACATCTGGCGTAATGGCCATTAGACTGTCGTATGCATCCTTGAACTGATTAATATATTCTTCGTAGTCCTCTACGAGTACGCTCTCCTTTGCATCCTTGTTTGAGAACAATGTAATTGCATCGTCCATGGCCTGTTTGAGATTCCGAAAGCTTACGATGTTTCCATGAGATTTTATTTCTCTATCAATTCTGTTCGTTCGTGAACATGCCTGAATGAGCCCATGATGGCTGAGCTTCTTATCTATATAAAGAGTGTTCAGTTTTTGAGAATCAAAGCCCGTAAGAAACATCCCAACAACCAGCAATATATCGATCTCATTGTTCCTAAGACGGCGGGACACATCATTATGATAATTGTTGAAACTCTGCGAATCCTTTGTGGTATAGTTAGTTCCAAATAATTTGTTGTATTCTTGGATGTAACGTTCCAATCGATCCCGGGGATGTTCGTTAACATGTGCACCGCTCCAGCTACCCATCCCCGTGTATTCTGCATCTCCGATCTCATCATTTGAATCATAACTAAATATTGCAGCAATCTTTAGCTGGTGACCGCCATCCATGGCATGCTCATGTTTTGAGCGGAAGAGCTCATAATATCTTGTGAGCAGATCGATACTATGGATTGCAAATAGTGCATTAAAATGCCTGTTGTGTGTCTTGTTTGCGTGGTGGTCAATGATATGATCAGTAATCTTATCAAGGCGGTCATGCGATTCGAGCACTTCTTTCGTATCAATATCCTCGACCTCACTATCGACAATCCTTCCCTTTTGTACGAATTTCCCCCAATACTCCACTAAAAAACGCAGTACATTCTCGTCTCTGATGGCATCACTGATGATGTATTTATGGAGGCAATCGTGAAATAATGTTGCTGTCGTCTGCATTTTGTTGAGGGCATTCTCTACAAAGATTGGCGTTCCTGTAAATCCTATCATCTGATTATGTGTAAAGAACCTACTAATCTTTGTATGAGTCTCGCCAAACTGCGAACGATGGCATTCATCAAAGATAAATACGATATGCTGGTTCTTTGATCCCTGCATTTCTTGGAGATATCCTTTCCAGCTAATTGCCTTGTTGAGTTTCTGGATGGTAGTAACAATGAGCTTTGTATCGTCCCCGAATTGCCTGATGAGTTGTTTCGTGTTTTCGGTGCCATCAACGGAACCATTACTAAAATTATTAAACTCTTGGGTGGTCTGGTAGTCCAAATCCCTGCGATCTACTACAAAAACTACCTTATGTACCTGCGGGAGATTCATTAATAATTGTGATGCCTTAAACGAAGTCAGGGTCTTCCCGCTCCCAGTGGTATGCCAAATATAGCCGTTCTTTTGTGAATTCATCACCCGATCGATAATCATCTCGGTAGCGTAATATTGATAGGGACGTAGGACCATCAATTCCTTTTTGGTCTCTGCCAATACGATGTATTTGCATATCATCTTTGAGAGATGGCAGGGTTTCAGGAAGTTGTCGGTAAATTGTTCCAGATTACTGATGATGTTGTTGTCCTTGTCTGTCCAGAAAAAAGTTTGTTTGAATGATTGCTTGCGATTATGTGCATAATATTTCGTGTTTATTCCATTTGAGATAACAAATATCTGTATATAGGAAAACAAGGCGCTGTTTGCATGGTATGAATGCCTGTGATAGCGCTCAATCTGATGAAAGGCCTGTTTGAGTTCCACCCCTCTGCGTTTTAATTCGATTTGTACCAATGGCAGTCCATTTATTAGGATGGTAACATCGTATCGGTTCCGGTAGCTGCCTTCCATGCTGATTTGATGAGCCACCTGAAATTGGTTCTGGCACCAGTTTTCTACATCTAAAAATTCAATATATTTCGTTGAAGCATCATCCCGTACAAGTGCAAATTTATCTCTCAATATCTTCGCCTTTTCAAAGAAATTCCCTTTTTTTAGATGCGTGGTGATGCGGGGAAATTCGTTCGTACTGATTTTTATATTGTTGTGTTTTTCCAGTTGATTCTTTAGGTTTGTCCGAAGCCGACCCTCGTCCGGTATTGTTATATGTTCATACCCAAGTGATACAAGCTGCTTGAGTAATTCGTTTTCTAACATTGCTTCACTCTGCGTAGCCATTATAGATCCTACACAAACATTTGTTGCAATAGCCCCTTCTTAAATTGTTTTGTCGTCTCTAACTGCTTGCGGACTAGTTCGATCCTGTTGTCCATGGATGATAGGAAGGAGGCGATTTTTTCCTGTTCGGGGAGGGAAGGGAGGTGGAGTTTTAGCTGTGCTATGCTAGCTTTACTAATTTCTAGAAATGTTGAACCTGATGCTTGATTTATAAGATTTTTTTTGTTGATTGATAAGTAGTAATATAGAAATTCGTTATTATGCTCACATTTTGTTATTAAGGACTTGCATCCTTGGTTTGTAGTACATTTTTGCGTAGCAATGCCTATGTAACCGATTGTAGCTCTTGTTGATAGTAGTAGGGTCCCTTTAGGTAACATTTTTGCTGATGAATTTTTTAATCCTAGTTCTGTGATTGTTTTTTTACTGTTTGATACATATTTTGTTTTTATTTCTGTAGGTGTGAACCATTGAATGCTACCACCCCAGTATCTTACTTCTGCTGTTTTTGGCGTCCCACCACCAACTATATCCGCAACCTCCCCCAGCTTCTTCTCCTCCCAATCAGGAAAGTTACTGCCGTCATCAGCCCGGAATCGTATCTCCTGTGTGAATATTTTCTGCATGAGTCCTTTTTTGTAGTCGCCAAGTAGTGCCAATTTTTTGACTAACTGCTCGATTTTATGGTCTACTGTGCTGAGGAAGGAGGCGATTTTTTCCTGTTCGGGGAGGGAGGGGTAAGGTAATTTAATTTCAGAAAAATATTTAAAACTAATCATCTTTCCGTCTCTGATCCCTTCAAGTTTTCTATTTAGTTCTTGGATGTGGTTGTGTGTTTTCAGATAATATTTGTAGAAATAATCGCATATTTCAATTGTTGACCTTAGTATGATATAAGCCGCGCTACAGATTCCCCTATAATTTGAATATTCGATTCCACCTTGGAAAGATCTTAGACTAATAATAAAATCTCCTATTTCAACAGTTTTATAAGAACTAATACTGGCATTGGTGACAAACATTTTATAATCTATTAAATCACGAGGAATAGCCCCATGATTTTGTGTAATAGCCAATATTGGCAGATTTCTATCATGATTTTTATTTGAAATGTTAGTAAAAATTTCATTTCCCTTCTTCTCCTCCCATACTCCACTAAATTCCGGGAACCTGAGTCTAGGTTCATTGCTTCGGAACGGAACCTTCTGTGCATCAATGATTTTTCGAAAATATGGTTCGACAGCATGAATATCAAGCAGATCAACAGAAAAGGCGAGAGGTGCTTCTTCTAGTGCTGCCCCTAGTTGCATGAGGATGTCCTCATCTATTCTCTCTTTCCCATCCAGGGAGCCATCTATTGCCAGATCAAGATCGGAATTAAATCTCGCACTGTTTTTCGTCCGACTTCCAAAGACCCAGACGCTGCAATGAGGGGGGAGGTGGGCGTCTAATATCTTCTTGATAATGCTAAATTCCTGTGCAGTAACATCAAATTTCAGCTTCATCTTTGCTTCTCTCTTCCAATGCATTGAGCAGGAATAGCATCTCCTTACAAAAAACTTCTAGGGAGTCCGCGATTTCTATCGCTGTCTCTTCCTCGTAGGCATACGCAGAATTCTTGTACATTTCTCTATAGATCTCCCAGTAATCCCAGCTGTTTTTTACTATGTTTAGTGCATATGCTTCTCGGATCTTCCTCGGAACGGTCATCTGTCGAATTTCATCAGGATCGGCGGCCATCATACTGAGATACCTTGTTATCATTTTTATAGCTACGCGGTAGCAACGTTCAAATCGGTAGATGCAGGAATCTCGTATCATACTATTTGAGCTGTCCGCTGCATATCCGTCCAGTACCTCGCGCAGAGATGCAATCGCCCTAGACAGGGATGTCAGGTCTAACTCTTCGTTCATATCATCATCTTTACAACAAAGTTACTATATCCAGATCCATTTTTACCCACTTCCAAAGACCCAGACCCTGCCATGAGGAAGAGGTGGACGTCTAATATCTTCTTGACAATGCTAAATTCTTGTGCAGTAACATCAAATTTCAGTTTCATCTTTGCTTCTCTCTTCCAATGCATTGAGCAGGAATAGCATTTCCTCATAAAAATCTTTCAAGCCATGCAGGACTTTTATTGCTGCTTCTTCATTGTACTCATGAGCTGTGCGATTGCGGCTTTCCTGATATTTTTTCCAGCTGTTCCACTCATTTTTAATTATCCTAAGCTTGTGTGCTGCAGTGATTGCAGTTTCCAGCGGTTTATTTATTTCGGGATTCTGCCCCACGACTGAAAAGATGTGTTTTACAGCAATACTGTAACAATACTCAAATCGTTTGATACAGGAATCTCGCAGCATTTTACTTGAGCTGTCCGCTGCATATCTGTCCAGTACCTCGCGCAGAGATGCAATCGCCCTAGACAGGGATGTCAGGTCTAACTCTTCGTTCATGATCCTATGTTCGCCATAGTATAGCATGTTATTGTTGATATATGGAATAGTGTAACATTATAAATAGCATATGCAGCAAAAAATGACAGGGTAGAGCTCTTTGTGATACCATAGTAATCATGTCAGACAAGTCTTCGATAGAATGGGATTGATCATTTTCTGGTAAAGGGTGGTGTAATCCCGAGCTCGTCACAGAAGCTGGCTATGCTTGTATCTGTTTCGCTTATCTGGGCATCCAGTGCATGGAGCTCCTGCGATACTGACTCCATATTGATGGGGGGTTCTTCCTCAAAGCTATCTACATAGCGGGGGATGTTTAGGTTGTAGTCATTTTCCACTACCTCGCTCAATGGGGCTAGATAGGAATAGCCAGTTATTGCGACTCTCTCTTTCAGTGTTGTGATAATCTTATCGATATGTTCATCAGTCAGATAATTCTGGGACTTCCGTTTTTCAAACTCCTGAGAGGCATCAATACATAAAATATTCTCATCATCCTCACGACATTTTTTGAATACCAGAATACAGGTTGGGATACTGGTTCCATAGAAAATATTTCCCGGCAAACCAATGACCGCATCAAGATAGTTTTTCTCTTTAATAATATATTTTCTGATCTGCCCCTCTGCCGCACCACGGAACAACACTCCATGGGGGAGGACAACAGCCATAGTTCCACCTTCATCCAGCTGGAAAAGCATGTGTTGCACAAAGGCATAGTCTGCCTTTGTCTTTGGTGCAAGCTTGCCGTAATCGGAGAATCGTTCATCATCCATATGAGATTGCCTTGCACTCCAATGGGCACTAAAGGGAGGATTGGCAACGATGGCCTCAAAACGCTCATCTCTGTGGAGCGGGTTTTCCAGAGTATCACCCTGCTTAATGTCAAATTTCGAGTAGTGTACATCGTGTAGAATCATATTCATACGAGCAAGGTTATGTGTCGTACGGTTCAGCTCCTGCCCATGAAACTTTGATACTTCATTCTTGAGCTCCCGTGCCACACGCAGGAGTAGGGAGCCAGAACCACAGCTGGGGTCATACACAGATCGTAGTTTGTTCTTACCAAGTGTTACAATTTTTGCAAGGATCTTGCTTACCTGCTGAGGTGTATAGAATTCACCAGATTTTTTGCCAGCACCAGCAGCAAACTGAGAAATAAGGTATTCGTAGGCATCACCGAGGGCATCGGATTCATCGAGTTTGAAATTGGTTTGGCTCAGGTGGGAGAGTATCCGAGCAATAACTTTATTTCTTTCTTTTGCTTCCTTTCCCAACTTCGTAGACTGTAGATCTACATCTTCAAATAATTTTACAAATTCTTCTTCGGACGCCTGTCCCCGGGTACTCGCTTCGATGTTTGCTAGGATCCTGCCTAAATCTTCTATGATGAAGTTATGGTTTTTACCGCGTTCGGCAATCTTGCTAAACAACTCGGATGGCAATAGGAAGTATCCTAATCCTTTGATTGCCTCCTTCCTCATTTGTTCTAGCCCATCGAATTTTTCTCCACTACGAGATGCATAATCTTTCATACCTTCTGGGTGTGGTTGTCCCGCATATGGACGCTTTGCCCCACCCGTTTGTCCATACCAGTCCTCATATAGGATTTTATTTGCGAACTCTTCCATCCGTTCCGAGAGATATTTATAGAAGATAAAGCCAAGAATATAATCTTTGTATTCATCGGCACTCATCTTGCCACGCAATTCATTTGCAATAGCCCATAATTTTTGCTCTAGAGACTTCTTATCTTCAGTATTCATATTACACCTGAAACTCTATATCATAATAGCATGCAACAACAAAGTACTAAAGTGTAATGCTAAACATGAAGATAGTATAATGCAAAGTTATTTGAACCTCTATGTAGGCGGCTGTGGGTATCAACATTGATTTGCCCGCCCACTCTTTTTTCAATTATTCCAGTACCGTGTCCCCGGGGGTGCCCCGGCATCACTGCCACTTAATTTCTCCCTGTTACAAGTCCCGCTGCATTTGTTAGGAGTATGCTGGCACTCTCACGATATTTATCATACCCTTGTGAGCGTGCAACAACCGTTACAAAGTTTTTTCCTCCACGGTTTGCATGGAAAAAGGCATATTTACCCGGTTTTTTATATTGCCCGTAGGCACTCACAGCAAAATATGTTGAAGGATCATTAATGAGCTGCAAATATCGATCTTCATTAATCTGGGTGATGTTAATCATGTCTTTGGGTGATATTCCCGTACATTCTGGACTTGCCATAATATTCTGGCTGCGAATATCACTTCCACGGAGCATATCACTGCTGTGCACCATATTATGGCGATTGCAATCCAGACCCTGAGTCCGTAGCGAAGAATAACTATATGGTGCTTTCGATGCAAGTTTCTGTGGCGTAACTGATGCTTTCAATGGTTCCGGGGTATCCGATGTTGCTGCTCCTGTGCCAGGTAGGATGGCAATGCCACTCTCGTTCATACGAATACGCAATCTTTCCGTGACATGTTCCTCTTCTTCACCCAGTAATCGCAGGTGGATATCGTAATCATCATGGGGCAGTTGCTGTGTGGATAGATCATCAAAATCATAGTTCAGATTTACCGACGATCCCCCTTCAAGTGACAAAAATGTGTTTTGTGGGTCTGAGGTAGAAGCAACGGACATCTCCCAACCGGTAATACTGGTATCTTCATCACTTGCAACATGTACGCGTATCTTATCTTCTACAGCGCTGTTGTAGTTAAACGAAAACATACCATTCTCTGTGCTTGTGCGAGCTGTTTCGGAGGCCAGGATATTACTCTCCTCGTTCATACGAAATTGCAGGGGAACCTGTGCCCGTGATGTATTGCCTGCCCGATCCTCTCCGACAACAATATATCGATATTCACCATCAGGTTGAATCTGATCGTTGCCATTTTTTCCATCCCAAACAAACTCCCCCGGCAATGTAATATCGTTATAAATGGTTTCTTTATTTTCAAATATTTGTTCGTAGACGGGTTGATTGTGATCGTTTATTATCGATACCGACCATTTCATTTCGGGACTGCTTTTCTGTTGTATCTTTGGCATGTTGTTACTATATTGAAGAAGATGTGAGTATTTCGGAGCCGTATTATCAACAGTTATACCAACTGGCGACGATTTTATCTCCGTGCCATTGATATCTATCACAGCAATGTGGTAGACATAATTTCCATCGGGAACAGGGGATCCATTTCGAATATCGGTGTCTAGGTTGTAGGTTCCGTCCCAACTCAGATGCGGGGGCGTTATCGGCAGCTCCCCGATCCATTTTGTCCGACCAGATATGTTTTGCACCTCCTGTCCATCGTAAAAAATGGCCACAGCGATGCCCTGATTATTAAAGATACGCAGCTCATATCTTCTTATTGCATTCTGATCAGGTACCTGTATTATATGCTGGAAGGGCATCTGAAATATTTTCCCCTGACTCACCGGTGCAATGTAGGTGTGACTTAGTGCATCTTGATTTATATATATTGGCTTTTCCCGTTTTGGAGCAGCAAAGCTATCTATAGAAAGAAAACAAATAATCAAACTCAATAAACATACGGTATTTTTCATGATACACCTCCACTGTTTTGTCGTTTCTGCTGTCTCATTGTAAGCATTCCAATCAACATGGTAATAGTTACAGTGCATTATCATATTAAACAAATAGAATAATAAAGTCAATAAAATGTTTAATTATATTCATGAAATATATTAAATTCTATTATGCATACTATAAATTTGTTAGCTCTATACTTGTTTCACGTTTGATTCGCTCAATGGCGAGACTACAATAGCTTGCATCAATATCTACACCAATACCTTTGCGATTATGCTGTTGTGCAGCAATTAAGGTTGAGCCACTTCCGAGAAATGGATCCAGAACAGTATCGCCAACAAAGCTAAATAATTTAATACATCTCTTTGGCAATTCAACGGGGAAGGCTGCGGGATGCCCCGGTGCCCTTCTTGCTCTGACCGTTAAATGTCCAAAGTCCGTTAGTCCATTCCATAAACTCAGATTTACTTATGTCATCCCTCTTTTGTGAATTGCGTTTTTTCCAATATTTTTTATTATAGGATAACAATAACTTCTACTGGGGCAATGACATAGGGTGCAGAAGCAGACAACCATGATCCCCATGCCGTTCTGCGCGATATATTACCTTCGTTCCAGATAATAGTTGAATGATATTGCCATCCTATTTTTTTTTGCAATGGCTGTGATATCTGCATAAACCGCCTGTTGACCACCTTTATTTTTATCTAGAGGAATGTTCAAGCAGAAACGGCAATCATCTTTTGCAAGATCGAAACACCTCGCAAGCCACTGTTCAGAAAATTCCAGATATTCCTGATAGGATGTATTGTCTTCATGCTTGTTATAATGTATGTCTACATTGTAGGGTGGTGATGTTACTATCAAATCGATTGATGCGGAAGGAATGGCAGTTACTACAAGATATCATCCATACCATGATGTTTCGCATCTGTCTAGTATGCGTGGTGGTCAAAACCCCCGTCTTACACGCTTGTAATATGCTTCCAGTGCGATGGAGGCAAGGAAGGCGACGAGGAAATACATAGCAGCTACTATCAGCCATGTTTCAAATGATTGCTTCGTAATCTTCTGAATATCATTTCCTCGCTTGGTCAGTTCGGGTATAGAAATAATAGAAATGATGGAAGAATCCTTGAGGGTGGAAATGAGCTGCCCCGTAAGTGGAGGGATGGTTTTTCGCAGTGCCTGCGGCAGAATAATAGTCTTATAGACCTTGTATTCTGACAGTCCCAAACTGAGCCCGGCTTCCCTCTGTCCGCCCGGGAGGGATGCAATGCCTGCGTGAATAATCTTTGCAATATAGGCACTCTCATATAAGCCCAAACTAATACATCCCGCAAAGAATGGGAGTAAGAGGCGAGGAGCTATCCAGATGGTGGAGAATATTGGATGGAGGTTTGACCAATTCGGGCTGGAAAAGAAGGCAGCCAGAAAGAAATAATATACAATAAAAACCGTAATAATAGGAGGGGTATTTCTGATGATGGAAACATAGCTATCAGCAAATACCCGAAGAGGATAGAGTTTTACGCTCTGTGCTATGCCCACGGGAATACCGAGTAGTATGGCTACCAGAAAGCTCCACAGCGTCAGCTTCAAACTCAGAGCGAGCCCCGAAAGAAAGAGTCCCGCATGCCATCCCTGCTCGTCCTGAAACCAGAACATCGCCGGCAACTTAGCCCAGTTCCATTGGTAGGAACTGTTTCCACCGCGAATTATAACAAACGCGATGAATAGGGCGAGTAAACCCAGAACGAGCAAGTCAAGCGAGTGACGCCAATGGCGTCTATTGGATCTGATTTTCCCAATCCTTTGTTTCAAACCAATATGAATATCGTTCGGCGAGGAAGTTATTTGCCCAATTCTCTGCTATCCATCCATTGAGATAGTCAAGCAGCTCGGAATTTCCCTTCTTCAACGCCATGCCGATAGGATCCTTTGTCAGTAATTTACCAAAGTTCGGAACATAGAGCTCATTTGGCCTGTCCTCTGCCTCAAATGAAGGGAGGGGAGCAGCAGAAATAAAGAGATGTGAATTGCCATTTACGACATCCAACACCATCTCCTCTTCCTTGGTAAAGCTCTTAATGTTCGCATTCGGAATTTGTTGCCGTGCGATATCCTCACTGATGGTACCAGTCCGGATGCTTACCGTAATGTCAGAGCTGTTTAGCTCTTCCAATGCAGTGGGCTCGTTTGGCACGAGGGCTCTACTTATTGCCATAGACATACCGTTGTATTCGTAGGGCTCAGTAAAATCAACACTCTTCATACGCTCTTCGGTTATGCTCATGCCACCAATAATGACATCAAACTGACCCGTTCGCAAAGCAGGAATAATTCCCGCCCATTCGGTCTCAATGAGTTCTAGTTCAACTCCCATGTCTTCAGCCAATTTTCTGGCAACATCAACCTCGAAACCAATCAATTCCTGTGCCTTGTTCGGCATCACCCAGGGGGTAAATACAGACACACCAATCTTCAGTTTTCCTCTGTTCTTGATAGTATCGGGACTGATCTCCCCGCTACCATCTTCGCTCTGACCAGTTGCAAACAGACCTGTTATCAGGACTAGCAACATACATAATACAATGAATACCTTTCTCATAGTATCCTCCTTGGGTTATTCCCATAAATTTTTCTTACCGTATCAATCAAAATATCAAATAATTGATTCGATAAATTGTTTGCCTCGTTCAGTTTTTGGTGATGTAAAAAATTGTTGTGATGGCGAATCCTCGATGATTTTTCCCTCATCCATAAAAAGTATGCGTTTGCTTACTTCTCGGGCAAAGCCCAGCTGATGTGTTACCACGATCATCGTCATGCCATCGCGTGCAAGATCGGTCATAACTGATAGCACTTCGCCGACGAGCTCAGGGTCGAGCGAGCTTGTGGGTTCGTCAAAAAGCATCACCCGTGGTTGTACTGCCAATGCCCGGGCAATTGCAACTCGTTGCTGTTGACCCCCCGACAATTCACCGGGGTAGCTTTGTTTCATATCGGCAATGCCAACCTTTTCCAACAGGGCTGCGGAATTTTTTCTAATAACGTCTGCGCTCCATTTTCGCGCATTTTTCTGTGCAAGAGCCAGGTTTGCTTCTACCGTCATATGTGGAAAGAGATTGAACTGCTGAAACACCATGCCGAGCTCGGCGCGGATCGTGCGTAGACTACGGTTATTGTACTGTAATTCTGTACCATTAATATGGATTTCTCCATCATCCATCTCTTCTAATCCATTCATAGTACGGAGCAAGGTGCTCTTCCCGGAACCAGAGGGACCAACAATAACACAGACCTCACCCTGTTGAAATTCTGTTGTGATATTATCCAGTGCTTTGACGGTTCTATCGTCAGTGCTGAAGGTCTTGCTCATATTCTTGATTTCAATGATGGGATTAGCCATGTTTTCTTCTCTTCTCCAATTTTCTTACGACTATGGACAGGCATGTATTAATACTTAAATAGAGCAGGGCAGTCACAATCCATATTTCAAATGGCATATAGGTACGTGCAACAAGATTGTTTGCGATATATGTCAGTTCTACGACTGAAATGATGTACAGTAGGGAGGTATCTTTTACGAGTGAGATGCACTGGCTTACGAGAATAGGCAATGTGTTGCGTATCGCTTGTGGTAGGATTACCTTATACCAGATAGCAGCAGGCGTTATGTTCAATGCATGAGATGCCTCCCACTGTCCCTTTGGAATTGCAAGGATGCCTGAACGGAGAATTTCCGATGTATATGCCCCTTCGAATAAGGCGATGGCAAGAATGCCCAGGATATAGCCGTTGATATTCAAAAAAGGAGCAATGGCAAAGTATGCAATGGATATCTGGATAAGCAGTGGGGTATTTCTGATAATCTCGACAAAGCTCCGGCTTATCACGCGAGCCCATCGGGAATGGGACAGGCGAAGCAAGGCAGTAAGGATGCCAATAGGAAGTGTCAGCAACAAACAGACAAGGGACAGAAGTAGGGTGAGCATTAATCCCGAGAAAAAAGAGATGCCGTAATTCTCATCAGATGGAAAAAATAACCCTGCAAGGCGCTCCCACTGCCAGCTATAATTTACATTCCGCCCAGTTACAAATAACATGAGCGCTATCATAAGGAAAAGCCCCAGTTTGATGATGATTTTTTGCTTTCTTGTCGGTCTGAATAATAATTGATGAAACATAGCTAGCTTTCTCTACCTTGTAGGTTGTTATATATCTTTCGGAGATTTTCTTCAAGACATTGTTCATCATTCGGCGATATACCTTTTAGTATCACATCACGCAGTTCAAGAGAGGCATCGGTATAGTTTATTTGGAGCTGCTTGTTATGCTCATTGTCCGCCTTCCAAAAGATGAGTAGTTTCCGTCTATCCTTCGGGTCAAGCTTCCTCTCAATGAGTTGTTCCTTTTCCATATCATCCAAGATCGCTGTCAAAGCGGATGGGTATAGACCGCTTTCACGGGCGAGGGTAGAGATAGGAACCCCATTCTGCTGCCATAGCAAGAAGAGTATGGATCCCTGCACTGGTGATATATTGAGCTTGGTTTCTAGGAGTTTACGAAATACCTTTTTTTGCGCCCGGTAGATCGCCTCAATAAGGAAGCCAATTCGAGGTTGAGAATTCAGCAATGCAATATGTTCGTTCTGTTTCTTTTCCATCACGCTATCATTCATTATTATAATATTTAATAATTATAATAATTTATGAATGATAGTAAACAGTACCTTCTAGAAAGTCAAGTACTTTCTAGCATATAATGCAATATTTTACATATAATGCCTGTCGAATCAGCTTTTCAATGTTGGTATCGTACAGTGCTTGGTATCGTACAGTGCCATTACATTCACCCACAATATGACTCTCTCGAGATTCTATGCTAAACTAGCAGAGTGAAGTAGTTATTTTGAAGCGAATCCATAGAAAAGGAAGTGTAGAAATATGAAGGACGTAGAAAATATGCCAATACAAGAAATGAGCACTATGGAAGTTCCGCAAAATGCCAACACACTATTTCTCGCAACCATGGAACGTGCAGTACGAGTGGAAGAGGAGCTCAAGCATCAACGAGAATTGTTAATAGATTTTCGGGCAGATGTAAATAGGCGCTTTGAAGATATAGACAAGCGTTTTGAGGATGTAAATAGGCGCTTTGAAGATATGAACAAACGTTTTGAAGATGTGAACAAACGCTTTGATGACATGTTCAAATATCTTGAGATGTCCAGAGAAGATTCAAACAAACGCTTTGAAGATATGAATACGCGTTTCGACAGCGTGGATAAAAATGTCGCATTTATGATCAAATTTACCGGATGGTTTGGTGGGGCATGCGTAGCAGGACTGACGCTTCTCATGACACTGTATAAATTTCTGTAGACATCTAGCAAGAGCTACTTCCTCAAGCTTCGGGGATGCGTTGTGTATCTAGAGCACATAAAAACCAGCACCCGTCTCTACGAATGCTGATTGTTATTTATTCTTTGAAATTAGCTGGTTTATCAAACATTGGACTCTGTCCGGGTAATGTATATGGTCCCGGGAATGCTGGAAAATTCAAAGTAGGCCAGTTCGTACTGCCCATAGTCCACTGTCCTGGTTCTGTGCCAAATGAAAAACCACTAAAACGTGACGAAGCGTCTGTGCTGAGATCTTCCACAATTATCCCTTTCTGGTAGGGGAGTCCATAGCTACTCTTTTTGGGGGTGGTAGGTCTTGTTGGTGTTGATGTGCTGATAATACCGACATGGTCACCAGTTCCTGTTCCCTGTCCTGCAGCACTGCCCGTTTCTGCCTTCTGTTCAGCAGATGTTCGACCAACATAGATAACAGGTTGATTAAAGGTTAGCCCTATACCAGGTCCAACAGCAGATGGAGATGCTCCTGTTGAAATAATGTAGCTCAATGAATATCCTTCTTCGGTTGTATTGCTCGTACTGACAAAACCTGAAAATCCGCCGACAGTAGCATTCCCGCTTACCACTCCAGTTGCATACCCTGCCTTACGCGCACCGGCCGCACTATATCCTCCAATAAAACCACCAACATATGATGTTCCTGTTACCGAACCGGTTGCATAGCCATATACATCATCAGAAGATACGTACTGTCCTGCCAGTCCTCCAACGTATTTTATTCCCACAACATCTACAGCAGCAGAACCTATTACTATTCCTGTATCGAAATACCCTACTAAGCCACCTACATAGGTTCCCCCCTCTATTTTTGAGGAAGTTTTGGATGCCAATACATGTACATTTACAATTGACATATTTCGGGCATGACCCGCGAGCGATCCTACATGATTCTTACCCTTTACCCATGGATTTTCAAGGATGAGATTTTTGAACTCAAACAGAGAGCCAATATACCCGAAGAGACCGACATAATCCGCAGTACTGCGGTCAATGTAGAGGTCGATTATTTTCCTGCCATTCCCATCGAAGCTACCTGTAAAGGGATTGTCTTCAGAACCTATTGGTTTAAAGCCAGCTTGGGGAAAGCCATTTGATCCCGCCTTTGGGAATGTGATGTCCTGCACTAATTTATAATGTCCACTGAGGTTTTCACTGATTTTTTGTAGATCTTGCCAGGTTTTAATTTCAATTATAGAAGTTGTGAGTTTCATTTTTTTAGTTTCATCAACATTCTTACTGTTATCCACAGCGGTTACAGTATTTTTCAGCACTCTTACTGATAGATCGCCAGGTTTTATTTTATTTGTAACAGTCAGTATTATGCTACTTGGAAAATGTGCAGACATCTTGGCACGTATTACTCTATTGTCTATTCCATCCTGCATTACAAAAAAGTTATTCACATTTGGAGCATCTAAAGTAATCAGACGTTGATTAAAGAAGAGCCGTATATTATTTGAGTACGGAGCTACCACGATAGCATTACTTTGCGCTAATACAAGGGGCACGAGCTGCGGCACAATTACCGTGTATTGCTGTGTTGTTCCATCTTCTGCCGTTACCGTGTAGATTACCAACTTTGAGAAATCCTGCGCTTCTTCGTTTGCTGGTGAGATTGTAGCGCTTGAACTGATTTGCATAGTAGGTTTGAATGTGTTTGCTGTTAAGGTCGTAGGAATATTTACTGTAATAGTTTTCTTTGCATGATCAATGCTACCCACGCTATCTCCCGTCAACACACTGTTCTTTCGCGTCTCAAACTGAAAGCTGGTAATGATTTTATCAGAACTCAGAGTTTCTATTTTTGCAGTGTATGCCTGTTTTGATCCATCTTCTGCCGTTACCGTGTAGATAACTGGATTAGAAAAATTCTGTTGCGTTCCGCTACGCGGAGAGATTATTGCACCTCCACTAATTGCAATAGTCGGAATAAAAGTGCGCTGTGTTACAGAAGCTGGCAACGATAAGACGAAGTTATTTGTATGAGCTTGACCTATGAGATCCTTGGGAATATCTGTATTTTTATTTGCCTCTAATTTGAAGCTGGCAATTGACTTGGCAGAACGCAGACGCTCTATCTTTACGCTATATATTTGTTTTGAGCCATCTTCTGCCGTTACTGTGTAGGTAACTGGATTAGAAAAATTCTGTTGCGTTCCGCTTGCTGGCGATATTGATGCATGTGTGCCAATTACAATCGTTGGTTTGAGTATATTCAGGTTTACTCGGTCTGATAATTGTACGGTGATAGTATGTGCTAGAACATTCCCCTGTCGTTCTTTGACCATGTTAGCGTTTTGTGCGGTCTCAAATTTGAAGCTGGTAATTGTCCTATCTGAGTCCAGAGTTTCTTCTCTGCTTGTAGTTTCTGCACTTGATTGATTTGAATTGTTAACTGTTGTAATGCTAAAGGTGTATTCTGTCTTCGATTCCAAACCAGTTGCATAATATTCCGTTGGGGAAGTCCCCACATCACTCGTTGTAACAATGGATGCATCAGTGCTTTTCCACCATTTTATCGTATAGTGTAGGATCTTTCCTGTGTTTCCAGCAGTATCAATTCCCCGACTCGTTGGTGGTTTCCACGTAAGCTTGACAGTTCCTGATTGTATAGTATCAGATATCATCTGAGCCATTGCCCTAAAATCAGTCGGAGCACCGGCTGGTTTGGCAGCAGCAGAAGATGTCGTTTCTGTCTGTACATTACCGGGACTTCCAGTGCCGATAACATTGGTCGCTGTTACGCTGAAAGCGTAAGCTGTCTTTGGTTTCAGATTAGGTATTTCAACTAAGGTGGGTGGTTCTTGTCCTGCTTGTTTTGGAGTTATCAATATGTTGTTTGTAACACTCGTATCTACAGTCGAACCTTGTTGCCAGTACACGGTATATTGTGTAATGACAGCCCTGTCTCCATTGCTATCCACCCCTGGGTCTGGTTTGTTCCATTCTACCTTCATTGTAGCAGCTGTATCGCTGGCTGTTCCTGCAGTTACATCGGTTATCTCTACCTTTTGTGGTGCACTGGTGGGTGCACGTTCACTGGTTATTGTGTATACAGTGCTTGCATCGCCTGTGCCAACAGCATTACTTGTTGTGACGATAAAAGCGTAGCTCGTTTTTGGTTTCAGATTGGGTATTTCAACTGAGGTGGGTGGTTCTTGTCCGCTTTGTTCTGGAGTTAGCAACATATTTGTTGTAACGCTCGCATCTACAGTTGTGCCCTGTTGCCAGTACACGGTGTATTGTGTGATAGAAGCACGCTTTCCATTAGCATCAATTCCCGTATTCTTTGGTGCTTTCCAATCTATTTTCAGCGTTGTCGTATCTGCAGTTACTGCAGTAGTATGAACACCAGTTATTTCTGCCCTTCCTGGTTTCTGTGGCTCAGGTGGGCTAACTATTCTTGTAATTGGGTGTTCGGGGAAGGTGCTGATTAATTCTGCAGTATTTTTTGCCACAACCACAAAGGCATATTGTGTATTTTCCTTGAGATCCACCAGCATGGTGTTAGTCGTACTTCCACCTACCGTGAGCTTACCAGCGATGTTTGTATCTACAGTATCACCTTCTTGCCAATAGACGATATATTCTGTAATTGTAGCGGGTTCTCCATTGGCATGTGTTCCAGAGTTCGCTGGTTTTCTCCATGATACGATCATGCTATATCTTCCATCCGCTGAAACAATGCCCGGACTTACTTCAATACCAGACACTCGGTCTGTAGCAGTTGCACTCACGCTTTTATCCTGCGTATTGACATCACATGTTAAAATAAAGAGAACTATAATTATGCTAATACAATATAATAATAATCGTTGCACTTGGGTACCTTCTTACCAATAATCTGTGAGTTGTTACTCTTTCCATTCTTAACACCAACTCCACCTGCGTAATTATAGAAATGAGATGCCGAAAAATCAAGTATTTTACAAATTTTGTATGCAAAAAATATTTTCAATGTTGATATTGTACAGTGCCATTACATTCACCCACAATATGACTCTCTCAATATTCTATGCTACACTAACAGAGCGAAGTAGTTATTTTGAAGCAAATCCATAGAAAAGGAAGTGTAGAAATATGAAGGAAGTAGAAAATATGCCAATACAAGAAATGAGCACTATGGAAGTTCCGCAAAATGCCAACACACTATTTCTCGCAACCATGGAACGTGCAGTACGAGTGGAAGAAGAGCTCAAGCATCAACGAGAGTTGTTAATGCATTTTCGCGAGGATGCAACGCAGAGTTTTCAAAGAATGGACAAGCGTTTTGAAGATGTGAACAAGCGCTTTGAAGATATAGACAAGCGCTTCAATGACATGTTCAAATATCTTGAGATGTCCAGAGAAGATTCAAACAAACGTTTCGAGGATGTGAACAAACGTTTTGAAGACATGAACAAACGCTTTGAAGATATGAATACGCGTTTCGACAGCGTGGATAAGAATGTCGCATTTATGATCAAATTTACCGGATGGTTTGGTGGGGCATGCGTAGCAGGACTGACGCTTCTTATGACACTGTATAAATTTCTGTAGCAGTGCTGTTACATTGATGGGCGCTAGTATATATTATGTATCTACAATATGACTCTCTCGAGATTCTATGCTACACTAACAAAGTGCGGTGATTTTTGAAGCAAATCCATAGAAAAGGAAGTGTAGAAATATGAAGGAAGTAGAAAATATGCCAATACAAGAAATGAGCACTATGGAAGTTCCGCAAAATACCAACACACTATTTCTCGCAACCATGGAACGTGCAGTACGAGTGGAAGAGGAGCTCAAGCATCAACGAGAATTGTTGATATATCTTCGTGAGGATATGCATAAACGTTTCGAGGATGTGAATAAGCGTTTCGAGGATATGAACAAACGCTTTGAAGATATGAATACGCGTTTCGACAGCGTGGATAAAAATGTCGCATTTATGATCAAATTTTCTGGATGGTTTGGTGGGGCATGCGTAGCAGGACTGACGCTTCTTATGACACTGTATAAATTTCTGTAGCAGCGCTGTTACATTGATGGGCGCTAGCCGAACATGCTGCTACTCATAGCGAGCGTCGTTCATTGCCCGATAGGCATCTGTGTTCTGTAATTTTCTGTTTTCCTGTATATAATCCCAAGGGGTTTTGTTTGCCCAGTCTTCCGCATGAACATCAGCCTTCGCACTAAGGAATGTGGTAACGACTTCAGGTTGCTCAGCATTCTGCGTAGCCAAATGCAGAGCTGTTCTCTTTGCCCAGTCTCTGGCATGAATGTCAGCGCCGGCATTGAGAAGTGTAGAGATAATTTCGTGGTTGTTGTTTGTTTGTGCTGCCCAATGCAAAGCTGTTTTCTTTGTCCAGTCTCTGGCATGAACATCTATCCCCGTGTTAATGAGCATGGATATGATTTGGGGGTTGCTATTAGCTTGTGCCGCCCAGTGCAAGACTGTTCTCTTTCCCCAGTCTAGAGCATTGACATTAGCCCCCGCTTTGATGAGCGTGGATATGACGTCCGGGTTGTTATTTGTTTGTACAACACGGTGTAAGAGAGTTCTTTTTGCCCAGTCTTTGACATTAACATCTGCACCAGCCTTGATGAGTGTGGTGATGACATCGGGATTGTCATTAAATCCTGCAGCCCAATGCAACGGAGTGTTGCCATCTTCATCTTTGGCATGAATATTAGCACCAGCTTTGAGGCGGTCTTGGACATCCTGGGGTGTTATTTTCTCCCATTTATCCTGCGTTATTGGCCACTTCTTTGTTTCTTCTGCAAAGGCAGGTGCGGCCATAAGTAGGACGATACCATTACATATATTAATTAACTTTCGCATAGATAAATCTTTCGCGATGATGGTAATTTTACAGGCACTCTCTCAGCCATTTCAGCATCATCATAATTATGTAACGACTATACCATAATTGCCTAGTAGCTGTCAAGTGCGAACAATTACTGACGCTTCTTATGATGCTGTATAAATTTCTGTAGCCGATGCCGTTACATTGATGGGCGCTAGTATCTATTGCTTACCCATAATAGGACTCTCTCGAGATTCTATGCTACACTAACAAAGTGCGGTAATTTTTGAAGCAAAACCATGAAAAAAGAGATATAGAGTATGAAGGACGTAGAAAATATGCCAATACAAGAAATGAGCACTATGGAAGTTCCGCAAAATACCAACACACTATTTCTCGCAACCATGGAACGTGCAGTACGGGTAGAGGAAGAACTCAAGCATCAACGAGAGCTGTTAATAGATTTTCGGGCAGATGTAAATAGGCGCTTTGAAGATGTGAACAAACGTTTTGAAGACATGAACAAACGCTTTGATGACATGTTCAAATATCTTGAGATGTCCAGAGAAGATTCAAACAAACGCTTTGAAGATGTGAACAAACGCTTTGAAGATATGAATACGCGTTTCGACAGCGTGGATAAAAATGTCGCATTTATGATCAAATTTTCTGGATGGTTTGGTGGGGCATGCGTAGCAGGACTGACGCTTCTTATGACGCTGTATAAATTTCTGTAGCCGATGCCGTTACATTGATGGGCGCTAGTATCTATTGCTTACCCATAATATGACTCCCTCGAGATTCTATGCTAGACTAGCAGAGCGAAGTAGTTATTTTGAAGCAAATCCATGAAAAAGGAAGTGTAGAAATATGAAGGAAGTAGAAAATATGCCAATACAAGAAATGGGCACTATGGAAGTTCCGCAAAATACCAACACACTATTTCTCGCAACCATGGAACGTGCAGTACGAGTGGAAGAAGAGCTCAAGCATCAACGGGAATTGTTAATATATCTTCGTGAGGATATGCATAAGCGCTTTGAGGATATGCATAAACGTTTCGAGGATGTGAATAAGCGTTTCGAGGATATGAACAAACGCTTTGAAGATATGAATACGCGTTTCGACAGCGTGGATAAAAATGTCGCATTTATGATCAAATTTTCTGGATGGTTTGGCGGGGCATGCGTAGCAGGACTGACGCTTCTCATGACGCTGTATAAATTTCTGTAGCCGGTGCCGTTACATTGATGGGAGCTAGCTGAACATGCTACTACTCATAGCGAGCGTCGTTCATTGTCCAATAGGCATCTGTACCTTTTAGTTCCTCGTTTGCCTGTACATAATCCCAGGGGGTTTTGTCTGAGTTATTTTTGGCATTGACATCAGCACCTGCCTTGAGGAGTGTGGTGATGACATCGGGGTTGTCGTTCCATCTTGCAGCCCAATGCAGGGCTGTGTCGCCATCGTCATCTTTGGCATTGACATCAGCGCCTGCCTTGAGGAGTGTGGTGATGACATCGGGGTTGTCGGTATTTCTAGCAGCATAATGCAGGGCTGTGCCGACATATTCATTTTTGGCATGAATATCAGCGCCTGCCTTGAGGAGGGTGGTGATGACATCAGAGTTGTCGGTATTTCCAGCAGCATAATGCAGGGCTGTGCCGATATATTCATTTTTGGCATGAATATCAGCGCCTGCCTTGAGGAGTGCGGTGATGACATCGGGGTTTTCGTTAAAAGCAGCACTATGCAGGGCTGTGCTGCCATCTTCATTTTTGGCATGAATATCAGCGCCTGTCTTGAGGAGTGTGGTGATGACATCGGGGTTGTCGGTATTTCCAGCAGCACTATGCAGGGCTGTGCTGCCATCTTCATTTTTGGCATGAATATCAGCGCCTGTCTTGAGGAGTGTGGTGATGACATCGGGGTTGTCATTGTACCCTGCAGCCCAATGCAGGGCTGTCCAGCTATATTCTTCATCTCTTGCATGAACATCAGCGCCTGCCTTGAGGAGGTCTTGGACATCCTGGGGTGTTATTTTCTTCCATTCTGCCGCTATTTCATCCCAATCTTCGCCAGTTGGCCATTTCCATGTTCCTTCTGCTGTTCTTTCGGCAGGGCAGAGCGATGTCATGAGGAGGGCAAATATACTGTATAGTAACAATTTTCGCATAGATAAGTCCTTGTAATGAGGTGATGCTGTGTTGACTACAGCGACCATCGCACAGCCATTATTGTACCATAGGTTCACGATCATATACAGTTAGAGTGGTGCTGGTATATATTACGTATCTACAATAGGACTCTCTCGAGATTCTATGCTAAACTAGCAGAGCGAAGTAGTTATTTTGAAGCAAAACCATGAAAAAAGAGGTATAGAGTATGAAGGAAGTAGAAAATATGCCAATACAAGAAATGAGCACTATGGAAGTTCCGCAAAATACCAACACACTATTTCTCGCAACCATGGAACGTGCAGTACGAGTGGAAGAAGAGCTCAAGCATCAACGAGAGTTGTTAATAGATTTTCGGGCAGATGTAAATAGGCGCTTTGAAGATTCGAATAAGCGCTTTGATGACATGTTCAAATATCTTGAGATGTCCAGAGAAGATTCAAACAAACGCTTTGAGGATGTGAACAAACGTTTTGAAGACATGAACAAACGCTTTGAAGATATGAATACGCGTTTCGACAGCGTGGATAAGAATGTCGCATTTATGATCAAATTTTCTGGATGGTTTGGCGGGGCATGCGTAGCAGGACTGACGCTTCTTATGACACTGTATAGATTTCTGTAGCCGGTGCCGTTACATTGATGGGTGCTAGTATATATTACGTATCTACAATATGACTCTTGCGATACTTTATGCTACACTAACAGAGTGCGGTAATTTTTGAAGCAAAACCATGAAAAATGGAGTGTAGAAATATGAAGGAAGTAGAAAATATGCCAATACAAGAAATGAGCACTATGGAAGTTCCACAAAATACCAACACACTATTTCTCGCAACCATGGAACGCGCAGTACGGGTAGAGGAAGAACTCAAGCATCAACGAGAGCTGTTAATAGATTTTCGGGCAGATGTAAATAGGCGCTTTGAAGATGTGAACAAACGTTTTGAAGATTCAAACAAACGCTTTGATGACATGTTCAAATATCTTGAGATGTCCAGAGAAGATTCAAACAAACGCTTTGAAGATATGAATACGCGTTTCGACAGCGTGGATAAAAATGTCGCATTTATGATCAAATTTACCGGATGGTTTGGCGGGGCATGCGTAGCAGGACTGACGCTTCTTATGACGCTGTATAAATTTCTGTAGCAGCGCTGTTACATTGACGGGCGCTGGTATATATTACGTATCTACAATATGACTCTTGCGATATTTTATGCTACACTAACAGAGTGCGGTAATTTTTGAAGCAAAACCATGAAAAAAGAGGTATAGAGTATGAAGGAAGTAGAAAATATGCCAATACAAGAAATGGGCACTATGGAAGTTCCGCAAAATACCAACACACTATTTCTCGCAACCATGGAACGTGCAGTACGAGTGGAAGAAGAGCTCAAGCATCAACGGGAATTGTTAATATATCTTCGTGAGGATATGCATAAGCGCTTTGAGGATATGCATAAACGTTTCGAGGATGTGAATAAGCGTTTCGAGGATATGAACAAACGCTTTGAAGATATGAATACGCGTTTCGACAGCGTGGATAAAAATGTCGCATTTATGATCAAATTTTCTGGATGGTTTGGCGGGGCATGCGTAGCAGGACTGACGCTTCTCATGACGCTGTATAAATTTCTGTAGCCGGTGCCGTTACATTGATGAGCGCTAGCCGAACATGCTACTACTCATAGCGAGCGTCGTTCATTGCCCAATAGGCATCTGTACCTTTTAGTTCCTCGTTTGCCTGTACATAATCCCAGGGGGTTTTGTCTGAGTTATTTTTGGCATTGACATCAGCACCTGCCTTGAGGAGTGTGGTGATGACATCGGGGTTGTCGTTCCATCTTGCAGCCCAATGCAGGGCTGTGTCGCCATCGTCATCTTTGGCATTGACATCAGCGCCTGCCTTGAGGAGTGTGGTGATGACATCGGGGTTGTCGGTATTTCTAGCAGCATAATGCAGGGCTGTGCCGACATATTCATTTTTGGCATGAATATCAGCGCCTGCCTTGAGGAGGGTGGTGATGACATCAGAGTTGTCGGTATTTCCAGCAGCATAATGCAGGGCTGTGCCGATATATTCATTTTTGGCATGAATATCAGCGCCTGCCTTGAGGAGTGCGGTGATGACATCGGGGTTTTCGTTAAAAGCAGCACTATGCAGGGCTGTGCTGCCATCTTCATTTTTGGCATGAATATCAGCGCCTGTCTTGAGGAGTGTGGTGATGACATCGGGGTTGTCGGTATTTCCAGCAGCACTATGCAGGGCTATGCTGCCGTAGTTATTTTTGGCATTGACATCAGCGCCTGCCTTGAGGAGTGCGGTGATGACATCGGGGTTGTCATTGTACCCTGCAGCCCAATGCAGGGCTGTCCAGCTATATTCTTCATCTCTTGCATGAACATCAGCGCCTGCCTTGAGGAGGTCTTGGACATCCTGGGGTGTTATTTTCTTCCATTCTGCCGCTATTTCATCCCAATCTTCGCCAGTTGGCCATTTCCATGTTCCTTCTGCTGTTCTTTCGGCAGGGCAGAGCGATGTCATGAGGAGGGCAAATATACTGTATAGTAACAATTTTCGCATAGATAAGTCCTTGTAATGAGGTGATGCTGTGTTGACTACAGCGACCATCGCACAGCCATTATTGTACCATAGGTTCACGATCATATACAGTTAGAGTGGTGCTGGTATATATTACGTATCTACAATAGGACTCTCTCGAGATTCTATGCTAAACTAGCAGAGCGAAGTAGTTATTTTGAAGCAAAACCATGAAAAAAGAGGTATAGAGTATGAAGGAAGTAGAAAATATGCCAATACAAGAAATGAGCACTATGGAAGTTCCGCAAAATACCAACACACTATTTCTCGCAACCATGGAACGTGCAGTACGAGTGGAAGAAGAGCTCAAGCATCAACGAGAGTTGTTAATAGATTTTCGGGCAGATGTAAATAGGCGCTTTGAAGATTCGAATAAGCGCTTTGATGACATGTTCAAATATCTTGAGATGTCCAGAGAAGATTCAAACAAACGCTTTGAGGATGTGAACAAACGTTTTGAAGACATGAACAAACGCTTTGAAGATATGAATACGCGTTTCGACAGCGTGGATAAGAATGTCGCATTTATGATCAAATTTTCTGGATGGTTTGGCGGGGCATGCGTAGCAGGACTGACGCTTCTTATGACACTGTATAGATTTCTGTAGCCGGTGCCGTTACATTGATGGGTGCTAGTATATATTACGTATCTACAATATGACTCTTGCGATACTTTATGCTACACTAACAGAGTGCGGTAATTTTTGAAGCAAAACCATGAAAAATGGAGTGTAGAAATATGAAGGAAGTAGAAAATATGCCAATACAAGAAATGGGCACTATGGAAGTTCCGCAAAATGCCAACACACTATTTCTCGCAACCATGGAACGTGCAGTACGGGTAGAGGAAGAGCTCAAGCATCAACGAGAGTTGTTAATAGATTTTCGGGCAGATGTAAATAGGCGTTTTGAAGATTCGAATAAGCGCTTTGATGACATGTTCAAATATCTTGAGATGTCCAGAGAAGATTCAAACAAACGCTTTGATACGGTGGATAAAAATGTCTCTTTCGTCCTCAAATTTACCGGATGGTTTGGCGGGGCATGCGTAGCAGGACTGACGCTTCTTATGACACTGTATAGATTTCTGTAGCCGGTGCCGTTACATTGACGGGTGCTGGTATATATTACGTATCTACAATATGACTCTTGCGATATTTTATGCTACACTAACAGAGTGCGGTAATTTTTGAAGCAAAACCATGAAAAAAGAGGTATAGAGTATGAAGGAAGTAGAAAATATGCCAATACAAGAAATGGGCACTATGGAAGTTCCGCAAAATACCAACACACTATTTCTCGCAACCATGGAACGTGCAGTACGAGTGGAAGAAGAGCTCAGGCATCAACGAGAGTTGTTAATAGATTTTCGGGCAGATATAAATAGGCGCTTTGAAGATGTGAACAAACGTTTTGAAGACATGAACAAACGCTTTGATGACATGTTCAAATATCTTGAGATGTCCAGAGAAGATTCAAACAAACGCTTTGAAGATATGAATACGCGTTTCGACAGCGTGGATAAAAATGTCGCATTTATGATCAAATTTACCGGATGGTTTGGCGGGGCATGCGTAGCGGGACTGACGCTTCTCATGACACTGTATAAATTTCTGTAGCCGGTGCCGTTACATTGACGGGTGCTAGCTGAACATGCTACTACTCATAGCGAGCGTCGTTCATTGCCCAATAGGCATCTGTACCTTTTAGTTTCCTGTTTCCCTGTGCATAATCCCAGGGGGTTTTGCCATTGCTATTTTTGGCATTGACATCAGCACCTGCCTTGAGGAGGGTGGTGATGACATCGGGGTTGTAAGTGAATAATGCAGCCCGATGCAGGGGAGTGTAGCCAGAGACATCTCTTGCATTGACATCAGCGCCTGCCTTGAGGAGTGTGGTGATGACATCGGAATTGTACCTTGTAGCCAAATGCAGGGGAGTGTAGCCAGAGTCATTTTTGGCATTGACATCAGCGCCTGCCTTGAGGAGTGAGGTGATGACAACGGGGTTGTCAGTTTTCGCTGCAGCCTGATGCAGGGCTGTGTAGCCATCTTCATCTTTGGCATGAACATCAGCGCCTGCCTTGAGGAGTGTGGAGATGACATCGGGATTGTCAGTGAATGCAGCCAAATGCAGAGCTGTGACGCCCTTTTCAGCTTTGGCATTGACATCAGCGCCTGCCTTGAGGAGTATGGTGATAACATCGGGGTTGTCAGTTTTCGCTGCAGCGCTATGCAGGGCTGTGCCGCCCTTTTCAGCTTTGGCATTGACATCAGCGCCTGCCTTGAGGAGTGTGGAGATGACATCGGGATTGTCAGTGAATGCAGCCAAATGCAGGGCTGTGACGCCATCGTCAGTTCTTGCATTAACATCAGCGCCTGCCTTGAGGAGTGTGGTGATGACATCGGAATTGTACCTTGTAGCCAAATGCAGGGGAGTGTAGCCAGAGTCATTTTTGGCATTGACATCAGCGCCTGCCTTGAGGAGTATGGTGATAACATCGGGGTTGTCATTGTTCGCTGCAGCGCTATGCAGGGCTGTGCCGCCCTTTTCAGCTTTGGCATTAACATCAGCGCCTGCCTTGAGGAGTGTGGAGATGACATCGGGGTTGTCATTGTACGCTGCAGCGCTATGCAGGGGAGTGTAGCCAGAGTCATTTTTGCCATTGACATCAGCGCCTGCCTTGAGGAGTATGGTGATGACAACGGGGTTGTCAGTTTTCGCTGCAGCCTGATGCAGGGCTGTGACGCCATCGTCAGTTCTTGCATTGACATCAGCGCCTGCCTTGAGGAGTGTGGAGATGACATCGGGATTGTCAGTGAATGCAGCCAAATGTAGGGCTGTGACGCCCTTTTCAGCTTTGGCATTGACATCAGCGCCTGCCTTGAGGAGGTCTTGGACATCCTGGGGTGTTATTTCATTCCAATCGCTGGCGGTTGGCCATTTCATTGCCCAATAGGCATCTGTATCTTTTAGTTTTTCGTTTCCCTGTGCATAATCCCAGGGGGTTTTGTCTGAGTTATTTTTGGCATTGACATCAGCGCCTGCCTTGAGGAGTATGGTGATGACAACGGGGTTGTCAGTTTTCGCTGCAGCCTGATGCAGGGCTGTGCTGCCAGAGTCATTTTTGGCATTGACATCAGCGCCTGTCTTGAGGAGGGTGGTGATAACATCGGGGTTGTCATAGTTCGCTGCAGCGCTATGCAGGGCTGTGACGCCATCGTCAGTTCTTGCATTAACATCAGCGCCTGCCTTGAGGAGTATGGTGATAACATCGGGGTTGTCAGTTTTCGCTGCAGCGCCATGCAGGGCTGTGACGCCATCGTCAGTTCTTGCATTAACATCAGCGCCTGCCTTGAGGAGTGTAGTGATGACATCGGGATTGTCAGTGAATGCAGCCAAATGCAGGGCTGTGACGCCCGTTTCAGCTTTGGCATTGACATCAGCGCCTGCCTTGAGGAGTGTGGAGATGACATCGGGGTTGGCTGTATATCCTGCTACAGCCCAATGCAGGGCTGTGCTGCCAGAGTCATTTTTGGCATTGACATCAGCGCCTGTCTTGAGGAGTGTGGAGATGACATCGGGGTTGTCATTGTTCGCTGCAGCGCTATGCAGGGCTGTGTCGCCCGTTTCATCTTTGGCATTGACATCAGCGCCTGCCTTGAGGAGTGTGGAGATGACATCGGGGTTGTCATTGTACGCTGCAGCGCCATGCAGGGCTGTGACGCCCTTTTCAGCTTTGGCATTGACATCAGCGCCTGCCTTGAGGAGTGTGGAGATGACAACGGGGTTGTCAGTTTGCGCTGCAGCCTGATGCAGGGCTGTGTAGCCATCTTCATCTTTGGCATTAACATCAGCGCCTGCCTTGAGGAGTGTGGAGATGACAACGGGGTTGACGTTCAAGAGCGCAGCAAAATACAGGGCTGTGTAGCCATCTTCATCTTTGGCATTGACATCAGCGCCTGCCTTGAGGAGTGTGGAGATGACAACGGGGTTGTCAGTTTTCGCTGCAGCCTGATGCAGGGCTGTGTAGCCATCTTCATCTTTGGCATTAACATCAGCGCCTGCCTTGAGGAGGTCTTGGACATCCTGGGGTGTTATTTCATTCCAATCGCTGGCGGTTGGCCATTTCATTGTCCAATAGGCATCTGTACCTTTTAGTTTCTCGTTTCCCTGTGCAAGATCCCAGGCTGTGACGCCCTTTTCAGCTTTGGCATTGACATCAGCGCCTGCCTTGAGGAGTGTGGAGATGACGTCGGGGTTGTCATTGTACCCTGCAGCGCCATGCAGGGCTGTGTAGCCCTCTTCATCTTTGGCATTGACATCAGCGCCTGCCTTGAGGAGTGTGGAGATGACATCGGGGTTGTCATTGTACGCTGCAGCGCCATGCAGGGCTGTCATGCCAGAGTTGCTTTTGGCATTGACATCAGCGCCTGCCTTGAGGAGGTCTTGGACATCCTGGGGTGTTATTCCATTCCAATCGCTGGCGGTTGGCCATTTCAATTTTCTCATAGATAAGTCCTTATCATTATAAGTATTGTGACGACTATATCGTAATTGCTTAGTAGCTGTCAAGTACGAACAATTACTGACGCTTCTTATGACGCTGTATAAATTTCTGTAGCCGGTGCTGTTACATTGATGGGCGCTAGCTGAACATGCTACTACTCATAGCGAGCGGCGTTCATTGCCCAATAGGCATCTGTATCTTTTAGTTTCTCGTTTCCCTGTGCATAATCCCAGGGGGGTTTGTCTGAGTTATCTTTGGCATTGACATCAGCGCCTGCCTTGAGGAGTGTGGAGATGACATCGGGGTTGGCTGTATATCCTGCTACAGCCCAATGCAGGGCTGTGCTGCCAGAGTCATTTTTGGCATTGACATCAGCGCCTGTCTTGAGGAGTGTGGAGATGACATCGGGGTTGTCATTGTTCGCTGCAGCGCTATGCAGGGCTGTGTCGCCCGTTTCATCTTTGGCATTGACATCAGCGCCTGCCTTGAGGAGTGTGGAGATGACATCGGGGTTGTCATTGTACGCTGCAGCGCCATGCAGGGCTGTGACGCCCTTTTCAGCTTTGGCATTGACATCAGCGCCTGCCTTGAGGAGTGTGGAGATGACAACGGGGTTGACGTTCAAGAGCGCAGCAAAATACAGGGCTGTGTAGCCATCTTCATCTTTGGCATTGACATCAGCGCCTGCCTTGAGGAGTGTGGAGATGACAACGGGGTTGTCAGTTTTCGCTGCAGCCTGATGCAGGGCTGTGTAGCCATCTTCATCTTTGGCATTAACATCAGCGCCTGCCTTGAGGAGGTCTTGGACATCCTGGGGTGTTATTTCATTCCAATCGCTGGCGGTTGGCCATTTCATTGTCCAATAGGCATCTGTACCTTTTAGTTTCTCGTTTCCCTGTGCAAGATCCCAGGCTGTGACGCCCTTTTCAGCTTTGGCATTGACATCAGCGCCTGCCTTGAGGAGTGTGGAGATGACGTCGGGGTTGTCATTGTACCCTGCAGCGCCATGCAGGGCTGTGTAGCCCTCTTCATCTTTGGCATTGACATCAGCGCCTGCCTTGAGGAGTGTGGAGATGACATCGGGGTTGTCATTGTACGCTGCAGCGCCATGCAGGGCTGTCATGCCAGAGTTGCTTTTGGCATTGACATCAGCGCCTGCCTTGAGGAGGTCTTGGACATCCTGGGGTGTTATTCCATTCCAATCGCTGGCGGTTGGCCATTTCAATTTTCTCATAGATAAGTCCTTATCATTATAAGTATTGTGACGACTATATCGTAATTGCTTAGTAGCTGTCAAGTACGAACAATTACTGACGCTTCTTATGACGCTGTATAAATTTCTGTAGCCGGTGCCGTTACATTGATGAGCGCTAGCCGAACATGCTGCTACTCGTAGCGAGCGTCGTTCATTGCCCAATAGGCATCTGTACCTTTTAGTTTCTCGTTTGCCTGTACATAATCCCAAGGGGTTTTACCATTGCCATTTTTGGCATGAATATCAGCACCTGCCTTGAGGAGTGTGGTGATGACATCGGGGTTGTCATTGTACCTTGCAGCACTATGCAGCGCTGTTACATTGACGGGCGCTAGCTGGACATGCTACTACTCATAGCGAGCGTCGTTCATTGCCCAATAGGCATCTGTACCTTTTAGTTCCTCGTTTGCCTGCGCATGATCCCAGGGGGTTTTGTCTGAGTTATTTTTGGCATGAACATCAGCACCTGCCTTGAGGAGTGTGGTGATGACAACGGGGTTGTCAGTTTTCTCTGCAGCAAAATGCAGGGCTGTGTCGCCATAGTTATTTTTGGCATTGACATCAGCGCCTGCCTTGAGGATGTCCCGGACATCCTGGGGTGTTATTTCATTCCAATCGCTGGCGGTTGCGCTGGGCCATTTCATTACCCAATAGGCATCTGTACCTTTTAGTTTCTCGTTTCCCTGTGCATAACCCCAGGGGGTTCCACCATCGCGATTTTTGGCATTAACATCAGCGCCTGCCTTGAGGAGTGTGGAGATGACAACGGGGTTGTCGTTCGAGCTTGCAGCAAAATGCAGGGCTGTATAGCCAGAGCGATTTTTGGCATTGACATCAGCGCCTGCCTTGAGGAGTGTGGAGATGACATCGGGGTTGTCAGTTTTCGCTGCAGCGCCATGCAGGGCTGTCTCGCCATCTTTATTTCTGGCATTGACATCAGCACCTGCCTTGAGGAGTGTGGTGATGACATCGGAGTTGTCATTGTTCGCTGCAGCGCTATGCAGGGCTGTGCCGCCCTTTTCAGCTTTGGCATTAACATCAGCGCCTGCCTTGAGGAGTGTGGTGATGACATCGGAGTTGTCATTGTTCGCTGTAGCCAAATGCAGGGCTGTGGAGCCCTTTTCAGCTTTGGCATTGACATCAGCACCTGCCTTGAGGAGCGTGGTGATGACATCGGGGTTGTCAGTGTTCTCTGCAGCCCAATGCAGGGCTATCTCGCCATCGTCATCTTTGGCATTGACATCAGCACCTGCCTTGAGGAGTGTAGTGATGACATCGGGGTTGTTATTGTTTGCTGCAGCGCTATGCAGGGCTGTGCCGCCCTTTTCAGCTTTGGCATTGACATCAGCGCCTGCCTTGAGGAGTGTGGAGATGACAACGGGGTTGTCATTGTTCGCTGCAGCGCCATGCAGGGCTGTGACGCCCTTTTCAGCTTTGGCATTGACATCGGCACCTGCCTTGAGGAGTGTGGAGATGACAACGGGGTTGTCAGTGTTTTTTGCAGCGCCATGCAGGGCTGTGACGCCCTTTTCAGCTTTGGCATTGACATCAGCGCCTGCCTTGAGGAGTGTGGAGATGACATCGGGGTTGTCAGTGAATGTAGCCAAATGCAGGGCTGTGACGCCCTTTTCAGCTTTGGCATTGACATCAGCGCCTGCCTTGAGGAGTGTGGGGATGACAACGGGGTTGTCGGTATTTCTAGCAGCATAATGCAGGGCTGTGGAGCCCTTTTCAGCTTTGGCATTGACATCAGCGCCTGCCTTGAGGAGTGTGGTGATAACATCGGGGTTGTCATTGTACCTTGCAGCGCTATGCAGGGCTGTGTAGCCCTTTTCATCTTTGGCATTAACATCAGCGCCTGCCTTGAGGAGTGTGGAGATGACATCGGGGTTGTCATTGTTCGCTGCAGCGCCATGCAGGGCTGTGACGCCCGTTTCAGCTTTGGCATTGACATCAGCGCCTGCCTTGAGGAGTGTGGAGATGACATCGGGGTTGTTATTGTACCCTGCAGCCCTATGCAGGGCTGTCTCGCCATCGTCATCTTTGGCATTAACATCAGCGCCTGCCTTGAGGAGTGTGGAGATGACATCGGGGTTGTCATTGTT
Organism: Spirochaetia bacterium; assembly: GCA_964291355.2. Taxonomy (GTDB): domain Bacteria; phylum Spirochaetota; class Spirochaetia; order WTKD01; family WTKD01. Next base: position 645,616 of record OZ220223.1, on the reverse strand, counting down.
CTCTGCAGCACTATGCAGGGCTGTGTAGCCATCGTCATCTTTGGCATTAACATCAGCGCCTGCCTTGAGGAGTGTGGAGATGACAACGGGGTTGTATTTGAGCGCTGCAGTCCAGTGCAGGGCTGTCTCGCCAGAGTTATCTTTGGCATTGACATCAGCGCCTGCCTTGAGGAGTGTGGGGATGACATCGGGGTTGTCATTGTTCGCTGCAGCACCATGCAGGGCTGTGACGCCCTTTTCAGCTTTGGCATTGACATCAGCGCCTGCCTTGAGGAGTGTGGAGATGACAACGGGGTTGTCATTCCATATTACAGCACTATGCAGGGCTGTGACGCCCGTTTCAGCTTTGGCATTGACATCAGCGCCTGCCTTGAGGAGTGTGGTGATGACATCGGGGTTGTCATTGTTCGCTGCAGCGCTATGCAGGGCTGTGACGCCCTTTTCAGCTTTGGCATTGACATCAGCGCCTGCCTTGAGGAGGTCTTGGACATCCTGGGGTGTTATTTTCTTCCATTCTGCCGCTATTTCATCCCAATCTTCGCCAGTTGGCCATTTCCATGTTCCTTCTGCTGTGCGAGCGTCGTTCATTGCCCAATAGGCATCTGTATCTTTTAGTTTCTCGTTTCCCTGTGCATAATCCCAGGGGGTTTTGTCTGAGTTATTTTTGGCATTGACATCAGCGCCTGCCTTGAGGAGTATGGTGATGACAACGGGGTTGTCAGTTTTCGCTGCAGCCTGATGCAGGGCTGTGCTGCCAGAGTCATTTTTGGCATTGACATCAGCGCCTGTCTTGAGGAGGGTGGTGATAACATCGGGGTTGTCATAGTTCGCTGCAGCGCTATGCAGGGCTGTGACGCCATCGTCAGTTCTTGCATTAACATCAGCGCCTGCCTTGAGGAGTATGGTGATAACATCGGGGTTGTCAGTTTTCGCTGCAGCGCCATGCAGGGCTGTGACGCCATCGTCAGTTCTTGCATTAACATCAGCGCCTGCCTTGAGGAGTGTAGTGATGACATCGGGATTGTCAGTGAATGCAGCCAAATGCAGGGCTGTGACGCCCGTTTCAGCTTTGGCATTGACATCAGCGCCTGCCTTGAGGAGTGTGGAGATGACAACGGGGTTGTCAGTTTGCGCTGCAGCCTGATGCAGGGCTGTGTAGCCATCTTCATCTTTGGCATTAACATCAGCGCCTGCCTTGAGGAGGTCTTGGACATCCTGGGGTGTTATTTCATTCCAATCGCTGGCGGTTGGCCATTTCATTGCCCAATAGGCATCTGTACCTTTTAGTTTCTCGTTTCCCTGTGCAAGATCCCAGGCTGTGCCGCCCTTTTCAGCTTTGGCATTGACATCAGCGCCTGCCTTGAGGAGTGTGGTGATAACATCGGGGTTGTCATTGTACCCTGCAGCCAAATGCAGGGCTGTGTAGCCCTCTTCATCTTTGGCATTGACATCAGCGCCTGACTTGAGGAGTGTGGAGATGACATCGGGGTTGACGTTCAAGAGCGCAGCCAAATGCAGGGCTGTCCAGCCTTCTCCACCTTTGGTATTGACATCAGCGCCTGCCTTGAGGAGTGTGGAGATGACATCGGGGTTGTCATTGTACGCTGCAGCGCCATGCAGGGCTGTCATGCCAGAGTTGCTTTTGGTATTGACATCAGCGCCTGCCTTGAGGAGGTCTTGGACATACTGGGGTGTTATTCCATTCCAATCGCCGCCGGTTGGCCATTTCAATTTTCTCATAGATAAGTCCTTATCATTATAAGTATTGTGACGACTATATCGTAATTGCTTAGTAGCTGTCAAGTACGAACAATTGTTGTACACATGCTTTGTATGCTCCCTAGTTTTTTTGCAGCAAAACCACGGATCGTGCAGTACCGGCAGAAGAGCTCAAACATCAACGAGGATGCAACGCAGGGTTTCAAAGAAGGGACAAGCGTTTTGAAGATGTGAACAAACGCTTTGATGACATGTTCAAATATCTTGAGATGTCCAGAGAAGATTCGAATAAGCGCTTTGATACCCGCGATAAAAATTTACTATAATTTTGTCGTGTGCAAGCGCAGGGCATTACTAATAACAGATACCGAACTCAGGCACATCGCAGCTGCAGCAATCATAGGTGATAGGAGGATGCCGAAAAATGGGTACAATAATCCCGCAGCAATAGGAATGCCAACTATATTGTAACAGAAAGCAAAAAATAGATTTTGTCTGATGTTCCGCATGGTAAAACGGCTCAATTTGCGGGCTCGGACAATGCCGCGTATATCACCTTTTACTAATGTAACATCTGCACTTTCTATTGCAATATCAGTCCCCGTTCCCATTGCAATACCAACGGTAGCCATTGCCAATGCAGGAGCATCATTAATGCCATCACCAGCCATAGCAACCTTGCGTCCCTCGTCCTGCAACTGTTCAATGAGATGTCCTTTTTCATCGGGCAACACTTCGGCATGGACTCGACTGATATTCAACTTCTGTGCCACCGATGCAGCATTTTGTGTGCTATCGCCTGTCAGCATGATAATTTCTATGCCATCACGCTGAAGATCATGGATGGCTTGGGGGGTTGTTTCTTTCAACGGATCGGCTACCGAGATTCCCCCTGCTAGTTTTTTGTCTACTGCAACCCACATGGTAACAGCAGGATCAGTAGGGGCATCGTTCAGTGATACATTGAGATCGGCCATGAGTTTTGCATTTCCCACGGCAACATCATGTGTATCTATCGTCCCTCTCACCCCTTTTCCCGTGATAGACTCAAATTCAACGGGTTCTGTAAGTGACATTGTTTGTTCTTCAGCAGCACGAACAATAGCATCGGCAAGAGGATGTTCGCTTGCACGTTCAACGCTTGCTGTCATATACAACAAATCTTCCGCGCGAAATCCCTTGTTTGTCCACATGTCGTTCACAGTAGGTTTTCCAGAGGTTAATGTGCCTGTCTTGTCCACAACGAGGGTGTTTATTTTTTCCATCATTTCCAGTGCTTCTGCATTTTTTATGAGGATGCCGCTGTTTGCACCGCGTCCTGTCCCAACCATGATAGAAATAGGTGTGGCAAGACCCAATGCACAGGGGCAAGCGATGATCAACACAGAAACTGCACTAATAATAGCGTAGGCAAGAGCAGAATTGGTATCACTCAAGAACCATGAAAAAAAGGACACTACTGCTACAGCTACTACAGTAGGAACAAAATACTGTGCCACCCGATCGGCAACCCGCTGAATAGTAGCCCGCGAGCGTTGTGCGTCTGCTACTTGATGAATAATTCGTGCAAGCAAGGTATCAGCACCAACCTTCTGTGCTTCCATTATCATGCTGCCATTTCCATTTAATGTGCCACCGATAAGTGCATCACCTATTTCTTTGGAAACAGCGAGGGCTTCGCCGGTAACCATTGATTCATCAACATTGCTCATTCCTCGCAAAACGACTCCATCTACTGGTATTCGTTCTCCGGGTCGAACGCGTATGTTATTTCCGCACTGCACTTGTTCCAAAGGAATTTCTGTTTCATTCCCATCCGGAGCAATGACACATGCCGTATTGGGTGCGAGCTGGAGCAGCAAGCGGATAGCATCGTTACTCTTTTCTCGAGTGCGAAGCTCCAGCACCTGACCAAGTAATACAAGAGAAACAATTACAGCGGCAGATTCAAAATAGACAGCAACAATACCACTGGTACCGTGCATATGCATGCTCGAAGGAAATAGCTGTGGAAAGAACAAAGCGAAACAGCTATATCCCCATGCCATGAGAACCCCCAAAGCAATGAGCGTAAACATGTTTAGGTTTCTATTTTGCAATGAACGCCAGCCACGCAATAGGAATGGCCAACCTCCCCAGATCACCACTGGCGTAGCAAGAACAAATTCAATCCACTGCACCGATTTAAGTGACATGGGCAGGAGGAAGGGAAACATATCAGCTATCATTGCAAGAACGAAAACAGGAATAGACAGCACCGTACTCAGAATAAACCGTCGACGCATGTATAGTAATTCACTATTATCTTCCTCAGCGCTTGGTTCCAAAGATTCAAGAGCCATGCCACATTTTGGACAAGTTCCCTGTTGAGGTTGTTGAATTTCAAGATGCATTGGACAGGTATACATAGTATTTATTGCTTTGTAGGGGATTCTGTACCGGTCTTTGTGCTGGGGATCGCGCCCTCTAATTCCAATAGATATTTCTTGCGCCATACCTTACCGCCATAGCCGACCATACTGCCGTCCTTACCGATAACACGGTGACAGGGGATGATGATGGCGATTTTATTATCACCATTAGCCCGAGCTACGGCGCGTGAACCGGTCGGTTTTTGTATTGCTATAGCTATGTCCTGATATGCGCGTGTTTGTCCGTAGGGGATGTTTTGTAATTTGTCCCATACGAGGTGTTGGAATGGGGTTCCTGATCTATCCAATGGGACAGTGAAGGTACTACGTTTTTCTTCGAAATATTCTTGTAATTCTTGTGTAAGCTGTATAAAGAAGGAGCTATCGCCATCGACAATATCGGACATGAAATATTGTTTCAATCGTTTGTATTGTGTGGGCAACATTCGTCTGTCCTCAAACTCAAGCAAGCATATCCCCCGTGGCGTTGCTGCAGCAACCATCGGACCAAGAGGTGTTGCTATGCTTGTCTGTACTATAGTATTTGTCTTGTGACTAATATCAGCATACGACATATCGTTATGATGCCATACAAATGCACAATTTACAATTGCACCGGGTAATTATAATGTACAATGTGCAGTTTGCATTGTAATAAGGAAGCATCTCGGGGAATCTTTTGAGGAAAATTACAGACACAGCTCAAACAACAGGAAATTTGGAAAATACGTTTTTATAGTGATTATACTGACATGACTCATTGCCTATGTTTCATCATAGTAGCGTAGAATTTACGGGTAATCGGGTAAGAAGAAAAAATGATGATGCCAGCTATAAAAAATAGTATTGGTCCGATCCCACAGATAAGTTTTATACCTGTTAATGTGAAGCGTTCGGGGCTAACTCCCGGGTCATAGCGGAATATAGAAAGCAACCACCCGTTCAATGCAAGGGAAAATGCCTGACCAATCTTACTTGCAAAGGTCCAAAGACTGGAGAACATACCCTCACGACGGAGCCCATTATTGTTCTGAGCATCATATTCTGCAAGATCAGGAAGGATGGAATGCGGCATGACATAATGGGTAGACAGGCCAATGCCACCAATGGCTAAGGTAACAAATGCCCATATAATTCCCAGCTGTTCACCGAGGAAGGAAAAGAGCGGCAAGGCGATACCCATGATGCTAATTCCTATGATGTAACAGGTTTTCTTATCCCACCTTTTTGATAGCCAGGTCCAAATTGGAATGCAGACAAGGTTAAAACTGAGCAATACTATCATTGCTATCTGGAATAGCGACTCATCGCGGTAGATGTACTTAAAGTAATAGACTAGGACGCCTTGGATCATAGTCGTGCCAGCCATAAACAGTAGCCAAGGGATAACTGCCTTGAGGAAAATCGGTTGTGAGAGTGCGTGACGGCAGGTCTTAAAAAACCCATCTTGTTGTTTCGGAACAACATGGGGTTCCCTAATGGCAAAAACCGTCAGCAGGGAACTCAGCATGATAATAGCACCCATAATGCCACCCATCATTGACCATCCCATATTTACAGTTGGAAACAGCCCGATAATGGGCAATACGGCTCCGGCTCCGAGGAAGGTTCCGAAAACTGCGAAGCTCATGCGATAGGCGCTGAGGATGGTGCGTTGATCAAAATTATTGCTCAAAGCTGGAAGGAGGGCTGTGTAGGGAATGTTTATCAGGGTATACGCGGTTGACATAAAGCAGAAGAAAAAGGTCATGAGGGCAAAGCTCAGCCATGTGTTATCAGTGTTTGGCACCGTAAACAATGCATACATGCCAAACAAGGCGAGGAAGGAACCGACAAAGATATAGGGACGGCGTCTTCCCCAACGAGATTGAGTTTTATCAGAAAGATGTCCGACAATGGGGTCGCTGATGGCATCCCATAGTTTACCAATCATCAGGACTGTCCCTGCGAGCATTGGCGAAAGTCCGACAATATCAATCAGGAAGTACAGCAGGTAAAACCCGATGATGGTAAAAAAAAGATTCCCGCCGAGGTCGCCTACGCCAAAGCCAAATTTTACGCGTTTACTCAGTGTTTCCATCATTATCCGTCTTTATTTCTATGCTCCATCTGTCCTCAGGATAGTTTACAGCGAAGCTATACACCCGGCATTCCAAGGCTTCATGTGTTTGTTTTCCGAGAGGATCGAAGTTTGATATTGCTGTTACGAAGGCATGGTTTTCGTACTTGCCCTTTATTGCACCGTCATGGTTCTGTACCTGAACCTGCTCGCCACCATGTATGTAGCATTGCATACGCTTAAAATGTGAAGTGGCGCGCCCATCAATTTCGGACAAGGTTAAACGGCATTGCTCCCCCTTCTGTTCCAGTGTAATATCTCTTCGATGATAATCACCCTCCTGGTATGCAAAACTAATGCCATCATCTTCAAAATAATGACATGTACCGGAGCCCCCCAAATAGACATGGAGAAAGAGGCAATCTGCGAGCTGTTCTGATAGGGATTGCTGTAATGCTTGCATGGGAATAATTGCCCCCGCACGAACGAAGACAGGCACGAAATCTGGATGAAGCTGATAAACGAATTCTCCCTGATATTTCTGATCGTCATACAATCCATACCACTCTCCGGCAGGTAAGCATATTTTTTTATACGTTTCATGTGCTAGACAGGGTACAACGAGGATGTCCCTGCCACAGAGGAATTGGTTGTCGTAGGCATAGAGCTTGGTATCATATGGATGATGGAATACCGGAGATGCGACCATCGGCAATCCCTCTGCATGTGCCCGATAGGCCAAAGAATAGAGGTAGGGGATAAGTTGGTATCGAAGGGAAATGTAGTTCCGTGCTATTTCTTCTACTCGTTCACCGAAGGACCATGGTTCTGCGTCTCTGCTGTGTATCATACTATGGCCACGAAAGAAGGGGGTAAATGCAGCGATAGCTATCCAGCGAGCAAAGAGCTCGGGCTCACAATCTCCTACAAATCCACCAGCATCAAATCCGCATATGGGCACGCCACTGATGCTCAAACTATTGAGCAGTCGTATTGCCAGCATGAGATGGTCATCATTCGAGACATTATCACCTGTCCATACTGCAGCGAAACGTTGTATGCCTGCAAAGCCCGATCTCGTCAATGTAAAGGGGCGCTCATTCGGGCGCTGCTGTATTGCTCCCGTATAACTGGCCTCAGCCATAAGCAGTCCATATAGATTGTGGTAATCTCGCATTGATACGGGCTTGCCATCATTATCCATCTCTACTATATCTGGTATAGAATGTCCCCATACTGAGGGTTCATTCATATCATTCCAGAAACCACGTACCCCGACGTCGGTATAATGATGCAATTTTTCGCCCCACCATTTGCGGGCAGTGCTATTACTAAAATCAGGTAGCAGTGATGGTCCGGGCCATACCTCACCGATATAGGGTTCTCCGTCGGGATAGCAAAGCATGTTCTTGCTGGCGACGAGCTCATCGTATATATGGTAGCCCTCTTCTACTTTTATGCCCGGGTCGACAATGACCACCGACTGTACACCCATTGATCTGAGGTCGTCTATTGTTTGCTTTGGATTGGGAAAGCGCTGTGCATCCCAGGTGAATACTTTGTAATGTTCCATATAATGAATGTCAAAGTGAATGGCATCTAGGGGGATTTTACGCCTGTGAAATTCTTCTGCAATTCCAACGATGCGACTACTGGATGAGTAACTGTAGCGGCTTTGATGATATCCAAACGCCCAGCGAGGCGGAAGATAGGGCCGTCCGCTGAGCCATGTGTAGCTCTCCAAAATGTCTGCAGGGCTATCTCCGTAAAAAAAGAAATAACTGAGCTGCTCGCTTCGAACAGTTAGGGATACAAAGCGATTATTGGAGGCAGCAAAATCCACCTTGCTATCGCACACTGCATCAAGATAGATGCCGTACATTCCCGTGCTGTGCACGGCAAGGTAGAAGGGGATGCTTACGTAGATCGGGTCATCATTCTTGCCATAGCCAAATATTTCCTTGTTATGATTCAGGTATGCATGCCCCCTTCTATCCAGTGGCCCGGTTTTTTCTCCCAGTCCAAGGAAGCGCTCCTCCGCCTGTATTGCCTTATACAAGCTGGCTTCCGATCCCAACCATGATGTCGAAAAATTCGGATGATCCTGATTCAGCGTCCTACCCTCTGCATCCAGAAAGCTTAAGGCCGTATTATCCTTCGTACAATGAATACGATGTTCATCCGTGCTTCCTTCTGTCCTAATAATTATAGATAATGCTCTTTCGCTGTCTTGGACTTCTATTTCTGTGTCAGTCAATGCTTCTGCTACAACTGCATGGCTTGGCGGGGATGCATCTATACCTGGGGGATTGGCTGTAATGCGGATTACCGATTTTCGGTATGCTTCAATACTGAGGTTGCCATTCTGACTCTGTATGTGCAACGTATTCCCCACTTGCTTCCAAGTCTGCAACGCACCCATACTCACATTTTGTATAATTCTTTGTCCCACATTTCTATTGTGCATGATCTAGTGGTATTAGACAAGCCGTGCTCTTCTGGTACTTGCAATCTGCCCGATATTGTTTTATAATTACAGAGCACCTCAACAGAGGTACGGGCTGTAGCGCAGGTGGTTAGCGCACATGTCTGGGGGACATGGGGTCGCTGGTTCGAGTCCAGTCAGCCCGAAGAGAGATGACACTTCGTATGCTCCAGAAGCGGGTCGTATGCTCCAGAAGCGGGAGCATGCCCCTGAAATTGCAACGACCTGTATTGCGAGAGTTCATTGGGCATCGTAGTGAGGCAATGCCCCAACACTACCTAGCTCCAGCCATAGAGGACAGACTAACAGAATACCAACAGTATGGCCAGAAGGTTGATGGATTCTGGGGCTAGGGGGATTGCAATTTTTCGGAATAATGCATAATATAAAAGCAAGGAGGTAGATATGGATTGCATGCGTGTAGAAGATGCAGTGCTGTATGTTATAAGCTTATCTCCACCTACAGCAGTACATCTTAATAAGATATTGTGGTTTGCTGATAAACAATCCTACAAAGAACGACAGCTAACCGTTACGAATACCAAATACATGAAAAACCATTATGGACCAACAATACGAGGTCTGTCCGCGCTTATTGATACATTGGAATATGGCAATGGATTTATTAAGAAAATGGTATACAGTAATGATGAGTTGCAGTATACAGAGTATATTTTGCTTGATAAAGGGAAAGAATATTTAGACTCTCTTGCTATATCGGATGAATCCAAAAAATATATTGATGCTGCATACAACGATCTCAAATCCCATTCTGCCACATATATATCGGATAAAACACATGACGATTTTTATGACATGACACCACTGTTTGCAGATATGCCCATTGAGTTGACAACCGTAACATATAGAAAACCAAGCGACAGGGAAATACAGATGGCAGAACGTAGAATAGAGGAGCTCAACAGGCAGCATGTATGAGCAGGGGATATACTACTAAATGGTTAGATACGAGCTTAAAGAAGAGACTGCAAGCACAGAACAGCAAGCTTCCATTGATAGTAAATTCTATTGCTCTTAATCCAAATCATAAATATTCTACGACAACGCAACAATCATACAATGGCTTGCCCACCAGAATATATGCAGTTACTGATGAGCATTGTGGTTCTATATCCATTACCTATGCAGTGGATGAAACTCAGAAGATAGTGCATATTCTTATGGTAACGCAAAATGGTATTGAACTATAGCAATGCCCGTTACGTTTAGGTAAAGAGGGGTTGTAGTGCAGGGTATTTTATTACTTGAGGTGAAGGCATTCGCTTAAGTAGCTACAGGTTTAATCTCTTTTAGTTTCAATGTTTTGGCTTGGGGGTCTTCTATTGTTATTTCTACCTTTTTTGCTTGACTTGGGTCATATGGAGTGCTAAAATGTTGACGTATTTTCTTATAAACTTCTTCGTCGCTGTAATATATTGTTGCTTCTGCTCTGGATGCGAAGTCAGGGTATATTTTGAAACTCATACTTTTTGAATTATGCTCCAATATGAACCCTGTGAAAATTGAATCATCTGGTTTATATCCCAATATCCAATCAATATTGGTCCTGTGTTGGGGCTGCATGCGAATGCGATCATTGCTGGTAGTAATCGTGATATCCTCGTTACTGTTTTTTGATGGTGTTAAATTTTTTAATGCTGTTAGGAACGGATTGATCTTATATCTATCTCCTATCTGTTTCTGAATTCTTTCTTGCATCTTCTTATAAGAAGGTACATTTTTCTCGCCGATAATGTTGATAACTTCAGTTACTCTTTTGTCAACTTCAGAACCGTGCTGTGACTCTTCCAATGAAGCTGGTTCGTAGTGATAACATAGTATGTTACTCCCTTTCTGGATTTTGGCTAAATACAGATTGTCTTCACGTTCTTGGAGATGGGCAAAGGTTTTTTGCATGCTCTGTGATGTAACGCTTGCTAAATATGTATGAAGAAATAGAGGAGGCATTGTTCCACTATATTGTGGGGTTTCTTCATCTAGCTGTAAGTCTGGCTGTGTAGTATCAAATTTTACTACGTAATGATATTTTCGTAGTAGGACTTCCGGGATGGCAAAGCGTTGGCACAGTTGTTCATACGCTTCTTGTAATCCCGTCATATATCCATGTGTCGCATAATAGAAAATATCAAAGAAATCCTCTTTGTTATTGCAGTCATATTCATCCTCGTGTTTAATGGAAAAGTTAGTAGTTTCTTCTAGTGCCTGGGCGTACTGTTGTATCTCTTTCACCAAATCTTCGAGAGGATGTTCTCTATTAAAAAACCCACTTATGTCTTTCATTACTCTGTATTGTTGGGGGCACTGATAACCACCGCCCCCACCTTCTTGGAGCCATGTTTTCTAATTCGCTGTAGTTGCAGGGACATCGGAGAATTTTGTAATATAGGGCTCCTAACCACACCCATTATATCATATTTATTTCTGTTTTGTCGTGTCAGATTAATATTTTCCTTAATGATAGCGTGCGCTCTTATTATTTCCTTTTCTTGATATATTAAACAAGCACTTAGATTGGGTTGATGAGCGTGGGCAGGGGGATTGCTGCTAGTAAATAAGCTGGTCACATATCCTTCTATATGTATTTCTTCTGGTAGAAGTTTTTTCTCTGTTAATTCCTGTAATAGTGCTTGAAGTGTTTTTATAAGTATTTTTTTTTCTTCGGTATAGCATTTATGTTCTTCTAGCAACGCCAGAAATTCATCTATGCTATTACATTCGTAATCTTTTTTTAAGTATCCGTTTTCAAATATTCCATCATTCATTATATCATTCATTGTATTGGAACCCTTAGCGTATCCCAAAAGAGTTTCTCTGGAATAATCGCCACGCCATATTTCTGTGCAGTTTTCGCCTTATTCGAAAGGGTATGTATGTCAGCTGCCACAAGAACATCTAGTTTTTTAGATACCGCATTTTTTATAATACATCCCTTGCTGATTGCAATGTCCTGTGCCACACCCCGTGTTAGATGTTCATTGTTGTATTGCAAGTTAGAATCACCCGTAAAGCAAATGCTTTTCTGGTAGTATTTGTGTTTCCTAGCACTGCCTATGCTGTTTTCTGCTTCTGCTGGCTCTGTTTCTGTGTTAATAATGCGGTGTATATCAAGTATTGACAGTGCCCGGGCAATCTGTTCCAGTTCTTCGTGTTCATCTTGCGTAATTACACCGTCTTGGAGAGCGATGCCCACTAACTCATTCATAAAAGTACGATGTAATTCATACTGGCGTTCGGGCGTTATATGTAACTCATTGCATAAATCTTTTAAGGTCTGTTCTTCATCTAAGGTGATGATGTGATCTTCGAGGGCTGATTTTAATAACACAAGGTACTGTACTTCACTGTCATTTTGGGTGCGAGAAGTTGTGTTATATATTAATTGGATAAGCCGAGGGGATGCATTATCGATGCTATCGGGTACAACCTGATCACGAGTAAGCACATGATGTGCTATTTCTCCTGGTAGAGTAAAATGCACTTTGTGTACCGTATTCGCATGGAATATCTGCAGTGTATTAATGTCATAATTGATGGGTTGCTGTTCTAATATCCATTGCCATAATGCATGCAATAATTGCACATCATGTTCTGCTGTATGTGTATCGCCTTGTATTCCAATATCCAGATAGTCGCATACTGCACCGAGACTGTGTCCTGGAGAATGAGGCAGGAGCTGCCGTGTTATTTTTAGTGTGTCAAAGCCATGGAGAAGAACCTCCATACCAAGCGCACGCTTTATTTCATGTGTAAGAATCGTAGCATCAAAAATAGTGTTATGAGCAATGATGTATGTGTCTTGCAATTTGCGGAGCACTGCGGGAGCAATGCTAGAGAATGTCGGAGCATTTTTTAGCATTGTAGCAGTAATGCCGTGTATTCGTGTCGGTCCTACATCTCTCAGCGGATTCACAAGAGTTACAAAGCGATCGGTTATAGTGCAATTCTGATCTAGGATATATATTGCAATCTCTACAATTTTATCCGTGTGCAAATGTACGCCAGTTGTCTCAATATCTAGTAAGCTAAACATATGTTCCTCCTAAAAACATCCCACACAGGTGGGTAATATCAAATGTCTTACACAAGCCCCAAAGGGCTACTTTATTTTACTACTGCAACAAACTCAGCCAAAATCTCCCAGTCGTCACCTTTCATACGCTGTACCTGTCCGCTTCCATCTTCCCACTGAATGTACCAGCCCTCTGTGTCTTGTCGGACACGTTTGAGCGTACTCTTGTCCTCGTAGCGCACCAACATGATGTCATTATGTACAGGAAAATGCGTCGTTCGAAGAAGAACTACCGCTCCATCAGGGATGCCGGCATTAACCATGCTACCACCAACAATATCAACACAAAATAACTCGTGTACAGAAATGCCAACTGGTAGCAATCCTATAGGAACAGCAATAATCTCATCATCAGTTACCATCTCACGAGGAGCTCCTGCAGCATTCTTGCCTACCTTGCGTAGATCAGTTGCCTGTAGTTCATTCAGATCGTCATCAGTGTAATACGGCATAGATACCATGCTCTGATGAACATGGTATTCGGGTGTAGGTTCTGCGACAATGTCGGAGTCTGGTTCGTTATCTGTGTCGGGAATGGTCTTCTGGTTATTAGTAGGAGAGGTAACATATGAGGAAGAGTGTTCTACATCTAATTTCTGTGTATTGATTGTCTGTGCAATATGGTCCAGTTTATCTGATGCCATTTTTATGTATTTAACTGATTGTAAGAATTCTGGGGTAAGGTCATATGATGCATTACCGCGTGTAAAGACTTCGGTAATATTATCGCCTCCATGGCATAAGGAGTCAATACTTGAATTTAGAGTAGTTGATATTGCTAATGCGGTATCTAAACGGGGTGTCTTACTTTGGTTAAAAATCCCATTTAGTGTTTGAACAGATATCCCACTTTTATCCGACAGCCATTTTTTGCTCCGATCTTTCGTTTGAAGAATAAGCAAAACATTCTTAGCAAATATATGCATAGAAACATTCTACAACTTTCCCCCAAAAAAGTATTGCAATCTATTTTATAGTTTATTAAACTAAAGAGGGTATTATTATTGACATGTATCATGATCTCGTTGATCAGGCAAATCCTCAAGCGATGTTCCGCTGGGATATTCAGAGTGATTTATTGATAGGCAAAGATATAACACGAAACTATGTATCTAAGACAACACTAGATGTACCAGTGGGCGAAGATGGTGATATCCTTATGTTTACGAGTGCTTTGTTGTATGATAACACACATTGGATACCAGAAGGCATGAATTTCCATGTCCAAGCATATCAGACGGGAGTGTGGAGGTGATGTATACTTGTATAAATTTATTGAAAATGCGGATGGCTACGTTGAGTCTCTTGTGTATACCAAAGATGAATCTGCTTCGGGTGTAATCCCCAAGTCAGATATAGATAGATGGAAATCTGTATTAGATGAGATGTGGAATACAAAACGGTGGAAGGTAAAAGATGGTGTACCAGTAGAAGTACGCCGTGAGCTGACTGCCGAGGAGCGAGAGGAACAACGTAAGGAATGTGTTCGTTTCAAAATCCGTGAAAACTACAACATTGACGATGAATTACAGATACATCGGGAGAATGCAGAATCAGAGTCTTCAACAGCAGAATTTCAAAAGTATGACAGCTATGTCAAAGGTATCGTCCAGTCCCACAAGCTATTCAAGCTATAGCTCACGTTCGTTCCAATACCCCAACGTGACGATATGTGTTATAACAATTCCCCACGCGTGTGGGGGTGTTTCTTGACAATTTACGTGATTATAGCTACTATGTACAGGTAATTTGTTGTGCTAATTACCAATAGATACAAACTGTAAAGGAATACATGATGCCGATGTATGGAGCGGTAATGGGTACATGTATTCGTCAAAGGCATAGTAGATTGATGATGTACAGTGATGACATTGTAATAGACGATGAGCAGATTCAACAAAAAATCATGATAGAAAAAATTGTTGTATCTTGTAAATCTAAAGGGGCATCCCATGACATTACTCTTTCTGATGACAACGACAATACGTACAAGATGTATGTTAGGCAGAATAAGAAAATTGCAAATAGTTTTTCTTGTGGTATCCGATGCATACTGTCAGATGGTAGGGATTTCACACTGAGAAGATACAACGGTCCAAGCCATTCTCATACGAATAAACTGGAAGATCAGAAAATAGATAAAGTCGCACATATCCATCAGGCGACTCAGAGATACCAAGAAAAGGGACTGAAGGAGGATTTGTATGCTGAAGAAAGCGACCGCTTTAGCAAGCTTTCCGAAGCGTTAAATTGTCTGTGTGAGGATTGTCATATTACTGACCCAGACCATCTACTTCCCCAACCCGAGCTTTTTGACACGGAGATACAAGGATGAATTTGGAAAAATTACAGGAGACACTCTGTGCGAATCTCTGCACAGACATCAACTTGGTAAGACAGGATGATCTCATTCTCATTGAAACACCTTTTCTTTTTTCCGATGGCGACTCATACCAAATGTACTTACAGCCAGTGCCAACAGGAGGAATAAGGGTTACAGACTGCGGACATACACTCATGCATATGAGTTATACGACTGATATTAATCTCATGAATAAGGGAAGTCGCAAGCAACTTCTGCGACAAATACAATCTGAATGCGACCTCACCCATCATGACGATGAATTTTACATTGAAACGACAGCAGATCAGTTACATACAGCTATTTTTAATTTTGGAAAGGCAATTACAAAAATCCATGACATGACCTTCTTAAATCGTGTTCGTGTAGCAAATACCTTTTATGAAGACCTAGAACGTGAAATTACAGCCATAATTCCATCAGAACAACTTACCAAAGATTTTACTGCCGACATTGAGCGCGCCGATGATTATGTCATTGACTATGCAATAAAGAGACCAACACGAATCTTTCTATTTGGTGTTCCAAACAGAGACAAGGCCCAACTGGCTACCATCACTATAGAACGATTACTTCGTTACAGCGATAGAATAGGAAAATTTCGTTCACTCATTGTATTCTGTGACGATCCTACAATGTCACACAAAGTTCTGCGGCGTTTAACGAACATTTCTGATGCTTCTCATTATGGTGTTGACGCTCAGGATATTAGCCGGAAAGTTGATGTTTTAAGTCCTGCTGCATAAGGCATGAATTTCCATGTCCAAGCATATCAGACGGGAGTGTGGAGGTGATGTATACTTGACATATAAGATAGAAATAACTACAATAATAATATTATGAAGGGGATGATTTTATTCTATAGTATTGCTTTGTTTGTGTTAAGTGGATGTGTCTTTAATGGAAGCCATCCCGAGTATCAAGTTGGAGGTTCTGACCATGATGGCTACTATATGGGACATCTTGTGTATGGGAAGTCTGTTGGGTGGACGGATCAGACGCTGTTCAATGGCTATGTAGGATACCAAGCAGCCAATATACCGGATACCGAGTGGGATGTGTCGCATAAGGCGATACGGAAGATCGAAACGAAGGATTACGGCTATAAGAATGTCAAGGGCGTTCGTCTGCGAGTAGTAGTTTATTTTGCAGTAGATTATGGCAAGGTGACCAAACATAAAAGCTATAAAGCCCCAACGCGTTTATCAACATACGCTTCATTTCAACCATACAACACGGCATGGTGGAAGGACCGAGCAAATCCACAGTTGTTTAACACATGGAACATTCAAGATACTCTCCTTAACGTAGGCAACGGGATAACGCGCTACTATCAAGCTTCAGATATCATAGATGTACCAGTGGGCGAAGATGGCGATATCTTCATGTTTACGCGTGCTTTGTTGTCTGATAACCCACATTGGATACCAGAAGGCATGAATTTTCATGTCCAAGTGTATCAGACGGGAGTGTGGAGGTGATGTATACTTGACATATAAGATAGAAATAACTACAATAATAATATTATGAAGGGGATAATTTTATTCTATAGTATTGCTTTGTTTGTGTTAAGTGGATGTGTCTTTAATGGAAGCCATCCCGAGCATCAAGTTGGAGGTTCTGACCATGATGGCTACTATATGGGACATCTTGTGTATGGGAAGTCTGTTGGGTGGACGGATCAGACGCTGTTCAATGGCTATGTAGGGTACCAAGCAGCCAATATACCAGATGATAAGTGGGATGTGTCGCATAAGGCGATACGGAAGATCGAAACGAAGGATTACGGCTATAAGAACGTCAAGGGCGTTCGTCTGCTAGTAGTTACTTATTTTTATCTTGATTATACAGACCTTTCAAAACATAAGAACTATAAGAACCCGTATATATTATCAACATACGCTACATTTCAACCATACAACACGACATGGTGGAAGGACCGGGTAAATCCTCAAGCGATGTTCCGCTGGGATATTCAGAGTGACTTATTGATAGGCAAAGATATAACACGAAACTATGTGTCTAAGACGACACTAGATGTACCAGTGGGAGAAGATGGTGATATCCTCATGTTTACGATAGCTGCGTTGCACGATAACACAAAGTGGATGCCGGAAGGCATGAATTTCTACGTTCGGGTGTATCAGACGGGAGTGTGGAGGTGATGTATACTTGACATATAAGATAGAAATAACTACAATAGTAATGTTATGAAGGGGAAAATTTTATTCTATAGTATTGTTTTGAGTGGATGTGTATTCCCCACGCGTGCGGGGGTGTTTCTACGATGAAAACTGATATGATGTGGCAGTATGTGGATACGTAGTAATTTGCTTTTTGATTTGATGCAATTGCATGTTTTTTGTTGTGTACACTATAGAGGAGTTTGTGTATGACAGCGGTAAAAGATGCAATGTTGTATGTTATTTACAGAGGTATCCGAGGAAAGACTCATCTGCACAAGGCAATTTGGTTTGCGGAAGTAGAGTCCTATACAGAAAGGCGCGAACGGATTACTGATGCTCTGTTTATTCGGCAGAAATATGGCCCCATGATATCTACCTTTGACAGGGATATTGAAGCATTGAAAAAGAATGGTTTCATTAGTGAATCACAAGACGATGATGATGGATATACACCCGTAAATTATCAGTCCCACGTTACAGAGCCACTCATCAGAGATGCGGATAAAAAATACATTGATGAGGTACTTGGATGGGTAAATAGCTCAACTGCCAAGTATTTGTCTGACTTAACACACACGCGATATTATTCTCTATGGGAACATTTAAAGGATGGAGACCCCATGCCCGTTGAGGCAGTAGTAGATAATACGATTCCTCCTACTCCAACCCAACTGCAGTGGGCAGAAAAGATACTAAGAGATTTTAATAGTAAGTATGGGACGGCTACTGATAAACTTGTAGAACTTCGGTTATGAGTTTATATTATGAAGTTATATGTGCCTCCTGAAATTCAGGAAAAATATGATCAGTACTGTCAGGAGGATAATTATTTTGCTTATGAAATGTCAAAGCTAATACAAGATCCTGTGCGTCTCGGTACACAATGTGGGCACTTAGGATACTCTAGTGTTTTTCGTACTGTTAATGGGAATGAGTTTCAAATTGCCTACGTTCGGGTGTATCAGACGGGAGTGTGGAGGTGATGGTAGATGTATAAATATATTCAAGATTCGGATGGTTACCGAGTGCCGTGGTGTTCGCATGCCTCTCCGCGCGGGATTTTTGTTGATACAATACGATAAGAACTGATGCGAGGACGGAAGGGTATGTATACACAGCAGTTTGCTTTTGATGTGATGCAAACGTGTTATTTCTGATATAATGTTCTAGGACTATGATGTGCAAAAAACAAATATCGGTAGAAGCGTTTGATTTATTCTGTGGAATAGGAGGTCTAACACACGGCTTGCAACAATCTGGTATTCCTGTGCGTGGTGGTTTAGATATTGATAAAAGTTGTCAATACACTTATGAAATAAATAATAACGCAAAATTTTTTCTATCGGATATTAAAGACTGGAATTATGGCGATATAGCAAAAACATTCCAGAACTCAAGATATAAAATACTTGCAGGATGTGCACCCTGCCAACCTTTTTCTAAACATACCCTTAAGAATAGAGCAAGACGAGATGATGTCCGTTGGGGGCTACTTGATGATTTTCTCCGATTGGTGCGAGAGGGTCGTCCAGATGTCGTATCCATGGAAAATGTCCCACAACTCAGAAACACTGATGTATACGCAAAATTTTATGAAGGACTTCAAAATTTGCAATACAATGTGTGCGCTCAAGTTATTAATTGTTGTAATTACGGAGTGCCGCAGGTTCGCAGACGCTTGTTATTGTTAGCATCCCTGCATGGTAATATTACATTGTCGCATCTTCCAACCATCCCTCTAAAAACTGTTCGTGATACTATAAAATACTTACCTACACTACAATCTGGCGAAACTAGTCAGCAGGATATCCTGCATCAAAGTGCAAGATTATCAGATATAAATATGAAACGTATTCAACATTCAAAGCCCGGAGGGACATGGAGAGATTGGCCAAAAGATCTTTTGCCACAATGTTATACCAAGGAAAGCGGTAAGACCTATACGAGTGTATATGGTCGGATGCAATGGGATAAACCATCACCTACGATAACTACCCAATTCTATATTTATGGAACCGGTAGATTTGGACATCCTGATCAAGATCGTGCATTGAGCATGCGCGAGGGTGCGTTACTGCAAACCTTTCCAGCTGATTATCGATTTTGTACACAAACAAGTTTAAAAAATACTGGGAAGCATATAGGAAACGCAGTGCCACCGCAGATTGGAGAAGTAATTGGAGAATCTATCATAAAGCATTTGGAGGATATTGATGGGAGATAAATATATACTCCGTATTAATTTACAAGTCATAAATCATCTTGGTATGAATTTATATAGCAATGCTTCGGCAGTGTTATCTGAGTTAATTGCCAATGCTTGGGATGCAGACGCAGAAAATGTACACATTCGTATTACACCGGAAAAAAACATGATTATCATTGAAGATGATGGCTGTGGAATGAACGTAGATGATGTGAATGATAAATTTTTATTGGTAGGTTATCAAAAGAGAGAAAAATACGGAGATAAGACAGAGTCATTAAATCGCACTGTTATGGGGCGTAAAGGCATAGGGAAATTATCGACTTTTGCCATTGCTAATACAATTAGAATATTCACTAAGATAAAAACTGAAGATACCATAGGATTGGAATTAGATGTTTCCGCAATAAAAGATGCTATACAAAGTGATGATGCATACTATCCAAAAGAATTACCTATAAAGCCAGAAAATGAAATCAAAACTGAGTCAGGAACGCGCATTGAGCTCTCAAATACAAAAAAACGAATATATAGTGTTCTGCCAGAACAACTTCGCAAAAGAGTTGCACGAAGATTTACACTTTCCAGTTTTAATAATAATTTTTTTGTAAAAGTTAATGATGTACTAGTTACTATTAAAGATAGAGATTATTTACGGAAGCTTGAATATGTAGCAGTATACGATGGTCAATATAACGATCAAAAACTGTATTCAGACACAGTGAAATTAGATCGGCGAGAAAATACGTTGCATGTAGATGGTGTGCAGTATTCTATTTCTGGGTGGATAGGTTTGGTTTCTGCCACTGCAGAATTGGTGAATGATAACGATAACATCAATCATATAAGTATTCTTGTAAGAGGAAAGGTTGCACAAGAAGATATATTAGGGTCGTATAAAGAAGATGGTCTGTATACTAAATATTTGATTGGCGAAATAGAAGCAGATTTTCTTGATATTTCTGACTTAGAGGATATTGCCACGACAAGTCGCCAGGTATTGATTGAAGATGATCCGCGGTTTAAAGAACTGCATGAATTTATCAGGCAGGAATTGAAACATATAAGCAATAAAAGAGTTGAATACAAAGCAGAGCAAGGGCTAAAGCAAGCTTTGGCGTATCCTCCACTGGAAAAATGGTATGAGACATTACAGGGTGATAATAGAAAGGTGGCAAAGAAACTATTTGGGAAAATCAATCAAGTAATGAGCGACCAAGATGATCGCAAAATACTCTATAAGCATGCTGTATTTGCTTTTGAAAAACTCGCACAAAGATCTCTACTAAGCACGCTGGATGCTCTAGATATTAATAACTTAGAAGCAATCTCTGAAGCATTCACCCGTCTCGATGATATTGAGGCATCTTATTATTATGATATTACTCGTGGCCGAATAGAAGTTATTAATAAATTGTTGAAAGATGTTGAAAGCAATGTTTTAGAAAAAGCATTACAAGAACATATTGGTGAACATCTGTGGTTGATTGATCCTTCGTGGGATAGAGCAACTGAAAACGCAGAATTAGAAAAACGTGTAATTGAAACTGATGCAGAAAAGACGGGTAGAATTGATATTAAATATAGAAAAATATCTGGAAAGCACGTAATCATAGAATTAAAACGGGCAGAGAGAGCATTAAAAGAGAATGATATCGTTGAACAACTTGAGAAATATCAATCTGCTCTGGAGAAAGAAACAAATACTTCTGAAGAGATTGAGTGTATTGTCATAGTAGGAAAAGAGTTGCAAGAATGGAAACATTCTAAAGGAAAAAAGAGGAGCATTGCTGCCATGAAGGCGCATAACATACGTGTTATATTGTACCATGATCTTATTCGCAATGCAAAAATACAGTATCAAGAATATTTGGATGCACATCGTGAATTGGAAGTGCTTCAAGAAATCGAAAAGATGTAAATTCAGGCGTCTGGTGGACATGGGGGGTCGCTGGTTCGAGTCCAGTCAGCCCGAATAATAGTAGGTAATTTTGTGTAGCTGCATGATTTTCATATAATTTTGCTAGGAGATGAGCAAAACAACTCCTACGTCATTAAGACGGGCATACTCAATATCCGGTAGGGTACGTAAGCTCCTTTGTATAACAGCATAGAGGATATGAGTATGCCCTAATTTTTCTACTTCCCGAGCACTATGCCCAACCTTCTAGGATCAGCACCACCCTCCAGTCCGGATGATGTAAGGACTATGCCGTGTAAGCCCGATGTCAAATCTCGTATGTTGATGGAGTGCCCCATCGCCTTGAGATCGTCGGCCAATTCGGCAGCAGCGGAGTCCTTTTCCAAGTCGGTAGTTCCGTTGCGATTAACATAATGAGGCATGTTTATGGCGAGCTGGATGTCTAGTCCCCACTCTAAGACACCGAGTAATGTCTGTGCTACATAGTTAATAATGCGGCTACCACCAGGCGAACCAATAAGCATCATCAAGTTATCATTCTTATCAAATACCATGAATGGAGACATGGAGCTTCGAGGACGTTTACCTGGCTGTACGCGGTTTGCGATCTTTTCGCCCTGTGATTCATCAGAAAAAGAAAAATCAGTAAGCTGATTATTTAACAGGAAGCCCCGTACCATGATAGTTGAGCCAAACACCATTTCAATACTTGATGTCATAGAGAAGCCGTTCCCATAGGAATCAACAATGCTAAAATGTGTTGTGCTTGGTTGTTCGGGAGATCGGGATTGCTTCCAGTTGCTATTGGCATTTGGAGGTGTTCCTGCCTTTGCCTGCCCCATGTCCTTGTTGGTAATGAGAGCTGAGCGCTTACGAAGGTAGGTAGCGTCAATCAAGCCCTCGACGGGGACGTTGACGAAATCGGCATCAGCCATGTATTTCCCGCGATCTGCATATGCTAGTTTGCCTGCCTGAGCAAATAAATGTGCAGCTTGTGCTGAAATAGGGTTGTACTTTTTAAGATCCTTTCCCTCGAGCAATTTTAATATTTGAATAACAGTAAGACCGCCCGATGTTGGTGGGCCCATGCCACAGATTTTATATTCTCTGTATGTGGCACAGATGGGTGGACGTTCAATGGCTTCATATTGTATCAGATCTTGCGGCGTTAGGAGACCGGGATTATCTTTAGCCGATTGAACTGCATCAACAATATCTAGGGCTATCTGTCCCTTGTAGAAACCCTTAGCCCCTAATAGAGCGATTCGCCGCAAGGTCAATGCAAATTCAGGATTTTTTTTGATATCTCCTGCTTGGAGTGGCTTGCCATTCGGAAAGAAATATTCCCATGCACCATCATAACGTCCTAATGCCGGGTTCGTTTGATTTGCAATGGCATTGGCAAGTTTTGTTGAAACCTTGAAGCCATCTTCGGATAATTTGATTGCATCAGCAAAGAGATCCTTCCAAGGGAGTTTTCCATATTTTTTATGCATTTTCTCAAACATGGCAACTACACCGGGAACACCAACAGCGCGCCCACCAGCCAAGGCCTCCCACCAGCTCATATTTTTTCCATTTTCTTGAAACAAGCTTTCGTCTGCACTCAAAGGGGCTGTTTCCCGTCCGTCATAACTGGATAATTTTTTTTCTATATTATCCCAGTATAGTGCAAAGGCACCCCCTCCAATGCCACTAGATTCTGGTTCCACCAGATTCAGTACCATCTGAGCTGCTATTGCAGCATCAATGGCAGTTCCACCCCGGGCTAAAATTTTTAGGCCTGCCTCACTTGCATAGGGGTTTGCTGATGTGATCATGTATTTTTCAGCTTTTACTAATTTTTTCTGTGAGACCTGTTTGCTACCAATCTCATACCTTGTCTCTTGAGCTACAGCATAGGTAGCAATCAACAAAATGCCAATGATAAAATATATCCTATATATTAATTTATTCATCCGTTCCCTCCTTTGCTATGGTTAAAAACGTTTCGTCTGTATCTGAATTTCAACCGTAGCTAATGTGAATTATTGTACTACAAATTTTTATAAATGTCAAATAATATTTTTATTTAGAATGTACTATTACAAGGCAGTTTGGGTAGTTAGATCGGATTTCATAGACAATATTTTTCATGTATTATATTGTAATTAGATGTCGTTGCTTATGCGTATATTTCGTTCTGGCATTTTCAAAATAAATATTTCTTGGATATCTACCGCACTCTCCCATATATCTCGGGGTATAGAAGTGCCATTTATTCTGTATTTTCTGTCTGTAGGTATGGATGGCAGTGCTAATATATCCCGTTTTGGGATTTTGTGTTCCATTGTAATTGGAGTTTCGGGATTGCTCCTACCCTTGGCAACGCCCACTGCATGTGGAGAAAAACCGCGGAGAATGATTAGAACTGTCGCCATCAGCAGCATGATCTCATATTCTGTATCTGTATTGTTGATGCTGATAATTGTACCACTCTATAGCGAATTATTTGTTGGCTATAATATGCTTGCACTTTCGGGGATGATACTGTTTATTACACTATGTACGGCCGTACGGAGAATCTATCAGGGCTCCCTCTTGTATGTACATAGCTCTTGGGCAATTCTGATCTCATCCACTATACGCGTGCTCATTACCATTACCCTGTGTATTATGCTACCGTCAGCACTGTCCAACCTTATGGCTGGTATGTATCTGCTCATCATCGGTTCAGTTATAGACACCCTGCTCAACATCATACTCTATGAGGTATATCGCTGGCATAAAAACATCAGTTATAAAAAAACAGACTTTGTCAGCGTAAAGAATTATATTATATTTTCCTTCCCTGTAATTATCTTTACCATAAAAAATTATTGTATCATTGCAATGCTCACCGTCATATTCGTTAACCCAGCACTTGCGAATTGGATTATACTTTATTCCTTTCTTAATCTGTTTTCTGGTTTGTATTTTGACATCGATAACATTACGGCGAGATATATTATTGCTGTTACAAGATGGTATCGGATTGTGCTCTTCCCCATGTTGATGGGTGGGCTTATATTTTTCTTCCTCTTCCTGTGGGATAAGGGGAGGCAACTCTATTTTGTGGTTTTTCAGGGAGCAACAGCCGTCGACACTATTGTGACATTGCAATACCTAATTGTTGCAATCATCATTCTATTTCTCTTTAAACAATTCTTAAAGGGCGTCCTCATCCATGCAAACAATATCGGGGCAGTAAGCAAATCTGCCTATGCCAATGTGCTGGGTCTTGTAGTTGCGGGGACTGTCCTCTATTTTGTTCATAGTGCCAGTGAGATTTCCTCTGCAATAATAATGTATTTTATGGGGCTCTGTTTTGAGGGTAGCTACATATTGTATATGATTGTCAAGCAGAGCAATCGTGCTGCTAAGACCACACCGTGAATTGATTATGCTATAGTTATACGCAGAAAACTTGAAATATGCTAACAGGACTCTATGATATATACTTGTAAAGTATTTATTTTTGTAATATTATGTATAATCATAATGGGAGGAAGTGATGCTACAGATAGACCAAACCACGGCCGCTACAATTTTTTTCTTGCAAAAAGAAATAAATTGTAGTATGGAATATCTCAAACTCATCAAATTATTATATTTGACTGATCGGAGGATGTTGGATACATACGATAATGTTATTACTGGCGATAGATATGTCTTGATGAAACATGGCCCCATCCTCAGTGCAGTCTATGCCCTTATCAAAATAGAAGAGTTGTCACAGGATATGGAAGATGTTACCGGCTCCCAGCTCCCGGCAGATGTCTGGCATCAGTATCTTGAGATTAACAGCGATAAGCATATAGTACAGATAAAAGAAAGTATGCGTGAGAAGGCAGCTGTCTTCATGGAAGAACACGTAGATGATGATGCTCAGGAAATTTGTACGTATATTAGTAAGGAGTACCAGCATCTGGAGCAAGGCCAGATTGTCAAAAAGTTGCATGATCTGCCGGAGTGGCAACGACACATAGAAGAATTAGAATGCAATCCCGCAATTTTTCTTCCCATAGCAGAGCTTGCCGATGTCCTAGGCAAGGAACCTGACGACATCGTTCATATAGTGTTCAATTAATCACCTCTCCATCTCTCCACATTATTTATTATAGCGTAGTGTGTGTAATTTCTATTAATAAATTATTCCAAAAGTTTCAGATTGTTATTTACCTTCTGCAATTATTATGATATAATGTTAAAATTATTGGCATAACGATATGATGTATAACCTAAAATATGCATCGTAACTGCTTTGAGCATACATTGCAATTAGTTAGTGGATTGTTTTTTGGAAGAATCTAAAGGAGGTTTCGATGAAAAAATTTCTTGTTGTATTATTGTTTTTTGTGTTTGTGTTTGTGTTTGGATGTGGCATTGATTCTCAGGGGACTGGGGGGACAGCTGTTCAAAATGATGCAGAAGAGGGTGTTCGGGTTGCTGAGTATGATTATTCCGCGGTGCCTAATAATGCCGATTACGTGTTTATTGCATCGCATAACGGTAACCTCGATGACTATAAGCATCGAGCGCTTGTCTTGCTTAAGAACTATGTAGAAGCGAACTCTAATGGTGTAATCGCTGTGCAGATATATCCCAATGGACAGCTAGCATCATCAGTCAGTGAAAATATGGATGGCATCATCCAGCAAAGCTTTGACATTGTCAACACTACGGGCGATGCGAGTGTATATTGGGAGCCCCTTTCTATTTTCGATTTACCCTACATGGTAACCAATGACCGTCTTATAGAGGCAGTGTCTAGTGATCCTGTTTTTATCAAAGACCTGCGCGCTGGTGCCTTAGAGGCGACGGGGAATGCCCGACTTATCATGATTACAAACAGTGGGCGCTGGCGTAATTTTGGTACGCGTGAAAAACAGATTAAGAATGTAGATGACATTGCAGGACTAAAAATTCGTACTGTTCCCTCAAAGGTACAGCAACAGCTCGTATCTGCACTTGGCGGATCTCCAACGGGCATTGCCTGGGGCGAAGTGTATACATCGCTCGCAACTGGCGTTGTAGATGGAACGAAAAATGGCATGGTCGACATAGTAAATGCAAAACTCCATGAGAGCATCAAATATATTATTTTGGATGGACATGCATACATGGCGGGATTCTGGTGGGTAAATAACGCCAAGTTCAAATCCCTGCCATCTGACTTACAGGATGTCATGGTCGACGGCTTCGATGCGATGAATTGGTTTATTCGTGAATACAACAAATATGCCGAGGCGAATTCCTTCGAAGTATTCAAGGCACATGGGGGCACGGTGTATCGACCTACAGTATCTGAATTGCGAGGTTTCCAAGAGAGGGCTAAGGCCGTTGAGGACTGGTTTAGTCAGAATGTTTCGGCAGAAACCATCTCATGGCTTGAGCGCTACAAAGACGAAATAGAAAAACAAGAAAATCTTCTCGCAGAAGTCCGTAGGATGGAAAAAGAATAATAGCAGGAGAATATGAGGTGGCTAGCAGGAACATTATCTAGTGCTACTCGGGCTATAGATAGATTCCATACCTACATCAGTACATTTTGCATGTATGTTGGAGTCTTCTTTCTCGGCACGATGACCTGTGCGATACTCGTACAAGTGGTAATGCGTTATGTTATTGGCAATCCGATATCTTGGATAGAGGAATACTGTGTATCCTCTATGTTCATCATATCATTCCTGCTCGGCCCCTATCTTATTCTGCGTGGTATGAATATTAGCATGACATTGTTCTACGATAGGGTCACGAACAAAACTGCCAAATTCCTATTGGATCTCATGCTCAACGCGGTTACAGCAGCTGTCATACTTTTTATATTTCCCAGTCTTATTAATATTGTGAGTAGTAATATGGATGTAGCAAATACGCAACTCCCCATTACGAAGGGATCCTTGTATTTGGTTGCACCGTTTTCCTTCTTTCTCATGTTCACTATTATATTGCAAACGATAGTCAGAGATATTGCTCTGTATTTTCGTGCTGGAGAAGGGCTGCAGGATTAGTGTATGGAAAAGATACGGTATGGCATTATCGGAGCCGGCATGATGGGTCGGGAGCATATTCAAAATATTTTATTGCTTGATAATGCTGAAGTTACTGCCATAGCCGAACCCGACACAGAACAGCAACAACTATCATCAAAATTGCTACCCCGGGCACAGGTATATCATCATCATCGGGAGCTCCTCAGCGACAAGAACATAGATGCCCTTGTTATCGCATCACCAAACTACACACACATAGACATACTCAAAGATATTTTTACGCATGATGCACGACCAGTGCTCGTAGAAAAACCACTCTGCACGTCATATGAGGACTGTAAATTTATTGCTGGACAGTTGACAGGATTCCAGGACAAGATCTGGGTTGCTATGGAATATCGATATATGGAAGCCATACGTATTTTCTGCGAGCGGATACGACGGGGTGATGTTGGACCGGTCCGAATGATTCGCATACAGGAACATCGCTTTCCCTTTTTGAAGAAGGTCGGGAACTGGAACCGCTTTGAAAAGAACAGCGGGGGGACCATGGTGGAAAAGTGCTGTCATTTTTTTGACCTCATGCGCCTTATTGCTGGGGAGGATGCTATTCGAATATATGCCTCTGGTGCTGCTGATGTGAATTTTCTAGACGAGGACTATGATGGTAGAAGGCCAGATATTATTGACAATGCCTTTGCCATCGTCGATTTTCAGTCGGGTATGCGTGCCTCTCTGGAATTGAATATGTTTTGTGACGGTTCGTACTATCAGGAAGAGATATCTGTGCTCGGAGACTTGGGGAAGCTGGAAGTAAAGATACCGGGTCCCGATAGACTGTGGGCAGTTGATGATCTAGAAGAGCTGGGGCATTCAACAGGATTTTCGGGAGAGGCACGAAGCTCTCGGATAATATACAGCCCGAGGAAGCCGAAGGGGCCTGTTGTCGAAGAGATATATCCGGATACAAGCTTGCAAGAGGCAGGTGACCATCTGGGATCGACATTCTATCAGCATCAGAAATTCAATGCCGTTGTGGGAGGTAGGGGCACAGTTGAGGTTGGTCTGGAAGATGGACTCAAGTCGGTTATTATGGGGCTTGTTGCCGAGCGGTCAATAAAAGAGCATCGTGCTATCGATGTATGGGATACGTCCGCATGACTTCGGCGATTATTATCCTATTCATAGGATTGATGTTTACGGGGCTCCCGGTGGTATTTTCTCTCTTGCTATCTGCTATGGTCAGCATCGTTATATCTGAGGGCTGGCAGTTCATACCACTATTTCTAAACAAGACCTTGGGTGGCTTGCAGAGCTTTACCCTGCTTGCATTGCCCTTCTTTATTCTCGCAGGGAATATTATGGGCAGGGGTGGGATTACCTCACGGATTATTGATTTCTC
The DNA here is from genome assembly GCA_964291355.2 of Spirochaetia bacterium. Lineage (GTDB taxonomy): Bacteria > Spirochaetota > Spirochaetia > WTKD01 > WTKD01. Next base: position 616,761 of record OZ220223.1, on the reverse strand, counting down.
AAAATCGATGATTGGGCATCGGAAAGGTGGACTGGGACATGTGGTGATACTGTCCTCAACGATTTATTCTGCACTTACCGGATCGGCAGTTGCTGCAACCTCTGCTATTGGGAGCATGCTCATTCCGAAGATGACCGCGGAGGGCTATTCAAAAAAATATGCAGCTGCCATTACCTCTGCTGCTACGGTACTTGGTCCCATCATCCCGCCAAGTGGGATTATGATTATCTATGCATTTGCTATGAATGTATCCGTTGGCACAATGTTTATCGCAGCCATCATTCCCGGGCTATTGTTTAGCGTATCCCTGATGATAGTAAATTATCTTGCCTGTGTAAAGAAGGGCTATTTGTTTACATCACCAAAGGCAACGCCAAAGGAACGCCTGAGCAGTTTTAAGTATGCATTCTTTGCCCTCCTCTCACCAGTTATTATCCTTGGGGGCATTTATGGGGGGATATTTACTCCGACTGAGGCAGCTGCCATTGCTGCGGGTTATGCAACTATTATAGCGGTGTTTGTATATCGCTCATTGAGCTTTAAGGCATTGCTGGAGGTTATCAAAGAATCGGTTATTAGTTCGGCAGGGATACTCCTCTTGATTGGAGTTGCATCGGGCTTTGGGAGCATTGTGAGTTTGACGAATTTGTCACATCAGATTAACAGTTTTTTGTACGGTGTTACTACCAATCCCTACCTATTATTTGCCCTTGTGAATGTGATTTTATTGATTATTGGTATGTTTCTTGATGCTGGACCATCAATATTAATTTTTGCTCCGATATTTTCTGCTCCCTTGCTGAACCTTGGCGTTCATCCCATCCATTTCGGTGTTGTGATGAGCATTAATGTTACCATTGGTTTGGCAACACCGCCGATGGGCTTGGTGTTATTTGTGGCATCAAATTTATCGAAAATTTCGCTGGAAAAGATTGCCCTAGAGGCACTGCCATTTATTCTGATTGAGATTGCAATTATTTTTCTGATCTCATTTTTTCCTGATCTCGTGCTCTTTTTGCCGCGTCTTCTCGGCATGATGTAGTGCATTATAAGGAGGGTTGTATGATAAAAGATGGAAAGAAATTTCATAACAGAGATTCTCGGTGTACCTTAACTGAGATATTTAATCAGAGTAATTCCAATCTGGATTTTTTAAGTCTAGCTGAATTACGTTTGCAATCTGCACGCTCGATGACATTGGGCTATAAAAACGAAGAGTGTTTGATCTTTAATCTGGGAGCAACAGTGCGCTGTTCGGTCGATGGCAGATCATATGTTCTAGCTCCGCGGGATGTTCTGTATATTCCTGTTGGTGCTTCGTTCCACGTTGAACATAGCGATGGTGATGATGCGACTGCTGCTGGTTTTCTGTACATCTACCGTGCCCTTGGGGAGGATGTGCATCCCGTGTTTCATTCCAAATGGACGGAGATGAAGGCGGACAAGAAGCGGCTGCGTCTCTTACATCGCAAGGAGGTGTATCTCATGTTTGATGTATCCGAGGATGCTAATAAATTTATGGCTGGCTATACCTACTATCAAGATAGGACACGTGCTTGGCCTCCGCACAATCATCGGGATCAGGAGGAGTGCTACAGTTTTATTGAGGGAAGTGGAGCCATGCAGGTATACGAAGATGATGAGAATCTGAGCTTTGTAAAAGGGGTTGAAACGGGCGACCACATTACCATCCCACTACTAAACTATCACCCGGTTTTCAGCCACGAGGAGCCGCTGTGTTTTATATGGTGTATTGCTGGAAATCGCTATTGGGTTGGTGATAAGAATAAAGACTTTATGCAGGGAAAGAGCGAAAAAATTACTACCTAGCTGGACCCTAGGGAACATACAAAGAAAGGAGAAAGAGATGAAATATTTTTTAGATAGCGCAAAGATAGATGAAATAGACCTTGCTTTTCGTAGCTTCGGTATTGACGGAATAACAACGAATCCGAACCATGTTATGAACAGTGGGCGTTCGCATGAGGAAATTATGCAAGATATGGCTGTATGGGCTGGACGGAAGGAGCTTTCTCCTGATGAGTTTCCTATTTCGATAGAGGTTAATCCGCACATCCTTGAGGAGAAAAAAATGCTTGCTGAGGCAGAGAAGATTGCCAAACTATCAGATTTTTTCGTTATCAAACTGCCTTGTACTGTGGATGGCATTAGTGCTGTGCGCAAGCTGGAAGAAAAAGGCATACGCTGCAATGTAACCCTGATATTTTCTCCATCGCAGGCACTTGCAGCTGCCCGTGCGGGTGCTACTTTTATATCGCCCTTTGTGGGATGGAAGGAGGTCAGCGGGGAGGATTGCAATGAATATCTCACAGCAATTCGGGAGATACTCGATAATTATGAACGACTCCACAACACAGAGGTGATAACTGCTGCTTTGCGAACTGGCAAACAGATAGCGGAGGCAGCCCGCATTGGCATGGATATTGTTACCTGCGGTCTTGATGTGTATACGGCGAGTTTTTATCATCCATTTACCGATTATGGCTTGAAAAAATTCCAACATGCATGGGATAATACGAAGCAAAACGGGGAGGGCCTGTAATAGAATTGCAGTCGAAAGGAGTCTGGGAAATATCAGTGCAGGGTGCTGTCTGTGTTTCTCGTTTCGGGTGATGATGTCAATATTTCTTATGGGGCTTACTATATTGTTTGCGCATGGCGTTGGTACGGTGGCTGGCTTTGGCCCGACTGTTCTTGCCATGCCATTTATGCTCCTTCTGCGTGATATTTATTTTGTTCGTCCCCTCCTTACTATTTTCGGTTTATGTGTAACCAGCACTGTGCTGATCCGTTCCTATAAACATGTTAATGTAAAAGTCGCATTACTCATATTACTGGTAGCCGGGGGTGGCTTACCCATTGGTATGCTGGTATATTCTTTCCTTCCGCAAAATATTCTGCTCTTATCGGTGGGTATTTTTACCCTCTTCATATCCATACGGGGGATAATAGAAGAATTTTTCCCCATCAAAAAAATAATACTCCCCAACTGGGCACTATATATTATCCTTATTTTGGCTGGTATTATACACGGTGCCTTTACAACGGGTGGTCCTCTCTTGGTGATATATACATCGCAGAGATTGCGTGATAAATCAGAGTTCCGTGCAACACAGGTAACTGTTTGGGTTGTGTTTAATACTATTCTTTCGCTCCAACTATTTTTGTTTAACCCCGCTGCCTCACCAGGGCAGGACTGGGCAAGTTACCGTCAATATCTTATGCTCCTGCCGTTCTTGGTTGCAGCGATTGTATTAGGAAGCATTGTAGAGAAAAAAGTGTCCTTACGAACCTTTCGAAAATTGATCTATCTGATGTTGTGCATCAGTTCCTGCAGCATCCTCCTGCCCTTCGTAGCGGGATAGTAGTACTATCTATTGCTTACCCACAACATGACTCTCTCGAGATTCTATGCTAAACTAGCAGAGCGAAGTAGTTATTTTGAAGCAAAACCATAGAAAAAGGAGTGTAGAAATATGAAGGATGTAGAAAATATGCCAATACAAGAAATGAGCACTATGGAAGTTCCGAAAAATACCAACACACTATTTCTCGCAACCATGGAACGTGCAGTACGAGTGGAAGAGGAGCTCAAGCATCAACGAGAATTGTTAATGCATTTTCGCGAGGATGCAACGCAGGGTTTTCAAAGAATGGACAAGCGTTTTGAAGATGTGGACAAGCGTTTTGAAGATATGAACAAGCGCTTTGAAGATGTGAACAAGCGCTTTGAAGATATAGACAAGCGTTTTGATGACATGTTCAAATATCTTGAGATGTCCAGAGAAGATTCAAATAAGCGTTTTGAAGATATGAACAAACGCTTCGATGACATGTTCAAATATCTTGAGATGTCCAGAGAAGATTCAAATAAGCGCTTTGAAGATATGAATACGCGTTTCGATACGGTAGATAAAAATGTCGCATTTATGATCAAATTTTCTGGATGGTTTGGTGGGGCATGTGTAGCAGGACTGACGCTTCTTATGACGCTGTATAGATTTCTATAGCCAGTGCTGTTACATTGATGGGCGCTAGCCGAACATGCAGCTATTCATAGCGAGCATCGTTCATTGTCCAATAGACAGTCATATCTTGTAGTAGCTCTCTACAGTAATAGTAACAATGGCACAATGATACTAATATGCATGGGTCACACAATATTATTTGCAGCGATTGTTACCGGGACATTCTTAGAAACAAAGGTCTCCGTCCGGTTCTTTCTGCGGTTGATTTATTTGATGTTATTTCTGAGTGCCTGTAGTATTTTAGTGCCCCATATTATTCCGAGTATTCTGGGATAGGATTTTGTGTTTCTATCAATAATTTCATACGCTGGTACACATGGGTGTCTTTCAGCGATTTATTCTCCTGTATATAATCCCAAGCCGTTCTGCCGTTACTATCCTGCTGATGAATGTTCGCGTTTGCATCTAATAAAACCTGAATGCCATTTAGATTGTTGTTTTTCACTGCCTGATGCAAAGGCGTTTGACCAATGCCGTTTTGTATATCAACATCTAGACCTACATTCAGTAAAAGGGTAAGAACATCAGGGTTTGTATTACAACACGCAGCAGAATGCATAGGCGAATTGCCCGCTGCATCTCCCACATGAATATCTGCTCCTGCTTGCAAGAGTAAAGAAATAATTTCTGGGTTCAGATTTTTTGCAGCAGCATTCAAAGGGAAATAATCTGGTTCTGCACTCACGTTTATCTTTGCACCTGCATGCAATAGCGCAACAATGACATTGGGGTTTTGATTTTCACGAACAGCATCAAATAGTGGTTGAAGACCGTAATATGCACTTTTGTGAACATCAGCTCCCTGTTCTAAAAGGAAAATAGTAACCGCAGGATCACCGTTTACCCGTGAGGATTCATGCAAGGGAGTCCGTCCCCATGTTTCCTCTACTGCATGTATATCTGCTCCTGCTTCCAATAACGTAGCAACGACATCGACATTGTTAAAAGCTGATGCATTATGTAAGGGAGTTCTCCCATTTATATCTTGAGCATTCACATCAGCACCATACTCTAACAGCAGGGCAGTAACATCAGGGTTGTTATGAAACTGTGCAGCAGCATGCAGGAGAGTAATGTCGTCTTCATAATGGGCATGAATATTAGCACCTGCTTTGAGGCGGTCTTGGACATCTTGCGGTGATATCTTCTCCCATTTATCCTGTGTTATTGGCCACTTCTTTGTTTCTTCTGCAAAGGCAGACGCGGCCTCTGCAAAGGCAGACGCGGCCATAAGTAGGACGATACCATTACATATATTAATTAACTTTCGCATAGATAAGTCCCTCGCGATGATGGTAATTTTATAGGCACTCTCTCAGCCATTTTAGCATTATCATAACTATGAGAGGACTGTACCATAATTGCTTAGTAGCTGTCAAGTTCGAACAATTGTTGTACATATTATCTACAATATGACTCTTGCGATATTCTATGCTAAACTAGCAGAGTGAAGTAGTTATTTTGAAGCAAAGCCATAGAAAAAGGAGTGTAGAAGTATGAAGGAAGTAGAAAATATGCCAATACAAGAAATGAGCACTATGGAAGTTCCGAAAAATACCAACACGCTATTTCTCGCAACCATGGAACGTGCAGTACGGGTAGAGGAAGAGCTCAAGCATCAACGAGAATTGTTAATCCATTTTCGCGAGGATGCAACGCAGGGTTTTCAAAGAATGGACAAGCGCTTTGATGACATGTTCAAATATCTTGAGATGTCCAGAGAAGATTCAAACAAACGCTTTGACGACGTCAACAGACGCTTTGAAGATATGAACAAACGCTTCGATGACATGTTCAAATATCTTGAGATGTCCAGAGAAGATTCAAACAAACGCTTTGACGACGTCAACAAACGCTTTGAAGATATGAACAAACGCTTTGATGACATGTTCAAATATCTTGAGATGTCCAGAGAAGATTCAAACAAACGCTTTGACGACGTCAACAAACGCTTTGAAGATATGAATACGCGCTTCGACAGCGTGGATAAAAATGTCGCATTTATGATCAAATTTTCTGGATGGTTTGGTGGGGCCTGCGTAGCAGGTTTGACGCTTCTTATGACGCTGTATAGATTTCTGTAGCCGGTGCGGTCTTATTGATGATGCCATGATGAGATTGTATGCATCATTGGGTAAAAACCAACAACCGAAGTGGTTGTTGGTTTATCGCTAGCTATTACTTTGCTTCGGTGTATTTTTTTGCAATCTGTGTCCAATTAAATATATTGAAAACATTTTCAATATATTCTGGGCGGCGATTCTGATATTTCAAATAATACGCATGTTCCCAGACATCAAGTCCAAGGATGGGCGTTTTCCCTTCCATAATTGGACTGTCCTGATTGGCAGTGCTCATAACTTTAAGTTGTCCGTCTTGTACAACAAGCCATGCCCAACCACTTCCAAAGCGGGTAGTTGCCGCCTGAGAAAATTCTTGTTTGAATGAATCAAAGGAACCAAATGCACTATCAATTGCAGCCGCGAGCTCACCTTGGGGTGCAGCCCCATTTTTTGGACCGAGTATGCTCCAGAATAGACTGTGATTTGCATGTCCCCCACCGTTGTTACGGACAGCATTTTGTTTGTCAGCAGGGAGTTTCGAAATATTTGTGAGAATATCTTCTATGGTATTCCCCATATCTGCAACCCCTTCCAGGGCAGCATTCAATTTGGTAACATAACCAGCATGATGCTTGTCATGATGAATGCGCATTGTTTGCTCATCAATATATGGTTCCAAAGCATTATATGCATATGGTAGATCAGGTAGTTGAAACATAATAAACCTCCTTATGTTTATACTATCATCATACAATAAAAAAATGAGAATAAAAAGGGCTGAAGCTAATATTTGACATTCTTATTTTGTACGGATACACTTATACTATGGGGGAATGGATTTTAACCTGTGATATCGGTGGCACAAATATTACTGTTGCACCAGTAGTCTGTGATGGAGATTTTAAGATTCTTGACATTGCGGAGTATCAAAGTAGTACTATGCACAGTGTGCTTGATGTTCTTGACAACGCCCTTGAGCATTTTTCGGCTCTGCAGCTGGAATATACCTGTATTGCTATCAGTGCTGCGGGTGTTGTAGAAGGTCCCATCTGTGAGCTATCAAACTTGAGTTGGCGTATTGATACGCGCGATCTGGAAGCACGATACAAGCTTCCCATTGTTCTGATGAATGATTTTACAGCTATCAGTTATGCACTTCCACTGATTCCTCTTGATGATCCAAAGATGGTTGTTCCCCTAACAGATGTTGCAGAAGTTCCGGGCGAGACTCTTGCCGTTGTGGGGGCAGGGACGGGGCTTGGTGTTAGTGCACTGCTCCGACACAAGGAAGCATATATTTGTCTGGAAAGCGAGGCAGGGCACGCGGATGTGGCACCCTTTGATGCAATAACGATGGAGCTCCACGATTATTATCTTACACGACTAGGCAATCCTCCCGGTGCTGAGGTTTTTGTGTCTGGTCCGGGCATTGCACGCATCTTTGATTTCTTTGTGGATAGCGGAAGATTTCCGGCGAATGCCGTCCGCCATGCCATTATGAATTGTGATGTAGACAGGCGTCCTGAGCTCATCAATTTGCATGCATCCGATGATCCCACATGTCATGAAATTATGCGGATCTTTGTGTCCTTGTATGCCCGGCTTACCTCGTCTGTTGCCCTTGCCTATACTCCCCTAGGGGGGATGTTTATTGCCGGGGGTGTTGCACAGAAGGTATTGTCGATTATGCAGCGGGACGGTTTGTTTGAAAAATATTTCCTGATGAATTACCAAGGCAATATTCGGAAGCTACTCAAGCGTATTCCTGTATTTGTTATCTGTGATTACCACATCTCCGCGATGGGTGCCGCCCATGCTGCAGTCCAATTTCGGCGTCTCTAAACCAGATATTCAGGATGTTTTATCTGTAAATTCCGTATAGAGATGGCTGGATTGTATTCCGGTGTTGTGTTGGTATTTACTTTTGTAGGGGATATAATCGCCGTTTAGTTCGTAATAGAATATCTGGCATATTTCCACATGAGGATAGATGCGAATGGGTTGCACGCAGAATATTTCGAGAGTCCAGTATCCGCAGAAACCAATATCACCAAAGCCAGCAGTAATGTGCACAAATAAGCCCAGTCGTCCCAGCGATGATCTCCCCTCAAGCATGGGGACATAGCTATGGGTTTCGGTATATTCCACCGTTCGTCCCAAATACAATCTATCAGCATCCAGAAGCAATCCTGTTTCTGGGATTGTAATTGAATGTGTCTCTTGCTTTTTTTTCATGTCGAGTATGTGATTATCGTAGACCAATAGCTCATTATGTAGCCGCATATTGTAGCTATTTGGATTAACCTGTTCAGGAACGAAGGGATCAATGGTAATGCCCTTGCCCTGAAGCTCCTGTATTTTTTGCCCGGATAGTATCATGCGCTATTCTCTTCCTGTTTATTGCTGTTATTGGGTACTGCCATAATGTATTGTATCATTCGCATTATATTGTTGTAATAGTTTGAGAAATGTTATACATGTTAAAGTTATATTGATGTTATCGTTTTGCCAAATATTGTGAACATGTCGGGAGCCTGCATATTGCCATGTATGAAAGAGGGTTGCAAAAAATACTGACTGGGATGTGGTGCAAGAATCGTTGACATGCTACTAGTGGCATTTACCCTATCAAATATCCAACGAGAAAGGCGAGTCTTGCATCTGTAGAAATGTTACCAATTATACTGATAGTGTCTTGCGAAACATTCAAATGTTTGCTATACTATATTGTCTCTATGTAGTTATTACTTGATGTGCATGTAGTTTTATTCTGTAGCAATTATAGAATATAGTTGAAGTATGAGGGTAATGTTATGAGCAAGATCAGTGCCGAATTGTTTAATCCGAATGTTCTCAAACAATGCAGGGAGCAGCTTGGCATTTCTCTTGATGAGGCAAAGAAGAAGGTTTCTACTGTCGACAAACTAGAGGAGGGAAGCAAGTTTCCCACCTTTAAGCAGTTGGATACCCTCGCAACATTGTACCAGGTCCCTCGCTGGGTTTTCATCACAAAGGAGTTGCCCCAGGAATACCAATACAAGCAGCATCCGGTGTTCAGGCGATTCAAAGATGCACCAGCATTTCAGGATGTCAAAGTAAAAAAATTAGTGGCTGTGGTTGAGCAGTACCGAGATCTGTTTATTGAATTCAGAGAGGACCTCAATGAGCCCATCCCTCCATTTGAAGCAATAGAGATATCTGATGAGGTCGAAGAAGCTGCAGAACGTGTTCGCCGATGGCTTTCTCTGGATGATCCACTGAGTTTTGACAAACTGCGAGAGAGGGTAGAAGACAAGAGTGTTTTTGTTTTCCTGACCAGCAAGTATTCGGGCTGGTCAAAGATTGATCGAGAATTCCGTGGATTATGTATATCACATTCACAGCTGCCCATCATCATTATTAATGATTCTGATGCACATAAAGCCCAGTCCTTTACCCTTATCCACGAACTGGGGCATCTGCTCAAAGGCAATATGGCGATTAATAACTGGCAATCTGACAATCAGGAAGAGAGCTGGTGTAATGCTGTTGCTGGTTCTGTATTAATTCCGAAAGAATCTCTGCCTGATGACATAGGGGAACTACAGGATATAAAAGAACCTGCAAAGGAATTACAGGTTAGTCCCTACGCCTACCTAGTGCGCTCAAGACAGCTCGGAAGAATTACACAAATTCAATATAAGGCATTTATAGATACATTACAAACGGAATACGATGACAATAAAAGAAAGCAAGAAAAAAGAGACTTTGTCCGCAGTCGACCGAGTGAGGTGAAAAAGGAGTTCGGACTCCCCTTTGTGAGGGCAGTGTTAACTGCGCACTACAGTCAGGAAATTGGCCTCCACAAGGTGATCCAATTATTTGGCTTAAAGCGAATAGATCATGTGAGGGAATTGGAGAGGAAAATGTGAATGACTATTGTCTCGATGCCAATACATTGATAACTGCCTGGGGTGCTACTTACCCTCCTGATGTTTTTCCCTTGTGTGTAAAGAACAAAGAGTAAATTGCATAGATTTGATTGAATTATTGCGGGCTTTGAAGCTCAGTATATAATCCCACGATCAAGAAAGTAAAAATATCAAAATAATACTTGACGCGTGCATACATGCAATGCTACAATTATAGTAAATTATTGATAAGGATGGGATTATGTATAAACCAAATATTTTTATGTGTGGAACAAAGGAATTAACTCAGGATGCCATGTTTGCATATGTGGCTAAATGGGCTAATAGTGAGTATTCTGATTGTAAGGAATACAAAGATGCCCAAATGTTTCTCAAGGCAATCCTCAAAGAAGCTGGCGCAAATTATACTAAGAAGATTAAGACAGCAACGCCATATACGCAATGGCAGCACATAGATCTGCTTATTGAAATCAATGATGATTTACTTCTTGTTATAGAGAATAAAACGAGTACCGGGCAGCATGATAATCAACTTGAAAGATATAAAGATGCGGTAGAATATGAGTATGGAGAGGTAGAAAAAAGTGTAAGGAGCAAAAGATTTTTTGTGTATATCAAGTCAGAAATAGAATGTTCTACCTATACAAAAGAGGTAGCAGATGCTGGCTATACCTATATTGGATTCGAGACATTGTGGGATATTGTTAAAAAATTTAGCTGCGATAACTTAGTTTTTCAGGAGTATAGAACATTTCTTGAACAGGAAGATCGCCTATACAAACAATGGGAGAAAAAAGCAGTATTCCAAGAAGACGAACTGAATTTCACCTACCACGACATCTATGGTCTATACAGAAAATTAGAGCTAGATAAGCTATCAACGGAATGGGGATATACAAGTAATCCTGCTGGTGGAGATTATTGGTGTGAAGTTTCTCCTTGGTACACGCATCCTAATCCTAAAATAGAGTATTGTTTATCTCTCGTTTGCAGGGTTCAGGAAAAAGACAAAGGCATGAGACTGCTTGTTAAAACATATGACTGTACAACAGATATGCGATATCAATTGTTAGAGAAATTGCAAGAGCTGGGAGAGGACTACGGTTTTGCAAACATCGACAAGGCAGGGAAATTTCAACCTGGGGAAAACACTACGACTGCCTGGATTTATTACGATGGCGATAATTCCATGCCATTGAAATCGAATGGATGTTTAGATTATGAGGCATTGGTCAAACAAATAAAGAATGCAAAAAAACTTTTAGCAAAGATAGAAACTACAAAATTATAATCTTTGTATTCCGAGTAGAATCTTTGGATTGGGATTGTCTGGGATTGTCTGGGATTGTCTGGGATTGTCTGGCATTGTGTGGGGCTTGGATTGGGACCTATGTAGATTAAACATTTTTTGCTTTTTTGTTGACATAAAATTATCCTACTGCTATAATAAAATCAGTAATCGAATTACTGCGTTTTCTTGACAGGAAAACAAGCTTCGTGCCAGACTGGTATATCTGTAAAGGGCATATCTGTAAAGGGATTACGGAGTTTTTACAATGATTTTAGCGTTGACTTTGAAAAATATAGCCACAGTCTCATCGGGTGCAACTTTTCGCTCTCAGATCAAACCGTCCGAGAATGGTAGCATGAGGGTCATTCAAATGAAAGACCTAGGCGATGATAACTTTGTGCATCTCAAAGAAAGTACGCGCATCGACCACTCTGGACCAAGACCGGAGCAACTAGCCAAATTAGGAGATATTATTTTTCGTTCTCGAGGGCAGAGGCATACTGCAGCTCTATTGCGAGAAAATGCTAAAAACACAATCGTGGCTGCTCCATTACTTCGTGTGCGACCAGATACAGAAAGGGTTATACCCGAATTTTTACTTTGGTGGATAAACCGGAGGTCTACACAGTCTTATTTATCTACTAGATCAATGGGCACAATGGTACAGATGGTCAGTAAACAAAATTTGGAAGATTTGGAAGTCAATCTGCCTTCTCTAGAACAGCAAAGAAAAATTATTGACATTTTCAATCTTTCGATGCGGGAGCAACAACTTCTTGAAGAAATTAAACATCGTAAAGCAATATATGCAGATGGAATGTTGATGCAGATGGTATCAGGATCTCATCCAATACTGCGTCATGAAACATCTGACATTGATGCTACAACATCTATGTCTGGGTCAGAATCAGTTAGGAGGAACAGTTAATATATGAAACGAGGAAAAAATCAACATGTGGTACCACACGAAGACGGATGGGCCGTTGTGGGTGAAGGTAACAGCAAGGCAACAAAGGTTACGAAAACGCAGAAAGAAGCAATAAAATATGCCGAAGAGATTGCCCGCAAGCAACATTCAGATACCAAAATTCATGGTCGTGATGGAAAAATCATAGGCGGTAACAGTTATGGCAATGACCCGAACCCACCAAAGGATAAGAAATAGAGAGATAAATATGAAAAGACGGACCAGCTGAAGAGGGAGAAATTATGCAAGCTTTATTTGAATTAGACGAATAACCTTTTTATGTGCAGTGACAATCCTTCTATCCGCGATTGGGATTTTCCCCCTGCTGTTTCCACCTATCTTGAATGTAAAGATGAAATCGAGTTTGAAAGATATTTTTCAAAATTATCGGAAAACGGTGATGTCAAAATGCCATTGAATCACTATGGTTTTAGTGGAAAATTTGCTTGGGTGATTGATCAGTTCGGGATGTCTTGGCAATGAAATTTGAATTGACAAACTATGTATTATACAGATTCGCTTCTCAAATACAGAAAAAAATAAGGTGTGCAAAATGACGAATGACGCAATTAAACAGCAGGACGTAAATAACGCTGCTTGGGCTGCCTGTGATACCTTTCGTGGTGTAATGGATGCGGCAGGATACAAGGATTACATTCTTGTTATGCTCTTCCTTAAATATATTTCAGATGTATGGAAAGATCACTACGAAGAATACCGCAAGGAATATGGCGATAACAATGAGCGCATCCGCCGTAAACTGGGACGCGAACGCTTTATTTTGCAGGAAGATTGCAGTTTTTATCATCTCTATAACAATCGCAACAAAGAAAATATTGGCGAGCTCATTAATATTGCCCTAGTTTCGATTGAAGAATCTAACAAAAAAAAGCTAGAGGGCGTATTTCGTAACATTGATTTTAACTCCGAAGCAAATCTGGGCAAAACCAAAGACCGTAATCGTCGCCTCAAAATGCTACTGGAAGACTTCCACAAGCCACAGCTGGATATGCGCCCCAGCCGCATCTCAGAAGATGTTATCGGCAATGTTTACATCTACCTGATTGAACGCTTTGCCTCAGATGCAGGCAAGAAGGCCGGGGAGTTTTACACCCCGCATAAAGTCTCTGAGCTGGTCGCCAAGCTGTGCAAGCCGAAAGCTGGCGCACGAATCTGTGACCCAGCATGTGGTTCAGGTGGCTTATTGATTGAGGCCACCAAGGCAGTGGGTAGTTCTGATTATTCTATCTATGGCATGGAAGTGAACGGCAGCACATGGGCACTGTGTCGCATGAACATGTTTCTGCATGGTACGGACGCCGCACGCATTGAATGGTGTAACACGCTGACATCACCGACACTGGTAGAAAATGACCGCCTGATGAAATTCGACAACATTATTGCTAATCCTCCATTTTCTCTGGATAAATGGGGGGTGGATGAAGCCGAAAGCGATGTCTACAATCGCTTCTGGCGCGGCATGCCACCAAAAACAAAAGGTGACTATGCCTTTATCAGCCACATGATCGAAGCTGCTATAGAAAAAGAAGGACGTATAGCTGTTGTTGTGCCTCATGGGGTTCTGTTCCGCGGCGCGGCTGAGGGGCGTATCCGAGAACGATTGATCGATGATAATCTGCTTGATGCAGTGATCGGTCTGCCGGGCAAGCTGTTTCCGACAACCTCCATTCCAGTCGCAATTTTGATATTTGACCGATCCCGTGAAAAAGGCGGAGCCAATGAAGACTGCAGAGATGTTCTCTTTATTGATGCGAGTAAAGATTACCAGCCAGGCAAGAACCAGAATATACTGATGGATGAACATGTGGCGAAGATTCTAAAGGCCTACGAAAAACGTCAGGAGCAGGAAAAATATGCCCATCTGGCCCGTTATGAAGAGCTCAAGGAAAATGACTTTAACCTGAACATCCCGCGATACGTTGATACCTTTGAGGAAGAAGCAGAAATCGACATCAAAGCCGTTCAGCAAGAAATTGACACGCTTGAAGGCGAACTAGCAGAGGTGCGTAGCAAGATGGCCAAGCTGCTTAAGGAGGTAGGAGCGTGAGTGGGCAGAAAAAACAGCTTCCCCCCATCCGCTCGTCAGCAGCGGCATATCTGACCTTTGTTGCTGCTGTTGGAGATGCCGAATCTAGCATTGAAATGAGATATGAAGATGAGAATATCTGGCTTACGCAAAAGATGATGGCAACACTCTATGACGTTTCGGTTTCAGCTGTAAACCAGCATCTGAAGCGGATTTTCTCCGATAACGAATTGACCCGCGAGGCAACTATTAAGAAATACTTAATAGTTCAAACAGAAGGCACAAGAAACGTTCAACGTGAAGTAGAGCACTACAGTCTGCAAGCAATTATTGCCACAGGTTTTAAAATAGAAAATGAACGTGCCGTTCAGTTTCGCAAATGGGCAAACAAAATCGTTAGGGATTACACCATTCAGGGCTGGACAATGGATGAGGAACGTCTGAAAGCGGGCAGGGAGTTTTGGTCGGTGCGCGATTTGCAGCCAATTTTGGAATACAGCTCAGGCGCGGGGTGGATAGTTCATGCGGAGGGTAAAAACAATGACACCCTTACAAAAAAGGTGGCAGCATGAGCAAAAAGAAGTTGCAAAACTTGACCATACGCAACAGTACAGCTGAGTTTCTGATATTTACCCAACAGGCAGGTGAAGAAGGAATAGAGGTTCGTTATAAGAATGAAACTATCTGGCTAAGTCAGAAGCTAATGGCGGAATTGTTTGATACCTCAAACGATAACATTGGTCTTCATCTCAAAAACATATATGCAGACGATGAATTGCTTGAGGAGGCAACTGCCGAGAATTTCTCGGTAGTTCAAACTGAGGGGAACAGGGAGGTTCGGCGGAATGTCAAATTCTATAATCTCGACGCTATCATTGCTGTTGGATACCGGGTGAACTCAAAACGCGCCACGCAGTTTAGGCAATGGGCTACTCAGGTTCTACATGATTTTGCCATAAAAGGCTATGTCATGGATAAAAAGCGCCTTGAAAATGGCACTTTCCTTGGCGAGGACTATTTTGAGCGCTTGCTTGCTGAAATTAGGGAGATTCGCCTCAGCGAGCGGCGGTTTTACCAAAAAATCACAGATATTTACGCAACGAGCGTAGATTACAACAAGGACGCACCAACAACCCGCGAGTTCTTTGCCAAGACACAAAATAAGCTCCATTATGCCATTCACGGACATACCGCCTCTGAGCTGATCAAAAAGCGAGCCGATAGCTCTAAACCGCATATGGGGCTAAGCAGTTGGGAGGGTGTTCCCTCAGGGAAGGTTGTAAAGACCGATGTTGCGATTGCCAAGAATTACCTGACCCAAGAGGAGTTGGATTCGCTTGGTCGTATTGTGAACGCCTATCTGGAATTGGCAGAGGATCGTGCTCGCCGAAAAATTCCGATGAGCATGGAGGATTGGGCAACACGGCTAGATAAATTCCTTGAGTTTGACGAGCGTGATGTCTTGCAAAGCGCTGGCAAAATCAGTGCAAAAATTGCCAAGGATTACGCAGAAAGCGAATTTGAAAAATATCGAATCATTCAAGATAGACGATTTGAATCAGATTTTGATAAACAAGTCAAAGCGCTTGAGAAAAAGCTAAGTAAGCATGGCGGGGGCGGCAATGAGAATTAGAAGTAAAAAACTATGGAAAGAATTTAAATTCCATGAGATAGTGGCATTGTCTAATAAAAAGCTTTATCCGCAAGATAAACACAAGAAAAAGAAATGTATTGAACTTGAACACATTGAAAAGAGGACAGGGCGTTTATTGCGTTATGCTGAATTGAACGGGCAATTAAGTACAAAAAATGTATTTAAACCGGGGGATGTTCTTTTTGGGAAATTGCGCCCGAATCTCAGGAAATATATTTATTGTAATTTTGATGGTGTTTGCTCTTCCGAAATTTGGGTTTTAAGCGCAAAAGAGGGGGTATATCCAAAATTCCTTTATTACATGATTCAGCAAGAAAAATTTATTCAGTTTGCTTGTATTACAAGTGGCTCAAAAATGCCGAGGTCAAATTGGGATGTTGTGTCAGATATTTCTTTTTTCATGCCCCCTATAAATGAACAAAAAGCCATTGCGGATACTCTGCAATTATGGGATACGGCGATTGAAAAAACCGAAGCCCTTATCGCCGCAAAAGAGCGTCAGTTCGGGTGGTTGGCCACAAGATTAATCAATAAATCTGGTCATAGGAAAAAGCAGCTTTGTGATTTTATTGAGGAAGTTTCCAAGCGGAATCAAAGCAGTGAAATCGATCGCGTATTGAGCGTTACTAATCATAGCGGTTTTGTGTTGCCTGAAGATCAATTTGAACGTCGCGTCGCGAGTGCCAACGTAACTAATTACAAAATCGTGAAACAAGGTCAGTACGCATACAATCCATCGCGAATCAATGTTGGTTCCATTGCGCGATTAGATGATTGGATCAATGGCGTTTTAAGTCCTATGTATATAGTCTTCAAACTTAATGAAACGGTGGTGGATAGCGATTATTTTCTGCATTGGCTTTCATCGGGCGAAGCAAAACAAAGAATTAAGAAAAGCGTTCAAGGTAGTGTGCGTGAAACGGTAAGTTTTGATGATCTTGGGGTTATACCGATTTATCTTCCTGATTTCTCTGTGCAAAAGCGAATTGCTCACACCCTCAACACAGCTCAACAGGAAATAAATTTCCTCAAAAAACTAGCTTATCAGTATCGCACCCAAAAACGCGGATTAATGCAAAAGCTACTGTCCGGTGAGTGGCATATCAAAAATAAGGAGGGGAATATGAGTAATTTAATCGAAAAAATTGATTCGATCAAAAACATGGCGGTTTTTCAGGACTTCCAATGGCAGTTATCCGTGAGCGATGAAAGCAAGGAGTTTAAAGACATCAACATTCTTTATGGCCATAACGGCTCCGGCAAAACAACGCTATCAAGGATTTTTAGAGCTCTTGAAACAGGGTTTATCTCAGACAAATATAGAGAATCTGAGTTTAAGTTGTCTTTTAAAAACGAAGACTTTGCTACACAAGACTCACTTGATAGCCATGGTCAAGTTATTCGAGTTTTCAATGAAGACTTTGTTCGAGACAACTTGCACTTTATTATTGATGAGGAACACCCCATCAATGCGTTTGCCATATTGGGGGAAGACAATACAAAGCTTAAAGATGATATCAAAAAGCATGAAGTCGCACTCGGCAGCGAAGAGGACAAGTCTGGACTGCTGGGGGAGTTCCTTGATAATGAGGAAAAATTCAAAAAAGCCAAAAATGACTATGAGAGCAAGGTTTCAGATCTTGATCAAAAATTACGTGATAAGGCTAGGAAGATTAAGAATGATAGAAATTTTGGTAAAATTACTTATAACATTCAAAGTATTAAGGATGATATTAATCATATTACCAACGGCACTTATCAGAAACTTACACATGAAAAAAAGGACGAATGTCGCACTCTCCTCAAAGAAGAATCTAAAGAGGAAATTCCTGAATCCCAACCCTTCAACCTTCAATACTCTGAGCTCGCTTCAAAGGCTAAAGAACTCATTCAAAAGAGAATTCAAGTGTCCGCACCAATTCAGGAATTGCTAAACGATTCGGCTCTGGAAATGTGGGTGAGAGAAGGTCGGGGCCACCATCAAGAGAAAAGAGACACGTGCGCATTTTGTGGCAGCGACCTTCCTAAAGATTTATGGGAAAAACTGGATAAACACTTTAACCATGAGTCTGAAGAGCTTCGTCGAGAATTGGAAAGCCTGCTTGAATTGATTGAACGTGAGCAATCCCAAGTTCCTAATTTATTAAAAATCACAAAATCGGATTTCTACTCTCGCTTCACAATTGATTTGGATTCACTGGCAGAAAATTTATCAACCCAATCAACGTCTTACAGCGAGGAGCTGGGCTTCATAAAAGACAAGGTCAAAAAACGAAGAGATGACATTTTTACACCTCTTGAATTTGTTGCATCTGAATCTATTGAGAATGATTTGAATGCGGTTAGGGATTCTTTTGAGCAACTCAGAAAGAAATCAAACGAGTTGACAACTTCGCTCAAGGCCGAACAACTTAAAGCTCATGATGTTCTTCGTTTTGATGAGGTTTATACATTCATAAACGACATTAAGTATGACGACGAGTGTAAGGCCATTGCTGCTCTGAAAGAGTGTATGGAGATAGTGGAGGAAGGAAAAAACATTGTAAAAAGAAAAGTTGATGAAGAACGAGAAAAGATCGCTGAACTGAAGGCCCAGCTAAAAGACGAAAGTAAGGGTGCTGAACAAGTAAACAATTATCTAAATAATGTTTTGGGACACTCATCCCTTTCTCTCAAAGCAATCAAAGAAAACGACGGGGATGAGTCATCCGGATATCAGTTTGAGATAACTCGAAACGACAAAAAAGCATTTAACCTCAGTGGGGGAGAATGCAGTCTGATAGCTTTCTGTTATTTCATGGCAAAGCTTGAGGATGTAGAGACTAAAGGCACCAAGCCGATCATCTGGATTGATGATCCCGTCTCCAGTTTGGATTCAAACCACACCTTTTTTGTCTATAGCCTTATTGATGCTGAAATCGTGAAGCAGAAAAACTTTTTGCAACTATTCATCTCTACCCACAATCTCGATTTTTTGAAGTACCTAAAAAAAATATACGACAATAAGGATAAAAAAAAAATATACGACAATAAGGATAAAAAAACAATAAGTGAGTGTTTTGTCGTGGAGCGTTCAGGCGATACTAGTCAGATTCGTTTAATGCCCGGATACCTGAAAAAATATATAACCGAGTTTAATTATCTATTTCATCAGATATACAAGTGCTCAAAAGATAGTTCAATTGTTGATTCAAATTATCATGAATTTTATAATTTCGGAAACAATTTGAGGAAATTTTTAGAGATATATCTCTATTACAAGTACCCAAATGATGGCAACAGCAAGGAAAAATTGTTAAAATTTTTTGGTAAAGAAGATATTCCAGCATTATGCACGTCTCGCGTTTCTAACGAATATTCTCATTTGTGTGGTAGTTTTGAACGAGGTGCGTCTCCACTAGAAAATCCTGTTCTTGAAATGAAAAAAGTTGCGCAACTGATCGTTTCTAAAATCAAGGAAAATGACAGTGATCAGTATGACGCCTTACTTCAAAGTATAGGCGTAAAGAATAAAGAGGAGACAACACAATGACCCCCTTCCACCACACCGAAACGCAGCTATCCCAAATCCCCGCCATGCAACTGCTTTCAAAATTAGGTTATCAGATACTAAGCCCGAGCGAAGCCCTGCACGAACGCCAGAATAAGCGCAGTAATATTCTGCTCGAAAACATTTTGCGTTCACAATTACAAAAATTAAACCGCATCCAGCATAAGCGAAAGGCATATCATTTCTCTGAAGCCAACATCCAGGAGGCAATTCAGAAAATAAAAAACGTAAAATATGACGGACCGCAAAAAACCAATGAGGCAATCTACGACCTCATCACCCTCGGTACAGCGTTGGAACAAAGGATTGAAGGAGACAGCAAGAGCTTTACCCTGAATTACATCGACTGGAAAACACCCTTCAATAACATGTTCCATGTCGTCGCGGAATTCGCTGTGGAGCGGTCGTACACATCCGAAACGGCAAGACCTGACATTGTTTTGTTTGTTAACGGCATTCCGCTTGCTGTCATTGAATGCAAAGCACCGTCGGTTGAGGTTACGGAGGCAATATCGCAAAACATTCGCAACCAAGGCAGGGATTATATTCCTAAATTATTTACCTATGCCCAGTTGTTGATAGCAGTTAATAAAAATACCGCCTATTACGCAACGACCGGCACGCCGGAAAAATTCTGGAGTGTTTGGAAGGAATTAGAAGACGATAATAATACGGTGCGACAGGCGGTAAATAAGCCACTGCCGCCGGCAGCAAAAGATTCCTTGTTTGTTGATGGTTTTGCGGATTATCGCGCCGATTTTGATGAGCAAGAAGGTATGGGCGAGCGGCAGGCAACCGAGCAAGATAAGGCGATTTATAGTCTGTGCCGATGCGAGCGGCTACTGGATCTCGTTTATCGTTTTATGCTGTTTGATAACGGATTTAAAAAAATCGCCCGTTATCAACAGTTTTTTGTTGTTCGCGAAGCCATGGCGCGAATCGCACAGCCCAAAGAAAGCGGCGCGCGGCCTGGCGGCATTATCTGGCACACGCAGGGTTCCGGCAAGTCTCTTACCATGGTAATGTTTGCTCGTGCATTAATCTTGGATACGGAAATAGTAAATCCACGCATTATCTTGGTAACCGACCGGGACGATCTGGACAAACAGTTGAGCAATACCTTTGAGGCCTGTGGTCTTTCAAAAGAACGAGCAACCTCTGGTCGTAATCTTGTGAAGCATCTGAAAGAAAAGGTTGGCATTATCACCACCCTGATTCACAAGTTTGACAAAGGATGGGACTCTGAGAAATATGTCGATGAGTCCCAAGATATCTTTGTGTTGGTAGATGAAAGCCACCGTACAAATTTTGGAGACTACGCTACTAGCATGCGACGTATGCTACCCAAGGCATGCTTTTTGGGATTTACCGGAACGCCACTGCTAAAAAATCAAAAGAACAGCTTCTCGAAATTTGGTGCATTGGTTGAACCCCATTACTCCATCAAGCAGGCGGTGAAAGATAAGGTTGTATTATCACTGCTGTATGAGGGGCGCAATGTAGAGATGCTTCAAAATCAAGAAGCCATCGACCTTTGGTTTGAACGACACACAGCAGATTTGAATAAAGACCAGAAGGCAGACCTCAAGAAAAAATACTCCAGCGCCAGGATGCTCAATACATCTGATCAGGTAATTTACATGCGCGCCTTTGACATCAGCGAGCATTACCGTGCCAACCTGCAGGGCACAGGTCTTAATGCCCAGCTTGTTGCCCCCAGTAAGATCGCCGCATTGAAGTATCATGAATATCTGGAAACCATCGGCTCCGTAACGTCTGAGGTAATTATTTCTCCACCGGACACCCGGGAAGGTCATGAAGAGGTTGACGAAGGGCCAACGGATGAGGTTGGTAAGTTCTGGGATAAAATGATGAAGCGTTTTGGTTCCGAAGAGGAATATACCAAGCTGATCATCAATAAGTTCAAAAATGACGGAGAACCGGACATTTTAATTGTTGTTGATAAGCTTCTTACCGGCTTTGATGCGCCAAAGAACACTGTTCTCTATCTTTGCCGTACGCTGCGTGAGCATACCTTGTTGCAAGCTATTGCCCGGGTAAACCGCCTGCATGAAGGCAAGGACTTCGGCTATATTGTTGATTATGAGAACGTTTTGGGCGAGCTGGATAAAGCGCTAACTATGTATGATGCTTTTGAGGGCTTCAATGAGGAAGACCTGTCAGGTACGCTTGCCCATGTCCATGAAGAAGTAAACAAGCTTCCGCAACGTTACTCCGATGTATGGGATGTGTTCCGGGAAGTTAAAAACAGGCATGAGGAAGATGCTTTCGAGCTTCTTTTGGCTGATGATGAATTGCGTGAGGATTTCTACGAAAGACTAGCTGAATACAGCAGAACGCTTGGTATTGCACTATCAACCCATAAATTCATCATGGAAACGGATGAGGAAAAATTACAAAGGTATAAGAACGATCTTAAGCGCTTCCAGAACCTAAAGATGTCCGTCAAACTGCGTTATGCTGAGGCCATTGACTATCGAGATTATGAGCCAAAAATAAAAAAGCTGCTTGACACACACATTCAAGCGAATGAGGTTATCCAACTGAATGAACCCGTAGACATTTTTGATGAGCAAAATTTTAATGCCGTCAAACTAGGACAGGATGTTTATTCTGGAAAGTCTACAGCAGCTAAGGCAGATACAATTGCATACGCAACGAAAAAGATCATCAGTGCACGAATGGAGACAGACCCTGTGTTCTACGGAAAATTTTCAACGCTCATCCAACAGGCAATCGATGATTTTAAGAACCAGCGAATCTTAGACCTAGACTACTTAAACAGGGTTAGCAAAATTCGTGACTCGCTTGTTTCCAAGCGACATGAGGATGTTCCCGACAGCATCAGCGGCAATGATGAGGCCTGCGCTTATTATGCTTCGATAAAAGATTATTTGGACAAGGAAGGTGTGACAGTAAAAGAAGAGCCCCTTGCCTATATGGCGGAGAGCTTCCAAAACACCATAGAAGAAGAGCAAGTCGTTGATTTTTGGCACAACGAAACAGCCATCAATGAGGTAAAATCATTGATGGATGATTTCTTTTATGATGAGTTTGCCGCTAAGCATGACATTAAGCTAGAATCTGGGCAGATGGATGCAATCATCGACAAAACCATGCGGATAGCAAAGAATAGAAGGGAGGGGAAATGACAGATTACATACAAGTTTTACAGAATCACCTGAAAGCAGAGGCAAAGCAGCAAACTAAAATTTGCTTTGAAAACTACCCAAAAGGCACTATCAGTTACTATGGTGTAAAAACCACTGATGTAAGAACAACAGTCATCAGATGGCGACAAGAACTGATTGATCGCTACACAAAATACATGCCGAAACATCATGAATATAGGATGATGAAGCACGGTAAAAAATCGTGACGCCCCCTGTCTACAAAATCAACTATGGTAAGACAGAAATTTCCTATGAGCTCCTGATGATGAATCGCAAGTCCTTGGAAATTGCGGTTCATCCAGATAAAACCGTGGTCGTCAAAGCCCCGTCAAATTCCTCTCTGGAAGTTATCAAAGAAAAAATAAAAAAGAAAGCCCGTTGGATTAAACGACAGCTTGCTTATTTTCATCAATTTGATCCACGAACACCGGCACGAAAATATGTCGGCGGAGAAAGCCATCTATATCTCGGGCGAAAATATCGATTAAAAATAGTGAGCTCTGACAAAGATAAGGTCTTGCTAAAAAATGGCTACTTCTGTATTGAAAGTAGCAACACACAGCCCGAACATATAAAACAGCTTATGGACAGATGGTACAGAAGATGTGGGAAAATACATTTCGCGAAAATTTTCGATAGTTGCTGGGAAACATTCAAGCAACAGGACTTGAACAAACCAAGCTTAAAAGTCCGGAAAATGGAAAAACGTTGGGGAAGTCTGTCAGGCAGAGGCCAGCTCACACTCAATGTGAATCTTATTCAAAGCCCGAAAGAATGCATTGAATATGTGCTCATGCACGAGCTCTGCCATCTTATCCACCACAATCATGGTGACGAGTTTTATAAGCTACTGGATCGCAAAATGCCTGACTGGATGAGACGCAAGCACAAGTTAGAAATGACTTTGGTTTGAGCTAGATACAGCCCAACTCCCAGGGCTACATCAGATCACGAGGACGACGGGCGCGCTTGCTTGTCTTCTCGCAGACGGCAAAGTGTAATAACCGACCATTGCGAAAAATAGACTTCATGGAAATTTTGCCACCCCAGCGGCTTACCATTTCCACGGTGGCTGTTCTTCTGGCGTTCTTTGATATCTTCATAGACACTCCTTACGGTCCATGATATTACATTGTGTTTATTATTGCAAGTGGTTTTGAGAAAAATTGCAAGCGTCATCGAGAACAGAGCGAAGCACACTGCAAGCAGAACCCGCTGCCAAAAACAATGCGAAGCACCTTGCACCAAGTAGAACCCGCCGCCCAAAACAGTGCGCAGCCCAAAGCAACCCGCCGCCCAAAGCAGTGCAATGCGAAGCTCATTAGCAGAACTCGGCACCAAAAACAACGCGTAGCCCCCTGGACCAAGCAGAACCCGTCGCCCAAAACAGAGCGCCGCCCAAAACAGAGCGAAGCCCCCTGGACCAAGTAGAACCCGCCGCCCAAAACAGAGCGAAGCCCAAAAGCAACGCGAAGCTCACTGCAAGCAGAACCCGCTGCCCAAAACAGAGCGAAGCACACTAGCAATGCGAAGCCCCCTGTGCCTAGCAGAACCCGCCGCCCAAAACAGTGCGCAGCCCAAAGCAATGCGAAGCCCAAAGCAAGCAGAACCCGCCGCCCAAAGCAGTGCAATGCGAAGCTCATTAGCAGAACTCGGCACCAAAAACAACGCGTAGCCCCCTGCACCTAGCAGAATCCGCCGCCCAAAGCAGAACCCGCCGCCCAAAACAGAGCGAAGCACACTGCAAGCAGAACCCGCTGCCAAAAGCAATGCGAAGCCCCCTGTACCTAGCAGAACCCGCCGCCCAAAATAGAGCGCCGCCAAAAACAGAGCGAAGCCCAAAGCAATGCGAAGCCCCCTGTACCTAGCAGAACCCGTCGCCCAAAATAGAGCGTCGCCCAAAACAGAGCGAAGCACCTTGCACCAAGTAGAACCCGCCGCCCAAAACAGAGCGAAGCCCAAAAGCAACGCGAAGCTCACTGCAAGCAGAACCCGCTGCCCAAAACAGAGCGAAGCACACTAGCAATGCGAAGCCCCCTGTACCTAGCAGAACCCGTCGCCCAAAACAATGCGCCGCCCAAAACAGAGCGAAGCCCAAAGCAACCCGTCGCCAAAAACAACGCGTAGCCCCCTGCACCTAGCAGAATCCGTCGCGCAAAATAGAGCGTCGCCCAAAACAATGCGCCGCCCAAAACAGAGCGAAGCCCCCTGGACCAAGTAGAACCCGCCGCCCAAAACAGAGCGAAGCCCAAAAGCAACGCGAAGCTCACTGCAAGCAGAACCCGCTGCCCAAAACAGAGCGAAGCACACTAGCAATGCGAAGCCCCCTGTACCTAGCAGAACCCGTCGCCCAAAACAGAGCGAAGCCCAAAGCAACCCGCCGCCCAAAGCAGTGCAATGCGAAGCCCCCTGCAAGCAGGGCTCAATATCTATGGCCATGACAGTGAGGCATAGAATGTTTTGCTAGTACGGATTTTTCTGATGCGGAGGGTAATTCCCAGTATTTCTTCGGGATGGGCGCGGCGGATCATCTCGATAAGACCGGCGCAGGCAGTTTCTAGGAGATGATAGCGCTGCCATTTCAAATGCTCCGCGATAATTTCCGCCATGCGGCTGTAATCTAGGGCATAACTGATCTCATCATGTTGTACTGCTTGGCTTATGTCGTAGCTTATGTCCATGTCGACCAGTACAGTCTGTGCTGTTGAGCGCTCATCGGGATGTATTCCTATAATACAGTCCACCTTGAAATCCTGAATGCCAATTCGCCCTATCATTCTTTCACATCATCCTCAATAAATACAATATCATCGGCACGGGCGAGCACTCGTCGACCCTTGCCAGCGATGCGTTCAACCTCTGATGAATGTTTGCCGAGCATGGTCTGGAGCTCGTGGCTGCCGAATAGACTGACCATCCGTGCACAATCATTCAGAGTTACGACATCGCCCGCATTGAAGTCGCCTTGTACGGCAGAAACCCCACTGATAAGGAGGTTTTTATTGCTTCGCACGGCAGCTAGGGCGCCTGCATCGGCGGTTATGCTGCCTGATGGCATGCTATGGAGAATCCAGCGGCTGCGATTTTTGAGTTTTTTCTGTGGTGCAAAGAGTGTGCCGAGTTCCTCACCTGCTAGAATACGTTCGACTATGCGATCCTGGCGTGCATTTGCAATAATTGTGTAGCAACCCGAGGTCGAAGCAATATCCACCGCTTCCAGCTTGGACTGCATGCCACCGGTACCGAGCTTTCCCGCACCGCCAGCGGCATCGCGTATTTCTTGGGAGAGATGGGGAATGTAGGAAAGGGGTTCCGCGTTGTCATAGCGATTGGGGTCCCGCGTGTATAAATTATCGACATCCGTCAGAATAAGCAGGAGCTGGGCATCGAGCTTACTCGCCACCATGGCAGAGAGGGAGTCGTTATCGCCGAAACTCTTACCGATCTCGCGGGTGGAGACGCTATCATTTTCATTCATGATGGGCAGGACAGATAGCGAAAGCAAGGTCTCGACGTTGTTTCGTAGATTGAGGTAACTCTGTCTATCGTCAAACACCGCTCGGGTTAGGAGTACCTGAGAAATGGTAATGTGATGCTGTTCAAATATTTGACGATAGGCATGCATCAACAGAGGTTGCCCAACGGAAGCACAGGCCTGTCGCATGCGAACATCAGTAATTGCTGTGCGGATGCCGAGCTGTTGTTGCCCGAGACCGATGGCACCAGAACTGACGAGAACAAGCTCCGGGCAACTCTTGCGCACCGTGGCAATCTGTCCAGCCATGCCGGCAATAAAAGCACTGTTCAGACCATCCTGGTAACTCAGTACCGATGTCCCGATTTTGATGACCATACGCTGTATAGAAGAGAGGAAGGAGCGATCCATTGCTATGTGTCTGTGAGATCCCGGTGGGTAAAAGAGCGACCGTTGCTGTAATCTGCTACGACATGGCCGCTGCCTTCCAGCTGCCATTTGTATGTGCACAAGCCCTCCTGTCCTACAGGACCGCGGGCATGGAGTTTTCCTGTGCTAATGCCACTTTCGGCGCCGAGACCATAGCGGAAGCCATCCGAAAAACGGGTGCTGCAGTTCCTCATTACGCTGGCCGAATCGACCATGGAGAGGAAATAGGCAGCTGCCTCATCATTATTGGTGATGATGGAATCGCTGTGTTTCGATCCGTGTTTGTTAATATGTGCTACGGCTTCCTCAACGCTATCGACTATCCGTATGGACAGGC
Source organism: Spirochaetia bacterium (assembly GCA_964291355.2). Classification (GTDB taxonomy): domain Bacteria; phylum Spirochaetota; class Spirochaetia; order WTKD01; family WTKD01. The sequence continues at coordinate 589,794 of OZ220223.1, read as the reverse complement.
AGTAATCGAGATATTCACTGTCCCAGTCGGCATCGTCTGCTGCCTGCATGTCTGGTACTATGTCCCTGCAACGGGGGCATCCGCGGAGTTGTACTGATTCTGCCTCTAGGGCAGTGCAGAGCTCTTTTAGTATATTTGTTGCCTGTTCTTCGTGTATGAGTAGGGTTTCCATGGCGTTACATACAGCGACATACTCCGTCTTGGCATCCAGCGTAATGGCTCGTGCCATCTCCCTATCTGCCTGGGCATCAATATAGACATGGCAAATGCCATCAGCATGACCAAGCACGGGAATGGAGCTTGTTTGCATGATGTAACTGACAAATTCATTGGAGCCGCGGGGAATTATCATGTCGACCTGTTGTGACTTCAGCAACCACTGTACATCTGCTCTGTTCTCCAGAAGATGTATCCAGGATGATGCCAATCCCGCCGCTTTGTATACATCCTGTGCTATGGCATAGATGGCGCTGTTCGTGTGCTGGGCCTCGCTTCCGCCCTTTGCAATGAGCGCATTTGCCGTCTTTGTGCAGAGTCCTATCATCTGAACAAAGGCATCGGGACGGGACTCAAAGATAAAGCCGATAACACCTATGGGACAGCGCAGCTGTTTGAGGATGAGACCCTGGTCTAATTCACGTTTGAGCATGACGGTGCCGACGATGTCATCGAGATTGGCAATGCTGCGGAGCATGGTGCACATTGATTGAACCTTGTCTGCATCACAGTGCAGTCGCTTAAGCAATGCAGGTGATAGCTTGCTTGCTTCTGCAGCTTTGCAGTCCTGCCGGTTTGCTTCTACAATTACTGCAGTATGTTCCTGTAGGGCATCCGCACATGCTAGGATGAGCTCCCGGCGTGTGTTGGCTGTCTGTGTTGCCATTTGGAGAGATGCAGTTCGTGCTCGGTGTAGAATATCTTCTGATATCATTGCAACTATTAGTATAGCAGATTATCTATCTGATCGGAAGATGGCTATTGCGTTGTGCTACCTACCTGCGTAGCAGTGTGTGCTGTGCTTTTTCGCAGTCGCTCTGCTGTCTCTTGCAGGAGATGGGCTGTCTCCTCCCAACCAATACATGGGTCGGTAATAGACAGTGTACTGTTGACGAGGGCAATGTCGCTATCTGTGTGTTTGCCCTCATGGAGGTTGCTTTCAAGCATGAAACCGACAATATTTTCTGTGCCCGAGATGCGCTGTTCTATAATATTCCGTAGCACCTTTGATTGCTGGGTGATGTCCTTGTATGAATTATCATGACTACAATCAATAACAATAGATTCTGGCAGAGCAGTTTCCTGTAAACAGGCACGGGCATCTGCGACATGCTCCGCTGTGTAATTTGGACCAGAACTTCCCCCGCGGAGTATGAGGTGGAGGTGCTCATGCCCCTTCGTATGCAGGACAGAGGTTTGTCCTTTTTGGTTTATGCCGAGGAAACTATGTGGATATCTGCATGCACCCATTGCATTTATTGCAGGCATAATATTACCCTGGGTACTGTTCTTGAAGCCAACAGGCATGGAGAGTCCACTTGCCATATAACGATGTATCTGCGATTCGGTGGTGCGGGCACCAATGGAAGCCCAAGAAATATAGTCATCAATGTACTGGGGTACGATGGGGTCGAGGAATTCGGTGCCACAGGGAATATTCAGTCGGCTGACATGTGCTAGAAAATCACGGGCACCGTAGAGCCCCTGTTCGACATCGTAGCTCTCATTGATGTTTGGGTCCATAATCATCCCCGGCCAACCAAGGCGGGTACGTGGTTTTTCAAAATAGCAGCGCATTACGACGAAGAGAACATCACTAAGCGAAGGAATGAGCTTTGCCAGCCCTTCGGCATATTCGAGTCCCAGATGTGTATTATGGATGGAGCATGGACCGACAATGGCGAGCATACGTTTATCATTGCCCGCGATAATATCATTGATCTTCTTCCGTGACTGCATAATGGTCTCTGCCAGTTTTCGCGATGTAGGAAGTAATTGCTTTAACTTCTGCGGCGAATAGATATTCTGGCATGTGTGGATGTGTATATTGCTTAATTTTTGCTTTAGCCATCTCATCCCTGTAGTGTACGATTTTCTTTTGAAAAGATCAATAAATTGTTATGATGTGCTACTATTACGGTATGACCATACGCAGAATACTTGAATCTGGGCAGGTAGATGAGCCATATACTGTATCAGCATGGCTTCGTAGCAAGAGGAGTTCGGGTAAGATTACCTTCCTTGCATTGAGTGATGGTTCATATCCAAAACCATTGCAGGTTGTTGTTGAGGATGCCGAAGGGAGCGAGCTCCTTGATACGGTTATAACGGGCTGTTGTCTCCGCATACAGGGGCGGCTCCTTGCTTCTCCAGCCGAGGGTCAGGCAGTTGAATTACGCGCAGAGCGTGTAGAAATTATTGGCACTGTCCCGCAGGACTATCCCCTCCAGAAAAAGAAGCATAGCTTTGAGTTTCTTCGGAGCATCCCCCATCTTCGGATGAGGACGAATAGCCATAGTGCAGTTGCCCGCATACGCCATGCCCTGACACAGGCAGTGCATCATTTCTTTAGCGAACGCGATTTTATTTATATCAACACACCCATCATCACCAGTTTTGATGCAGAGGGGGGAGGTGCTGTTTTTTCCCTACATGAATCAGGTGGGGAGAAGCAATCGGAGCAAGGCAGGGGTGGCACAGAAACTACTGCCGGCACGGATACTAGGGAGGGATTTTTTGGGCATCCTGTCTATCTTACGGTGAGCGGACAGTTGCATGCAGAATGTTGTGCCCTTGCCCTAGGGCGTGTCTATACTTTTTCGCCTACCTTCCGTGCAGAAAACAGCAACACCAGTCGACATCTCTCTGAATTCTGGATGATTGAACCTGAGCTATGTTTTTGTGATTTGCAGGAGCTAACTGTTCTTGCTGATGATATTATACGTTCGCTGGTGCAGTCGGTTTTGGATCGTAATGCTGCCGACATTGATTTTTTTGATCAGTGGGTCGAAAAGGGGCTCCGTGAACGCTTAGAGCTGCTTATCAAACAGAAGACGAAGCACATCTCGTACACTGATGCAATACAGATCCTGCAGAAGGCAGATCAGAATTTCTCCTATCCCCCTGAATGGGGCTGCGATTTACAAACAGAGCATGAGCGCTATCTCTGCGAGCATTGGTATCAGGGTCCAATCATAGTCTATGATTATCCTCGAACACTCAAGCCCTTCTACATGAGGCAGAATGATGATGGGAAGACGGTTGCCGCCATGGACATGCTCGTTCCTGTTTTTGGTGAAATAATCGGGGGCAGTCAGCGCGAGGAGCGCTTGGACGTGCTGGAAAATGCCATGCGAGAGAAAAATATCAATAGGGAGCAGTACCAATGGTATCTTGACCTGCGACGTTACGGCAGTGCTCCACATGCGGGCTTTGGTCTCGGTTTCGACCGTCTCGTGCAATATGTCACGGGCATGCAGAATATCCGCGATACCATTCCCTTTCCCCGAAGTCCACAGTCTGCATTGTTCTAACAGCACTGCGATTTTATGCGGCTTATATGCAGCTTATTCGGAGGTTGCGATCCATTCCTTTGCCATCTGAACTAATTCTTTTCCGCGTTGTTCAATCTTCTGTAGATCTTCTGGTAGTGGTGCGCAGATAAAGTTGACCGGTTCAATAAATTGCCAGTTCATCTTTAGGCGCTCGTTTAGTTCGTCCAGTCCTTTTTGGCTTGCTGTCTTCCATCCATATGAACCAAAGTGGAAGGATGGTCGGTTGTGAATTTTCTTCTTTGCAATTTCATCAACTACCGCTGCCATGGCAGGAAAGAGATCGTATTCATAGGTCGGTGATGCAATAACAACAGCGCTCGATTTGAGTACATCCCTGAGGATGTAGGATACATGGCTTTCGGGCACATTATGTACGTAGCTCTGAAATCCTGCTTCTTCAATGCCCTTCAGGACGGCTGCCACTCCCTGTTCTGTGTTGCCATACATTGATGACCAGATAACCGTTACTGCTTCCTCTGCGGGACCCTTTGAGTAGCGGGCATATCTGCTGTATTGGTCTACAATTTCCTGTGGATTCTTACGCCATACGATGCCATGACCTGGTGCAATAATGTTTATAGGAAGAGGGTCGAGCTTTTTGATTGCCCGTTGCACTGAGGTAGAGAAGGCACCGATAATGTTTGCGTAATAGCGAAGACTTTCTGGTTCGAAACTATCTATTTCTTCCTGTGTCATTTGGTCATCATAGGGTGCATCGGAAATGCTACCGAAGGAACCGTAGAGATCGCAGGGAAAGAGAGTGCCTGTCTTTGTATCGAAGGTCGCAATGGTATCAGGCCAGTGTACATTGGGTATGTCCTCAAATTGCAGAACATGACCTCCACCTAGGTCCAGTGTATCGCCTGACTTTACTTCTATAATTTCGTTCTCAATGTGGAAAAAACTTTGCAATAGATTTTTTGCCTTAGAACTGGCATAGATGGTAAAATTAGGCTTGAGCTTTCGAAAGCTCGTTAACCATTCACTGTGATCGGGTTCGGTGTGGTTCACAACCACGTAATCTATGCTGTCTAAATCAATTTTTATATCATCCAACAAGCGGAAAAAAGTTTCAGGAACGCCATCCCATCCACATACCCCGTCAATGATGGCTGTCTTTTCTCCTTGAATGATGTATGAATTCATCGATACCCCAGTTGGTACCGGCCACATACTTTCAAACAATAAATCCTTCGCATTTATTGACACCCTGTATGTATTCTCTGCTACATAACTTGTATCCATACTCCCTCCTCTGGTTGCCAAGTCACAATGCTTATGTACAAAAAGCAACGCTATAAGTATATCAGCTACACGATATTTCTACAATAACTTTAGCTACAATCTTTATTGGCAGGAAAGCGGAACAGAAACTCTGCACAGGAAGGTGGGGATGGGTGGCTTGCAATATCAAGGTATCAAACCGAACTGCAAACAAAAAATATTCAACATTTTCTTATCAGGATGTTCAAATACCACACAAAAATTAATATTAAATAACAAGATATTCAGAAATTCTTGAATTACATGTAAAAAATACTTGAAAAATACGTGAGTAAGGCTAAAATACTCTATGTATAAGGTAATGCACGTGGATGAATTAGAAGACCAGATCGTTTTTTATAAATCCTTTGCCGATAACACTTGTACGGAGATTTTATGAATAGAATTACCATAACTATAATGTACTTTATTTCTTTTTTTTGTTTACTGCAGCTAATCATTAGTTGCACGGATCTTTCATTATCTAGCGATACCAATGTTAATGAGCTCTCAGTTGTGCTGGTGAATAATGTAGCAACAGTGACGTGGAAGGGCATTGCTGATGCCCAGCACTATATACTTGAGGTGCTGGATAGTGACAACAATAACAATGTAGTCTACATCGAAAATGAGGCAAAAAAAGCACTACTAGAAAGTTATAGTAGGGATGTTGCACTTGCAAGGGGAAGGTATACTTTTAACGTTTGGGCTCAGCGCCAAAATGAACGAACAAAGGTGGGAACAAAGGAAAACCTTGTCGTAGAAACAAAGGCAGAGCGTCCAGCTAAATCACTAGTCAATGATCCGACAGTTGATCGAGATAAGAAGGAGCTTCGGCTAAGCTGGGCTCCAGTGGATGCTGGAAAGGCCCACAATGGCGCGGATGCCACTATTCAGAACTATACCGTTTATTGGAATGAGGGCGACAGCGTTGATAGTACGAGTACCAATTCTCGTACGACAGACAAGACAGAAATGATCATTCCTGGGTTGGCGGGGGGCAAAAAGTACAGCATCATAGTCCTTGCAAAAAATAGCGCAGGTATTAGGGGTTTGCCGAGTGCAAAAAAGGAATTGCAACTATCGTGGGCAACGCAACCAGATCCAGCAAAGATTAAAGAGATTAGCATTGGACAAGGGTCTTTTACTATTTCATGGGACTTTCCAGACAAATCCGGGAGCACAGCTGAAGGCGAAACAGCATCCATTGCGGGCTACATCATCTATTGGAAGAAAGGCACAAGTGTTGACAGCTCCAGTAGCAGTGCAGTTATTTCTAGCACGGAAAATACAGATTCATTTAATACACGAAAACATACGATTAGCGTACAGCAGGGTACAGGAACGTATACTACCATGTTGCTAGCCAAAAACAATGCTGATCAGCTTAGCCCTGAGAGCAGTGCTACCTCTATCAACATCAATGCAGAGACAATTACAGAAATTTCAACATGGCAGCAACTACAAAATATCGGTAGCAATCAGGAGAATAGTCTAGCTAAGCATTACAAACTGAAGAATGACATTGTATTCCCATCACCGGGCACGAATACATTCCCTACCGCTGGTTTCACTCCCATAGGTAGTGAGGGCTCTCCCTTTACAGGAACCTTCGATGGCAACGGGAAGACAATTAAAGATCTATTTATTAAGGACAATGTCCTAAACTATGCGGGACTCTTTGGAGTGGTAAGTGCATCTAACGAGAAAGTAAAAGTGATACATGATCTCACCATAGAGAATCCACAAATAACTGCCAAATTTGCAATAGCTGCACTTGCGGGTTCTCTGGAAAAGGGGATAGTCAGTAATATTACGATAAAAAACGCAACTGCTTCTAAAATTGAACAAGGTGTTGAGTATACAAAGCACGTAACATCTACATCTAACATTGCGTTGAGTGCTATAGGCGGTGTTATTGGTATAGTTAAACAGGAAGCAACTCTTGCTTCTGCTAGCAATGAATTTCAGATACATACTCCACAATCTGCAAGTGGAGTTGGTGGACTGGTGGGGTATAATGCAGGAGATGTTTCGGGCATTGTTACTACAAAACAGCTTATAGAGAAAAAATATTCGACCAACATGATTGGAGGATTAGTCGGCTACAACGTTGGGGATGTTTCAGGTATCGTTATGGGTGGTCACGTAGATGCTGCAAATCAAGTAGGTGGTCTTGTGGGACACAACAGTGGCAGGGTATCGGGATATGTAACAGGGGACGTAACAGGATTAGGACAGCAAGTCGGAGGACTGGTGGGCAGGAACACAGGCATCGTGACTGGCTATGCGACTGGTTTGGTAACGGGAGATTCCAAAGTCGGAGGACTGGTAGGAGAGAACAAAGACACAGGCACTGTGACTGGCTATGCGACTGGCTTGGTAACGGGAGATTCCGAAATCGGAGGACTGGTGGGAGAAAACGGAGGTATTGTGAAAGGTTATGCCCTGGGCTATGTTACCACAACTGGGACAAATTCAGAGAACTATGGTCCTAGTATTGGGGAGCAAAGTGTTAGCACAAGAAGCACCGTCTACGTAGGCCGTAGCCAAGCAGAGGAAGAAGCAGAAAAGAAAACAGCAGGGAAGGGCGACCATGTCGCAAAGGGAACGAGTACAGGAGAAGCACCGACCCGTATAATTATAGAGGGGAGTGGTACGAACACAGCCAACACATTCTATTCACAAAACCAGGCAAGTTTTGAGAAAGAAGATTCTTCGCTTACCTTCGGATCAAAGGACTGGCAGTGGAAGAAGGACTATGCGACGACCTGGCCCATACTCAACATACCAACACGCATCACCTCATTGTCTGGATACGTGGAACAGGATCCAAAAATAATCACGCCTACCGGCTTTACAGAATAATTCCAGTAGGAGTGGGGCGGGGGCATCGGGTAGAAACCCGTTGCCCCTTAATTTTATAGCAGCAGTATAGATCCGATGAGAGCAGTGGCAAATGCAGAACAGCTTCGTTCAGTAGACGTAGCAAGCGAATGAATTCCGGTCTAGGGATGTATTGTTTCGTCCTCCCAGCCCTGAGATAAAAAATATATAATAAAATGCCAATATTTATTGCACAAGAATTTTTTTCATGTTACAATGCAGGTGTAATTGCACTATAATGATGCAGTCATATCTAAATGTTTTTGAATGATAGTATAACAACAACATAAATTAAAAAAAGTTAAGGAGGAATGTATGGCAAAACAGCTCACATTTAATGAGGAAGCTCGCCGATCGTTATTGAGAGGTGTTGAAAAACTTTCCAAGGCTGTTAAAGTTACTTTAGGTCCGAGAGGCCGTAATGTTTTACTAGATAAGAAGTTTGGTCCCCCAACGGTTACCAAAGATGGTGTTTCCGTTGCAAAGGAAATTGAGCTGGAGGACTCATATGAAAATATGGGAGCACAGCTCTTGCGTGAGGTTGCAACGAAAACCAACGACAGTGCTGGTGATGGTACTACAACTGCTACAGTGTTAGCAGATGCAATCGTTCGTGAAGGACTGAAAAGTGTTGCAGCTGCCCATGATCCTATGGCAATTAATCGAGGCATTGCAAAGGCAACTGAAATAGTTGTTGCTACATTAAAGAAAATGGCAAAGCCGATAAAATTGCGGGAAGAGGTAGCCCAAGTTGCAGCCATTTCTGCCAATGCAGATACAGCCATTGGCGAAGAAATAGCAAACGCAATAGAGAAGGTAGGGAAGGATGGTATTATTACTGTTGAAGAATCAAAGACCATCGAATCCATGACCGATTTTGTGGAAGGCATGCAATTTGACCGTGGTTATGTATCACCATATTTTGCGAATAATCGTGATACCATGGCTGCAGTTCTTGCATCACCCTATATTCTTATCCATGATAAGAAGATTTCCAATATGAAGGATCTTCTTCCCATGCTGGAAAAAATCGCACAAACAGGTCGACCTCTGTTGATTATTGCAGAAGATATTGAGGGCGAAGCTCTAGCAACCCTCGTGGTCAACTCAATTCGTGGAACTCTGAGTACCTGTGCTGTAAAGGCACCGGGCTTTGGTGATAGACGAAAGGCAATGTTAGAAGACATTGCTGTGTTGACAGGTGCGCAGGTTATTTCTGAAGAACTCGGCATGAAACTCGAAAGTACTACTATAGAACAGCTGGGCAGTGCTCAAACGATTAAAATTGACAAGGAAAACACAACCATTATTAGTGGTGCAGGTAGCCAGAAGTCAATCAAGGATCGCATGCAGCAACTCAAGGTGCAGATAGAAGAAACCACATCCGATTATGATCGCGAAAAGTTAGAAGAACGGCTTGCGAAATTGTCGGGCGGTGTTGCAGTTATCAATGTAGGTGCGGCAACCGAAGTGGAGCTAAAGGAAAAAAAGCATCGCGTGGAAGATGCCGTATCGGCGACCCGGGCTGCTCAGGAAGAAGGAATTATTCCTGGCGGTGGCATCGCACTCGTTCAATCAATCCCTACTCTTTCAAAGGTGGATATTTCCAGCGACAGTGAGGGTGTAAAGGTTGGGTTTAACATTGTGCGCAGGGCCCTTGAAGAGCCAATGCGTCAGATAGCAGCAAATGCTGGCTTTGAACCTTCAGTTATTGTCGAGCGTGCAAAAACAGAAAAGAATGGCATTGGCTTTGATGCCATGAACAATGCATGGGTCGATATGATCAAGGCAGGGATTATTGATCCTGTTAAGGTTACGCGTTCTGCTTTGCAAAACGCAGCATCCATTGCGGGGCTACTCCTTACAACGGAATGTGCCATTACAGATCTTCCGGAGCCGGAGAAGGCTGCTCCATCTATGCCACCAGGTGGCATGGGCGGCATGGGCGGCATGGACGGCATGATGTAAAGACAGTGTAAAGCGGGAAGCAGAGCTTCCCGCTTTCGTATACACTATGAAACGAGAAGATTTTATATTCTGTATTGGCTTCGGTCATAATACAGTATTTGTTGATAAAAAAAATCGAAAAAAATATGCCCGTCTTGATTGCAGGGGGTTATTTAATGCTGGACTGTATAAACCAGCTTTTTGTGCCGCCCTCTATGCTGATGATCAGGGGGATTTAGAATGGTTTCGAGAAGAATACAGTAAAATTCTGCAACGCCCCCTATTATCAATAGAGGACATAAAAAGAATTTTCGGGGTCTTTGCTGTTCCGAACTCCACAACTCACGTTATACGGTTATAATTTTTTCGATGTGCTTGTATTATTCTCGTAGCTATGATACAATGGCTGCAGAGCTAGCAAGCAATAGTTTTAGGAGTTAAAATGATAACATTACATTGGTTATTGGGTGCGGGTGCACAAGCAGCTGGCGCGGAGGGCGGTTCTCAATCGCTTCTTCCGACGTTGGTAACATTTGGTTTAATATTTGTTGTATTCTATTTTTTAATTATACGCCCACAAAGTAAACGTCAGAAAGAAACGCGAAAAATGCAGGACACCCTCAAAAAAGGTGACCGAGTTGAAACAATTGGCGGTATACAGGGTACAGTGCAAACAGTAAAAGAAAAATCAGTGGTCCTCAGGATAGCCGATAATGTTAGTGTAGAATTTACTCGACAAGCCGTTGCTACTGTTCAACCGGGGTCCGGTCCCGGGACTGAGAAAACACCCAGTCCTCAGGAAGACAGCGAGAAGGCGGAAGTAAAATCATCGTCAAAATCATCGTCGACAGCATCAAAGAAATCGAGCGCTTCTGCAGATACAACAAGACCAAAACGCACTACAACAAGAAAGAAAGCGGAGCCAAAGCAAGAATAAGCACATGACAAAGCTTGTACGTTTTTCTCTAGTATTATTGCTTCTCGTGTTTGCTGCCTTTGCAGTGTATCCCACTTTCAAATGGTACTTTCTGGTATCACAGCAGGAAAAAGATAGAGCAGCACTAACTCGGATAGACATTCGGGATTATGCCATTGCCCAAGCCGGTGATGATATAGAAGCATTGCGTGAATTGCATGTTGCAGATAGCACGCAGGTCATCCCCGAAGAATTCACTTATCTTGAACCAATGGTACAGGAGAATTATCGGCTGGACCAGAAAGCCATGCCAGAATCTCTTACTGTTGAAGATAGTTTGAGCAGTTTCTATTTTGAGAAAGATCTATTAGACAAGGTTACGGATCATTATTTTAATCCTGTCACCGCTCTCAAGGATATGAAATCCAGTATCATTGAGCTTGGATTAGATCTCTCGGGTGGTGTCAATGTTGTATTAGAAGCGAATAGAGCGAGTTTGGTAGAGCGACTTGGTCGAGAACCAAGTGAAGAAGAATTTGCCGATGCCATTGATGTTGCATTGGAAATACTTACCAGCCGCATTGATGTCTTCGGTATAACAGAACCAGAAATCAGGAGATTAGAAGACAACCGTATTAGCATTGATATTCCTGGAGAAAATGACCGAGACCGGGTGGATAGCTTTCTGGTTGGGAAGGGCAGTCTTGGACTGCACATCGTAGATGATGATGTAACAGCCCGCCTATTGGAAGAGCAGAATAATAATCCCAGCTGGATATACGATCCTGCAGAGGTGCCAGATTACGTACCAGCAGGAGTTCAGGTCTATGAATACATAGTCCGCGACCGCTTTGGCGTCGAACAACGTCTCCGATGGATAGCTATTAAGGAAGATGTTTCAAATTTCGGTCTGGCAGGCGACTTTATTACTGAGGCACGCGTTGGACAGGACCCTCTGACCAATCGTCCAACGGTAAACTTCCTCCTAAATAATGACGGAGCGGACATATTCGCGAAATTAACTCGTGATAATGTCAATTCATCGCTTGCTATAGTCATGGATAACAAGGTCCGTGCCTATGCGACTATTACACAAGAAATTGGCGATGGCCAGGTGCTTATCCGTGGCTTTAGTGCAGAGCGAGCCCGAGCGATTGCCCGTATACTCAAAACAGCGGCTCTACCGGTAGACTTTGATGTTATTAGTCAGCGTGTCGTTGGTGGAACCCTCAGTAGGGAAGCCGTTTCTATTGGTGTTCGTGCAATTGTTCTTGGCTTAATCCTAGTAGCAGGTTTTATCCTCTTGTACTATCGATTGTCAGGGCTTATTGCAAATTCTATGCTTGTACTGAACTTGTTTCTTATGCTTGCTATCCTGTCTGTCTTTAATCTTACGCTGACGCTCACGAGCATTGCAGGTATTATCCTTACAGTCGGTATGGCGGTAGATGCAAATGTCGTAATCTTTGAACGTATAAAAGAAGAATATCGTCTCGGCAAGGGCTATGCTGTTTCGGTGAGAGGTGGCTTTAAAAAGGCCTTTTGGGCTATTGTTGATGCGAACATTACAACATTTATTGCAGCCCTCTTTCTCTCCCAGTTTGGCTCGGGACCTGTTCAAGGTTTTGCTATTACCCTAGCAGTTGGAATTGTAACATCCATGTTTACTGCACTCTTTGTTGCCCGGTTGACATTTGATTTCTTTATTGATGTCTTCGGTTGGTCACGACCAAGTATTGGTTGGGGGATTAGATGAGAAAAATATCATTTCATTCATTTGCATGGTTAGCCGGTGGCATATCAATTTTTGTATTTGTTGCAGGCATTGTTATTACCATCCTCTACGGGGGCTTTGAGTTCAGCATTGATTTTAATGCTGGTTTAAGTGTTGATGTCCGGATTGCAGGTGCCAAAACAGTGGAATCCGTAGAAGCAGCCCTAGCGGATATTGAGCAGATAAACGTACGCCGCATCGGTTCGGTAGCAGAAGAGCAGTTCATGGTGCGCGTCCGCCATAGTGAAGGTGGCAATGTAAAAACATTCCAGGCAGAAACTGAACAAAATGTTCGAAGCATGCTGGAGAATAATTTCTCATCTGTAGAGATACTGCAAAGTTCCTATATTGGCCCACGCTTTTCTCAAACCCTGCGCTATCAGACCTTTGTGCTTGTCGTAGCGACGTTGTTATTAGTCTCACTATATCTCTGGATGAGATTCCGCATTAGCTATGCCATCGCCTCCATTGTAGCACTCATACACGACTTGGCAATCCTGCTGGTATTTTTCGGCGTCAGTCGGCTTGAAATATCCTCAGCAACTGTAGCAGCAGCTCTAACGATACTGGGATACTCATTGAACGACACCATCATTATCTTTGACCGTATACGTGAAAATACTAAGCTAATGAAGGATCAAAGACTTACTACCATTATTGACACAAGCATTACCCAGAGTCTTTCGCGTACGATCATCACCTCAGTAACAACCTTGCTTGCTGTTTTTGCTATTGCAATATTTGCTCAGGGCTCCATTCGTTATTTTGCTATCAGTTTGATAGTGGGCATTATCGTAGGAACCTACTCGTCTATTTTTGTTGCCTCCCCTGTTCTTCTACTGTTCATGCGTAGATCTCAGAAGGGACGAAAGGAGAACCAAGAACTCGAGCCGGAAAATGCACCAACGGAAGATAATTCCTCTTCTAGCATACAGAGCAATGTAAATGTTGAAGTCCTTAAGCGTGAGATTGGTTTTAATAAGCAGGAAAAACCGAAGAAAAAGCGTTCTAAATCGCATTAATTATCCTCCTATTATAGAAAATCCCTAGTTAGGACAGGATAGTTTGTATAATCTCCAGATATTTTGTATGATAAAAGGATGATACTGCATAGTACGTCTTTCGATCAGGAAGATTTAGAGCACGACAGGAAACCCTTAATTATAATCCACGGATTGTTTGGTGAGGGTAGTAATTGGAAGGCACTTGCGAAGCGCTTGGCCATGCATCGTCAGGTTATTACTCTTGATCTCCCTAACCATGGACATTCCCTCCATGTTAGACTCATCACCTTTGAACTCATGGTGAATGCACTTGTAGAAACGTTGGACAGCATGTATATTGAGTCTGCACATATACTTGGACATTCCATGGGAGGCAAAGTTTCGATGCTTCTTGCTCTTCAGCATCCCCGTAGGGTGGCATCTCTCATGGCCGCCGATATAGCTCCGAGAACCTATGAGAGAAAGCATGCAAAAATATTTGAAGGTTTGCAGGCAGTAACTGATGCCAAGGTAGATTCACGGAAGGAAGCGGATGATATTTTGTCTGAGTATGAAGACAATAGCATGATACGGGCATTTCTCCTAAAAAGTCTCCTGCCTTCTGCTAGTTCACAATCTGAGACGGAGGGAAGATACCGGTGGAAATTTAACCGTGAGGGCATTTATAGGCAATATGACCACCTCCGTTCATGGGTTGGCACTATTAGCCCCCTCCAGTACCAGGGACCGACATTATTTTTACGGAGTGAGACCGGCAATTATTTTTCCGATGAAGATGAAGCAACAGTAGCAGGGTATTTTCCACAGTATCGCCTGCAATGTATGTTGGGCACAGGTCATTGGCTCCATGCCGAGAAACCCGATGAATTTTGCACAATAATTCAAGATTTTATACAATCAATTGAAGGAGAAAAAACTCATTATGAGTAAAGAAGTATTTGAATCTCTTACACAAGCCGATCGTTTGTATCGCATACGCCATTCAGTTGCACATGTAATGGCAGAGGCGGTGCGGAGACTTTTTCCCGGAACCAAAATAGCCATAGGCCCCCCCATCAAGGATGGCTTCTACTATGATTTTGACATTCCACAGCGTCTCATCCCCGATGACTTAGAAAAAATTGAGACGCTCATGCGAAAAATTATTGCTGAAAGTCCAGCGCTACTCTGTAGCGAGATCAGTCGTGCGGATGCAGAGGCAAAATTCGCAGATGAGCCATATAAGCGGGAAATTATCAATGACCTTCCCGATGATGAACAGCTTACAGTATATGAGGTTGCTGGCTTTAGCGATCTCTGTAAGGGACCACATGTGGATGACTGCAGCCGCATCCCCAGCGATGGTATAAAATTACTCTCCATTGCCGGTGCCTACTGGCGTGGCGACGAGAAGCAGCCGATGTTACAGCGTATTTATGGTACAGCATGGGAGAACAAGGAGGAGCTGGATGCCTATCTCCAAAAACGAAAAGATATTGAGCAGAAAGACCATCGGAAAATAGGAAAGGAACTACAGCTCTTTTCCCTCCATGAGGAGGCGGGCCCCGGTCTTGTCTACTGGCATCCGAAGGGAGCCCGCATGCGAAGCATTATTGAAGACTATTGGAAGCAGGAGCATTTTGAAAATGGCTACGAGCTCCTGTATACGCCACATGTCGGAAAGAGCTGGCTCTGGGAGCAGTCTGGACATCTCGATAACTTTATAGAGAACATGTATGCACCAATGAAGATAGATAAGGCGGATTACTACGCAAAGCCGATGAACTGTCCCTTCCATATTATGATATATAAGTCGCGTAAATATTCCTACCATGATTTGCCCTTGCGATGGGCAGAGCTCGGAACAGTCTATCGCTATGAACGCTCGGGCGTGTTACATGGTTTGTTGCGTGTTAGGGGTTTTACCCAAGATGATGCGCATATATTTTGTTCTCCTGATCAGGTTGAGCAGGAAATATCCGAGGTATTACGTTTCTCGCTTGCAATGTGGAAGGTATTTCATTTTGAAGAAATTACAGCTTATATCGCTACGAAACCAACTAAGAGCGTTGGAAATGATGAGGACTGGGATCGAGCAACTGCAGCCCTTGAGCGAGCAGTACAGATGGAGGGTATGGACTACAAAATTGATGAGGGTGGTGGGGCCTTCTATGGTCCGAAGATAGACCTCAAGGTTCGTGATGCCCTAGGGCGTGAATGGCAGATGACGACAATACAGTTTGATTTCAATCTGCCCGAGCGCTTTGATATGGTTTTTGTTGATAGTGATGGAAAGGAGAAGCGTCCCTACATGGTGCACCGAGCACTGTTGGGTTCTTTGGAGCGCTTCTTTGCTGTCTTACTAGAGCACTATGGCGGTGTATTCCCCTTATGGCTGGCGCCGATACAGGGGCAGATAATCCCGGTATCACCGGTATTTCACGAGCAGGCCTCTGACATGGCAAAGCGTCTCTGCAAGGAGGGCTTCCGCTTTCAGGCAGATCTCAGCAAGGAACGCATGGGAGCAAAAATTCGCCGTGCCCAGTTAGAAAAAATACCCTGCATGCTAATATTGGGCGAGAAGGAAATAGAAAATAACGAGATATCCTATAGACGCTTAAATGGCGAACAGGAGAATGGCATTCCCTATCAGGATTTTATACAAACATTGCAGGAATGTGTTAAAGCTAGGACGGTTCTATGACAGTTAAAGAGGCCTATAACGAATTAATAGCCATTGACAGGAAGGGGAGATCCTATGAGAACATTGTGGCTTTGCTACACTGGGACCAGGAAACACAGATGCCCCTGAGGGCGACTGAGGAACGTGCAGAGCAAATATCACTGATGGAGAAGTTACATCATGAGGTAATAAGCGATCCGCGTATTGCAGAACTCTTAGATCGACTCGGGTCTAGTAAAAATAATCCCCAGGGTTCTGAAGAGCTTCCCGAACAGTGGAGATCTTTCCTGCGCGTACAACAGTACCAGTATCAGCAGAATAGCTGCCTACCGGTAACACTGGTGCAGGAGCTGGCAGAACGTTCGAGCTTGGCTACAGTTGCCTGGCGTCGAGCACGAGAAGAAAACGACAAGGCGCAATTTCTGCCCCATCTGACACGGCTTATTGAACTGAACAGGGAAATGGCCGAACACAGGGGCTATGACGATGAAATCTACGATGCCCTCCTCGGGAGCTATGAACCTTGGATGAAGACAGCTAAGGTACGAGAACTCTTTTCCGAGCTTGAGCAACAATTACCGACTATCATAGACAAGCTGAGCTCATCAAAGCATGATCTTTCACAGTTTGCCAAAATCACAGCAAATATACCACTCAAGGAACAGCAATCATTTCATCAGGAGCTACTTACAGCTCTGCAGTTTGATGGCGAGAGAGCACGTTTGGATGCATCTGCCCACCCTTTTTCGATTACGCTTGGATCACATGATGTCCGCATTACCACACGTTATAACTCCTTTCTATCAGCTTTATTTTCTGTATTACATGAATATGGTCATGCGCTCTACGAGCTATCGGTCTCTCCTGATTTGTATGGAAGCTCGCTTGCATCGGGGACATCAATGATGGTACATGAATCACAATCGAGGATGTGGGAAAATTATATTGGCAGAAGTCCCGAATTCTGGCATTATTGGTATCCAAAACTCCTCGAACACTGTCCATCTTTCCGAGCCCTTCCGCAGAAAGATTTTATGAACTGCCTGCATGTTGTGGAGCAACAAGCCATCCGCATAGAAGCAGACGAGGTAAGCTACAATATGCACATCATTCTGCGCTTTAATCTGGAGCTTGGCTTAATTTCGGGAGATCTTCGTCCGCAGGACCTGTCGGAGGCATGGAATAGTGCAGCAGAACAACTACTTGGCATCACAGCAAAGACTGATGCAGAGGGATTTTTGCAGGACATACATTGGGCACATGGTGGTTTCGGCTATTTTCCGACTTATGCACTGGGCAATCTCTATGCCGCCCAGCTCTTTTCCACTATGCGTAAGGAACTGGATCTTGCTGATCAGCTTGCGGCTGGGAATATGGGAGAGATTATTTCTTGGTTAAATACTCGGATCCATGTACACGGCTGGGGACGGACGGCAGATGAGATAATGATGGATGTATCGGGGGAAGAACTTCAGAGTAGATATTTTCTTGAATATATTCACGAACGCTATGGACTATGATGACGTGCCCTGCCCTTGCGGTCCATGCCCTGCACTGCAGTATGATGCGAATACGTACCTCGGCTAAAGATATATATACGCTCAATAGAAGATGCAATAACGAGGATAACAACGACGATTTCCATAACAGCTATGTATCTGCTGATCATTCCCTGTAGGGAATCAAAGAGCAGGAGTATACTAAAATTGTAGAGAAGGAAAACGGAGCAGATCATAATCTTGCCCAAAATAGTTGCATGCATTGCAATCTTCTTGCGCGTAATGACAATACTTGCAAACACCCCTTGTAAGACAAGCCGTGCAATCAGAAAGAGGAGTAGCCATTGATCTAAGAGATCGATGGAGAACATAGCAAATGAGACGGCAAGCAATATATAATAATCTGCCATTGGATCGAGATATTTCCCAATGACCGTTATTTGATTTCTCCGTGCAAGAAGACCATCAAACATATCACTGAGTGAAATAATTATTGCAAATATTACCAGAGGTAGGAGTAGCTTGTTTTGCGCCCCCGTTGCGTATAAAAGATAATGCAGGGTAGGAGCAGAGCTCATACGAAACAGCGTAAGGATATTTGCTAGATTTATTTTTTCTAGCTTGCGAACATCGGGCACAATAATTACAAAGTCCTGTTTCCGTAGGAACAGGAAAATGATCATGAGTAGATGTGTTACTATAATCCAGAAAACCCAATTCTTAAGCGAAAGGAGGATAGAGAAAACCGATGACGAAAAAAATAGTAGGAATAATTGCAAACATAACAAACATACTATACTTGTGTATAATGATTTGTGTAATCTATTCATATTTTTCTACAGCTCAATCAATCCTTACAGCTACAGCTTCCTCCACATCCACATTGTCCATAATCCTCTGATGGTTCATCATCGATGGATAAAATAGTAAGATGGAAATGTAGCGGCACCCCAGCCAAAGGATGGTTGGCATCCAGTACGACCTCTGTATCTTCTATAGAGGTAATGGTCATAATCTGCTGATTAATATTCAAGCGCTGTCCCAGTCGAAGCTCAGGCACTGCTGCTAGGGCATGACGGGGAAGAATATGCAATAATTCCGGGTCGTGCTCGCCATAGGCATCCTGTGGTTCGACAACAAAATCCAGTGTTGTACCAACTTCATGTCCAGCTACTGCATTATCGAGCCCTCGAATAGCATCACCGCTACCATGGCGAAATATCATAGCACCGCTATGTTCGGAGCTACCGAGGAGCTGACCATCAGGACTGGAGAAGCTGTAATCAATGCGTATATAGCAGTCTTTCTGCACCGTGGTTATCATAATTATGCTTTTGCCTGTGAGAACATTTTGAGATACCACTCAGTTTCGTCAAGGAAGGAGCTGACAAAATCCTCCATTTCTTGCTTCAGTGGATTACCTGCATCATCAATATTTTCGTGGACCGAGGGGATGGGGAGTGCTTGAGGCAATGCGACACTACCAAGACAGGCCATGAGTCCTCGGAGTTGCTCTGTTGAACGAACGCCTCCAAAGGGTCCCATTGAATACGAGACAATGGCAGTAGGTTTTCGATAGAATTCACCCTTAAAATGATCCAAAATATTTGAGAGACCGGGTGGGATTGAATAATTATATTCGGCAGTTACTAGGACAAAGGCAGGTGCCTGGGAAAAAATTTCTGCTACTACCCCCAATGATTCTGGTGCCTCATGGGTGGGATAGTCGGGATAGCGTCGTTGCAATATTCCCAGTTCCAGCTCCTTTGGATCTACTATACATACATCCAAGTTGCGGGACTGCATACGATTGTAGATAAATTTTCCTACACGTTCACCCATTCTTCCTTCACGATATGAACCTATAATAATTGGTATTGACATTAATACTCCTTATCAGAAATGTCTGATGAGTATAACATATCAGAGTTATGATGTAAAGTCTAGCTCTACACCTATGCTAGCAGGCGTTCGAATTCTGCAATGATATCATCAATATGTTCAATGCCAACAGAGACGCGGATTGTTGCAGAGTTGATATTCATTGTTTTACGTTCTTCCTCTGATAGGGAGGCATGCGTTGTTGATGCAGGGTGGGTTATGATGCTGCGGATATCACCAAAATTGGCGAGCTTCATCAGGAAGGTGTCTTGGGCAAGCATGCTGCGTGCCTGTGCTTCGCCACCAGGTAGGTCAAAGCAAATTAAGGCAGAACCAGCCCGCATCTGCGTTTTTGCAAGTGAATATTGTGGATGAGATGGTAGAAATGGATAATGTATTCGTGCAATGTCCTGCCGTGCTGCAAGATATTCTGCCAGTGCCAGTGCATTAGCACTCTGCCGCTCAATACGGAGTGGGAGAGTATCCATTCCGCGGGCAAGCAGCCATGCATTAAAGGATGAAAGTACCGCACCCGTTGTTCGAATATGAGCGCGTAGTTTTTTAATAAGCTCGGAGCTAGCCAAGATGGCTCCGCCCATACATCGACCCTGACCATCAATAAATTTCGTTGCAGAATGTATAACTATATCTGCTCCAAGTACTGCCGGCTGTTGTAATACCGGAGTTGCCAGACAGTTATCAACAACAAACAAGACCTGTGACTGATCAGCAACAGCAGCAATCATGGCAAT
The DNA here is from genome assembly GCA_964291355.2 of Spirochaetia bacterium. Lineage (GTDB taxonomy): Bacteria > Spirochaetota > Spirochaetia > WTKD01 > WTKD01. The sequence goes on along the minus strand of OZ220223.1, from coordinate 569,659 downwards.
ATCGGCAAGCTCCAGACCAGGATTAGAGGGGCTCTCGATAAATATCATTCGTGTTTCAGGGCGGATGGCTTTCTTCCATTGCTCAGCAGTGGAAGTTATCGGGAGCTGTGAATAGCTTATGTTCTTTCGGGGGAGAAATTCTGTTACTAGGCGTTGAGTTGTGCCAAACAAAGATTGGGTGCTCAAAATATGGTCACCTGCCTGCAAGAGGGCATCCATAGTAATATGAATGGCTGCCATCCCGGAGGCAGTTGCTACGCCATCTTCGCACTGTTCCATGCTACATAATTTCTGAATAAATTCCTGATTATTTGGATTGTCCCATCGGGCATAGACAAGCCCTTCTTCCTCGCCTGCAAATAATTGCCGTCCCTGTTCGTAGGAATTAAACCTATGACCGGAGTTTAAGTACAGGACGGAGCTCTGCTCTCTGTGAACAGTCCGTGGCATTTCTGTATGCACGACCTGTGTTTGAGGATGTAGAGTGGATAGCTCGGGCTTTATCTTTCTCATCTTCTGTATGATGTTTTATCTATGATATAATTTCATGACTGTAATCAATGCTTACATTTCCACGAAACATTTCCGCAACTGAACAATATTTTTCAACAGCAAGCTTTATCGCCTTAGTCGCACGATCATCATCAACCTTTCCGGTAATAATATAATGCAGGTGGATATGCTCAAAGGGGCTGGGATATTTCCCTTCTGGACGCTGTCCCCGCACCTCGATCTGTATATCATCAACTTCCTGCTGCTGCTTTTTGAGGATAACTATCGCATCCATTACGCTACAACAGGCAATGGAACCCAGCACGAGAGCCATTGGACGGAATGCCCTATCCTGCCCACCAGCAGCGGGACCACCCTCAACCTCTATGCTGTGCCCCATGGAATCTTCAACAGTAAAATGTACTGGTTCATTCTTTCTTTTTACAATAACTTTCATTTCTGACATGTGAAATTATAAGGTATGAAAAAAAAATATTCAAGTGTTCGACTCTGTTGACTTTGCAGTATAATTAGCTATACTATAAATAAACACATGATTGGAACATATATCAATGCCCTTGCAGTGCTATGCGCTTCATTTCTCGGCTTATTATTCCGCAAAAAAATCCGCGAAGAGTTCCACCATATTATCTTTGTGAGTATTGGGCTTGTATCCTTTATACTGGGTCTGTCCTTGGCATTAACAAGCGAGAAATTTGTATATATTGCACTGTCTTTGGTTATTGGCGGATTCATTGGCCATGTGTTGAAGTTGGAGCAATGGATCATGAATTTAGGGGGGATATTTTGGAAGTTCAGTAAGCTCGTCCTGCCATCACTTGCACAGAATGAAAAAAGCAAGCAATTTGTCCAGGCCTTCCTAGATACCTCAGTATTGTTTTGCACGGGCTCCCTCGCCATACTCGGTTCCATTGAGGCCGGAGTAGCGGGGAATTACGAGCTCCTTATTATCAAATCAGTCTTGGATGGTACTGTTGCTGTCATGTTTGCATCGGCCATGGGGCTGGGCGTGCTATTTTCTGCACTCTCCATTCTCTGCTATCAGGGAGCGATAACGCTTATTGCTGCACGTTTTGGTGATGCCATTGGCATGGCCATGTTACGTGAGGTGGGTGCTATTGGTGGGGTATTGATTGTCCTTATCGGACTACAATTATTGGACATACGCAAAGTAAATATTGGCAACTTCCTGCCGGCCATCCTTGTTATGTGTTTTCTGATGTTACTAGATCCATGGTTTCAACAGATTTTTCAAAGCATTATCGGCTGATAGACAAGCGAAATAAGCAAAGCAAGCTGCTATAGGGGGAGCATTTGTTCTTCGTGCTCATTGTGTATGAGCATGCAGGTTGACTGTTGGAGTGCGAGCTCGGTTTCTAGGCGCTTCTGTGCAGCTAGCATCTCTTTTTCCAAGACCATATCTGTTGTAATAATGATGTTCTCACCTGTCACTACCGGCTCTAAAGAAAGGGGAATCTTCTCCTCCTTACATATATCCAGTATGCGGGGGAGCATGTTTTCTTTACTATGAAGACGGAGATAGTATCTGTTGAGTGTATCCTCAATAGAAGGCTGGGCCTCCCAAGAATTTCTATCCTGCCAGTAGTTTGTCGCCTTAAAGGTTATCTGGGGATGACCCAAGGCAACTGCGATAATATCCGATATGACTGCGCTTGCTGTTGGTCTCCCCCCAGCTCCACGCCCGTAGTACAGTGAATGCCCATTTATATTTCCGTAAACACTGATGCCGTTAAAGGATCCATCAATCCATGCTAGGGGGTGTTTTCGCTCAAGAAGGGATGGACGAACCCAGATTGATATACCCTCCGCTGTACGCAATGCACCAGCTAGTAGTTTTATTTTATATCCATGGTCTCGCGCGTAGAGCATATCTACCTGTCCGATATTCTCTATACCCTGAATCATGATCTTGTTAAAATCAACTCGAAGACCGAAGGAGAGGGAGCTCATAATGGCAATCTTGTGTCCGCTATCCAGCCCTGAAATGTCTGTCCTAGGATCGGCTTCTGCCATTCCGCCGCCCTGTGCCAGTTTGAGGGCATCCTCATATGAAATGTTTTCGGCTGCCATATGACTGAGTATGTAATTACAGGTTCCGTTTACAATGCCATATATCGCATCAATGCTGTTTGCAAGTAGTCCGTCTGTTAATGCCCTGATAATAGGGATGCCGCCGCCACAGCTCGCTTCAAAGGCAATAACTCTCTCATTTTCCCGTGCAAGCCCCCAAAGCTCAGCACCGTGCAATGCAAGCAGGGCCTTATTTGCGGTAACAACATGCTTTCCATGTGCAAGGGATTCCTTAATAATATTATATGCACCATCTATACCGCCGGCGAGTTCCACAATACAATCAACATCATCATCCTGTAATACCGCCTTAAAGTCGGTGGTATATGGAAGTGATTTCTGGCTATTTTGAGGGCTCTGACGGACAACTATGTATTTTAATGTAATGCGAACACTGCTCCGCTGTGCGAGCTGTTTTTTTAGCTGTTCTAATATGCCACTCGTGGCCGAACCAACCGTACCATGGCCTACAATAGCAATGGTGATATCGTATTTTCCCGTTATTTCCACTACATACCATGGTAGATTATTTATGGCATACTTGTCAATGATGGCTGGACAGGTTATGCTGAACTATGAGGTATGTTTTACTTCTGCTACAGTTGCAGATATTACACCTGCTCTCCGCCCAGCCATATTTGTATGAGGCAGGGGGCGATTACCAGCTCATTCGGGATGCAGAAATACAAGATAGTGAGCTGGGCATGTCACTAGAGTCCAACGATTATTTCGAAACAGATGGCTTCCTGACTGTCAAGCTATCGTCAGATGGTAGCGCTCGATTCTCTGCAGGCAGTAAATTTGCACTGGATTTTCGCAGTGATCGTTCGGTGATTGTCCTTCTTACAGGGACGGTGTTTGTGGAAACTGTGGGCAAGGTAGAATTGCAACTCTACACCCATAGCATTACGAGTAGTGAATCCCGACTCTATGCAGGCATTGGGATGAACAGTATGAGTGTTGTTGTACTTGATGGCATGGCCATGCAGCAAGCTATTCGACGGTCAGATCCTGAGTCCCAGCATGTTGCAGTGACAAGTGAAGGACATAAGATTGATAGCTCTGCGGGACTGTTACTCTATCGAGATGGCACTTTTGCTCCACTTATTGCTGTTGCTTCGGGAGAAGCAGGAATACTGGAGTCCTTCCAAACATGGAGGCAAAATGCTACCTACGCGCTTACTGCAGAGCAAAAAACAGAGGAGCTGGAACAATACCAGAAACATCATCGCGAGTTTTTTACCTCATTACATCGCTTAAATAAGCTTGCTCGCGACATCATTAGTGTAATGGATAAAGAAAGAGAATTCGCTACTCCCAACGGTACTCTTATGCAGATCGATAATGCAAAGATATTACAAAAGAACATGTACCACCTGGAATCCCAGCTTGAACATATTGCACTATGGCAAGAAGTTCCCGCATCCCATGTGCACATAATCAACGATGCACAAAACGACTATCAGTTCCTAAAAGAGCAGTTTGCCCAGCTTCGATATATACTAAAACTGAATGCTAGGCCCTAACGGCTTCCTCAGTTTCCAGATCAAATAGGATGGCCCGCTCTAAGTTTGGATGGAAATTAACCTTATCCCCAACCGCTAGACTTATTGTCGGCGGAATGCGAGCAATCAACTGATGTGACCCGGTATTAATATAAAGGTGTATTTCTGCTCCCAGTGGTTCAACGATATCAACTGTGGAGGGTATGGTAGAACCTTCCTTTGCTTTTTCTGTATATTCAAGATCTTCCGGTCGTATGCCGAGGGTTACCCTTTTGCCAACATATTTTTTTGCTATTGTTTTGAGCTTCCCATCCAGTGCTATACTAAAGTCTTTTTCCTTTGCCACGATTGCTTGATTTCTTTCTTCTATTTCTACTGACATAAAGTTCATGGGAGGTGAACCAATGAATCCGGCAACAAAGCGGTTGACCGGCTCGTTGTACAGCGTAAGAGGACTGCCGATTTGCTGGATGAGACCATCTTTCATAACGACAATCTTGGTTCCCATTGTCATGGCTTCTACCTGATCATGTGTTACATAGATCATAGTGGAATCTAAGCGGTTGTGTAGTGCGGATATTTCAGCACGCATCTGTACCCGTAGTTTTGCATCTAGGTTGGAGAGGGGTTCGTCAAATAAGAATACCTTTGGATGGCGTACAATCGCGCGTCCGAGTGCGACACGTTGTCGTTGACCTCCGGATAGTGCCTTGGGCTTTCTGCCCAACAATGAGCCAATGTCCAAAATTCGTGCTGCTTCTTCTACACGTTCTTGAATGATATTCTTACTGAATTTTCGGATTTTCAGACCGAAGGCCATATTATCATAGACTGACATATGCGGATACAGTGCGTAGTTCTGGAATACCATTGCGATATCCCTGTCCTTTGGTGGGACGTCATTTACGCGTTTACCATCAATCGAAAGGTCGCCGCCTGTTATTTCTTCTAGTCCCGCAATCATACGTAACGTGGTGGTCTTTCCACAACCAGAAGGACCAACAAGTACGGCAAACTCGCGATCGTCGATTACAATCTCTACGTCCTTTACTGCATGGACATTCCCACTGTAAACTTTATTTATTCCTTTTAGCTCAACTTTTGCCATGTATTCCTCCTAAGGATTTTCATTTTTACATAAAGCATAGCATGCTGTGTGCTTTTAGTCAATATTGCATAGGATTATTTCTATTATTTCTGATTGCTGTGTAGATACCAATTTTCTACAGTTTCTGTGAGGGAATCCTCCCTATATGTTGGCGATTGCAGTGTTTCTACAATCCAGGGCAGGAGGTATTCTGCTTTGAATGTTGCCCAGTTTGCTGGGAGACCGGAAGATGTTTCCAGTAGAGAAGATGCCGGAATTCTGCCCCGCAAATGTGTATGGTATTGGGGGAGTACTGTTTCGTTTATTGCTATCAATGATGAGAGCTTGCCTGCAATGCCGAAGATGGGGAGTTGTAACTGACTATTTTCTGCAATAAACTGTTCCTGTGTATCGCTTGACAGGAGCCAGCGAAGGAAATCCTCTGCCTGCTGTTTTTTACGGCTTTCTATGTTGATGCCGGCATATATAACATCCTCAATTACATGTATTTTCTGAGCATGAGATAGCCAAATAAAATCAGTATTCCAACGTTCTTGCTGAGGAGAAACAGAGAGTGAGGAAATCGTGTTATATGCAAAGGCCAAACGGTCTTGTTCCATTGCCATATTCAATGGGATGGAAAGATAGGTTGCTTCAAAATCCTCTCTTTCCTCGTCCTTATTACTTTGATTCCAATTTCTCAGAGCATGGATGGCAGAAATGAGATTCGCATCATCCCACTGCAAATAGGCATCTTCTGCCTGAAAGCGGGCTCCATTCATTCTGATATATTCATAGAGAAAGCGAGGGTCCTTTACTAAAGAAAAGCCAAGACGCGAGAGTTTATTCCTACGATATACCTTATTCTTAACACCGACATCCTCTAATTCCTGTAGTGAGATCCAGAATATGGGGAGCTCCTCCTCCAGATGTTCGGGTATGAATTCTACGAGGGGAAGATCAAAAGCGATGGGCAGTAGATATAATTTTTGGTCGACAATCCCCGCAGTTAGGATGCTTGGATATATCTCCGAAATAAAATCACTGTCCTTCTGCAACTGAGACAGGGGCGCAAAATCTTCGGCTACTTTGTTGCTTGCTATGTATGGAGCAATAAATATATCAGCATCTGAGGTCATTTCCAGGAGGTTTTCCCTGAATTGTACATGGATGCTGATATGATCCTGTGAGCTATTGTACAGCTCAGCATAGAGAGATATTTCTGGCACCGAAGTCTGGATAAGAACTGTGGTGGAATTATTACAAGAAATAAAAACAGCGAAGAGGAGAAGAAGTAATAATCGCATGCTAGGAATTTTGGGAAGCAACAAGGAAGATTTCTTTGTACAATCCTTCAAGTTCCTCGATATCAACGCTGGCAAAGGCGATGCGAATATACTTGTCCTGTATGGCAATGATTCCAATGCCCCGTTCTAACAATGCCTTTCGTATCTGTTCTGCATTATTGCAACGGAAGGTCATGAAGTAGCCCGAATTAAAAGGCAGGGCTTCTAATCCAGCATGCTGATCATTATTTTGGTAATGCTGAACAATCTCTTTGACTGCACGATATCGTTCCTGCAGGAGCTGGAAACGTTTCTGCTTCTCTGCTTCGTAGTCAGGGTTTTGGAGCAGTATGGACATGAGGTTCTGGGAAAGGTTGCTGACATTTGATACTGAGGAACGAATCATCCCCATGAATTTCTTTTTCAATGCATCATATTGCAGGTCAGTAAGGGCGGGAGAGCCAATAGTAATAAAACCTACCCGCAGTCCCCATGCAAATTCTTCCTTCGTTATGCCATCAATTTTAATTGCAAGAATGTTCGGATGTGCATTGTATAGTCGGGCAAACAATGATTGTGGGAAGATATCTTCTTCATAGAAAAATCCAAAATACGCATCATCTAAAATCACGAGGAGTTTGTTTCCCTGCTCTGCACAGGCAATGACTTGAGATACAATCTGCTCTGCTTCTCCACGAGTCGGCGAATAGCCAGATGGATTGTTTGGAAAATTGAGGAGCAGGGTACATTTCTGTTGTTCCGCACAGCCCTTCCGGAGTGCTTCCTGAAAGGCAGTGATGTTGAACTGCTTGTCTGCATTAAAAAACGGAAAGCTCTGTATGGTGGCAGAACGTCTTTGTTCAAATATAAGACGGTAGTTTCCCCAGAACATATCCGGGATAACAATATTACTACCCTGTCCGGTAAACATTTCGGCACAGAGCGATATTCCATGTGTGAGACCATTGCAAACTATGGGTAGGGATATCTTGTTCAGATCCAAGTCGGGGTTCTTTTTTTGCATCTGCTCCTGCCATAGCTTTCCCAATCCTGCGATGCCTGCAGTTGGTGCATAGGCAACAATCTCTGATGCTGAGAGCTGGGGCAGTAATTCTTGTAGCTGCGGCATTATCATTGGCTTCTGTTGTTCATAGGCCATGCCAGCTGTGGCATTCAGCCGATTTGCATGCATCGCTGCTTCAGCACTCTGTGCGACTATTCCTTTCGGAAAAAACATTTCCCTACCAATATCAGAAAACAATGCATCTGCTACGGTGCCTTGGAGTATTGTGTTTAGTTCCTGTGCGAGACTATTCATTAGATCCTACCTTATTTTATTGTGGTATATACCAAATCGTTCTTTTGGACTTCCAGACTATCTTCGTTAAAACGCCTATTAATCTGTGCTGTCTGTTCATCTCCACCTGTCCGGTTTATTGTTCCTCGTGCCAGTAGTGTGCGCTTGGATTTTTGCACGCGATAGATGCTAATTATCGATGACAGTTTTGAACTCCCTGGATTAAGTATCTTTATGCTTGTTTCATTTTTTCCGCTCAATCGTGCTATATATCCGACTATAATTTCTTCATCGGGGTCTAGCTCTTGTATTGGAGCTACCGTCTCTGTCGGTGTTCTTGCTGCACTTGTTAGGAGATCTGATAATTTGTTGATGCTACTTTCAAATTGTTTGTCCTGTGCATAGACCCTTGCTAGGGTAGAACGTAGTGTGGTGTCTCCATCAAGATAGCGCACTGCTTGTGCAAGAGATGTATTGTAGGCGCGACGGATTGCGGCAGTTACTTTTTCTGTAACGTCCTCGGTAACCTTCTTGGTAACATCAGCCGTGACGCGTCTGCTAACACTGGCTGTAACACGTCTGGTAACACTGGCTGTAACCCGTTCTGTTAAAGCATCCGCGGCCTCTTCGTTTGCTCGCTCGATCATTTGCTCATTCAATCTGGTTATAGTTGGAAAGAAATCCTTGAAAATACCCGTGTTGCTGACCGAAGAAATAAGGACTTCGTATGCACGATTCTCCGCGTCTTCCTCGTTCCGTCGTTCGATATCTTTGATGTCTGCCAGAGCTTTTTGGTAGTCTTCGCGTGCCTGAACCAGTGTGTTTGTATCCTGACTAGGATCTGGAAGTACAATTGCAGAACGATCTGCAAGCTCCTGTCGTGCAACTGCTAGCTGGTTTATAGTAGTTGTTAGTTGCTCCTGTATTTCTCTGAGGGCTTCGTCTCTTTCTGTTAGATCGCCTGTAAGCACAGCGATATTCTGTTGTAGATTAGAAATCTGTGTATTTTGCAACTCAGATTCCTGAATGCTTTCCTGAGAATCATTCAGTTTGTCTGTGAGAGCACGCACCTCTTCAAGGCGTCGGGCTATTTCCGCTTCTTCCCGTTCCCTGCTGTTTATGAGTTCTCGGAGTATGGTCGTTATGTCTCTATCAAGAGAGACCCGCTCAACGAGAAGTTGATTAGTTGGTTCAATTTGCCCAAGCAATCTGGTAAGTACATTCAGGTGCTTCTTACTTTCCGCGTAATCCTTTGCCCGATATGCCCCAATAATTGCATAGTATTCATCCTGTACCTGATCCATTACCAATGCGGACCTCTGCTGTGTTTGAAGCAGGTTTTCGTATTGCTGCTCGGATTGGCTTGCTTCTTGTGTCAGCTGTTTTAGCTGATTAGTGAGGTCTGATATGGAGGCGTTTTCTGCCGTCAACTGGACGAGCTCATCCCGTCGTTGTTCTATCTCAAGGTCGAGGAGCTGGAATTCCGCTTGTTTATCGTTCAATGATGATGTTAACACTTCTATACGCGACTGTAACCCTTCCCGCTGTTGTGTAATCTCTGTTTCCAAATCTATACGGTATCCCTCTAGTTCTATTTCAATGGCTTGCATGCCTTGTTCTCGGTATTCAGCTAATTGGTTTTCTATCTCTTCTGTGCTGATGTTATTTTCTTCTAGGACTTGCTTTCTTTTTTCCAGTTCTTCGTCTAGCTGGTCCTCTAATTCCACGCGTTTAATATCAACATTTCTGTCAAGCCCCGCCCCGAGGTTGAGTACAGCAGTTTTTGTTTCCTCAAGCTCTGTTCGAATAGTGCCTATTTCACGTTCTTTTGCAAGTAGCGTTTGTTCTGACTGACTAACTATCTGTCGAACCAACTGTGATTCAATAGAAAGAAATTCATTGTTGCTTTCAATGATGGAAGTTTCTTTTCCTTGTCCAAATATTTGCTGTGTTAGGACAATAATTACAGCGGACAATGCAAACAATGATCCTGCAACTATCAGGGGTATCTTTAAGCCCGTTTTCTTCGTTTCTGGTTTTAACTGCTCAAAGAGAGATGAAAAATCTGTCGTCTTAACAGAATCTTCAATTTTTTGCAGTATTTCCTCTTGTTCTTCCTGACTAACCTTCATAGATGTTAGGGTATCAGAATCTACTTGCTTTTCCGGTGTCACATGATCAACATTATTTTTTCTCTTTTCTGCCATGCTTGTTTCCTTTCATGAAATACAATTTTATTTTCTTATGGTGTTGCATATACATACTGTTATAGGATATCATAAAATAGGTTGAAAGATCAATATAGTAATGTGCATTATTATAATTATGTATTGTCTGGAGTGGCTTTGCTAAGGGTAAAAGGAACGATCTGTGAAGGTAAGTATAAAATTAAAGACTAGTTTAATTACGATTTCTCTTTTGATTTCGGTGTTGTTAGTTACTGGCGTTGTTGCGACATTCTCAGCTCGGAATGGAATAACCCGTATGGCTGTACGCTTATTAAGTTTCAAGGCAAATGAGCTACAGAAATATATGACGAACCAATGGCAACTACTTGTTGATAACAAATTAAACGAAGACGAGACCTTCATTGATACAGCACAACAAGCCATCTCATCCTTTTCGAGCACTCTCCTACAGAGCGATACTGAAATGATCTTTGCCTTTGCTGATGATGGCAGTGGCGACCAATCCCTTGTTATGTACGAGCGAGGTGGCGATACAGAGGTGGATTTTGAAGTACTGCAGGCTATAAGCTCATTGGACGATGTGATTGATAGCCAGCAGGGTAATTGGGTTCGTTTTTCTCCTGATTATTTCGTTCGGGTCGGGCAATATTTCTTTTTCGAGCCCTTTTCATGGCATGTGTTTCTTACTGAGAATGATAAGACATTTATGGTGGATGCCGATACCATCACCTATCAGACTATTTTAATTACCGTGTTAGCGGTTATCTGTGGATTAATCATTAACATTTTCCTTGTTGGATACATTTTGCGGCCAATCGGGAAGACGGTTGATGCCATGAAATATGTTATTAGAGAAGGTGATATGGAGACCAAGGTTATGGTTGAAAGTAGGGACGAACTGGGACAGTTAGCGCAAACCTTTAATGTTATGATAGGGGAATTAAATCAAGCCTATCATCAGATTAAGAATTATGCCTTAGAAGCGGTCTTGGCTCGGCGCAATGAATCGAAGATCAAGAATGTATTCCAGAAATATGTGCCCTCCAGTGTTATTAACTCGCTGGTAGAACGTCCCGAGAGTGCTCTTATTGGAGATAATCGTTCACTTACCATCATGTTTACCGATATCAGGAGTTTTACCAGTATTTCAGAGCAATATCGACCTGATCAGTTGGTTCTTGCACTGAACCAGTATTTCGAAGGTTTGGTAGATATCATTGTGAAGCACGGTGGTATTATTGACAAATACATTGGAGATGCGATCCTCGCGGTGTTTGGAGCACCGGTGCAGCTCAAGGACAGCTCTCTTGCGGCACTTGTATCGGCTATAGAGATGCAGGACATGCTCCAAGTGTTTAATGCTGATCGTGAGAAGCGGGGGGATGCACCCTTTCGTACTGGTATTGGAATAGCCCACGGTAAGGTAACGGTGGGAAACATTGGAACAGATAAGAAGATGGATTATACGGTTATCGGAGATACGGTTAACCTCTGTTCCCGACTTGAGAGTTTGAATAAACCATACAAGCAGTCAATCCTGTTTGACAAACAAGTTGCACAACGTGCGGTAAAACAATATCCGGACAGAGTTCGTTTTGTTGATATTGTCCAAGTGCAGGGCAAGACAACCGGTGAGCATATTTACACTGTTATTGCACCTCCTACAGAGAAAGTAAAGGAGGCGCTCGGTATATATAGTCAAGCAACAAAGCTCTATTATGAGCGCTCCTTTGATAAGGCATTAAAAGATTTTCGGAAGGTGAAACGACTCATGCCCAATGATCATATTACACAGATGTTTCTTGAGCGAGCACAGCAATATGCAAAGAATCCACCGGACGAGGACTGGCAGGGAATAGCAATAGCTACTCAGAAATAGCTTCTTCCTGTATCAGTTTTCCGTTCATTTCTCGGGTCATTTCTCGGGGCTGGCTACGGTCGGAGAATTGATTTTAGATAATCATAGGGATCGATGTCAATTTTCCGTCCCTGTTCGTCTTTCTTATCCATTTCATGCTCTATTGCCACGATATATCTAATGGTCTCAGCGAGATCCTGCCCAAAATGTTCATACACATTGTAGAATATATGAATTGTACCGGCATAGGTATCAAAGAGATTGAGATAGGCATTGTTAATAGGATATTCTGTGAGACTTTGATAGGATGCACTGATGAAGTTCTCGTCATAATGTTCAATAAAATTTTTACGAAATTGTCGGATAATCCGTTGTTTTTCTATCATTGTCTGCTCATATTCGAGGTCATGATCATACATATTTGCGAGGGTCTGCCGCAGTTTAGACATAAAGCGCCGGAGTGTCGCAAAATCTGTTTGTGCATTGACTGTTTCCAGATACTCTGTCGACTCCCTACCATATTTCTGTTCCAGATAGTAGCGGGCTCCAACGAGTCCCACGAAAGTCGCAAATTCCTCGTTAAACTGGGTGTGGTTTTTTAGCCAGAGCCGGGAGTGGCTGAGCTCATGAAAGATGAGCTCGGCTAGAGAACCAGGTTTTTGATTTAGCATAAAGGAATAGAGGGGAGCGCTGAAATAATCCTGACTGCTAAATGACGAAACTGGGCGCAGGAGAACATCGAATTGTTTCTGCTCAAGACGTTGCAGCTCCATCTGTGCATCCTGTTCTCGATAATAGCCACGATAGGGGAGCTTCCCATAGATGGGATAGGACCAGTAATAACGCTCAAAACTATCCTTGCGGGTAGCCGATACAACGAGAACGGAAAATTTCCGATCTGTTTTGATATATTTGCGATAATTCTTATCATTTTCCAGTCCGAGAATGTCTCGTGCAGAAGCGTGTATTGCTTCGATCTCGGTAAAAAAATTGCGTTCTGCAGTAGTTATCTCATTATCGTCCAACAAACGCTCTATTGGAACTGCTTGTGTCTGTTCGACAAGTAAATGCCAACCCTGCGTTGTAAGATAACAACCCTGTAAGAAAAGGAATGTAAAACAGAAAATCAGCCGAATGACAAGGAGCAGTTTCATCACATTATTATACTATATTCTGCAGATCTTGCGACACATAGTGGGAGGAAGTTTGTCCGGTAGGTGGAAATTCTCCCGCTGCTAGCTGCCCTATTCCTAGCTGCTCTGCTAGACGGAGTGCCTCCTGATAGCGCTGATTCCAGACATCTTCTGGGATGGGTGGTTTTACGGGATTATACTGTGCTGTGCTATACCGGTTTGTCGATGTTTCATGCTTCTGACCGAGTTGTGGAATGGATCCGTATAACATTGTGCTATATGGATGCTGTCTGTTTTCCAGTAATTGCAATACTGGGGCCTCTTCAACGAGGATGCCACGGAACAGGACGCCCACTCTGTCGCTGATAAAACTAACTGTGGCGAGATCGTGTGAAATAAACATGATGGAACAGGACTGGGAATCCCGTAGACGGAGGAGGAGGTCGAGAATTTTTTTACGTATCGGAGCATCAAGGGCTGATACCACCTCGTCGCAGATGAGTAGCTCGGGGCGGGTTAGCAGGGCACGTGCGATAGAGATGCGTTGGCGCTGCCCACCCGAAAAGTCTGGTGGATGCCGGTCGAGGATGGACTCCGGGAGCTCAACCTCGCTGAGAACCTCTTGAATGCGGATTTTAGCATCCTGCTTGTTTGTCCAGCGGGGCGAAAACCTATATGCGTTCATGAGTATTTCGCCTATGCTCATGCGTGGATTAAGTGAATGTGCAGGATCCTGAAAGATATAGCGTACCCTGCTGCGATATTCTTTGAGCTCTGCCTTCCGGAGGGCGTGCACCGGAAAGACCCGTCCATCATTGCCGCGAAAGGTCAATATTCCCGCGCTTGGTCGGAGCAAAGAGACAAGGATTCGTCCGAGGGTTGTCTTGCCGCATCCAGTTTCGCCTACTAATCCGTATATCTCTCCGGGTGCAATATGGAGCGATACCCCGTTGAGGGCATGAATCTGTCCTTCGGCATGGGAAAAGAAGCCCGTGCGGAGGGAGTACAGCTTAAAGATGTTTTGTAGCGTTAACATGGCCCTTTTGCTCCCTAATATGTTCAGCGCTGATAACGCTGTTCAGAAGATATTGCGTATATTCATGCTGTGGCTGTGCAAGAATATCCTCAGCCGTATTCTGTTCTACTATTTCTCCATCCTTCATAACGAGGATCCTATCTGCAATACTCAACACGAGTGCTATATTATGGCTGACGAATATAATGGATAGTCCGTGCTTCTTTTGCAGATCCAGCATGAGATCGATAATCTCTGCCTCTATGGTTACATCTAGGGCAGTTGTGGGTTCATCTGCAATAAGAATATGCGGTTTTCGGGAAAGTGCAAGGGCAATCATGATGCGCTGCAACATACCGCCGGAAAATTGAGCGGGAATATTGTGGAGACGTTGTTCTGGGCGAGGGATGTGCACCTCGCGAAGTAATGCGATGGTACGGGCTCGTATCTCCTCCCGGGTGATGGCGGGATCTTGGACTCGGAATGTTTCGGCAAAGGTCTTTTCAATGGAATATATGGGATCGTAGGACCGTGAGGGCTCCTGAAATATATAGCCAATGGCCTGATTGCGGAAGCTCTGGAGACGCCTCTTGTCGAAATCCAATATATTCTCATCCTTATAGAGAATGCTCCCCGATTCGATAATTGCATTTGCCGGCAGGAGGCGGAGGAGGGAAAGGGTGCTTACGGTCTTTCCGGATCCGCTTTCGCCCACAATGCCGAGTATCTCTCCCTCATTGAGATCCCAGGAGACTGATCGTAATGCCTGTACCTCTTCTTTTGGGAGCTTGAATGTAACCGACAGATCCCTGATAGAAAGGATGCTCATACCTTCCTCCGGAGATGGTATGGATCCATGACATCACGAAGATATTCACCAAGGAAGGTAAAACTGACAGCGGTAACTAAGAGGAAGATGCCCGGGATCAATATCCAAGGAAAATTTTGCAGGTTGCTGATGGTAGTAACCTCCTTGCTAATGAGTAGTCCCCAGCTGACGGAGGGATCGCTAATGCCCAAACCAAGATAACTCAGTACAGTTTCCCCCAATATGAACCCAGGCACACCGAGGGCAATGCTCACAATAAGGATAGAGGACATATGGGGGAGGATGTGCCGAAACAGGATAAAGAGGGAGGGATTTCCTTCCAAGACAGCGCTGAGGACAAAGTCCGAAGTTTTAATACTGTGCACCATACCCCGCACCATCCGGGCAGTTCCTGGCCAGCTTACGAAGGACAGGATCATCGTAATAAGCAGAAACATCTGCCCGGGATTCAGAGAATAGGAAAAGACAGCTCGGAGAAAGAGTATCACATATAGGGAGGGGAGGAGCATAACAAGCTCTGCAGTCCGCATAATAAGCCAGTCTGTCCATCCCCCGTGGTATCCAGCCAAACCTCCGAGAATAATTGCAAGAAAGAAGCTAATACTGATACCAATAAAGCCAATATTCAACGAAATCCTGCTCCCGTAGAGAATGCGGGAAAAAATATCACGACCATAACCATCACTGCCAAAGAGCAGGAGGGGAGTATTACCATCTATGGAAAACAAACGCCGCTGCAAGGGGATGAATCCCAGCAATCGATAGGGCTCCCTCTTCTTGAACAGATGGATGGCTCTGTATTTCCCCTTGATCCATGCATATTGCCATGTTAGCTCCTGTATCAATGCTGATTCCTGAATTTGCAGTCCGAAGCCCAATTCAGCAGAGTATAACTTGATATTTGGTGGGTGATAAATATGGTCGCGAAAGAGCTCGCTTGGCTCGTAGGGCGCGAGAAATTCAGCACATAGCATCATCCCGTAGAGGAGGATAAGGACTGCAATGGCTATGACACCTAGGGTGAATATCTTCTGTCGCTGCATCTTACTGGTATTTTATCCGGGGATCGAAGATTGCCAGCAATACATCACTGATGGTTATCCCTACGAGAACAAGAAAGCTGATAAACATAAAGTTTGCCAGGACCAGATTAACATCCTCCATCTGTACTGCCTCGTACATCAGACGTCCCATGCCGGGATAGGAAAAGATAATTTCTAAAATTAAGGAGCCAGAAAACAGGCTGGCAAATATATTTGCGCTACCGGTAATAAATGGATTGAGCGTATTACGAAAGGCATGAGAAAGGTAGATTCTTTTTTCGGCTATCCCCCGGGAGCGGAGTGCGGTAATATAGGGCTGGCCGAGCTGGTCCAGCATGACAGCCCGTATGATGCGCATGGAACCGCCAATTCCCGAAATAAAGGCAGCGATAAGGGGCAAAGTTATATGATGAAGGTAGCTAAACACAAAGCGGACCGGAGCATCTTGCATGCGAAAACCCGGATATGCAGTTACCGGAAATAAACCAGTGGAGGCGGCGAATAGCTGAAACAGCAGAAGAAGAAGGATGCCGGGAAAGGCATGGAGAAATATAGCAACAAGACCAGCAATGGCATCGGAGCGCGTATTTGCCTTAGATGAGAAATATATTCCGATAGCAAAGGAAATAATCGTCAGAAAAAACAAGGATATAATATTCAGGACCAGCGTATTAATCATCCGGTCTCTGATAAGAAACAGGATGGGAGCACGGGACAGCAATGTTTTTCCTAGGTCTCCCCCAGAAACCTGTTTGAGCCAGCGAAAGTACTGAAGGTAGAAGGGGAGATCGAGCCCCAGTCGGGCACGCTCACGACTGATTGCCTCTTCGGAATATATTTCGCTGGTATCGCTGCTTCCTTCGTTGTTTGCAAATATCTGCAAGCGGACATAATGATCTACAATATTCCCCGGGCTCAATGACATAAGAGCAAAGACCAACATGCCAAGTATGAATAAGAGGCAGAGCATAAGGATGCAACGAAACAGAATAAAACTACCGAGCGGAAAGCGCTGTCGAAAGCTAGCTAAGCCCCTGAAACATGATAGGAAGATGGCTTGTAGTTTTTGTACTGCTGTAGTTCTCATCATTCGAGGAATAATCGGGATTTATCGAGACCACCGAGATTGTCGTAGAAAACATTTTGCCATTTTGATCGTATTCCGAGAAAGGAAAAAGGATGTACGATATACATTACGGGGAGCTCGGAGAGGATGATTTTTTGATATTCATCGTATATCTCCTTTGCCTCTTCTGTATCAATGGTTATCATACCGAGATCGTATAATTCATCAATGCGTCCTTCCCATGCAGTTGCGGCTTCCTCTTGTAGGGGATTCCACAGGTGGAAGTTCCCCGAGGACTGCCAGACATTGCTACCCCCGTTGGGCCAATAATTTGACCCTAGACTCACAATACAACTATCCCAGTCATAACTCTCAGTCAGTCTGCCCACCAAGCTTTGAAAATCTAGGGCCTGCAGATGTGCCGTTATCCCGATGAGCTTGAGCTCATCGATAAAGATACTGATAATCTCGCTGCGAATATTATTTTCTGTGTTGACCATGATGTTAAATTCAATATGATTGCCGGAAGAATCATACATTTTTCCATCCTTATCTTTCGTAATGCCCATTTCGGCAAGGAGGGTGATGGCACGCTCGGGATTGTAGCTGTATTCCAGCAATATATTGGGATCAAAATATGGGTTTGGTCGCGCGAAAAAATACAGGGCAGGTTCAGCGAGACCGCGGTATACCTGTTTTGCAATGCGCTCTCTGTTCAACACTGAGCTCATCGCCTGTCGGAATTTCGTATTGGTAAACCATGATAATTTTGGTTCCTGCAATGCATTTGGGTTCTGATTAAAGGTGATAAAATCGGAGCCCAGTGATGCCCCGCCATTGTATACGTCATAATCTGGATCTGTCTTATTCAGCAGAAGATCGAGATCCTCTGGTCTGGGGGAGTAGCTATCGGTCTCGCCCTGTTGAAACAGGAGGAAGGATGCGTTCCGGTCTGCAACAATACGCAGGATATAGGTTTCAATATAGGGCACGGAAACATTAAACTCATCCTTCTTCCAGTAATGGGGATTACGCTTGAGTTTTACATACTTCCCCGGTGCGTATTCAACGATGTGCATGGATCCCATAGAAGGGATGGTCTGGACATCGGTGGATATATCGAGTGCATCGCGGAGGGCAGTAATGCCGCCTGATTGTTTGATCGGTTCATAGAAATAACGAGGACCGAAGGTCATGTTGCTGGACAGGAGGGGGTTGGAGATGATGCGGGGAAAGACAAAGTCAAAGCTCAACCGTCCTGTTTTTTGTATTGTTCTTCGTTTCTCGCTTCCATCGGGCATATCATGGAACTGCCCCGCATATCCTGGTTGCTGGAGATCGACATCACCCACTATCTCATCGTACCAGAACACAACATCATCGGCTGTTACCTGTATATGCACATCTCCAGTGGGAGTGGTCCAGTAGAGGTCATCTCTCAGGGTAAAGGAGACGGTTACCGTATCCTGTTCTTTATTAATATCAATCTCAAAGGAGGCGGCAGCTTCGGGGATGAATTCTCTCTTGTAAGGGTCATAGTCCAAGAGGTTGCTAAATAAGGAATCTATTACCGCTCTTGAATCGCTGTCCCGAGCAGTTAGGGTATTAAAGGTTCGTGGATCATTCGTGATGGTAGATACATAGCTGCCGCCGATCTTGCCGGGAAGAAATGCCGGTGGACCGGATTTGTTGATGGTCTTTTCAAGAATGATGCTATCTGCAGACTGACGTACTGACTCTATCGTATCTAGGTCGACTTCCTGGGTTCTAGCACATCCTACTAATCCGACAAGGATTGCTATTATAATTGTCTGGTATTTCACAATGAACTCCCTGAGAGAGGCTAACAAATTTTTGAGAAAATTGCAATGGGGAGTATATGAAAGAATGCTCGTACACAGCTGTCTTACCTGCCACTGAGCTCGATAATCAATGCATTGAACAGGGTCAGCATATCCTGAGTGGTTTTCCGCAGATTTTGCGACAGCGACAGGGCGACTTTACGTATCATATACAGTCCTTGCAATGGGAAATCGGTGGTAATTTTTTCAAACTGTTCCTTATGAATAATCAGGCAGTTGCTATCCTGAGTAACGCGTACGGTTGCCGAGCGACGTGCACCATCAATGAGGGCGATCTCTCCGAAAAAAGGGTGGGTTGTCTCGCAATCAACTATTGACACCGTATAACTATCCCCTGCGAGGGTGCGTTTTACAATTTCTAAGGTTCCAGAGAGGGCGATGAACATGGTATCGCCAAATTCACCCTCAGTTATAATATTTGTGTTCTTTCTAAAAGTCTTGATTTTACAGTAAGCAAATAATTGTTGTGTAAAATCTGCCTCATAATCTAGGTCCTTGAATATTTCGACCTGTTTTATTACATTGGTAAATTCATCAAGTGTCATGATGGTGCATATCCTACTGCCGTAAGATAGATAGCCATTGAATTAGGCACTATATTGTAGTCATTACCCGGGAGGAGTATTGGGTGATTCACCTGAATATTCTTTGCATCTTGTAGGTTATCAACGAGCTGGCTAATATTGGCAGTCTTCTGTGCCTCACGCAAGGCATCTAATTTCATAATAACTGGATTTCCTACATGTTCCAGTATTCCAATCATAGTGCGGGTGCCGTTATGCTGCAAGGACTCTTTTATTTCTCCGTATTGACGGGAAACAAACTGTGGCGGGATGGGTTCGGTTACTATATGCACTCCGTACTGGAGACTCATGATATTCATTATGATACTTCCAAAGCCGCTGATGGCACTCATACTGGCTAACATGAGTTTGTTAAATTCCTCAATAAAAAAGATTTCATCGCAGGAGGCCTGTTTCAGATATTGTTCGTATTTTTTATCATGTAATTCTGCTATGATGTAAATACTTCTTGTTATTGACCGAATAGCAAGAATAGTCATGACCGTGCGAGCATCCATTTCCATGGTGCTGCGACGTTCAAAACTGTCTGCAAGCACAATCACCTTTTTTGCCTTTTCGATGTTCGCTAATTTCATAGTATGTTCTTCATAGGGCTCCCCATGAATAAAATGCATATGCATTAATGCAGGATCTTTTTGTAAATCGGCAAATATTGAGGGTCGAATATTTGCCACAATTACAATATTGTTTGCTGCGGGCTTCCGTTCCCGAGATGGATTGCGCATTGCAATATGTTTGATAATTTCTGCCATGTCATCTTGTTTCCAACCACAAATAATAATGTGATTATTCATATGATCTGCTTTCATAAATCCCCTCCTTATTTCTGTGTCAACACGTACAAAGGTCGATGCAAGTGTAGCCGATATGACACTCATAATGGTAATGCCACCCATAATAACAAGACCGGCCAGTGTCTTTCCTAATGCTGTTTCAGGAATTTTATCACCATATCCGGTTGTGCTCAATGTTATAAGAACCCACCACAGACCGTCGCCAATGTTATCAAATTTACTATTGTTATGTTCAACGAGGATTACTAATACGCTTGATAGAAACATAAACAACACAATAGCGAAGAGAGAGAGCGTTGTGGTGCGAAATGTCTTGTATCGTGTGTGTTGCCATATATTTCGTATCACGGTAAACCTCACTATAGGATCGGAATCCCGAATGCATTTCTTTAATAGGTGGTTTTTTTCTCTATTTCTATTTACTCTTTCTTTATCGTAATATACACTAGTGTAAGCAGTGTATGTTGTGGCTAAGATCTAAGTATGGGCACAACATTGAAAAAACTATTAATAAAAATACGGAGATAGTCGATACTGTAGATGGAGTGGTTCTTGGTGGTCATATGACAGTCGATAGAATAGGACCGATTGATTCGGTACAACAGATTAAAAAAACAGAAGCAGCAAAGGAGGTTAAAAAAACCTCCCAGGATTCAATAGATGTATCGCATGAAGCTCGTCAGCAAGCGTTGATATATCAGACGAAGGAACTGGCAAAGGCTGCTCCTGACGTTCGCATGGAAAAAATTGCTGAACTCAAAGATAAATTAGAATTACCCAATGCCTATGATGAGAGCGTAGTGAAAACCATTGCTGATAAGATCTTACATGTCTTTGGTTTATAATTGCGTACTGATAGCCTCATTGGCGGTTCACGGGTAGATAGTGGGTATATTCATACGTTCTTTAGGTTCACATTTCCCTGAGCGAGTGCTGACAAATGATGAGCTCGCAGGTACGATGGATACATCCCATGAATGGATTTATTCCCATACTGGCATTGTATCACGGCATATTGCCGATGACAATGTAGCTGCATCCGATCTTGCCCTTCCCGCGGCCCTCCAGGCCTTGGAGCGTAGCTCCCTACAAGCGGACGATATAGATTTATTGTTATTTTCCTCCTCAACGCCGGATTATTTGGGCGGTCTGCCTGCAACGGCCTGCGTGTTACAGCATAAACTTGCTCTGGGCAGTACAGCTGCTATGGACATCTCTGCTGCATGCAGCAGCTTTATATATGCATTGGAAACAGCACGATGCTTTATTCATAGCGGAGCAGCTCGGAACATCATGGTAGTCTGTGCAGAAAAATACAGTTCGATACTCAACTGGGAGGATCGAAGCACGGCAGTGCTATTTGGTGATGGAGCAGCAGCAGCAATCGTATCCCAGACAGATGATGAAGCCAGCAGGATCATGCCACTGTATCTTTCTGCTGATGGAAGTGGAGCAGTCCATCTCTGCCGACCAGCAGGAGGAAGCAAACAAGAGATTAACGATGAAACATCGAAGGGAGATCTCTGCCTCCGCATGAATGGCCGGCAGGTATATAATTATGCCATCAGTTCAATGATTACACTCATAGAAAAAACTTTAGAGACCCATGCACTGGACATGGACGGCATTAGCTACATTGTTCCCCATCAGGCCAATGCACGCATGGTGGATACCGTTGCAAAGCGTAGGGGATATGATCCGAGCAAGTTTTTTATGAACATTGAATATCGGGCCAATACGGCCTCATCCAGTATCCCGGCATGCTTGGATGAAATGTCCGAAAAGGGATTGATACAACGTGGCGACGCATTGATACTTCTTAGTTTTGGTGCGGGATTTACCTGTGGCGGCGGTCTGCTGTACTGGTAGCCGAAGTAGTCCTCCCTTCCCTATGTATCTACTGTGTATCTACGTCTAGCCCTCTTTCTTCGTCAATGAACTGATCTATCACCGCAGCAAAATCCAGTGCTGGCATCTCCACCGCCTCTCCACCATCACGGAGGTAGAAGAGCCAGCCCCGAACTGATTTGCCCCCTATTTCTTCACAGACTCTCTGATACAGGGCAAGCTGAAAATGATGCTCGCTGCTCCGCGGCACTCTGTCTGTTTTGAAATCGACAAGGGTAATATGGTTATCTGTTTCCATTAGCAAATCTATTCTTCCATCGAGATATATGCTTTCTCCTCTATAACGATGGCGGTAGGTAAATGCAATTTCAGTCTCCATCTTGCTATCTTGGTGCTCCTGCCAGAATGGGCTGGAAAAAAATGACTCGCAGATATCCCATGCAGAGGAGAAAAAATCTGCGTCGTATTTTTGAGTCAGAATCTGCACCTTGTTGAGGGCTGCCACTGTTTCTGGGGATGCCTTGGTATGAGCTGCATCCATAATGCGATGCTCCAGTATGGCATGGCAGAGCGTGCCGAAGTCCTGTGCATAGGCAGGGTCCTGCTTTGAACTGTCTAGCTCTGTCTTCGATACATGGCTTCTGTCCGACTCCAGTGACGGCGTTTTGCTTTGTTTGTTCCAGAAGGAGGAGACAGTGCTAACCGAAAAACGGTTTTTATGTTTTTCTCGGAGAATGCTGCGTGCTCCTGTACGCATGGCATGGATGTCATCCCTTGTTCGCCTGCTCTGCTCTGCTGGTTGATATTCCTCGCGGGTAATATCAGGTATTATTGTTATTGGGTAATCGTCTAGGGCATGTTCAAGGATGTGAAAGAGATTGTGGCTGTTGTCGCTGCTACTCCCTCTTTTTCTGTGTGCACAGAGAAAGAGATGGCATTGTGCTCGGGTAAGTGCAACATAGAGGAGTCGTTTTATTTCTGCAAGCTCCTGCTCATTCTCTACTCCCTTTGTGCGTTCCAAGAAATAATTGCTATTTTTTCCGTCAAAGAAATCTGCTCGATAGTAATTTGGCAGGATGAGGGGATCTGTTACATTGTCCTGATGCGAAGGGAGGTGATAGCTAAATAAGGCATCTCTGTTTGATGATGGATTGCTTGCCATATCACAGACAAACACAACAGGAAACTCCAAACCCTTAGACGCATGGATGCTCAATAATTGAACGCTGTCTGTCTTTTCGCGTCGTGTAGATTCTTCTAGCGAAGCCGCCTGGATGATCTGTGTATGGATCCTCTGCATGAAATTTGGCAGACTATCGTTCCAAGCCCGGGCAATGCTCATAAGATAATCGTAATGTTCCAGATAGGGATGGTAGTCGGACCTGCTGAGCAGGATGTAGCGATAGCCCCATCCGTACCAGAATAGGAATACAAACTGCATAGCCGTCATATTGCTGAGATCCACGCAGCTACGACGATAGAGTATGCCTGCATGGGCAAGTGCATCGCTATCTTCAGGGGGGAGGTCGAGCTCCGTTTCAAAGGGGGCAGCACCCTCCTGTAGGATAAGGATGATGCTCTGGTCCGATATCTGCACGAGGGGGGAGCGGAGGACGCATGCATAGTTGAGACGATCCTCTGGAAAGAGGCAGAGACGGAGCAAGGCATGGAGATCATTCATCGCTGCCTCTGTAAATACCGTATGTGTTCCCTGTGTGCTGTATTCAATATTACAATAGCGGAGCGCCTGTTCATAATGCCGTAGGGATGTTCTGCTTCGAAAAAGAATGGCAACATCCCCTGCATGGACAGGACGGATCTCTCCCGATACCTGCACGAGGGTTTTGTTGTGAATGAGCTCCGCTATTTTTTCTGCTACCCACCATGCCTCTGCCTGTACCGGGGGTAGCACCTCCCGATCCAGTTCTTTCTGCCCTTCCTTCCCGCCATGTACGGCAACGGTAATAATTGACTCTATGGCATCCTCTGTTGCTGTGGCTTGCCCTTCCGATTGGGGGACGTATGTTGCCTCGTACTCGCTTCCCGTCTTTACCAGAACCTTTCTAAAGACATCATTAAAAAAACGAACAAGGGCAGGGGTACTTCGGTAGTTATATTCCAGATGTAGTTTCTTGCCACCCGTATCTTCTACATCTTCAGCAAGCTTCTTAAAAACACGCACATCAGCCCCACGGAAGCGATAGATGGACTGTTTCTCGTCACCCACAAAGAATAATTTGTTCTGCTGTAGATCATGGATTGTTGGGGGGCTGGGATCGCTGCGCTCGTCTTTCTCTGCCAAAAGATAGAGCAGATCCCGTTGTCGGGCATTATTATCTTGGAATTCATCTATCATGATGTAGCGGAAGCAGTTCTTGTAATATTGACGTAACTGCAGATTCTCGCGGAGCATACGTATGGCAAGCTCGGATACATCATGGTAGGAATAGATGCTTTGCTGCAATTTTTCTGCTATAACAGCCCCCTGGTAGTCAGAGAGGATGGCGTAGAACTCTTGCATATTCTCCTCTTCTAGGAGGAAGGCAAGGGAAAGATATGTCGATGCTTGGCTACGCATATTACGCACGATATCCTTGCACGTATCTGAATATGGATTATTCCGCTTGACCCCCTTCCTGAGGTCGAAGGCATGTACATCGGCATTGAACTCGCTGATGTCGTCATCAAAGGATGAGTCCTGCTCTGCGTATGTTTCGAATGTATCCTGTGCTCTTTGGATAATGCCTGCCTCATGCATGGGAAGGTTCATGATGTCAGTAATATTCTGTATGATTGCTTGGTGTAATTCTTGCTTATCATCTCGTGCCACATTTCGAACATGCTCCCATATTGCGGGAAAATCAAGGGGATAGGCCAGCGAGGAATATTTCTCTAAGATGGGAACAAAGAGCTTTTCTGCACAGCTGCCGAAGCCCCGATGGGCAATAATACGGGAGAGGATGGCTTGTTTTTGGTTTTTCCCGATGGCGATGATGGCCTGGCGGTACAATAATTCGCTATGTTCCCGCGTCTCTCCGGCGCCAGCAGCTGCTATGCCGAAGGATAGGGCATTGTTTCGAACAATGCGTGCACAGAAGCTATCGATCGTACTGATGTTATTCTGTTCGAAATTAGCGAGCTGTTCTTCGACAAAGGGATCATCCTGTTCTCTGAGGAGATTGTATATCCGCTCGTGCATCTCTGCCGCCGCCTTTCGCGTAAAAGTAAGGCAGAGTATTTCTGCTACCGGCACCTGCTCCTTCTGTACCAGATGGAGGTAGCGCTGTGTCAGGACAGATGTTTTTCCACTACCAGCGCTTGCCCGTACGACGGTGTTTCTGAGTTCGGTAATTGCCTGTTGTTGTTGTGTATCAGCTGTTCTCATGTTTGTATGACATAGTCCGATCTGCTCAATGCAGGTAGCGAACATGAACAATCCTCGTTACAGCGGTAGTCGCCCCGCTGTATCCGATTGTGAATATCCGCAACAATATCCGGGATCTCATCCCGTTGTAATATAAACTCATCCATGCTGAGCAGATTTTTCTTCTGATCCATGCTCGCAATACAGTGAAATTCCCCGTCTTCTAGAGAATAATATGATGCACTGGAAAGAATGTCGGAGCTATGTCGTTGCAGGAGGTAGGCATACATGGGGAGCTGAACAGTGCGCTGTCCTTTTCCGGTAATTTGTTCATTTGCCGGCAGCCCTTTTTTCTTGTAGTCGACAATGTGTAGCACCTTGTCTTGTTTGAGGACGAGGTCGATTTTTCCTTCCATAATATAATCTCCCGTTTTTACGGTAAATAACTGTTCCACTGCCCAAGGCAGAGAGTTGGGAAGGCAGGAGGCAAGCTCCTGTATGGCTCTGGGGACAATGCCAAAGATCTTCTCCTTCTGTACTGCATCATCGGGGCTATGCCGCGTTAGTGCTGCGCTGTGTTTTTCCACAAGCTCAGTAATGATGGGATCCCGCCATGTTTCTTCATTGAGCTCTTGTCCCCTGTCCTGCATATGCAGGAAAAAATCTCTGAGGATAGCATGGTATATCTGACCAATAGTCATGTGAGACAAGGACTCGCTGTCGACTTCCTCAGATCGCAGATTAACCAGCTGTTCCCAGAGAAAGGAAAAGGGGCAGGCAAGGAAACGGTCTATCATTGTGGGAGAATATATAGTGATGTAGGAAGCAAGCTCAGCACGCAGCTCCTCATTGCCGATGCATGTATGTCGGTAGTTGCTCTCTGCTATGTTGCGAAGGCCGCTTGCCTCTTGATGTGCCAAGGCCTCTTTCTGCATGCTATTCAATGTATCGATATTGCCATGTCCCATCCACCAGTTCATTTCTTTTTGTATGCGGTTGGATGGCGATACAGTGGCTGGTTCCACCGGAATGGGGATAAAAAATTGCGGGATGCGCGGTTCGCCAAAACATGATACTGCGTATGAGCAGGTAACATTCTGACCCGAACGACAGTAGGCACGGACATATATTTCGGAAAGATCCTGGGGCGGCATCCCTATTTTTTTCTGTAATTCTTCCCGTATCCAGATTGGAGCTGGATAGCGCCGGATGCTATCTTGTTGGCTACAGTTCAGTATGAAATGATGTTTGGGAAACATGCCTGCTGAGACCCCGTAGGAATATACGGCAATGCTGTTTTCGTTATGTGGTGGTGCATAGGAGTATGTTTTTAGCCAGTACAGAAAGTATTTCCAGGGCTCTACCACACGATCTGCACGAGGAGCATTGATGGCGAGAGATTCCAGCTGATTGAGCTCAGACATAGTAAATTTTATTGAGGGATGTCTCGCGGGAGTCCCGTCTGCAATATGTAGGTTTGTATGGCTAAATTTCTGTATAGTCTTTCTGAGTTCAGAGAAATTTTTCGATTGGATGATCCCGCGGATACTCCAGTACAGATGCCAAAACTTCTCTCTGACCTCAGTGTCGGCATGTTTCAGCAGTGTCTTTTTCCAGCGCTCCGTATCCATGCTGACAATGCCAGCCGTACAGGCATGTTTTTTTCCGAAGGACAGCAATCTGCGAAGCAGCACGGCATCTTTCCAGTTGAGGGAGGGATCGAGGATGAGTTCCTGGAGCGTTTCTACTGCGAAATCCTGTCGATAACATTCTTCGAGATGCATAAACAACCTGATCTCTGGCAGCTGTGCTATTGTACTGCTTGCGTGAAAGGAGATGGGTATTTCGTAGTATGCAGCCATACTCGCGAGGGTATCCCGATATTTTTCGAGAGAGGCGACGGTAATAACAATATCTTCGTTCTTAGTCCCCTGATCGAGGAGTAATTCAATTTTTTCCATGGTATCCTCTATCTCGCTGTATGCATCGTTGTATTGATAGAAATAAAGGGCATCAGCAGCGGGCATCTGGTCGACCAGCTGGAGTGTTATTGATGCTTCCTCTTCGAGTACACTACGATGCTCGTCATAATTGCTTTGAAGATCGGGAAGGAACAAGGTGGCAGCTTCGCTAAACTCCCCCATATGCCAATCGGGTTCATAGAATCCCATGCTGTCTAAAAATTGTTGGTAGGATACGTAGAGGGAATGCAGATTATGCTGCATGCGAGCAGTGAGATGCTGCAACTGCTTCTGTATTATTGGCAGGCGGGGGAGGGAGGAGATGAGTATTTCCAGCATGGCAGGGGGATTGTTTGCATGCATTGTCTGTTCGGAGAAGGAGAAAGAGGGATTCTGCCGGAGAAACTGTGAACAGAAAAAATATTTGTAATAGAGCTTGATGGGGACCTTGTCCCCCATAATGTTCTTGCGTGCCCTGCCGCAGAATACATCCCAAGAAAGAAATTGGGAAGAAAGCACAGCCCCCTTGTTTCTCAGTTCGCAGCGCTTATAGAAATCTGCTACAATTTCCGATGGATACACCGTATATGTATCTGTTATCATTACCTCAATAATAATACAAAGAAAGAATTAAAAACAGTGCTCCTCAGTCAATAATAATATATCTTATGCCATAGAATAAACATCAATCTTTCTGCTATGCTGTAATACGTGAGAGTAGCAATAACAACTATCGGAAAAGACAAGCCCGGCATTATCGCACGCATCAGTGGAGAGCTGGCAGCATGTAATGCGAACATACTCGACATAACACAGACCATTATGCAGGATCTGTTTACCATGACCATGTTGGTCGATACTGCGAACATTAGCTGTTCCTTTGAAGCATTGCGCAAACAAATACAGGCAGCAGGCGATGATTTGCAGATGGTCATCAATGTGTATCACGAAGATGTGTTTCGTAGCATGCATCGGATATAGGAGCGGCTAGGATGATTTCTCATTTTGAAATTCATGAAACACTCCGCATGTTTCGGGAGCAGCATCTTGATGTTCGCACCATAACAATGGGCATATCTCTGCTATCCTGTGCAGACAGCAATGCAGAACGCGCCTGTCAGCGCATCTATGATCACATCTGTTGGCAGGCAGACAAGCTCGTCTCAGTCCGTGATGATATCAGCAACAGATACGGCATTCCCATTGTACACACCCGGGTATCGGTTACGCCCATATCCATTGTTGCAGCGGCAAGCGATGCAGAGCATTATGTCGACTATGCAATAGCTCTGGACAAGGCAGCAGATACCGTCGGGGTCGACTATATTGGGGGCTTTACTGCCCTCGTACACAAGGGGATTAGCAGGGCAGATAAGAAGCTTATAGATTCAATCCCTGCTGCCTTGAATGAATGTGAGCGAGTCTGTGCATCAGTAAATGTTGCCTCAACCCGCTCGGGCATCAACATGAATGCGGTATACGAGCTTGCCCGGTCCATAAAATTGACCGCGGAGCAGAGCAAGACGGGGGCAGCCGGTGCAAAATTGGTTGTATTTGCCAATGTGCCCGAGGATAACCCCTTTATGGCTGGTGCCTTCCATGGAGTTGGCGAGACCGATGCGGTGGTACATGTGGGCGTTAGTGGACCTGGTGCCATCTATGCTGCCATGCGGGAACATCCCGATGCAAGTCTCGATGTGTTGGCAGAAACGATAAAGCGAACGGCATTCAAAATTAGTCGGGTAGGGCAGCTGGTCTTGGACGAGGCATCTCGCTGCCTCGGCATAGAAAGAGGCATAGTGGATCTCTCCCTAGCTCCAACACCGGAGGTCGGCGACAGCGTTGCCCGTATTATAGAAGAAATGGGAATCGAAGGTTGTGGAGCACCCGGATCTACCGCGGCACTAGCTCTTCTTACTGATGCGGTAAAGAAGGGAGGCATGATGGCA
Source organism: Spirochaetia bacterium (assembly GCA_964291355.2). GTDB lineage: Bacteria > Spirochaetota > Spirochaetia > WTKD01 > WTKD01. The sequence continues at coordinate 540,385 of OZ220223.1, read as the reverse complement.
AGTTCCAATGTTGGTGGACTATCGGGGGCCTTCCTGCCGGTTTCTGAAGATAGCGGTATGGCAGAAGCGGTGCGATCGGGCAGTCTCTGTTTAGAAAAACTGGAAGCAATGACAGCGGTATGTTCAGTCGGATTGGACATGATAGTGTTACCGGGTGATAGCAGAGTGGAGACCATTGCAGCAATTATTGCAGATGAGATGGCTATAGGTGTGGTAAACAACAAAACTACCGCGGCACGACTGATCCTTGCCATCGGCAAGCAGGCTGGCGATACCCTTGTGCTGGGTGGATTGCTTGGCGAGAGCCCGGTGCTGCCAGTATCTTCCTTTGAGAGCAATAAGTTTATCGCTCGGGGAGGGAGAATCCCAGCCCCCTCGACCAGCGTGCGCAACTAAATTATTTCTGATTACCACCGATTATTATCTGTCCGGGCAGGCATCATCCTATGTATAACCGTGTACAAAATAACATTGCTATGATATAATGAAACCACGGGTTTGTTATGGGTAGAAAAATTAACGTCCTCAACAGCGATAAAACAATTAGTCCCGCCCAATTGGAATATCTAAAAGCGATTTATTTTATTACAAGAAAGTGTGACCATGCGCGGACAAAACAGATAGCAGAATTTCTGGGAGTTAGCAATGCAGCAGTCAGCGGAACACTTCCCATGCTTGCTGATAAGGGCTATGTGTCCTATGCACCCTATGAAATGATCACACTAACACGCAAGGGCATTACCACAGCCCGCAAATCCCTCCATCGCCAACGTGCACTCTATGAATTTTTCTCGGGAGTATTGGAAATGGAAGATCGCGATGCATATGATACAGCGAAGGGAATGGAAACTGCTGTAAGCAAGGAATTAGAAGAGCGCTTATTGCATTTTGTACATTTTTATCGCACTGAGGTATTACATCAATTAACAACAGGGATTGATTTTAGCTGCTCCGGTCGCAGAACCTGTGAGCAATGTAAGAGACAAATAGAAAAAATTTCCTAGAGGTCCTATGATAATTGTTCCGGCATTAGATTTGATTAACAGAAAATGTGTACGACTGTATCAGGGTAATTATCAAGAAGTTACTACCTATGATCGTGACCCCGTCAGTGTTATCCGTTCCTTTGAAGATGCAGGCGCGGCACGCATCCATCTTGTGGATCTTGATGCCGTACGTGGCAACACACGCAACAATCAATCGCTCATCAGGAAGATCTGCAATACAAGCTCATGTACCATAGAGATTGGTGGTGGTGTGCGGAGCGAGGAAGACATAGAGCGACTGTTAGACCTTGGCGTTGACCGCATTATTGTTGGAACAGCCCTTGCTCGTCATGCGGGGCATGTTGCCGGGTGGATAGTCCATTTTGGAAAAATATTTGTGGCTGGCATCGATGCTCAGGATGATGATGTCTATGTCGAGGGATGGGAGCAGAGTAGCAAGCTTCGGAGTTATGATCTCGCAAAGAAGGCAGAGGATATTTTCTGTACTAGTATTGTCTACACCTCCATTGAACATGATGGAGCAATGAATGGGCCAGCCATTACAGAGGGTAATAATTTTGCAGAACATATCAACATTCCCGTCATCCTATCGGGAGGCATACGCAATCTTGATGACCTGCGGCTTGTAAACAGAGAACGGAAGGCTGCCCTTACCGGGGTTATTGTCGGCAAGGCATTGTATGAGGGGCAATTAGATTTGCAGGAAGCATACCGTGAATTTCCGCAGGATGCATACAGGGATGTCACATGGTAGAAACATCTGCCCCCCTCGTCATACGACTATCCGATGGTGCCATCCGTGCGGTCGCCCGTATAAACGAGAAGGGCTACAACAAGAGCATAGAAGAACGACAGCTCTGGCATCTCCACCCTGCTACTGGGCGTCTGCTTCCCTACGAAACGAAGCATCAATTTGTACGCATCAAAAAACATTCCGGCTGGTACGAGGCCTACATCAGCATTGAAGAATCAGAGAGCACTCAGACAGCCAACTGTTCCACCACTCACGATCTCTCCACTACTTCCCGCCAGCAGGAGAAGGGAGCATCAGAGCGTGCAGAGCAGACCGCAGAGCAGCATGCAGAGCAAGATGTATTAAATCAGGTCGCTGCGGTTATTGCCGAGCGGCATCGGACTATGCCAGAGGGAAGTTACACAAGTTATTTATTTTCTGAGGGAAGAGAAAAGATACGGAAAAAATTAGCCGAGGAGGCAGTGGAGCTTGCATTAGCGACAGAGCCCGCCCACATGCAATCTGAGGGGGCCGATCTGCTCTACCATTTTTTGGTTTTTCTAGAATTTGAGGGAGTGGAACTTCAATCTGTGTTACAGGAGTTGCAGGATCGTCTCTAAAAGGTCTTGCTCCTAATATGCCTCTTGACAATGCAGACAATAACAAGGTATGAACAGGTATGGACAATCAGGAATTGATTATTACAGCCCAGCTTGCCCATCTTAATCTCAGTGAAAAGGAGATTGCTGTGTTTTCACAGGCAGCCTCCCAATTCCTAGATTATTTCAAAATAATGGATGAGCTGGATGTATCGGAATATGGAACAGATCCTCATTTACAACATGATGAAACAATGAGGGAGGATAGTCCACATGGGACAGATATGTCGGGTCTTGTAAAAAATGCCGAAGAGCATGAAGATGGTTTTATTCTTCTCCCCAATATTTTATAGGAATGAACATGTGGACATCAGTACTAACAGATGATGTAATTGCATCATATACACAATATATTCAGGAAACAGATCGACAGATTGATAGTTTTCTGAGCATCAAGATCGACAAGGAACTCAGCTCCGATGCGCAGGATTCTCTGCTACGCGGGCTTCCCTTTGCGGTAAAGGATAATATTGCAGTTAAGGGACTTTCTCTGAGCTGTGCCTCCCGCATGCTCGAACCCTTAATCAGTCCCTATACGGCTACGGCGGTACAATCGCTACTATCTGCAGGGGCTCAGGTTGTGGGAAAAACTAACCTTGATGAGTTTGGCATGGGTTCATCAAGCCATAATTCTGCCTTCAAAAAGACGAAAAACCCCTGGGATCAGGAACGGGTAGCGGGCGGTTCAAGTGGTGGTTCAGCCGCTGCTGTTTCTGCAGGCATGGTTCCCCTGGCACTTGGTTCGGATACCGGTGGGTCAGTACGGCAACCTGCTTCCTTCTGCGGTGTCTACGGATTGAAACCAGGATATGGTACGGTATCGCGCTATGGACTGGTTGCCTATGCATCCTCGCTTGATGTAATCGGTGTGTTGGCAGAATCAGTCGATCTGCTTGAGGCAAGCTTTACATGCATTGCTGGAAAGGATGAACATGATCAAACATCACTGCCCTATGTTCCGGAAGAGCCAAGCTCCAAGCCCATGCGCATTGGAGTCTGTCCCGACTATGTGCAGGATTGTGATGCAGCAATTCAGCAGGGATATCGGGATGCTATGGAAGTCCTACGTTCTCAGGGACATCAGATTGTAGACTGTGACCTCCCAAAGCCCGAACATGGACTCATTGCGTATTATATTATCGCAACCGCAGAAGCGAGTGCAAATTTAGCACGTTTTGATGGCATTCGATATGGGCATCAGTCGTTATCCCACAACACCGACGAACTGGTCAGGACGAGCCGTTCGGAGGGCTTTGGCGAGGAAGTAAAGCTCCGCATACTGCTGGGAACCTATGTGCTACGTTCTGGATTTTACGATCAATATTATAGCAAGGCGCAGCGTGTGCGAAACATGGTGCAACATTCCTATCGTCAGATCTTTAAATCTATAGATGCATTACTGTTACCGGTATTTCCGACCCAGGCCTTCCGTCCGGACGAAATGGATGCCTTCCAACAACGGATAGGCGACCGTTTTACCGTCCCAGCAAATCTTACGGGCATGCCCTCCATTGCCTTTCCTCTAGAGAATGCAAATGGGCTTCCCCTAGGCATGCAGCTCATGGGCCCACAGCATAGTGAAGCCCGACTCTGTTCCATAGTTCGTTCTATTGCAAAGGAAATGCAACGTCCGCCAGGTTTTCCTGCTGCAATGGTCGCATGCCAGCAAGGAGCCAAATAATTATGTACGTCTTTATTGGACTGGAGATACACATCCAGCTCAGCACGCAAAGCAAAATATTCTGTGGATGCAAAAATCAATTTGGCGACCAGCAGAATACGAACATCTGTCCTGTTTGCATGGGCTATCCGGGCACACTGCCCGTCTTGAATCAGGAAGCAGTTTTTTTATCCTATGTAGTTGCTCAGTCGCTACAATGCCAACTTGCAGAATCCTTACGGATGGAACGGAAGAATTATTTTTATCCCGACCTGCCGAAGAACTATCAGATCAGTCAGTTTGGGCAACCCATAGGGAGTAATGGCCACTTCGTCATAGCAGGTTCAGCAGGGGAAGCGTCAGAGGAAAAGCGGGATCGACAGGTGCGCATACGTGAGGTCCATCTCGAGGAAGATGCCGGAAAGCTGGTACACATTGGAGACAATACCCTCTGTGATTACAATCGTGCAGGAACCCCGCTACTTGAAGTTGTAACGGAGCCCGATATATCTACGGGATTGCAGGCGGAGAGCATGCTCCGGCAGTTTCAACGCTTTGTTCGTTATCTTGGGGTCTGTGATGGTGATATGGAAAAGGGTTCCATGCGCTGTGATGCAAATGTATCTGTAAATACAGAGAATGTCCTTCCGGACTATCGTGTAGAAATAAAAAACCTGAACAGCCCGCGCTTTGTACGCAAGGCACTGGACTATGAGATTGCGCGACTGCAGGAGCTGCGATCCTCCGGGCAGGTCATAGAAAAGCAGACCCGTCTCTGGAACGAGAACCGCGATAGAACAGAGCTCCTGCGACAAAAGGAGAATGCGCAGGACTATCGCTATTTCCGTGAACCTGATCTCCCCATCTTCTCCTTCGATGCACCATTTTTTGAGCGAGTGTCCAATGCCATGGTAGAAAGTCCGCAGAGCAAGAAACAGCGATTCATAGATCGCTTTCAATTAACAGAAGAAGTAGCCGACCTACTTTGTAGCGAAAGGAGTTTTGCTGACCTCTTCGAGCAATTACTAGCTGGAGGCATTGAAGCAAAGATAGCGGCGAACTGGCTAACGGTAGACATTCGTCAACAACTCAGGCACCATGGGCAGAGTCTCGGTGATGGCACATTTGGCTATGATCAGATCTTTGAATTGTTAAGCATGTTGCAGGATGGCGAAATTCACGGCAAGATGGCAAAGAAATTACTCGAGCAGATGTTCCGCATGGACAAGGGTGCCCGGGAAATTATGCGTGAACAGGGCTGGGAAGCCATGACAGACGGGAATCAGCTACTACAGATGGTGCGTGATATACTACAGGAACAGCAGGAATTCATTGCAGAATCAGACCTTAGCGACAAGCGTGTCCTCTCATTTCTGATGGGGCAGGTTATGAAGAAGAGCCAGGGAAATGCGGATCCGCGTGCTGCCTCTGAAATTCTCCGAAAAGAACTGGAAACGCAGGGGCAAAACAAGTTACTATCATAGTATGCGTGTATTAATTCAGGATATACCACAATATAACAATAAGACGATAGAGATATCTGGCTGGGTGCACCGAATACGAGAGCTGGGAGCCGTAGTTTTCCTTATTGTTCGGGATCGCAGTGCAATGGCACAGATAGTTTGTACAGAGCTGGGAGATGTAAAACTGGAATCGGTAATTACCGTTCGGGGCATCGTATCGCAGAATGAACGAGCCATGGGTGGCTATGAGCTCCAGGCGGAATCTTTGGAGATACTCTCTTCGCCGAAGGAGGAACTACCCATTGCCGTTAATCAGGATCCCGGAAAGCTTGCCCTAGACACCGTGCTGGATCATCGCGTTGTCAGTCTGCGCACGCCACAGCTCCAGGGAGCATTTCGCATGGCATCGGGGGTTCTAAAATATTTCTCTGCCTACCTGCGCTCGCAGGGCTTTGTAGAGATAAAAACAAGCAAGCTCGTCAGCACTGAAACTGAGGGAGGCACAGGATTATTTTCGGTAGATTATTTCGATAGAAAGATGTATCTTGCGCAATCGCCACAGTTTTACAAGCAAGCAATGATGGCAACCGGGCTCGAACGGGTTTTCGAATGTTCACCCGTATATCGCGCAGAAAAACACGAGAGCCCGCGTCACATGAACGAATACATCTCTTTGGATGTTGAGATGGGCTTTATTAGCGATGAGAATGATCTCATGGATCTCCAGCAAGAGGTGTTCCATGCCATATGTGATGGAATACAGAAGGAACATCAGTCAGTATTAGATGCATGGGGAGCGAGCGTTCCCACGCGCGAACAAATTTCTGCCACTCCCCGCATTTCCCACGACGAAGCAAAGCAGATTGTAAAGGAACGAAGCGGCAAGGCAGTTTTCGAGATAAACCCACAGGCCGAACGTGTTCTCTGTGAATGGGCAGAGGAAGAGCACAACACCGACCTAGTATTTGTCTATAATTTCCCGCGAAGAAAGCGCCCCTTCTACACCTACCCCCTCGGCAAAGGCACGAGAAGTTTCGACCTCCTCTTTCGGGGCTTAGAAATTACAACTGGCGGACAGCGCATCCATGATTACGATGAGCTCTGCGAATCTCTCCGTCTCTCGGGACTTAGCGAAGAAGCATTGAAGGACTATCTCAGCATCTTTAAGTATTCCTGTCCACCGCATGGAGGATTTGCCATGGGCTTAGAGCGAGTGGTTCAGAAAATACTTGGTATGCAAAGTGTTAAGGAAGCATCGGCCTTTCCACGCGATCGCAGACGCATACATCCCTGATGCCAGCCCTGATGCCAGCGTAGCGAGATCTGGAGGCGGGGGTTCTAATTCTGTATCTGAGCGTCCTGTAGAGAATCCTGTGGAGTCCCCTGCAACAACCGTGGATGCTTTTCTGGTAACCATCTATCGTCGTTACTATCAGTTGGGTTGTACAGAAAATTCTCCGAAATATATTCCCTAATGGCTTCGACTATGTCATCGTTATTTTCTTGGGTGATGACGAGTCTGGGACTTGTTGCATCGGATCCATCGCTCTCCTCCCTGCTTATGAGCAAGTGACAGTTATCAGGCAGCTCAGCATTATATGTGGCGATGAACACAAAACGCTGTGCATGGGCCCGAGCTATTTTTATCTGGGCTACAGAAGCTCCGCAGTAGCTTGTATCATATATGGCAGCGAGCTTCCGAACAAGAAGAGCATCCTCCCGGATCTGGAGGACGATATTCTGTACGAAGTAGGACTGTGCAATTTTTGGGATAAACTCCCAGTAGGCAGCAGGGTATTCCCGTATATTTTGTCCACTTACCGGCACCGCAGTACGGCTAATGTCGAGCGGCATCCAACGGGCATGTAATTGCTTCGCCAGGGGGAGCCCATATTCTTCCGAAGAAAAGACGAGGGATATGGACTTTTTAATATATTTCTTTACAGCACGAGCCCATATCATAGGAGCAGCAGGATTATCTCGATGTGCATCAGGATTTTCCTCATCTACATAGATGATCTCTGCAGTGGGGTATATTTCCTGCATCCACTGGAGACGAAGCTCGCCTGGAACGGGGTCTGATTTAAGAGCACAGAGCATGATATAGAGCCGATCGCAGCACTGAGAGGCATATTCAATTAAATACGTATGACCGCCATGGGGAGGTATGAATCTTCCGATAATCAGACCATTTATCATTCTCTTCCTGTTTGCACTCCTTGGTTAAACATCCCTTTACATTATAGGACGACAATGATAAAATATCAATCAGTTTGTTAATCTATACACAGGGGGATATATGAAATTATTACTGGTTATTCTGATGATGCTACATGCATCTATTATGATTTTTGCAACGGGGCAGGACGAGGCAGCTCTGTCAAATCCGGCTGAACAAAGCATAGTTGCGGTTACCAGCAACGATTACCCCCCACTAAGTATGGTAGATCCCGGGAGTGGAGAATCTATTGGCTTTGAATATGACATTACCAATGAAATTGCACGCCGCCTTGGCATACAGGTAGAATGGCATCTATCATCATGGGAGACCATGATAGCAGCTGTCCAGAATGGCGAATATGATGTCGGCATGGATGGCATTACCATTACCGAAGAGCGGGAGGAGGTTATAGATTTTTCCGTCCCATATCTGCAGTCAGAGCAATTTATGCTTGTTCGTTCGAATGAGGATCGTTTTGATAGCCCAGAGGATTTTAGTGCAGATCCCTCCTTGTTGGTGGGAGCCATTGCGGGCACGACAAATTTTTACACAGCAGTCTATGATGTACTAGATGGGGACGAGGCAAATCCGCGCATAATTCTCTTTAATAGCTTTGGTGCCCTCGTGCAGGCATTGATAAGCGGTGATGTCGATCTCGTGCTCATGGATGCAGCATCCAGCCGTGGTTATATAGGTGTATATCCCGACAAGCTTGCCGTAGTGGGTGAATCCCTCGGTAGCGAAGAATTTGGATACATCTTTACACCAGGTTCAAAATTTGTGGATCTCTTCGATCAAACATTGCAGGAGATGAAGGAAGACGGTAGCTTGGATAAACTTATTCGTTACTGGTTCTTTGAATATAATTTTGAGAACTAAAGCTTGAACGACTATCAACAGGGCACTCCATGGCGTAGCCCTGTTCCATGGCGTGGTCCTGTTCGCCCTCTTTTTTCCCGCCTTCCTTACTGGTTTCTCTGTCTCTTCCTTGTGTCGGTGGTCTTTCTCTGGTATGTACTACGATCAGAAGACCTGCGTACCATCCTACGGATTTCTCTGGAGGGCTTGGGCATGACCCTCTATGTATCGCTTGTTTCCTATCTTATGGCAACGCTACTGGGGCTCTTCATAGCCCTGATGCGCATATCTCGCTTGCGACCTGTGCGGGAGTTTGCCATGCTATACATTGAGCTCATTCGTGGCATCCCCATGCTGGTTATCCTCTATTACATTGCCTTTGTTGCGGCACCCTTTATTGTCCAGATACTAAACTACATGGGGGCACCTCTTCGTTTTATTGGAATACCACTAGGTAGCATTAGCATACGCGATCTTGATTTTACGTGGCGGGCAATTATTGCCCTGACTATCGGATACAGTGCATTCATAGCAGAAATATTCCGTGGTGGCATGGAGTCAGTATCTGGGGGACAATTAGAGGCATCTCTAGCCCTTGGCATGAACAGAAGCCAGGCCATCATCTACATTGTGCTGCCACAGGCATTCCGAAATGTTCTGCCAGCCCTAGGAAATGAATTTGTAGCAATGATAAAGGATTCCGCCCTCGTATCTGTTTTGGGCGTGCGGGACATTACTCTGATCGGGAAAGTCTACGCCTCCTCTACCTTCCGATTTCTCGAGACCTATAACATAGTTGCCTTCCTCTATCTCAATATTACCATAACACTATCTATTGCGGTGCGTGCATTGGAAAGATATCTGGCAACACATAAGCGATAGAGCAGCACAAAAATACGAAATATATTGACCGGGTATTCCAAACATGCTACAATGGGGCAGATCCCGGGGTGGTATTTCCTGAGAACAAACCCGTGGAACCTGATCTGTATAATAACAGCGAAGGGAAGGATCAACATCCTTCCCCTTGTTTTAGATCATGATGTAGGTAATGTGTGAACGCTGTTCATACGGAGGTAGTATGTATCGATACTGTATTATTCTTTGCTGTACAACAATGATGCTGTTTGCAGGACCATCAAAGGAAGAGAAAGAACGTGGCATTATTGTGTATGCCTATGATTCTTTCGTATCTGAGTGGGGGCTTGCTCCGAAGATCAGCGAGCAATTTACAAAAGAAACCGATATTACAGTAAATTTCGTTAGCCGGGGTGATGCCATAGCAACATTTCAGGCAGCGCGGAATCACGCAGCAGATGATCCAGCCCGGCCTGATGTTATTATTGGAATTGATAACAACATGGCATCTCAGGCATTGAGTTCTGGCATGTTTCGGAGCTATGTTTCTCCATCCCAGCCCCATATTTTATCACGTTTCCTTACCGGCATGGAGGACAAGCTCATTCCCTATGATTTTGGCTACCTATCCTTCGTGTATCAGGAAGGGGGCATACTTCCCCCGGAAAGCTTAGAAGATTTAACCGATACACGTTTTGCAAATTCGATCGTCTTGAGCGATCCCCGTAGCTCCAGTACCGGTCTTGCCTTCCTATTTTGGACTATAGTCGAATATGGCGATGGCTATCTCGATTATTGGAAACGACTACAACCATCCATCATGACCATTGTTGATAGCTGGAGCACTGCCTACGGCCTCTTTACAGCGGGCGAGGCAGCAGTCGTTCTTAGTTATACCACCAGTCCTGTCTATCACGCTGAATTTGAAGATAATTATGACATCAAGGCAACAAGTTTTCCGGAAGGAAATTATCTGCAGGTTGAATACGTGGGCATAACCAGCTACGCAGAGCATCCCGAGGATGCAGCGCTATTTGTAGATTTCCTCCTGAGTCCCGAGGTCCAGGCGGAAATACCCCTGACCAATATTATGTATCCGGTACGCTCTGACATTCCCATGCCGGCATCATTTTCCTATGCCCAGTCTCCGGAATTTCCCGTAGTACTGTCGTACCAGCAAATTCAGGAAAATCAGAAACAATGGCTCAGCGATTGGCAGGACCAAATGAGCAATCGTTAATCCCCATTGGGAAGATTGTTGTATACAGTATATTTTTTCTTCTCTACCTCCCCCTCCTGCTCATCTTGGTACAGGGCATGCATCCGAAAAACCTTCTGGCGCTGTTTCAGACCACCGCCTACTATCGCATGTTCCTCTTTACTCTATTGCAGGCAACGCTCAGTACCCTCCTAGCACTGGCATTGGGACTACCCCTGGCCTATTTATTAGCTCATTTTCGTTTCCCCCTAAGGGCTCTGATCCGAGCGCTATGCCTCGTTCCCTTTGTCCTACCTGCTATCTTATTGGTACTGGGATGCATACTTGTTTGGGGGAATAATGGTATTATCAATCGCATGATGGCAGGTCTCGGATTGGGGAGGATTCCCTTTCTGTACAGCTTCTTTGCCATAGTTATGGCTCATGCACTGTATAATTTCGGTATATGTACGCGGATAGTATCCGATAGATGGGCGACATTGTCGACAGCACAGCTACGAGCAGCAAAGAACCTCGGAGCAGGTCGACTGCAAATATATCGTGATATTGTATTGCCCCATCTGCGCCCAGCTATTCAAAGCAGCTGCACAATTGTTTTTCTGCTCTGTTTTACGAGTTTTGCTGTTGTCTTGGTTCTGGGAGGGGGACCCTGGCATTCTACCCTTGAGTTAGCTATATATCGTTTGGTACGGATGGAGAATGCCATGCAGCAGGCAGCATCTCTAGCCCTCATACAATTATGTACTACCCTTATGGTATGCCTTCTTTATTTCAGAAATAGCACAGAAACATCAGCACAGTTCAGATCTGAGAGAAAAGCACTGGGCATGAAACAAGCTTGGTCTCTGCCCTATCTGTTGTTTTTATTTTGCGTTAGCATCCTCCCCCTCCTTGCTATCGTGACATTCTCCTTTGGTTTGCAGGAAACGCGAATGGGCGCTACCACCATGGGACTCCGGTCGATGAGCATGCTTCCTCTGCGGGCCTTTTCCAATAGCATGATGCTAGCCCTTGGAGCAATGTCCTGTTCATTATTGCTTGGCGCTACAATAAGCATGCTCTTGCGTAGACTTCGTCCACAGCTTGCCTCCTTATTGCAGCTTGTTTCCTTTCTTCCCTACTGTATTTCTCCCATCATACTTTCATTGGGATATATGCATGTCGGACTGTGGTTTGGTAGACAATCCTTAGTACTCCTTATGCTAGTCCATGCGGTATATGCCATGCCGCTGGTACTACGCATACTCTTCCTCTCAATGACTTCGGTACAGCAAAAACTATGTTTAGCAGCAGCCAATCTCGGAGCAAGCCCCGCAGCAATACGGAAGACGATCTATCTGCCGCTCATGCTACCCGGTATCCTTGTGGCAGCATCTCTGGCAATTTGCATATCGCTCGGAGAGCTCAGTGCAGCCCTGATGCTTGCACCATCGGATAAGATAACGCTTCCACTGGCAATATATCAGTTAATTGGACGATATCGTCTTTTAGATGCGAGTCGGCAGGGGCTACTCCTGATACTCCTCTCTTTTATCTTGCTCGGGACTATAGATTTGGTCCTACAGCGTTTTAGCAGGAGGATGAACAATGCTGGAATGTTGTAATGTTTCCGCCGAACGGAGCGGATTTACGCTACACTTCGATCTCCATGTGCAGGAGGGAGAATTACTTGCCCTGCTCGGACCAAGCGGAGCAGGTAAATCGACTATTCTAGAGTGCATAGCGGGTTTCATAGCTCCAAAAACGGGGAGCATCTCTTTTAACAATCGAAATATTTCTGAACTCCCTCCGCATGAACGGAATCTCTGCATGGTATTTCAAGATTACGCACTCTTTCCTCACATGAACGTAGAGGAAAACATCGCCTACGGACTCCGGATGCGCGGCTACAGTAAAACACAGAGGAAGAAACGCGTGTTGGAATTACTGGATCTTTTTAATATAAGACAATATGCGGGAAGCAAGATCTACGAGCTCTCGGGAGGCGAACAACAACGCATAGCTCTTGCCCGGGCCCTTGCACCCAGTCCGGACATACTCCTGCTCGATGAACCTCTAGCAGCATTGGACAAATCACTCCGGCATCAGATCCGCAATGAAATTCGCAGCATACAACAACAAACAAATATCAGCTGTCTCTATGTAACCCATGATCAGGAAGAGGCCTTTGCCATATCCGATCGCATTGCATTGATACAGGATGGGAGGGTAGAGCAGGTTGGAACTGCGGAGGAATTATACAGAAACCCACAGAGCACCTTTGCTGCCTCCTTTCTAGGAGAATGCATCCTTCTTAGGGCGAAAAAAAGCGCAGAAGATGCAGGTCAGGTAGAAACTGAGCTTGGCATGCTACATGTCAGCAAGCCCATTACTGGCAACAGAGTACAGCTCTGTATACGTCCCGAGGACATCCAGCTCCATCCATTGCCGGAGCGCCCTCAGCCAGGTAAGAACATATTTGGCGGAGAAATTATAGAACAGGAATTTCGCGGAAGTCAGACCATGCTCCGCGTGCGGAGTGCAGAGGCAGAGGTCTTGATACAGGTTCCGGGAAGGACTAAGGTAGAGGGTAGGATTAGCTTTTCCATCCCCCCAGAGCTGATTACATTGATTGAGGCGAGGTAGATTGTCGCGAAGAATGCGTCTTTGTGAGCATGCCGATGATAAGGAGGAGCCCACCACATACCGTCGTCATTCCAGCAAGATTTGCCCCCGGGATCCAATAGCTGTCGAGAAACAATACGCTGATATGCCCGAGAATGGCGGAGATGATGGCAAAGAAAACAGCCATCATCAGTAAGCCGCGGAGCGACTTTGTATACAATCCAGCCATGGCAGCAGGAATTACGAGCAATGCGATACTCAGGATGCTTCCGACAATTTGGAAGACCGCGACCATGGTTATTCCCACCTCTATCATCAGCAGATAATGCAGGAGGAGGGGACGGAAACCCAAAAATCGGGCGAATCCGCTATCAAAGGATGCGATATTCAATTCCTTAAAAAACACAAGCGTGATAGTTATATTTACACAGACAATAATCAGCAGGAGGGGGATGGTTCGGGGAACATCAATATTAAATATCTCTATGGTATCGAGCACGGTAAGCTCGACTGCTCCGTACAACACGCAGTTAGGGTCGAGGTCTACATTGTCAGCACCTTGAACAATGAGCAACAATCCTAGGGCAAATAAAATAGAAAACACGGTGCCCAAACTTGCACTGGACTCTACGCGCGCCTTGCTTCGGAGAAACTCAGAAAGCATTACCATCACTACCGCAGCTAATACAGCTCCGAGGAACATAACAGGGCTACTCCGTTCTCCAGTAAGCAGGAAGGACAGGGCAATTCCCGGCAAAACCGCGTGGCTAATGGCATCTCCCATTAAGCTCATGCCTCGGATCAACAGGAAGCAACCGGGTAGGGCACAGGCAACAGCAGCTAGCATAACCGAGATCAGCATCCATGTGTCAAAGCTCGTCCAGATCATAATTCACCTGCCAGTATGTCCAAGCGAGGATCGAAAAGCTCCTTGTGGCAATAATGTAGTTCATCTTCCAGCGATGCCGATAACTCAACCTTCGTATTATACGAGGGTAGGCGAGCTGCTGCACTGGGATTATGACGGAGGAGGGCATGTCTGCGTTCATGATTACGTGCCTGCTGGATGGTGTATGCCAGACCCAGTGAGCTCAGTTGATATTGTCCATCCACCCTCCGGATGATGCCCCGGTAGAGATATAGTTTGATAAGAGCAGAGAGTCGCCATGATTTCTCGCTATGTATCAGCTCGCCATATTTCAGCTTAAATCGGCGAGGAGTCAGCTTGTCAGCAGGATATCCTTTGTCTGTAACATAGGCGATGCATTCTTCCACCGACAGGGGCAGTAGGGCATAGTAGCAGTTCAGAAAGAAGCGCTCGCGTGTTATCTCCGTTGCAATACGATGGTGTCGCCAGGACTGTACCAGAATACCCCCTTCTTTTCCAAAGATAACACTTACAATAAATATAGTTCCCATACTCAGCACAATAACAGCACCTGCGGGACTATTAGGCAGGACTGCGCTTATCAATGTACCAAATGCACCACCGAGTATGCCAAAGAATGCAGCAAGCAGCGACATAATATGTATCGTATTCGTCCAGAAACGAGCAGCAGTTGGAGGAAGCACAATAACAGCAACCATAAGAATGAGCCCGACGGCCTGTAGACCTACAATAATCAGCAGGAGGGCAAGCATGGAGAGTATAAAATCTAGCACATGAATCTGATAGCCGCCCGCCTGTGCCCATTCGGGGTCGAAACAGGACAAATTGAGTTCTTTATAGATGGCAATAAGGACAATGAGGATGCAAAATGACATAACAATGATGAGCAGGGCATCGCTGGCCAGCATGGATGCTGTTTTTCCATAGATAAAGCTATTCAAACCAGCGGCGCTCCCATGGGGCATGCGTTGTACAATAGAAAGAATAACAGTACCCAATCCAAAGAAGCAGGCAAGAACGATGGCCAACAATGCATCTTCCTTTGTTTTCGACAGCCGACGTATTCCGGAGAGGGCAAGGATGGCGATTACGCTGCTTATTGATGCACCGAGCAGCAATCCGGGCAGAGATTTTTGCATGCCCAGCAGCTCCATAACAATAAAGGCAATCCCCACACCCGGCAGGGTGGCATGACTAACCGTATCGCTTATCAGCACCCGCTTTTTCAGCAAGAGGAAGCAGCCAATGAGCCCGCCACTCATACCGAGAATACTGCTACCGAGTAATACAATAAAGGTATTGTAATGCATTAGCCAGCCCAGTTGTGTATCGCACCGTAGGTTCTCTGAATATTTTCATCATGCAGGACAGAATCTATGGGACCGGCATCAATAACAGTATTGTTCAGGAGGACGATGTAATCAAAATACTTGTGCACCGTGCTCAGGTCGTGATGTACCATAAGGAGGGTGCGCTTTCTGTCTCGGAGCTGTTGCAGAAGCTCTACAATGGCATCCTCTGTTTTTTGGTCCACCGCAGCGAGGGGTTCATCAAGAAAATAGATGGAGGCATCCTGTACGAGGGCACGTGCGAGGAATATACGTTGTTGCTGACCGCCGGAAAGCTCGCCAATCTGTGTATGGGCAAAGTCATGCATGCCGACAAGCTCCAGCGATTGCATAGCTGCTGCACGCTGTTTTTTTCCTATGCGCCGTATCCATCCAACATGACGGTAGAGCCCCATTAATACCACCTCAATGGCAGTAATAGGATAGTTCCAGTCAACGCTCTTTCGTTGTGGAATGTAGGAAATAATATGACGTTTCTTTGCCAGTTGCTGTCCATAGACAAGAATATTCCCACTCTGTTTTTGAATGATGCCCAATGCGGACTTTATGAGGGTGGTTTTTCCGCCACCGTTTGGCCCGATAATGCCGACAAGAACACCCTCCGGAATCTCTAGATGGACATCCCGGAGGGCGATAGTATCACCATAACTAACCGTCAGATCGGAAATATGCAGGGGTAGAGTCAGAGAGCTGGCATGTTCCATATTATTCAGCTACAGAAAGCCCACCTAGGGAGTGGGAAATAGTCTGGACATTGGAACGAATCATCGTTACATAGGTATCTGCTCCAGAACCATGCCCACCTAGGGCATCGGAAAAGAGCTGGCCGCCAATCCGAAGGGGAAAGTCACGGTTCGCAGCCCCTTCAATAACGGCACGGATATATTTATCGGAGACTGAGCTCTCGAAAAATATCGAAGGAATGCCTTCCGACACAATGAGATCGACCAAATAATTGATATCTGCAATGCCCGCCTCGCTTTCAGTTGATAAACCCTGTATGCCTATAACGTCAAAATCGTATGCACGACCGAAGTAATTAAAAGCATCGTGTGCAGTAATTAATGTACGATGCGACACAGAAGACATCAAGGAGCGATTGGACTCATCCAGTTCTTGTAGTTTGAGCTTATAGCCCTGTGCATTTGCATAATAGTATGCAGCACGCTCCGGATCGAAGGCAGCAACATAATCGCGTATTGCATCAACAACATGCATCCAAAGTTGTACATCCATCCAGACATGGGGATCTGGCGCATGTGCATTATCGGGAATAATGAGATCCTGCTCTTCAATAGCATGGATAAGGGCATGTACCTCTCTTCCCTTATTGGACATAGTGTCCAAGGTGTTTGAAAGTTGTCCCTCCAGCAATGCTCCAATATAGAACACCATATCTGCGCTCTGTATCTGTATGATGTCTGATCGTGCCGGTATGTATACATGGGGATCTATGCCGGGTCCCATGAGCTCCGTAACCTCTGCAAATGTACCAACGATATTACGTGTGGAATCTGCAAGCATACTCACTGTTGTAACAATGGTGTATGCATCTTTCTCGTGTGTCTCTTTCGACTCTTTTGGTTGAAACGAAAGGAGGAGACAAGCAAGGAGAATGACGCTACAGCTTAATATAATATATTTCATTTTTTATTATCCTAAAAATAATTTTCTACTACTATAAAATATATTTTAGATTGATAAAAAATGCAAGCACTAGAGAAGCAATTAGGCAGAAAAAACAAAAAATTAGGCAGAAAAAAAACAAAAAAATGTTTAGTAAAAAACACTACTCACAGTATTAGTGAGATACTGTCATGATATTCATATAATCAGTGTAATGTTACACCTGCTTGTTCCATCTGTTGTAATGCATCATGAAAATCGTTCGGTTGGAGGTTTACAGCTCGGGTCGCCTCTACATAGAAGTGGGTACGGAAGCCCTCATGTACCGCATCAAGAGCCGTGTACAATGCACAGTAATCACCAGCGAGTCCGCATACATAGACCTCATCGACAGACAGGGATTTGAGCAGAGATGATAACCCCGTATCGTGCTTTCGACCATTATCAAAAAAAGCACTGTAGCTGTCAATAGAGGGATCGCCACCCTTATGGATAACATGACGAATGCGGGTAATATCCAGCTCTGCCGCCAGAGATGCCCCGGGTGTTTTCTGAACTGCGTGAACAGGCCAGAGAATCTGCTGAATGCCATCAAGGGCAATAACATCACCGGGCTTTTTGTCCTTATGATTAGCAGCAAAACTCAGATGCTCTGGGGGATGATAATCCATACTGGCTATGACCAAGGGGAATTCTTTTTGCAGAGAATTAATAACAGCGATTACCGCATCGCCATCAGGAACCGGCAGAGCGCCGCCTGGGAGAAAATCGTTTTGTACATCTACAATAATCAATGCCTTCTGCATTATTACTCTATACGCAGGCTCTCCCTAGCCGGGAGGCCATGTCATCTGTCTCCCTGCCAGAATATGTGCATGTAGGTAGTCGACTGTTTGTTGTCCATCAACACCTGAATTAAAGACCACGCGATATCCATTCTGAGCTACTTGTACACTATCTGCGACCTCTGCAATGCCCTGCATAAAATGTCCGAGAAAAACGGGATCTTGATGAAGCATATCATGAAAGGATTTCATCTTCTTCTTTGGAATTACCAGAATGTGTACAGGTGCTTGGGGTGCAATATCTCTGAATGCACAGACCCACTCATTCTCGTACACAATATCGGCATCTATTTCTTTCCGCAAAATTTTATCAAATATTGTATCTTCCATACTCTATCAGACTATCATATGTGCAGGATAATTTCCAGTAATATTCCTTCCTTGCCTTGTTATTAGCAGTAGTGCTCTATATACTGAGGGATGAACAGCAGAAATAGTAGCACGGTATTTCATTTTCGCTTTTTTATCCGTAGGATGTCTGCTCTAACTATACCCATTGCCATACAGTTATTATTGTCCAATATTATTGTCTTCGTTGATAATTTGATGATAGCAAGTCTAGGCACCGATGCGATTGCAGCGGTTGGTGTGGCATCGCAGGTATTTTTTCTGATGA
Organism: Spirochaetia bacterium; assembly: GCA_964291355.2. GTDB lineage: Bacteria > Spirochaetota > Spirochaetia > WTKD01 > WTKD01. The sequence goes on along the minus strand of OZ220223.1, from coordinate 521,778 downwards.
TTATATTTACCTTTGGCGTTTCCAGTTCTGCGACCCTGCTCATGAGCCAATTCATAGGCAATGAGGATACAGAAAATTTCCAGCGCACAGTAGCAGTTGCAAACATTATAGCCATATGCATTGGGATGATGTTTTTTGTCGGATTAATTACTGCTGCCCCCTTCATAGTCCGTTTGTACTCTCCCGTACAAGAAGTGCAGTTGTTGGCAAGTGGCTATCTTCGCATCGTTTGTTTTAGCTACATTTTGCGAGCCATCCTCTTTATCTTGCATGCAGCACTGCGTACTACGGGCAAGCAATCCATACCCATGTATGGGGCGATACTATCGGTAGTGTTAAATATTATCCTGAATCGGATATTTATTTTTGGGTTTTGGGGCATTCCTGCAATGGGAGTACATGGAGCAGCCCTTGCCACCCTCATAAGTATTAGTGTGGAATTCTGTTACAACATAGCGCGAAGCATGTACATAGGGAGCATTGCCTTAATACCACTTCGTATCTATTCTACTATTAGGAAGGCCTTTGTAAAACGTTATATATTCATTGCATTGCCGGTTATTATTAATGAAATTGGCTGGGGATTGGGGCAGACCATGTATGCTGTTATCTTCGGACACATCAGTGTAGCAGCGCTTGCTACCTACCACATCTGCCAATCCCTCTTCCGCATGGTTACCATCATATTATTTGCAGGAGCACATGCCTGTAATATCGTGCTCGGTAAAAACATCGGTGCCGGTCGCTATAAACGGGTATATAGCTATGTTCGTAGGAGTCTCATCTATCTTCCAATAATAACGTGCTTCTTTGCACTGCTACTCTTGCTCATTGGCTTTATTGCCGCACCATGGTATGGTCTTGAAGGCGGAGAGGCACTCCTCTTCCGTAACATGCTCATAGTTTTGGCCTGCACATGTACCATAGAAATAATGAATATGTACATCATTGTCGGCATTCTCCGGGCAGGAGCAGATACCTTCTTCGGCATGCTCGCGGAAATCATAACACTTTGGTGTATTGGTCTTCCCCTTGCTGCCCTTGCTGCCTTTGTCTTCCATCTGTCAGCCGATATCGTGATCCTTGCCATGATGCTGGAAAATGGGGTTAAGTTACTTGCTGGGCTCCTGCGTTTGCAGAAGAAGGCATGGATAAAACGAATTAGTGCCTAGTCGCTCGCGCGGCTACTATAACTACAGCAATAGCCATAGCTCTACTATTGCCTACTGTCTGCCCTTCCCAAGAAAACGGAGCAAGAAGAGGAAGAGATTAATAAAGTCCAGATACAATTTTAATGCACCAAGGATGGACAAGCGGAGGAAGTCCTCCTTGCTTGCATTCCCCATTTCATTGCTCCACCTGCATATAACCTGTGTATCATAGGCAGTAAGTCCGGAGAAGAGGAGAACACCAACAAAGGAAATAATCCAGTAAAGCCCCGAGCTTCGAAGGAAGATGTTTACAATCGATGCAATAATTATTCCAATCAATGCCATAAAGAGATAGCTTCCCATCTTACTGAGGTTGCGCTTGGTGGAACTGCCGTATAATGCCATAGCACCGAAGGTGGCAGCCGTAATAAAGAAGGTTGCTGCTACACTCGCACCGGTGTACATCAATAATATCAGTGACATTGTAATGCCATTCAATGCAGAATAGATTACAAAGCATATAGCGGCTGTCTGGGCTCGCATACGCATAATCCTCATTGAAAGGTAGAATACCAATCCAATTTGTGCAATAAAAATAATGAACACCGACCCAGAATTCCGGGCAATAGCATTTAGTATTGATTGATTGCTGGCTACGCTCAATGCGATGGATGCAGTAACGAGTAATCCCAATGCCATCCATACAAAGACATTTCGCAACAATCCTTGCTGTTGCTGGGCAAATGTTTCGGAAAATTCTCTCGAATTCCCTGTCGGTTGCATATTTATATTATTCACAATAACTCCTTCAGTCTATTAGCACTGTGGAATACAGTCTATATAATATTTATGCTACGTGTCAAGTAGGTAATAGATTGTAGTCTGTAATGCATGCCCCACAAGCAATATCCCGCAGCACCCAAGCACGAAAACCGAGAGCAATGGCGAGCATTCTCTTGCAATATCGTTCGGATGCAAGGTGGCTATAGGGCTTAGGACTGGGCTTAGACGGTGTTTAGGACTGGGTCAGGTAATAGTAAATAACAGGATGGCAATAGAAAGAAAATATTTTGCAATAAAATAGCAGAACCATTGACATAGAATATATGCCATGCTATAGTGGTGGAGAACAAGAGATGTTTGAAAGAACGAGGGAAGGATGTGTGGGAGCCGGACAACGGCAAAAACGGAACCCAAGCCGTACTGAGAGTTTGTAAGAATTCGAGGGAAGGCAAAGGGTGACGAAAAGCAAAATATAAATATATGGACGATGGCCGAAAGGTCATGGTCGATAAGTATAAAGAGTTTGATCCTGGCTCAGAACGAACGCTGGCGACGCGTTTAAAGCATGCAAGTCGAACGAGATAGGCACGCAAGTGCCTTGAGAGTGGCGAACGGGTGAGTGACACATAGGTAATCTGCCATTGGGATGGGGATAGCACATGGAAACATGTGGTAATACCGAATACGCTGGATTTACGGGAGTAAGTTCAGGAAAGGCGCGATGGCGCCGTCCAATGAGGAGCCTGTGTCCTATTAGCTAGTTGGTGGGGTAATGGCCTACCGAGGCGACGATAGGGAACCGGCCTGAGAGGGTGAACGGTCACACTGGGACTGAGAACGGCCCAGACTTCTACGGGAGGCAGCAGCTGAGAATCTTCCGCAATGGGCGAAAGCCTGACGGAGCGACGTCGCGTGTGCGAAGAATGTCGAGAGATTGTAAAGCACTTTTCTTGCTGAGGAATAATAATGAGAGGAAATGCTCGTTAGATGACGTTAAGCAAGGAATAAGCCCCGGCTAATTACGTGCCAGCAGCCGCGGTAATACGTAAGGGGCAAGCGTTGTTCGGAATAATTGGGCGTAAAGGGCGCGTAGGTGGTATAATAAGCGCGATGTAAAAGGCCACAGCTTAACTGTGGTATGCGTCGGGAACTGTTATACTGGAGTCTAGGAGGGGAAGCTGGAATTCTTGGTGGAGGGGTGAAATCTGTAGATCCCAAGGAGAACACCGGAGGCGAAGGCGAGCTTCTGGCCATAGACTGACACTGAGGCGCGAAAGCGTGGGGAGCGAACAGGATTAGATACCCTGGTAGTCTACGCTGTAAACGATGTGCACTAGATATCGGATATACACTATTCGGAATCGGAGCTAACGCGGTAAGTGCACCGCCTGGGGAGTACACTCGCAAGGGTGAAACTCAAAGGAATTGACGGGGGCCCGCACAAGCGGTGGAGCATGTGGTTTAATTCGATGCTACGCGAGAAACCTTACCAGGACTTGACATTCAGTGGAAGACATAAGAAATTATGTTGCTCTTCGGAGTCGCTGAACAGGTGCTGCATGGCTGTCGACAGCTCGTGCTGTGAAGTGTTGGGTTAAGTCCCGCAACGAGCGCAACCCTTGCCATCTGTTGCCAGCACGTAATGGTGGGAACTCAGATGGGACTGCCGGTGATAAGCCGGAGGAAGGTGGGGATGAGGTCAAGTCATCATGGCCCTTATGTCCTGGGCTACACACGTGCTACAATGGCCGGTACAAAGTGACGCAAACCTGCGAGGGGGAGCAAATCACAAAAAGCTGGTCTCAGTTCGGATTAGAGTCTGAAACTCGACTCTATGAAGTCGGAATCGCTAGTAATCGCGCATCAGCATGGCGCGGTGAATACGTTCTCGGGCCTTGTACACACCGCCCGTCGCACCACCCGAGTCGGGGATACCCGAAGTCGTGCGTCTAACCCCTTGGGGAAGACAGCGCCGAAGGTATGCTTGGTAAGGGGGGTGAAGTCGTAACAAGGTAGCCGTACTGGAAAGTGCGGCTGGATCACCTCCTTTCTATGAGAAAGTTTTCTCACCATCCTCCCTCATTCTCTTGTTCAACATCAACCTACCCGGGGGCATAGCTCAGCTGGCTAGAGCACTAGATTTGCATTCTAGGGGTCGAGGGTTCGAGTCCCTTTGCCTCCAATTTTATTTACCAGAGTAGCGGCCTCTTATCTTGCTATTTTTATCCTTATATGATATCCTCGTGACCATGAAATATCTTTTTTTTATCGTATTTGTTTCGACTATGCTTGTCTCCTGTGTTACATTTAATGCCCACACAAAGGCGGTAGAACACAATGATATGGATTATGTGCAGAAGTATCTCAGCGAAAATGATATTGATAGTGCTGTTTTTCGTGGGATGACGCTACTTATGGTGGCAGCAGAAAAAGGAAATGTAGCACTCATCAATTACCTAGTTGAGCAGGGGGCAGATGTAAATGTGGTGAGGGAACCGGGTGGAAGGACTGCCCTGCGCTATGCAATAGAGCAGGATTACACAGTGATTGTTCGCTATTTGCTTGATAATGGCGCAGATGTTCTGCAGAAGAATGAATCAAACTGGACAGCCCTTATGACTGCAGCAAAATATGGCAATGTGGAAATACTAACAATGCTGGTTGAGGCGGGGGCTGATATTCGTGTAAAAACCTTAAAGGGTCTTACTGCGCTACAAATTGCCTCTGATAACAAGCACTTTGAAGCATTTTTCTATCTCAGTAAGTTTTATCAGGATGGCTAAGCCCCCCTAACAAATGGATAGCGAAGGAAGTAGGTAGTGGATGCTAGAAGATCTAGAAGATGGAAGGAAAGTTCTATGTCGAAAAAGTGGGGAAATCACTTGCACTGTTGGCATGCATAACATCAGTAAAGCCAAGGTCTTTGAGGTTTCTCCATGCCTTCTTACTGCGTACCCCAGAATGACAATAGAGGATAATTGGCGTATCTCTATCACCCAGCTGACTGATATTTCTATTTATCTCTTCGTAAGGAATATTAATCGCTGTCTTGTAATGGCCAGACTGAAATTCGGATGGTTCACGGACATCAACTACTAATGCACCTGAGAGTATTTTTTGCATCACCCTTCTTTTCTTAGAATATTTTGCGATGTGCGAATACATTATAGCTACTGTTAAACCGAGTATTGCAAAGGCAAGAAATATTAGCAATAGAGTCTCATTCATGGCATCCACTATTGTTCCAAAAGAACACTATCATTATCGTCTATCTTTGCGATATAATAAAGTCTAAAGCTTAAAAATATGATATATACAGTAAAGAACGGAAAAATATCTGGAAATGTTCGCCCACCTGCCTCGAAATCGCAAAGTATTCGTGCCCTTGTGCTTGCCTTGCTTGCAGAGGGAGAAAGTAGAATTGATAATATTCTAATTTCTGATGATGTAAGCAGTTGTATTTCCTGCTGCCGTGAGCTCGGAGCAGAAATAGAAATATCCAATGGCACTGCCATTGTTCGAGGAACAGGAGGTAGATTGCATTCGGATGTCGTGCTGGATGCTGCAAACAGTGGAACGAGTCTATATTTTCTTACAGCAGTTGCTGCACTAGCCGGAGGGAGAGTCGATTTCGATGGAGATGCATCACTGCGGAAGCGTAGCGCTGGAGAATTATTGCGTGCATTGCGGGAACTCGGTGCGAATTGCAGGGGCGAGTATTTGCCCTATACTGTTATTGGACCAATCCGTGGGGGGAGAGTCGCAATCACCTGTCCTACCAGTCAGTATCTCTCTGCCTTACTGCTGGTCCTTCCACTTGTAGATCAGGTCAGCGAAATTGAAGTCCTCCAGCTTAATGAGGCACCCTATGTTGGCATGACATTAAAGTGGCTGGAGGCACAGGGATGCAAACTTTCATACCGTGATGACTATACTTTTTTTCGCATTGAACCATCCGGACCCTATCAATCCTTCCAGACAAAAATTGCGGCAGATGCATCATCCAGTACCTTTTGGTTTTGTGCAGCAGCTCTGAGTGGTGGGGAGTTGGGCTGTCTTGGCATTGATCCCAATGATGGGCAGGGGGATATAGCCGTGCTTGATATACTTGCTACAATGGGGGCCCGTGTGGATAGGCAGGTCGATAGAGTAAATCTGCGGGGAGCTGTGTTGAGCGGTGGGAGCTTTGATTTGAACAGCATGCCTGATAGTCTACCCGCACTCATGGCATGTAGTTGTTATGCACGTGAGCCAGTACGTTTTACAAACATTGCCCACGCACGGCTCAAAGAAAGCGATAGAATCGAAGTGATGAGTAAGGAATTATCCAAGATGGGGGCACACATTGAAACGACAGAAGATAGCATTACCATACATCCGGGGCAGGCATTGCAGGGAACAGATGTTGATAGCCATGATGATCATCGTATAGCCATGGCATTGAGTATAGCAGCCCTTGGAGCAGATGGAGAGACCCATATTCATAATAGTGAATGTGTATCGGTAACCTACCCGAATTTTTACCGGGACTTAGAAAAATTATCTTCCTAAAGCCCGTCTACACTAACATAACGCGAATATTTCGGGCCTCAAGCTCTTGCACAATATCTGGCTGCAATCCATTGTCGGTAACAATAACATCAATCACATCAATGGGAAGGATTTTTACAAAACGCGCCTGTCCAAATTTTCGGGACTCCACCATTAATACCTTGTAAGGAGATTGTAGAAGCATTTGTCGGACAACAGCGGCAGATTCTGGGTTTCGGGATGTCAGACCACTCTCTAAGGAGAAATAATCCGAACCAACAATGGCCATGCGAGGAAAGAATTTCTTTATTTCCCGAACGGTATATTCACCCAGCAGAGCCGCATCGGGTGGAAAAAAATCGCCCCCAAGCAGATGGATCGAGAGATTAGGATTGCTTGCCGCGTAACGCAGGAGGAGGGTTGAATTTGTTATAACATTAAGACCGCGTATTCCATATAAATATCTGCCAAGCAGGGCACAGCTAGTTCCCGATGACAGCATAATATTATCATCCTCCAGAATGAGTTCAGCGGCCTTTTTTGCTATCCGTTCCTTCGTATCAACATGTTCTTGTAAGCGAGTTATGATCGAGGGATAAAAGGCAGGCAGAACGCCACCTTTGATGGTAATAACAAGTCCATGTTCCTCCAGAGATTTGTAGTCGCTACGTATGGTGGTCTGACTAACATGGAATTTTTCGCTTAATTCCTTGATGGAATAGGTTTTACCCGCAGTAATATACTGTAATAATTGTTGCTCTCTGCTGTTGAGCTCCGGAATCATGCTTCTACCTGTTGTATCTTAACCCACTTGTTCTTGTCCCCTGCTGATGTATAGGCGGCATCAAGGACAAACTGTGTGGCAAGTCCATCGAGGATGCCGGGTTCGGGGTTCTGCCCTTGGGCAATGGACCGTAGGAAACTAAACTGATTTTCAGCATGTGTTCGCGACCAACCAATGATGGAACGAGCAGGTGGAGCTACTGCCCCGGGATAATGTTGTACGGTTTCAAGTCGTTGCCAACCGCGATTGCCGCCGCGTGGTCCTGCTGCCATAGCTTCGTTAAAATAATAGAGCCAGTTGGCATCCATCAGATGGAAACGTAGCGCCCCGCGCGAGCCAAATATATCAAACAGAAGATCATCAAGAGTGCCCGTTGCAAAACGAGATGTTTCCAGTGTGCCAATTCCGCCCGTCTGCATCTTAACCTGCAACCAGGCAGCATCATCAACGCTTACCTTTCCCATTTCAGATGAATCTTTTTTTAGAGGGCGTTCTGTTATCCATGTCTCTGTATGTGCCTGTATGCTGTCGAAATTGCCGAGCAGATAACGCATCAGGTCGATAATATGCGCTCCCATGTCCACTAGGGCACCACCGCCTGAGGCCTCCTGCTGCATGCGCCATGATAATGGACGCTTCGGATTTTGATAGCCCGTATGATAGTATTTCGCATTAAAATGATACAGATCGCCAATGGCGCCCTCCTCTATGAGCTCCTTTGCCCGAATAATGGCAGGTAGAAAGCGATAATTAAATGTCATGCCGAATTGCACCCCAGCTTTCTGGACGCAATCAGCAATCCGTGTAGCCGATGCAGCATCGCAGGCAAGCGGCTTTTCGCAGTAAATATGTTTTCCTGCAGCAGCAGCTCGGCAGATTGCATCTTCCCGGAGGAAGTTTGGCAGTGAACAATCAATAACATCAACGGCATCATCCCTTAGGAGATCTTCGATGGAATCATAGGCGCGTGCATAGCCACCATCATGGGCAGCTCGTTCTGCATTCTGCATGTTTGAGCAGCATACTGCCTCTAAAGTTATTGGGGGAAGCATATTTGGATAGAGCGTATTCAATATGCGATAGCCGATACTGTGAACCCTCCCTATGCCCCCATATCCTAATAATCCAATTCCAATCTTTTTGTCTATCTGTCCCATGGTTACTCCTTTTTCTTTTGACTTATTATATAATCAGCCACGCGCAGTGCATTTGCTGCAACAGTCAAGGCAGGGTTCAATGCTCCTGATGAAGGGAAGATGCTCGCATCAACCACAAACAAATTAGCGAGTTCATAGCTCTGACAATATTTATTTAACACTGATCTTTTTTTATCCATACCACAACATATTGTACCACATTGATGCTGTACTGCCCGTATATCGCGCAGATCGGTAGATATACAGCGATATCCTGCCCTCTGCAGTGTTTTGCGCCAACGTGCACATAGTTCCTGATGAGCACGCATGTTGTTGTACTCCCGTTTGAGGGCAACCTCGCCATCCTCCGTATACATAACGCGGTTGTCGGGGTCAGGGAAATCTTCGGTCATAAGCCAGAAATCAATGCTACGTAGGGCAATCTGATGTCTAAGCATTCGAATGATGGGGTTTCTGTGTTGGTGCAGGTTTTCGGGGCGGATCTTCCCTCGAAGCTGTATGCTACCGAGGGGTGCACCCGTGCTACTCTTGACTGTGTAGAAATCATTTATAGCCAGCGTCTTTTGAAAGGCGCTGGGGTTCTTTTTGTATGAATCATGGGCAAGCATTACGGTATTAATATGGGTCATGTAATTGCGACCAACCAGTCCGCTGGAATTTGCAAGCCCACGCGGATGCTGTCTACTCTGAGAGCGGAGCAGCAGGAGGGCAGAATTAATAGCACCTGCTGCAAGAAGAAAATGCCGAGCAGATACACGTAGCTCTGCATCATCCTTGATTATTACTGCATGTTCAACAGACAGCCCAGATGCATCGGTTTCCAGTCGTGCTACATAGGAATTCGTCCAGAGTGTAACATTTTGATTGTGAATGATCTGAGCAATAAAGCTTACTTCAGCATCATGTTTTGCTTTGATGCGACAGGGGAAGCCATCGCAGGGGCTGCCATTGCGACATTTGGCAGTATTAATGGCTAGGGGAAGGTGGAAGGGGCTGAGCCCCTGATTTCGGAGCCGTCTGTCTAGCTCTGCAATGCAGTCCTCATGGGGTCGGGCAGGGTAGGGGTAGGGAGGACGACTGGCTTCGCAGGGGTCTTCGCCTGCATTGCCTGCCACATGCATTGCATCTTCTGCCATGCTGTAATAGGGTGCTAGTTCTTCGTAGGAAAAAGGCCACATAGGACTGATGTATTGCCCACATTCTGTTTCATATTCTGCATACTCAAAATCCTCCTTTCTCAGCCGAAAGGCGGCTCCGCCGAAAACCTTGCTATTTCCCCCAACATTGTAATACAGGCGGGGAGAAAAATATGCCCCGTCTTTGTCAAGAAAGAGCTCATCTGCAGCATAGCGCCTATCGATAAAGATACTCTGTGGGTTCCAGTTATCAGGTTCTGAGGGGAGAAAATCTCCCCGTTCTAATATCAGAATGCTCCCACCCTCAGGTGCAAGCCGCGATGCTGCTGCTCCACCACCAATCCCGCTTCCAATAATGACATAGTCAAAATACAGCTCTTTTTGTCTAGCTATTTTTTAACCCTCCACTATCTCGGTACGTCTTACTGGCCTCTGTCATAACAGATCGGAGTTTACGAACACCCTCGGCAATCTTTCCACTTCCCGGTTGAAATTTGCCCTCAGCACCCTTAAGGAGGGGAGAGGAAAATTCTCCAACCGTCATGCCAGAACGAATAAAATCTGCGACATTTCCAGCATTCAAACCACCATCTTCCATTATCTCAATCTGCGATTCCAGTCCTGCATCAGCCACCATCTTATGCATACGACTGATATTATCCGTCATTATTTCCAGATCGAGTGCATGCGGACTTTTTCCAGATTCCTGTTCCCAGAAAATTCCCCTACTTTCATATTCTATAATATCTACGAAGGGGAGAATGTATTGTTCAAAGGCAGATATCGCTGTTCCCTGCCATGCCCAAACCCCTGCCTTGAGATTGAGCTTATCCTTGATAAAGGAAATGGACTGCATTGTCATCTCGGACGTAGTCTCCAGGGGCAGGGTGATGAGATTAACGCCAAGGTCAGCAAGCTGTCGGAACACATCAAAGCTCGGACGAAACATCTGTAGTTGTGCCTCAATTTCTAGATTACTGTGCTTCCTGCATGCCTCAATAATATCGAAGCCACCGCGTGGCATGCCGAAATCCATATATTTTCCATCGCGAACCTCAATATGTAGCCAATCTACACCGGCATCTTCCAATTCGGCCACCTGTGCACCGAGAACGCCATAGTCTGCCCAAAATAAACCAGCAGCAATTTTACATTGCTCTTCCACGTTTCCAATAGTATCTGTAATATTTTTCATATTATTCTCCGATTTCATGTTTATAGTTTTCGTGCTAAGTATGCAGCCCCGAGCAATGATGCATCATCAATAAGTAAGGATGCTTCTATCTGTATGTTCTGAGCCACCGACGCAAAGGCATAGTCATATACAATCTTTCGTGCTGGTTCAAAGAGCATGTCACCGACACGGGCAACGCTACTACCAATAACGAATAGATCGATATCGAGTATCATGGCAAGAGATGCAACGAGTATGCCCAATGCCTGTCCCGCCTCCCTGATGATCGATAGCGCAAGGGGATCTCCCTTCTGTGCTAATTCGTATACGTATTTTCCATCGATTTTATTGCTATCATGTGCTCGTCCTTGTTTTTCTGCCTGGGCAATATATCGCAATGCCATTGCACGCCCCGATATAAAGGATTCGCTGTTGCCGCGAATATTTGAGCTACCGGGGTTCCCATCGTAGTCTATGGTAAAATGGCCGACCTCGCCTGCGAAATTATGGAGTCCTCGATAGACCTCACCATCAATAATAATGGCACCTCCGACACCGCTTCCAACAACAATATACACCATGCTCCGATGCCCGCGACCCAGTCCAAAATGATATTCGCCCATGCCCGCAACCTTTGCATCATGATCAATGGCAACCGGTAGCGAGAGCGCATCGGCGAGCATGTCCCGAAAGGGGATGTTTCGCCATCCGAGGTTTGGCGAATCGAGTATCATACCAGCATCTCTGTCAATGGGACCAGGAAGACCAACACCAACCCGCAAACCCTCCTTAGCTGTGTTACTTTCCCGCAGTAAATCCTCAATCAGAGACAGTATATTGTCTATGGCATGTTCTACACCGAGCTCGGTCTTGGTAGGTATTTGTCGTTTTATCAAGATATTATTCTGAGCATCAATGACGGCTACCATAATCTTACTGGCTCCGAGGTCTATTGCAATAGTTCGGTCTTGTTCCATTATTTTTCCTTATTCATTGTTATAATAACCTTCATCGCTTCTGTTTTTTTCATTAATTCCAGCCCAAGGGGAAGATCTTCCAGCGGCAGGGTATGGGTAATTAATGTTGATGGTTTTATTTTCTTGCTCTCAAGTAGGGAGACTGTTTGCACAAAGGGTTTTAATCCGACAAAACTGCCGAAGAGGGATATTTCTTTTCGGGTAATTTCGTATTGAGAGATTGATACAGTATCCTGCGATCTGAGTCCGAAGAGGATGGCATTTCCACCCCGACGTAACGTACTAATGGCCATGTCCATTTGATTTCCCACAGCATCTACCACCAGATCTGCGCCGATGGGACAAAAATAACGGATGGCATCAGGAATATTGTCTCGTCGCGGGTTTAGTCTAACATCGATGTCCAGGTCTTTGCAGAAATCAAGACGGGATTCTGATATATCAATAGAAAATAATGTTCCCGCACCCATAACGCGATAAATAAGTCCAAAGAGATTCCCCATGGGACCGGCACCGATAATCGCTACATTACATCCCGGTATAAAGGGTACGCGGGTTGCAGCGGCGATTACACAGGACAGGGGTTCAAAAAACACTGCATCCTCCAGAGGGACCTGCTCACTTATAGTGTAGAGGGCAGAGCGGGGAAGGACAAGGTAGGGGGCAAAGGCACCATCCCGACTGGTTCCAATAGTGGTATACTGTGTACACTGGTTATCCAGCCCCCTCCTACAATATTCACATTCTCCGCAACAACAGCGCGGTGCAATAACCACACGGCTCCCGAGCTCAAGATCGGTAATAGCGGATCCTATTGCTTTTACCCGTCCGACACCCTCATGTCCGATAATGATGTTTTCTGTTGCCTTATGATGTCCTGTGAGGATGTTGAGGTCTGTGCCACAGATGCCGCAGGCCTCTATCTCGACGAGAACATCTTTGTCTCCTTTGATTGTCGGTATGGGGCGGTCTTCGTATTCTAGTACACCCACCGATCGAAAAACAGGAACGTGCATGGTGCCTTGATGTAAAATTTGTGTTTTACTGTCCATGAGCTTTCTTTGTCCTTTCTTTTGTTATTTTTTTACTGTAATTTTACTTTGTTTTATCTTTGTTCTGACTTTCATATTACAGTGCATAGTATAACAGAGAAATATAACAGTGACAAGCGAAAGAGAGAAATGAATGAAAAAATATATGGAGTGGGGGACTAGTCCCGCCTAACCCTTAACAGAGCCAGACATGAGCCCGCGGACAAAATATTTCCCAGACAGAAAGTATACTATGAGAGTCGGAAGCGCAGCCATGATGGATCCAGCAAAGTCTACATTGTATTCTTTTACTCCGGTAGACGAACTAACCAGGTTATTGAGGGCAACTGTAAGGGGTTGTGAGCTGACACTTCCAAAGGAAACTCCAAAGAGAAAGTCATTCCAGATATTGGTAAACTGCCAGATAACCGACACCATAATGATGGGCAGTGAGTTCGGAAGCATGATGCTGTAGAAAATACGAGTAAAGCCCGCACCGTCAATCTTTGCCGCATTTATGAGATCCTTCGGAAAGGTTCCGTAGGCATTACGGAAGAAAAGCGATGTAAAGCCAATGCCGTAGGCGACGTGGGTTAGTACCAGTCCGTATATGGTTCCTGCCAGACGAAGAAGCCCAAGCATGCGAGCCATGGGAATCAGGACGATCTGGAAGGGCACAAAGCAACTAAAGAGGAGCATAATGAATACAACTTTATCACCTCGGAAGCGCCACCAGCTGAGCACATATCCATTTACAGCGCCGATAAAAACAGAAAGGGCAACAGCAGGAATAACCAGTTTTACTGAATTCCAGAAATATGGCCGCAGACCGCTTGCCTCTACTCCAACCTGTGCGTAGGACCATGCCTTCTTCCATGGTTCAGCGGTTATGGTCTCGGGAAAGGCAATGAGATTCCCCTTGCGGATCTCACTGAGGGGCTTAAAGGAATTGAAGAGCATGATGATGAGAGGCATGAGAAAATAAAGGGCGAAGCTTATTAATACGACATATAGCAATACCCGTGTAGGCGTCATTTTTTTCTTTTTTAACATTTTATTCTCCTCTCTGTAATTCCGAGCGTAGGTAGGGACTTATAATAATACCAATGGCAAGAAGCATGATAACGGCAGCAGTTGCGCCAATGCTCATTTGATTCCTCGTAAAAGTATAGGAATACATAAAGGTTGATGGCATTTCTGTTGCCCGACCTGGTCCGCCGTTGGTAAGGGCTATGATGAGATCGTAGGACTTAATAACCAGATGTCCAAGAATGACAATAGCAGACAGGAATGCGGGGCTTAACTGAGGGATGATAATCCTCGTGTACACCGTAAAGGCATTAGCTCCGTCTATGCTTGCCGATTCCAGATGCTCCTGATTGATATCACGAAGTCCCGCAAGAAATATTGCCATCACAAAACCGGAAGCTTGCCAAACTGCAGCAATAATAACACAGTATATTGCAAAATCGCTGTTTTTAATCCAGTCGAATTTGAATGCCTCCCAACCAAGACTCTTGATAATTCTTTCTATGCCAACACCGGGGTCCAATATCCATTTCCATGCCGTACCCGTTACGATAAAAGAGATAGCCATGGGATACAAATAGATAGACCGGAATGCATTTTCGCCTACAACACGTTGATTGACAAAGATTGCCAGTATCAAGCCCAATAGTAAACTGAAAACAATGTAGAAAGCACTGAATATTCCGAGGTTTTTTATCGCGATAATCCAGTTCTGCAGGGTAAATAAGGTTTTATAGTTTTCTGCTCCTATCCAATCGAGTCGGGGTAGGATGGTAGAGCTGGTAAATGAGAGATAAAATGTAAAGAGCATAAAGCCATATACAAAGAGTGCACTCATCAGGATGCTGGGTGCAATAACAAATCTTGGAATATATCGTCTTAAGCTAAATGGTTTCATATTCGTATCCAAGCTGGCCAAATACGGCATGTTTACATGCCTAAAATTTAGCCAGCGGCTTATGTAGTTCTATGGGGACTATTTCGTTCTGGCAATAGCGTCTGCTAATTCAGACACTGCCTGTTCAGATGAGTATTCTCCATTGAAATGTGCAGTAACGACATCGTAGAGAGCGTTCTTTACGGCTGCGGGTGCTGCGTGACCATGTGCCATTGAACCTAAGAGGGTGCCGTTTTTGTTGGCCTCCTGTAAGTCCTTTATGCCTTTCTGTCCGAAGGGATCAAAGCCATCGCCAGATACATCAACGCGTGCAGGAACTGAACCCTTTACAACATTGAATGCCTTCTGGAAACCAGCATCAATAATTGCCTCTGCGAGGACACCCTGGGGCACTTTTTGTGCATCTCCAACTTCAAACATAACAAATTGGTCGGAGTTAAAGGTTACTGAACCCTGAGTTCCTGGAACTCGGAATCCTACAAAGTCAACATTTGGGATCTGGTCAGCAGCGAGGAATTCACCCTTTGCCCAGTCTCCCATAATTTGGAATGCAGCATCACCTGCGATAACCATGGCTGATGCAAGGTTCCAGTCACGACCGGAGAAATTGTCATCAACATAACTTCGCAGTGTTTCCATGCGTTCAAAGACCTCAGTCATGGTGGAGGAGCGGAGAGCCGCATCATCTAGGTTGATCATGGCCTTCTCGTAAAAATCAGGTCCACCTGTGGAGAGCACTACGCCATCGAAGATGGTGGCGTCTTGCCATGCCTGTCCACCGTGGGCAAGTCCGACTTTTCCCGCACGTTGTACCATTTCCATGGCCAAAACAAAGTCGTCCCATGTTTGGGGGATGTCAATGCCGAGCTCATCGAGAAGCCCTTTGTTGGCCCAGACCCAGTTTGTGGAATGTACATTAACTGGCGCTGCGATCCAGACGCCATTGTATTTTGAGAATTTCTTCAGTGCATCAGGAATTTTTGCTTCCCAGCCAGCCTTTTCTGCGGTGTCATTCAGGTTTGCTAATACACCGAGTTCTGCCCAATCAAGAATGTCAAATCCCAGCATCTGCACGGCTGTTGGAGGATCTCCCGAAGTAACTCGGGCACGCAATGCCGTCATTGCCTGTGTACCTCCACCACCAGCAACAGGAGCATCTATCCATGTAATGCCCTTGCTTGTTAGGTCATCCTTCAAAACTGTCAGCGCCTTTGCCTCACCACCAGATGTCCACCAGTGTAGGACCTCTACGGTATCGGAACCGCCTTCTTCAGCACCAGCTGCAAATACCGTAGTGTTTACAACAAACAATGCCAAACCAATAATCAATAATGTTGAAATGATGTTTCTCATCCAACCCTCCTTAAATGGTAATATACTGTGTATATTACCACAGTGAGTCCGATACATCAAGTACAAATTATTGTTATGTGGGTGATTTATTTATTATTCCCCATATAATATTCCCTTTTCTTTCTTGGGAAATGTTCGATGGCGTAGCGGAGCATGGTTCGGGGCATAGAATGATGGTATCTGTCTAGGAATGACAACTCTGCTTCGAGCTCACGTTTTCCACATTCGCGGAGCATCCACCCAACTGCCTTATGTATCAAATCTTCGGAATCATGTACCAGCAGGGTAGCAATGTTCAATGTGCTATGAAAATCATCCTTCTTGATAAAGTGGAGGGTAGCAATAATGGCAATTCGCCGTTCCCAGAGATTATCTGAGCGAGCCAAGCTCAGTAACAGAGCCCTGTCTCTGTTTTCTAGGTAAGCACCCACTATATGATGTGCCGTACTGTCTACAAGATCCCAGTTATTAATATATTCTGTCTGTGCGAGATAGAGGTTGTATATCCTTGTTTGTTCATCATCGTTTCCACGGGCAAAGCGATGCACCAGTATAAGGAGGGCAAGAAGCCGTTCTTCGTGGTAGGATGAATGCAGCAATATGACAATATCCTCCATAGGACTATCTCTGAATTTGCCCACTTGTTTTCGAATGATGGGAACCCGTATGCCGAGGAATAGATCCCCTTCGCCGTATTCACCGGGTCCCGTTTTGAAGAATTTTTGTGAATGAGCGGCTATTACTGGATTTGCAAGTTCGCGAAAGTCGCGTTGTAAGGTATGTATGTCCATGTTCTAGTATAGCACAGTTCCAAACTATGGATGCCGGTAACTAGATCCAGTGGAGAAGGAGAAGGAGCAACGGCAAGGCGATAATAGTGGCGAGGTAATGCCAGAGCATCATATTCCCCGTATATTCTGCCTGTCTGGCTGTTCCATACATATTTGCAAGTACAATAAAATTACTTGCTGGAGGCATGATTGCTTCAACGGTAAGAAAGGTTCGGAATTCTCCTGCGGCGATTCCTGTTGGTGCTAGGGCAAACAAACTGGCTATACCGAAGACTGCAAGGGGATAGAGTAGGTGCCGTAGCACGAGTCCCGTGCGAATTTCTGCTCTGAGCTTGAGGGTACTGCGTGGTATGGCTGCCAGACCACCTCCCAGAACAAACATTGCCCCAGGCAAGCTGATCTCACTGAATGAATATATAAGATCCCGATATGGCAGGAAGTGATAGGTTTTTGTAAGGGCAAGGAACATGCCGATGAGGAGTCCGATAAGGGGATAACTGATTTGAATGCCTTTGTTTTTTCTAAAGACAAACAAAGGGACTGTCCAGAACACCATATTAAAGGCAAGAATATAGAAATATAAATATACAACAATTTCCTGTGCCGCAATAATGCTGAGTATTGGGAGGGGGAGATAGCCAGCATTGTGAACTGCAAAAAGAAGGAGATAAATTTTTGGTTCTGGGGATGGTCTCAGTCGCAGGACTGCTCTTCCAAGGAAATACTGGATGCAGATGCTTATCCAGCACACAGAGCCAAAGATGAGTATTACAGACCAACTGGGCTCTGCAATGCCATACCAGCCGACTGGAATATGGGTAATGAAGTACCAGGGGAATATTCCATTAATAATGATGTGCATGAATAGCCGGTACAGATGTTTCCGTAATGCTCTATGAGTAAAAAAAATGTATCCGGCACACAGTGGAAGAAATGTAATGAGTAATAGTGTATTAATGGTCTGCCCTCTGCTACCATATTATGGACTAGCATTGCACTTGTCAATGTTTAGCATGGCATCGCAGTAAAAACCCTAGTGTCTGTTGATTAGGTAGCACCAGTACCTAGATTTTTAATAACACAGACCTTTTGTGCTACGTTCATTGTACGAAGCGGCAAAACTACTAAACATGTGTGATAGTTTATTCAGAATAATGCAGTAATTTCAAAAAAAAATACAATAAGGGCTTGACAAATACAAAAGTATTATATACTATACATCATGAAAATATATCCATGGGAAGATCCCCACGGAGGAGGTTATTATAATGAAAAGGTATTACAAATACATTAGGTATTGCACAGTGAGTGCAATTTTGCTCGGAATGACAGCTCTATTGGCTGTTGCATGTTCTACGGCAGGAACTGATCCTGCTTCAGTTGCAGGAAAAGCCGGGAGAATAATTAAGCAAACCGTAACGGTTGGACAGAAGACGGCAGGGGCCTCCAGTATTACCGCTGAATGGCCAAAAGCAACTACTACTTTTGATAAGTATGTTGTTGAGGTTGCGTCTGAAGGTGTGGTAGTCTGGACTGGATTGGTCGAAAAGGACAAATCTACGGTAGATATCCCACTTCCAAATGGCAGTTACAATGTCCAGGTATTTTTGAAGAAAAAAGCGGATTCAAACGAGCGTCAGGCATACAGTGTTTTAAGCACAGCGACTGTTTCCGGCACAGTGGCAACAGCTCCAGGAAAGGTTAGTGTTAATGATGTTACTTTCAATGACACGAGCCCCAAAGCAACTCTAAGCTGGTCTGCTGCGCCTACTTTCGGAAAGAAAGCAGATGATGGTAAGCCAGATACCGTTTCACTTACTGATGGCTATACCGTCTATTGGGCTGAGGGCAGATCTGTTGACATGACTAGTGCGGCGGTGGTAAAGACACCAGCAGAAGGCGCAGATGCTTATACAGCTGATGATCTCAAGCATGAACTGGATGTCAAACCCGGTCTTACATACAGTGTTATCGTGGTAGCAAAGAATACCAGTGGGCTAAGCACAAAGAGTGATAAAAAAACATTTGAAGTTCCAGCCGGAAGCTCGGCGCCAGGAGCACCCGACCCAGCAACTGCTCTGAAGGTAGATGCAAGTGTTGATGCGGAGCAAAATCGCCTCGCCCTACAATGGACAGCACCTGCAAGTTTGGGCACCACAGATGGAACAGCTCCAGCAACCCTCAGTGAATATATTTTATACTGGAAAAAATGGAAAGAAGGTACTACTACCTTCGATACCAGCGCCTACGGCGTACAATGGGCAAGTGCTGGCGTAGCAACAAAATATGTTGTGAGTGGATTAGAACTTGGAGTAAAATATACCTTTGTCGTAGCAGCAAAGAATAGTGCTGGATTAACTGCAGTAAGTAACCTCTTCTCTGAACGAGCGCCTTACGCTCCAGCAGGAGGAACTGAGCCTGCTAAGGCAGTTATAGCTGACCCAACACCAACGGTAAACCAGGTCGCATTGACATGGTCGCAGTCCGACCTTGGAACGACAGATGGTACGACAGCAGCAAAACTTGTTCGCTACACCCTCTATTGGATTAAGGGAGATAAGCTTGATGATCTCTCAAAAGCAAGTTCAGTACACATTACGTCAAACCAGCACACGCTAACTGGCTTAACAGCAAATACACAGTACAGTGTTGTTGTTGTAACAGTAAGCGATGGTGGTACGACAGGAAAGAGTCAGAGCGAAGCAAAAACCTTTACGACAGCGGAGTCCGGTGAGGATGCGACTCCACCAGGTGCACCCACAAATGTCGAGGCAATTTCGGCTGGAAAGACGACAGTTGATTCAGAGGTAAAGGCAAAGGTAATTGTCCGGTGGATAGCGCCTTCCGATCTAGGAAAACTTGATGCTAATACAGATGCTGAGATTACCGGATACAAGGTTTACTGGGCAACTACTGCTACAGTAGACACTACTTCCACTTCCACTTCCTCTAAGAGCGTTGAGAAAGGTGCTTCCAATAATTTATCGACATCTGTAACGATTGATACTCTATCTGGTGCTACAAAGTATTACTTTGTTGTAGTTGCGAAAAACAATGCCGGCAAGGAAAGTAAAGCAAGTGCTGGTAATGATGGTAAGGAAATAGTCACAACTGATGATTTGAAGGAAGCACCTGGAAAGCCAGGAAAGCCTTCAATGGATGGAACTGCAACACAAAATTCTATTAAAGTTGCTTGGACAGCACCGAGCGACACTGGAAAGAATGCAGATGGTACGGGTGCGACTGTTACATACACATTGTATTATGTGAAGGGAACCGAACTGAAAGATACTACTGCTGCAGATGTACAAAAAAAGGAATCTGCAATAAGTCCACAGACAGTTGATGGTTTGGCCGCTGGTAGTGATTACACTTTTGTAGTAGAGGCAACAAATAGTGCGACTCTGACGAGCAAAAGTGATTCAGTAACTCTCAACACTGCTTCAGCAGCTGAGGCACCTGGAAAGCCAGGAAAGCCTTCAATGGATGGAACTGCAACACAAAATTCTATTAAAGTTGCTTGGACAGCACCGAGCGACACTGGAAAGAATGCAGATGGTACAGTTGCGACTGTTACATACACATTGTATTATGTGAAGGGAACCGAACTGAAAGATACTACTGCTGCAGATGTACAAAAAAAGGAATCTGCAATAAGTCCACAGACAGTTGATGGTTTGGCCGCTGGTAGTGATTACACTTTTGTAGTAGAGGCAACAAATAGTGCGACTCTGACGAGCAAAAGTGATTCAGTAACTCTCAACACTGCTTCAGCAGCTGAGGCACCTGGAAAGCCAGGAAAGCCTTCAATGGATGGAACTGCAACACAAAATTCTATTAAAGTTGCTTGGACAGCACCGAGCGACACTGGAAAGAATGCAGATGGTACAGTTGCGACTGTTACATACACATTGTATTATGTGAAGGGAACCGAACTGAAAGATACTACTGCTGCAGATGTACAAAAAAAGGAATCTGCAATAAGTCCACAGACAGTTGATGGTTTGGCCGCTGGTAGTGATTACACTTTTGTAGTAGAGGCAACAAATAGTGCGACTCTGACGAGCAAAAGTGATTCAGTAACTCTCAACACTGCTTCAGCAGCTGAGGCACCTGGAAAGCCAGGAAAGCCTTCAATGGATGGAACTGCAACACAAAATTCTATTAAAGTTGCTTGGACAGCACCGAGCGACACTGGAAAGAATGCAGATGGTACAGTTGCGACTGTTACATACACATTGTATTATGTGAAGGGAACCGAACTGAAAGATACTACTGCTGCAGATGTACAAAAAAAGGAATCTGCAATAAGTCCACAGACAGTTGATGGTTTGGCCGCTGGTAGTGATTACACTTTTGTAGTAGAGGCAACAAATAGTGCGACTCTGACGAGCAAAAGTGATTCAGTAACTCTCAACACTGCTTCAGCAGCTGAGGCACCTGGAAAGCCAGGAAAGCCTTCAATGGATGGAACTGCAACACAAAATTCTATTAAAGTTGCTTGGACAGCACCGAGCGACACTGGAAAGAATGCAGATGGTACAGTTGCGACTGTTACATACACATTGTATTATGTGAAGGGAACCGAACTGAAAGATACTACTGCTGCAGATGTACAAAAAAAGGAATCTGCAATAAGTCCACAGACAGTTGATGGTTTGGCCGCTAATAGTGATTACGCTTTTGTAGTAGAGGCAACAAATAGTGCGACTCTGACGAGCAAAAGTGATTCAGTAACTCTCAGCACAGCAAAATAATAACCCTACAAAGTAATGTAGTGCGTTTTATAATGCAGCCCCTCTTATGAGGGGCTGTTTTTTTATATAGCAGTTGTACTATGCGGCACACAGTTTTTACACGGGCGTTTACCGCTCTTCCGAATTAGAATAGATGGGATAGCACGAGCAACACAGCTTCGGGGCTTCGGTGTTAGGGAGACGGCAGATGGCAGCATCTGGAAAGCCAGGAAGCCCTTCAGCGAGTACAACTACCCCCACCAGTAACAGTTACTTGGACAGCATTAACTGGAGACGACATTGGAAAGAATGCAGATGGTACAGCTGCAGAAATAGACAAATACACTGTCTATTACGAAGCAGTAGCAACGGGTAGAACTTTCACAGCAGCAAGTGTTAAGACGATGATGTTACGGATGCTACGAAAACGAGCGAAACTATTACTGGCTTAACAGCTAGTAAACGCTATATCTTTGCCGTTGTAGTAACAAACAAGGCATCTCAGGAAAGTCCTAAGAGTGGTGTGGAAGATGCAACAACACCATAACCCTACAAAGTAATGTAGTGCGTTTTATAATGCAGCCCCTCTTATGAGGGGCTGTTTTTTTATATAGCAGCTGTACTATGAGGCACACAGTTTTACACGGGCGTTTACCGCTCTTCCGAATTAGAATAGATGGGAGAGCACGAGCAACACAGCTTCGGGGCTTCCGGTGTTATGGTGACGGCAGATGGCAGCATCTGGAAAGCCAGGATGCCCTTCAGCGAGTACAACTACCCCCCACCAGTAACAGTTACTTGGACAGCATTAACTGGAGACGAAAGAATGCAGATGGTACAGCTGCAGAAATAGAAAAATACACTGTCTATTACGCAGCAGTAGCGGGTACGAGTACAACTTTCACAGCAGCAAGTGTTAAGACGATGGATGTTACGGATGCTACGAAAACGAGCGTAACTATTGCTAGCTTAACAGCTAGTAAACGCTATATCTTTGCCGTTGTAGCAACAAACAAGGCATCTCAGGAAAGTCCTAAGAGTGATGCGGTAGCGGCAACAACACCATAACCCTACAAAGTAATGTAGTGCGTTTTATAATGCAGCCCCTCTTATGAGGGGCTGTTTTTTTATATAGCAGCTGTACTATGAGGCACACAGTTTTTACGCTGGGGTTTACCGCTCTTCCGAATTAGAATAGATGGGATAGCACGAGCAACACAGCTTCGAGGATTCCGGTGTTATGGTGACGGCAGATGGCAGCATCTGGAAAGCCAGGAAGCCCTTCAGCGAGTACAGCTACCCCCCACCAGTAACAGTTACTTGGACAGCATTAACTGGAGACGACATTGGAAAGAATGCAGATGGAACTGCTGCAGAAATAGAAAAATACACTGTCTATTACGAAGCAGTAGCAACGGGTAGAACTTTCACAGCAAATGTTAAGACGAGGAGTGTTACGGATGTTACGAAAACGAGCGCAACTATTACTGGCTTAACAGCTGGTACAGGCCATATCTTTGCTGTAGCAGCAACTGGGGCATCTCAGGAAGGTCTTAAGAGTGATGCGGTAGAGGCAACACCAACAACACCATAACCCTACAATTAATGTAGTGCGTTTTATAATGCAGCCCCTCTTATGAGGGGCTGTTTTTTTATATAGCAGCTGTACTATGCTGTGCGCACCATAACCCTACAAAGTAATGTAGTGCGTTTTATAATGCAGCCCCTCTTATGAGGGGCTGTTTTTTTATATAGCAGCTGCACTATGAGGTGCATAGTTTTTACGCTGGGGTTTACAGCTTTTCCGAATTAGAATAGATGGGATAGCACGAGCAACACAGCTTCGGGGCTTCCGGTGTTAGGGAGACTGCAGATTTGGGACCGAGATCGCTATGATGGCGATTCAGCCAGAGATTGATGTTGCAGGCAAGAGTAGAATCCCCGTCTGTTCACCGGGAAATTTTCGTACTGTCTGTCCCACTTCCTATTGGAGTAAATTTTCTCCTGCTGCGGAAGTCATTCTCTGCTGCGGAAGTCATGTCAGCTGTTAACTTGGAATTACTCTCAAGGTCATCATGATTTTTCTTTGATTCATCCCATGTTTCAGTAGGGATGATATGGGGGGTTGCAAAGCTTTTCGGCTTAGTACGACTACTTTGACCCATGCTATTTGTTACCGCAACGATAAAACTATACGTTTTTCCAGGTTCTAATCCTGTCAGCAAATAGCTTGTATTGCTCGTTTGTACTTTTTGGATATCGGTATCGGTAGTGGCTATGCTTGCTCCCTTTTTCCAGTAGATGCTGTAGGAGGCAATGCGTGCATTATCCCCCTGATCTGTTTTTCCAGGATTAGGTGGATTCCAAGAAAGAATTGCGTAAGTATTCATAATATTTGATAGGGCAACTGAAGGTGCATTCGGAGGTTTCTTTTGTGATAATGTCGTTGCATGTACCTGTTTACTTGGCAAACTACTAAGATGCAGATTATTTGTCGCCGTTACAATCACGCTATATCCTGTTAGCCCCTTGAGGCCGGTGATGGTGGCCGACGAGTCACGAACAATCATTTTATTTGGACTTAGGAGCGTAACAGAATCGCCCTCCTGCCAATAAACCGTGTAGTGAATTATGCGTGCTAGTTCCCCACCAGCTGTCGTGCCGGGGTAGGGAGCTGTCCACGAAATAGTAAAAGCATCTCCCTTTATGTTTGATATTCGAGGTCCTGATTGCGTTGCTTTCGTTTTTCCTCTAACTATCTCGCTCGTTTTGCTCTGTCCATTGCTATTTCTGGCTACAACAACAATACTATATGCTGTGTCTTTCTTGAGACCTCTAATATAGCTCATTTCTGATTTCCGGACATATTTTCGTTGTGAATTTGTGTCAACCGTTTCGCCCACATTCCAATAGATGGTATATCCAATAATGTCTGCCTTTTTGCCTGTGTGAGTCAGTCCTGAACTTTCCGGTGCCTTCCAAGAAAGCATGAAACTACTTGTTGTTATTTTACTAAGCTGGAGTTTTGTCGGTGCTGAGGGGGGCGCGTACTGCGATTTTGTTGTTACTGATGCCACAGCACTCGGTGGACTCAACAAACCTGCAGTGTTTTTTGCAACAACAATAAATGAATAGCGTCTCAGTCCCTGTATGCTGATAACAGCGGGAGATGTTGTACTTACAAGGTACTCGGCAGTAGTACTTATGCTGTTACCCTCTTTCCAGTAGACTCTATATTCAACAATGCCTGCTACTTGGCTAGCATATTGTCCCGGATTCTCTGGCACAGACCAAGAAATAATCACCTTACCGTCATTTTGCTCTCGAATTCTTAGATCAGTTGGAGCCGATGATGCTTTGCTCCCCTTAGGAATGTCCTGGGGTGCTTTATTGTCAGTTGGTTTGCTGTCGTCTTGGGGGTCCTTATTGTCAGTTGGTTTGCTGTCGTCCTGGGGTGCTTTATTGTCAGTTGGTTTGCTGTCGTCTTGGGGGTCCTTATTGTCAGTTGGTTTGCTGTCGTCCTGGGGTGCTTTATTGTCAGTTGGTTTGCTGTCGTCTTGGGGGTCCTTATTGTCAGTTGGTTTGCTGTCGTCTTGGGGGTCCTTATTGTCAGTTGGTTTGCTGTCGTCTTGGGGGTCCTTATTGTCAGTTGGTTTGCTGTCGTCCTGAGGGGGCTTATTGTCAGTTGGTTTGCTGTCGTCCTGGGGTGCTTTATTGTCAGTTGGTTTGCTGTCGTCTTGGGGGTCCTTATTGTCAGTTGGTTTGCTGTCGTCTTGGGGGTCCTTATTGTCAGTTGGTTTGCTGTCGTCTTGGGGGTCCTTATTGTCAGTTGGTTTGCTGTCGTCCTGGGGTGCTTTATTGTCAGTTGGTGTGCTGTCGTCTTGGGGGTCCTTATTGTCAGCTTGTTTGCTGTCGTCTTGAGGGGAGTTATTGTCTGTTTGCTTGCTGTCGTCTTGAGATTGGTCCTTGTTATTTGATTGTAAAAAAATTGTACTATCGTGATGTGCTTGTGCTGTTGTCAAAATACAGGCAGAAAACGATAGAGCTACGCAACATATAATAAATACTTGAAGTATTCTGTGTCCTATCATATTTATTTGTCAATCTCCTAACAATAGAATATAGTGTTTAATGCTTATTATTCAAGTAAAAACAGCAAGAATATTGCTTTTTCAACAGCAAAACTGTACATACATTTGAAGTAAAGACTGTCCAGAAATCTGATGAAATGTAAGTTCTTACTGTTTCATGGCCAAAGGCAAAGCAACTATAGCTCATGGAGAGAAGGGTTGCTTGTAGTTGCTGTTTTGTAACCGTCTATAGATTTTGTCTATTCTTTGAATCCGGATGGTTTACTGATTTTTGGATTCTGACTATCAGCAAAAGAATAGTCGCTCAGCGGTATTTTATCTGGAATATTCAATATGGGCCAATCAGTTGTGTATCCCTTTGTCCAATTCCAGTCCGCTGTATCAAAGGTAAAGCCGTTAAAGGATTTTTCTTGGCGAGAAGCAAGACCTTCAACAACTGCGTTGTGTTGCTCTGTGCTCGTGCCATTTGCAACATGGTCTCCTGTTCCCTTGTGTTCCGATTCGCTCTTCTGTTCTTCGTTGCTGCGTCCGACATACAGGATGATATTCGCATTCTCCGAACCTACGTTATCCAATGTACCAATGGCTGAGCTAACATTATGTATAGATGTAGAAGAGCTTATATAATTCAAAGCGTATCCAACAACTCGTATACTATTGGCTACTTCTCCGATCAGACCGCCTGCCAATTTACTTTGTACGAAAACAGGACCAGTTGCATATCCAGTAAGGGTAGTAGCAAAGCCATATCCTAGCAGCCCACCGACGTTTTTCTTAGCACGAATTGTAGCAGTAGAATATCCTGTTATATTTCCAAAAATAGTATTACCGACTAATCCACCTGCACTATCAATGCCTATTATTTCTCCTGTGGAATATCCCTTGACATAACCGTTGTTAGATCCCACGAGACCCCCTGTCGTAACTCCTGTTACCGTAGATGTTGAATAGCCAGTGACGGCTGTATGATAGGAAGAATGTCCCACAAGACCACCAGCAACGTTTTGGCTTGTTATCTGTGCCGAGGAGTAACCGGTAACAATTCCTGTGTGATCACGAGTTTTGTTATTTGTTCCTGTAAGTCCGCCGATGTAATATACTTTTGTTGTTGTTCCCTGTATGTTTCCAGTTGTGTATCCTGAAACACTACCAGCGTTTGTTCCGGCGAGACCGCCAATTATACCGCTATCGGCAATAATGCTAAGATTGCTGCTACTCTTTCTGATACTACCATAGCTCCATACATCGGCAGCAATTCCACCGATACAGCCATAGCCCTTATCACCAGTAATACATTCTACATCACCCCCCATGGAACTATCTGTCGATAGGGCAGATACAGTCATATTTCTGGTTTGGCTAAGCTGAATGTTGTTCAATTCGCCCGATCTCAATATTGCTACCACAGTACCAGCCATAACCTTAACAGATATAGAGGGATTAACAAAGATTAGGTCCCTAACAACAACGGATTGCTGTGCTTGGGGCCTGAGAGAGGGGGGGATAATTCTTATTGCAGCAAAGAGCCCCCCATATGTCAATGTCCTATCATTAATGTATAGGGAGATGATTTTTTTATTGTTCCCATCCAGAGTTCCGACAAAGGGCATATCTTTACTCCCTATGGGTCTAAATCCTGTTTTGGGGAAACCATCCTGTCCAGGTTCCGGAAAGATGATGTCCTGCATGAGCTTGTAATGTTTATCTAATTCTATGTTTTGTAGCTGCTTCCATGTATAGACAGGAATAACTTTATGGGTTGTAGTTGTAAATCGTGTACTGATGGGGCCGGATAGGTCAGCGCTATTGAGTGCTCTTACAATAAAGCTGTATTCTGCATTACTTTCTAGACCTGTCACGGTATATTCCGGCTTTGTTATCATAGCTTTTTTTTCATCGTATGTTTCATCTTCTATCGCTATTTCCCTACCCTTCTTCCAATAGAGAGTGTAGGATAGTGTGGCTGGATCCCCTTTATCTGTTTTGCCCGGTTCAGTAGGAGGATCCCAGTAAACACGAAGACCCTCAATTTGGGGCTGAATTTCTACGATCTTCACTGACCCCGGTGCTAATCTTTGAGATGGAGTATTCAGTGTTATGGTGGAGCTAGGTTTACCATGAACTACATCATTTACTGCAAGCACAACAAAGGAGTACAAAGTATTACCTTTTAATGCAATGACAATAGCATGGGGCGTTTGACTCTCCTCTATAGTCTTTGAATTTTCGCTTGTGCTATCAACAGAAGCCCCCTCCTTCCAATAGACAACATAGCTTGAAATCTTTGCTGGAGACCCATCATGACGTTTTCCGGCATTTCTGGGAACCTGCCATGTCAATTTAACAGCATCTTTCCCCAGTATTTCTTTTGTTTGTATTTCTACGCTATCCGGCTGTTCTGCTCTGGTTTCAGAAATTGTTACCACATTGCTCACACTCGTGAGGGTTACATTGTTCGTAGTAACAACAATAAATGAGTACGCAGTCTTTGCTTTTAATTTTTTTGCCGTATATTGAGTGTCTTCTTGCGGCTCACTCTTGCCTACATACGATTGAGTACTTACCGTCTTGCCTTCTTGCCAATAGACGGTGTAGTGTAGTATGCTTGCTGCGGAACCATTGTCTTGTATTCCGTAATCAGTTGGTGGTACCCATTCAATCTTAACACCCTCAGCCATCAGGGTGACTGGTGTTGTTATTGTGGTCTGACTCGGTGGTTTGACCTCTACTGTAGTAACGTTGCTTTCAATTTTTCTTGGTTCTGTACTTCCCTTTTCCAGTACCATGAGAATAATTGAATAATTACCACTCTGAAGAATGGAAGTGGAATTTTGAAAAGGAACTGTTACCGTATAGAAGGTCTGTGCAATATTGTAGCGAATCTGTTGTTTCGATACAACTACATTATTTTTGACGACTTGTAAGATGTAGTGCTCAAAATGCGAATTCGGGCTTGCCTTCCATGTTGCCGTAATTCCCTTATTTGACTGAGTAATGCTCAAGGAGGCATCATTGGCTAGAGAATCATCCGGACTAGCAGAGGTGCAAGAAAGGCATGCTAAGGGAATGAGAAAAAATAATGCATATAATTTTCGACTGAACTTCATGTATGCTATCCCTACGATACATGCACGCAGCAACATTTAATTGATAACAACGCACAATGTATTATATCGTAATTTATCAGCTATTTTCAAGTATAAATTTACTATGGGCGCTATTCGTAGAGCCAGCATGCTACCTAGTGCCCATCTTCATGCTCACGGAGTGGTGGGTATTCCTGCCTGCAACGCTCTGTAACAAAGGTGTAGGGGGAAGCAAAGAAGCATCCCGTAGGAAGGTTGATGGGTGATGGCACCTCTCCGCGAGGGACTTCGGGGCTTGGCTCCGATGCTACGGAGACAGCAGATTTGGGACCCAGATCGCTATGATGGCGATTCAGCCAGAGATTAATGCTAAGCAGGTAACAGTAGAATTTCCGTCTGTTCACTAGGAAATTTTCGAACTGTCTGTCCCACTTCCTATTGGAGTAAATTTTTCTCCCTTTTGCAAACCAGTTAATCGGAGCTGTCTACCTATTTATTGCTGTTATAATTAATGTTGCTATCTGTGGTGTTATGAGGTAGTAAATATATCCAAGATGCATCACCTGTGGTATACAGGTGATGCATGAACGGGATTATTCAGTAAACCATGAAGGTTTGGTTATTTTTGGATTTTGTGTATGTCCCGCGGTAAAGCTATAATCAGTTCCGGATATTTTATCTGGAATATTGAGGATTGGCCAATCCGTCGCGTAATTTTCTCTCCATTCCCAATCGTTGTTACCAAAACTAAAATTTTGGAAAGAAGATGCCTCTTTTGAATCCGTTCCTTCAGTTATTGCTGTGAATTTTACTGTACTGGTTGCTGTACCATCAGAGATATGATCACCTGTTCCTGCTTCTGTAGTTTCCGCCTTTTGTTCACTTGCTGTTCGACCAACATAGACAAAGTCACCTGAATCAGAAAGTCCAATACCCGCTCCGATATTTTCTCCAGTAGACGAAGTGTGTTTTATATAACCCAGTGCATATCCTTCGAAAAAAACTGTCGGAGATTCACCGGATCTGATTTCTGCTGTGTGGCCGCCAAGTTTATCTTCTCCTTCTATTATTGCAGTTGTATACGCACGTACATTAGCTTGAATACTTATACTTGCTATTCCACCAACAAAAGTATTTGATTTTATTGTTCCTGTTGAGTAGCCAATCACTTCTACACCATTAGTAATGACCGCAGAAAGCCCACTCGCACAAAAGATATTTGCTACTATAGTACCAGTGGAATATCCTCTAATAACACCTCCCTTACTGGATCCTACCAACCCAGCAGCATAGTAGTCTGCGGTTACCTTTGCACTTGAATATCCAATAACAGTACCTGATAGATTATACGCCACCAATCCGCCTGCTGTTATTGATGCTGTTACGCTTCCAGTTGAGTATCCAGCTGTGGTAGCAGTTTCGCCCTGATTTCCTACCAGGCCACCTGCATGATAATATTCGGCATTTATTGTGCCAGTGGTATAACCAGTTATATTCCCGAGACTATATCCAGCTAACCCTCCAACTGCTTTGTATCCTTCTATAGTTATGGTAGTACTGCTATTATGCAATGTTCCATTCTTCCCAACTGAACCAAAAATTCCTCCAGTATACGACGCGTCCTTATAATTTACTCCTCCACCTTCATTTGCACCAATTGTTTTCTTGTCAGTTGTTATTACGCCTTTACTAGTGTTATTTGAAGTTGCGATGATATTTCGTACTGTCCCCGTTTTCAAATATCCTCCAAGTGTACCTGCCATGTGATTTGCTATTATGTACGGATTCACAAATGTAAGGTCGGTAACAACTTCAATATCTTTATCCGGTGCATCGATTACTCCGAAAAGCGCAATATAGCTGACATCAGTTTTGTTAATATAAAGATTAGTAATTTTTTTCCCATTCCCATATAATACCCCAGTAAATGGTTGCTCGAGAGAACCAATGGGAGTAAATCCTACTGCTGGGAATCCACCGGTGTTTGGATCGGGGAAGGTAATATCTGAAGCCAATCGATAGTGTGCGGCAAGGTCATTGTTCATATTTTGTAATTTTTGCCATGTATCAATGAGTACAATGGGGATGGCTGTCGTCTCTGTTGTTGTCGGATTGGGATTACTCACGAGTTCTGCATTGTTTTTTGCGACAACCATAAAAGAATATTGAGTCTTTCCTTGTAGTCCCGTAACAATAAATTGTCGTGTTCCCGCTGTTATGTCTTTACTATTTGGGCTGGAGACATCGACGCTATCTCCCTCCTTCCAGTAGACAGTGTATCTGGCAAGGGATGCATTATCGCCGGTGTCAGTTTTTCCTGCATTACTCGGAGCAGCCCATGAAAGCGTAATCTTGTCTGCTTCAATATCTGATGCAACAAAATTTGTTGGTTCTAATGGTGGAATAGCAGCGGTAAGAGTAATCGCGGTCTGTGTAGCACTTGGAGTACTAGTCAGCGAAGCGCTATTCTGTGCAAGGACCATAAAGCCGTACTGTGTTTTCCCGCGGAGATTATCCACAGTCGCTTGTTGGGATGTGAGTACTTTCTTCTTTGCACTGGCAGTGTTGACCGTATCTCCTTCATTCCAGTAGAGCGTGTAGCCGGTGATTGTTGCATCTTCGCCGGTGTCCGTTTTTCCTGCATTGCTCGGAGCAGACCACGAGAGGGTAAGCATGTCTTTTTGGACATTGCTGGTAGTAAGCTCGCTTGGAGCAGTTGCAGCCAAGCGTGCGGTAAGAGTAGTCGCGGTCTGTGTAGCACTTGGAGTACTAGTCAGCGAAGCACTATTCTGCGCAAGGACCCGAAAGGCGTACTGAGTTTTTCCTTTGAGATTGTCTATGGTAGCTTGTCGAGAGGTAAGTGTTTGCTTCTTGGCACTGGCAGTGTTGAGCGTATCTCCTTCATTCCAGTAGAGCGTGTAGCCGGTGATTGTTGCAACCTCGCCGGTGTCCGTCTTTCCTGCATTACTCGGAGCAGTCCACGAGAGGGTAAGCATGTCTTTTTGGACATTACTGGTAGTAAGACCACTCGGAGCAGTTGCAGCCAAGCGTGCGGTAAGAGTAGTCGCGGTCTGTGTAGCACTTGGAATACTACTCAGCGAAGCGTTATTCTGTGCAAGGACCCGAAATGCGTACTGAGTTTTTCCTTTGAGATTATCTATGGTCGCTTGTCGAGATGTAAGTGTTTGCTTCTTGGCACTGGCAGTGTTGAGCGTATCTCCTTCATTCCAATAGAGGGTGTAGCCGGTGATTGTTGCATCCTCGCCGGTGTCCGTCTTTCCTGCATTGCTCGGAGCAGGCCACGAGAGGGTAAGCATGTCTTTTTGGACATTGCTGGTAGTAAGACCACTCGGAGCAGTTGCCGCCAAGCGTGCGGTAAGAGTAGTCGCGGTCTGTGTAGCACTTGGAGTACTACTCAGCGAAGCATTATTCTGTGCAAGGACCCGAAATGCGTACTGAGTTTTTCCTTTGAGATTATCTATGGTAGCTTGTCGAGATGTGAGTGTTTGCTTCTTGGCACTGGCAGTGTCAACCGTTTTTCCTTCATTCCAGTAGAGCGTGTAGCCCGTGATTGTCGCAACCTCGCCGGTGTCCGTCTTTCCTGCATTGCTCGGAGCAGGCCACGAGAGGGTAAGCATGTCTTTTTGGACATTGCTGGCGGTGATTCCGCTCGGAGCAGTTGGAGACAAGCGTGCGGTAAGAGTAGTAGCGGTCTGTGTAGCACTTGGAGTACTACTCAGCGAAGCGCTATTCTGCGCAAGGACCCGAAATGCGTACTGAGTTTTTCCTTTGAGATTGTCTATGGTCGCTTGTCGAGATGTGAGTACCTTCTTCTCGGCACTGGCAGTGTTGAGTGTTTTTCCTTCATTCCAGTAGAGCGTGTAGCCGGTGATTGTTGCATCCTTGCCGTCATCAGTCTTCCCTGCATTGCTCGGAGCAGCCCACGAGAGGGTAAGCATGTCTTTTTGGACATTGCTGGTAGTAAGACCACTCGGAGCAGTTGCAGCCAAGCGTGCGGTAAGAGTAGTCGCGGTCTGTGTAGCACTTGGAGTACTAGTCAGCGAAGCACTATTCTGTGCAAGGACCCGAAATGCGTACTGAGTTTTTCCTTTGAGATTATCTATGGTAGCTTGTCGAGATGTAAGTGTTTGCTTCTTGGCACTGGCAGTGTTGAGCGTATCTCCTTCATTCCAGTAGAGCGTGTAGCCGGTGATTGTTGCATCTTCGCCGGTGTCCGTCTTTCCTGCATTGCTCGGAGCAGACCACGAGAGGGTAATGCTATTCTTTTGGACATTACTGGCGGTGATCCCACTCGGAGCAGTTGCAGCCAAGCGTGCGGTAAGAGTAGTCGCGGTCTGTGTAGCACTTGGAGTACTACTCAGCGAAGCATTATTCTGCGCAAGGACTCGAAAGGCGTACTGAGTTTTCCCGCGGAGATTATCTATGGTAGCTTGTCGAGATGTGAGTACCTTCTTCTCGGCACTGGCAGTGTTGAGCGTGTCTCCTTCATTCCAATAGAGCGTGTAGCCGGTGATTGTTGCATCTTCGCCGGTGTCGGTCTTTCCTGCATTGCTCGGAGCAGACCACGAGAGGGTAAGCATGTCTTTTTGGACATTGCTGGTAGTAAGCCCACTCGGAGCAGTTGCAGCCAAGCGTGCGGTAAGAGTAGTAGCGGTCTGTGTAGCACTTGGAGTACTACTCAGCGAAGCACTATTCTGCGCAAGGACCATAAAGGCGTACTGAGTTTTTCCTTTGAGATTATCTATGGTAGCTTGTTGAGATGTGAGTACCTTTTTCTCGGCACTGGCAGTGTCGACCGCATCTCCTTCGTTCCAGTAGAGCGTGTAGCCGGTGATTGTTGCATCTTCGCCGGTGTCGGTCTTTCCTGCATTACTCGGAGCAGCCCACGAGAGGGTAATACTATCCTTTTGGACATTACTGGTAGTAAGTTCATCTGGTGCATCAGCAGCTGCTAATGCAGTAAAGGTAGTAGCAGTTTGCATGGCACTCGGGGCACTGGTAAGGTCCGCGTTGTTTTTGGTAACAACAATAAAGGAGTAGGTTGTTTTTCCTTTTAATGAACCGATGGTATATTGAGAAGATGCACTAGTAACTGTTTTACTATTCGGGCTTGATACATCGACACTGTCACCTTCCTGCCAATAGATGATGTACCCGGTGAGTTCAGCCGCATCGCCCGTATCAATTTTACCGAGATCATCAGGAGCAGACCATGAGATAGTCATTCTGTCACTTTGTTGGTTACTGATAGTGGGAGTAGTTGGAGGTGCTGCTGCTTGACGAGCAGAGAGAGTGGTAGCGGTCTCTGTGATGCTGGGTGTACTTGATAGTCCAACATTATTCTGAGCGACAACGATAACAGCATATTCACTTTTACCTCGGAGTCCTGTAATGGTATAGTGGTGCAATGCAGTTGCCAGGTCTTTTTTTAGTGTGCTTGATACATCGACACTGTCACCTTCCTGCCAATAGAGTGTATAGCCGGTAAGCGAGGCGGGATTTCCGAGATCAGTTTTCCCTGGGTTTGATGGTGTTATCCATGAGATGCGCATTGCATCAGCATCAATCTGAGAAATTTGTATCTCAGTGGGAGCAGTGGGAGCAGTCGCAGCTGATTGAGTTGTTTTTGTTTGAGGAATACTGGTATCACTGGAGAAGCCCGCACTATTCTGTGCGATGACCATGAAGGTGTAATCAGTTTTCCCGTTGAGGTTCTGGATGGTGTATGATGTATCTGCAGGGGGCAGTTCTTGATAGGAGGTGGCGGAAGTATCGACGGAATCCCCTTCTTGCCAATAGACAATATAAGCGGTTATTGTAGCATCCTGGTCATCTTCAGTTTTTCCGGTATGTTCAGGAGCGGACCATGATATATCAATAGTATTTTCAGTTACAGTTTGGGCAGCGAGATCACGAGGAGGGGAGGATGGAGAAGCGGGATCGCTGGTAGCAGTTATTATTGTACTAGGAGAGCTACTGAGACGCGCATTACTTCGAGCGAGAATGATAAAGGAATACTGAGTTTTTCCTTGCAGACCAGTTACGAGATATTCGGTATTTGAGGCGGGTAGCTCATGACTAAATGGACTTGAAGTATCGACGGAAGAACCGATATCCCAATAGAGGGTGTAAAAAGAAATGGTAGCGACTTGATTGTCGTTTGTGGTTCCCGTATCAGATGGAGGTTTCCAAGAAACAGTGATGCCTTGTTTTGAAGTTGTTGTTTGCACATCAGTTGGCGCTTGAGGGGGAGTGGATTGAACTGCTGGAGTAGTGAGCGTTCTCGGAGTACTGACGACCGATGAGACACCGTCACTATTTTTTGCAACGACAACGAAGGAGTAATCAGCATCTTTATCTAGACCGGTAATGGTATGGTGTTGTATGTCAGGAGAAGTGACCTCGTAGTAATGAGCGGTGGCGGTATCAACTGAATCACCCTTACTCCAGTAGATAGTATACCCGGTGATGGTAGCAGGAGAACCTTCGTGATCAATGCCGGTATTTTTCGGCGGAGTCCAACCGATTTTGATACCTTCTTGGAAAACGACACTGTTTGTTATTTCCGCTTGTTTTGGAGCTTCCGCCTTTGTAACAACTGTGATGGGGTCAAGTTCCCGGAGCATCTCCGGCTCAGCTTGTTCACCTTTCTTTTCGAGGAGAGAGACGGTGTAATCGCCTTGAGAAAGAGGGATGTCGAGTGCGTATTCTTTTGTACTTGGGTCATGAATAACACGCTCTGTTCTAATAACTGTATCACCGTCCTTAATTTGCACGAGATATTCGGTAACATTCGGGCTAGGAGATGGCTTCCAATTCAAGGTAGCTGTATTCTTCTCTTGGCTTATTTGAACGGAAGAATCATCATTATCATCAAAAAATTCAACGGGTGAACATGCAAGAATCATAATCACAAGGAGTGAGCATAATAAATATTTCATTTTACCTCCAAAAGCAGACATCATACAAATGAATGTCCGCAAACATTATAAACATACTATACACCAAATATACATAATATGTCTATATAGTATATGAGAAATCTTATAAAAATATTATTATGCTTTTTTGGATTATAATGAGAAAAAATAATGCATATAATTTTCGACTGAACTTCATGTATGCTATCCCTTCGATACATGCACGCAGCAAGATCTAATTGATAACAACGCACGATGTGTTATATCGTAATTTATCAGCTATTTTTAAGTACGAATTTACTATGGGCGCTACTCGTAGAGCCAGCATGCTACCTGGTGCCCATCTTCATGTTCACGGAGTGGCGGGTATTCCTGCCTACAACGCTCTGTAACAAAGGGGCAACGGGAAGCAAAGAAGCATCCCGTAGGAAGGTTGATGGGTGATGGCACCTCTCCGCGAGGGACTTCGGGGCTTTGTCTCCCTGTTTGTTCCGACACAGCGAGTAGGGCCTGTGTATAGGGATGCTTGGCCTTTGTGCGTAGATCTTGTTTTTTGATGAGCTCAACAATGCGCCCAAGGTAGAGTACCAATATGCGATCTGACATAAATTCTATGACAGATAGGTCATGGGCAATAAACAGATAGGTAAGGTCATGCTTTTCGCGCAAATCAAGCATCAAATTAATAATTTGTGCCTGGACAGAGAGATCCAGGGCACTGACGGCCTCATCACAGATGAGTAGCTTGGGTTTTAGTATTAATGATCGAGCAATGGCTACACGCTGGCGTTGTCCTCCTGAAAATTGATGGGGGTAGCGGTTCATAACTTCTGGCTTTAGTCCAACCTCATGTAACATCGTTGCAATAGTTGATTGAGCGTCTGCGTCCATTCCATGGATGCGGAGGGGTTGCTTCAGCAGGGATTGGATGGTTTTTCGGCGGTTCAAGGCAGAAAAGGGATCCTGAAACACAATCTGTGCCTCTCGACGGAAGTTTCGCAGTTCTTTTGCATTTTTTTCAAAGACTGGCTTATCTCGAAACAAAACCTCACCGCTGAGCTTTCGCTCTAAACAGAGGATGGTACGTGCTAGGGTGGATTTTCCGCAACCCGATTCGCCGACCACACCAAGTATCTCCCCCTGTTTCATGGTAAATGTCACGCCATTTAAGGAATGTACATGTACCAATGAACCATTACGTTGCCGAATGGGAAAATCAACATGCAGATTGCGTACCTCTAACATTGTATCATTCATGATAATTCCTTTGCTACATGACACCAGCTCTTCTGTCCATTTTCAAATTCACTTGCTTCGGGGAAGATTTCATGGCATTCTTTTAGAACATGGGGGCAGCGACCTGCAAAGGGGCAGCCCTTACCGGAGAACACATCGACCGAGCCCGGGATTGTTTCCAAGCGTTTTTTGTGCATGGAATGGGAAGGCATTGAAGCAAGCAAACCGCGGGTGTATGGATGGCGTGGTGTATTCAATATTGAATCCACATCGCCCTCTTCCATTTTCTTCCCAGCATAGATAACAATAATCCGATCTGCAATTTGCGAAACAACAGTCATGTCGTGGGTGATGAACAGAATAGAAAGTCCAGTTTGTTTTTGAATATCTTTTGCTATGGATAGTATCTGTGCCTGTATGGTAACATCTAGGGCAGTTGTTGGTTCGTCTGCTATGAGGAGGTCGGGATTGCCACTTGCAAGTGCCATGGCGATCATAATGCGTTGTCGCATGCCTCCTGATAATTGGTGTGGATATGCATAGTAACGCTGTTCGGGGTCCGGAATATGTACAAGTTTTAATAGATCGAGTACCGATTCCTTTGTGTGTTTTGTCCCTGTTTCCCGATGTTCCTTCTGTATATCGGCAATTTGTTTTCCAACAGGGAAGAGGGGATTGAGAGAGGTCATCGGTTCCTGAAATATCGTAGATATGCGCGAGCCGCGGATCTTCCGCATTTCCCGTTCGCTGAGAGCAATAAGATCTTGTCCCTTGAATTCTATACTGCCCTGTACAATCGCTGGTGGTTTTGGAACAAGACCTGTTATAGACAGAGCCGTCACAGATTTTCCGCAGCCCGATTCGCCAACAAGGCAGACAATCTGTCCGCGTTCAATAACAAAAGAAAGATCACTTACTGCAGGAATAACTCGATTACGGAGATGGAATTCAATGCTGAGGTTTGAAATTGTCAGAACTGGGTCAGTCGGTTTTGTTTCTTTCATAGCGAGTCCTCGTTAATCTCTCAGACGGACATCAAAAATGTCGCGTAATCCATCACCAAATAAATTAAAACCAAGCACAGCAATGAGGATGGCTATGCCCGGAAAGGTAACAATCCACCATGCACTGGTAATAAATTCCTTTGCACTTGCAATCATCAGCCCCCATTCTGGCGTCGGAGGTTGTGCCCCCAATCCAAGAAATGACAGAGCAGCAGAGCTAATAATTGCCTCACCAAAACCCAGAGTTGCCTGAACAAGGACCGGGGCAAGTGAATTTGGAAGGATGGTAATAAACATCAGCTCAAGATTGCCTGCTCCAACAGCACGTTCAGCCCGAACATAATCGCGGTTCTTTTCTGACAATACAGAGGCACGAGCCACACGTGCATAGCGCGGTATTTGGGATATGCCAATGGCTAACATGGCATTAAACAGTGATGGTCCCAAGAGGGCGACAATAACGATGGTTAACAAAATATACGGGAAGGATAGCATAATATCAATAATTCTCATGATGATGCTCTCCACCCATCCTCCATAATAGGCAGCCACCAAACCGATTATCATCCCGAGTACAAAAGCAATGCCCACTGATACAAAACCAATTAGCATTGATATACGAGCCCCATAGAGAATGCGGGAAAATAAATCCCGCCCTAGCTCATCACTTCCAAGAAGGTAGCCGGCAGTTCCCGGGGCTAATTTTCGTTGTTCTATGGACTGTTCAATAGGGTCATGCGATGCAATAAGGGGAGCAAAGAGCCCCAGGAGAAAAAATATAAGAATAATAAAAAAACCAGACAGTGCGGCTTTATTTTCGGAGAGCCGATACCATGCCTGTGTTACTGCTTTATGCTTCATCCACCTAACCTAATTCGCGGGTTTATGACCGAGTACAGAAGATCAACAGCGAGATTTATTATCATAAAAAAGAGCACTACAAGTACAACACCGCCCTGAACTGCGGGAAAATCTCGTGCTTCAATGGCCTTGTAGAGCCATTTACCTATGCCAGGCCAGGAGAACACGGTCTCTGTTAGAATGGCACTCGACAATAACACACCGAATTGCACACCAATTACCGTTAATATGGGAAGAAAGGCATTGCGCAGGGCATAGATAAAAATAATCTTGTGTTCCCGAATGCCTGCTGCACGTGCTGTGCGAATATAGTCCTGCGAGAGGACCTCCAACATTGACGTCCGCGTTGTACGGGCAATGATGGCGAGGGGGATAGTTCCCAGTACAATGGTGGGGAGTATTAAGTGATGTATTGTCGATACGAGATAGCTCGGGTCACTTTCTTGAAACCAGAGAATAATACTGTCGATAACGTAGAAATTTGTGATTGATTCAAAGAAATATCGCAAATCTATCCTCCCCCCAGTGGGGAAGAGATCCAGACGTACCGAAAATATCATGATGGCGACCAATCCAAGCCAGAATACCGGCATGGAAACCCCCACGAGGGAGCCAACTGTTATGCCGTAATCAATTAGACTGTTTCTATGCACTGCGGTAATGACACCGATAAAAATACCACCGAGGGTGGCAAAGAGTATGGATGCTATGGATAATTCAAATGTTGCAGGAAGCAATTCGCCTACCTCATCCAATACTGACCGTCCAGTTTTGATCGATGTTCCAAAATCCAGTCTTGCGATGCGTGTTATGTAGCGCAGATATTGTTCCAGAATTGGACGGTCTAATCCGAACTCTGCACGTAACTCGGCAAGCTGCTTTGGACTTGCCCTCTCTCCAAGCATTACCCGTGCGGGATCGCTAGGAGAGAAGGTTATCATAAAAAATACAAGGGTGACTGCTCCAAAGAGCGTTGGTATGAACTGGAGTAATCTACTTGCAAGAAAACGTAGCATGGTATGCTAAATGCATGCAGGGTTGCTGTTCACAACCCTGCAAGATACATTAACGTTCCAACCAGACACGGTGGAATATTCGTTTGCCTGTTGGATAGAGGACAAAATCCATAACTTTCTTGTTTGCAGCAACAGTTACTAATGAGTGTGCAATTGGAACCCATGGGGCCTCATCCTCAAATATTTCCTGCGCTTCACGATAGAGCTCAGTGCGCTGTGCAACGTCGGATGTTTCCTTTGCTTGAGTAATCAGGTCACTGAATTTTTCGTTTTTCCAGAATGCAATGTTTCCAGCGGGTTTCTCCGTTGCCTGTGTTGATAACAGGATGTTCAGGAAATTATCAGGATCGCCGTTATCTCCTGTCCAACCAAGCATGGCCGTATCATGTTCCCCTGCTGCGGTTTTATCCAGATAGGTGCCCCAGTCATAACTGACAATCTCGACCTTAACACCAACCTCTGCCAACTGAGATTGTATTATTTCTGCCATTCTCCGAGCATTGGGGTTGTATGGTCTGCTGACGGGCATTGCCCATACTGTGGTACTAAATCCATTTGGATAACCGGCTTTCTGCAAGAGAGAGCGTGCCTTGTCTGGGTCGTAATCATAGCCCTTTAGATTTTTATTGTAAGACCACATGCTGGGTGGTATCGGGTTTGTAGCTGGAACGCCAGTGTTTCCGAAAATTGCAGTAATAATTTCATCCTTGTTGATGGCATGATTTATTGCCTGTCGCACCTGCTTGTTCTGAAAGGGTTTCCTGTCTGTATTCATTGCAAGATAGCCAACATTGAGCCCCTCTTGTTGAATAAGTTTCAGATCCTTGTCTGCCTCCATGGCAGCAAAATCTTCCGGAGATGGAAAATCGATAATATCCACCTCGCCTTTTTGTAGGGCAAGAAAACGTGCTGTCTGATCGGGTATTGGCTTAAAAATGAGACGGGTTACATATGCAGCTTCTCGCCAATAATTCTTGTTTTTAGTAAAGATAATTGAGTCATCTTTCTTCCATGAAACAAACACAAAGGGACCTGTGCCGACAGGGTTTTGTGAAAATTTTGCACCGTATTTGCGTACAGCAGTTGGTGAAACTATAGAGGCAAAATCCATTGCGAGGTTTGCAATAAATGGCGCTTCCTTTCGTTTCAACTGGAAACGTACCGTATATGCGTCTACGGCCTTTACACTTTCGACAATACTACTCATGTCCATGTAACCCCAATATTGCCAAGGGCCATATTGATTTTGTGGGTGGGTTTTGATGAATTGTCTTTCAAACGAAAAAACTACTGCATCGGCATTCAAATTAGTACCGTCATGGAATTTTACGTTTCTTCTGAGCTGAAATGTGTATTGGAGTTGATCGTCGGAAATTTCCCAGCTTTCGGCTAGAGCAGGTTGAACCTTTGTCGTTCCTGGTGCAAATTCCACGAGGGTTTCAAATACAGCATTTGTTACATTAAATGATTCTCCATCAGTCTCACGTGCAGGGTCAAGACCCACCGCATCTCCGGATTGTCCGAAAATTAGGACTCCCCCAGATCTTGGTGTCTGTGCAACTGCTGGTAAAATCATCAAGCACATTAAAAAAAATGATAGGATATAATATCGTTTCATAATTCCTCCTTCAATATATTTTATTGAACAGAATAACATAATAATGAAAAAAAAACAAGTGTTTTTGATGAATATTATTTAGATGTGAATCTATGTAGCATCTTTATATCCGATCGAGATAGCTATTCTGCAAATCCAGTGGGTCGGCTAGGTATCTTTGGATTCTGTGCTGGAACCCCGCCTGGGAAATTCGCAGGAAAATTGAGCACCGGCCACTGGTTTTCTATACTGTATCTGATATTCCATTCCCAAGTGCTACTGGAAAAGTCGAAATCTTCGAACGAATTGCGGTTTTTAGAATCACTTCCCTGTACAATAACCCCAGCACGAACAGCATTCCCGGTTCCATTGGCAACATGATCGCCCGAACCTGCCGTTCGTTCATCATCATCATTTTCGTCTTCAGTACGACCGACATAGCTATATATTTTTCCCTGAACATTTTGCCCAACGGCAGCCCCGATACTTGCATCCGGCTCCTCGTCAGCAACTATGCGTATATATCCCAGTGCATATCCCACTACAGATGCTGTATGATAGAGATTGAGGCCAACCAAACCACCAACCTGTGCTGTTCCGGATACGGCAGCGCTTGCATATCCTACTACTTGTCCTCTGTTCTCACCTACCAAACCGCCAACCAATTCTTTTCCTGATACGCTACCTGCTGCATAGCCGCTGACTGTGGTAGATTCTCCCGTTATACCGCGATTGCTTCCGACCAAACCACCAATGGCCTGTTCTGTTCCGGATACAGTAGCTGTTGCATAACCTCGCACAGAAGCCATATTAAGTCCGACAAGGCCGCCAATTGCTGATGCTCCGCTTACAGTGCCGCTTGCATAGCCCCAGACCTCACCATCATTCGTCCCAACCAAGCCCCCGATCGTGTATTCTCCAGATACAGTAGCGTTGGAATAGCCACTTACAGTGCCTTTGTTATAGCCAGCAAGCCCGCCCGTTACTGTTGTTCCCTGTACACTAAGGGTGCTACTGCTGTTCAGAAGTTGTGCATCCTTTCCGACTATGCCTGCAATACCGCCTGCATAGCCCTGTCCGTCTGTATGAAAGCTCGTTTTGATAGAAGCATCTGCACTCAGGGATCCGGATTCAATTTTTATATTTTGTATTATTCCCTTTTCAATATATCCTACTAATGCGCCGACTACGGCATTCCCAGATATTTGGGGATTTACTAATACGAGATCCTTAAGCACGACGCTAGTGTTGCTTTGTCCCCGTATCTTTCCAAATAAACCAACGTAATTTTGTTCATCATCCTTCATGTGCAGATTAATAATTTTCTTGTTGTTTCCATCAAAGCTCCCATCAAAGGGCAGTGCTTCTGTTCCTATTGCAGTAAATAGTTTGCCTGCCTGAAAATTGATGTCTGTTGCTAACTGGTAATTTCCCCCAAGATTTTTACGTACATCATCAAGTTCCTGTGCTGTGTTAATAACACAGAGGGTAGCAGGCGAGCTTGTGATTGTTGTGGATGGAGTTTGGCTGCTTAAGCCGGCACTATTCTTAGTTACGAGGATGAAAGTATAGGCTGTTGATGGTTTAATCAGACAGGAAGATATGGAGTAGGGGGAGCTGGAAAGAATTCCGCTCTGAGCACTATCATCTAATTCTAATTC
The DNA here is from genome assembly GCA_964291355.2 of Spirochaetia bacterium. Lineage (GTDB taxonomy): Bacteria > Spirochaetota > Spirochaetia > WTKD01 > WTKD01. Next base: position 478,755 of record OZ220223.1, on the reverse strand, counting down.
CTGATGTTGTCCCTCCTTCCAGTAGACAGCATAGCTCAGTTCTGCTGGCTCACCGCTACTAGTCTTGCCTGAATCAGCTGGAGCATTCCAACTGATGCTAATGCCGTCCTTATTGCTGTTATTTTGTACATTGGATGGAAGTTCTGGAGATGATTCTGCGGAAAGGGTCTTTGCTGTTGATGGGATAGAATACATGCTACTCAGTCCAGCAGCATTTGTAGCAACAAGTGCAAGCGCATATGTGCTCATACCCCGTAGTGCGACTATCCTGTGTTGGAACGTACTAGCAGATACCTGTATCATTTCTGCATTGGAAGCTTGGAAGAAGGAATCCTTAATCCAGTAGACGGTATAACCCGTAATTTCTGCTTCTTCATTGTCATGAGTTTTTCCTGTTTTGTTCGGTGTTGTCCATGTTAATGTGATGCTATCTGCCTGTGGAGTAATATCTGTTATCTGTGGTGCTTCCGGTGGCATAGCAGACGTTTCTACGGTAAGGTGCTGAGGTTCGTAGAATGTTACTGCTTCCTCACCATCTTTTTTTACAAGGACGGTTACGGTATACGTGCCAGACCTGAGGGAGGTTTGGAATGAATATATACTATTGCTACCGTGTTTAATTTCCTTTTGTACGGTAATAGCACCCTCTTTCGAGACCTGTACGATATACGAAGTAATATCCGCGTCCAGCGGAGCTTCCCAATGAACTGAGAGAGTATTCTCAGATTGCGTAATCAGTAATTTGGTGACATCTTTTTCTGTCCTTGTCTCGGTAACGAATTCCTGACAACTGACAAAGAACATGATCAACAAAACCAATAGACATATATATTTTCTAAATCTACATCGATCCATAACACTATACATTATGTGTGACAAAGAATAAAATTTCAAGATTAATTTTCCAAATCTTAGGGAAATGTGCTAATAATAGCATTATATCTATACCGGCTAGTCTACGTATCCGTCCGGTGTTTTTATTTCCGGGTTTTGAGCATCCTGCCATAGGTATTCGGTGTTTGAAATCTTTGTTGGAAAATTCAATATCGGCCATTTTGTTGTATATCCCGACTGCCACTCAAAGGCATCCTGCGTAAAAGTTAGAGATGCAAAGCTACTCTCGCTTTGTGAAGCAGTGCCTTCTATGACTACGGTAAAGTTCTTGCTCCCCGAAATTATACCGATGATGTGATCTCCGGTCCCTGGTTTTTTAGCTTCTTTATCTGCTTCATCCTGAGTTCGACCAACATAGACATTTGTCGTTGACTGATTTTCAAAGCCAAGACCCGGTCCCCTATTATAATGACGTGGGTCCTTTGTCGCAGGGAGTCCAGGATCTTCACCTTTTGTTATATAGCTTAGGGTGTAACCAAAGACAGTTGCACTATAACTCACCGAACCTGACAGTCCGCCAACGGAGAAATCTCCATGTACTACTCCAGTTGCATAGCCGAGCACCTCTCCGCCAGCTACACTTCCTATTAATCCACCGGACATCCATTTTCCTTCTACATTTCCTGTTGCGTAGCCATATACTTTTGCTCTTGAGGCAGTCCCCATTAATCCACCGGACGAGTGTTTTCCTTCTACATTTCCTGTTGCGTAGCCCTTTATGGTGCTTCCGTACCTACCGGAACCTACCAAACCACCAGTAGAGGATGTTCCACTTACATCACCGGTGGCAAATCCCGTTACGGTTGCCGATGTTGCGCCTCCAACAAGACCTCCAACTTGTTCTGTGCCCGTTACGGCCGTTTTTGCATATCCCGAAACTAATGAATCCTCATCGGAGAAACCAACCAAGCCACCTACAGTTTCATTGCCTGTTACCGAAGTGCTTGTGTGTCCTGTAACCTTGCCCATGTTCCATCCCACCAATCCACCGACAAATACTACACCTCGCACAGGTACTGTGCTAGTTCCCGCAATAAGGGAGGCCTCTTTTCCTAGGATGCCAACAATGCCCCCTGTGCCGCTTTTTTCTTTACCGGCGGCAAGGGCATTACTAATCTCGCTCCATGTTTCCGCACTATCAGTTATAATCTGAGTGTTCTTACTACTACCCACGACAGCAATATTCTTGACTGTACCCTTTGTGAGATATCCTGTCAGTGTTCCTGCTATTGCATTGGCAGCTATTCGCGGGTTTACAAAGCTCAGGTTTTTTACCGCCACAGTATCCTTTGTAGCTGCTGTGATCCTTCCAAAGAGACCAACGTAGTCTCTCTTTTTATCTGTTTCTGGCTCATCAATAAAGAGGTTGATTATTTTTTTGTTATTACCATCGAAGGTCCCACTAAATGCCGTGCTCGCATCGCCAGCAGGCACAAAACCAGTAGCAGGAAATCCATCAGTTCCCGGAGAGGGGAAGGTAATGTCAGCTGTCAACTGAAAGTCCCCATCAAGAGCAAGGTGTAGATTGTTTAATTCCTGCCATGTACTGATGGTGTTTATTGCGTTAGTTTGTATCGTGAGCACCGAGCTTGCAGTACTTACCAAGTTATTATTGTCTGTGTTTACTGCAACAACAACAAAGCTATGGGCGGCGCTTTTTACCAGTCCACCTACAATAAAATGAGTTGCGGTAATGCCTTCTTTTTTGATGGAATAATCACTTGAGCTTACGGTGCTTGCTGCCTTTCCATAGATGGTGTATGTCGGGGCAGCCGTTTCACCATTATGCGACAGTCCCGGAGCATCAGGGGCAGTCCAGCTCAGCTTTGCATAGTTTGCCTCAATATCTGAGGTAGCTAGAGCTGTTGGTTTTCCTGGTGCCGTTGCCTGACTTTTCTGTGTTGTTAGAATTTTCTGTGCGGGATCACTGCTGAGTAATGCAGTATTTGTAGCCGTAACAGAAAAAGTATAGCCCGTGTTCGGTTCTAGATCAGTTATTTTGTGGCTGGTGCCAGTAATGTCTGATGCTGAAGCAATCTTCGTGCTCCCCCTAGTCCACGAAACAGTGTAGTGTAGATCTGCCGGGTCGCCAGAGTGCTTCTTTCCCGGATTGCTTGCTGCGTCCCATTCCAGTGTTAGTGTGCTTGCCTGTAACGTGGCTGCTCGTATATTTTCTGGGCTCGTTGGCTTTTTTGCCTGTGATTCTGTTGTGGCATGTGCTATTGGCGAAATTTCGCTTCTAAGCCCCCGCCCCACACTATTCGTGGCTAGCATGACAAAGGAATATTTCGTCTTTCCTCGCAGACCGGAAACAGTGTATTCATGGGAATTCAACTGGTCGCCGGAGATCTCCACCTTGTTTTTACTCTTTGCATCGACTGAATCCCCTTCCTGCCAATAGAGGGTGTAGCTGGTGATGTGAGCTGCATCTCCTGTTTTTGTCTTTCCCAGATTGCTTGGTGGCTTCCAGGTGATGGTAATTGCTTCTGGCTGGCTCCTTCCTGGCTGTACTGTTGGAGCTCCTGGTTTTTCTTCTGCTGTGGCTGTTGTGAATGTTACTGGGCTACTTGCCTCTCCCTCCATAAATGCAATGTTTCGTGCAGATACAACAAAAGTATATTCTGTTAGTCCTTTGAGTTTGGCGCGCAGGGCGACCTTTGTGCCCTGTGCAGAGCTTTCGTGATATTGATAATCGCTCTTTGTTGCCGAAGTCCCCATCTTATAATAGAGATTGTAATCCAAAATAGGTGCTACTTGCTTCTTTTGCAGACCTGTATTTTCTGGGGCAGTCCATGATGCGTAGATCTTGCCTTCTTCTTCCCATATTTTGAGATCCCTTGGCGCACCCGGGGGTTTTGGGTGTGCTGGATCAGTTTCGAAATACAGAATTTCAGTGGGCTTGCTTTCTGCTCCGGTGCTGTTTTTGGCAACTACAAAGGCCATGTATATTGCATGGTCGTCTAAATTGTCAATAGTTATCTCTGTATTGTTGGTGCTTTTGCTTTTATACGATGAGTATGAGTCGGTATTTTTTTTCCAGCTGAATACATAGCTAAGTGGTGTTGCCGGTTTTCCATCCTGGGTCTGTCCGGTGCTTGCTGCCTGCCATGTGGCACGGACCGAATCTTGCATGTCCTGTATGATTTTGAAATGGGTAGGTGCAGTGGGCTTCTCGGGTTCTGGTTCTGGTTCGGGCTTGGGTTCTGAGCTAGCTATACGGATACTATCACCATATATCTGCTTGCGTGAGTCTGCATGAATAGCATTGACTAAAACGGTGTATCTCCCCTGAGACTGTAGCGAAAAGCTAGCGGTGTAGCTATCCCATCCCCTATGTGACACGGATTCGACGAGAACAAGCTTGTATATTCCGCTACTCGTTTCTTGGTACACCAAGATTTCATAGCGAGTGGTAGCGCTAGCTGAAGATTTCCAGTTGACCGAAACTTTATTTTGAGTCACCTGAACGGAATTCTTTCCATTCCCCTTCGCACCCTGCTGTCCGGGAGATTCATCTCCGGCACCTACCAAAATACAGCTAGCCAAAAACGTAGCCATACACAAAACTAATAACGAAAGAAATACACGCTTATGTAAAATCATAAAAACTCCTACCATACTGTTTTATTATAGGCATAATATGTTTTTTTTTCAAGGGTTTTCTTTTTTTTTTTACATTCCACCTAAACATATGTGAGGAAATTAACCCAGATAGATTAAAATGTGTATGGGAATTTCTTAGGCAAAGTTCTAGAAATTCCGTACATAAAGAATACAGAGAGGACTGTTGTTTTAGTGGTATCGTATATTCTGTGTTGTTGACGATGTCTCATCTGCTATGTTATACTGAGGAATGGCGACTTCAGGAATGCAACAGGCCATGTCGGCATCTCAGAAGATGAGTCCACAGATATTGATGGCTACCAATATCATGACTTTGCCGGTCTATGAATTACGCGCCTATCTCCATCAGGAAGCAATGAACAATCCCGCCTTAGACTTACATCCCTTAGAAGAAGAACCCTTACCTGCTGAACATCATGATGACTATGACATCCATCCAGATTTCTCGGTCGATACCCCCTTGCCAGAGCCCCCAATTCTTGAACAGCTACTTGCCACTCCAGAAACCCTTGTGGAACATCTTAGCAGACAGCTGCACATGCAGACATGGTCTGAACAGTATCAATCTATCGGACAAAGACTCATTGCAAATCTTGATGCCTACGGTTTCCATCGGGAAGATCCGAGGGAATTATTTTCCGATATTGAAAACGAACTTGTCCCCGATATGCTCTACATGATTCGCAGATTTGATCCAATAGGGACCTGTGTGATGAATGCCTGTGAATCACTCATGGTGCAGGCAGAAATACTGCATGCCCCACATCGTAGTCAATCTCTAATACGGGCAATGTTTCAGGATGAGCAATCTCTTGAGCAGCTTGCAGAACAGCTCGGAATGAGTCAGGAAGAGCAAGAGAGCTTTTTCTCGCTTCTCCCGCTCTTCAATCCCTATCCTGGCAATGCCTTTTCGCAGCAAGATCCCCAGTACATCGTTCCAGATCTACATATATATAAGGAGCAACATCGTGTTATTGTACGACTTACCAACACGAGTCATCTTTCTGTTGATCCCTATTTTGCCGAGCTTGCTAATCAGAGAGAGAGAAAAACAGAAAATTCCTTTGCTCTCCAGCATGTACAAGATGCGCGTATTCTTATTTCCGCTCTTGAGCTACGCCAACGGAGCATGAAAATGATTGTTCACTGTATCGTAGAGCATCAAAAGCGCTGTTTTCTGGAGGGGCTACATCATTTGCGCCCCTTACTGTTACGTGATATTGCAGCAAAGGTATCCATGAGTGAATCCACTGTTTCCCGTGTTGTATCACAAAAATATGCTCAAACTGAGTGGGGCATTCTGCCTCTTAAGTATTTTTTTTCCACTTCAGTTGCTGGAGTAAATCAGGATATTTCACGTGTTACGGTATTGCATATGATTCGTGAAATTGTCGCGGCAGAAAAAGGGCAAAAACGTTTGACTGATCAGTCAATCAGCGATATACTTTTACAGCGGGGTGTTAAGGTTGCACGGAGAACAGTGTCAAAGTATAGAGGTTTAATCGAAAGAGACAGATAAGGAGGCGATAGGTATGGATACAAATATACAGACAATTCATTGTACAATAGCGGAAGAATATCATAAAATAATAGAAGCAAAATTGTCGAAACTCTTATTTGCTGATAGTATTTTGGTGGATGTGCGCTTTGTCATTACTCAGGAGCATAACGAATACAGCTTAGAGTGCAAGTTACATTTTCGTGGAGGAATATCAATAGTTATCAAAGACGATGGTTATGATCTACGAGATACTATCGATTCATTGATGCATAAGGTAGTTCGGCGGGTTCGTCGAGAAAAGGATAAGAAGAAAGAGCATTAACTATGTCTATAACTGTCCATAATTTGTTGACATTAAAGTTAAAGGATCACGATGCACTACATCTTTCTTGTATTGCGGGAAAGAATGGCTGTACACGTGCACTACTTCTTCCAGAATTAAATCGTCCGGGTTTGGCTCTCGGCGGGTTTTTTGACAAATTTGCTGCGAAGCGAGTACAGCTATTTGGACAGGGAGAATATGCCTACCTTCTCGAACTCGAAAAACAGGGCAATATGGAAATGGTAGAGAGACTTCTGTCTGAACTGGTGCCCTGTGTGTTATTTACCCACGGATTATCGCCCACAAAACAATTCATTACCATTGCAGAAAAATATAACTGCCCGGTTTTGATTTCTTCGCTCTCAACCTCCGACTTTACACAGCGCTTTACTCGCTTACTAAGCGATATCCTTGCCGAGCATATTACTCAACATGCCGTATTGGTAGAGGTTTTTGGTGTGGGAGTATTGATGATAGGCGAGAGCGGCATTGGAAAGAGTGAAATTGCTTTAGAGCTTATTGAACGCGGACACTGTCTGGTTGCAGATGATGCAGTGGACATCCGTTGTGTATCGGGTGGAAATATATTAATAGGTCGAAGTATTCAGTCCGTTGTTGGGCATAATATGGAGATACGAGGGCTCGGCATTATTGATATCCAGCATCTTTTTGGTGTTGGAGCTGTGCGCTCTTCTAAGCAAATACAACTGGTAATTGAGCTAGAAGCCTGGGTACAGGACAAGGAATATGAGCGTTTGGGGGCTGTTATTCGCCATAAGGAAATACTGGGAGTACAGTTGCCATATGTACAGATACCAGTAAGACCTGGACGTAATATTTCAATTATAGTAGAAGTTGCTGCAAAGAATGCACGATTGTTGCGAATGGGATATAATGCATCTCAGGCACTCGATGAAGCAATGAGTAAGGTGATGAAGCAAAATAAAAGAAAAAAGGAATATTGGATGCAAAGATACGATTCAAATCAGGAGTTTGAAGAAGAAATATGATCACGAAACAAGTTGAAGTCAGCAACAAACACGGAATCCACGCACGACCAGCCTCAATGATTGTCAAAACAGCGGCACAATTCAGCTCCAATATTCATGTTATAAGTGGCGAGGAAAGAGTAAATGCAAAATCGATCTTAGGCATTATTGCATTAGGTGCAGGACATAAAACAATTCTTACTATTGTTGCTGAGGGACAAGACGAAGAACAGGCCGTAACAAGTTTAATTCAACTGTTTGAAAAGAAATTTGAACTTTAGTCTTGTGTCAAAAAAGTAAATAATGTATAATATTGTTAGCATTCTTGCTTCCCTTGTACTGGTGAGAGTGTAATAGGTATTCTTTTACGAGGGTCGTGTGCACTCTTGCTATTTAGAACTGAAATGGTAAGGAAGGAGATAGGAGAATATATGCGGAAAATAACACGCAGACAAAACGAAATATTTGAGTATTTAGTGAAAAGTATTGAAGTCGATTATACGACTCCAACATTTCGGGAAATTGCCGAGCATTTTGAAATTTCCATCAAAGCGGCGTATGACCATGTCAAAGCGCTAGAGAAGAAGGGAAAGGTACAATGTGATCGACATAGAGCACGTGGTTTGGTCATTCCAAGTCTTGTTGGACAAGGTGGTATTAATTATATTCCCATCATCGACTCACTGAATAATTCTCGGGACCTTTTTGCACGCGAGAACTATACAGAGGTAAGAAAACTATTTCTTCCTATGTTCCGAAAGGGTAGTAGGTACTTTGCTGTGCGAGGGGGGAGTATAGTGCAGTCGGCGGATCTACAGGTATTGCCAAATGATTTGCTCGTTATCGAACATCATGCAGAATGTAAGGATGGAGATATGGTAATTGCACATATACAAGATAACATACAGCTGCGATACCATTATAAGGATGCGACGCGGATATTGCTAAAATCTACTGGGAACCAGCCCCCGGTGTATACACAGTTAGAAAGTGTTTTGGGAAGGGTTCTTGCACTGTTCAGGGATTATGTACCAATAGATGCACAAGAGTAGATCTTACCTCCTGTTAGGAACTGGGAGGGAGAAAAAAGATACATTTATTCAGAATATTTGCAAAGAATATCCTGATGCCGAACATTATAATTATCATAGTTTTGATACCAGTCCACTGGATCTGGTGTCAACACTTGAGGGGCAGTCGCTTTTTGCCAGTAGTATCCTTGTACGCTATTCTTTTGTGGAGCAATTACAGAAAGCCGGCATTGATATTATAAAGAACTATCTCAAATCTCCAGCAGATGGCACCGTCTTATTTCTTATTAGTGAACAAAACAAGGTTCAGCCAGCGCTGATGTCTGCATTTCCCGCTGATGCCAAGAAGGTATTCTGGCCTCCCTTTGATAATGAGTTGCCCACTTTAGTTCGGCAGATCTGTGCCAAGAATCATCGAAATATAACGCCAGATGCTGTAGAAATATTGCTGGAAAGAATCGGTAATGATGTACAATTTCTGGATGAACAGTTGCGCTGTTTATTTGCTGCTTGCAAGGCGACTACCATAACAGGGCAGGAGGTTGACCGCTATATTTATCATAGTAAGCAGGAGAATGTATTTACGTTCTTCGAGTCCCTCTTCAAACATAATCTTGCACACAGTCTTAGTATTCTTGAAACTATTTTTTCTTTACAACAACAATCAAATTTCCTTGGTGGATTGCGCTGGCAGTTTTATCAGGTCCTGCAGCTAGTTATAGCCCTTGGGTCAAATCGCTCATTGCAGGATATCTTCAGAGAGCTAAATATCCAGAGTAAGCGCAGTAAGGTATTGTATCATCAGGCAAGCCGCTATTATTCTCGTGCTGTTCTGGAATCTTTGCTGGCACGCATAACCCACTGTGAAGTAGAATTGCGGAGTATGGATGCTCATTTACAACAGCCCTTCCTAGAATTGCTCAGCTATCAGCTTATTGCTCATCAACAGCGTTCTGGCCGCTAGTATCCTTTGCTTGCTGGAGGAGTAACTGTATCTCCTTTGCCTGCTGTAACCCCATCCCTGTTGTTTTTGCGAGTATCTCAGGTGGTACTGCGAGAATATTTCCCACCGATTCGAAGCGTTCCAGTATCCGTTGTGCACGCTGCGGGCCAATGCCCCGAACGCGTTGCAGGAGTGATGTTTCTAATTCTCTTGTCTGCAAATTTTTACGAAAAGTTGTTGCAAAGCGATGTGCTTCATCACGTATATGCTGGAGTAGTCGTAATACCGCATCGCCTGCAGGGAGTTGTATCGATTCCTGTACATCAGGAACAAAGATTTCTTCATGTTGTTTTGCAAGCCCGATAATCGGCGTCTCATGCATATTCAATGAGATCAGTATTTCTCGAGCGGCATGTAGCTGCCCCTTACCGCCATCAACAAGGATGAGATCGGGCGCTGTGAGATTCTCATTTTTTATGCGCATGTATCTTCGGGCAATGACCTCACGTAGAGATTCAAAGTCATCAATTTTACCGTCTGGCATAGACTTTATGTGGTACTTTCTGTACGCTGATGCACTTGGTTTCCCGTTTATAAAATGAACCATCGCTGCTACCGTGTGTTTGCCACCAATATGGGCAATGTCAAAGCCCTCGATGTGCATCGGAAGAGTGGGGAGATTAAGAAGTTTCTGGAGATCCTGCAGGATGCCATGCATCTTTGTTGTATCACTGCGTTTTCGGAGCTGTGTCCATGCATTGTCGATGGCCATATTCATAATCCGCGAATCATGCAGGGAGCGCACGTGCTGAATATTTGCTCCATGTTCCTGTCGAAAGAACTGCTTGAGCTGGCTAACCGGCTGGGCATACTGGACATAAATAGAGTTGGGTGGTTCTACTATATCCTGATAATAACGCTGGAGGAATTCAGTATAGTGATCTTCCAGCTCGCCAATTAGTACTGTATTCATCGTGCTACTGTTTATCAGCTTGCCTTCTCGCATACGAAATATCACAAAGGCGCAGTGATTGCTTTCGCTGGCACAGGCAATGTAATCACGAGAATTTTCCTTGAAATCAACGATGCTCTGCTCGCTATGGAGCTGTACAATGGATTGAATCATATCACGATATTCCCGCGCCCGTTCAAATTCCATGTTGCTGGATGCAGCATTCATTTTTTCCTTTAGCACGGTCATTATCTGCTCTGTTCGCCCCTCCAAGAGTTCAACAATCTGCTGAATGCGCTCCTGATAGTCCTCATAGCTTATTTTTCCTGCACAGGGCGCAGCGCAGAGCTGCATGTGATGATACAAACAGGGTTGCTTCCGGGGGACTAATTTCTTTTTCTTGCAGCGGCGGAGTGGGTAGAGTTTTTCTATAAGAGCAAGGTAGGTTCGTAGATGCTCACCGGCAGGAAAGGGTCCGTAATATTTTGACTTATCCTGCACCATGTAGCGAGTTTTGAAGACTCGCGGATATTCCTCGTTCGTAATGCGGATTACTGGGTAGGTTTTTCCATCTTTGAGATCAATATTATAGTGCGGGCGATGTTGTTTTATGAGATTGTTTTCCAGTAAGAGGGCCTCATATTCCGTATGGGTTATCAGATATTCCACCGAACGCACCTTGCTCATCATGATTGCGGTCTTTTTGTTCTGTGTGGGTCTCATGTAGGATTGCAGGCGTTTTTTCAAATTCTTTGCCTTGCCAATGTACAGGATAGTGTCTGTGTCTGATTTCATCAGATACACACCGGGTTTTAGGGGGACGTTTTGTATACTCTGCTGTAGATCGCACAAGGATCCACTCATATTTTTTTTCACAATACCGATATACAATTTAGTATAGCATGAAAGAAGGCATAAGATCGATTGTTTTTTGTTACTGGCTCCTTATTTCTCTGCAGATTACTGTTGCCCTGCAAACTCATAGTCTTGGAATCGAGGATGGCTGGCAGGATGGCATAGTTCGCAATAACATCACTATACGCGAGGTAGAAGGTGGCAGATCCTATCTAGAATTAGAGCCAAGTGTGCTTGCTCCCGATGCGCAGACTGAATTCCTCCTTCCCTTTGATGAGTTTGCAACGCATGATGCAAGCGGAAACTACCGCATACTCTCCGAATCTCGCTACGCTATATCGTCACAGGAGAAGAAACAGGGTTCCGGAAGTGCCCTATTCCGGAGGGGTGAGGGGCTTCGGCTTCAGGCGGAAGACCCTGGCATGTTTTTTCCCCAGCAGGTAGGTGGAGATTTTACTATCGAATTCTGGCTCCTGCCACATTCACTACAGCTAGAAGCAGATGTCTTTCTCTGGACTGCCCGTGAGATTCAGCAGACGGGAGAACGGAGGGAACAGAAAATCCGCATATATATAGAAAACGGCCGCCTGTACTGGGATTTCGATAATGTATTTCAATCTCCCGATCGTGTTGCAGATTCTGTGTCGGGTGGGTCGCAGACTGTTCTTGTTCCACAGCACTGGCAGCACCATATGTTACGTTACGAGAGTGAGAAAGGACATTTGGAATACAGCGTCGATTTGAAGGTGCAACAGATAAGCCATATTCGAGGACAGGATGAATATGTATTTTTTCGCATGGAAGATTATCAGTACGAGAATTTCGTAATTGGAAGATATCTCGTAGGCGCCCTTGATAATTTCCGTATATCCACCAGTTATCGTAGCCCAGAAAAGTTGAAATTAGTTGCCGATCATGGCTCTATTGTTAGCCATGTCTACGATACCGGTAGTCTTGGTGCACAGCTACATATGATTGAGTCTGATTTTCAAAGTCCGAAGAATGCACAGATTGTATTTCAATATCGTATGGCAGATAGCATTGTCTCCCCCGATCCAGAAACATCACTGGCTACAGAATGGCAGGATTTTATACCGGGCAGGGGCATGAGCAGTCCTGCTACCGGTCGCTATGTGCAATGCAGGGTCATCTTTTTTTCAGATCCCGAGCTACAAGAGAGTCCCGTCCTCCGGGCAATCCAGATACATTATTATCCAAACTCCCCAGTACTTCCCCCGCGCTTTGTGCAGGCCGAAACGCAGGGCTCTGCCGTGCTTCTCGAGTGGTCCCCGGTATATGATAGCGATCTTGCTGGCTACGAGGTCTACTATGGTTTGTCAGTTGATAATTTCCATGGTGTAGGGAGTGCACAGGGAGATTCGCCTATCTTCGTTCCGGAGGGAAGTTCACTGCTGATAGAGGGGCTGGGCGAGAATAATCTGTACTATTTTGCCCTTGTGTCCCGTAGCAGGCACGGAACGGTCTATGGCAATGATGTACGGTTCTCTCCCATTGTTAGTGCGCGTCCACTGCTTCATCGCTAACACTACATCAGGTGGCGGCTTGCATTGTAGAGTGAGCGAAATTTCTGATATCCCTGTTCATAGTATTCCTGCCCTGCTCCTGGCTCGATTTCTTCTTCCATAGTAATCCACGTATCTATGTCTGCAAGCTGGCTACAATAGCCACTTCCCAATGCAGCTAGAAAGGCATCGCCATAGCAGGCACCCTGTTTGCAGCTTGGTAGGAACAATGGGCAATTACAGACATCGGCTATAATACGGATCATATTTCTGCTTGAGCTTGCACCTCCAATAACAACAATGCGCCCCAGCTCTGCGCCCTCTTTGTACATTTCTTCAAGATTGTGACGCAATCCAAAGGCAATGCTCTCCTGCAATGCTCGATATATATCTCCTGGTTCTGTATGCAAACTCATGCCAAAAAATACCGCCTTGGCACGTGGATTGTAGAGGGGGCTACGTGCTCCTGCAAAATAGGGAAGCACTGTTATGCCATGGCTACTCCCGCGCTGTTCTGCCAGTGCATCCCATTCCTCCATGCTACGCCCGGGAAAGGTCTCGCAAAACCATTTGAACATACTACCGGCAGTTGCCATGCCTCCGCAGAGTACAGAACTGCCCGGTTCAAGAAAGGGGGATGCCCAAAAATTCTTACTCGGTCGTAGCTCGGATGTTTGGAGGATAAAGAAATTACTGCTCCCGAACATCATCATCATATCGCCTTTATTGCTTGCACCGACACTGAGCGCCTCTGCTGCTGCATCGGCAGTACCGGTAATTACAGGGATGCCCTCGGGCAGTCCTGTTTCCCGTGCAGCTTCGCTACTAATCTTCCCAGCCACATGGCTGCTCCACAATAGATCGGGGAGCATGTCTATGGGCATGATGGCATCGCTGTAGGTATCATCCCAGCTTTCAGTCTGTATATTAAAGAGGGGCGCATAGCAGGGAGCGGTGTAGATATCGCAGCTGTAGCGCCCGGTAAGGCGGTAGACGAGGTATCCTGTTGCTCCGAGGAATATATCTGTCTGCTGCCAGATATCTTTTTCATGATGTCGTATCCATAATATTTTCGGACAGCAGGATTGACTCGAGAGCAGTTGTCCGCTCATATTGAAAATATTGTCGGCACCAATACGGTTATGGAGTTCCTCTATTTCCTTTTCTGCCCGAGTGTCGATGCCGTAGAGTATGGCTGGTCGCAGGGGTCTTCCCCGAAGATCCAAGGGGAGGATACAGGGGGCCATGCTACTGATGCAGAGTGCGCGTATTGTAGCAGAAGATGCGCTGTGTTGCAGGTCACAGGACAGATTGCAGACTTCAAACCACCAGCATGCAGGATCCTGTTCGTAGTAGCCCGGCTGTGGTTTGTCAATTTCATGGGAGATGCTCTTTTCTGCGAGTATCTTGCCCTGTACATCAACGAGAACCCCGCGGGAGGAAGATGTTCCAATGTCGATTCCGAGAAAACAATCAATTTTTTTCATCCGACAACACAATTCTCCCCCTGTCAATAATTTTCTCCCCATCAAGAGAGAGGCAGCCCTCATGTCTCAGATCCTTTACGATATCCCAGTGAATAACCGAGCTGTTCGTGCCCCCGCATTCGGGATATGCGCGTCCTAGGGCAATGTGTACGGTTCCTGCAATTTTCTCATCTATGAGTATGTCATTACAGAAGCGATCGAGGTATCTGTTTGTTCCAAAGGCAAACTCGCCGATCAATGACGAGCCGGCATCAGTTGCAACAATGGATCGGAGAAAATCCTGTTCTGTCGTGGAGGATGCATGCACGAGGACGCCATCTTTCCAAGCGAGCTCAATATTATGTATGAAGCGCCCCGAGAGGATGCCGGGATGTTCAAAATAGATATGCCCTTCCACCGTTGATACTATGGGGGCGGTTGCTATCTCTCCATCGGGCATATTGTTGCTACCAGCAAAGGGGACCCATCTTCTTCCGGCAACAGAAAAGTGTAGATCTGTCTTCTTGCCGGTAATGTGCACTTCCTTACCCGTATTGAGCCATCTGCACCAATTATCGTAGCGCTGACGTTCTGCCTGCCAGTCCAGCAAGCAAGATGCAAAGAACATATTCAAAATATCTTCGTAGTTGCTCTCTGCTTGCTGGGCAAGGGATGGTCCGGGAACTCTTACGAGGCACCAACGGGTTTTCTGCCAGCGTTGTTTGGAAATTTCTCCCATGGTTGCCTGATTGATGGCGAGCTTGTCGCTGTCTATTTTCTGTAATTCAAAGGGATTGGGGCTTCCCCGCAGTCCAATATATACATCTGCCCAATCCATGCCCTGGAGCTCCATCTCCGGTTGCCAGCTGATCTGCTCATTGCTTCCGTATTGGAGTAAAATCCGCCGCATCTCTGTCGAGCTAAACTGTATCTGTACATGGGCTCCTGCCTCAATGGCGGCACGGTAGACAGCACGGGCAAGGGGATAGGCCGCTGTTTCACCGAGGGAAATCATAAGGCGCTCGCCCTTCCTAGTCTCTGTGGCATCCTTGATGAGAATCTGTCCTAAGCTATTCCATCGCTCGTCCACATTATTACCGCAATTCCCGAACCCTGTTCATAAAGCTACGAACACGATGCGGATCAATTTCATTAAAAAACTGCCCATCCCTTTTCAGACTACTGGCAATAATGATGCCATCGGCAATGGCAAGATGTTCGGAAACATTGTCTATATTCACGCCGGTGTTGGCAAATACCGCTGTATCAGGTGTTACTTGTTTTATCCGAGCGAGCTGATCCAGATTGGTTGGCGAGCCGGCAGTAAGTCCAGAAACACAGAGGGCGTCCGGGCGATTATTAAACACAGTTGAACGTGCTACATCTTCAATATTCCGCGAACCTAGGTAGGCAGCAGACTCCGGGACAATGTTAAACAGGAGCCGTATCTGTTCACCCCCCAGTGCCTGCCTATGACGTATAACCGAGCCACAGTTGGTATTCCACAGACCAAAATCGCTGCCATAGACACCGGTAAATATTTCCCGTACAAAGCCTGCATCACAAGCAACAGCAAGATCGATGCTTGCCTTAGGATCCCAGAGTACATTAACACCGTAGGGGATGCTAATGTCTTGCTGTAACTCGCCAATAATCCGTGCCATACTCACTGTTGTAATGGGATCCACCTTTGTTAGATAGGGAAGACTGAATTCGTTTGAAAACAAAACTGCATCTGCTCCCCCTTCCTGTATTGCATGGAGCTCCTCTCTTGCCTTCTGCATAATCCATGACATGCCCCTGTCGTTTGCATAGGAGGGATCACCGGGAAGTGCCTGCATATGGCACATAACTATAACGGGCTGCGCTGTCTTAAATGTTTTTCTTATCCAATCCATTGATTCACTTATCTTATTGGTATTATTCTTGACATTATTATATGTCTTATAGTATTATTAGTCCAGTGTTATTAGATTGAATTTATTTCATAGTAAGCAAATTGTAAGGAGGATTTATGAAGATACAATATGTATTATTCTTATTACTGTTTTCCAGCATGATGTTATTCGCTGGTGGAGGACAGGAGGTTACATCGTCTGATGATGATGTTTTCGAGATCGTTATGGTTGTAAAGCTAGAGGGCGTTGCTTGGTTTGATAACATGCGTTTGGGCATAGATCGCTTTAATAATGAGCATCCCGATGTAAACAGCTATCAAATTGGAGCTGATACTGCGGATCCGGCAGCCCAGGTTGCATTGGTAAACGATCTCATTGCGAAGGGGGTTGATGCCATTATGGTTGTGCCGAACGATCCTGAATCCCTCGTTCCTGTGTTCAAAAAAGCAAATGATGCGGGGATACTTACCTTTACACATGAGGCGTCAAATCAGAAACAGATTAGTTTTGATGTTGAGGCCTTTGACAATATTGCCTATGGACGCCATATGATGGATGTTATGGCAGACTGGCTCGGAGAAGAAGGCACCTGGCAGCCCTTTGTGGGTCATCTGACTTCCCCGACGCATAATCAGTGGGTTGACGGCGAGGTAATGCAGGCACAGGATGTCTATCCACGGCTGGTTATGGCAACTGATCGGGTGGAGGATCAGGAAAACCAGCAGTTTGCCTATGAGCGAACTCTGGAGCTGATAAAAACATATCCAAACATTCGTGCCTTCATGGGCAGTGCCATGAGCACTGTGCCTGGTGCAGCTGCAGCTATAGAGGAGAAGGGGCTTATTGGCAAGATGGCTGCCTTTGGCACCTGTCTGCCATCGGTAGCGGGAGATTATTTGGAAAGCGGAGCGGCACAGTCTATTCATTTCTGGGTACCTGCTGATGCGGGCTATGTTACCACAAATGTTGCATACACACTCCTGAAGGGTGGTGAGATTACCGAAGGCATGGATCTCGGTGCTCCGGGATACGAGAGCATTACCATTCGAGAGAATGAACATGGTGTTCCCGTTATCTACGGTGCTGCATGGGTGGATGTAGACAAAAATAATCTGGATGAATGGAAGGATGCATCAGGGAAATTCAAACTCTGATATATTCTGATGGATTATGTAGAAATTCTCAAAGCACTGAATGTCAGTAAGACCTTTGTCGGGGTAAAGGCTCTCGATAATGTTGACCTGACAATACAGAGGGGCGAAATACATTGCTTGATGGGAGAGAACGGGTCGGGGAAATCAACGCTGATAAAGATTATCGGTGGTGTTATCCGTGCAGATAGTGGATCTGTAATAATTGGCGGTAGAGAGCTACATGGCGGACAGGCCATAGAATCGATACGTGCCGGCGTACAGATTATCTATCAGGACCTCTCGCTCTTTCCCAATCTGACGGTGGCTGAGAATATATCGATTAACCAGATGCTTGAAACAAACAGGCATCTGGTTGATTGGCACAGTATAGAAACAGTTGCACGACAGGCACTGGAAGAAATTGGAGAGGAGATAGAGCTTTCCACTCTGGTGGGTGACCTGTCAGTTGCACAGAAGCAAATAATAGCCATATCACGCGCATTAACGCAGAATGCCCGCCTGATTATCATGGATGAGGCAAGCTCTGCAATTACAAAGGAAGAAGTAGATCATCTTTTTTCCATCATCAAGAAATTACAGCAACGCGGCATTGCTACATTATTCATCAGCCATAAACTGAGTGAGGTGCTTGAGATAGCAGAAAATATTACTGTTATCCGTGATGGAAAGATGGTTGGGAGCTATTCCGCATCCGAGGTCGACAATGATCGCCTTGTCTATCTCATGACTGGGAAGAAATTGGAGTATCTTCCCTACAGGGCTACGGGCGGCGAGGAGCTTTTGTCAGTTTCGGATCTGTGCAAGGAGGGTGATTTTTCGCATATAGATCTGAAACTTCATGCTGGGGAAATACTTGGCATTACCGGTCTGCTTGGTTCGGGGCGTACGGAGCTTGCATTGTCCCTCTTTGGGCTGAACCCTCCCGATAGCGGGCATGTCTATGTACGTGGGAAGGAGGTGCATATACGAAGTCCGCGCGATGCCATTGCGGAGCGCATCGCTCTTTTGCCTGAGGATCGCTTGAATCAGGGCATTTTCGATACCCAGTCCATTGGCGATAATATTGTTATTACCATTCTTCGTTCTATTGTCAATCATTTTGGTTTCCTCCTGCCGGGGCTGCGGAAACAACGGGCAGAGGATTGGGTGCTGCGCTTACAAATAAAAACACCTTCCATTCAGCATCGGGCAAACACACTTTCGGGTGGAAACCAGCAACGCGTATTGCTGGCAAAGTGGCTAGCCACCGATCCCGAGATATTCATCCTTGATGGACCGAGCATTGGTATAGATATTGGTTCAAAATTTGGCATGCACGAGACCATCCGATCGCTGGCAGAAGCGGGCATGGGAATTATTATGATCTCCGATGAGATACAGGAGGTTCTGGATAATTGCAATCGCATACTCCTTATGGCACGTGGCAGGATAATAGAGGAAATAACTGCCCCTGAAACAACAAATGCAGAGCAGATCCTAGATATTATAACCAGCAGATATTGGGAGGGAACATAATGCGTCCATTGCAATCGTATTTCAGACAACATGAGACCTATGTTGTACTGATAGTGATACTGTTTTGCATTATTATTACCAGCATCAATCCGGTCTTTTTTACCCTGGAAAACCTCTTCGATCTTCTCAAAAGCAGTGTCGGACGGGCTATTCTTGCTATCGGTATTTTTATTGTACTCCTTTCGGGGGGGATAGATGTGTCCAGTACTGCTATTGCCATCTGTGGTCAGTATATTGCTATCAATACGATCATAGCATTCAATGTCGATAGCATAGTATTGTGCTTTCTTATTTCCATTACTGTTGGCGTTGCATTTGGCGCTATCAACGCCCTGCTTATCTCGGTCTTTAATATACCAACCCTTATTGCAACATTGGGAACGAGCAGTGTCTTCCATGGTGCCCTGCTTGAATTTGTGGGGACGAAGTCGGTGAATACCGGTGATCTTCCAGAAAGCGTCAAGGAATTTTCCCGAATTACCCTCTTTTCCCTTACCCGAGATGATGGCAGTATCTATGGACCATCCTTGTTTATAATTATTCTTATCTTTGTTGTTCTGATAAGCTACTTGATACTGCGCTACACCATAATTGGTCGTGGTATCTATGCCATCGGTGGAAACAGGGAGGCAGCGAGACGGATTGGCTACAACATTACGGCCATTCAGTTTTTTATCTATTGCTACGCGGGCTTTCTGGCTGGCATTGTTGGCATCCTCCATCTTTCCCTCATCCGCTACAGCAATCCAAACTATCTGGTTGGCACTGAGCTTGGTGTTATTGCTGCTGTGGTTCTTGGTGGGACGCGGATAAGTGGCGGTACGGGGAGTCTCAGGGGCACCCTGCTGGGAGTGGCACTCATTACTATTCTGGAAAAAAATCTCGTTTTAATTGGGCTCTCCTCCTACTGGCAACAGTTTTTTATTGGCTTGGTCATTGTTGTGAGTGTGAGCATTACTCATCTGCGACACAGAATATCGCATAGAAGTCTGTTGCTGCGGGGAGGTGGATGATATGAAATGGTTATACTCGCTTATTAGCAAAGAGCCAAAGAATAGCGTACTGTTTGTTATCATGGTATGTATTGTACTCATCCTTACCCTAGCATTGCCGGGAAAGTTTCTGACGGGTATTAATTTTACATCAATGGCATCACAGTTTCCTGAATTTGGCATTCTTGCACTTGCAATGATGTTGGTCATGATTACGGGTGGCATTGATTTGTCTGTAATTGCCATTGCGAACCTTTCCGGTGTCATGGCTGCCCTAGTGTTGAGTTCGCCACTCAGGGATGCCATGCCTGTTGTTCTGCTTATTGGCATTGCAATATTTGTTGCCCTTGCAACATCTCTGCTCTGTGGCGTATTGAATGGTTTACTCATTGCTGCAGTGGGTGTGCCGCCCATACTGGCAACACTGGGAAGCCAGGGACTATTTCTGGGAATTGCCATCATTATTACCGGTGGGCATAGCATCAGTGGATTTCCCTCTGAATTCATGGCAATCGGCAATAACAGCATCATTTTTCTTCCCATACCCTTCCTTATCTTCGTCATCATTGCACTGCTTATCAGTCTATTGCTCAAGCGGACACGACAGGGCTTTAACATGTTCATGATCGGATCTAATTCTGTTATTTCCAAATTTTCTGGTGTGGATAACCGCCGCGTTCTGCTACAAAGCTATGTAGTCAGTGCCCTGCTTGCAGGTCTTGCATCCATTATTATTATATCGCGGGTAAATTCCATGCGACCTGGCTACGGTCAGGTATATCTGTTGCAGGCCATACTCGTTGCCGTGTTGGGAGGCACTGCTCCTGAGGGTGGTTTTGGAAATGTTGCAGGAGTTGTTATGGCTGTCATCATACTACAGATTACTCAAAGTGGCTTGAACCTACTTTCTTTTAGCCCCTTTTTCAAGAAATTTATGTGGGGTCTTGCCTTGCTATGTATTATGGCAATGAATTTTCTCTCGCAACGATACCAAGAACATAAGCAAATACAAAAAACTATAGTAAGGAGGAAGGAATGAAGAAGTTTTTGAATAAAGCAGAAAACTTTGTAGATGAAATGATAGATGGGATCATTGCAGCGCACCCAAGGCAGCTGAAATATATTAACAATGATCGCAGATGTATTGTCAATGTACGGAATAAGCCAGCAAAGGTTGCACTTGCCTCGGGCGGTGGATCGGGCCACCTGCCTCTTTTTATTGGATTTGTGGGGGATGGGCTTTTGGATGGCTGTTCTGTTGGTGGGGTGTTTCAATCGCCCAGTGCCGAGCAGATGCTGGAGGTTACCAAACACATCGACCAGGGAGCCGGAGTTCTGTATATTTATGGGAACTACGGTGGCGACATCATGAACTTTGATATGGCAGCAGAGATGGCAGAAATGGACGACATCACCGTCAAACAGGTAGTCGTTGGCGAGGATGTTGCATCATCAAAGAAGGGAGAGGAACATAAACGCAGGGGTGTAGCAGGCATGTTCTTTGCCTTTAAGACGGCTGCGGGCTGTGCAGAAACAGGGGCAGATTTGGAGGAGGTACATCGAATTGCGCAAAAAACCTGTGCAAATATGCGTAGCATGGGGGTTGCCCTCTCTCCCTGCATTGTTCCTGAGGTTGGGAAGCCATCATTTACATTGGGTGATGACGAGATGGAAATTGGCATGGGTGTCCACGGCGAGCCGGGGATTGGTCGTAGTTCGATCCAGCCGGCAGATGAGGTCGTAGATCAAATTATGGCTGCTCTCATACAAGATCTTCCCTACCAGAAGGGAGATGAGGTTGCCGTGCTTGTGAATGGACTGGGGGCGACTCCGAAGGAGGAGCTGTACATAATGTATAGGAGAATTGCAGAGATACTGGAAAAGCAGGGCATTAGCGTATTCCATGTCTATGTCGGTGAATTTGCAACATCAATGGAAATGGCAGGGGCATCGATAAGCATGTTGAAACTTGATGCTGAACTAAAAAAATATCTTTCCATGCCAGCGAGCACAGCATTTTTTGAACAGGGGGCATTGAGATAAATTATGGAAATATTGGGATCACAAGAGATGAAGCAGCTATTTTCGCGGCTCCGAGATGTAGCCGTGGATAATAAGGAGCAATTGATCGAGCTCGATAGCGTTATGGGCGATGGAGATATGGGGCTTACCATGGCAGCTGCCTTTACTGCAGCTGCTGATGAGAGCGATCAATACGATGAGAAGGATGTCGGTTCGATGATTATAAAGGCGGGAATGGCCATGGCCCGGGCAGCTCCATCAACGATGGGGACTCTTATGGGCACCGGTTTTATGCGGGGTGGCAAGGCATTGAAGGGGCAGGAATCCATAGATGGAGGTTCAATGGTTCGTTTTTGGGAATCCTTTGTTGATGGAATTATGGAGAGGGGCAAGGCAAGGCCAGGTGAAAAAACCATTATTGACAGCATCCATCCAGCCATGTGCACCCTGCAGGAGACAATAGGGGAGGGGTTGGGAACTGCGATGCAGAAGGCACGGGAGGCCTCCATCAAAGGCGAGGAGGCAGCACGGGATATGATTGCCCAACACGGCAGGATTGCGTACTATCAGGAAAAATCAAAGGGCACTCGGGACCCTGGTGCTGTTATGGGCACCATCCTCTTTGATGCCTTTGCTGATCTTGTTAATTCGCAGCCCTAGCAGCCCCGTTCCAGCGAGCTCTAGCAGCCCATGCGGTTTCTGCGTATCATCTCAGTGCTGGACTGTATGCTACGTGGAGTATGACCAGGGAGGGGGAGGATTTCCTCGTGTATCGCATCGATAATCCAGTCCGCCTGCGGAAAAAAGACCTCCTCTAATTCAGCGGAGGGGACTATCCAGTTGCGTGCACCAAGTACTACTGCCGGGGCATCCATGCGTGTAAAGGCATAGCGATTTAGGTTGGATGCAACAGTATGGGAAAAGGAGGCACGCTCGCAGGCATCACTAACAATAATGACTCGCCCTGTTTTTTTAACTGATTGGATGATGGGTTCATAATTTAAGGGGTTGAGAAAACGCAGGTCAATAATTTCCGCTTCTACCCCATACTTGGCGGAGAGGATCTCTGCTGCCGCTACTGCTTCGTAGAGTGGCCTGCCGATGGTGCAGATGGTAACATCGCCTCCTGCACGTTTTATATCTGGTTCTCCAAGTTCTATTTCGTAGTATTCTGTGGGGACACCACCAGGGTGGAACAATTCTCCCTGTCCGTACAATCGCTGGCATTCAAAGAAGAGAACCGGGTCGGAGCCCGCTAGGGCTGTGTTTAGCATGCCGCGAGCGTCATAGGGGCTTACGGGATACATTACCTGTAGTCCGGGTATGTGGGTAACAATAGATGTCCAGTCCTGCGAATGCTGTGCACCGTATTTGTTTCCAACCGACATGCGGAGAATGAGGGGCATGTGGAGGATGCCACCGCTCATGCTTTGCCATTTCGGCATCTGGTTAAACACCTCGTCTCCAGCCCTTCCGAGAAAATCGCAGTACATCAGTTCAACGACAGCCCGACCACCAGAGAGTGCATAGCCCACTCCTGATCCAACGATTGCTCCTTCGCTAATTGCGGTATTAAATAGACGGTGATAGGGGAGGGCTTCGGTAAGTCCGCGATAGCAGGCAAAGGCACCACCCCAGTCGCGGTTTTCCTCTCCATACGCCACCATGGTCGGATCCTTGTAGAAACGATGTATCATGGCGTCGAAAATGGCATCTCGTATTGCATAGACCTTGGTCGCTGGATGGGGCTTGCCTTCCTCATTTAATGCAAAACGATGCTTCTTTGCAATCTGCTGTAGACGCGGGTTTTCTTCTAGGGGCAGGAGTACATCTGGTTCTGCATGAGAATAGGACTCAACCCGGGCATTTGAGAACATGACATTCTCAATAAATCGCTCATCCTCACGGGGAGAGATTTTTTCGTCTATGGCAAGATGCATGATTCCTGCTATTTTTTCGTCAAGGAGCTCAGTTAGCTCATCAACATAGGAGGATGTTATAAGCCCATGTTCAAGTAGTGATGCTTCAAAATTCCTGATGCAATCATGCTCTATGAATGCGTCAACTTCTTCCTTTGTACGATAGCTCGACTGGTCTGATTGGGAATGGCGGGCATGGCGATAGACCACTGTTTCTAAGAGAACAGGCCCCCTTCCTTCCAGCAGGCATTGCTTCTTACGGGAAACGGCATCCGCTACTGCGAGTGGGTTCATTCCGTCTACGCGTTCGCTATGCATTGCCAGCGGATTAACCCCTGCACCAATACGTGCGGGATAGACAAAGCCCATGGTTTCGCCCTTTGTTTGTCCACCCATACCGTAGAAATTATTCTGAATGTTCAACATAAATGGTGGCGCACCAGGAAGCTCGTCCCAGAGTGTGGTGTACTGATCCATTGATGCGATACAGAGTGCCTCCCACACGGGGCCGCAGCCCATGGCACCATCACCCATATTTGCTATGACTATGCCCTTCCTACGGTTTATTTTCTTGAACAAGGCGGCTCCCACGGCAAGATCGGTACTTCCTCCAACGATTGCGTTATTTGGCATGCAGCCGAAGGGCACAAAGAAGGTGTGCATTGAACCGCCCATGCCGCAGTTAAAACCAGTGCTTCTGCCAAATATTTCTGCGAGGATGCCGTAGAGGATAAAGTTTTCTGCCATATCGCCAATCTGTTCTGTTGGCAGATGCCGCTCAACAACAGATAGGGTCTTGCCATCGAGGAAGGATTCCATAATTCCTTGTAATGCATTCTCATCGGTTTGTCTGATTGCAGAGAAACATTTTGCAATAATCTCGCCATGGCTCCGATGCGAACCAAAGATCATATCGTCAGCGTCCAAGACCAGACCCTGTCCCACAGCCGGTGCTTCTTGTCCGACTGATATATGGGCTGCACCTGGGTGATTGTATTCCATGCCCTTGTAGCTTCCTTCTATTTTTAATACGTCAAGTGCTAATTCTAGGCAACGTATGAGCCGCATGGTATAGTACATGTCTATGAGTCGATCAGCACCGTAGTGTTCTATTTCGTCTGTGAATGACTTGTTATATTGATTCAGGGGAATAGAGACGCTGTCTATTTTTCCTCTGGCCTTTACATCTTCTGGTGTAATTAATACTGATTTTGGCATTTTGTTCTTTCCTTTTTATCTCGTATAATGCAGCATATGAATATGGGCAATATTATATATAATCTGTTGGAGAAATTCTGCACTGTAATACTCATCACAGGCAGTACTTTTGCAACTGAGCGATAGATGTACCATCTTTACTCCTTCCGACTCTTCTGTGCATCCAATGCCGAGGCAGGCATGCTCTCTGTCGCCAAGCTGCGGGGTAAAATATCCTATATGTTCTGGGGCAATCTGTATGGCAAAGTGTGCAGTATCAGCACTGCCCTCGCTACGACCCTCGTGCAATTTGCGGAGGAGATCGCTCAGGGCTCCAGGGGTATTATCCCGAGAACATCGGATTACTAGGGCATCCTGCTCAGCTTTCCGTATTGCCAGATAAAGGGCGGAGAGCTGCTCGAGATCAATCCCCGCAGCTTCTCTGTACAGGAGTGGAAAATTCCAGAGAGTCCGCGATACAATGTACAGGAGTATATCGGTTACAGATAACTCAGCACTCTGTTCTCTGCCCTGCTGCCTGTAGGCAGCTTCTACGGCCGAAAGGGGCTGTATATTTGCCCGGCAATTCAGACCTATGATATTTGTAGGTTTTGTAGATGGCTGCTGCCTGCCTGCAAATATATCTCGTTCAATAATCATCCCATGGGGACCGCTCCCGCGGATCCCGCTGTAGTCGATGCCATGTCGTTCTGCGCTGTGACGAGCCCGGGGAGATATTTCTGACCCTTGCAAGCCCGCCGCGGCATCTCTTTCTGTTGATGGTGGAGCTTGGCGTGCCTGTTGCTCAGTATGTCTCTTTGCCTGCTGCGATGGCTGTGATGGCTGCGATGGTTGTGATGGCTGCGGTGGTTGTGCTGGTTGTGCTAGCTGTGGTGGTTTTTCGGACAGTTGTTTTTCGGATAGGAGATCGGACAGATCTTCAATGGATTCTCCGGCTTCACCTATAATTGCTATTGCCTTCTGTACAGGAACATCTGCCTCTTCCGGATGCAATATCTGGAGCATTGTGCCTGCTACATTTGATTCCACATCCATGGATGTCTTGTCTGTTTCTATTTCGCAGATTGCTTCACCCTCTGCTACGAGATCGCCGGCCTTTTTATACCAGCGGGTAATTGTACAGGTTTCTACTGTGTTGCCTTGTTTTGGCATCAATATTAATTCAGGCATTTTGTCTCGCTAAATTTCTATGCGTGAATCGACATTGGTAAAATTAGATTCTACCAATCCTGTCAGTGCATCTAGGGCTTCTGCTTCGTCTACGCCATCGGCAGATATTTCTATGCTATTCCCTGCTTGTACATTCAAGAGTATGACGCGAACGATGTTCTTTGCATCAGCATCCTTCTCATCTTTGCTAACGGTAATCTTTGCCCTGAAGAGCTTGGCTGTCCGTACGAAGAGGTCTGCAGGACGTGAATGTAAACCTGTTTCATTTTTTACAATAAATGTTTTTGTAGTCATATTATTTCTTCCGTTCTCTTTGTATTTGCATCATGCTATGATGTGCCTTAATAAGTAATAATTCTATTTTTTCTGCGGTAGAGCAGTTCAGAACCTTTGTAGCAAGGTTTTGGGAGAGTTCGTAATTCGTTGCATGTATAACAAATAATGCCTCTGTTAGGAGTCCTGCGGACATGCTGAGTTCATCTACTCCTAAACCAATGAGTGCTGGAATTGCGTACTTCATACCAGCCAGCTCTCCACAGACACCAACCCATTTGCCCGCACCATGGAGGGCTTCTACAACCTTGGCTATTGAGCGAAAGACGGAGGGGTGGTAGGGCATGTAATGCTTACTTACCTTCTCGTTCAGGCGGTCTGCAGCAAGGAGGTATTGGGTAAGATCATTTGTGCCAATACTAACAAAGTCAACCTCCGTTGCTACATCCTCTATCAGAAGTATCATCGAGGGCACCTCAATCATAATGCCAATTTCGACGCCATTGTCAAAGGGAATATTTGCGTCGTTGAGCTCCATTTTTATATCACCTATCATCTGTTTTAACATGGTAATTTCCCAGATACTACTGATCATGGGGAATAGTATTTTCACATTGCCATGGGCAGATGCGCGGAGTATTGCCCGGAGCTGTGGTTGGAGGATGGCTGGTTTGTCCAGTCCTATCCGAATGCCCCGATAGCCAAGAAAGGGGTTCTCTTCTGGCTGGAGGGGCAGGGAGGGAATGGCCTTATCGCCACCGACATCGAGGGTGCGGATTACCACCATTCCTGGCTTGAAGGTCTCAACAACTTTTTTGTATGACTGATACTGTGTTTCTTCATCTGGCAGTCGGTTATGTTGCATAAACAGAAATTCGCTTCGATACAGCCCTACGCTTGTTCCATGATGTTTCTGTACCGTAACCACATCATCTGTATCATTTCCGATATTTGCCGAGATGATTATCTTGTGTGCATCATTGGTGATGGGAGCTGCGTCTTGATGTTGCGAGATGAGCTGCTGATAATCCCGATAGCTCTGCTCTTCCTGACGAAAATTTTCTAGTTCTGCAGGATTTGGATTCAGGTAGAGGAGTGTTTTTCCGGGTTGGAGGGATTGTATAAGAAGTAGATCTCCTTCTACGACGATCTTCGTTGCCTCTGTAACGCTTGAGACAGCAGGGATCCCCATTGATTTGGCAAGGATGGCTACATGGGAATTAACGCCACCCTTTTCGGTAACAAAGCCGCGTACATTCTGCCGATCCATCTTTGCAGTATCAGATGGAAATAGCTGCTCTGCCACAATAATGGAGTTCGGCGGTAGCTTTGCCAGACTTTGTTCGGATATCCCGAGGAGTATTCGACAGACCCTCTTATATACATCATCCAAATCCAATGCCCGTTCTTTGTTATAGGACTGCTCTTCTAATTGGGCAAACATATTTTTGTAGGTATCAAAAATTGTTGTCAGAGCCGTTTCTGCATTTACCTTGTCGCCCCTTACATATGCAATAACCTCTTCCTTTATGCTCTCATCTTCTAGGATAGTTTGTTGGGCACGGAAGATATGGGCAGATTCGACGCCTATTTGTTTTTGGGTTGCCTGTTTTAATGCAATGAGCTCTGTTATTGCGGATTGGTATGCCTTTTCAACGCGTTCGCATTCGCTTTCAATTTCCGCATCACTGATATTACGATATTCAAAGGTAAGGGTAGATGCTGCATACATATATGCAGTTCCCTCTACAAATCCGGATGAGGTGGATACGGCACTCAGAATACTCATTTCTCTCCCTCCAACATCTGGTCTTGCAGGCGTCGCAATGTTACAATAAGCTGATCTTCATTCAATTCAACATCGCTGTATTGTATGGGCTGCCCTTCTGGGACATTACGGATCAGACGTGCTGAAGGTGCCAGTCCTATTGGCAGGAGCTGTTCGCGTTCTGCAATCCTATATTCCTCTATCATGCCATAGACCGTGTAGCCCCCAAGTGCATCTATTGTATCGCCTACTTTGAGGTCCTTTTTTGCATATGTTACTGTTTCACAGCAGGGGGGCATTTCCGTGGCTATGGTGCTCTCTCCATTAATGGCAGCCCTGATAATTGAAACAGGGGTTTCAAGCGAAGTGAGGTGGTAGGGACGATAGAGGGAAAAATACGGACCAGGACCCATGGATAGATAGGTCATATCACGCATGACCTTTGGATGGTCAGAAGTAATAATAGCAAATACACCGGGGGCAACTCCTATGCCGAATTCTACGACGCCCTTCTTAGAAAGCACACCGCCTTCCGCTTCTGGAACAAAGACTGTCTTTAATGTATCCGGGCTCACCTCCGGACCATGCATGCCACGACAATCCGGTATAAAGCCAATAGCGTTGCCGAGCGAAGTCATTTCTACCATTGTTTTTGTTCCATCAACGAAGGATGCAAGCATCTTCGGATTCATCTGTTGTTTACGTGCTTTTTCGGCAAGGGTATCGGGGTTTGCGCTTCTATCGAGTATATTGTTTTTTCCCTTCCCCATGCAGATAACTTCGAATCCCAGTGTTGTGGCAAAATCGTAGATCTCCATGGCAGTTCCGGGCTCGTCACCTGCTGTAAGAGTGTAGACAACTCCAGCTGCCTTGGCCTGCTTATTTAACAGATAGCCAACGGTGGCATCGGTCTCCACATTCATTTGCAGGACATGTTTCCGTGCGAGTATGGCATTCCAAGCAACAGCTGCTCCAATGTCTGGCAATCCGGTTGCTTCTACGACAATGTCTATTGGCAAGTGATTCAGTAATGTAGCGTCACTGCAGGCAACGCGTTGTTCAGCTGCCATTGCAGCGAGGGCAGGTTCCAGATCTTCTGTTTCAATAATATCACCATCGGGCACGCGAGCGCTTAGAAAGGCCTCCTTGCTTCTTCCTTTTCGGACATCAGCAATTACCGAGACGCGCATAGCCATAATTCGCTCTATCTGGCAGGCAAGACCTTCGCCCATTTGTCCGGCCCCGACGATCCCTACATGCAATGTATTTCCACTGGCAGCATATTTCTTCAATGTATCTCGTAGTATCATCTGTTTTTTCCTTTGATAACGACCTCTGTGCCAACGCGAATGTCCGGGAGCTCAGCTTGTTCAACATTTATATCGCCCAAATTTTCAGGGCTATCCAAGCCATTGAATTTGATTACCATGTGTCCAATATTTCTAATATTTTCGTTAACTACCGAACCAATGCAGAGTATGCTGTATGATGAGGCATCAATGATGATGCTGTCGCCTGCCTCAATGTCATGGGGCAGATCGCTATGTTGATGGATGATGGACACCTCCTGCAACTCGCCCGGTGCACCATCACCAAAAAATATCAGCAATCCCTCAGAGAATAGCTCCTCTGCCATCTGACCAATTGATACTACCCGGAGGCGGTATTTTTCCTGTTCTTTTCGTACTATCATTATGTTTTATTTATTGTTATATAGTCTATAATATATGCCCTATAAAAACACCTTCCACACCGAAGTGCAGAAGGCGCATTAAATAGCATTGAATTAATCCGTAAACGGGATTATTTCATCTTTACCTACCCCTGAGACAAAATTCGTTTCTTTAATGAATTTCATCAGGGGACCAGCGGGGGTTGTTGCATGAACATCTACAGTTAATACATTTTTCATGGGATATACACCAACGCGTGCTGTTCCCCCACAATCGATAACAGCAACCGCAATTTGATGAAAATCGGCCTTCGACTTAAATCCATCGAAGGGGGTTCCCCCAGTAATATCAGCAATTTTTTGTGCGACGGGATGTATCCCCCCACCTGTAACGCTGTAGATTAAATGCTTTTCCGTGCTAGGCCATATTGTTAGTGGACCTCCCCAACCTTTGGGGCCACGTGATATTGTAACGGCCTTATACGATGCATGATCTACATCTTCTTCTGCTACTGGTGCAACGGTCGGCACTTCCTGTTTTTTACCGGATGGCTCTATTGTGGGTTGTTCACCCACCAGTGCCTTTTTTAGTTTATCCATGAATCCCATAGCTTACCTTGAAAAAAGTCCAAAGCTTGCAAAATAGGCAAGGATAACTGCCAAGGGTCCTGTTATCATACGTGAAAACAATATCGCAGGAACACCAATCTCTACTGTTTCGGGTTCTGCTTCTCCCAAGGATAAACCGACTGGTATGAAATCACAACCAACCTGCGGGTTAATAGCGAACAATGCAGGCAAGGCGTATTGTGGTGCGATACTACCTCGTCCAATCTCCACACCAATAAGGGTTCCAATAATTTGTGCAATAACAGCGCCCGGACCAAGCAGGGGTGATAGTATGGGGAAACCCACGATAACGGAGAGCACCAACAAACCGATGATGTTACCGGATAGTCCGGTTAATCCCTTTGCCATCCACTCACCAATGCCTGTTGCAAGAATGATACCAATAATCATACTAATGAATGCCATGAATGGCAAAACATTTTTGACTACCTGTTCTACGGAATCCCGGCCTGCCTGATAGAATATACCAACGACCTTACCGACACTGCGTCCAATTTTTTCTAGAAACATTGATACAGGACTACTCATGCTGCACCTCCTGATTTTCGTTTCCACATAACTGCTGTTATGCGCTCAGTAACTATGCCACGAATAAAAATAACAACCAGTCCAACTAGGAAATAGCGAATAGCCAGATCTCCAAAACCCAGTCCTAATTGTTGTATACCAGCAAGAATTCCAGCCCAAACAAATATTTCGCCTGGATTAATATGGGGAAAGAGTCCCAAGGGGGGATGCACGAAACTTACTGCTGCATCATAAAATGCCGGCTTGTATTTTTCTGGCAAAAACCGTCCCATTGTATATGCCATGGGATTTGTCAAGAAGAATACTGCGAGAAAGGGCAGTATCATATACCTAAGTGGATAAAATATGATTCCACTTCGTGCTGACCACTCACCGAATTTATTAATCCGTTCCGGACCAATAATTGCGATCAGGGAGTTTACAGCGGTCATCAATACAATAAGCAGCGGAATAATTCCAGTTACTAGACCAAAAAATGTCTCGCCACCTTGCTTAAAAACACCAATAAATGCCTCGGCGCCTTGCGCTAAGATTTCCATAAAACCTCCTTAAAATTTATGTAATCTAAATCATGATACCGTCATGGTTACCATTAGGGTACCAATCCTCCTGCTAAACTAGTTTTGCCTCCTGGCAATTCTGTCTCTTCGTTTAATTTCTGCCTGATAAAGTTAGCGGCATGGATAAATGCATTCCATGTTTTTTTCCTGATTTTTTCTGGCTCTGGATTAGATTCTGATGTGATATAGTTGATGTGCTTTCCAACAAGTAGGGGCTGTTGCTGGAGGGAGCTAAAAATTGTGATTCCTGAGAGATATTCTGCGGCGGTTATGGTGCCAGTTTCGTTGCTGACCAGTACGGCAAATACCCGTCCCTGCCAATATTTACCGGCAATGCCGACTGCGGATATGCTCCCCATCTTGCGGAGTTCTGTAAATCGCCGGTTGAATTTCTGTACCTGTATACTGTTAAACCAAATCTGGAAAACCCAGCATATGAGAAGTGTAAATAGTATCCATCCATACGGCATATTTCAGTTACCACCCCGAGTGTTTTACAATGGTTATAAAAATTCTACAGTACATTAGAAAACGTGTCAAGACTTCGTTGCGGATTATGTTATCAGAATACATTGTGCCAAATGCAAAGGATGCAATAAGGCTTAGCAGCAGGGTAAAGCGAAGCGAGAAAATATTCTGTCCGAACAAAAATAGACGCTTCGTCATATGAGTATGCATCAGCGGCATATGATGCAGATGATGTGAAGAATGATGATATTATCCAGCCAACATCCGTTAGCTTTTCGCTCATTTTTGATTCCAGTTTTGGTGGTTTTGCTGGGATGCTGTTAATAATGGCCTTGTAGGTCTTGTATTCCCATGTAACTACATGATAATCTGAAGAAAGAATGATTTCCGATAAATTGCAGCTACATCCCCTAGCGAAGAAGCTCCTGTACTGTCTGGGAGATGCAGAGCTGATAGAAAGTGATTGTATATCATACGAACAGCTCTCGTCGAATCTCACCCTTGGACAGGGGCAATACAACCAGGCGCAGACAGCATTATTGACTGCAGGGCTCATACGAGAGGCACAGCGCATACCCTGGATCTTCTATGAATGTACCGAATATGGTCGGAGCATGCTGGAAGGTGGGGGGCTTGCTGAATTACGCATCCTTGGTGTTTTGGAACAGAAAACTCATACTATGGCGGAGCTTGGTGATGCCACTGGGCTGCCTCGAGAAGAATTAGGTCCGGCCTTTGGGCGTCTCCGAAAGCTCAATGCTGTGCAAATAGATGCAAACAATGATATTACCCCTGGCGATGCAGATGCTATTTCTTTGATACGCAATCTGCCGACCTATTTGCAGGCAGGCAGGGTAGTGCATGCTGAGTTGAGTAGCACAGAACAGGATTTTCTTGCCCTGTTTGCAAAAAAACGTGGTGCAGCAAACATGTATTTCCGCTTCGTTGAGCGGGAAGAAATACAGTATACACTAACAGAGCAGGGGCGACAGGCAGCAAAACAGCAGAGAGAAGGGGGAAATCCCACAGAAGAAATAACGCAGCTCCGACCGGAGATGCTACGTGATTCATCGTGGAAGGACAAACAGTTCAGGCCTTATAACGTACACCTTCCGCCGGTCCGCATACTCATTGGCAGACGTAATCCCTATACTGAATATCTTGATGAAGTGCGCGATAAATTAGTGGCGCTTGGGTTTGAAGAATTTGATGGGCCTCTTGTAGAGACTGATTTCTGGAATTCCGATGCATTATTTATGCCGCAGTTTCATTCAGCGCGGGATACACATGATGTATATTACCTGCGCGAGCCGCAGTTTGCCACAGACATGCCCGAACCGTATTTTAGCAATGTAGCT
The DNA here is from genome assembly GCA_964291355.2 of Spirochaetia bacterium. Taxonomy (GTDB): domain Bacteria; phylum Spirochaetota; class Spirochaetia; order WTKD01; family WTKD01. The sequence continues at coordinate 445,510 of OZ220223.1, read as the reverse complement.
GCCGTCCATGAGCACGGTGGCGATACCGGGAGTCGTGGTTGGATGTACAATTTCGATAGTAATTTTGCAAAACGTCTTATTCTACGAAGTCAGGGAACGGTTATGTCTGCAAAAACCCTACCACATGCGAAGGTCCCGGGAAAATATTTTGGTATACTCCGATGTTTTCGCCATGATCAGGTGGATGCAACCCATCTTGCTGATTTTTATCAGGTTGAGGGCATTATTCTGGGAAAGGATGTGAATTTACGCACCCTCCTTGGAATGTTAGAAATATTTGCTCGCGAATTTGCAGATGCAAAGGAAGTACGTTTTGTTCCGGGATATTTTCCCTTTACCGAACCCTCAGTTGAGGTGCACATTAAGCATCCGGTACTGGGCTGGTTTGAGCTGGGAGGGTCGGGCATATTCCGTCCGGAGGTTACCCGTCCCCTTGGAGTAGATGTGCCGGTTCTGGCATGGGGACTGGGAATAGACCGTATGGCACTCATGCGACTTGGATTGAATGATCTACGCGATCTCTTTACTGGAGACATAGATCGTGTACGAAACCAGAAAAATAACAAGGGGACAGATCGTGCCGAAAATTGACGTACACAAGGAAGCCTTTTTTCATTATCTTGGCAAGCAGGTAGACAACAGTGGGCTCGAAACATTGCTGAGTTTTGCAAAGGCAGAATTGGACGATGAACAGCCAGACATATTGCGCATTGAATTAAACGATACCAATCGCCCGGACCTATGGTCAACCGTTGGTCTTGCCCGGCAGCTTCGCAGTGCAATATACCAGGAGATACCAGATTATCCATTTTTTTCTTCAGCAACAAATACAGTTGCCCATGACAATCGTGTCATCACTGTTGCTCCAGAGCTAGAACATATCCGCCCCTACATTGCGGGCTTTGTATTTCACGGCAGAGGCATTACCGATGACATACTCAAGGATTTGGTGCAGCTACAGGAAAAACTCACAGAGAATTATGGAAGAAAACGCAACATGGTCGCCATGGGCATCTATCGTGCCCAGGATATCCACTATCCAGTGCGTTATCGGGCAGTTGACCCCGCAACAACATCCTTTCAGCCACTGGGAAGCGAGGAGCTTCAATCGCTCAATACCATTTTAGATACACACCCAAAGGGAATCGCCTACGCGGCGGTGCTGGCTCCCTTTACATCCTATCCCTTTCTTGATGATAGCAATTCTCAGGTTCTGAGCTTTCCGCCTGTTATTAACAGTGCCGACCTAGGACGGGTAGAAGTGGGGGATGATTATCTCTTTGTCGAGTGTACCGGAACAGACATCTATGCAGTCATGCTCTCTTGTTCCATTGTTGCCTGCGCCGTTGCTGACATGTCTTACACAGTAATGCCGGTTCAGGTTAACTATCCCTATGATACAGCCCTTGGCAGGAGCATCGTAAGCCCCTATTATTTTCAAGGCGCACAGCAAGCGAAGATAGAAGAGGTCGAAAAACTCCTCGGACAAGCACATAGCGAGACAGAAATACAGGAATCGCTCATGCGCATGGGCATTTCATCGCGCATCAAGAATCGTGTTGTGGAGGCGGATCAGCCTCCGTATCGAAACGACTATCTCCATCCTGTTGATCTTATCGAAGACATTATGATTGGCAATGGATTGGAACACTACAAAGCAGAAATGCCGAGTGATTTTACCATTGGACGAATAAGTGAGACAGAGAGCTTTATTCGGAAGGTAAAGGCAACTATGCTTGGCTTGGGCTTTCAGGAAATGATATTCAATTATCTTGTATCCCGACGGGATCTTATTGAACGCATATATCCTGCCGAAGCATGGCAGAGCATTGACGCACAGGCTATTGCAATTTCCAATCCCATATCAGAAAACTACGAGTACATACGCTTTTCCATACTATCATCGCTACTCTCTGCGGAATCTATTTCGGGAAATGCTGTATATCCCCATGCGATATTTGAAGTAGGAAAGGTTGCATCTATTGATCCCGATGCCAGTGATGGCGTCCGTAGCAATGACAGTCTTGCCCTGTTCTATGCAAGCAGCGATGCAAATTTTAATACGGTGCATCAACATGTAAGCGCCCTCCTCTACTATCTCAATCTTGAGAAGGTCAGCGAGCTTACAGACTGTGATGACCCACGTTTTATTCCTGGACGTTGTGCAGAACTGTCCCTCCATGGAGGGGCTCAGAGTGCCACTTTTGGCGAATTACATCCCCGGATATTGGAGCAGTGGGGAATTCAGATGCCATCTGTATATGCCGAGTTCAACCTTAATGATATGATGTTACACTGAGATGCTGAGGAAACCCGATATACTGTTGCCCTATCCCGGTCCTGCTGGAGGGGGAGAGCAAGACATACTCATATGTCTCAGACCAGAATATAATGGGGTCTTGCTGGAGAGCATCCTCCTCCGGGCCGTTGAACGATCTCCTGAATATAAACAGGGATTTCGCCTAGTCTACATGGCAAATTTGCCAGGCGATTTTATCAGCCGGCACATGGTAGTTGAACACTATTACCAGCTCCAGCTGCAGTTTGCAACGCATGGTCTTGCATTATTTACTCCCTACATGAGGGAATGCTTTGAAAATACTTTCAAGGTCAGTATTGATGATGTACAAATAGTGGGGGCCTTTGACGCACTAGACATACTAAAACTTACCCCAGACGACCTATTTTCAATATGGGTCGCTGATGAGGACATGTTAAAGGTATCTGGGCAAAACATCAAACGCATACAGGATGGTCTTTTCGTAGTAAATTATGACATCCCCTCCCTGCTCCACCGGAACAACATTACGACCAATATTGCTGTCATGCTATTTAGAACCCGTCTTGGCTATGCGCATTTCCGTACAATTATCAAGGAGGCCTGTGCGTCATTGCGGGAACATAAACTTCTTGCTACAGATAACCCTGTCGGGCGTCTATTCCATGCAACTCGTGGTCCCTTTGAAGAAATCAAAGATGCCCGGGGCTACCTCTATCAATCTGATGGACAGCAGATTCCTCTTGCAGACATCAGTTTCTCCTACTATCTTGAGAGCCGAGGCATAGCAGCAGAATGTATACAGCATCTATTGGAATACCCTATTGGGCATTTTCAAGAAGGCAATGAATACAAGGAAAACAGTATCTTTGAATACACGCGGGGAAGTAATTATTCACAGGCCCTACAGCAATTACAGCAGTTACGCAGTACCTACCGTTTGTCTGTCCCAAGATAAACCATCTGCCACAGCATGTTGAGTGCTATGCAGTGGCTGCAGAACTGACAAAAAACTCCATGAGTTCGGAGAATTCTCTACAATAAGGCATCTCCGGGTATTGTTGCAGGATGCTCTCTGGTGCACGAAAGAAGGTTGCCCGGTCGGCTTCCTGTAGCATGGCTACATCGTTGTAGGAGTCTCCTGCGGCAAAAACTTTGAGCTGTAGCTTATGCAGGGCTTGAATTACATGATATTTCCCATTCTCCTGTCGGAGGCGATATCCGCTAATACATCCCTGATCATCTACAAGAAGCTCATTGCAGAGCATGAGCGGATAATTCAGTCGCGGTATAACTGAGTACATGAATTGTACGAAGGTGTCCGACAGGAGAATTACCTGCATCTTTGTCCGCAATTCTGCGAGAAATTCTACCGCACCTTCAAGTGGATTAAGGGAGGCAATGAGCTCCTGTATATCCCCTAGTCCCAACCCCGCTTCCTGTAGTATTGCTAGGCGGTATTGCATGAGCACATTGTAATCAGGCTCATCACGAGTCGTTTTTTTCAATGCCTCAATACCGGTTTTTTCTGCAAGATTAATCCAAATTTCGGGAAAAATGACCCCCTCCAAGTCTAGACATGCTATATTCATTAAATCCATAATATACCATGCTCCATTGCACAAGGAATTTTGTCAATACGTTCAAGCATTTCTTCCTCCAATTTATTTGTATTTCATCTGCCATACTCTCTATTCTCAGCTGCTCTATGCGGGAAGAAATCCATAGCCAGTACATCTTTGGAACCTATATAGCCATAACGGTCTACGGATCTGTTGAACAAAGTGGCATCGACCAAGTATTTATCAGAAATCGAGACATACACAATGCAATGAGTACAAGCGAGGGCTATGAAGGCAGCGAGCTCATGCGTCTCAATCAGACTTCGGCAGGCAGCCCCTTCCAACTTTCCCCCGATACCTACACATTGTTAGAGAAAGCATGGTCATATGCGGAATTAAGTGATGGTCTTTTTGATCCCACAATTTATCCCTTGGTAAAATTATGGAATGTGCAGGGAGAAGCCCCCAGGGTGCCATCGCAAATGAATATAGATGAGACACTAGCACGAGTCGATTACCGGAAGTTGCATTTTAATGAAGAGCATCGGGTTTATTTTGAAGAAGAGGGCATGGGGGTCGAGCTTGGTGGTATAGCAAAGGGCTACGCAAGTATGGAGGCAGCGAAAATTTTAAGAGAATACGGCATTGAAACGGCTCTCCTTGATTTCGGTGGCAACATACTGCTTATGGGAGAAAAACCGGACGGCAGTCCCTGGCGTGTCGGAGTTCGCGATCCTGAGCGTGCCCCCAACAATTATTTGGCCATTTTGGAAGGGTTGCAGGATGTTGCCGTAGTAAGCAGTGGAAATTATGAACGGTTTTTCGTTCAGGATGAGGTGCGGTATCATCACATCTTGGATCCGAGGACGGGTTGGCCAGTGGAAAACGAGCTCAAGTCCGTAAGCATTGTAACTCGAGATGCAACAGTCGCTGATGCCATGAGCACTATCTGCTACATACTTGGCAGGGAGGCATGTATGCAGCTGATTGAAGAAGAGAGCGATATCGAGGTCATATTTATTACTGTTGACAACAAGATATATCTTAGCGATGGCCTTCGTCCCTTTTTTCGCTTGCAGAGCGGAGATTATCAACTTGTTGATGGCACTTAACATTAACTATCAGTCTGTGATATGATCTAGCATCAGGGAGTAATTATGAAAAAATATTTGATATTATTGTGTATGATGATGTGTTGGATAGCGATCCTACCGGCACAGGAAGCAAAGGCAATTAAGATTGGCATGTCCAAAATTGTCTCCCACCCGGCGCTAGATGCTGTCGAGCAGGGTGTACAGGACGAGCTGAAGGCACTAGGAATAGAGGCAGAATATGATCTGCAGAATGCCAATGGTGACATTGCAGCAGCAGCAACTATAGCACGGAAATTCCGTTCGGACCAAGTTGACTTTGCTATTGGCATTGCCACTCCAACGGCACAGGCCTTGGCAAATGTTATCAAGGACATTCCCGTTATCTATACTGCAGTAACTGACCCCGTAGCGGCCGGTTTGGTAGAGTCCTATGATGCGGGCGAAAAAAATGTTACCGGAGTATCCGATCTTACCCCGGTACATGAACAGATTGCATTTCTCCAAAGCATCTTTCCCATTAGCACCCTAGGTCATATTTATACATCGGGTGAGGACAATGCGGCAGTACTTGCAGCAAGTGCCCGCAAGACAGCAGAGAAATTATCACTGAAATATGTAGAAGCAACCGTGGCTAACACGGCTGAGGTCCGATCTGCTTTTCTTTCTATTGCCAATCGGATAGACGCACTCTATATCAGTACAGATAACACAGTGGTATCTGCTATGGCTCCCATTATTGAGCTAGCAAAGAAGCGCGGCATAGCAATTATGTCTGCAGATCCGAGCTCTGCAACAGAGCACGGCGGAATCCTTGCTGCATGGGGATTCGATTATTATAAGATGGGGCGCAGAACAGGCAAACTCATTGCTGAGATTGTCGGAGGAAAGAAAATATCAGACATACCCACCATATATATGACAGAGCCCTCAGACAGCCAGCTTCTCATTAATCTTGATGTTGCGAAAGATCTTGGCATAAGTATTGACTATGATATTGTATCCAATGCTGATATTCTGATTAGCAAAGGCAAGGTCGTAGAAGACGAAGATGAATCAGAGCAGGAAGACGAAGACTAGATTGTAAAATGATAGAAGGTATTCTTGTTGAAGGATTAGTATACGGCATCCTCTGTCTTGGTGTCTTTCTAACATTTAGAATATTACGATTTCCAGACCTCACCGTCGATGGATCCTTCCCCCTAGGAGCTTCTCTTATGGGGGGGATGTTGGTTGTGGGTCTGCCTGAGGGAGTCATTTTTCTTCTCTGTTTCTTTGCCGGAGCTCTAGCAGGCGTTCTAACTTCTCTTATGCACAATCATTTGAGAGTTCCGCCCCTGCTCGCTGGCATATTAACCATGACCATGCTATGGTCTATTAACATTCGCATTATGGGCAACCGACCGAATTTGCCCCTGCTACGCTATGAAACCTCCGTAAATATAGTACGGGATCAAGCATTGTTTCTAAATGGCGAGTTCTCGCTATTCCTTTTTTTTCTGCTTGTTGTATTCGTCCTAAAATTCCTGCTGGACATTCTCTTCCGCACTGATTTTGGTCATGTTATGATGGCAATGGGGGCAAACCCACAGATGGTTATTTCTCAGGGCATCAATCCCGGGATGCTTAAATTACTTGGACTCAGTCTGTCGAATGGGCTTGTTGCATTTTCCGGGGCCTTCATGGCACAGTATCTTGGCTTTAGCGATGTAGGTCTCGGCACGGGGATTATTGTAAGTGGTCTCGCATCAGTAATGTTGGGAGAATTCCTGTTCAAATCACGGAGATTTGCGGTACAAACCTTCTTTGTGTTGCTGGGATCGGTATTCTACCGAGCGATACTATATTTTGGACGGTATTATGGATACTATATCAATTTACAATCGAGTGATCTACGGCTTATTACCGGGCTCCTTGTTGTATGTGCACTGATTGTTCCAGCTATTCGAAAAAAACGATCGGGCAGGGATATACATCTACATAGCGGCATATGATTTCATTGCATGACATTAGCGTATACTATAATAAATCAGAAACAAATGAGATCTGTGCCCTAGATACTATTAATTTGAACATATCTGCTGGAGATTTCGTTACGGTAATAGGCAGTAATGGTGCAGGCAAAACAACCTTGTTGAATGTAATCGCTGGGAGTGTAGCACAGAGTTCGGGCGAGTTATTATTGGATGGAATTGATATTTCCGGCAGCAGGGAATACCAGCGTGCCCAGTATATTGGAAGAATTTTTCAGGATCCACGTGCTGGAAGTGCAGAAAACATGACGCTAGAAGAAAATATGAGTATTTGTTACCGCAAGGGCAAGATGGGGCTACGCATATCACTGGGGTCCAAGCTCCGCGATTATTTTGCAGAGGAGCTTACAAAGCTCGACATGGGACTTGAGGACCGCATGAAGATTCCGGTTGGACAGCTCTCGGGGGGACAACGGCAGGCACTTACCCTCCTTATGACCGTTATGTCCCAGCCACGTCTCATGCTCCTTGATGAACATACTGCTGCACTGGATCCCTCAAATGCACATAGAATTCTTGAACTTACCAACAAATTCATTCGTGAATATTCGCTCACCACATTAATGATTACTCACAATATGAACCATGCCATACACTATGGCAATCGCCTCCTCATGATGGATAAGGGTGAGATTATTGCTGATATCGGTGAGGAGCAGAAAAAAGACTTAACAGTAGCCCAATTACTATCATTCTTTGAGCAGTCCAGACATAGGCAGCTTGATGATGACCGGCTACTTCTCTCCACACTGTAGTTGCTTGTTCATTCTTATTTTGGCTGTTATAATACGCTGGTGTGGTAGATATTTTTACCGTACAGAAAGGATAGTTTGTGAAAATCATATTTGAAAGACATGCGGGCAAGATTGTTCTTGCATTTGTCCTGCTGACCATGTTATTTATTTTTTACATGCCAAATGTAATTATAGACAATAGCACTGCATCGTTTATACCAGATACGCATCCGGATGTTATCGCGTTGCGCAATCTAGAGGATTCCTTTCACCTAGGCGAAGCCATGGTGCTGGGGATGGAGAGTAAATTTCAGACCTTGCTTACTCTCGAAAATGTTGAACTTATTCGTTCTCTGGTAGAAGACATAGAAGATATTTTACTGGTAAACAATATTCTATCCTTGGTCAATTTTGAAAACATCACTGTCCGAGATGGAACAGTTATTACCCAGCCAATTCTGGAAGGATTTGATGGCAGCGATGCAGATACAGCCCAGCTCTTACACGAGCTTTCCTCTTGGGAACTAACACGAAACCTGTTTATTTCAGAAAATGGGCGTGCCATGCAGATGTTCATTAACATGGAACCCAATCTGGTAAGTAAGGACTACGAGCAGGTATACACGGGCATTACCGCAATACTGGAACAGGAACGCTATCAAAATGCCGGAATCAATTATTTTATTGCAGGTGTGCCGGCTGTAGATGTTCAGATCAGTCAGAATATGTTTTCTGATGCGAGCATTCTTACGCCTCTTGCCTTTATAACTACCCTGCTCATGCTCTTTCTCTTTTTCCGCAGGGTCGGGGGGATGATTCTCCCCATGATAACGGTTATTATGAGCATTATCTGGACGGTGGGTTTATTTTCCATCCTCTCAGTACCAATAACCCTTCTGGCTGCGGTTATTCCGGTCTTATTAATAGCGGTTGGTAGTGCCTACGGCATACATTACACCCACCATTACTATCACAATCTTCTCGAACAGGGGAGCACCCCTGCTACATCGGTTATTGCCGCTATGCAGCATACCTGGGTTCCCATACTTATGGCAGGATTGACCACGGTTGTGGGTTTCGCCTCCCTCGCTTTTACCAATATTAAACCCATACGCGATTTTTCAATCTTTACAGCCGTCGGCGTGCTCTTTGCTGTTTTAATATCTCTATCTTTTATACCCGCAATACTAGCCCTACAGGCAAGATGGCATAGAAGGTCCAGCAAAAACAAGAAATTGCTCCCTAAAGCAACAGAGAAAAATCGGAATTCCTTCCTCCTTCTGCTCTATCGGAGAGTTGTACGTCGTCGCGGATACATAGGACTGTTCTACATTGCAACAATTCTTATATCGATCTATGCCATACCGAAGATTGTTACCAGTAATAATCTTATTAAGTACTTTAGTGAGGACTCCTATGTTGCACAGGCAGATGATTTTTTTCGGGAGAATTTCCTCGGCACCTATCCCTTCCATATTGTTTTTGAAGGGGATGGTGCAGGATCCATGACGAATATTGATATACTCCTTGCCATGGACAAGCTCAAGGAGCATCTGCAGAGCAAACATTCTGACATCAGTGCCATTCATTCATATACTGACTACATTAAGCGGATGAATCAGATATTCTATCTTTCACGCCAGGAGGACGAAATTCAGACTTCAGAGGAGCTTGATATTGCCATCTTTGCTGATGATGCCGATTTATCTGCCCTCTTCGGTGATGATTTCTTTGCTCCCGTGGAAGGTGCGAGTGGCATAGACCCAGAAATAGAAATATCGGATTCCACAGCAACAGATTTTATCAGCTATCAACAGGATCCCTTTGATCGTGAAAATCTGATGCGTAATTTTTCTGATGTCCGGGCAGCAATGCGCGAGAGCTCGATTACTGTTGATGGATTTATCGATGAACTCAGTCGAATTACAAACTACAACGGCTCCTATTACTATGCGATACCCTCTGACCCAGCATATTACGGCATGGCGAATCGGGAGGAGTTGGAAGATTTGATTTCTCAGTATCTCTTTCTCTATGGCAGTAGTCTTGATAGTTGGGTAAATCATCCCATTGATCCCTCGGCCGCACGAATGCAGGTTAATCTGCGTAGTGGTGGCACAGATATCCTGATGCAGCTACAGCAGGATATAGAGGACTACGCACAAATCCTCCCCCCATCCTACAAGCTGAGTATGACGGGAACCACTGTGGTAGAGCATGCGCTTAACAAGCTGGTAGTTCGCACTCAGATAATTAGCGTAATCATAGCGCTCATCATTGTGTACATCATCCTTATCATTACCTTTCGCTCCTTTCTTGTTGGATTCATTGGTCTTATGCCTATTGCGGTATCGGTATTGGTTAGTTTTTCATCAATGGGACTATTGTCCATTACTCTGAACATCAGTACAGCCATGGTGGCCTCTATTGTTATTGGAATAGGTATTGATTATACCATTCATTATTTACATGCATATAGAAAACAAGAAAAATTGCTGCCAGAGGGGGGAGTGGCAGCATGGGAGATGCAGACCTTCCGTGATGTTGGAGTTCCAATATTATTCAATGCGCTTTCCGTAGCATTGGGTTTTGCAATGTTATTATTTTCATTATTTTCACCTTTACAAAACTTAGGACTTCTGGTAGTATTGACTATGTTGTTTTCTGCATGTTCAGCCCTATTATTATTGCCAGCCATGTTGCGTCTATTGCGCTATTTTCAGAGACACAACTAAGGAGGATTGATGAACCGGGTGTTATCCATATTATTTTTGATCTTTGTTCTATTCACTGTACATGCACAGGAAGCGGATACAGATGTTGGCAACGAAGAGCTTGCCAGGGCAATTGCATCGAAGATACAAACTTTTATACAGAGCAAGGCAATACATTCTTTGTTGGGCGTCAAAACAATGGATGATGCCGGCAATGGAATAACGCTCATCGTCGAATATTTCGGCAAGAAAAATGAAAAAGGAGAGCTCATTAGTCTTGCGTCCTTCCTGCAACCATCATCAATAAAGGGAACTCGTTTTCTGGTACACCAAAATCTCGAGGGCAATGACAGTCAATGGATCTATCTTCCTGCAACAAAGCAGGTTGCAAGAATTGCCACATCATCCAAACAGCAGGAATTTATGGGCACTGGCTTTACTCTAGAAGATCTCTCTTCCCGAAACGTCAGCTTGTTTAACTACCAGATATTGGCTGTTGAAGAGCTACGTGAACATACATGCTGGAAGCTGGAGATTACTCCAAAAGAGGGTGTTGACTGGATATATTCTAAGGTTATTGACTGGGTCGCACAGGAAACCTATATTCCCATCAGAACTGAGTTCTACGACGCAAAGACGAAGGACTTACTCAAGATTAACGACATCAGGAATATACAAAATATTCAGGGATACTGGACTATTATGGAATCCGAACTAAAACAGGTAAAAACCAATCAGCGAACCATGATCAAACAAGCAAAAATAGAATATGACGTAGAGATTCCTGACCGCTTGTTTACACCCGGCTATCTAAAAAGCGGGAAATTTTAAGCAGGTGATTTAGCTGTGATCAAATGAGGAGATTATGAGGGCTATATGTTTTATTATATTAACATCACTTTTTCTTTTTACATCTCAAGCGCAGGAGAATGCTGACAGTACAGAAAGCGATGTTGCCATGTCGGAATGGAGCAACCTCAGCATTGATAGCGATGCGCTTTTTAGTGAGGACGAGGGCAGTACTGATTCTATTGGAGCTGTGGCCTTCCCTGTTGCTGATCCCATTAGAATACAGGGAAATATAATAGCGCGCTTTCGCTATCATGTACACGGGACTTCCCCCCTACAGACGCCTGTTTTCCCGGGTGCCCGGGCCTCGCTAGGCCTACAATATACGGACAAAAATTCAGAAGCTGGCATCATTCTCAATTTTGACAGCGATATGTTTCATGACCTCAATAACAAGAACTTGGTTCGCAGACTCCTAAGGGAGACGTATTTCAAGCTCTTTTTCTCCACCTTGACTGTAGAAGTTGGTTATCTACGTCCGGTACTAAAGACAAATGACCCCGATCGTGTCATTGACGTATTGAGCATCTACGATCAGAATGCCGCCTTGGATGCAGATCCATTGATTCAGCGTTTGCCCTCCCTTGCCATTCACACTACCTTTTTTCTCTCGACATGGGGCTTGCTGGAATTATATTACCTGCCTGTATTTATGGGAGACATCATGCCCGACCGAGATTCTGCCTGGGAATACACGAGACAGAAGGATTTCTTTCGTCTAGCCGGACAAGTGGCCCAGCCATCGGATCAATTTGCATTTGAGCAGGGACAGCTTGCAAGTTATTTCAGGGTTAATCTTTCTCGGGTGGATTTAGGGCTCATATATTATTTCGGCTACCAAAAGCAGCCATCGCTGCGCTATAAGGATGGCAATTCGAAATTAGGTGTAGAACTATTTTACGATCGTAGCCATGTTTTTGCATTTGAGGCAAATTTTGGCTTGGGTCCCGTCATATTGGATGCACAAATTTCGTATTATTTAACCAATCAAAGCCGTGATTCACTTCGTTTTAGTGCGCAGATGAATGCGAACATACCCGTGAGTAATTTAGCATTGCTCCTACATATGAATGGCATGTACATGATTGGAGAAGCAGAAACAATACTGAATGCTAAGCAGAAAGACATACCTGCACCGAATGATTATTACGATCGCATCATTGTTGGACTTACCCTGCGAGACAGCTATTTAGGTTATGTCATCAGTCCCGAAGTTGGTGTGGACTTTGAAGTCTTTAGTTACGACATACGTATACGTGCAGCAGTGCGAATGTTACTGCATATAAATGCCTCTGTTACCATCAGATCGGTAATTTTTGAATCGCTAAACAAGCGAAGTGACGGGATATTCAGTCAGTATACGGACAATGATTTTCTGGAACTACTCTTTTCGTATACTTTCTAGGATCTAAGATGGACATTAACAGGGAGCTTTCGTTGCTGAATTCCCAGCAACGAGAGGCGGTTATCCACAATACATCTCCGCTCCTTATTCTTGCGGGGGCGGGTTCTGGCAAAACACGCGTTATTACCGTAAAAATAGCATATCTTATTGAAGAACTGGGGGTGGATCCTCGGGAGATACTTGCAGTAACATTTACGAATAAGGCAGCCCAAGAAATGAAAGAGCGGGCCTCGCAGCTTGCTGCAACTGCCTCCTGGGTTACTATTCGCACCTTCCATTCCTTCGGCGCCTACATCCTGCGACGTTATGCGGAACATCTTGGTCTCAGCAAGAATTTTACCATCTATGATGATGCAGATTCCCTCTCCATCCTGCAGGAGATCCTCCCAGAGACGGGCAGACCAATTTTGAATCAATACAATAGGGCAATATCCTCGGCGAAGGATCAGGCATTATTCCCTGACGATGATCTAGAGCTCGTTACTATACAGCGTTCATTCCCCGAAGTATATCGGAATTATCAGAATTTTCTGAAGCAAACTGGCAACGTTGATTTTGGCGATCTCATGATCTATCCCCTCAAACTGCTCCGTGAGCATGCTGACGTGCGACAGGATATATGCACGAGGTATCGTTATATTTTTGTAGATGAATACCAAGATTCAAACAAGGCACAGTTTGAATTGCTTCGATTGTTGGTGGGCAAAGAGAACATCATCAGTGTTGTGGGTGATGATGACCAATCTATTTACCGTTTCCGTGGAGCTGAAGTCCGTAACATCCTTGATTTCCCGTCCTTTTTTGCAAATACGCGTGTTGTCTGTTTGGAGCAGAACTATCGCTCTACTACAGAGATATTACAGGTAGCTACTGCGGTTGTTCAGAACAACGAAAACCGCTACGGGAAAAAGCTCTACTCGGAACGTAGCTCCGGAATAAAACCTGGCCTATATGTATTACAAGATGAGATGGACGAGGTAAGACACTGTATTGATTACATTAAGGAGCAGAAGCGACAGGGGAAGGGTGGTGTTACAGCCATCTTGTACCGAACGAATGCACAATCGCGCATTTTTGAAACTGAGCTATCACGTGTTGGAATTGCCTATCGTATTATTGGCTCCATGCAGTTCTGGCTACGCGAAGAAATCAAGGACATACTATCGTATCTATCTTTGCTGGTGAACCCCCGCGATTTGGTGGCATTTCGGCGCATTTCGCGTAAATTTATTGCATCATTTGGTACGGTAAGCTACGAAAAAATTAGCAAGCAGATAGAGGAGCAGCCAGGAGTTAGCATTTTGGATCTTCTGCGACAGTTACCAAAAGGAAAAAAGAGCAGCCGCGGGGTAGAATCCTTTATTGCCCTCTATGAGCGTCTACAGGAGGCAGACGAGGGACCACTGCCGGATCGGCTTACTCTGCTTATAGAAAGTTCGGGCATCATTGCTTATTTTGAAAATAAGGACCCTGAGAGATTGACAGCACGGGTAGAAAACCTCGATGAGTTGATACATGCGGCGCATCATTATGGAAGTGGTGACGATGAGCTCCTTCGCTTTTTGGAATCTGCAGAATTAAATCGTCAGGAGTTGGGGCAAGAGGAAGTCGAACAACCGCCCGTTGCCCTCATTACCATGCATAGCACGAAGGGCTTAGAGTTTGATCGGGTAATAATAACCGGGATGGAAGATGAGCTCTTTCCGGGAAAGAGCCGAAACGACGAGATAGAGGACGAGCGGCGCTTGTTTTATGTTGCCATTACGCGTGCAAAGGATGAATTATTCCTTACAAGCTGTCAGCAACGTTTTCTGCATCGCAGGATGGAGTTTCTTACTCCATCGCGTTTTCTTGCCGAAATACCAATAGGAATACTCGACGTGCATCAACAGAGAGGGCGCAAGGTCCGCTGGCAGCGCAGCGGTAGTGATGAATGGAAGAGCGGAAGCATTATCCAACATGATGTCTACGGGAAGGGCAAGATAATTGACGTTGTTCGTGCAGGAAAGCGCAATCTCATTATCATTCGTTTTGATGATGGGAAGATACGGCAATTTCTCCCCGAATATGTTCAGGGGCTGAGTGTTATCTCATGATACTTGATGCGCAGTTATATCAGCATCTTCCGCGCATACGGCGGTCCGTGGGGCATTATCTCTATGCTGAGGATGGCAATAGATATATTGATTGCTTTCAGGAAGGTGGTTTTGCGATTCTCGGGCATCGGGACAGGGCGCTCTCGCGTACAATGAAGAACAGTATTTCCCATGGGCTCTGGGGAAGTCTTCCATCTATACATATATCACGGTACAAGAAGGCAATTTCGAAACTACTGGCTGGGTGGCATCCGCGTGGATTATTTTTTTCATGGGAAGCACTGGCTGCCTCGTTATATACTGATGAATCGCAGGGGATATATCTCTATGATTCAGCTACGGAGCACTGGTATTGTATAGGTGCTGGTGGTTTGGCAGTCTCTACAGCACCTGCCGGGGGCAGTTCTATATTTCTGTGGCGTCCGTTTATGGATACAATTACGACTGATATTGCAAAGCATTTTGACTATCTTGTCCCTGTCGTTCCATTTTCGCTTGTTCCTGTACCATTGTTGCTCTGTTCTCGGGATGATGCTTCGCCTTTACTTTTTCGCGCTGCATCCTTTCTCCAGTTGGGCTATGTACGAGCAGTGTATAATCTTATGCAAGCAGAGTCGGATGGGCAGCCGGATGGGACTTCCATGTTTCCCGATATAGGCCTCCCTGATGGCTGGAAGAGGAAGGGCAGGTACCTGTTACATGGAAAATCGCAGGAAGAATACTACAAAATACATTATGCCTTTCTGCAGAATATGATATTCCTTCCACCGGGCCGACATTATCCAATATTCATCCCTCTGAACATTTCGGAGAAGGAAATAAAGAGATATATAAAAACCTTCTCCCTGTATTGACAGTTTTATCATATGATGTAATAATAGTGGTATCCCGTTGATTATGGAGTAATAATGAAGTCAATTTTTGTAGCAGTAGTATTGGTACTCATTTCACTATATTTTGTCATGGATCTTCCTTGGACACTTGGATGGATGGATGAGGTTTTATTTGTTCTTCGTGCGGCACTTCCGATATTTTTCTGGTTAGTTGCGCTTATTGCGCTTGTTGTTGGCATTGCAAATATTAAGGACAAAGCTTTAACCAAAAAAGAGATGGAAGACGTCAAAAAAACTGATAATTAGTCAAACAAATGGGTAGATTTGCAATTCTAAGCGAAATATTAATAAATATGTAGTGCTTTTTTGAAATTATTTGCTTTTTTTACCTTCTAAGGCTTGAATCATTGTTAATTATAGAGTATCGTATATGTATATATATTTGAGAGGGTAGTTGTGAGAACTTTTAGAGTTTTACCACGAAATGTGGAAAAAAAATGGTATATTATAGATGCAAAGAATAAACCCCTAGGCAAGGTTGCGGTAAAGGCAGCCATGCTTCTGAGAGGTAAGCATAAGCCGGAGTTTACTCCAAATTATGACCTAGGAGATTATGTTGTTATAGTGAACGCTGCTCATGCATATATGAGTGGGAAGAAAACGGAGCAGAAGATGTACTATCGTCATAGTGGTTATATAGGTTCATTGAAATCAGAAAACTATGCAACGATGGTACAGAGGAAACCCCTGTTCCCCATGGAGCATGCAGTAAAGGGTATGTTGCCACATAATAGGTTGGGGCGGGAGTTATTCCGTCATCTTAAAGTATATGCGGATGACCAGCATGCACAGCATGCTCAGAAACCGGAATTAATTGAGGTATAGAAATGGAACAAAAAAATGCTGTGGGTCGTAGAAAAACGGCAATTGCACGTGTGTATTTGCGGAAGGGCAAGGGAAATATGATTATCAATGGGAGAGACGTAACTGTTTATTTTCCTGTTGCAGAACATGTACTATCTGCTCAGTCACCCCTCGTGGTGACAAATTCGCAATCGCAATTTGATATCTTGGTGAATGTAAAAGGCGGTGGGCAGAGTGCTCAGTCTTGTGCCATTCGACATGGATTGTCTCGTGCATTAGTAAAAGAGAGTCAGGATTACTATTCTACCCTTCGTGCCGAGGGCTATCTTACAAGGGATGCCCGTATGGTAGAAAGGAAGAAATATGGTCAGAGAGGGGCAAGAAAGAAATTTCAATTCTCAAAGAGATAGAAATAATTTCTGCTGTTGGTACTGGTAACATTCTTACATTACAAGGAGGAAAAAATGGCAAAGACCAGTAAAAAAATCAGGATTTTCTCAGCACTTGAGATAGCAAATATTTGTGGTGTGGTTAACCAAACTGCAATCAACTGGATAAAAAAGGGACATCTAACGGCTTTTATAACACCGGGAGGACAGTATCGGGTGTACGCAAGCGAGCTGTTTAAGTTTCTTTCGAGTAGAGGCATGGAAATTCCCGATGAGCTACTACAAATGCAACAAGAAAGTGAAGATTTTTCACGTACGAAGGACAGTGAGCAACCGATAAGCATCTTGGTTGTGTCAGAGCGAGGGGGCAGTGAGAAGAGCATCGCTTCTCTCATTGATAAGCTATTCCCGTCGACAAAGTATTCAATGAACAACGTTCATACAGGACAAGAGGCAAGTAAGGAAATATATTCTTACAAACCATCCTTTGTTGTCGTTGATACTGACACCTTTGATGCAGATAAGGTGGCCTTTATCCGTGATTTAGTGGAGCAGCTAAAGAAGCAACATACGCTTGCTTATTTTAGTCAGACACTGGCAATCTCATTTTCATCTTTGGAGGGCTTTCCACAGGATCACATTGAATCTTTGGTGGAAAAACATTCATACAGCGATCCTCGGTTCTTACCGAAGTTGTTTGAAAAACTCGCATTGATCGTAGCATCTTAGCTATAACTACAAAGATAAAAAAAAACTCCCTTTACGGGAGTTTTTTTGTTTTAGATGGGTTTTAGATGGGGGAGTGCTTAGCGTAGTGAAGCAAAGGATGAGACCCCGGGATAGAGAGCGATTGCTCCGAGCTGCTCTTCTATCCTGAGTAATTGGTTATATTTTGCAATACGATCTGAACGCGACATTGATCCTGTCTTTATCTGTCCTGTTTCCCATGCAACAGCGAGATCAGCAATAAAGCTATCCTCTGTTTCACCGCTACGATGGCTCATAACGGATTCATATCCGGCGCGTTTTGCCATGTCCACTGCCTGGTATGTTTCGGTTAGTGTGCCGATTTGATTGACCTTAATAAGGATGGCATTTGCTATCCCCTTATCAATGCCCTCTTTTAAGCGTTTTGTGTTAGTTACAAAGAGATCGTCACCCACCAACTGGATCTTGTTTCCCAGTATCTCGCTCATTTCTTTCCAGCCATCCCAGTCATCCTCTGCCATGCCATCCTCTATGGATATGATAGGATATTTCTGAACCCAATCATTCCAGAAAGATACCATCTCTGAGGATGATAGTTTGCGATTATCAGATTTCTTAAAAACGTAGCAGTTTTCCTTGCTACTATAGAATTCACTACTTGCGGGATCGAGTGCAATCATCATATCCTCACCCGGCTTGTATCCTGCCTTCTCCATTCCCATGAGGATGACCTCTATTGCTTCCTCGTTTGATTTCAGGTTAGGTGCAAAGCCACCTTCATCTCCGACAGCAGTGGAATATGATTTATCATGGAGAATACCTTTGAGATGATGGAAGGTTTCGGCAACCATCTGAACTGCATGCCGGAAGCTGTCTGCACCGACAGGTACAACCATGAATTCCTGAAAATCAACCGAATTATCTGCATGTGCACCACCGTTGAGAATGTTTGCCATTGGTACGGGAAGTGTGCGAGCATGAAATGTTCCAAGATATTCATACAGATCTAAAGCTAGATAATTTGCCGCCGCCCGGGCAACAGCCATTGAAACACCTAGGATTGCATTTGCACCGAGTTTGCTCTTATCCTCAGTTCCATCCAATTCCAGCAGGGCAGTATCAATACCTACCTGATTGAGCGCATCCATACCATGGATTGCATCAGCGATGATCTCATGAACATGTTTAACGGCACGCGTAACACCCTTTCCCAGAAAGCGATTCTTATCCTTATCGCGCAATTCCAATGCTTCATGTTCACCAGTTGATGCTCCTGACGGCACCGATGCGCGTGCATTACTACCATCTTCCAATACAATTTCGACTTCAATAGTGGGATTTCCCCGAGAATCAAGAATTTCTCGTGCTATTGTTTGTTCTATTCCTGACATATAACCTCCAGTTTTATTTTGCTATTATGTAATATGTGTTTCGCGAAGATCAACTGCCTGTTGATGCAGATTATCTAAATTCTTTGTTACAAATTTGAGTATGGATTCTTTGCTATCCATATCTGGATATGCGGCAATGGCATCATTGCAGAATTTCTTACATTCCATTACCTCACCAAGACTTATAGACACAACATCTTCGTTTGATTCTTCTGAGGCCATATTCCCTTCCGGATCTACCTTTAGCAAGAGTCCATCTATTCCTGCGAACATCAGATAATCAAAGCGCTTGATAAATGATACAACCTGTGGGATGGGGACTTTTGTTTCAGGTTTTCCCGGTCGATAACGAGTGCCTGCGGGAAAAATAAAGATGATGTAGCCATTTTCCTTGAGATGAGCCACATGAGAGAGGGCAGATTTATTTAATTCCTGTGCGTATTTGTGCTCAGCAGCTGCCTCCTCTTTGTTTAATTGCACTACGTCACGTGCTGCATATACTGTTATTCTGTTATAGCATTCTGCAAAGGCACGGACGATCACGCTGTGCTCGTTTAGTCGTCTGGTTGCTAGGGCAATAATTTTGTCTGTAATGTCTTTCCCGTAGGGAGAAAGTTTCTGTATTAGATAGAATATGACAGGAATATCAAAATTACTGTAGTGCTCTGAGAAAAAGAGAACGGATTTCCCTTGCTTTGCCAGATCATACAGGGTATGGAGACGCTCTATTGGATGAATGCCACTTCCCTTTAGTATTAACTTGTCTATAATACCTTCAACAATTTTTCTGTTTTCCAGATTGGCAAATTGGAGGACAGAATTCGCATCCTCTTGTTCATTAGATTTTTCCTGACTTCTTTGTATCAAGGTCTTAACTTCATCTAGAAATTTATCCTGTAATTGCATTTTACACCTCGGTTCATTTATTGATATTGTATTCTAAAACAGTTTTAGGATTTATTCAAGACACAAGGTACTGTATTATCGAAAATCATATATGTCAAGTTAGGTCTTGATTTTATTTTGTTCTTAAACAATAATATATACATGAGATTATTAAAAATATGTTGTATTTGTATTTTTTCGATTCTTCTCACAGCTTTTTCAGGGGAGGGAATAGACGTGGAGTATGATGGCTATGCAATAGCAGTATTTGGCGGTGGCTGTTTCTGGTGTGTAGAAGCAGTGTATGAGCGGATTGATGGAGTGGTATCAGTTATTTCTGGTTATGCAGGTGGCAAGACAGAAAATCCTGGCTATTATGATGTAACGAGTGGAAAGACGGGGCATGCAGAGGTCGTAAAAATTATCTATGACGCAAAGCAAGTGAGTTATGAGGAATTATTGGAGCTCTTCTGGAAGGCCCATAATCCAACAACCTTAAATCGTCAGGGTGCAGATGTCGGCACGCAGTATCGTTCGATTATTCTGTACACAACTGATAAAGAACGGGAGATTGCTGAGGCATCAATACAGGAACAGGCAACAAAATTTGTCGACCCCATTGTAACCGAGCTTGAAAAACTCGATGTTTTCTATGATGCAGAGGAATATCATCAGGATTATTATGAAAAGAATCCCAATGCTGCCTACTGTGCCCTTGTTATAGCTCCAAAACTGCGGAAGCTGAATCTAGAGTAGCCCTTCCCAGTTATATGTGTAGTGATGATATATCTCGAAGGAAGCAGGCACTTCGCGAGGATATCGCACAGTATTTCCGTCATCCAGATACGGATTTCGTCAGAAATCGTAGTCGCTATGATTCACTCATTGCTGAAGGGCTCTTTGCCCTGCCACTGTGGAAAGGATTAAAAGCTGTCTGTGTGTATCAATCCTTCTCCGATGAGGTAGAAACGAGTGCAATTATACAGGCCCTCCGTCAGGAAGAGCGTCCGCTCTACATCCCGGCAGAGGGCGATCCGGGATTGCAGGTTTATGGTTCAAAGTCCGCAGACCACGACCTGATTACAGAGGAAGGGATACTTGTTCTTACCCCGGGTCGTTGCTTCGACCGTAGCGGGAATCGTCTTGGTAGGGGCGGGGGCTACTACGATCGCCTCTTTGCCCAGCTTATTCGTCAACATATACCCTATATTGCACTTGGACTATGTTATTCCTTTCAGCTACTAGACAGTTTGCCAATTTCTTCGTATGATGTAGGTATACATGGCGTATTAAACGAAACGATGTGCATTATGTATGAAACTATAGTGGGGAAAGAATGAAAGAGCAAACTAATTTTACGAAGCCACCGAGTGGGTATAGTCCGGATGCCACCGAACGTAGGAAGCAATGGGTAGAAGAGCATACATCAGTAGCACTTGACGGTAATGAATTACCTTCTACCGAGGATCTCCAAGGGATAATTGAATATCATGCAGGCTATGTGCCTGTGCCTATGGCAGTTGTTGGTCCCTTGTTGATAGATGGAAGTTATGCACAAGGAAGATTTATCGTCCCTGTGTGTACAGTCGAGGGGGCTCTTGCTATTTCCATGTGTAGGGGAATGCTTGCTACGGCAAGCTGTGGGGGGATCCGCACAAAACATATCAGACAGCAGCTCAGTCGCAGCCCGGTCTTTATTGTTAAGGACATTCACAAGATATCTGAATTTCTGGCATGGATAGACCGTCATCATGAAGAAATTAAAGAGGTCGCCGAATCTACTACCCGCTATGGGAAGTTGCTCCGTATCGAGCCCCATGTCATACATAAATGGATTATCTTGGATATGATATTTGATACTGGCAATGCAGCTGGCCAGAATATGGTTACGCTTGCGAGTGACCATGCAGGAAGGTTTATTTCTGCAAAGACGGGTGCTCCCTTTATTTTGGAATCGGGATTCAATAGTGATAAGAAACCATCATGGAAGAACCTGCTCAAAGGGCGCGGACACTATGTTATTAGCGAGGTCGTGCTCGAGAAACAGGTGCTCAAGCGGCTCCTTCATACTACCGCAGAGGACATGAATCAATTACAGGACATTTCACTCTCAGTAAAACATGCCATAGGGACAATCGGAGCATATTTGAATATTGCGAATGCTCTTACTGGGATTTATATGGCGACAGGGCAGGATGTTGCCTGTTCGGCTGAAAATTCAGTTGGCCATTTACAAGTAAAGCCACAGAACGGAGATCTGCATGTCAGCTTGACCCTGCCGTCGCTTACGGTTGGCACGGTTGGAGGCGGAACCCGACTTCCTGTGCAGAAGAAAAATCTGGATATGTTGGACTGTTACGGAGCTGATGAATTTTCTGCACGTAAACTGGCAGAAATTATTGCTGCCTCGACTCTGGCGCTGGAAATATCCTTGTTGAGTTCAATCGTTTCTAATACCTTTACCTCAGCACATATTCGTTATGGTAGGGAAGGAAAAGAGGAAAGTAAATGAATGCAAAACTAGACAACAGAGTTTGGGAACATCGTTGGGGCTATCGGGATACAGAATTTTCCATTCAAAGTGATAGAAGAGTGTGGGTCAGTGGCACACGCTACCCAGTTTCCGGCAAGCATCTTCCCTATTTCGTCCCCTTTGTGGAGAAGGTTCTGAATATATCGCTTGATACCAGTAAGATGATGAATGAGCTTGAGACCAAGCCCATCCCCAAGGCAAAGAAGAATGCGGCCTTCTGTAATGCATGTAGCGAGATCTTTTCCGAGGATTCTTACAGTTTTGACGATACCGAACGCCTAATCCACAGCCATGGACAAACAACAGCAGACGAAGTCTACCGAGCAATGTATAAATCACTTGAACGTGTGGTGGACATGGTCTTCTACTGTGAAACGGAAGAAGAAGCACGGCAGCTCATACTGCTTGCACAGAAGCACAATGTCTGTCTTGTCCCCTATGGGGGTGGAACAAGTGTTAGCTGTGCCCTGCAATTATCGAAAACAGAACGCCGCATGATTGTATCTGTAGATACGAAGCGGATGAATAAAATTGAATGGGTCGATCATGCGAATGGCCGTGTATGTATACAGGCGGGCATTATCGGCAAGGATATGGAAGAACAATTACAGGAAATGGGGCTAACGACCGGGCATGAGCCCGATAGCATTGAATTTTCTACCCTCGGTGGATGGATTGCAACCTTTGCCAGTGGTATGAAACGGAATCGATACGGGAATATAGAAGATATTGTTGAACACATCAGTATTGTTACGCCCCAAGGTGTACTCGAACATAAACAACAGCTCGCCCGCATGTCAATGGGGATACAACCCCAGATGATCATATATGGGAGCGAGGGGAATCTCGGCTTAATTACAAAGGCAGTACTCAAGGTTCGTCCAGTTCCTGAGGTGCAGGAATATAATTCCGTTCTTTTTCCGAATTTTTCAGCTGGGCTTGATTTTGTGCACGAGCTTTCGAAATCTGACATCCTTCCAGCAAGTATACGCTTACTTGATAATTTGCAATTCAAATTTGGATTGGCCCTCCGAGGTCAACCCAGCTTCCTAAAACGTGTTGAGCAGAAAGTCCAGCATTTTGTATTGGAAAAGATAAAGAAATTACATGTTGATAGTTTGGTAGTTGTTACTGCAATGTTTGAGGGTTCGAAGTCTGAGGTTATGCATCAGCGCGCCTTTTTTCTAAAACTGGTTGCAAAACATCGCGGCATGGTTGCGGGTAGTAGCAATGGCAAACGGGGTTATCTCCTTACCTTTCTCATAGCATATCTTCGGGATTTTCTTATGCCATATTCCATTATGGGGGAAACCTACGAAACAACGGTTCCCTGGGACAAGATACAAAGTCTATGCGATGTGGTTCAAGAGGAGGCCCTCCGTCTCCACAAGCAATATGGATTACCCGGTAGACCCTATGTATCGCCACGGATAACCCAGCTCTATCGTACGGGTGCCTGTGTGTATTTTACGCATGGCTTCTACGCAGGCAATGTGGAAAATCCTGATGATATTTTTGCCAGTATGGAACGCTCACTTCGTCAGGTAATTATGGATAATGGCGGAGCAATTTCACATCATCATGGTGTCGGCAAGTTACGTAGTTCCTTTATTACCTCTGTGGTAAATGACCTAGGCATGGATGTTATCCGTACTATTAAGCAGACCTGTGATCCAAATAATATAT
Organism: Spirochaetia bacterium; assembly: GCA_964291355.2. Classification (GTDB taxonomy): domain Bacteria; phylum Spirochaetota; class Spirochaetia; order WTKD01; family WTKD01. Next base: position 421,459 of record OZ220223.1, on the reverse strand, counting down.
TTGGTGTTGGGAATAATGTGTTCTCTCTGCCGGTAGCACGAGCATCACGTGCTAAATCAAAATCTTAGTTATTCGCGCATCCGTTATTTAGTTGTTTCGATATTTTTTGGTGAGGATTCCGGCTGGGCAATAACCCGGTTTTCAGATTGGAGAAACAGTAGGAGCCAATCCTGCAGCTCCTTTTTTTGGACCCCGCCGAGTATTTGGAGGAATAATTTTTGATATTCCAGGGGGCTGAGAATGGGAAGATGAAATTCCAGATTATGCATCATTCTTTTATGGATATCTTCAATGTCGATATTGCTATCAAAGCTCACAATCGTACTCTGTAGCTTGCGTAGGGCTTGATTCCATTCGGCATTACTGATGTTTTGAACGGCTGCATAGAAGTCTCGTTGCCAGATCCTATCTGTGCTATAGCTGTCATTATATGGAATAGTAATGGCATTAAGATATGTCGACATGCTAAGGGCTCGTCTTTCAATCTGCAATGAGATTTCACTGTCCTCTTTCTGTTGAAAGATATTCTGAGCAAGCCATGTTAAGATTTCTCGTCTGTAGAGTTCACGCCGGGGAATAAGAATGGATATCTGTTCCTTTCGTATGATGTATACTGCGTCCTCTGCATGTTTTGTGTACAGCGTTTTCTTGTGCATGGGAATGCGATATTCCCTGCTTTCAGATGTTGTGCTTTTATGTTGTGCAGAGACTAGGATCCTTTTACTGATGGAATTTAGGGTCACGATGGGGGTGCTGTCAATTATGAGTACTCGTGCTAGTTTTGCTCCATACCAATTTTGATGAAAATTTCTTATGCCCAGTGTTTGCAGAACAGGGTAGTTGTCTTTGGTCTTCTCTATTGATGCAAAGCTAGAGCGATATGTGAGGGCTGGAATGATGTCATTGTATTTTGTGCTGCTTAGACGGCCGCCCTTCTGTGCGACAGATGGTATTATTTTATTTCCAAGGAATGATGTATCAAAGGTTGATATGAGAATAGACAGTACTTTTTTTATCTCATCTCTTTGACCTGCCTCCATAAAACATGTAAAGCTCGTTTGTTCCCATCCCACCCTGCCCCTGAGGACAAAGTCCTGTTCTAATGCATCGGATAATTGTTTTTGTAATATGCTAAGAACCAGTTCTGCCGTCCGTGTGGCCATGTCCCGTGTTTCTTCTGTTTCATTGACCTTTCCTACGTCCAGAATTAGAGAGAATGACGCACGATTATCACGAGTCTGATACTGAAGAATATGAAACTCAAGACCCTTTGTCGTTTTTCCCTGCCGATAATGCTTGTTTTTCGCGAAATCCTCATCCAGCGTACTTGCACAGGCAAAAAATTGAGCGAGATAGATGGAAAAGAACAGGACACAGCCAGCATGAATTATTTTCGTACGCATACTTATTGCTAGAATATACTAATGTGGTATAATATGAAAGCTATGAAACCTGTTGTACTTTTAATTATCGGTGCCTGCATCGGCATCTATCTTCTGACTGCTTGCAATGCCCAAGATGAGACCGAAGATAATTTTCGGGAAATGAGCTGGGAAGAGATAGAGCAACTGGCTGATGGTCAAGATTTATATTGGTATATGTGGGGTGGGAGTTCTGTTATTAACAGATTTGTTGAGGAATATGTTACGAAACGACTCCTTGAGAATTTTAATATCACCCTCCATCTTGTACCCGTTTCTGATACGGCACTTGCAGTAAGCAAGGTGCAGGGCGAAGAACAGGCCGGACGGGATAGTGGTGGTGCAGTGGACCTGATATGGATCAATGGAGAGAATTTTCGTAGCATGCACTCACAAGACTTGCTCTACGGACCCTATGCGGATATCCTGCCAAATAACATCTATGTAAACCACGATGATCCAGCAATCAAATACGATTTTGGCTATCCTGTCGATAACTACGAATCTGCCTACGGCACGGCACGGATTGCCTTTATCTACGATTCAGCAGCGATAGAGCCATTTAAGCGCTTTGCGGAATTGCTCCCATGGGTGCAGCAGAATCCTGGTCTCTTTACCTATCCTGCAATTCCAGATTTTACTGGCTCTGCCTTTGTCCGTCATATATTCTATTATATTGCAGGTGGATATGAGGAATTCCAAGGGGAGTATCGAGAGGAGGTCTACCAACGTTATGCACAGGATGTCTGGGATTATCTCAACCAGCTTGAGCCCTATCTCTGGCGGGGTGGAGAAACCTATCCGGAGAATCGTTCCCAGCTACAGATACTCTATGAGCATGGTGAAATTGCCTACGATATTACCTATCATCCCAACGATGCATCAATATTCATTAAACAAGGACGCTATCCTGAGAGCTCGCGTACCCTTATATTGGATGATGGAACAATCGGCAATACTCATTTTGTTGCCATTCCATATAATGCAAGCCATAAACCAGCGGCCTTAGTTGCAGCCAACTTTCTGCTTGAACCATCCACACAGTTTGAAAAAAATCTATCCGATGTCTGGGGAGACTATCCCGCAATAGATTTGAAGCGCTTATCACCTGAATGGAGGGAAAAATTCCTGTCTGTTCCTATTCCCCCCTCTGTTCTCCAAACAGAGGATGTATTACGCAAGCGACTTCCGGAGATGCATGCGAGCTGGTTGGGAAAGATTGAGCAGGACTGGATTGAACAGGTCTTGCAAAATTGATATGCTTACAAAATTTGCTCCACGCTAGGGGCACTGTCAGAGCAATGGCAGGAATTTTTCCTGCTATATTCCTGCTGTCTCTGCTGTTTATACCAGGTTTAGCTATTGTAATATGGGGAAGTTTCATAGCTGATGGGGAAGTGTCATTTCATGCCTATCGCTCCCTGTTTATGGATTCACGTTTTTTTTCTTCCCTGTTCTTTTCTTGTTCTGTCGCTCTTGTGTCAACGGCTATAACGGTTATTCTTGCTATTTTAACGGCACTCAAACTACAGCAGCGAGGTCCTTTCCTACTCGTATTCTATCAACTTCCCCTTGCAGTTCCCTATTTGGTGGCAGCAGTTGGTATATTACTCCTGTTTTCTCAGAGTGGTCTTATTAGCCGTGTCATGTTTGCAAGCAAGAATCTGGAACAAGCTACGGATTTTCCCATCCTCGTACACAATGGCTATGGCTTCGGCATCATCCTTACCTACGTATGGAAGCAGATCCCCTTCCTTGGCATATTGATTATTTCCATGCTACGCACCCTTGTGCCAGAATATGGACGAGTTGCAAGCAACCTTGGTGCGGGGCGGTGGCAAAGTTTTCGTTATGTTACATTGCCGCTACTCATGCCGGCCATTATACCGGGTAGTATCATCCTTCTTGCACATAATTTCGGTGCATTTGAAGTGCCATATGTGTTAGGGAGGCCTTTTCCGAGCATGTCTTCCATTCTTGCCTATCGTTGGTATACAGATAGTATTCCTACACAGCATATTCTTGGATTAGCAATGTCAGTGTGTTGTTTTGTTATTTCAACCCTGCTTGTTTTTATATATATGTTTTTAACATGGCGTTTCCCTCTTCGACAGGAATAAAAAAACAAGCATTGGTACGGGTAATTCACTATGCCCAAGGTCTTGTTCTTGTATTTCTGGTACTGCTTCCCATTCTACCCCTGTTTTTCTACTCGATTTCAGGGAACTGGCGTTTCCCGTCTATATTGCCACAAAACATTAATATGGAAGGATGGCTCTACGTTCTACAGGGAAGTAAGCGAGTACTCAATGCCCTAGGGAATAGTTTACTCATTACTGCACTCGTATTAGTTATGTCTCTCATACTTGGCATCCCGGCTGGGCGTGTTCTGGGGCTCCACCGCTTTCGCTTTCGTATGATAATACAATTCTGTATCTATCTTCCCTTCCTTGTACCTCCCTTGGCTGTTGTTATTGGCATGCACATCCTCTTTATACGATTGTCGCTGGCAGACCGCCTGATTGGAGTTGTTCTGTCCCACATGGTGCTGTCACTCCCCTATATCATCATCAGCATGCATGCAATATTTTCCAACTACAATCTGCAGTATGAGCAGGTAGCACAAACATTGGGATGTCGTCCTATGCAACGCTTTTTTCGCATAACCCTACCGCTCATTCGCCCGGGTATTATTAGCGGTTCAATATTTATTATCTTGGTATCGTGGAATCAATATATTTTGTCCCTGCTCATTGGTGGGGGGAGGGTGCTTACTCTGCCCGTTTTATTGCTGGTATTTGTGTCGGCAGGTGATTTTGTTTTAGGCGGGGTGGTAAGTATTATTTTTATGCTTCCCGTTCTTATTCTCTTTGTATTGAGCAGCAAGCTGCTCAATTACCGGATGTTTTTACGTTGATATTAGAAGCAAAAAATATACAGTTTTCCTATACCGCGGGGGGAGCCCCAGCCATAGATGATCTTTCTTTCCGGCTGCAGCAGGGCGAATTTGTTTGTCTTATTGGTCCCTCAGGTTGTGGAAAAACCACCCTCCTCCATATATTAGCAGGATTGCTACGTCAGAAATCTGGTTCTATAATCATGAATGGAGAAGAAATACAAGATGTTGCAGCGGAAGACAGGAACATTGTAATGGTGTTCCAGCAGGATCTCCTCTTTCCCTTTCTTAATGTTTGGCAAAACATCGGTTTTGGATTAATGCTCCGCAAAACACCAGAGCAGAAAATAAAAGAGGAGGTGCAGCAGATGCTTGAATTAATTCAACTACCGGATATTGCCCAGAAGATGCCACGACAACTATCTTCGGGGCAGAGGCAACGGGTGTCCCTGGCTCGTTCGCTCATCCTCAAGCCCAAGGTGCTCCTCCTTGACGAACCCTTTACCAACCTCGATCCAGGCCTCCAGCAGAGCATGCGCGAATTACTCCTCGTAATAAAAAACAACTTTGACATTACTGTCATCTGTGTTACGCATTCTCATGAGGATGTGCTCTTACTGTCAGACTACATTGGTTTTATTTCCAAAGGACGATTGCTACAATATGGCAGGGAATTTGAGCTCTTTGAAAAACCGAATACGACAGAAATAGCAACATTTTTTGGCAACAGCAACTTCATCCCAGGGGTATATCGGGATGGCCATGTGGATTGTGGATTTGCTAAAATTCCGCATCAAAAAGAATGGCCAGACTGTAAGGAAGGGCAAGAGCTTGTGTTAACCTGTCGACCCGAACACTTGGGCATCCAATTACAGGACATCGAAGGAGACGCTAACTGCCTAAAGCTAGCTGCTACTGTCGAACAGCGTGTGTATTCACCTGCAGGGATTCGCTACCGATTGCTCGTTGGCAGCACTGTATGGAATTGCATAGAAGACAGTCACAAGACTCTGGAGGATGCAATTCATGTTGGGACTACATTACACATTATAATTCCACAACAATATCTCTGGCTTATTGCAGTGTCATAGGAATATCTGTATAATGGAAACAGATATAGCAATGGCCGGCGTGGCGGAATTGGTAGACGCAGCAGACTCAAAATCTGCCGGGTATTAACCTGTGGGAGTTCGAGTCTCCCCGCCGGCAACTATGTTGAAGGAGTAAAGTATGGATGTACATGCTATTGTATGGGCAACATTTGCCTCGAATTCCTTTTCATTATCTACCCAATGGGAGTATGATCAGGGGAAAATTGCGGAAAAAATTGGGAAACTCGATTATCTGGGAGCACCCGTTGCGGATGGGTATCATGCAAATGAAGTTGCGGGAGGACTTTGCAATTATGGTTCCCATGTATTTAATTTGCTAAAATACATTGCTCAAGAAAAGACCTTCAATCTATCGAGCTACCAAGAATATTGGAAGCAGTATTTTGAAAACTACACTGGTTACAAAGACCAGGCCTCCAAGCGTTTTGCTGCGGGACATCAGGGGAATTCTCATTTTCCCCTAGCAGATTTTATTGCTGCTATACGTTTTACTCCACTACTTTTGCTAGAACAGGAACAGGAGAAGCTCTTTGACCTTGCCTGGCAGGAAAGCAGTATGACCCATAACAATCAGCAGGCACATGATACATTGCGCTGTATGCTGGACGCCTTGTTCCTTGTGCAGGAGGGGCTTAGCCCAATTGATGCATTGGTGCAGGCCTCAAGACCCTTTAGCAACCTTGTTCCCATGGTAGATACGGGGCTGCAATCTGCGGGCATCAGCACTAATACCGTCATGCAGAAAATTGGAACCACCTGTGGGATTGATGTATGTCTTCCGAATATTGCACATCTCCTAGCCAGTTATGACAATTTAACAGACATGCTTATGGCAAATAATATGGCAGGTGGTGATGTAGCAGCACGTGCAATGGGGGCTTCTATTTTGATGGTTGCCCAGCAGGGCATGCAGGCATTGCCAGAAAATTGGGTGCGGGGTTTGCAGAAGTATGATGAAATTGCCCAAATTATGGACAGTTTCCCAAGATCATAATGGATTCTATAGTTATATCGCTCGGGGGTTCGGTATTTCTTGGGGATACTATACATTACGACTACATATTACAGCTGCGTGATTTACTCTGTAGCTATACAGATCGCTATTACTTTATCCTAGTTGTTGGTGGAGGAAGGACGGCACGAGAGTATCAGAAGGCCTACCAAAGTGCGATTGATAACGCAGAAGATGCCGAAAGCGATAAGATTGGTATTGCAGCCACCCGCTTAAATGCCGAGCTTGTGCGAGCAATCTTTCAAGTCCATGCTCCAACTGAAATAATTATGGATCCCAATCAGTTCCATGATGTAAGCGCTGCCCCCTTCCTATTGACGGGGGGATGGAAGCCGGGATTTTCCACCGATGCCGTTGCAGTACATCTTGCAAGGCAATGTCGGGCAGCTTTTCTCATCAATCTTTCGGACATCGACTACGTTTATTCCAGTAATCCGAAGGAAGATCCTCAGGCGAAAATATGCAAACAGATGAGCTGGGCTCATTTTATTGATATGTTTCCAAAGGAATGGAGTCCTGGGCTCCATAGCCCCTTCGATCCCATCGCTGCACAGGAAGCAATGAGGGAAGGGCTCCGGGTTATCATAGCTCAAGGTAAGAATCTGGAAAATCTGCGCGCAATACTCGATGCCAAGCCCTTTCTTGGCACAGAGCTCTATTAAACATATTGGCTGCTGAATTGTGCAGATATTTCAGGGCTCATTGTAACAGCAGAGCGATGCTAGCTTTGATTAATATACATTTCTTCTTGACAATTGTTGTATTTCCTGCTATCTTGTATGTTATATTGATATAGAGAGGTGACTAATGAATCAAATATTGAAAGGTATTGGGGAATTTTTCAGTGCGATTATTACCGGAAAAGTGAGTAATCAGAAGTATAAAAGGGTTGTACAGATCTATGATAAGTACGGGATCTATTTCGTTTTTGTTCTGATGGTGGTAATATTGGCTATATTACAGCCGCGATTCCTTGGATTAACTAATATTTTGAATATTATTCGCCAGATATCGGTGGTGGGTCTTGTGGCATTGGGTGTTACCTTGGTCATCATATCGGGTGGAATTGACCTTTCCTCTGGATCTATTTTGGCCTGTGCTGCAGTTATATCTGCCAGTCTCAGCCAGCGGATGGATTGGTCACACCGCTTCTATGAAAATCTTCCTGCACTTCCTGTAATTGTTCCCATCTTAGCGGGGCTCCTGATAGGAGTTATCCTCGGTTTTATAAACGGTGGCTTAATTGCAAAAACTCGCATACCGCCCTTTATTGCAACACTGGGTATGATGACGGCTGCCCGTGGCGTAGCATTGCTCTACTCTAACAGCCGACCCATCAGCAGTCTTACTCCTGAATTTGAATATATGGGACAGGGCTTATTGTTTGGTGTCGTCCCCATCCCCATCCTCATTCTCATCCTCATGGCAGTTCTGACCTATGTATTGTTGCAACATACACGCTTTGGAAAATATATATACGCCATAGGTGGCAATGAACGGGCAGCCCATGTTTCAGGCATACATGTAAATAAATACAAGATCTATGTCTACAGCTATGCAGGATTTCTTGCCGGGCTAGCTGGGGTGGTTCTTGCCTCCCGTATTGGTTCTGGACAGCCAAACCTTGGAATAACCTATGAGTTGGATGCCATTGCCAGTGCCGTCATTGGAGGAACCAGTCTTTCGGGAGGTATCGGTACAGTTCAAGGAACCATAGTCGGTGCGTTAATTATTGGCGTACTCAAAAATGGACTTGATCTCTTGAATGTCTCATCCAACTGGCAACAGATAGCAAAGGGAGTGATTATTGTCTCCGCAGTTATTGTTGACATGGCACGAAAGAAGGGCACGCTCAAAATATAATGCACATACGACAGCAGGGGGAATTTGCACAGGGCTATACTCCGATAACTGAATTTCACGGAAAACATTCGGATATGCTAATGGATTTCGGAATTTTAGCCCTTGGTGAGGGGCAGGAATATAGCGATTACCGTGGATTAGAACGGACGTTTCTTTTGCTTGAAGGAGATGTGGAGCTCTTCTGGGACAATCAGTCAGTACGTGTAGTACGTCAGTCACTCTTTGACGAGGCGGCGACCGTGCTCCACCTGCCACAAAACAGCGAAGTCCGCATTCTTGCAAAATCTCCCAGTGAGCTGGCACTCAATGCAGTGCCGAACAAACAGGACTTTCGACCTGTCCTCTACCTTCCGGATGATTATCGGAGCGAGCAATTCGGTGCAAATTCCATGCAGGACACAGCCCTCAGGACGGTGCGCACAATATTTGATGCGGCAACAGCAGAGTATTCGCAGATGGTACTCGGAGAGGTTTTGAATTATCCGGGCAAATGGTCGAGCTATCCGCCGCACACCCATGCCCAGCCAGAGATATATCATTTTCGCTTTCTTCCCGACAAGGGATTTGGCTTTTCTGCCCAGGGCGACGCAGTGTATCAGGTGGGTCATGGAGATACTGTAACAATATCACCGCAGCTCACCCATCCACAGGTGGCAGCACCGGGCTATTGTATGTATTATCTTTGGGCAATTCCACATCTGGAAAATGATAGATTTGGTCCTGATTCTCGTAATTTTACCTCTGAACACGCATGGTTGTTGGAGAAACAGGCAGAAATATGGACAAAAAAATGAACGGAGAAATAAGATGCGCTTAACTATGGCACAGGCCTTGATTTCCTTTTTGGACAGCCAATATCTCATGGCTGACGGAAAGGAATACAAATTTTTTGAAGGAATTTTTGGAATCTTTGGGCATGGAAATGTTGTAGGACTTGGGGAAGCAATAGTAGAAGGAAATCACAATCTCACCTTCTACCAAGGACACAGCGAACAGGGAATGGCTCATGCAGCAATCGCCTTTGCAAAACAGCGGGACAGGAGATCTACCTGTGTTGTAAGCAGCTCTGTTGGACCCGGTGCATTGAACATGCTTACTGCGGCAGGAACAGCAAGTGCAAACAGAATCCCCGTTCTCTTTCTTCCGGGTGATGTTTTTGTTTCCCGTCAGCCAGACCCCGTCTTACAACAGATTGAGAATAGCTATGATCCAAACACCACAGCCAATGATGCCTTCCGGGCAGTCAGTCGCTATTGGGACCGTATATCACGACCTGAACAGCTCATATCATCAGTTGTACAGGCCATGCGTGTGCTAACTGACCCTGCGGATACAGGTGCAGTTACCATCTCCCTGCCACAGGATGTGCAGGGCGAAGTATGGGACTATCCGGAAGATTTTCTGGAAAAGCGGGTGCACCATCTGATGCGCATGCGTCCGTCACAGAATGACCTACAGGCAGCTGCAGATCTCATTAGGAGAAAGAAGAAACCACTCATTATCTGTGGTGGAGGAGTGCGCTATTCGGCTGCGGAAAAAGAGCTCATGGACTTTGCTGTCAGTCACAATATACCTTTCTCTGAAAGTCAGGCGGGCAAGGGGGTAATTAACTACGACCATTCACACAACCTCGGGGGCATCGGCGTTACCGGTAGCTCTGCATCTAACCGCCTTGCACAGCAGGCAGATCTCATTATTCCAATCGGATGTCGTATGAATGATTTTATCACTGCCTCAAAGTGGTTATTTCAGAATCCTGAATGTAGCTTTCTTGCAATCAATGCAAACCGCTATGATGCATGTAAAATGAATGCCCTTCCTCTTACTGGGGATGCAGCAAGCTGTCTCAGTGATCTCCACGAAGCGATTGGAAACTACAATTCATCCTGGGGCACAAGCATTCGCGATGAGATAGAAATCTGGAACACAGAGGTCGACAAACTCTATGCAGTTGAAGCCAAGGAGAAATCGGACGGGGAGAATCTTCTTCCGCAAACGCGCGTACTGGGTATGCTCAATGATGAGCTCTTGCAGGATGACGATGTTATCGTTTGTGCAGCCGGCAGTCTCCCAGGCGATTTGCAGCGTCTCTGGCGGGCTCGGAGTCGGGGGAGCTATCATTTGGAGTATGGTTTTAGCTGTATGGGCTATGAAGTAGCAGGCGCTATGGGAGCAAAACTAGCTGAACCCGAGCGCGAAGTCTATGCTCTTGTTGGAGATGGATCCTATGTGATGTTACATTCTGAACTGCTCACGAGCATGCGAGAGGGGCTCAAAATAACCGTCATTTTATTTGACAACTGTGGCTTCCACTGCATCGATAATTTACAAACGAGTCAGGGCATTTCAAGCTATGGCAATAAGTGGCGTGCACGTGGCAAGCAGAGCAAGCTCCTTGATGCACCCATGCACCCTGTAGATTATGCAAAAAATGCCGAATCATATGGACTAAAGGGCATGCGGGCCACCACAGTAGCGGAATTTAAGCGCTGCTTTGCAGAAGCGCGAAACTGCTCACATTCAGTGCTGATAGATGTAAAGGTAGAAGAGAAATCCATGACCGGTGGCTATGATGTATGGTGGCGTGTAGGAACTCCGGGAATATCGGAGAAGCCCGCAGTTATGCAGGCACATAAGAGTATGCAAGAAAATATATCTAAGAGTAGGCAATATTAGGTAGAGAGGCGTATGCTGACGATTGATGAGATAACTGAATTAAAAAACACTGCGCGTGCTGTTCGCGGGGACACAATCGATATGATTGGTCATCTTGGAGTCGGTCATATTGGCGGTTCCATGTCCATAGTAGACATACTTGTGTTATTGTATAAGAGATACATGCGAGTAGATGCCAAAAATCCACAAAAGCGAGATCGCGACCGACTGGTTCTTTCCAAGGGACATTCCGGACCAGCCCTGTACAGCATGTTAGCATCAGAGGGCTTCTTTCCGAAATCCTGGTTGCATACCTTGAATGAGGGGGGCACGAATCTTCCCAGCCATGTTGATATGATCCGCACCCCCGGTGTAGATATGACAGCTGGCTCTCTTGGACATGGTTTATCAGCGGCCATAGGGATGGTGCTGGGCAATCGCCTTGATTCTATAGACAGCAATGTATATGCCATCATCAGTGATGGAGAAAGCAATGAGGGTCAGATCTGGGAGGCAGCTATGGCAGCAGCACAGTTCCGCCTAGACAGACTCATTGCCTTTACCGATTATAACCAGATGCAGATCGATGGACATCAGCGGGATGTTATGAGCTTGGAAGACATCAATGCAAAATGGCTTTCTTTTGGATGGTTTGTGCAGCGTGTCTCCGGGCATGATTTTCTCAACATGGACATTGCCATTCAACGAGCCCTCGCTGAAGACAGGAGACCATCAATGATAATTCTTGATACAATAAAGGGTAGGGGAGCTGCATTAGCAGAAGGGAAACCAGAGGGACATAATATGAAATTTGATAGCAAGCAAGCACAGGACATGATAGATAGTCTTATGGAGCAACAAGATGGCTGAGATGCGACATATCTATTCGGAGGCATTGACATCACTGGCAGAGACAAATCAGGACATCGTAGTTCTGGAGGCAGATCTCATGCGAGCCAGTGGCACGGCGGTTTTTCAGGAGAAGTTCCCCGACCGACTATTCAATATCGGAGTTGCCGAGGCAAATATGATGGGCATAGCGGCAGGGCTTAGTTCTGTTGGAAAGATTCCCTGTGCGCATACCTTCGTCCCCTTTGCCACCAGACGCTGTTATGACCAATTATTTATATCGGTCAACTACAGCAGACAAAATGTAAAAATAGTGGGCTTTGACCCCGGTATAACAGCTGCATTTAATGGTGGCACGCATATGTCCTTCGAAGATCTCGCCCTGACTCGGGTTATACCCGATATTACTATTGTGGATCCAGCCGATGGATATGCAGTACAGCAACTCCTCCCACAGCTTATCGAGCATCGTGGTTGTACCTATATGCGCCTGCAACGGGTTGAAGCCGAAGCCATATACACAGACAGTCAGGAAATTACCCTAGGCAAGGCCAATGTTCTTGCGGATGGAGATGATCTATGCATCATTGCCCTAGGTGCTGTTTGTGTATCGGAAAGCAGGAAGGCGGTACAGTTGCTGGAAGAAAGGGGGCATAGTGTGGCACTAATAGATATGTTTAGCGTTAAACCCCTAGATAGCGACATTATTCTGAAGTATGCAAAGAAAACAGGAGCGATATTGAGCTGTGAGAATCATCAGGTAAAAAACGGACTGGGTTCTGCCATTGCCGAGGTGCTCTGCGAGCATGAGCCCTGTTTGATGCATAGACATGGTATTCAAGATGAATTCGGAGAGGTGGGCACCCTGTCTTATTTGAAGGAACGATTTAAGTTAACCGCAAAAGATATTGCAGAACATGCCCTGCGTGTTATTAAAGTGAAAAAAGGAAGGTAATAGTATGGTAAAAGTTGGAGTAGCTGGTTATGGAGTAATAGGTCAACGACTCGCAGATGGTGTCGTTCGACAGAATGATATGGAGCTTGTTGGTGTAGCAGATGTTAAACCAACATTGTCTGTCCGTGCCCTCAAGGAGCGGGGGATGCCCTATGCATTATACAATGTGGTTCCTGAGAATCAGAAATTATTCGACGAGAATTCCATTGAAGTCGCTGGAATGTTTTCTGATCTTGTTTCATCATGTGATATTATGCTTGATGCGACATCGGCCGGTGTTGGTGCGCAGAACAAAATATTGTATGAACGCATGGGAAAGAAAGCCATCTTCCAAGGTGGCGAGAAAAATGACGTTGCCGATACATTTTTCCATGGATATGCGAATTATGAGAAAGGACTCGGCAAGAAATTTCTTAAACTGACATCCTGTAACACCACGGGGCTCATCCGTGCTGTTGACTGCATTGACCGTGAGGTGGGTGTGGAAAAGGTGGCAGTAACTATCATTCGTCGGGTTGCAGACCCTGGGGATTACCATCGGGGACTAACCAATGCACTGCAAATTGACCCAGCACCAAATCATCAGGCGGTTGATCTCATGTCAATCATGCCCCATGTGGATGCAACAGGCATCCTTGTGCATACACCCGTTACACATGGGCACATAATCACCGTACTGCTCAGTATGCAGAAATCAGCAAGTAAAGAAGATTTACTTACTTTCTTTCGCGCACATGATCGCATACGCGTGGTACGTATTGAGGATGGCTTTCTCGGGAATGCCTCCATGTTTCGCTATGCCCGCGATCTGGGGAATCTCCGTGGTGATATGTACGAGATAGCTCTCTGGGAAGAAACAGTGGTGACAAGTGGGAAGGACATTATGTTTGCCATCAACATTCCACAGGAATCAGTAGTTATTCCCGAAAACATTGACGGCATTCGTGCTGCCTGTGAGATGCAGGTTAGTCGTTTAGAGGCGGTTAGGAGAACGAATGAATACCTTGGGCTTGGAAACTGGAAATAAAATCCCCATACTGAGTATTTATGAATGCGAGCTCTATCGCAAGAGAGTTCTATTACGATTAGATATTAATTCTCCCATTGACCCGAAGAGCAAAAAGATTGTCAATGACAATCGTCTTAAAAAAAGTCTCCCAACTATTCGCTATCTCATTGAGCAGGAGGCCGCTATTACCATCATTGCACATCAGGGCGACACGCTGGATTATCAAAATCTCATTCCACTGGATCAACATGCTGCCTATCTCGGTTCTGTGCTGAATCGCGATGTGCGCTATATAGATGACCTTGCCGGACCAGCTGCACAGGAGCTTATCAGGAAGCAGAAACCGGGAGACATACTCTGTCTTGGAAACCTTCGCTATTATACTGAGGAGGTATCCACCTTTGAGGATGATGTTCCCTTAGAAGCAGATGGCATGCTCAATACCTATTTGATACGAAACATAGCACCGTATTTTGATGTCTATATCAATGATGCATTTGCTGCAGCACATCGCAATGCTCCCTCCATGGTTGCTTTTCAAGAAATCCTGCCATCGGCTGCGGGCATCCTGTTTTTTGAGGAAATTACAGCCCTCAACCGAGTAATGACCACGCCAAACCGTCCAACAATTTTTTTGCTGGGTGGAGCTAAAATATCCGATGCCTTCGACATGATGGAACAGGTCTTGAAGGATGGCAGTGCCGATAGGATCCTTGTAGGCGGCGTAACTGCCATGGTAATGCTGATTGCCTCCGGAGTAGATCTGGGGTCGCGGGTAATGGCATTTCTTCAGGAGCGATCACTGGATGTGTTTATTGCCGAAGCAAAACGTTATCTGGAGTTATTTCCTGATAAAATTCTGATGCCCATGGATCTTGCCTGCGAAGAAGAGGGACTACGTAAGGAATATCCGCTGGAACATATTCCGCAAGATCGGCTCTTTCCCGACATAGGAAAGAAGACCATAGAATATTACATCAATATACTCATGGAGGCGGGAACCATCTTTGTAAATGGTCCTGCGGGAGTGTTTGAGCATGCTCTCTGGGAAACTGGGACACGGGAGCTCTGGAAGGCCTTAGAAAGCTGTCCGGGTTATGTTGTTATAGGTGGTGGAGATAGTGTGAATGCAGCAGCTCGTTTTACTGATGTATCCAAAATTGATTATATTTGTACTGCTGGGGGTGCAATGGTACGATATCTATCGGGCAAACGCCTGCCCCTTATTGCAGCAATGGAAAAGGCATACAAGCGTTATAAAAAAAACTAAGGAGAGAGATATGGCTACATCTATAGCCCTTATACCGGGGGACGGCATAGGAAAAGAAGTAATGCCGGAGGCATTGAAAATTATCAACAGGGCAGCTGAATTGTCAGGCCTGCCTCCCTTTCGCTTTACCCACTACGACTGGGGCTGTGAATATTATATGCGACACAATCGCATGTTGCCAGAGGATGGGCTCAAGCAGCTTGCAGATCATGATGCTATTTTACTGGGTGCGGTCGGTCTTCCAAAACTTGTCCCCGACCACGTATCTCTCCGGGGTCTACTTATTAACATCCGTCAAGGATTTGACCAGTACATAAACTATCGCCCGATAAAACTTCTTAATGCAGTGGATTGCCCCCTCAAGGGAAAGACAGAGGAGGACATTGATTTTGTTTTTATCCGAGAAAATTCGGAAGGCGAATATTCAGGGATAGGGGGAATTTACCGACAGGGCAGTGCGGAAGAAACAGCACTACAGACAGCGGTATTTACCCGAAAGGGAACGGAACGGGTCATGCGCTATGCCTTCGAAGTAGCACAGAGCTCCGGTCGGAGAAAAAAACTTACTTCAGTAACAAAGTCCAATGCACTCAATTACAGCATGGTATTTTGGGATCGCATGTTCGCAGAATGTGCAGCGGATTATCCGAAAATTGAAACTAATCAATATCATGTTGATGCGATGGCGATGTACCTCATCAGCAGACCTGAATCCTTTGATGTGATTGTCGGGTCAAATCTCTTTGGAGATATACTGACTGATCTCGCCTCTGTAATTCAGGGTGGCATCGGCTATGCGGCGGGAGCAAACCTCAATCCAGAAAAGAAATACCCATCTATGTTTGAACCGGTCCATGGCTCTGCTCCCGATATAGAAGGAAGAGGCATAGCCAATCCCGTGGCCATGATATGGACAGCCCAGCTCATGTTGCAATTTCTTGGATATACGGACATGAGTACAATGGTAGAACGGACAATCTTTGATGTTGTTATGAAGCAGCGTGATCAGCTAACAGCCGATGTAGGCGGGCAGCGTTCAACATCCGAAGCGGGAAGTTATATTGCAGAGCGTTTAGAATTGTTTACATCATAGTCATGCTCTCACTGGCTTTACATTATTTCTTGACTTTTATTGCTTAAAGTACTATCTTATATGCTGGGGACAATGAATTTGTTCTTATGAGGTGGTATGAATATAGTACATTTTTTTTGTGTGGGCATTTGTTCTAGAACTAGTAGTGTAGTTGCTGTTGTTCTTTTTTTGTTCCTGTTCATGGTATCCTGCGATTCTGCAGGTCTAAATTCTTCTCCTGTGCCAACGAAAAGCATTACACAGCTGATGGTAGATAGTAGGACAACTACCACCCTCATGGTCTATATGTCGGCAGGCGGTGGAGATGATAGTCTGGCTCATTTTCTTGTGAAAGATCTTGAAGAGATGCGCAGTGGCTCGGAGCACACTGCTATACGTGTCCTTGCCTATGCGGATATTCCCAAGGGGACAGAGCCAAAGGGCGGATGGTATGGGACTCGAGTTTTTGAAATATTTAACGGAAACATAAAGCGATTGGGGGTAAATTCACTCGGATTGACATCAAATGATCAGAAGGATCTTCCGGTTTCTGAAGATACACTGCAAAAATTTCTTACATTTTCACTGAGCAATTATGCAGATGATAACAACGCGCTTGTACTATGGGGGCATGGCATTGGTATTTGGCGGAGTTTGCAAAGCACAAGGAGCGGTACGGACAGCGCTACGAACAAACAAACACGTCAATTTCTGAATGACGGTAATACAGGTGGTGATACGGTGACAATTCTTGATACAGCAGCAATAGGCAGGGCAACACGAAGAGCGCTTGATGCCACAGGGAAAAAATTAGTATTTATTGCCTTTGATACCTGTCTTGGTTCTCAGTATGAGCTTGCCTATGAGCTTGCCTCTCAGCAGCTTGCTAAATACATGATTGCCTCAGAAAATCTCGTTCCTGCGACTGGATGGGATTATTCCATCGTACTCAAGAAAATTGCTGGAACTCGGACAAGAAAGAATATAGTTGAACAGATTGTCACATCCTATAAGCAAGAGGGAGTAAGCAAAAGGCACAGTGATATTGCGGTATACGATCTGGACAGATACGGTGTGCTAAATGAGAAATTCAAGGACTATGCAGAGAAGCTCAATGCCATTCTCTTCGTTGATGCTGATGGCGATGGCAATGATGATAACAAGCTTGTTCGCGTAGATGCCATCAAAAAGCTGGTAGGGCTCTTTGGACATTACTCAAAAGGAGGAAAGGTACAGTCCTTTTTTAATGAGGAGAAAGTTGTAACAACGACGAACAATCAAGAAGGCAAGCCCTCTGCCCGGATGATAGACCTAGCAAGTTTTGTTCGCGAGGTGGCAAAGGGAGAAAAGGATCTCGCCTTTCTGAAAACAGACAAGAGCTTTCAGGCAGCGAGTGCCGCAGTACTTGCAGCAATTGACGATACCATTATTGCGAAATGGCAGCATCCATCAAAATACCTCCATGAACTTGGCGGTATATCAATAGCGTACAATATATATAGATACACAGATGATCAGAAACAGCCGATCGCAGACCTGAGCAAACCCAGCCAGTTGTTACAGGCACATATGTTTAATGATAGAAGGGCGAATGCAAAACCTGAGAAGATTCCGGAAAAGGATGCGCAGGCCTTAAAATTTGTTCGCGATGGTGGACTGGGTTGGACACCCTACATTGATGAGGGCGAAAAGGTAAAAGGCGTCTTGTATAACTTACTCTATAGAAGATAGTGGATCTACTCTGGAAGAATTTGTCCTGCCTGCGGGGGCGTTCCGCTTAGGATGCTTTCTAGGTATTTCAGTATCAGCTCGGGTTTGAGTATTGATGTCTTGCTATTTTGTAGGTTATTTTCGACACTTATCAGCAATGTGGAGGTAGGCAATACAGCCAATGTATAGACTGAACCTTGCACTGTCTCAGATAATTCAGATAGGAGCACCTGAGACCATAGCTCTTGCACGATCGCATTGCTGAGTTCTTCGCCTAGGGATACGATTTCAAGTTGCGAATTTATATTCAAAGCTGCTGCGTATTCATCTATGGCGGTATGTATTGTTTGGGTTATTTGAATCGCGACGTCTTGGCGTGCCATTTCCAATGCTGCAATCTTCGATTCCTCGTGGCTAGGCAACTGGGCAGAGCCAATTCCATATATATATTGCTGATCTCCCACAGGAGGTGAGGTGTAGAATGCGGGCAGCGTGCTGTCCGCATTCGATGCTATTCCCAGAGGATCTTCCAATGCCTGTTTCGTTACACATGAAGCAATGGAGAAAACAAGTAAAAAAAACACCGCGTAATGTCTTTTGCTGTTATTTTGGTTCATAATGTCCCTTATTATCTATACCACCTTATTTTTACAGCATAGTATAATTCCTATGAGTGAATTGTAGCAGAATTTCAATACTAGGTATAGTAGGTATAAATACCCCGGACCCGAATCGAACGGGTGACCTACTGCTTAGGAGGCAGTCGCTCTATCCTACTGAGCTACCGGGGCTGTAATTTTAAGCTGAAACCCAGATGCCGCCATCATTACTTGATAGGAGGCAGTTATTAATAAAATGCATCCCCGAAAGTCCATCCTCAATACTAGGTAATCTATCTGCCCATTTTTTTTCTTCGGGCTCCTGTATCCTTTTTGCAGTAAAATGATACAGATTGGCAAAGGCCTCTAAAAATCCCTCACCGTGCCCCCGTTTTGTTCGTATCAAATCATCTCCTGCGTTATAGTCAATGCCGTCGCGGGTAATTATTGTGGTCGACCTATCCTTGCGGAAGAAGATAAGCTTGTCCGCATCTTCCTGACACCATTCAAGACTCCCATGTTCTCCAACAACACGCAACGTAAAGGGGTTCTCATAGCCGGAAGCAATTTGTGAGACCCATATCATCCCGCGTGCACCCGATGCAAAGCGTAGCATTACCTGAGCATTGTCATTTGTCTTTCTGCCAGGAACAAAGCTTGTTAAATCTGCACAGAGTTCGCTCGTTTGGAGTCCTGTAACGAAGGTGATGAGGTGGTAGGCATGAGTTCCAATATCAGCCACTGTACCACCACCAGATTGCACAGGGTCAGTGCGCCAGCGGGCTGGTTTCGAGCTTTCTTCTGCAGGATCGCTGAGGGTTCCCTGTGGACATTCGGAGAGAACCATACGAATTTTCCCAAGCACGCCATCTTCTACCATTTTTTTTGCTTGATGAATCATGGGATAGGCCGAATAGGCATGGCTAACGGCAAAGACAAGTCCTGATTTCTGTACAATAGCTTTGAGCTCCTCTGCCTCTTCTAGTGTTCGTGTCAGCGGTTTTTCGCACATAACATGAAATCCAGCTTCTATGCTGGCCTTGGCCATAGAAAAATGGTATTGATTTGGTGTTACTATGCTCATTAGTTGTACGGGGTCCGGACGTCCTCGTTCTTTTTCAATGCATTCTTCCACCGATGTGTATGCACGAGATTCATCAATTCCCAGACTGCGTGCAATTTCTTGCGAGCGCTGTGGATTTGAGCTAAACATCCCTGCTTTTAAGATGAAATTTCCGTCCATTTGGGCGGCAGTCCGATGAACCGGACCGGCAAAGGATTCAGGACCTCCACCAAACATTGCATATTCAATAGCTTTATTCATATTATATGCCCCTATTTGAATTTATTTACCATATCCATGATACCAGGAATTGTCTTGAGCTGGTAGGCATGGGCCGGTTCAAAATGTTGAATGAGGGATTGCTGTGTCTTTCCTACGAGAATGGTAAAATAATACATCTCATATCCAGGTGCAACAACAACAGGATGATAGCCCTTGTCCAAAAGAATATTGCTTCCCTGTTTTACATGATGAACGGGACCGAAGTCATGTTCATGTACGTAGCAAAACTGGGCTGCAAAACCACCGGCGGGATTAAAACGGAAATGATATATCTCTTCGAAGGCAGTTTCCTCTGTTCCCCTATCCTCGTCATGTTTATGGGGCGGAAAGCCCGACCAACCACCTGCACCTACGGTAAATAATTCGCTTACTAGGAGGCGTCCCACGCGGTCGCGGGTATCCTGTCCTAGGACGTGAAATATTTTTCGATGGGTCTTGGTGTCATCGCTTCCATATTGTACGGTTACGACATCGTCGCTGTCTATTCGGAAGGCCTCCCCCTTCTTTTCGTAGCGTCCTCCCGCGATAAATACTTCGACTTCGGTGCTAATTGCACGAATTGTTGTAGGGGTATCAATGGGTATGTAGGCAGCTTCTGGTCGTGCACCAAAGATAGCATTGCGTTTGCCGAGAGATTCAAAGGTTTTACCCTGTGCTTGAATGTCAACGCTACCACTGGCTAATACACAGACAGATTCATAGTCCTCAAGATGATATTGGAAATATTCGTCCTTTCGTAGACGAACAATGTTAAAAAAGCTCTGCGGTAGTAAATTATGGTTACGACCTACAATGGGCTTGTTCATATTATCATATGCTTTAATATGTTCAGGCACGTTTACTCCTTTGCATAAATGTATCTAATTCCTGACTAGTTGGATTTGCGTCACTGCAGCTGTCCTTGCAGATTACGATAGTTGCTGCAGCAGCTCCGCGTTGCAGGGCATAGTCGAGGGGTTTGTCCTGTAGGATTTCAAAGAGGAGATTGCCTGCGAAGGCATCTCCCGCCCCGAAGGGTTTTTTAATGCTACTTTCTGCCGGAAAGGGGAGTGAATTGGTACATTCTATGCCTTGTTCTGTTCGCAGGTAGGCATTCGACCCCTCCTCTCCGTGCTTTATTATTACGAGATCTGCTGCATGTTGGAACCACCTCTCGGCCGAAGCTCTGTCATCACTGTTATGTGGATTCCAGAGATATTCAATCGCATCAAATTCTCCCCGATTTCCGATGATGATGTTGCATTTTTCTGCTATCAGAGAATAATACAGGGCAACCTCTTCGGGCGATTTCCACGAATAGGGACGATAATCGATATCGAGGACTAGGGTGGTATTATTTCGCATTGCATAGTAGGCAGCAAGCAAGGCGGCCTCACGTGCGGGGCTGTGCGAGAGGCATGCTCCCGATATGAGGAGGACATGTGCATGTGCAATATATTCCTCATCAATATCCTGGGGTGAAAGCTGTAAATCAGCTGCGTCATTACGGTAAATTACTACAGCACAGTCCTCTGGTTTCATTTCTGTTATTGCAAGACTTGTGCGTGCCTCTCCATCTGCATAGAATATGTTGGACAGGTCAACTCCAATGCTTGAGAGATAGGATCGTACATACTGTCCCACTGGATCATTAGATAGCTTGGATATAAAGCCAGTCTCTGCGCCACGTTTTGCAAGGGCTGCAATGGTATTTGCTGGTGAGCCCCCGACAAATTTTTCGAATGATTGCACTAGCTCAAAGGATTGCTTGTGTTGAGTTGCATATAAATCTAGTCCTGCGCGCCCCATTGCAATGACGTCATATTTTCTTTTTTCCGTTGCAGATTTGACAATAGACATAGTTCTATCTACCTATGTGTACCGGTCTACCGTCTCGAAAGGATTCTGTCAGGGCATGGGCAATTCGGGTTGCATGTGTACCATCTTCTGCCTTGGTAGGAGAGGGCAATCCTTCCTGTATACAACGGACGAAATGCTGCACCTCATTTTTGAATCCCTGTTCAAAGCGCTCATAAAAATCATAGACACATTCAGTGCGGGCGCCATGCTGATCAAATATTTCCACCCTATTTTTGCTTGGTGTCATGCCAATTTTTAGTATCCCCTTGGTCCCCGTTATTTCTGTGTGGGTGTCGTGACCATGGAATGCAGTTCTACTTGTCGAAATAATTGCCATCTTTTTCCCAGTGCACTGGCAAAGAGCAACAGCATTATCGGCATCTTGCAGGGCATCAAAGCCGGGATGAACAAAGCTCGCTCCAATAGCATGCACCATTTCTATATCAGCAGAGAGAAACCATCTGATAAGGTCGATATCATGGACGTTACAGTCAAGAAAAATCCCACCAGCGGTTTTTACAAAATCAAGTTGAAACTCAGCAAAATCGTTAATGTCGACCGTCTGAGAACGAACAAGAAAGGGTTCGCCAATACATCCCTCATCGATTTTCTGTTTCGCATAGGCATAGCTGGGGTCAAAACGCCTTACGAAGCCAATGAACAATATTTTTTTATTGTTTTTCTGTGCCTCTTCCACGCGTAGGCATTCGTCGACCGTCAGTCCCATTGGTTTTTCGCAGAAGACATGCACATTTGCATTAATTCCTGCAATAATTTGCTCTGCATGAACAGTGGAGCTACTTACCAGGAAGACAGCATCCATGCTTTCAGTAGCCAACATTTCATGGTAATCATTGTATACATTTTCTACACCAATGTTTTCCCGTGCCCACTGAAGTTCTTTATCAACAACGCTGCAAGCTGCAACGATCTCTGCTCCCGGGCAATGAAAGGCAAGAGTTTGCGCGTGACATTTTCCAAGTCGTCCTAATCCTACGATTCCAATTCTGACTGAGTTCATATTCTAGTCTCCATTCTATTTTTATGGCATTTATAGATATGTAATTATATTTCAGTAGTCGCCATTGATCAAGGTAGCTCGGAGGAAAAATTGTACTAGAAACCTGCATTTGGGCTGGATGCCAAATGCAGGTAGGTCTGTCATGCTATAAGAAAGCAGGTAGGTCTGTCATGCTATGAGAGAAATAACGCACATGGCATTAATGCACCAGAGCAGCGGATGTATTTCTCGAATCTGTCCGGTGAGTACCTTTATGATGGAAAAGGAAAGAAGTCCCCAGACAATTCCCTGTGTAATGCTATATGTTAGCGGTATGATCAGAAAGGAGATAAATGCTGGCAGTGAATTTTCAATGCGGTCCCACTGTATCTTTAGAAGTGGGGAACACATGAACAAACCAACTAGGATCATGATGGGCGCAATTGCAATTCGCGGAATTGTAGCAAGCAAGGGGGCAAAAAACAGAAAGGGAATAAAGCAGAGTCCCGTAACAACGGCACTCAATCCACTCCGTCCGCCTTCCCTAACGCCAGCAACACTTTCAATAAAGGTCGTTCCACTGGATGTGCCAAAGAAACCTGATAATGTAGTTGCAAGGGCATCAGCAAGTAGGGCTTGTTTTATATTGCGTGGTTCTCCTGTTTTCTTGTCTATAAAGCCGCCAACCTCTGAAATACTAACAAAGGTCGACAGACTGTCGAACATGTCTGTAAAGAAAATACTAAATATTGGCATAACTGCTCCCCAAGAAAGGAGAGGTAGGAGTTCCATTGCACCGAACAATTCAAAAGAAGGAAGGGAGACAATAGCACTTGGCAATACAACGAGTTGCTCCGCTCCCGATAAGTTCAGCAGATCTGCAACAAAGCAGAGTGCCAATGTAAAGACTATTCCATAAATGAGTGCTGCTGTTTTCTTGCGAATCAGAAACCATGCCGTTAGGAACAATCCAAGCATAAAAATAACCAGATTGACGGATAGTCCGCTAAATCCAACAAGGGTTGCAGGATTATCAACGACAATTCCGGCCCACTGCAAACCAATAAAGGCAAGAAATACACCGATGCCAGCTGCAATACCGTAGCGCAACTCAGTTGGCAGGGCATTGGCAATTGCCTGTCGAAAACCAAGTACAGATAACAAGAGAAAAATGAAGCCGGCAATAAAGACAGCACCCAATGCTGTTTGCCAGTTCATAACCCCACCAAGAACAAGGGTAAAGGCAAAAAAGGCATTTAAGCCCATCCCTGGAGCTATGGCAAAAGGGAGATTGGCCAATAGGCCCATCCCAATACTACCCAATGCCGCCACGACTACTGTTGCAGTAACCAGACCAGCGAAGGGCATCCCAGTTTCCGAAAGAATTCCGGGATTGACCAATACAATGTATGACATTGTAAGAAACGTAGTAAAACCCGCCCGCACCTCAGTACGAATGTTCGTACCGAGTGCATCAAAGCGAAAAAGTTTTTCCATGCATAATCCTCCTCAAAAAGATATGCAATAAATTCTAGCTCAAATTAGTTTTTTATGCAACAATTTGAAAATTATTTCTGCAATTTTTTTCATTCTGTATTATAATATTACAAAGTAAGGATGGATGTGATGGAAAAAAAAATTGCAGCAGTACAGGAAAACTTAAAGCAGGTGCAGTATACTCTAACGGTTGCTAGCGGAAAGGGGGGTGTTGGAAAAAGCACGCTCTGTCTTATTCTTGCGAGGTATTTTTCTCAGCAGGGATATTCAGTTGGCATTCTTGATGCCGATATACACGGACCAAATATACCTGTAATGCTCGGCGTGGATACAGAGATATTTCAGGCAGATGGCGATCGGGTAATACCGATAGCCATTAATGAGAATATTTCTATTGCTAGTGTGGCCTGTATTGGATATGGAAAAAATGAGGCACTCGTGTGGCGGGGTCCGATGAAGTTGAGCATTATACGTCAATTTCTTGAGACTGTCGAATGGGGAGCACGTGATATACTCCTGATTGACACACCGCCTGGTACGGGAGATGAAGTATTAACCATTGCAGAATATCTGCCAAGCTTGAGTGGATGGATAGCAGTAACGACACCACAGGGGCTTTCTCTGGCAGATGCCCGAAGAAGCATAGATTTTGCCCGCAAATTACAATTACCCGTACTTGGTGTTGTTGAAAATATGTGTGATAGCGATTCCATACATTTATTTGGTAGAGGTGGGGGAGAGAAAATTGCTGAGGAATTTGGCGTCTCATTTCTTGGTTCTATACCGATAATTCCCGATCTTGTTTCTTTTACAGAACGCGGAACTTTTCTGCAATTTCCTTTTTCTGATGCTGTTGATATAGTTGCTGCAAACGTATTAGACTATCTTCAGGGATGAATCCATAGTGCGTGTTAGATATTTCCATTCCGATGACGGAAAAATTCAAAAAGCCGGGCATATTTATGAACGGTATGAACATGGCATTTCCCGCAAAGACATAGATGTGAATGCGAGGAAGGTCATTTCACGCCTGCGTCATTTTGGCTACCCAAGCTACATTGTTGGCGGGGCTGTGCGCGACCTATTTCTTGGACGGAGCCCCAAGGATTACGATGTTGCGACAGCGGCTACTCCACAGGTTCTGAGAAAAATTTTTCGGAACAGCCGGATAATTGGACGGCGTTTTCGTCTGGTTCACATATTCTTCCACTCTACCATTATTGAAGTTACGACCTTCCGATCTACCGATACAAGTGACGGAGTATGGGGCACCATGTATGAAGATGCAACACGCAGAGATTTCAGCATCAACGCACTATATTTCTGTCCTGAGGAAGAGATAATCATTGATTATGTCAATGGTGTTCGTGATTTTAAGCGAAAATTACTGCGTCCGGTTATTCCTGTTGAAATCATGTTTAAGGAAGATCCGGTGCGGATTATCCGTGCATTGAAATATGCAGCACTTACTGATTTTACGCTTCCTGCCGTTTATCGCCGTCGTATGCGCATGTCTGTACATCTTCTCAAAAATGTTCCCGGTGAACGGATAGCAGTGGAATTGGAAAAAATACTTCGGTCGGGTTATTGCCGGGCAGTCATGAAAAATTTCATAGAATACGATGCTATTCTCAGTATATCTCCCTACATGGGGGAATTGCTCAAAATCCACAGCGATCTGGCTGAACCATGGTTACGACAATTAGCAAAAATTGACGCCATGCTGACACAGCATGACAAGGACATACCGTTTTCGCGGATATTGGCTTTTTTTATGTCTACATTTATCCGTACGCTTATTGAAGATGGGCAACTCATGCAGGATGATGATGACATCAGTGCCTGCATACGCAGGATTCTTGAACCTGTATTTTATTCTGGTAAGATTGTTCTGAGCACAGCGCGGCACCTCAGTTCTAAACATTTCCTGTCAGATCTATGATGCCGCACTCAATGCAGGGATATTATTTCAATTTCCCGCTGATTACTTTCTGAAATTTCTCAGCTTTTTCATTTAATTCCAAAGCTTCCTGATACTCAGGACTATCCTCATCGCTGTCCCGGAGGAAGGCATTGTTCTGCTCTAGGAAGGCATCAAGATATTGCTTTGCATCTTCCCAGGATTTTGCCTCGTATTCCAGTATGCTCTGGGCATAGACCAGTCGTTTTCTGTTCTGCAGTAGATTAATATTGTCAGGATTGTCATCTAGCAGATCATCAACAGATACATTTGCCCGTTGATATGCCCTGCGGGCCTCACTGAAATTATCCAGCATGTAGTTGATGAGACCGACATAATAGTAGGCAACATAACTATTTGTATCGTCCTGCAGATCTTCCATGGCAGTTATTGCAAGTTCAAACTGTTCCTTTGCTTTTTCAAACTCTTCAGAGGACTCCGTTGTTTGTCCACTATTAAATAGCCCCATGCCCTGTTCATATAGGACTCGGCCATCTTCAATAATAGCATTGGGTGTCTTTTCTGCTTGGATGAAGGTCAGGTATGTATCGTTGAGCTCTTCCATGTCAGTTCTGTCCGCAAATTCTTCTAAAATATTCTGAATGTTGTCTATTAATTCTGCTTCTTGATTGTCTTCTAAGGAATCTGCTGTCCTCCGAATGAAAGACCATCGGGTTGGAACATCAAGAAAAAAGGCAAATCCCCATGCCATTGGATAAAATACATTCTTGTTTGTCCGGGCATCAGTCAAATTCATCTGCATAAAATCTTCCAAACTTAGCATTTGATCGTCTGGAACACTTTGTAGCGTTGTTAACCATGCAGGGCTCGGTTTTAGAGGTGCTAACTCATCGTATCTGTTGTTTGTAAACTGTATGTTTTCGTAGTACAAAGAAAATCCACGAAGCCATGGGGGCGGATTATTGGAAAATGCCCTGAGGAACTGCATAAACGATTGGCGTACAAGTGATATATCCGGTTTGAGGTTCATATCTTCGTGATATCCAACCAAAATGTTCTTGCTTGGATCGTCATAATGCAGATAGACAAAATTACCTACTGTGGGGATGTCTACAGTCAACTCCGGAGTTGTCTCCTGTATATTTCCCAGATAATCTTCGTAATTATCACGAGATTCAAACAGATTGACCCTGAGCTTATTATCTGCGATAACATCTTCGTCAAATCTAAATTGATTGTTGTAGAAATCTAACATTATATCAAGCGATTTCAGAAGTATTCTGGTGTCCTGATTACTTTTTTCAGATTCAACACTCACATAATAATCTGATTCCTCTTGAGCATGTATGCTCAAGGCAACTAATAATATCATTGTGATAGATACAAATAATCTTAATGTCATACTATTTCTCCTTGTTGTTACTTCCTTCTAGTATTTCTCTTTTATTTTCGTACATTACTGACTATAACATTAACATTAAGCAAGGATATATGTGAATATGTTTCAATATGATGGATGATATACTCTTGTAATGCGGGTACATTTTTTGCAACTTCGTATTGATAGGGGAGCCCTACATGAATGTCAATGCCATAATCATTATCCTGTTGTTTAATAATAATTCGTATAATTTCAATTAATTGGTCAAATTCTTCGATGCAATGCATGAGCATCTGACTCAATGCACTCTCAGAGATACTAATAATGCCCTGCGGGCCATAACTGGGATGCACAATTGATTTTTCGTATTTTCTCTTCTTTGTCTTTAGCCACCCTCGGTCTTTCTGAAATATAATGCGGAGGGCCTTCTCTCCAAGTTTCGGATGATCTTTTTGTACCTCAACGGTTGGTACGGGGATGGTGTGTTTCCCACCCTGTCGTTTATTCTGTGCCTGTTCAATTTCTTTTTTGCTTGCTATATTTTCAATCAGTATTATCTTTTTTGGTGATGGAAGATTCAATCTCTGGCAGATGTTTTCAATCATTTTTCGTGATGTTCCCAGTACCAAGATACGTCGTGCTCGTTGCCCTGCAAGGGTCTGCAACGCAGATTGTTGATGTTCGTCATCTAAAAACAGGGCGCGTTTAACAGCAGCAAGATGCGAGTTCTCGTTTTTTGCCGTCTTGCCGGTAAGAATGCGTTGTTCCTGAATGAGGAGTCCGTCATCAATTAAGATATCAATGCCGTAGCGCTCAAGCAAGAGATAGGCACGGAAGCTTTTTCCAGTTCCACTCTTTCCAATGAGTGCGTAGACCTGGACTCGCTGTAAATTACGTGTGAAATTTCTAAAATGCTTCCCAAGTGATTGGGGTTTATCTTTTTTTGACACTACCTTCATTATAGTATTGTACGGTCTCTTCGTCTATCGTTTGTTTGCCAAATAACGTGGTAATTTTTTTTATTGAAGAAGCGGCAAGCGGGGCAAAAAAACGGCTCTGTTGGAGGATGCCCTGTTTATGGAAGGAGAGCCACCCAGCATGGAGAAGGAGGGATTGTCTGTTATTACTTCCATATTTCCGATCTCCAGCGAGTGGGTGACGATGGATTGCTGCCTGAGCACGAATCTGGTGTGTTCTTCCCGTGCGGATTTCTGCCAAAATCAATGTTTGATTTCTGTTCGTGCTGATGGGATGGATTATGGTATGAGCTTTTTGTGCCCCATCCCCATTAGCTTTTTCTGTTATTCTGTCATAGCTATTCCGCTGGAGATGGTCTTCCCAGATTTGTTTTTCTGTTATACGTCCTTCTACAATGGCAAGATAGTGTTTGCGGATCATGCCCCGACTGAGGGCATGGGACAGTTCCTGTGCTGCAGGCAGTGTTTTTGCACATATTAACAGGCCACTGCTGGGGCGATCAATTCGATGCACAAATGAGGGGCTAAAACTTAATGAGGGCGCTTGCGCTTGCTCCTGCTGTTGCCGAATAATATGGATGAGACCTTCGCTTCCAAACAGAGCAGTTCCCGTGGGTTTATTGATGATGAGCAACTGTTCATTTTCATAAATGATGTCAATGCTTACATCGGGTAGAGGATTATCTGTGGAATTATCTCTGGGCATGGGAAATGTATCTGGGAAGAGTAGGCTGTCTCCTTCCTGTACCTGAACACTGTGGCTCGTAATTTTTTTCCCGTTAATATAAATGCGACCCTTTCTAATGGCACTAAAGACTGCAGAGAGTGGGAGGGCAGGGAATAACTTTCTGGTTACCCGATCAATCTTCCGCTTGTTGTCATTGGGTCCGGCTGTAAAAAGCCTTGACGTACTATCGTTCATTATGCTAATATCACACAAAACCAATAGGGTAGTCAATAGTTTCGGTCGTGTTTGAGACATTTTCTTTTATTTCAGTTTTATTTCAGAGCAAGGCGTTTTTAGCAGCATTTCTTACGTGGTTTGTTGCACAATTAAGTAAAGCGGTTATCCATGCCTTCCTAAAGAAACATGGACGATGGTGGCGGACATTTTTCCTGAAAACAGGAGGAATGCCCTCCAGTCATTCAGCCCTTGTTACCGCAGTATCGGTTATGTTTATCTTTGAATATGGGTTCATATCTCCATTGAGTATTATGACGTATTTCTACGGACTTATTGTAATCCGCGATGCCTTTGGAGTTCGGAGAAGTGTTGGCTTCCTTGTTGAACAGCTCAGCAAGATAGATACTGCATCAGAGCAACATAGCGACTATCAATCATCCCATAAATATGTCCAGGGGCATACGCCTTTTGAAGTAATTATTGGTGTTATTATTGGTTTGTGTATCAGCGTATCGGTATATATCCTGTTGCCGTGAACCCTTTATTTCAGAAATATCAGATCAGCAGTATCCTGTGCTTATTTTTGTATTTTCTCTGTGTCCTGTTGCTCATTATTTTTTTCTTTAATCATTTGTCCTCAGTCTGGGAACGGTACTATGTGCTTCTTGTAGAAGATCGTATGGATCTGGAAGATGTTCATGATATTCTCAGCCCCTTCCCAGAAGATGAGATCATCTCGGCACATTCGGCACTGGTAATGCTGCAGAGTTTTCCAACTATGGAATATATTCCGATTGCAGCGCTGCCCGATCGCATAGATGTAGATGATCCACGCTACAATCCCTATCTGAGAAATGTTCCCAACTATTTTACTGTAGAACATGATGATATTTCGTATCACATACTATACCTCATGCGGGATCGCCCTGTTCTATCTCTGTATTATGTGTTATATCACCTTTTCAAAGCTCATGATGTTCAGTGGTTTCTCCCGGGAAACTCTTTTTCTTTGCGCATTATAGTACTGATGATATTTTGGGGCATAGTATGCTTTCTTCTCCTTTTTCGACATCATGGGCATCGTATTTCCCTTCTTTTATCTGCCTTGCCACTATCCATTCTTGCGAGCTTAGGGGGAGTGCCAACATTGATACTGAGTGGCGTATGGTATATGTCTTGGTGTCGTGTTGTTGTTGTGGAATTTCGTAGTAAGAAAGCAGATAAGAGCAGCGTCAGGGCACGAAAGACCCGGGTCTGGTTGCAATATGGCATTATTGTATTGGGATGTATGATCTTGCAATTCATATCGTTTGGAACGGCATTATTTCCTGCCTTTCTTACCGTGTGCATCGCTCTCCCTGCATTGTTGTGCGCCATATTTTTCTA
This sequence comes from Spirochaetia bacterium, assembly GCA_964291355.2. GTDB lineage: Bacteria > Spirochaetota > Spirochaetia > WTKD01 > WTKD01. The sequence continues at coordinate 390,786 of OZ220223.1, read as the reverse complement.
TGATCTCTATAAACAACGGCGTTACGAGCACAGACTGTTTCGGCGGGTGTATATTGTTCCCGTGCAGGTGAAATTATCAGATTATTTCCCCGACAAGCCCCTCGTTTCTTTATTTGTTGCCACCTTCCTGTTATTAGCACTTTTTCTCCCACTCAATTTGTGGGGTGGGGGTGTAAAAATTCCGAGCCCCCTGAGCCCGCCCAATTTTACCCATCAGTGGTATGAGAACATGAAGTCTATTTGGGAACATAAGGCGGGCTTGCCGGACATTGCTGATTATCTTGCACATGTCGCAATGCAGGAGAAAATTCCTTTTCAGCAACGAGTGCATTATCAGCTCCCTGAATTAAACGCGGAGCTTGGCTTGTCTCGTTTCCGGCGATTAGATGGTAAAATAGAGCGTAGTGAGGAGAGTATTATGATCTTTGACGCTAAATGGTTTCAAGAGACCTTACAGAGCTCAATCTGGCCTTCACATCATAATTTATTATTATCACAATCGCAATATTCAAGTATTGGTTTTGTAGCAGAAAAAATGTACAATAATAAAATATCAGAGGAAATATTCGCTCTGTTTGTTGTGTGCTCTACCTTCCCCCTTTTCTTTATATTGGGGAAGCGTAGCGAGAAATATGATGAGGTATTTTAGTTAACCTATTGTTAAACAGGTACGAGTATCCTATGAAAGAAGAAATACTACTATTTGATAGTAAAGCCAGTGCCTTTGCTCCCATAGAAAATCACATCCGCAATGCCGCAATGCCAACTCATTGTAGCATCCCATTGCTTTTGGATAAGCGATTGTATGAACCCATTGTTGCAGTGGGAGATGTTGTACGTGAGGGGCAGATACTAGCGACTTGTAAGGGCAAGCTCCCTCTCGGCATGTATTCACCCCTTCCTGGGACCATTACTTCGCTGGGACATTGTTTTATCGGTACTGAGAAGGTTCCTACTATCAATGTACAGTTTGAGGGGGCATTTTCTATATTAGGAAAATCCATCAAGTCGATTGCTTGGAGACCATTGTCTAGCCATGAATTGAAACAGCGGGCACTGGATTGTGGTGTTGGCAATGTTTGTGCGGATTTGTTCGACAAACAGAATAACGCTAATGTTCTCGTTATCACTGCCTGCGATCCAGAACCATATCTCTCCCGGGATCGGCAGCTATTCCATATGTATTTTCAACAGATACTAGAAGGGATAGAGATAGCGCAACGCATACTTGCTCCAAAGGAAATTATCCTAGTATGTTCGTCGTCCAGTAAAAAAATACTCCGGGAAATGATTGCGCAGGATTGGAAGATATGTTTCATAGATCTATTTCGTGACTATATACAGCTTAATTCAACGGCCCTCTTTAGGTTATTACAAAAACACGGCAAACGGCAGAGGGATGATTATACAATCATTTCCACCTCCGTAGCTTTTGATTTATTCAGGGCCATAACGCTTGGCATCCCTGTTTTTGAGCGCATTATTTCTGTCGCAGGGGAAGCAATAGAGAAACCGGCTCATATGAAGGTGCGTGTTGGCACTCCCATCGGCAATATTATTCGTGAATGCGGTGGCATTAAGAAGAACCTACCATATTTTATGATGTTGAACGGAACCTTTACTGGAAGGATGATAGATGAGTCCACTCCAGTTACTCTGGATACTACTGCCATCCTTCTGCTAACAGAAAAGCATGCACATCGTGCAAAACAAACTCCCTGCATTCGTTGTGGGGCCTGTGTTCGTGCCTGTCCGGCAGATTTGGATCCACGCATGTTGGTTCGCATGTTAGAGACAAAGCGGCAAGAGCTTGCAATACAACATGGCATGTACAATTGCATTGAATGTGGACTATGTACCTTTGTCTGTCCATCACGAATTCCTCTATATGAGCAGCTTGCAGATGGAAAGCAGCAAGGGAAGTTAACAATAGAGCAATGAAACAGAAAGAAGCACAGACAATACAACGTAGGACTCAATATTTTTCTTACATTAGTACAGACTATGTGTATTATTCATTCATTTTTGCCCTACTCCCTGCCTTACTTTGGGGCTTTTTTGTATTTGGGCCACAGTCATTGCTTGTATTTGCTGTGTCGCTGGGAACCGCATTGTTGGTAGAATTTCTTATAAGCAGGATTTCTTCCCATCCCCCCATGTATATACATGCTTTCTGGATAGGTATTTTGATTGCAGCATTTATGCCACCTGCTGTTTCTTTCTTTGTGCCGTGTTTTGCGGTTTTATTTGCCTTGGTTGTCGTAAAATGTAGTTTTGGAAGCATAACTAATTGTTGGATGAATCCAGCCGCAGCCGGGATAGTTTTCGTATCGTTGTCTTTCCCCGAGAGACTGAGCAAGGGCTGGCTTGAACCGGACTTTAATTTTTTTGTTGCAAACCGACTTGTTGCCCTGTCTGAGCGCTTGCCAGTTTCGGAATTTGACACATGGTTAAGTACGATGTCAAACCAATTTCTCGGGGGTTTTGACATTGTCCTGTCTCCCGGAAAATTTGATCCCTTGTTTGGAAATGTAGCAGGGAGTATTGCTGGTGTATCAATACTGCTTATACTGGCGGGATCATTAATTATACTCGCACGCCGTGTCATTCCTTGGCAGCTGCCACTGATATCTTGTTTTAGTTTTGCTACATCCATCTATGTTTTGACAGGTGAGCAATTATTCAGTGGTAATGTGTTACATTATGTTTCTAGCGGCAATTTCATCCTGGGCATATTCTTTCTTGCTCCAGATATTACCAGTTTTCCAACTCGCCGGCTACTACAGTGTGTGTATGCACTACTGCTTGGTCAATTTGCATTTTTATTTCGTGATGTAAATGGTGGTTTTGCTATGGCTGTATTACTGGCAAATGTTTTATGTCAACCTTTATTGAATGATCGAGTGAGCTTAGATGATTACAATAATGCCATACTGTAGTAATAGGTTTCCCTTATGATGCTATCTGCCAATGTTCGTTCCACCCTGTATTCACTTATTTTTGTTCTTATTTCTGTGGCGATACTTACGCAACGTTTTCTGATCTCTCTTATTTGTGCTCTGGCAGCGGTCTTTATTGTTTGTACAACATTATTCATTTATTATTCTATTCGCAGAACATTCAGCAATATCGTAGGATTATTTATTCGTAGTATCATAGCGATATTCCTAACGTCATCTGTACTTTTTCTTATGTCAGTGATTTCAATGTCAGTTGCGGAACGCTTGGAAGTATTTCTCCCCCTCTTTGTATTGCATCTTATGTGCTTGCCACCCCTATCCTATGGTGTTGATGCAGATAAGGATTATCCGAGTATTGTTAAATCTGTCAGTATCTATGCCCTTATCTTTGGCGTTGCTATTACGATGTTGGGATTGTTGCAGGAGTTGCTGTTGTTTCAGGAAGTGTCATTTATGATAGATCATGATACGAGCGAGGTTGGTGACAATCCCTTTCGCTTGTTGATATTCGCCCAGGGTGGGATGCTCCTTCTTGGATATTTGCATAGTTTTCTGCGTCCCCGCACTGTTGGGAGTGATGAATGAGTATTTTCGATATTCCCTTGACTTTTGCTTTTATACAAAATGTCATCTTTATTTGCTATATTGGTCTGTACCGGATAAGGATGCCAGAGATGTCCTTAGGTCGAATGATAATGCTCTCTCTTTTTGGTGTGCTCATTATGACCTGTTCGGGAATGTTTGCCTACTTCCTTCGGGCAATAATTGGTAAGATTTTTATCCTACAGTATTTTTCGCTTCCGATTTTTATTGGATTAGTAGTGGGGCTTCTGCTTCTCATACGCAGACTGTTCCTGCGATGGATACAAAAACGTGTTTTGGATTTTGAGGCCTTTCTTATACTGGCAATCATGAACATCATGGTATTAGGGCTAGGACATTTGTACAGTATGCGGAGCTATACATTGTTTCATGTTTTTCTCTTTTCCCTAACTTTTTGTCTTGGATTTTACATGGCGGTCGTTCTTGTAAACGCTATCAGGATGCGGATTGAAATTGAGCGTGGACCTCGGGGTAGTGCGGGCGAATTAAATGTATGTATTATTGCTGCCTTGATTGCACTGGCTCTATTGCCTGTTGATCAATTTATTATTTTTCGATTCATCGGGGGAGCTGGGACGGGTTGAAAGCAAAGAAACGCCTTATTCTTGGATTCCGCATTGCTCTCCCAGTTTCAATAAACGACGGGCTTATGGAACATTTGTATCAGAAATCCTTGAAACCACTGATACAGCTACTTTATCATCAGCCCCAACTTCCCGTTTTGCTATATATTCCGGGTCAATTCCTTAAGTACATGGAGAAAAATCATATAGAATCCTTTGATGTTATTGCAGAGATGGTTCAACGGCGTAGCATTGAGATACTGGGAGGTGGAATGTATGAACCCTTGGTTTCATTGATACCACGTGGCGATAGTATAGATCAGTTTGAATACATGACCACCTATATCCGGCAGCATTTCGGCAAACGTCCGCGGGGATTTTGGTTGCCCGGAGATATATGGCATGCACCCCTGATTGCCTTACTAAAACGCAGTGGATTGATGTATACCGTGATAGATAAGGAATTCCTAAGCCCTCGCCGTGCTACACATAAAAAGCAGGACGGCAGTATCTATGTAACGGAGTACGAGGGAGCGACTGTCTTCCTCTTTCCCCGTCATAGTACATTAGAGCGACACATGTTTCATGAATCAGTGGACATCTTTATGCAACGGCTCCTTGCGGTTTCTCATGCAGGTGCAGCCCCCATTGTTCTCTGTCCAGAAATAACAGAATTCATTCGTCTAGAACAGTTTGCCTCATGGCTGGAGGATTTTTTTCGTATGATGCAGGGTGCAGAATACGATATCTACGCCACCTTTCCGCAGCATTATCTTGCAAAGCAAACTCATTTTTATGATGTACATATTCCAAATTTCGGACTGGAAAAGTTACTTTCCAGTGATGTAGCAGATATCAATAACAACAGCCGTCTACTCCTTGCGCATATACCGGAAAATAAATTATTGTATGCACGCATGCAATACATCCACATCCTCAGAACGCATCTTCGCAATGACAAGTCGCGCAGGAAGACTGCACAGGAGGTGAGCTGGCCCGCTCAATCTTGCTATGCCTACAGCAGTCTTCCTGATGGCGGGGTGCAGATCAATATGCATAGGAAGCAGAGCTATGCAAGTCTTATAGATGCAGAGCGCATTATTCGCGAACATAACAATTTCAAGCCATCTCTGGTAACGATGGATTATGACTTTGATGGACTGGAAGAAAGCATGTACAGTGGCTACGACATGAATGCCTATGTTCATCGGAGAGGAGCGACATTGTTTGAGCTTGACTGGTTTCAGACAAACTGGAATTATCTGGATACCTTTCAGCGCAGTCCAGGCACTGAGGCTGCCAATCCTCCGGATCATCTGCATTATGATACCTATCCCAGGAGCTGTTTTGTAGACCATTTTCTTAGTTCCAGCGAAACACTTAATCGCTTTGTGAACGGGAGCTTTGTTGAACAGGGGAACTTTGTCGATGTTCCGTATACCCAAACGCGTATTGAAAAGAATAAGAAGGTGGCAAGCTATACCTGTGAGGGGATCATACAGCAGGAGGGGAGGGCTGTACGTACAGGCATTGAAAAAACCTACACCTTCTTACGAAACACCATTCGTATACAGTATCGTATAACAACACAGCAACGTGTCGATAATCTTTTGTTTGCTCCAGAATTGAATTTTTCCTTTGCATCCAGTGATAATAAATCCCTACAGCTGGTAAATGATGACGGTGTAGTGCTTTCTACCGGTCGCAGAAGACGTATTTCCTCATGTAAAACAGTTAGGTTTCTTGATCTTAAAAATAATGTTTCAATTACCTGCCTACTGGGGGATGCATCCTTTGTCTGGAGCTTCCCGGTGCATTCATGGGGAAATTATCGTGGTAGGGCAGAAGAACTCTATCAATTTTCCTGTTTGCTACCCTGTTGGAAAATTAGTGCAAAACGCGGAGAAGTCCTGCATTATGAACTTGCCCTTAAAATAGAAAAATACAAGGGCTAGATTTCTTATTGGTCGTAGACCTTGTTGAGGTATAATTCAATATCAGGTTGGGACAGGATTGCCTGTATATATTGCTCGCTGAATACGTAGAGACTATCGCTATTGTTTATTTGAATTATTTCTTTAAGATCCAATTCTCCCTCCAGTTGCTCGGAGTCAAAGTCCTGTACGGAGATCATTTCCAGAAGAGCATCTATATATCTTCCAAGCCAGTAATAGTTCTGTCCCAGATAGAAATGTACAAGAACACCCTCTCGCTCATGCAGTGTATCTAGGTCAATGTCTTCTAAATGGCGAACTGCTTCCGCATAATTACCAATTCTAAATAAGTTTATTGCCACTTCCATCGCTTGATCTTGTATGGGAATGTTTGGGATAGCTTTCTGGGGGGTGGTGCGTACTGAGGTGTTGAATGAGGCAATTATCTCTTCAGCGGCAGCTCCCAAGGTGACCTGAGAATCAGGTACTAGCAATGATGTAAATTCGTTAGAGCTATGCAATTCTGGCAAGATAAGATGCCTTTGTAACATTAGATCATCGACATACCCTGTGTCCTGATGGGAAAAAATCTCAATATTAGAGACGGGCGTCATGAGAGTATTTTCTTTCTGAACAATAAAATACATCTCTAGTCTTGCGAGAACCTCGTCATAGATGCCGTAGTAATATTTATTTGCAGGAGGAGGTTCATCACTGAAAGATCTTCTACTACTGTCAATGGTGGCAATTACCGTAGCATCCTTTAAATCATCCGCAGTCTGTATTGCCTTCTGACTACGGTAGATCTGGAGTCGTCTTCCTGTCTTACTAGGAATGAAATTGAGGTGTATGATGTTATCTTCTTGAATTGCCCGAATATACCGGACAACAGCTGCCCGTGCTACGGTAGTGTTCGTCTCTGTTATAACAGTCGGTACCTCTGAGGCATTTTGATATGGCAGTATGCGAACGGAGTAGTCATTCTGTGTTTCCAGTGTTTTTGTGGGAATAATTGCGTAGTAGTAGTTTCCCGTCTGATTTGTTACATCGGTAAATAATGTATGACCCGGTGCTATTTCTCCAATATTTTTTGCACGAGAAATTGTTTGCACCGTTATTGGAGTCATAGCCCTGAATATCTGATGTGATGATGAAATACTGGCAGGTGTGTGGGTCCAGCTGAGTAGTATAAGGGCATTATTTACAGCAGTACGGATATTCTGCACTGTGGCCAAGGGTTCAGTGCTTTCTGGTACAGAGGGGGATGAATCCTGTGCAGAGAGTGCAACAGTCAGCGTGAATAAAAAAACACATTTGTATAATCGCACAAGCAAATGGTATCAGAATAACTGATGTATGTCAAGAAATTGGGGACTCATAGATTGCTTTCTTATAATATTCCTGTATGCTGTAATATTCATTGATCTTGCTATCGAAGGTTTGAATACAGGCCATGACGCTGTTCAGTGTTGTCGCATAGAAGAGATTGAGATCTATAGCTCTTCCCACAACCTCGGGAGAGATGGAATGCTGTGATACATGGATAACGAAGCAAATATTCCTTTTTTCCATGGCTGTGAGAATGGATTGGTCAGGTTTGTCTTTATAGGATGTGCAGGGAACTACGGATTCCAAAGCGGCGCTTAGTGTCTTTTCCACGATAAGAGAAAAACCATGCGCATGGAGCTGTTGGGCAATAGATTTGAGTGATGCATCATCTTCATCAAATGCATTGATGATAACCGATTGGGATGTATGTGGTTCTGGCATCTGGAATCCAGCTCCCAGCTGGGCTTTTCGGTAGGCATCGCTAAAATTTGACGCTATGCCCATTACCTCGCCTGTGGACTTCATTTGTGGTCCCAGCATGGCTGAGCTTCCGTTAAATTTTATAAAAGGAAAGACAGATTCTTTTACTGCTAGAAAACATGGCTTGATAGTAACTGGGATCTTCTGTTCTGCCAGTGTTTCTCCCATTATGCAGCGGGTAGCTATGTTGACCCAGGGGTAGCCATTTACCTTGGCAATGAAGGGAATACTGCGTGAGGCACGCGGATTGACCTCAATGATGTATATTTTTTCGTCCAGTATTGCACATTGGACATTAATGAGCCCCAATACATCTGCCTCATTGGCTATGCATCGCACCTGTTCTTCAATTTCTTGTTGGAGTGACAGTGACAGTGAATGTGGCGGATAGGAGGCAGCAGAATCTCCGGAATGTATTCCAGCCGCTTCAATGTGTTCCATAACACCGCAGATAACTGTTTTGCTACCATCACGAACAGCATCTATATCCAGTTCTACTGCACTTTCCAGATAATGCTCTAGTAGGAGGGGCCATTCAAAACTCTCCATGCCATCGAAATTTTTGAGGACCTCAGCAAATTCTTCTTTGTTACGGATGATGTACATGGAGCTTCCACCTATGACGTAGGATGGGCGAACAATGAGTGGATAGTGAATCGTTTCTGCTATTCTTAGGCATTCCTCGCGGGAGTTTGCAACAAGACTGGGGGGCTGTAAGAATCCCAATGCATCAATGAGCTTGCGAAATTCATGTCTATCCTCGCAACGATGTATTGTGCGGTAGGAGCTGCCGAGTATGGGGATGTTATGCTGCTTGAGTACATCTACAAGTTTTAATGCAGTCTGTCCGCCAAATTGGACAATAACCCCGAGGGGATTTTCCCGATCAATAATATCTAGGACACGCTCTGTATTGAGTGGCTCAAAATACAGTCGATCCGATATGCGGTAATCAGTCGATACAGTTTCAGGATTTGAATTAATCATGATTGCCCGATACCCTGCCTCGCGTAGGGCCTGTACGGCATGCACACAACAGTAGTCAAATTCTATTCCCTGACCAATTCGATTGGGACCACTGCCGATGATGATAACTGTTTTGTTGTAGGGGCTAAATTCATCTCCCGTATTATCGTATGTCGAATAGAGATAGTCAGTGTTTGAAGAAAATTCAGCAGCACAGGTGTCTATTCGGTTATAATTGGGAAGGCAGCCCAGTTTTTTTCGGTAATTTCTTATCTCGTCCTCTGTTCTGTGCAGCAGACCTGCAAGGGCTTCGTCGGAGAAGCCGTATTGTTTTATCGAGCGCATAATATGTGCATCGATGTCGCTGAGTTCTGTCTCCCCGATCTCATGCTCTATATCTACGATTTCCTGTATCTGATCTAAAAACCAAGGGTCTATGCCTGTCTGCTCCTGAAGCTCTTGAACACTCACGCCCTTTCTCAATGCCTCTGCAATAGAAAGGAGGCGTAGGGGCTTCGGTCTGTCAAGATCAATGATGGGTGGGGGAGAAAAGCCCGACAGTTTCTGTTCAAGCGAACAGAGCGCTTTTTGTAGTGATTCTGAGAAATTACGTCCCACTGCCATAACTTCTCCAACTGATTTCATCTGTATGCCTAATTCGGCGTTTACCGTGGGAAATTTATTCATATCAAAACGGGGTATCTTTGTAACAACATAATCGAGGGTCGGTTCAAAAGAGGCGGGGATGGTATCGCCTGTTATTCCGTTTAGAAGATTGTCTAGGGTATATCCCACTGCGAGCTTGGCAGCTATGGCAGCAATGGGGTAGCCGCAGGCCTTAGAAACAAGCGCTGATGATCGGGAGACACGAGGGTTCATCTCGATAACGAGCATTGCCTCGCTCTTTGGGTCCATGGCGAATTGCACATTGGCACCACCCGTATCGACGCCAATCTCTCGCATAATGGCGATGGTTGCATTCCGCATACGTTGATATTCCTTATCGCTCAGTGTTTGTGCTGGGGCAACTGTTACTGAATCGCCGGTATGGATGCCAGCGGGATCGAGGTTTTCTATTGAACAGACAATGATATTATTGTCCTTTTCGTCTCGCATCACTTCCAGCTCAAATTCCTTCCAACCTATGATGGATTCATCAACCTGAATACTACTATAGGGAGCTGCCTGCAGTGCATGCTGACACATGCTATAGTAGCTTTCCGGATCGCGGGCTATTGCAGCTCCATGCCCTCCTAGGGTAAAGGATGGCCGTATAATGAGGGGTAGGCGGTGGTTTTTAAGGAGCTCCATGGCCTCGTCCATATTTTCTACCTTATGTGATGTGGGGGTCTCCAGTCCAATGCCAGATAATATTTCCTTGAAATACCGTCGGTCTTCTGCCTTCTGTATGGATTCGTAGCGTGCACCAATCAATTCAACTTCGTATTTGTCCAATACGCCCTGTCTATGTAGGTCCATAGCACAGTTCAATCCCGTTTGTCCTCCCATAGTAGAAAGTAGGGCATCTGGGCCTTCCTTAGCAATGACAGCAGTGACAGTATCGACAGTGATGGGTTCAATGTAGGTCGCATCTGCCATCTGGGGGTCGGTCATGATGGTAGCCGGGTTTGAGTTTACCAGAATGATGCGGTAGCCAAGCTCTTTGAGTGCGATACAGGCCTGGGTGGCAGAATAATCAAATTCGCATGCCTGGCCAATAGCTATTGGTCCAGATCCAATAATTAATATACTTTCTAGGTCAGTTCTTACGGGCATTTTTTTTCCTCTTCATAAGGGTAAAGAAATCATTAAACAGAAAGCGGAGATCCTGAGGTCCGGGACCTGCTTCTGGATGTCCCTGTACACTAATGCATGGCAGGGAATGGTGTGCGAGACCCTGCAGAGAATTGTCAAAGAGTGAGAATGCTGTAGGGTATAGTGTGGAAGGTAGATTGTGATGGTCCACCGCATATCCATGGTTCTGCGAGGAGATCTGTACCGAATTATTTTCTAGATTAATGACGGGGTGGTTTGCACCGTGATGTCCAAATTTCATTTTGTATATTGTAGCACCATTCGCTAGGGCAAGAAGCTGATGACCCAGACAGATGCCGAGGATGGGAATTTGTAGCCCGCAGAGCCCCTGTATTATTTTAATAATTGCTTTGCATGCCCGTGGATCGCCGGGTCCGTTTGATAGTACAATGCCGTCAGGGTTCATCAATGCCACGTCCTCTACAGAGCTATGTGCAGGGAGGACTGTTACACGACAACCCTCATCTACTAAGGCACGCAGAATGGAATGTTTTACGCCAAAATCATAGACTACAACTTTTTTGTGGAAATGAGCATCAGTATATCTTTGGTATTTGCCCTTCCACCAGCTCCCCTCTGTCCAGACATAGGGTTCCGATGTGCTGACTATGCTTGCAAGGTCACTGCCGTCCATCGCGGCAGTGTTTTGCAGGATGTGCTCTGCCTCATTTGCATGGGCTGCTATACATGCTCTGACTGCGCCCTTGTTTCTGATTTGCTGAATGAGTTTGCGGGTGTTTATTCCTGTTATGCCGACAATACCCTGCTGTTCCAGAAAATGTACAAAGGATAGTTCAGATCGCCAATTACTTGGATCTGTTGGGGTCGCGTGCATAACAACCCCCCGAACCCATGTTTTTGATGATTCAAAATCTTCTGTATTTGCACCAACATTGCCGATATGTGGGTAGGAAAAGCAAATAATTTGTTCCGCATAGGAGGGGTCGCTGATAATTTCTTGGTATCCCATCATAGCAGTATTAAAAATTATTTCCCCCGAGCTAGAGCCCGTTTTCCCGATCGCATAGCCCTGATAGGCAGTTCCATCTTCTAGCAGTAGGACTGCCTGCTTCCTCTCTGCAAAACGCTTCCTTAGTGCATTATGAGTTCTGTTTTTTCCCTGATCCATATTTCTGTTCTCTCCATATTTTTTTTGCAGTTTGCTATTTGCTTTTCGACATTGTCACGTGCAGTTCCAGCTGCATGCGATTCAACAACAGTATCAATATCAATGCAGGTATATATATCTTCTTCTATCTGTTGTGAAAATTTTTGATATTCTTCCAGACTGAGTTCACTCAGTGTTTTCTGTACCTGTGTACAATGAAATACAATTTTTCCACTTATGACATGCCCCTCACGGAATGGCAATCCCTTCAATGCAAGATAGTTTGCTAGGGCTGTAGCGTTTGAATAATTACTCAAAGAACTGGTGTACATTTTTTCTTTCTGTACGCGCATGCTATCGATCATGGGCTGGAATATGCTGAGACTTGTATGAATGGTGTGCAGGCTGTCGAAGAGGGCTTCCTTGTCCTCCTGCATGTCGCGGTTATAGGTAAGAGGAAGCCCCTTGAGCATGGTAAGGACTGCAAAGAGAGCACCATATACCCGCCCTGTTTTGCCCCGGGCTAATTCTGCAATATCGGGGTTCTTCTTTTGTGGGAGCATGCTGCTGCCAGTGCAAAAGGCATCATCAAGTTCGATAAAGGAGAATTCATGACTACACCAGAGGATGAGCTCCTCACTGATTCGAGATAAATGCATGGCAATAAGTGAGCCGTGGGAGAGAAATTCGACGAGAAAATCCCGATCACTTACTGCATCCATGCTATTTTCGTAGATGCCGTCAAAATGCATCAAGTTTGCGCTGTACGCTCTATCTATGGCTACTGCGCTACCTGCTATGGCGCCTGCCCCCAGTGGGGAGATGTTGCAGCGTTTCCAAGCATCCATGAGACGTTGTTGATCACGCGAAAACATTCCACAGTAGGCAAGCAAGTGATGTGCCAGTCGGACGGGTTCAGCATGTTGTAGATGGGTGTAGCCGGGCAGGATGGTATCAATATTCTTTTCTGCCTGATTGAGCAAAGATTGAATAAGCCCTTGTAATGCTTCCATCACAGCAAGCGTTTTTTCGCGCAGAAAGAGATGGAGATCCAGAGCGACCTGATCGTTTCGGCTCCTGCCCAGATGCATTTTTCCTGCTACCGCGCCAATGTTCTGACGTAGGGCTTCTTCAATGTAGGTGTGAATGTCTTCATAGCTTCCCACATTATTCCATTGGATCTCATCCTTCCGAATGGATTCCAGAATATGATGGAGCCCAGAGATGATTGTTTCCGCATCATCGCTTGGAATTAATTTACATGTTCCGAGCATGCGAACATGGGCTATGCTACCGAGAACGTCATATTCGGCAAGCTGACAGTCGAAATCCAAGGATCTGCTGTACTGCTCCGCCTGTTGATCTGGCGATTTTTGAAATCGACCTCCCCATAAGCTCATCTTGCTTCTCTCCCCCAGTTGCCATGGATCTCTGCATACTGTTGCAGGGGTAGTTTGAGTATGTTGATAAAACCCTCCGCAGCGCCATGGTCGAAGTTATCATTCTTACCATAGGTAGCCAGTCCGGCATTGTACAATGAATATGCTGACTTTCTACCAGTTACCACCGCATTGCCTCGATATAATTTCAAGCGCAGCTCACCGTCGAGTCGTTTCTGACTTTCATAAATAAAGGCCTGCAATGCCTTGAACAGGGGAGAAAACCACAGTCCCTCATAAATCATGGAGGCAATTTTTTGCTCAACGATCATTTTATACTGTGCCAGATCCCGGGTAAGGCAGAGTGCCTCTAGGGATTGGTGTGCCCGAATAAGAGTAATCGCCGCAGGTGCCTCGTATATTTCCCGCGATTTTATTCCCACAACCCGATTTTCAATATGATCTATCCTACCCACCCCATGTCTGCCAGCAATGATATTTAATTCGGCGATGATTTCCTGCAGTGTAAGCGCTTTTCCGTTTAATGCCACAGGCAGTCCGCTTTGAAACTGGATTATAATTTCCTCGGGTGTATCGGGTGCATCTTGGGGGCTAACAGTCAGCTCATAGGCATCTGACGGTGGCTCCTGCCAGGGATCTTCCAGTATGCCGCATTCGCAGCTCCTGCCCCAGAGGTTTTTGTCGATGCTGTAGGGGCTCTTGTTCGTTAGGGGGATGGAGATGTTATTTTTTTCCAGCTGAGCCAGGGCTTCCTCCCGACTCGTGGGTTTCTCGCGTAGCGGTGCAATGATTTCTATATGTGGGTTGAGTGCATGTATAGATATGTCAAAGCGCACCTGATCATTGCCCTTTGCGGTACAGCCATGCGAGATTGCTACTGCACCCTCCGCCTCTGCCCGCTCTACCAATAATTTTGCAATGAGCGGTCGAGACAGGGCAGAGACAAGGGGGTAGGTTTGTTCGTAGAGTGCATTTGACCGTAGAGCACATGCAAGGTATTCCTCTGCAAAGGTCTGTTGGGCATCAACAATATGACATTCTTCTGCACCCGACTTCATTGCCCTATCGTATAGTTCTGTGAGATTTTTTTCCTCACCCAAGTCGATGGCAACTGCTATAACATCAAAGTGATATTTCTCTTTGAGATAGGGGATGGCGAGCGTGGTATCAAGCCCACCTGAATATGCAAGTATTATTTTTTTTCTTTTCATTTGTATTCCTTTTTATTTTATTTCGGGGATACACGCAAGTAGCAATGCCTTCTGTGCGTATAGTCTATTTTTACTTTGTTGAAAAACCAATGATTGTGAGCTTTCGGGTAGACTCTCTGATACCTCCCTGCCACGGTACATAGGCATGCAGTGCATAAAAACAGCATCTTCTGTCGCATGCGACATTAATTCCTCATTGACCTGCACGAAATGACTCTCATCAATTGTTTGATATCCCATACTCTGCCAGACATCGGTGTACACCGCCTGACAGCCCTTAACTGCCTCCCGGGGATCGCGAAAGGATTGCAACAATTCTGTATCTCCTCCTATCTCTTCATGTGATATCTGCCGTCCCTGGGGGGAACAGTGATGGACGGTGATGCCCAATTTTGGCGCAAGCATCATCATACTGCGCAGGACATTGTTTCCATCACCAATAAAACAGAGACGTAGTCCAGCAAGTTCCTGAAAATGCTCTTTGAGACTGAGCAGGTCAGCGAGAATCTGACAGGGGTGGTATCGTTCGGTCAAACCATTGATAATGGGTATGCTGGCATAGGGGCGCATCCCTAGGAGTATGTCCTCCTTATGCGTACGCACTACAAGGGCATGGCAATATCCCTGGATAACCCGTATGGTATCGGCTGCCGATTCATGGTGATGTCCGATACATTCAACAACGTTTCCTCCCATGTCCTGTACGCCCACGGAAAAACTCAGGCGAGTTCGCAGTGATGGTTTTTCGAAGAGGAGGGCAACATGCTTCCCATTCAGACAATTCTGGTACTTCTCGCGATCTTGTTTCATATCTATGGCTACAGAAATGAGTTCTTGCAGATCATCAGCTTGTAGCTCACTGCCGTCAATGAGATGCCGTACTGTAGCTTGTGCTTTTATTTGATTCATAAATGTATATAACTTCCTATCCTTTGTTTTGATTTTTTTTGTATTTCTTTCTCCGACATGATTGTCCGTAATGTTTCCGGTCTCTTCCCATTAATGACATGAACAGATGATACTCCCTGTTCCAGTGCATGGATGATGCTCCGGGTCTTGGTTAGCATGCCATCTCGCACAATGTCCTCATCTATTAATTGAAGGAGCCCATGATATGACAGCATGGGTATTGTATCGCCCTTCTTGTTCAGAATGCCCTCCTGATCGCTAATGTATATCATACTATCAACCTGCAATGCTATTGCAAGATTAGCAGCAGCCCAATCTGCGTTGATGTTCATGGCCTGTCCGGCATCGTTTACAGCAACAGGGGCAATAATGGGGAGGTAATTATGCTCCAACAACAGCTGTATGGGATGGGGGTTTACAGCGGTTACTAGTCCTGTTCGTTCATGTTCTGCACTGTACTGCCTTGCTCTGAGGATGGCATTATCCGTTCCACTCAAAGCAATGGCAGGGATGCCCGCCGCATTAACAGCACGCAGGAGATGTTTATTTACTATACCGCAGAGAGCCATTTCTACTACATTCATTGCATCGGCACTGGTAATGCGGAGTCCGTCTTTGAAGGTGGCTTGGACATTGTGCAGATCTAATTCACGCTGTATTGCCCTGCTTCCCCCATGGACGATAACTATATTCTTTCCTGCCCGATGCAGTAATTGTAACTCCCTACAAAAATGCTCGGTGTAGAGATCATTATCTAAGATGGATCCGCCAGATTTGATGAGCCATAGCTTTGACGCTGTAGCTGTATCTGATGTTTTATTTGGCATTATGTAAGGTACTCCGCATTAATGCTAATATATTTCTTGCTCATATCACAGCCCCAGGCAGTTGCCTCCTCGCTACCCGAATGAAAATCGATAACAACAGAAATATGATCATCACGCATTGCCTGATCCAGTTCATGTTGTGCTATGACGCAGGGTTTGTTCTGGGCAAAAACGCAGATATCCTGAATAAAGATACTACAGGCCTCAATTATCTCCCGGGGAACCCCCTCTGCACCGATGCGGGAAAGGATGCGGCCCCAGTTTGGTGATGATCCATGCATTGCAGTCTTTACCAAGGGGCTCTGGCTGAGTGAGCGGGCAAGTTGCCGTGCGAGGTCCTGTTCATAACAATTTCGTATGGTGGTTTCAAAGAGCTTTGTTGCTCCCTCTCCATCCTGTACGATGCTCTTTGCAAGGAGGATGGCAATTTCATCCATGGCATTCTGAAAGATCTCCAGATCCGAATTGCTTGTAATGGCGACGCCGCTCGCCCCGTTTGTCATACAGAATGCGCTATCATTTGTCGAGGTCTCGCCGTCAACACTGATCATATTAAAACTCTTATGGCAGGAGCTTCGAAGTAGCTGTTCTGACTGTTCAGCTGTTAATGACACATCGCTGAGAAAATAGGCAAGCATGGTAGCCATATTTGGATGTATCATGCCCGAACCCTTACAAATACCAGTAATGTGCACCTGTCCGCCGCTGAGTTCTATCGTTTTAGATACAGTTTTTGGCACGAGATCGGTTGTGAGGATGGCTGTAGCGAATTTTTCGGCAATGTTCGACACATTATCTGTCAATTCAGGGATTGCTCTGAGAATGTTTTCGATGGCTAATTGTTGTCCGATAACGCCAGTTGAGGCAACGAGGACGCTGTCCTTATCACAGCCAAGTGAGGTGGCGAGCTCTTCGACTATGCGAGCATTATTGAGCATACCCTCATCCCCCGTTGCTGCATTGGCCTGACCACTGTTTGTAATAATGGCACGGATTTTACTGGAAGGAAGTATGGTCTTACAATACTGAATATGGACGGATTGGTAGCTATTTTTGGTAAATACTGCCGTTGTTGTGCAATCCTGCTGAGACAGAATAAGTCCGAGATCCGGCCGATATCGTCTTACACCACAATTAACACCGCCAGCAAGAAAGCCCTGTGGCAGGCGAGTTCTGAATATTCCCGGTCCTGGGATTGGACTCTGAGCGTTCATCTTATATTACCATCCTTATGTTTTATTTTGGAGGAGAGCAGTCCGGTTTCTGGAGGCAGACCCAGCAGTGAGTTTGCTGCCTCGATGGCCTGTCCTGCTGCACCTTTGAGGAGATTATCGATGCAAACAAAGATAAGCATCTTACCATCATGTCTGTGATGTACAATATTGACGCTTGGATGATGCATAACTGTTCTGAGTTGCAGCAATTCGGCGCTCTGTTTTTCTTCTGTAGCAGCAATCTTTACCAGTGGGTAGTGTCCATAGGCAGTATGATATGCCGCTCCGACATCATCTGCATGTAGGGCTGTGGTGTAGATGTTCATAGCAATACCACGGATGAGGGGCAGTATTTGGGTAACGAGTGTTATGTTTGTTTGTTGACCAGCAAAATGGGCATTATAGCGATTTATTTCCGGAACATGTTGGTGCCGTCCCACCTTATAGGGAAAGAAATTATCTGCAATTTCGCAGAAGAGAAGATCTTCCCGGGGGCTCCTACCTGCTCCCGAGGCGCCAGATTTTGCATCAATAATAATATTCTTTGGATCAATGAGTCCTTGTTTCAAAAGAGGAAGGAGAGCCATCAATGCGGCTGTTGCAAAACAGCCGGGATTAGCAATAAGCAAGCCATGGTCTGCGACAGCCGGCGGGGACCACCAAGGCGACAGCGAGTATGTTGCCGTGCTACAATAATTGGGAGCACTATGCTCTTGCCTGTAGGTCTGTTCATATTCATCATATGGCAAACGGAATGCCGGGCTTAGGTCAATTACAATCTTCCCCCGTTCGACGAGCTGGGGAGCTAGATACATGGAGATATGTGCAGGAGTGGCTAAAAAACAGATGTCCAGTTCATCTATGATATCAGGAAATGAGTTATCTTCCGGAATGACGTACATGGGAAGATCCGGACTCTTCTCCATGCTCTCATTGCGGGAGAACAAGGCAATATTTTCAAGCACGGGATGTTCATGTAGAATTTTGAGTAATTCGCTTCCGACATATCCACGAACACCGAAGAGCGCTGTTTTGTTTTTATTTTTCTCATATAACATGATTTTTTTCCTGCTTTTTACCATGTAATTAGCATAATTATGATATACTATTAGAAAACAATGTGTCAACTATTTTTTTATAAAATTGTTGCAAAGGAGAATGAATGCAGGATGTAAAAGGAATAATAGACAATCGTGCGGTACGTAATATCGTACCCTATCCCATAGAGATTAGTTCTGGGAGGGGCTGGACTGTTTTTGACGAAGCTGGACGCGAGTATCTGGACATGGTGAGTGCCGTGGCTGTATGTAATTTTGGGCATGGGCACCCGCGTCTACTGCGGGCTCTGAGGGAACAATCAGAAAAGATCTGTCTGGTTCCACGGATTTACTACAACGAGGCCCTTGCCTCCATGTTAGATAGAGCATGTCGCATGGCAAAAATGGACAGGGCAATACCCATGAACTCCGGTGCTGAGGCAGTAGAAACAGCCATAAAGGCAGCCCGCAAGTGGGCCTATCGACAGAAGGGAATTGAGCGGGGCAAGGCAGAAATTATTGTCTGTGATGATAATTTCCACGGAAGGACAATCAGCACGGTTAGTATGTCCTCGGTATCTCAGTACAAGGAAGACTTTCGCCCCCTTACTCCGGGATTTCGCAGAATTCCCTTTAACGACATAGCAGGGCTGGAGGAGGCCATTAACGAGAATACCGCTGCCTTTATTGTTGAACCCATACAGGGGGAAGCCGGCGTTCTTATTCCAAGCGATGGATATCTATCTGCCTGCGAGAAGATATGTCGTGCAGAGAATGTATTGTTTATCTGTGACGAAATTCAAACTGGTATGGGAAGGACGGGGGATTTTCTTGCATTGGAACATGATGGCATACAAGCGGATGCTGTTCTTATGGGGAAGGCACTTGGTGGGGGGATATTACCGATATCGCTTTTTTTGGCACGCGGAGAGCTTTCGCAGGTGCTGGAGGCAGGGGATCATGGGAGTACATTCGGAGGCAACCCACTGGCCTCGCGGGTTGCAGATGAGGCCCTGCAGCTTCTTGTTGACGATAAACTAATAGAGCAGGCAGAGGATAGTGGTCAGTATTTTCTTAGCGAAATAGAAAGGTGGGATCTACCGCTCCTTCGTGATGTGCGCGGACGCGGCTGCATGATAGCCATTGCTCTTGATGTTCCCGTAAACGATGTATTGCTCATGTTGGCAGAGAAGGGATTGCTGGTAATGCCTGGGAGGCAACAGACGATACGCCTGCTCCCGCCCTTAACTATTGATAGGCATAGTATTGACAAGGCGCTTTCAATACTGTATTCTGTTCTGCGGGGGGTGTAACCTAGGGAAGGTATTCATGGATATTGATAATATGAATGATACAGACAATACAGAGAGTGAAAAACTACGGGAAAGGGGATATGTTCGGCACCCAAAGATGGCAACGTCGAAACGTGTTACCTTACAGAATTGCATTCGTGAAATCGTATTTCAGGGCAGTGCGGGAACACATCAAAAGATACGGGCTCGTCTTGAGGAAATGGGACATTCGATTACCCAGTCATCTCTTTCGCGTATACTGCGTAAAATAGGCGCAGTAAAATCTACCGATGAGGAAGGGAATATTGTATATCGCATGCCGCGGGAACCCCTTCCCCCATCTCCAGATAATTCGTTACAATCACTTGTTGTAAATGTGCTGGCAAATGAGTCGACAATTGTTGTACACACGAGCCCTGGTGCAGCGCAGCTTGTTGCGCGTGTACTGGATTATAAAAAAGAGTTCCTGGGGGTACTGGGAACCATTGCAGGAGACGACATCATCTTCGTAGCCCCTGTTTCTCAGGATACTATCCGGGAAACCATGGAAAAGGTAAAAGATGTTGTTTTCTAGCACTGTCAACGAAGGAAGGGATAATGCTCGGAGAAATTGAAGGATCCTTACGGGAGCTACAATCTTCTATTACACAATCATGGAGGCATCTTTGACAGTGCAGCGATTGAAAGAAAAATTCAAGCACTTGAACAAGATGTTTCGGCACCAAATTTCTGGTCACAGGACGGGGCAGAACGCATTGCCCATGAATTACACAGCGAAAAAGAACGATTGAATACTTGGAAACAGTTATACCACGATATCAACGAACTACAGGAACTCTGGGAACTGGCAGTCAGTGATAAGATAACTGAATGGGAAACGGAAATAAGTAGCCGTTATCATTCCCTGCAGGCAGAATATACAAAAAGGCGCTTGGAAGAGCTCTTTTCGGGAGAAGCAGATCGAAATGCTACCTTCCTTACCATCCATGCAGGAGCAGGAGGGCTGGATGCCTGTGACTGGGTGCGCATGTTGGTCAGATTATATCTCCGTTATGCGGAGCGAAACAATTTTAAGTCACGTATGATCGATTCTACTGAAAATGAAGGTGGAATTAAATCCGCCACCCTAGAAATAGAGGGGGACTATGCTTTTGGCTATCTCAAGGGAGAAAATGGCATACATCGTCTTGTTCGCATCTCCCCCTTTGACAGCAATAAACGCAGACATACATCCTTTGCCTCGGTCTATGTCTCTCCAGTTATTGATCAGAGCATCAGTATTGATGTAAAACCAGAAGACATTCGTATTGATACCTATCGCTCCAGTGGGGCTGGTGGACAACATGTGAACAAAACAGATTCTGCCGTACGCATTACCCATCTTGCAACAGGGATTACCATTCAATGTCAGAATGAGCGTTCTCAGCACAAGAATAAGTCCATGGCTATGAAGGTACTAAACAGTCGGCTCTATGAATACTATCAACAACAGCAGCAGGAGGAGGCAGATAAGCAATCTCTGGAAAAACGGGACATTGCCTGGGGGAACCAGATTCGTTCCTACATCTTCCATCCATACAGTCTTGTAAAGGATCATCGGACCAATGCTCAGATGGGAAATGTCCAAGCAGTTATGGACGGTGATATTAGCAATTTCATCGAAGAATATTTGGTACAGACATGGGAAAAAATATCATAATCACAATCATCTTACTTATTTATCTTTGCCTACCTGTTATTGGTCAAACGGTTGATCCCGGAATCCCTGCAGATCAACGTACAGATTGGGCTGTGTATTTCATGCCTCATCCTCTGAATTCTGAACAGCGCTTTTCTCTACCGGTACATTCTATGTTGCAGGTTATGTGGAAGCAATTCCGCAATGCTCCGGAGCGTCGTATATCCTTTACAGAACGCTCCCAGATTGCTGCTGAGCTACTACACAAGCGACGGCTGGAATTATTAGAAGAATTAAACACTGCCGTAAAGGCACGGGACGCGATACTCTTTACTTGGGAGGACAATCGCTTCAGGCAGTTTACTGAACTTCAGACAAAAGAAAAGACAATTACAGAGATCCACGAAAAACTAGCCCTCCTTGACAGCATGAAGATTGATGACATAGAGGTCAACGAAGAATTACAGATTCGCATGAGAGAACTTGATAGCATAGACTCAGAACGAACCATGGCGGTAAAGGAACACTACCACCTAGGTGATTTTGCCAAGGAAGAGAGCATAGACCAGGTTATCTATTCAAGCATTGAAGCTGTTAGTGACAGCAGTGTTTATTTAATTGTATCGGAGTACAACGCAGTCCTTGATCAACATGCTTTAGTTTCGGAAATTATCGTAACCCTTGGTGATGTCGAGGAAACAATTCGTAGGATAAAACCCGGTCTGGTTCAGGCGATCCTTGGATACCGGACAGCCAGTCTCTTAATAGCTGTCAAAAATGAGGAGGGGCTTGTAGATCCGCGGACACCCATCTATCTGGATGGCGAATTCAACGGACATGGTATGGTAGAGCGTCTTTTTCTCGAACCAGGCGAACGCACCGTGATGATTAGAAACATAGATAACAGTGCGCAAACAAAAAACGTCCATCTTATAGCTGGGGAAAGTAGAGAATTATATTTTTATATGGATGGGGCGGATGCCCAGGACATTACTATTACCAGTGATCCTACGGGAGTTCAGGTCTATCAGGATTCATTATTTATTGGAACAACTCCCCTGACTGTACAAAGACCCATTGATGTACAGGCCTTGTATCTTTCTCGACCGAATTATTATACCTCATGGCTCTTTGTTCGACCAGACTCTCCGGATGAGCTGGCTATTCGCTTGTTTGAATCTTCGGTGAATCGCAGCAATGAGCTCAAGAAGAAACGGGATCTATTCTATCAATCACTGGGCTATATGGCTTTTTCTGTTCCATTCCCTATGATATTTAGCACACTCTATCAAGGACTTGCTGTCTATCTCAATAGCTCTGAACTCAGTAGCAGTGCAGCACAGGAAAATAAACTACAGCACGATATCTATCAGGGTGTTTTTTGGGGAACTCTGGGGATAACGCTTGGACTAACTGGATATATGTTGTATCGGCTCATCGATTATATCCAGTATTCGGGAACCTACAGTGAGGAAACGAAGGGAGGTAAAAAATAACTATGCCATTAAAAACACTCGGGCATAAGATAGCACAGCTCTTTAGTAAATCCACGCCTCAATTCTTTGAAGAATTAGAAGATGCCCTTATTGAGGCAGACCTAGGCGGAGGCATTAGTAGTAGCATAGTCGCAGCACTGAGAAAGCAGCTGGGGAGTACAACGTCCCGCGAAGCACTCCATGAATCCTTATGGCTTTTTCTTTCTTCCATGCTGAGTGCGGAATCCCTGCCTGTGCCGACTAAGGGGGAGCTCCTCCTGTTATTTTTTTTCGGAGTGAATGGAACGGGAAAGACAACGACGGCTGCTAAGTTAGGGCATTATTATGCAAAAAACTATTGCAGCAAAATATTATTTGCAGCAGGGGATACCTTCCGGGCAGCAGCGGTCGAGCAATTACAGACACATGCGCAGGCCCTCGGACAACGAATTATATACAAGGAATCCGGTGCAGACCCTGCTGCCGTACTCTACGACAGTATTATCAGTGCACGAGCACACCAGGATGATATTATCATTGCAGATACTGCGGGACGTATGCACAATCGAGGTGACTTAATGAGGGAACTACAGAAAATGACGAGGATAGTGGAAAAACAGCATGTTCTCCATCATAAAATACTCATACTTGATGCTACTACTGGACAGAATGCTCTCAGGCAAGCCGAGGTATTTCATCAGGACATTGGAGTCGATAAGATAATTCTTACAAAATGTGATTCAGTTGGGCGGGGAGGCATACTCTTTCCTATCATGAAGAATCTGGGCATTTCCTGTGTTGCACAGGGAACTGGGGAAGGACGTGAGGATTTTGAACTATTTGATAAAGATATCTTTGTAAGGAAGCTATTGCAATGAAAAGAATGATGCTTCTTTGTATTAGTTGCATGGCCCTATTGGTCCATGCGCAGAATCGGACAAGTGAATACTATATTTCGACAGAAAAAATGCTTGAAATTAAAAAGATCAGCGTTGACGAGGTAGACAAGCATCCCTATGTCCTCAGAAAAGATCCCAGCAACAACCTGCAACAACGTTCTGTGTTGTATCAAGATGGAATGCCCCATCGATTAATTATTACCCGCTACGATGATTCCGATCGCATTGAGCACATTAACATTAGCGATATGGATAGAAAATTTATTGAGAGCTATGAATATTTCTATGATGCTGAGAATAACCCACGGAGTACCAAGAGGACACAGGAGGACGGACTTGTTGAGCTCATCATGTTTACAGCAAATCAGAAGACTGGCAGGCAAAGCGTTATGCATGGGCAATATGGAGGGGATTATGAGCGTGAGTTTTATGATCGGCAGGGCAATAGATTATTCAATGAATTCTGGGAAGGTGGGAATCTTACACATCAAGAAAAATTTTTCTATAATGAGGGAATCTTGTGGGCTGCAGTTATGGAAAATTTCAGAGCGGGGACGCGTACAGAGCGGAGCTACGCAGATGGGCAGATCACGGTGGAACATGCATATCGTGATACCCAGCTACTATGGGAAAAACAGTTTACCTACGACGAAAAAGGTAGGATGTTAACGGAACAGAATATTACCGAACATGGCGTACTAGCCACTGCCTATAGCTATGCAGAAGATGGGAGCATATTCCAGAAAATTGAAACGCAGGATGGCACTCCTATTCGCATTGTTGAATATCAGCCAGATGATCATAGGGTGGAGCTTCTATATCGGCGTGGAATACTTATACTCCGTAGAGAGTATGATGGAGAAATCGCCGTAAAGGAATACCAATATGAAAAGGGGCAGCTCTGGAATGAGCGAATTCTCCAAAGCGAGTAAAGCGAGTAGATTTTCCTCCCTCTTATGGATGTTTTTTGTCTTTCGCAGGATGTTCTTTTTTGCCCGGGTGGGGAATAGTCGTTCTCTCTTATACCTATCTATTTCGGGTGTTGCAACAGGGGTATTTGTCCTAATCTGCGTTATTAGTGTTATGAATGGCTTGCAGTTGGGCTATATAGAGAGTGTTCTGGAAATTAATTCTTATCATATACAGATTGATGGTATGGACGAAGATGATTTCGCGTCCTTAATTCGCTATGCCGGAAAGAACATCCGGGACATCATTCCCTTTCGTGATATAGAGGTGCTCATAAGCGGGATCTTTTCCCATGCACTGCCCTTTAGAATACGTGCCCTCGATCCCGAGCGGGTGGGCAGTGATTTTTTTCGACATATCCACATGCTGCAGGGCAGTTTCAACATTAAAGAGGGGATGGTCCTCCCACACCGTTTCGCCTATGAAAACGGTATACTTGTTGGGGAGATGGTAGATGTTATGAGTTTCCCCGTCAATCCCCGTGAGGCCTTACGAACAGAAACAATACGAGTTACCGGATTATTTGAGGGTATACGAGAGGATGAGAGTGGAGGCATGGGGTATATTTCCTTGGAATATGCTGAGCGTCTTGCTGGGCTAGCCATTCCCACCCTAGGTATAAAACTCCATAAACGGAATAATGTTCAGCAAAGTATGTCAGACCTGGGTAGGGATTTTCCTCTTGTACGTCTTAGGTCGTGGAGGGAATTAAATTGGGGACTCTTTGGGGCACTATTGGTCGAAAAATTTGCCATTGTCATCTTACTAGGGCTCATTTTTATCGTTGTCGGGACCAATGTTTTTCAGTCCTTTCGCCGCAATGTTATTCAACGGTCGCGTGACATTGCCATTCTTCATTTTCTTGGTGGTCGAATACAAGAGGTGAGGGCTATTTTTATATGTGCAGGTTTTGTGGCGGGTATTATTGGTTCTTTCCTAGGTCTTGTGCTTGGATTATTGATCTCATTGAATATAGAAATCCTGCTACAGATATTGCAGGATCTCAGCTTGTATTTGAGGAATATTTTCTTTTCACAGGGCATGGCAAATTCGATCTGGAGTCTTGACGTTCATGCTATTATTACCTATTCTGATGTTTTTATCGTTGTGTTTTTTGCCATATCGTCTATTGTTATTTCTGCCTACCATGCTGCACGAAGGGTACAAGATACTATGATCCTACAGGTTTGACATGAACATACTATTAAACAATGTAGCAAAGATATTTCATACTCCCCGCGAGGATTTAGAGATCCTCAAAAACATTGAGCTAGATCTGCCTGCTGGTTCTGTATCTACTGTTAGCGGAGAGAGTGGCTGTGGAAAAACAACCCTCATCAGTCTCATGGCTGGATTGGATAAACCAAGTGCGGGAGAGATTACTATTTTTGGTCATCCAGTGCATCGTATGAATGAGGAAGAAATCAGCCACTATCGGAGTGCGATAATTGGCATAGTGTTTCAATTCCATTTTCTCCTAGAAGATTTTACAGCAGTGGAAAACCTCGTATTACCCGCTCTGATGCGGGGGGGAGATCGGAAGAGTGCTCAAAGGCGGGCCCGTGAGTTATTAGAGGCAGTTGACATGTCCCATCGTGGAGACCATGTTCCTGCCCAATTATCCGGTGGCGAAAGACAGAGGATTGCTGTCGCGCGTTCCCTCGTAAACGATCCACAGCTCATCTTTGCCGATGAGCCCACAGGGAATTTGGATGAGATGAATTCAACTTCAATTGCAAACCTTCTTATCGACCTTGCGCATCACTACGACAAAACGCTGTTTATGGTAACGCATGACGAGAGTCTTGCAAAACGCGGAGATTACTGTTTTCGTCTCCATGGGGGTGTTCTCCACATCCCATGAAATACCTGCCTTTTATCAGATTATTATTGCTTCGATATCTTTTTACAAGAAAGAGAAGCGGTTTGAATTTTCTGGGGGTCATTGTAGGGATGAGTTTGAGCATTGCGCCCTTTGTTGTTGTACAACAGATTGTTGATGGCATGATCCAGGGAATTGCGAGGCGTTTTCTTGAAACTGCCACCACCCACCTTCGTGCCTGGACCTATATTCCGCATGCAGAACAGCAGGATATCGTGGAAGACATTGCCCGTCTTGAAGGCGTACAATATGTTTCTCGGGAATTACAGGGCTATGGATTACTTTCTTCTTCTACGGCACGGAGTGCCGTAACACTTCGGGCAATTCCGTCAGACAAATGGGAAGGAGATGCGGGCTTTCGCCAATACTATCACATTGATGCGGGCAGTTTTACTCTTGAGGAGCCCCGGAGTATTATCATTAGCAGGGAATTAGCGCGAATATTGGAGGCAGAGGAGGGGGACAGTGTCCGTCTCGCTACGAGCAATATGGATCATAATTACAGGCCCCTGCCTCGTTTAAGTAATTTTCGCGTTAGCGGCATTGTAAGCAATGGCTATCAGGAGCTCGATCGTTTTTGGGCATATATCTCTCTAGAGGATGGCGATAGAATTCTGGGAGATGCCGAAGAATTCATTGGCATAAAGATTGAGCATCCATTTTCGATACCCAATCCACTTTTTTCCCGCATCCTGCCCACTCCGAGGGATCGGCGACAGCAAGAACAAACAGCAGTCTTAATAGATAAGATTCATTTACTACTCCCTCAACATTGGCAGTTAAGAGACTGGTACATGCTGGAAGTACAGCGTTATAGGTCTTTTCGAAATACGCGGGTATTGCTTCTCTTTCTTATGTGTATCATCATTGTCGTTGCGGTTATGACAATTACCTCATCCCTCCTGCGACTTGTTCTTGAACAACAACGCGATCTCGTTATACTTCGCTGCATGGGATGTAGCCCCCGTCTTATTCAGCATTTCCTTGTAAGCTGTGGTATAGTCATTGGCTGTATCAGTGCCATCCTTGGATTTAGTCTGGGAATCTGTCTGGCAATGAACATTAATGAAATTATCATCTTCTTAGAATGGTGTATAAATATTGTAGTTCATCTGAATGAAAGTTTGTTTGTTGGTGAGGGATTGAATGTTTCTCTATTGAACGATTCCTTTTATCTTGAGCGCATTCCTGTGTCTCCACAATTTTTCCACGTATACTATATTGTCGTACTGGTTATATTACTTTCTGCTTTCTCAGCATATATACCGGCAAGACGTGCCCTGGCTCTGCGGCCATACGAAATATTATTTCAAATTAATTATTTGCCCTAGCGCATTTCATGCCTTTATGGGTTAAAAATGAATAATTTTCTTATAATATGCACATTGCACTTGAATTTGACGATGATTTTTATATAACATTAATGTTAGTATAAGCGAGGAGACAGTCATGTTCGACCAAATAACAGAAAGAGCGCAACATATATTACGAGTTGTTGCACAGGAACAGGGTAAACGATTTCAATCTGATCAATTGCAGCCGGAGCATATTATGCTTGCTTTGTTGCAGGAAAGGCGGGGGATTCCCTATCGAATTCTTGAGAAATCGGGGTTGGATGTTATTGCTATTGTGAACATCCTTGAACAGACACTGCGAAAAAAGAAGACTGGACGCTTTTTTCTTGGTGATTTGCCACCCTCAGATCGATGTAAGAATGTCTACGACCTTTCGGTACAAGAATGTAAGTCAAGTGGCACGAACTGTGTTGATATTGGACATCTTTTCCTTGCCTGCTGTGCAGAGAAGGGGAGCATTATGGAGGCATATCTCCATCAGCAGGCCCTAGATCTCAAAGACATACGGGAATACATGGATGTCCAAGACCCCGAACAACAGAGCGAGGAAAGTCGCCAGGAAAAGCGTGAGCGAATATTTGGGCCGCTCAAAAAGAGACGATCTTCACCGACACCATCCCGGCGCGCCACCCCAGCACTGAGTGATTTTTCTACCGATCTGACTGACCTTGCGCGGCAGAGAAAACTGGAACCCATTATTGGGAGGGACAAGGAAATACAGCAACTTATACGGATACTTGCCAGACGTACAAAGAACAATCCCGTTCTTGTTGGAGAACCGGGCATAGGAAAAACCGCAATTATAGAGGGTCTTGCTGAACGTATAGGAGATGGAACAGTGCCCAGTGTCTTACGTTCCATGCGGCTACTTATGTTGGATCTTCCTAAGCTCATTGCCGGAACAAAGTATCGCGGCGAGTTTGAAGAACGACTTAAGCGTGTTATGCAGGAAGTATTCAACGAAGGAAACATCATCCTCTTTATTGACGAAATACACACCATTATCGGTGCAGGTGGTGCAGAGGGTGCCATCGATGCTTCTAATATGCTAAAACCAGCACTTTCACGGCGCGAAATTCAATGTATTGGGGCAACAACCCTTGCCGAATACCGCAAGCATATTGAACGCGATGCGGCACTTGAAAGACGTTTCCAAATGATGCTCATTGAAGAACCTTCTATCAGCGAGAGTATTTCTATTGTCAAGGGAATTTCGCGTCTCTATGAGGATCATCACAAGGTTTTCTATACTCCTGGGGCATTGGAAATAGCAGTTAAGGCATCGCATCGCTATTTACCAGATCGACGTCTTCCCGATAAGGCGATTGATATTATTGATGAAGCAGGTTCGCATAAACGCCTGCTCGGCGTAGCACAACCTGACGAGGTGGTCCTCCTCGAGAAGAAGATCAACCAATTGAATGCAGAAAAAATTACTGCAGTAAGTGCGCAGGATTACGAAGAGGCTGCGCAGATTCGCGATGAGGTACATAAAATAAAAGATAAGTTAGACGTCTTACGTTCTTCTTGGCGTGAAAGCATGGGCGAACGTGCAAAAATTATCAATCAGGATGATATATATATCATGATCTCTGAAATGACGGGCATTCCGGTTTCGCGTCTCGCACGTTCTGAGGCCGAGCAATTACTCCGAATGGAGGAAGAATTGAATAAGCTGGTCATTGGTCAGGAGGGGGCTGTCGCAACACTTGCTGCCTCTATTCGTCGTGCAAGGACGGGAATGAATGCGCATACACGACCGCTCGGTTCCTTTATTTTTCTTGGTCCGACGGGTGTGGGAAAGACACATCTTGCTAAATCCATGGCGAAACTCTTATTTGGTAATGAACAATCAATGATCCGCGTCGATATGTCCGATTATATGGAGAGGCATACGATTTCGCGTCTTGTTGGAGCCCCTCCGGGCTATGTTGGCTATGAGGAAGGAGGGACATTAACTGAGCAGGTACGCCGCCGCCCATTTAGTGTTATACTCTTTGATGAGATTGAAAAGGCGCATAATGATGTCTTTAATATTTTGCTACAAGTGCTTGATGAGGGCGAGCTGCAAACAAATCTCGGACAACATGTTTCATTCCGAAACACTGTTATTATTATGACATCAAATATTGGTACGCAAACATTGTTTCAAAACAAGGTTGGTTTTAATGCCAATGAACAGAGTCTACAGAGCATGAAGGACTCATCGATAAACGAATTAAAAACTGTATTTCGCCCTGAATTTCTCAATCGTGTAGACGAGACTGTTGTATTCAGAATTCTTGAACCGGATGACATTCGTAAAATACTGTACATTATGCTAGATGAGCTACGACTACGGCTCAAGGAACAAAAAATCGAGTTAGAAGTGAGTAAAAGTGCCACAAACTACCTCGTGGACAAGGGTTATGATAAGTTATTTGGTGCACGCAATTTACGTCGTACTATTCAAAAAGAGCTGGAAGACGCCATTGCTATACAATTACTAAATGGGAAAATTGTTTCACATAGGAAGGTTCTTGTATCGGCGCGTGATTCTAAGCTTGTATTTAGAGTACTCCGGCAACCATCTTCCGTAAAAAGCAATGCTGATGTTGTGGAACCGGAAGCACAAACGACCTTGTAACAGCACTGCGAAGGATATCGTAAGCGGACACGCGCATCTGGGCTGCCTCCTCCGACCCCTCTGTCTCTGTGACCCTCTGTGACCCCTCTGTGACACCCTCTGTGACCCTCTGTCCTGAGACTGCTTGTTGCACATGTGGGTGCCCCGAGCATCCTTTGAAGCAAAGACATACATAAGGTGGTAATATATGCAGGAGAATGATGATATGCAGATACAGGAAATAAGTGCCAGAGAAGAGGCAGCAGCCAGGGGTACATTTTTTGCAGCAGTAGAGCGTGCGGTCAAAATAGAAGAAGAGCTCAAGCATCAAAGAGAGCTACTCATATCTTTTCGTGAAGATACGAACCGACGCTTTGATCAGATGTTCAAATATTTTGAAATATCTCGAGAAGAAAGCAACCAGCGCTTTGAAGATGTAAACAGGCGTTTTGAAGACATGTTCAAATATCTTGAGATGTCCAGAGAAGATTCAAACATACGCTTTGAAGATATAAACAAACGCTTTGAAGATATAAACAAACGCTTTGAAGATATAAACATACGCTTTGAAGATATGAACAAACGCTTTGATACGGTGGATAAAAATTTTACCTTTATCCTGAGATTTTCTATATGGTTTGGTAGCTCTGGTCTTGTATTTTTGACGTTTCTTATGACCCTCTATAAGTTTTTATAGAAAATCATAGCTCTTATCTGCCATCCTCTTTGCTCTCGTCTCCAGTTTTCAGAAAATCAGAAGGAATAATTGGGGATGCAGTGTAATATCGAAAGCTATTTCAACATTCCTTCTTCGCTGAAACTATAATGTCCGGTTGCTGAGAAAATAATATGGTCAAGTAATTCAATGCCGAGGGTTTTCCCGGCCAGTAACAATCGTTGCGTTATAACTTTGTCCTCCCTGCTTGGTTCAAGGTTTCCGCTCGGATGGTTATGTGCAACGATAATAGCCGCCGAACGTTCCACTAATGCGTCCGCGTATACCTCGCGAGGATGCACAAGGGTTTGATTTACGAGACCAATAGAGACAATACGCGTGTTAATAATTTCATGTGCCCCGTTCAGACTGATGCAGATAAAATATTCCTGTTTCCTATCTCTATATTGCGTAAGCATGGGCATAACATCGGTTGGTTGTAGTATTTTATGATGTTTCGGAACAGAGAGCCGCCGAGCAAATTCAATAACAGCAAGCAGGAGACAGGTCTTTGCTCGACCCATGCCATGCATGCCTTGCATATCATGGGGGTTACAAGAATAATTATTTTTTTCTAATAATCTTAAGACATCCTTTGCCAGTTTGTGAACATTCTTTCCCCGGACACCGCTGCCCAGTATAACTGCAATGAGCTCATCTGTTTTCAATGATTGAGCACCAAGATATTCTAATCGCTCTCGGGGAGCATCATAAATACTATAATTGCTATTTTTCATCTTGTCATATTTCATATAATGAGATACAATAATAGTTGCTGCTTTCATTCAATAAAGAGGAGGATCATGGAAGAATACGATATATATATCATGTCCCGTGCTGTTGATCGCATACTAGGGGCATTGCTTCCATTGTTTATTGTCTTGTGTATTGCGGCTATTATTATTGTCATTGTCTGTTTGCAATATCGTAAAAAGATGGTAATTATCCAGTCTCAAAATGATTTAGTGAAGAGATTTGAAAGTTTGGCAAAGAGGGTTGAGAAATTGGAACAGAACAGAGATGATAAAATATGAAATGTGGACTTATTGGATTACCGAATGTCGGTAAATCTACAATTTTTTCGGCGCTAACTCGTGCCTCATCCGAGGTTGGCAATTTTCCCTTTACAACAACAACAGCCCACCATGCCCATGCAGCCATTCCGGATCAGCGCTTAGACAATATAGCCAGCTTGATTGGTTCTGCAAAGAAGGTAACTGCCCAGATAGATATAACTGACATACCGGGGCTGACACATGGGGCATCACAGGGAGAGGGGCTCGGCAATCGCTTTCTTGCACATATTCGTGAGACAACGGTGCTCGTGCATATACTGCGTTGTTTTGTTGATGAAAATATAGTTCATGTGGATGGCGATGTTGACCCCATACGCGATATGAAATCAGTGGAATTTGAGCTCATCCTTGCTGATTTACAGGTCTTGGAAAAACGCAGCGAGAAATTGCAAAAGGACAGGCGTGTTAGCAAGGAAAGCCGAGCAGATGCCGATAAGGAGCTGGGTATTATTGAGGAGTTCAAGGGAATTTTGGAGAATGAGCAGATGCTCTACTCCGAGGAGCTATCACCCGAACAGCATCAATACATCAAGATGATGCAGCTCCTAACAGGGAAACCGGTAATTTATGTTTGTAATGTCTCGGAATTACCCACAGAAACTGAGCAAGAGCTATATCAGAAATTGGCTCAGTACATAGAGGATCGACAGGGCACAGTCGTCTCCATTAGTGGACGATTGGAAGCAGAGCTTTCTGATTTAGAATCTCCTGAGGAAGAAAAGGCCTTTCTTGCAGAAATAGGTTATACAGAGTCAGGATTACATCGTGTACTACGGGAATGCTATCAGCTTCTCAAGCTCGGAACCTTTTTTACAGCAGGACCCCAGGAAGCCCGAGCATGGTCCTACCCCCATGGATACACAGCAGCAGAGGCAGCTGGGATTATTCACAGCGATTTTGAACGTGGGTTTATACGTGCAGAAGTATATGGCTATGATGATCTCCTTTCGTATGAAACCGAGCAGGAAATACGCAGACAGGGCAAACTACGTCTTGAAGGAAAAGAATATATAGTCCGCGATGGTGATGTTATCTTTTTCAGGTTTAACGTGTAAGAGGTTAGTATGAAGTGTATTATTTTAGGGGCGGGATCCATCGGATTTCAAATAGCGAAGGCATTGATACCTGAGACCAAGGAAATTATTCTTATAGAAAAGAATCAGGCAACGATCGATTATGTCTCTTCAAAACTTGACTGCATGATCATTCGTGGTGGTATTCCAACCCCATCCATGCTCGAAGAGATAGGCATAGAGGATACTGATTTCTACATTGCAACCACCGATTCAGACGAGATCAACATGATCTCCTGTGGCATGGTGGCCTCACGCTATAGTAAGCCAGTAACCATAGCACGGATACGGAATATAGAGTACAACATTCAAGCCAACCTCATTGAAAAAAATTTCCTGAACATCGACTATCTCATCAATCCTGATCTAGAAGTGGCAGAGGCGGTTTCCAGAAGTATTGAATATGGCACGGTTAGCGATGTAATGTATTTTGAATATTCTGATATGCAAATTCGTAATTGTAAGGTTGATGTTGAATCACCCCTTGTGGATATGAATTTGCGCGATATCAGAAAGAAAGTTAACATCCCCTTTCTGTTTACCGTAGTTCTGCGTGATGGTGATGTTCACATGCCTGAGGGTGATTTTGTTGTCCGCGAAAATGATCTCCTGTATATTGCTGCACATCCGGAACATTTCCCCCCTCTCTTTGATTTTTTTGGCAAGCCCCGTAAGATGATCAAGAGAATCCTGATTATAGGTGGTGGCAGGATTGGCTTACAGATAGGACGATACTTAACGGACAATCGTCCAAAGAACCTACTCTCCCTGATTTTTAATCGAAAGAGCAAGGTCTTTGGCAAGGTTACTATCCTCGAACGGGATTATGAACGCTGCCAATACCTAGCAGACGAAATACCCAATGCCTTGGTAGTGCATGGAGATTTTTCTGACGAAGAAGTTTTTGATGATCTGCCTTTTTCTTCGTCCGAGCTTGTTATTGCTGTTACTGACAATCAGGAATTGAACATCATTGCAACGGTCTATGCTAAGACCCTAGGCGTCGATAGAAGTATTGCGCTGGTACTAAAAAATAACTATGCGGATGTTGCATCACGACTAGGCATAGATGTTGTTATGAGTAAAAAGTCGACAGTAGTAAACTCTATGCTGCGAATTATTCGCGGGGCCTACCTCCATAGTTTGCATACCATATCGAATGGACAGGTGGAGGTCTTTGAATGCACCGTTGCGGAGAATGCGCCCGTTGTTGGAAGACCATTGCACAGCATCGATGAGTTAGCAGGCATGCTTGTTGTTGCTGTAAGTCAGGAGGGAAATAAAAGCATTATCCCCGATGGTGCCTATATAATCAAACCAAATGAACGGGTTGTTGTACTGGCAAAACGCGAATATATCGATCGGAGTCACATGCTGTTTAGTGGACGTGAAGCATGAGATTCGGCCTTGTCATTCGTGTGTTAGCCATTCTCTGGTTGATCATCACTTTATTCATGATACTACCGGTAATAGCGGCCCTGTACTATGCAGAGCCCCTCAGTCCCTTCCTTATTCCCATAGCTGGGGCTGTAGCGATATTCCTTCCGGTCATATTATTTTTTCGTAGACAATCCATCCTACACACGCGTGATGTATTTTTACTGGTGCCATTGGGATGGATAGGGGCAGCAGTGATATCTTCGATACCATTTATTGTAAGCGCTACCATACCGGATTTTCCCAATGCATTTTTCGAAGCAATGTCGGGACTTACTACGACAGGGGCGAGTATTCTCGAAGATATAGAGTCCTTGCCAAAATCAATGCAGCTCTGGCGCTCCTCTACACATTGGCTTGGTGGGATGGGCATTGTGGTACTTACCGTTGCTCTCCTTCCCTTTCTCGGAGTTGGTGGAGTGCAGCTCCTTAAGGCAGAGTCCCCGGGGCCGAGTGTAGACAAGGTTGCCTCCGGCATTGCATCTAGTGCAAAAATACTCTGGGTTATCTACCTCCTGTTAACCGTAGTAGAAACCATCTTATTGCTCCTAGGGGGGCTGTCATTTTTTGATTCTCTCATACATACCTTTGGAACCCTGGCAACGGGGGGATTTTCAACAAAAAATGCCAGTGTGGGACATTTTAATTCAAGCTATGTACATATTGTCATCACTGTTTTTATGATGCTTGCTGGTGCAAACTTTGGCATCTACTATCGCATATACAGTGGCAAGATACGTTTTGCACTGCAAGACAATGAATTGCGTGCCTACATCATCGTTCTACTCATTGCAACGATAATCATCAGCGTAGACCTGACAATGAGCGGCAGGTCTACTGGAACAAGCATTCGCGATGCGGCCTTTCAGAGTACCTCAATTATGACTACAACGGGATATGCGACGGATGATTTTGCACAATGGCCGATGTTGTCGCGGGCAGTTCTCTTTATGCTGATGTGGGTAGGTGGATGTGCTGGATCAACAGGTGGCGGGGTAAAGGTTATTCGCTACGTCATCATGTGTAAGCAGGCCAGACAGGAAATATTTTCGCTCTTTTATCCCCGTGCAGTACTCCGTAGCAAGAGTGGCAATATCCATCAATCGGTAGCCCTGCTTCGTTCGGTCAGTGGATTTATTTTTATCTACTTCGCGACCATCATAGTATCAACCATAATTGTTGCAGCGAGTGGCAATGATCTTATTACATCATTAACAACCTCGCTTGCAACATTGGGTAACATTGGACCTGGCTTTGCTAAGGTTGGTCCGGTTATGAACTACGCGTTCTTCCCATCATGGCTCAAATTCTATCTATCCTTTCTCATGCTCCTAGGACGTCTTGAGTTATACACCGTTCTGGTATTCCTGCTCGCGCCCTTTACTCGGCGCTATTAGCTCTGTATCTATCTAGCTCCTTCCTTCCTGTAGCTGTAATCTACGCTGGCGCATCTTCTGTATGATGATGACTAGCGCATAGAGTATCAATGCAATGAGATACATGGGGAACTCTGTCTTAAACGGAAGCCCCAGAGCTTCGGCAAGCGGTATCGAGAAAAACAAACAGGCGGTCACTGCCAAATGCAGGATGGTCTCATACCATTTATTTTTAATAAACATCCAATTCTGAACGGCACTGGTAAATGCCATAGATGCAATAAGGGCAGCAATAAAGACAGTGAGTGCACGCCAGAAGGACGTAACACCCTCCAGCACAAGAATGGGGTTCAATACAAAGGCAAAGGGAATAATTGCGGTGCGAAGATCATAGATGAACCCGGTAATTCCAACTGGAACAGGTTTTGTTTTTGCAATGGCAGCAGCCGTATATGCCGCAATGCCAACAGGGGGAGTATCATCGGCAATGATGCCAAAATAGAAACAAAACAGATGTGC
Source organism: Spirochaetia bacterium (assembly GCA_964291355.2). Taxonomy (GTDB): domain Bacteria; phylum Spirochaetota; class Spirochaetia; order WTKD01; family WTKD01. The sequence continues at coordinate 354,079 of OZ220223.1, read as the reverse complement.
AGCAATAGCAGGAATAACAACTCCCATCCCGATGCCTAATTCAAGAATAACCGGAACAGTAATGGAGGCCATAACTACGTAGGTAGCAGTCGTTGGCAATCCCATGCCGATTATCAAACTCATAACCGCAGTCGTAAGTAGGAGGATAAAAACATTACCGAGGGAAATATATTCCACTATCTGCACTATCAGACTGCCAATTCCCATATTGATGATGCCAACAATAATACCAGCAGCAGCGGTTGCCATAGCAACAGGCAACATGTTCCTAGAGCCCCCCACGAGACCCTGCATGAGTGTCTTCAGGTATGGACGAAAAAAAGAAGCAGTGCGCTTTTTTTCTATTCGGGCAATGATAATTTCTCGAATGATGATGGTCGCCTGCATAACGAGGATGGCGCGAAACACAGATAACTGGGGTGAATGCTGCAATACGGCCAATTCGAAAATAAGCATGCTAATGGGAATAAGATGATGCCCACCCCGTCTCATGACATCACGAAGATTGGGAAGCTCATGCTTTTTTAGCTTGCGTATGTTCAAACGGCAGGCCTCAAGATGGGTAATATAGAACAGTGCAGCGTAGGAAACAAAGGCCGGTATTATCGCAGCTCGGACGACCGAGAGATAGGGTATGCCAACATATTCAGCAATAATAAAAGCAGCAGCTCCCATGATGGGTGGCATGAGTTGCCCGTTTGTACTGGCAGCGACCTCTACGGCAGCTGCTATCCGTGCAGGGTAGCCAACCTTCTTCATAACTGGGATGGTAAATGTACCGGTTGTAACGACATTGGCTATGCTTGATCCCGATACCAGCCCAGTGAGTCCGCTCGATATTACCGAGGCCTTGGCGGGACCACCCCGGTAGGTTCCCAGTAGGGCAATGGCAGTATCGTTAAAGAAGCGCCCGGCACCGAATTTGTCCAGCATGCTTCCAAAGAGTACGAAGAGGTAGACAGTGGCGGCAGAGACATGGAGGGGAATTCCAAAAATGCCCTCACTCGAATGAACAACTTGACCTATATAGCGCCCTAAACTGACACCCCGGAATGCCATAAAGGCCGGCATGTAGGGACCGAAGAAGGCATAAATACTGAACACCAATACCAGTATAATCATCGGAATTCCAATACTTCTTCGGGCGGCTTCTATAACGAGGAGAACAAAAATAACTCCGGTTACAACATCGCTCATACTGGGAATACCTGATCGTTTAGCAATATCCTCACGGTACACAAGGAAATATCCAACGAGACAGATGGATCCAACACAAAAAAGAATGTCAAACCACGGAATTGTTGTTTTGAACCGTGATGATTTTTTTAACATTGGTACATTGATAAAGACTATTGATAGTGCAAAGGCAAGGTGGATAGATAGTACGGCAATATTGTCTAGGATAACAAACTGTGGGAGTGAGAGTTGGAATAAGGCCCAGGCCAGTCCCAGTATACTTGTAATAATATATCCACGCGATTTTGAACTATCTTCCTGTTGCATTTCAAATAACTGTGACATAGTTTCTCCGTATACATAAAAAAGACAACACAATTACGTGTTGTCTTTTTTATTGACTAAAAGATTATGGGCGTAGACGGTCAGGTATATTGATACCTACTTCCTCATAATATCGTATTGCACCCGGATGGAGGGGTGCTGAAAGTCCCTGTAACATTGTTTCCTGGGACAAGGGGGCAAGGGCTGGGTGAAGTTTCTTAAAATCTCCAAGATTTTCCATTACTTCACGTGTAACTGCATATACTATATCATCAGATACGCTCTTGCTTGTAACCAAGGTGGCGAGCATGCCAATGGTTGCTACGTCCTTCTCGGAATCAACTGCCTGAGGATAGAGCGAAGCGGGAACACTAACTGCTGCATAATAGGGAATGGCTTCTAACATGGTTGTTATTTCACTTCCTGCAACAGGTACAAAGCGTACCTTTACCCGACCGGAGGTTGCTTCGGAAATAGCACCAGCTGGATGACCAACAGTGTAGAAAAAGGCATCAATACGTCCATCCTGTAGTAGGCTGGGAGCATCGGCTGCTTTTACAAATTCTGCCTGAATGTCGTTTTCGGTTATGCCAAAGGCATCAAGGACATCTCGGCTGTTTTGTAGCTGTCCGGAACCAGTATTACCGATATTGACCTTCTTATCTCGAAGATCAGATACAGATCTAATATTACTGTTTACTGACGCGACGAGCGTTACTGCCTCACCATGGAGTGAGAATACGGAACGAAGGTCGGGCTGTGCACCGGCACTTTCCCATTCTGCCAAACCATTAATTGCCTGGTATTGGCGATCTGCTTGGGCAACACCAAATTCAAGGTCTCCCCCTAAAACAGCATTGATATTAAATACAGACCCGGCTGTGGATTCAACAGTTACGCGAACGTTATATACGTCACTCCGTGCGTTTACTGTACGACCAATCGCACCCCCAACTGGGTAGTATATTCCTGTAACTCCACCAGTTCCGATAGTAGCAAAGGAACGGGACTCGCCTTCTCCTGCGGCGAAAACAAAGGGAGCAAATAACAAAGACAAAGCGAATGTAAAGAAAATTATTTTTTTCATGGTACATTACCTCCTATATTTTTTTTTATGTTATCATATTACATTATAGACTGTCAAGGACTAGTACATATGGAGGTGAATCATTAATGGATGATCAAAAATTTATGAAATATGCATTAGGGCTTGCTATTCGTGGCCGTGGTCGGGTTGGAACTAATCCACTTGTTGGGGCAATTATTGTGCGTGATGGAAAGATTTTGGGGCGCGGATGGTATCGATATTATGGTGCAGAGCATGCCGAGATTATGGCTATTGAGCATGTGCTGAAAATACAACCGGAGGCACTCCGTGGTGCAGAGCTCTATTGTACCCTAGAGCCCTGTTCTGGAAACTGGGAGGGAAAAAAACAACCACCATGCTCTGATCGCATCATTGCCGAGGGGATATCCCGGGTGGTCATTGGACAGCAAGATCCAAACCCAGAGATTAACGGCAGAGGAATTGAACAGCTCAGGAATGCTGGAATCAATCTAACAGTTGGCCTCATGGAAGAACAATGTAATAAACTGAATGAGGTCTACATCTGTAACTGTACAACCAAGAGCTGCTTTGTCCATCTCAAGACAGCTCAGACTCTGGATGGAAGAATAGCAGCTGCGAATGGGAATTCGCAGTGGATAAGTAGTGTTGCTTCTCGCAGGGAGGTACACCGCTTCCGTGCACAGTATGATGCAGTTGTTGTCGGTATCGGAACAGTACTGGCTGATGATCCATCATTGACAGTGCGCCATGTCCGTGGAAGGAATCCGCGACGCATCATTCTTGATAGTAAACTCCGTCTCCCGCTCGACAGTAAGATCGTTCAGAAAGCTGCTGATGGGCTGAGTTATGTGTTTCATTCACATGGTGATGATGCTCGAGTAGAGGAGCTCCGGCAACATTCAGTTCATGTTGTAGAGCTTCCTGCAGATTCAAAGGGAGGGGTCGATTTGCAGGCACTGCTAGCCCATCTGCATGCTGAAAATATATCATCGGTCTATGTGGAAGGAGGGCGGGATGTTTTTACTTCCTTTATACGAGCAGAACTTTTTGATAAATTGTCACTGTACCTCGCTCCTTGCTTGATGGGAAATGGTTTATCATCCTTTGCCGATATCGGCATTGAAGAGATTCGCAATGCTATTTCCATCCACAATATCCGCACGAGGATAGTGCCGGGCTCTGAAGATGTGTGCATAGAAGGATATCGCAAGTAAACATTAGCGCTAAACATTGGCGCTAAACATTGGCTTCTGGCTGCCCGTACTTGTCAAAAATGCTCTTCTTTGTTACACTGTTTTGCAACGGGAGAGAAGTTTAATATGTTCAGTGGAATAATAAAAACGATTGGGACGGTAACAGATCTTGTACAGGATCATTCCTGTCTACGCATTAGCATATGTCAGTCCAGCCCTGTTTCTCGTTTGGAAGCAGGTGCCTCTATAGCAATAAATGGCGTCTGCCAAACCGTAGTGAGCACAGATGGGGATGATTTTACTGTTGTTGCGATGGAGACCACCTTACAGAAAACTAATCTGGGGAAACTCGAGCTTGGGACATCAGTAAATATCGAACCATCGCTACGTTTGCAGGACAGTATTGATGGACATCTAGTACAGGGGCATGTACAGGGACAGGGTCGTATTCGTACCATAGAGAATATGGGAATACATTTACAGGTCCGGGTAGATCTTCCTCCCAATATCCTTGCAAACTGTGTTCCTGAGGGTTCTGTTACCCTTGATGGCATTAGTCTTACTATTGCAGAGCTCTATCATGATGGCGTCATGGTCAGCATCATCCCCTACACACTGAAGCATACAACCATACAATACTGGAAAATAGGAGATCTTGTAAATGCAGAGGGGGATATGATAGGACGTTATGTTCGAACCCTCCTCCAAAAGGATACTCTCGAAAGCCGCGAATCAACGAGTACCGAACGCGTAGATCTTGCCCTGCAAAAACTTCGTGAGGGAGGCATGGTCATAGTATTTGACAGTGAAAACAGAGAAAATGAGGGCGATTTTATTATTCCTGCAGAGAATGTAACATCGGAGCAGATCAATTTTATGGCTAGAAATGGCTGTGGGCTGATTTGTCAGTCTATTACTCGGGAACGTGCACAGGAGTTGAATTTACCAGCGATGGTACAGGACAGCAACGCCCTGCACGATACCGCATTTACCGTCAGTGTTGATGCGAGTAAGGGAACCACCACCGGTATATCAGCAGGAGATCGCGCCTTGACGGCCCGCCTATTGGCATCACCAGCAGCAGACAAGGATGATTTTTGTCGTCCGGGACATATTTTCCCCATCATTGCTTCTCCAAAGGGGCTGTCCGAACGTCTGGGGCACACTGAGGCATCAATATTGCTGGCTGAGCTTGCTGGATATCGACCCTCAGCCATGATCTGTGAGATATTGAATTCGGACGGAAGTATGGCACGTCTGGATCATCTGAAACGACTCTCCAAGCATTATGATATGCCCCTCTTGAGCATCTCGGACCTATTGGAGTACAGTAAAAACGGAGAGAACATTCTATGAAGAAACGAGAAGCAATGTTGAATGCCAGTGGGAAGCGCTTTGCGATTGTCGCAAGCCGCTTTAATGAACAGATAGTCCAGTCCCTTACAGAGGGTTGCGAAAATTGCCTCTTGAAACATGGCACTGCAGCAGGAGATATTACCGTGTTCTATGTACCTGGGGCATTTGAAATACCACTTGCAGCGCAGAAAATAGCCCGAGGAGATACTGGAGAGAACTATGATGCCATCATTGCCCTCGGTGCCATTATACGTGGTGATACCGCTCATTTTGATTATGTAGCAGGGCAGGTAGCATCGGGCATAGCCCGGGTTGCCTTGGACAGTTCCCTTCCGGTTATTTTCGCTGTGCTGACAACAGAAACGCTCGAGCAGGCACAAAATCGTGCAGGTGCCAAGAGCGGCAACAAGGGTTGGGACGCTGCAGTTGCGGCCATAGAAATGGCATCATTCAACAAAAACGAATTCATCACATAAGACCGACTGGTTCAGAAAGAGTTCGGATCTGACCTTCCCGCTGATATTGCAGGATGAGAAAAAATACATCCATCCTCCACTGAGTAGGCGCTGAGCTTATTTCCAAACACGCAGGCAGTGTCCAGCTGTACGTAACCGAGCTCCCTATTTACTATGACCTCATTGATGGGAGTGTGTCCAGAAACATGCATCCGTGCTGCATCAAAGCGAGACTGCGGCGGACTACGCTCCCAGAGAAGGGAGCTACGTTGCTCTTTATTCACACTGCCCTCCATGGCTGCTGCCAAGCTTTCTGGATTGCCAAAGGCATGGCTGATGATGAGATCTTCATCGTAGTAGAGGAGGGGGAGGGAGGTAAGGAATTCTATATGTTCATCGGGTATGGCAGTGATGGTCTTATATATATCCTGAGTGCTGTGCAGACCGTAGCTTATCAGGGTTTCGCTGCCACCTAGGGAGCACCAATGTGCTAAGAGGCTGTCCAGAGAATAGTTTGCGGGAGGGATGTTTGGAAGGGAGATTCCCCCTGCCATAGCAATAACTTGGAGCATCAATTCATCATGATTCCCAAGAACTCCGGCCATATCTGGACTATGGAGTATATGCCTGAGCACTTCCTTGCTCTGTGGACCTCGGTCGATGAGGTCACCCACAAAGAAGAAGAAGGGGCGGGCATTGTATTTTTCGGCATCTTTTCGGAGTGCATGTTCCAATGCAAGTAATTCCGTATAACAACCATGTACATCACCAATTACATATCTCCGAAGCATAGTCCAGTGTAGCACGGACAAGTTATTTCTGATAGACTGTAACATATGGAACGTAATAAAAAATATGCAAAATTGGTACTTGATATGCTCCAACTTCAGCCAGACCAACGTCTGATCCTCCGGTCGGAAGCAGTGCACATTGATCTTCTAGCTGCAATAACAGAAGAGGCCTATGATCGGGGCAGTAAACATGTTGATGTACGCATGAGTAGCCAGCGATTTAGCCGTCTGCGACTTGAGCACAGTGCAGATAAGCATTTGGAATATGTTCCGGAAGAATTTATTGAGAATCTCATGTTGCCGGTAAAAGATCGGGCTGCCTTTGTCCGAATCGACGGAATGGGAAATCCGAAGGAATTGCGGGGAGTTGATCCAGTACGTCTGTCTCGTATGAGTGCTGCAGTGGCAGGGGTTAGGCAACCCTATGCCCGCGTTGTTATGCAACATCAGATCCCTTGGATGGTAGCTGCAGCGCCGACATCCGGATGGGCAGAGCAGGTCCTAGGAAGGCCGGATACTGAGGCACTCTGGGAGATGCTGGAAAAGATTCTCTCCCTTGACCATGAGGATCCATCAGCTGTCTGGCAGGAAAAATGTAGGAAACTCGAGGAACGGGCAAAGCGATACAACGCTATGAAGATAAAAACACTGCACTGTGTCAGCGAGGACACAGATATTACCTTTTCCCTTGCAGAGGAATCGCGCTGGAAGGGTGGCCGAGAGAACACCACCTACGGACATCTCTTTCTTCCAAATCTACCAACCGAAGAAATCTTTACAGCTCCCGATTATCGGTATACAGAGGGGCATGTAGCAGCGAGTCGCTCCTTTGAATTAATGGGAAAGGTTGTAGAGGGGGCACGTTTTGAATTCAAAGAGGGAAAAGTGGTTGATTTTTCGGCTCGAACGGGGGAAGAGGTTCTTGCCTCCTTCTTCGCAATGCAGGACGGCAACCGGAGTCTTGGAGAGCTTGCAGTCGTAGACAGTAGCTCGCCCATAGCACAGCTGGGGACACTCTTTTACAACACCCTCATAGATGAAAATGCTGCCATACACTTTGCCTTCGGGTCTGCATATGAGGCAACCTTTGAGGGTTCAATTAGCATGGACGAGCAGACAAAGCGCAAAAAGGGCTTTAATGTCTCAATGCATCATCATGATGTAGCAATTGGCACTACGGACATGAATGTAAGTGCAACTTGCTTCGATGGTAGTAGTCATGAGATTATGCGTGATGGGCTCTTTGTAGAAGACTGATCGTTTTCTACTGAATGAAATCGTCCCTTTGATGCACTGAGAATGAGATCAGCAAGCCAGGGAGTGTAGTGCTGTGCGATCCATGCGAATTTTCCCTTTGCTGTCATAATGTAGCGTTGTTTGTTCTGTATAATGCAGTTGACCATCCTACGGGCAGTTTCTTTTTGAGTGAGGGCGAAATTTCGGGTGTAGGTAATTCGCTTTCCGTCATTAGTCAGCAAGCGTTTATCTGGATCGTTCTCTACTGATGGCAGATAAATAATGCCACTGCCAAGCTCCTTGTGGGAGTATTCGCTGCGAAGTGACTGGGCAAGGGATGTGATGGCCATCTTAGATGCCGAATACATGGATACACCGGGAAAGCCACAGATGCCCGATATTGATGAAACAAAGAGGATGTAGCCCCTGCTTTCCAATAGCTGGGGGAGTGCAAAGAGGGTAGGGTAGACATATCCGAGAATGTTCACGCGAACAAGCTCCTCTGCCACTGAGGGTTGTAACTCAATAAAGGGGCCGCGGTTTGATATGCCTGCATTATTTATCAGTATATCGATTCTCCCATAGGTGGCAAGGGTAAAGTCTATAAGTTGACGTGCTCCTTCCTCCGTTGAGACATCGGCAACACAGGTTTCAACTGCGCTAGCACCATTGCTTTTACAGTATTCAAGCGATGTAGCTAATTTTTCCTCATTCCGACCATTCAACACCAGTTTTGCCTGCTTTTGTCCCAACAAGTTGGCAGTTTCTCTTCCGATTCCCCCACTTGAGCCCGTTACTACAACTACTGCACCATCAATTACTCTTCTCATAGATGATATAGTATACTATAATGCGGTGTTGCATGTACAGAAAACAAAACGAAGCGATATTTCAAGCAGCCATTTCGGCAGTAGAATCACGGAAAGTAATAAGGGATAGCATAAAGCGAGAGGGCGACCGTTTAATTATTAGCGACCGATGGAATAAGAGTTGGAGTTACCATCTCGGGCAGTTTTCAGACCTCATATTGATTGGATATGGAAAGGCAAGTGCTGCAATGGCTGCTGCTGCTGAGGAAATAATAGGAGATCGCATTACCAAGGGTCTCGTTGTGACCAAATATGGACATGGGAGGCCGCTACACTACTGTGAAATTATCGAAGCAGGACACCCCATTCCTGATACAAACAGTTTCCTTGCAGGCAAAAAGCTCTGCGAGCTCTGCGATGAGGCAGATGAAAGGACCCTCGTCATAAATCTGGTATCGGGGGGAGGTTCTGCACTTATGGAGCACTCAGAGAATCTGGGGCCGGAAGAGTGGCAAGCGATAACGCGCAGCATGCTTGCATCGGGACAGGGCATCCATGCAATAAACAGCGTACGCAAATATCTTTCAGCGGTAAAGGCCGGCAGACTGGCAGAACGGATCTATCCAGCTCCATCCATTAATCTCATGATATCCGATGTTCTGGGTGATGATCCCTCTGTTATCGCCTCCGGGCCGACAGTGGCGAATAATTATTCTGCAGAGGAAGGAGAACTGGCCTTAGAGCTTCTTACACGTTATGCTCCAAAACAGCTCTCTGCGGTTACAGCGGGACAGCTGGAGAGACAGCCACGTAATGCAAGGAGGGAGGATGTATTTGAGATTGCACGAAATGTCATTATTGCAAGTAACATGCATGCAGTACGTGCAGCGGAGAAGAAGGCAAAAGAACTTGGCTATCCTACCTTGCTACTCTCTTCCCGCCTCTATGGCGAGGCCGGTGAACTGGGCAAGTTCTATGCTGCCCTTGCTGCGGGGCTAATACAAGATCAGCTACCCCTTGCTGCTCCCGCCTGTATTATCGGTGGTGGAGAGACTACGGTAACGGTGACAGGAAGTGGCATGGGAGGGCGGAATCAAGAATTAGCGCTTTCTTTTATGAATGAGCTGCAGCAAGGGCAGCACAGGAGCTGGGCACTGAACAATAATTATTGCCTACTATCAGCAGGCACCGATGGAAGTGATGGCGAAACAGATGCAAATGGGGCCTTTGTAACACCAGAGCTCCTTCACAGCTCCTTAGAGCAGCAGCTCGAATCGGCAAGCTATCTTGCCAACAATGATTCCTATAATTTTTTTCAGCGGCTCGGTGGACTGCATTGTTGCGGTCCAACGGGAAGTAACGTTGGAGATATACAGATACTGATCATAGATGCATAATCACTATGCAGCGGATAGGGTGGATGTAGCGAGCACTGTCTAAGCTTGACCCATGTAGGCCTTTTGCACCTCAGGACTGTTGGAGAGCAGCTCTGCCTTGTCATGGAGGATGATCGTGCCTGTTTCCATAACATAGCCACGGTCGGCAATTTTTAGGGCAAGATGGGCGTTTTGTTCTACCAGAAAGATCGTTACCTTATGTTCTGTATTAATTTCTTTGATGATGGATACGATTTGTTGTACAAGAATTGGAGCTAGACCGAGTGAGGGCTCATCAAGGAGGAGGAGGCGCGGTCGTGCCATGAGGGCCCGACCAATGGCGAGCATCTGTTGTTCACCACCACTGAGCGTTCCGCCCATTTGTTTATATCGTTCTTGAAGTAGGGGGAAGAGGGAGAATACAAACTCCAAATCTCTCTGAATTACCGGCTTGTCCCTTCTGAGTATTGCCCCCATACGGAGATTTTCCTGTACCGTTAGATAGGGAAAAATACGCCTCCCCTCGGGAACATGAGAAATGCCCCGTGAAACAATCTTATCGGGACTGATGTCGTGTATGTCCACACCGTCAAGGCGGATGCTTCCCTCAGTAACAGGTACAACACCAGATATGGCCATCAGGGTGGTAGATTTGCCAGCTCCATTTGCACCAATGAGGGTAACTATTTCTTGGTCATGTATGGATATATCGACCTGATGTAGGACGCGAATGTTTCCATACTGTGCAACAACAGCTTTCAACTCAAGCATAGCTTGTATCTCCTAAATATGCCTCAATAACGGCAGGGTTATTTTTAATTTCATCGGGCGAACCCGTAGCCAGTAATTTACCATAATCCATAACATAGATTCGTTCGGCAAGGTTCATTACCACATTCATATCATGTTCAATAAGAAAAATAGTAATCTTCTTTGTTGCATGGATATGTACGATGAGCTCACAGAGTTCCTTAGTTTCATGAGGGTTCATGCCAGCGGCAGGTTCATCGAGGAGGAGGACATGAGGTTCGCTGGCAAGGGCCCGGGCAATTTCTAGGCGCCTTTGGATGCCATAGGGGAGATTGCTGGCAATCTCATTTGCATACTTCTCAATATCAATCTGTTTGAGAATTGCGAAACTGTCCTCAATAACTTGTGCTTCCTCTTTGCGGGTACTCTGTGGTCGAAAGATTGCTTGGAGAATCCCTGATTTTAATTGCGTATGCCTTCCAATCATGACATTTTCCAACACACTCATTTCTGAAAATAGTCGGATGTTCTGAAATGTTCGGGATACACCATGTCGATTAATGCTATCAGGACGCAGTCCTGTGATTGATTGTGGACTTCTCTTTACGGGATGCGTTACGGTGATATTACCCATGGTTGGTTTGTACATCCCAGTAACACAGTTGAACAGAGTTGTTTTTCCTGCACCATTTGGTCCGATCAGTGCAACTATTTCCTTTTCGGCAATCTGCATATGTACATGGTCTACTGCAATGAGACCGCCAAAATGCATTGATAGATCGTTAATTTCAAGAATTGTGCTCATAATTTTCCGTTACTGTGTATATTTTTCTACGCTTCTGTATAAAACCGCCTGGCCGGAATTGCATCATGATGATGAGCATGGCACCGAATACGAGGAGTCTGTAGTCTGACAGGAATCGCAGGTATTCAGGTAGTAAAATCAGAATAACCGCGCCCAGCACAGCTCCTGATACAGAGCCCATCCCTCCAAGGACGATGATGCAGAGAACGATAATCGACTCCCATACCGTAAAACTACTGGGGTTAATGTATCCGATGCTTCCGGCAAACAATGCTCCGGCAATGCCTGCTATACAGGAACCAATAGCAAAGGCACTTACCTTTGTGAATACCTGGTGTACACCCATTGCTTCGGAGGCGATGCTATCTTCGCGCATGGCCTCCCATGCACGTCCAATGCGGGAATGCTCAAGACGCCGAACCACAAAAATTATTAGGGCGAGTGTTGCAAGTATGACGAAATAAATATAGCGATTTGATTGTAAGAGCTTAAATTGTATGCCAAATAGCCCGGGTGCGGGAATATTTGCAATGCCACGGGGGCCGTTTGTAATATCACTCAAGTTCAGGAGGAGGATGCGAACAATTTCTCCAAAGGCAAGGGTTATAATTGCAAGATAATCTCCCCGAAGATTCAGGACAGGAAATGCTATGAGGATGCCAATAATCATCCCTGTTCCTGCCGAAATAGGCAGTGCATACCAGAATGTTATTCCAAAATAATGGTAGAGTAAACCATAGGTATAGGCGCCCACAGCAAAGAATGCCGCATGTCCGAGATTCAAGAGCCCGCCCAGCCCCACAATTACGTTCAACCCAAGGGCAAGGATAAGAAATATCAGCGTTTTGATAATCACCTTAATATAATACAGGGGAGCGATAAAGGGAAAGATAATAATGAGAATCGTTCCGATAGCTATTAGGGGGATGATCTGCCGTGATAGTACTGCCTTGATATCTCTTATAATGCTGTATTCTCGGGTTTTTTTGGGCGTAGTTTTTCGGTGGTGATTGTATTGCAGGTAGAGTAGGGAAGCAAGAAACGGAATGACAAATACGAGAATTAGTCGATACCAATGCCAAGTAATTTCTGCATTGTTGCTGATTTGCATAACCATAATGGGAAAAGTCAGAATGGTAAACCAAAGAGCAATGAAAAATGAAGGTTTAATAAATTTCCGCATTATACTTTTTGCTTGTCCGATACTCCAAGTAACCCCGAGGGCTTAAACAGGAGGATGATGATCAAAAACAAAAATGCAATGACATCTTCATAGTCACTAGAAATAAATCCAGCGCCGATGCTTTCAGAGAGTCCTAAAATAAAGCTTCCGAGCACCGCACCAGGTATACTGCCAATGCCGCCAAGAACAGCGGCTACAAAGGCCTTAATGCCCGCGATGAAACCCATATAAAAATTTATCTGGCCAATATAGGTACTGATAAGGAAGGCACCGATTGCAGCTGTACTTGAACCAATCAAAAATGTTATTGAAATAACCCTGTTTATGTTGATGCCTAGCAAGAGCGACATGGTCGGTTCCTGTGATAATGCACGCATGGATGTTCCTGTGCGTGTGTATCGTATAAAAAGAGTCAATCCAACCATGGCTATTGCCGTCGTGGCATAAATTATCAACTGTGGTGCATTGATAAAGGAAATGTCATCGAATATTGCTATATCATTAAAAAGTTTTGGCATTGAAACGAAATTAGCTGTCTGTGCAACCCGAACATAGTTCTGCAGGAACATGGACATACCAATCGCACTAATAAGTGCAGAGAGTCGGGGAGCATTCCTGAGGTTCTTATATGCAATCTTCTCCATGGTATATCCATAGAAGGAGGCATATAGGGCAGCAATGAGTATGGCAAGTATCGCCAATGCGAAAAGTGGGAGATTAAATACCGATAAGATGGTAATAATAATGAGGGCAGTAAAGGATGCAAGCATGTATATCTCACCATGTGCAAAATTGATAAGCTTGATTACGCCATATACCATGGTGTAGCCCAGCGCTAACAATGCATAAATACTACCCTTCGTAAGGCCGCTAAAAATTATGCGGAGAACAAAGTCACTATCCATAAGTACAAAGGGCATACATATTGTATGCCCTCCTCTGAATAATTATAGTCTCTTCTCGTGGAAGACACCATCGCGAACTTCATAGACTGAAAAGCCCGCTCCAATGATATCGCCTTGGTCGTTAAAACTAATCTTACCAAGAACAGTATCAAATTGCTGGGACATCAATGCGGTATGAATTGCATTATAGTCAGTGTTTCCAGCCATAGTTATTGCCTGAAACAATGCCTCGCCTGCAGCATAGGCCTCCTGAAAGAAGGGGCCAGGATCTTCGCCATATTCCCGAACATGTTCTGCGAGAACAGCATCGAGGGCGGCATTTTTAACTACCATAGGACCGGTAGCAATAACGCCTTCAGCTGCTTCCTTTGCTATGTCGATAAAGCTTGGATCCTTAATGGAATCTCCAGATATAAAGGGAATGTCCAGATTTTGTGTGGCCATGAGGGCAACAATTTTCGATGCCTCGGGGTGATATCCACCGAAGAGGACCACATCTGCCTGTGACTGTGCAATTTTCAGCACTACTGCGGTATAGTCCAGTGCACCGGGTGTAATACCCTCAAAGAGGACAACTTCCATACTTCCATCTTCTTCGATGTATTGCTGACCAAATTCAACCAGACCACGTCCATAGTCACCCTTATCGTGTAGGATGGCGACCCTGCGGATATTTCCTAATGATTTAAGATAGGAAACCTGTAGATAGGCCTGTGCATCATCAGGAGAAATTGTACGGAAGAAATTTGGGAAATCTCCGCTCTTGGTAAGTGATGGGTTCGTTGCAGAAGGGGAAATCGCAAGGACATCTTCGTTTTTATAGTATCCCATCGCCGCTATTGTTGCTGACGAACAAATATGCCCGATAACTGCGGATACCCCATCGCCAATGAGCTTTGCTGCTACATTACTTGCCTCTGAGGCCTCACATCGCTCATCTTCGATGATGAGCTCGATGGTATTTCCATTCAGACCACCTGCCTCATTATACTTGGCTGTCACCAATTCCATAGCCCTCATGGCTGGAATTCCATATGATGCCAAATCGCCAGTATGCGGACCTGCCACACCAACCTTAACAATGCCTGTCTCAGCTCCACCTGCGGATACCAAGAATGCAAATATAATAACACTCAGTAGAACATATAGTATATGCTTCATATTGAAAGCCTCCTTGTCAATATAGTATATTATACATAATGCACATGCGTTTTGCAAGAAGTATGAGCTTGATTTTTTTTTGTGAGATCTTGTTATTTTATCTGTGAATCAATCTAGATGTCTTAGTTCTAGTTGATAGGCATTTCTACGTCTCTGCCATGCTAACTGCAACACCAGCACTGGATCATCAGCATCCTGGAGAGCCAGTTCCTCTCCGGCAATCCGAATATCGGCAGCCGAACGGTTGGATAGGGCAATTTCAATTGATTGCAGATTGTCGGCCTGGTAGGCATCATTCCGGTTCATTACCCGTTCTACGTATTCCTTGTCGTGTATTGCACGGAAGAAGGTAGCATTACGAAAGGCAATGTCTACATCAAAAGGAGTAATAGAAGCTTGTCTACGAATGACAACATATTCTCCTCCATCAGCAACTATGTTTTCTTGGCGGTTCTGGTGCTCAGGAAGGTGTATGCTCTTACTAATACGAAGAATCACAGTTTGTTTTTCGGGATCAATGCTCCGGAGGGTAAGCGAGAGATCGAACTCTCCATCCTTGTTAATATCAATCATTACCTCTTCGTTCGGAATTAGGTGTGCACTTGCATCATCATAGACAATATGAATTTCATCTTCCAGTTCCTGGAGAGAAAGGAGGTGTATTTCATCGTTGATAAGAATTTCAAAGGAATGAGCGAGGGAGAATTCCTGCTCAATCAATCCAAAATCAGAGATGGCATCCTGCAGGGTGGGGATTGCCTCTTCCTCACCAGCACTGCTCTGTCCTGTCTCTGCTTCTGCTGCTGCCGCTGCTTCTGCTGCCTCCGCCGCTTCTTCTGTTCTACTGGGGGCTTCTGAGGGCATAAGAAAGGGTAATAGATTTTGGGAGCGCATAATAAGGAGGGTGGCTATTGCTAGAACAACAAAGAGAAGCGCAAGAAGTAAGAAGATGCTGCGCATTTGGAGCGGCGGATTCTTTTTTACTTTCCAGAGATCAACTGTAGGGGCAGGTTGCTCTTGTAAAATTGTCTGGTGATATAGTTCAATAATTTCATCGGGGTCAAAGTCGAGATATTTTGCATAAATTTTCAGGAAACCGAGGAGATAGGATGTGGCAGGAAAGTTGTCAAAATCCTCTTCTTCAATGGACTCAAGATAATGCTGTGCAATATAGGTTTCCTGTGCAATAGTGGAGAGAGAGACATTTTTTTCAAGACGGCGCTGACGAAGCTTTTTACCTAGTTCTTCCATATGTATGCTTTGATGATATCAATTTTTTTCAAATAAGAAATTATCGTATATATTTGCTGATGCCGGCAGGTCATAATCAAATATTGAATTTGGAACCCCCTGATTGAATTGAATATTGGTATAGTCGATGCTCATTTTCTGATAGTACACCGTAATGCCCTCAATTCGTCTTATTTTCAGATCCTCTGTGATATAGAGGATTAACTCGCGGAATCCTTCCTTATTTGTTTTCCATTCAAGACGGAGGACGTATAGCAATTCGGGAGAAAGCTCTGGAACGACTCGTGCCTCAGGTCCATCTAAATATGCAATGCTGTAATGCTCTTTCAGTAATTGTAGTCCTGCATTTGTCGCGAGACCTGTTGTTCCACTGGGGCTATCGTTATCAAGCTCCTGTTGCAAAACAACATTATAACGGGGCACATAGATACTAACTGTTTCTCCATCAGAAACAATGGTTTGATTTGGAGGGATGGTAAAATCAATGCGTAATTTGTTCGGTGCAAGAAAGTATGCCGTTCCCTTCATATCATCTTCATCTGTAGTTATCTGAACTTCTGCCATGTAATTATGTATCTGCTGATAATTTTGTGATATCCTTTCGAAGAAGGTGGTTGCCGTCATGAGATCCTGTGCCGAGACAGGCATGAGCGTGAAGAATAAGAAAGCTGTTGTAAGAATGTGCAATACCAGCATCATGGAACATGATACAAAATATTATATTGATTGTCAATAGTTATTGAGCTAGGGTGAACACTACTGGCATCCCATTTTGAAATATCACCATTGAATGTCTTGGTTATTTCAACAATAAGTGCTGCCCTGTCGAGTACCGTAACAGCATCCTTTCCTGAAGAACCACCATCTCCAGAACCTCCTGAAGAACCGCCAACAGACGAATCCTTACACGAGAATAAGATAATACAAATGGACAATAGTATGCACAGTATTGTGTTTATATGGCATAGCCATATTGTTAACAGAATGTTTCATAACCTAACTCCTTGATTTTTTGTTTTTGTCAAGATATTGAATAATACTATTTGAGGAGCTCGGTATACGTAGGAATTGTTTTGACAGCACATATAGAAAGCTTGTTATATATCAAGGTGGTAGTCTTGATGGGAGAGAAAGAGCCATATACTTTGTGTGGTAATAGCAGAGTAATGTGCTTCTATAGAAGTTCTTGCTGTTTTATTAATGTTATGATATAATACATTACGTATAGATTTACAATATTAAAAATTATATAACAGATAGGAGCGAGATCTTGACAATATACACCCATAACAATCTTAAAAGCTTATTAATTACATTAGTAAGCATACTTCTTGCAGGCATAGTATTATTTTCCATAGTAATGAACAATATATATTGTTATCTCGCATACAGCCACAACATTATATAAGCATCATTAATAAAAAGAGGAATACAATATGAAACAAAGAAGCAGGCCAAAGGATTTTTTAGTTAAAATAAGTAAAGGGAAGCATTTTACATGGCTATGTGTAATACTATCTGTATTAATACCAATAGTAGTTCCTTTAATACTATGGCACGTTCGTTTTATCAATACTTATATTACTCAAAAGCTAGGGCTTGAATTATGGCATTTTATTGCAATTATGACTGGTGGTGTTTCTTTGTTTTGGACACATGCTCGATACAAACAAAGCCAAGCACAAATAAAAACAAGTCAAGAACAGCTAAAAACAAGCCGTGATCAATTTTTATTAAATTCGCTTAATACTCGAATGTTCGAAGCTATCAAAACACTAAGTGACGAAACAACACGCAAACAGCAAACCGCAAGAAATATTATTAACACTATCACTGCATCTATTGAAGGAAATTATACAGATACAGATAAACAAAAAGAGCTGTTTCAAAAACTTTTTTTATTTGATGGCATGAACTTGCACGTGGCTAACCTTAATGGAGTACGAATGCCCCATGCACAGCTACAAAACACTAACTTACAATGGGCACAGCTACAAAATGCAAATCTACAAGGGGCAAATCTACAAAGGGCACAGCTACAAAACACTAACTTACAATGGGCACAGCTACAAGATGCAAATCTACAAGGGGCAAATCTACAAAATGCAAATCTACAAGGGGCAAATCTACAAGGGGCACAGCTACAAGAAGCAAATCTAGAAGAAGCAAATCTAGAAGGAGCTCATGTATCTAGGTCTGCTCGCTGGTTAGGCGCAGACAAAGATGGCGTCGTAAAAAATTATGATAAGATTATTTGGGAAGATGACAATGAGTAGTATACCCAAAAAGGAAAAACATTATAAGCATATCAATGCAGTAGAACGAGAGCCCTAGCGTAGCTTTTATATTGTGAGCACAACTTTTATATGAGAAACATAGTATGCGTGCTATTGCTCGTATGCTTGGTCGATCATCCTCTACAATAAGCAGAGAAATTATGCGTAGGCTGCAGTTTGTTGCTATGGGGCATTTTTTAGAAGGAGTATCGTTAGTAGCAAAGCACTTGCATTTAGAAGAAGGGGGCTATAGAGTAGTAATCAACAATGGAAAAGATGCCATGTAAACAGTAGATTATTTACACGCCCATATTCTTGCAGGACGAAGTCTTAACTGGCCTCCGGGATAGTACTCTTAGCAACAAGGACATCTTATTACCCTTGTAATACTTATACCTATTCTATATTTGTATCATAGGCGATAAGGGAAACTCTTACATGAATAGAATTTTATTTTATCAGCACGAAATAGAGAGCTGGCAAGGTATAGAGAGCCATGCAAATAGAGATCATACTACGAATAATATCTATTGTACTATACCTATAAAAGATTTTAGAGCTTTACATATTATTACCACATTACAAGGCAAGGTGGGAGATTCGTTTAAGTGTGGGCTTATTAATAGCACACTAGCCACACTACAAATTATTGCCTATACCACTATGGGCATAGAAGTGTGTATTATACAAGAGAGCATAGATGCACGCTCGTTAGAGGGAAATCACGCCAATTCTTATCATGTATATAGTGTTATAGCCCATGTTCGCCCCCCAGTAATGACTAGGATACTAAAAGATCTTACGAGTATGGGAGTAAGCGCTATCTATGTATATAGTGCAAAGTTAAGCGAAAAAAGCTATATGCAATCTTCTTTGTGGCAAAAAAAAGATAATATTGTATTAGAAGGGGCAATGCAAGGAGGGGCTTATACTATTCCTTTTATTGATAGATCCTATAGTTTGAAAGAAGCATTACAAAAAGTAGCAATGCATACAAGAGATAGCGTGATACCTTGTAGCACCCACGAGGGTAGCGTGTTAAAAATTACTTGTGATGCTACTGGCACCCATAACTTTTATAGCTGTGTACAGCAGTTTATAGATGCTAAAACAAGCAGTATACTTAAGAATCATAATAAGAGTATTATTAGCGTAATAGGCCCCGAACGCGGCTTTACAGAGGATGAATATAATACGCTTTTGGAATATAATTATATACCCACTGTGCTCAGTAACCGTATACTACGCAGCGAAACTGCAGTTACCTTAGCCAATGGGTATATTACGGGGTATAAGCCCCTATAGTGTATGTGTTTCGTTTAGCAACATGTTTGATAATGCTTCGCCATCTATCAAAATAGTATTGTTTTCTTTTGCTAATTTGTCACATTTCGGACTAAATTCTGCAGTTGAAACAACCCAAGCACTATGACTATACCCGTCTGCCGTAGAGTGATGTTGTTGTTTACTCTTTATATAATCATTAATTTGTTGTATTGCCCAATCATCTGTTTCTGTACCAGGTGCATGAAATTTAGCTTGCACATAGTCATTGAATGTTTAGGGCAAGCCATGAATAAAATCGCTCGCCATACGTTGCCCCAATGTATTAAAGGCATTGTATATGGTGCCAGAGGCAGTGGTTCCATCAATGCGTAGCTGTTGCGTTGATGTCAACAAGACCTTGCCGTCGCTGATGCGTATTGCATGTATATTTCCGACAACGCTCACAGAAAATACTCCCCGTGACTCAGTAAAATTTTCTATGTCTGCCCGGCCATGAAGAACCCGTTTAATATGGGGATGCTCTTCTTTGACATATTGGATAAAGGATGCCCTATCGGCAAAATCGCTTGGAGATTCAGAAATGTTTAGCACATCCTGAAAATTATTGTTCTGCAGTATCTCCGCCAATCCCATCGTTGTTCCGTCACCATCAATACTGCTGCCGGCAATATCGGTATCAAGAACAAAAATTGCAATGGGAACCGAGCTTGCCTGAGATGAAATGGGAAAGGTAATTCTCAATGTCTTTGTATCGATTATTTGTTTCATCTTCTGAATAAAGGCAAGGGCAGGATCTGAGGTATGGCTTGAAGCAAATGGCTCTATGAGATATTCATGGGATGGACGGATGGTAATACTGTACTGTCCTGTTGCCTGGGGTATTTCAAGAGGAATCTTCATAATGCCATCGAGGTTGCTTTTGACCTCAATGGTCTTTACTGTGATTTTTTTATTTGGTTGTGGTATGCGGAACTCGATCTGATGTGTAAAATCGCCTAGTGGGATGTCATTTTTGATGGAAAGATGTATTTCCTCTCCGAAACCCTGCTGTACAAATCCTCTGCTGGGCACGCCGCTCAGACTATATTGCATAGCGTTCAGAATGAGGGTAAAGGAATTCAGCTTATTCAGAAAGGCAAAATTACTCTGTGGACTATTGTCAAGATAGTAATACCCGGCTGTTTGCAGCAATGATTGCAATGCAATGTGGTATTTGCCCTGTGATAACCATTGATTGATAGATGTATCCTGTTGCGAATACCTCACAGGCAGATCTGTCTCCGGATCGGTAGCCTTCACAGTGCGTTCTGAGGCACAGGAAAAAATGAGAAAGCTAAAAGTCAAAGCTGAAAAGAATATCTTACCCGACATTACCTTCTATCTATGATATACTAAAAGCTAAATTAATAGTAGTCATTTTTTGGTAGTTGTCTATGCGTATTGGAAAAGTTTTTCTCCACATCAAAAATCTTGAACATAATTTTCTGCAGTTACAATCATGGCTCAGGCGGCATGGGGGAACTCGGGTTCCTAGGATCTGTGTTTCGGTAAAAGCCAGTGCCTATGGGCATGGGATGGAGCATATTGCACCTGCCTGTCAGCAGTTGGGATGTACTGCCTTTGCAGTTGCGAGCGTCGGAGAGGGAGTGCATTTGCGTACACTGGGCATTACTGTGCCCATTTATCTCTGCGCCCTCTGCTTACCAGAGGAGGTTCCCGATCTAGTGTTCCATCACATTACTCCCCTCATTACGGATACTGAAATTGTCGACATGGTAGCAGCAGAGGCACGAAAACAGGAACGGCGGGTGCCGATCCACCTTAAGGTGGATACCGGGATGGGACGTTTGGGAGTTGTTCCCGCTGCCTTGCCCGAACTCCTAAACTATGTTTTGCAGAAAAAAGAATTGAACTTACAGGGAATTGCAACACATTGCAGCTCGGCTGATAGTGATCCGGACTTTACTGCACGGCAACTGGAATCTTTTCGGGGCGTCGCTGAACCCCTGCGTAAAGAATTTGGGGAAGGATTCCTTCTGCATTGTGCAAACAGTGCAACCTGTTTTGCCGAACCTTCTGGATTTTTCGACATGGTTCGTTGCGGACTAGCACTCTACGGCTATCTTCCCCTGCCCGTCGATGGCATAGACATGAAACCCGTTATGGAATTCCGGAGCAAGGTTGTTGCAGTCAGACGACATCCTGCGAACAGCCCCATATCCTACCATCACCAATATCATACAGATAGGGAAAGCTATATTGCGACCATACCCAGTGGCTATGGTGATGGCATTAATCGCCTTCTTTCTGGCCGTGCTGAGGTCCTTATTGCAGGAAAACGCTACCCCATAGTGGGCATTATCTGTATGGATCATCTCATGGTAAACACGGGCAATACCAATCCCCGACGCTTTTCTGACGTTACTGTTTTCGGACCTGACCCACAGGGTCCGGATGCACAGGAGCTTGCAGACATAGCAGGAACCATTCCATACGAAATTTTGACAAATATATCTGCATTTTTGCAACGTGTACGTGTTTGAACGGAAGACATCTACATGAGCATTTGATACTATTGGGCATGCCAATGTAGCATGTAAGTGCTATGATTATGAGGTGATTATGGGAAAAATCAGTATTTATCCACACAAGCAGAGCATTGATCTGTCTATGAAAGAAGTTCTTACTACTCGCCTTAAACGTTCTACAAATGGAATATCGGAATTAACCTTTGTCAATTTGTATTTATTTCGTAGTAAATATGATTATCATGTCTCTGAGACAGAGGATGGAAAACTCATTATTCTTTCTGAGATAGAAAAAACTGTATTGTTTCCTGAGGGATTGCCATTGCCCGCGATTCTCCGGACCATTCTATCGGATTATCCAATTATCCGCACCCTCAGCGAAGCAATGCTCAGCCAGGGACGGACAGAGATAGAAACACTTGGCGGCATCATTGTTGGTGACCGCGACCATTATGACTATGTGTATCGCTGTAAGGATCTGGCAGAGCTCAAGGGGAGGCATTATCATAAAAAACGAAATCTTGTAAATAATTTCCTCCGTAATTTTCATGCGGAGCATTTTTTACTGGATGCGTCCAGAAAGAAAGATGCATATGCAATACTGGAACGATGGCGCAGTCAGATGGGTGATGAAACAGATTATGCACAGAGCTATGAGGCGCTCGCAAGGATGGAAGAATTAGATATCAGGGGGCATATAGTATATGCAAATGGCGGCCCCGTTGCCTTTGCATTGGGAGAATTTATTGAAGAACAATTTGTTGTACACTATGAAAAGGCCTGCATTGACTATGTCGGTTCCTACCAATATCTCAATATGAGTCTCGCCGCGGTTCTCTGCGGATGCTGTGCGTTCATCAATCTTGAACAGGATATGGGCTTTCCGGGACTGAGACAATCAAAATTAACCTATCGTCCGGCCTTTTTTATTCGTAAATATCGTATTTTATTTTCCCACTATGCAGATCGGCAGATGATCGGCAGATCGGCAGATGACAGCATGAAGTGATGGTAATGGAAGAAGCATGAACGATCTAGAGCAGGTATTAGAGGAAGATATCAAAGAATACCTCAAAAACATGCCTGATAGCTATCGGCAGCGTTTTAGCGAGGAAGATGCGCGGCTGCATATTCATTCTTTTCTGATGCTCAGTTATACGCGTCCGATACTCATCCAGCATACGGGGGATGATGTGCTTACCTTGACCTTCTATTCCTTTGACAGGATAGGTGTCTTTTCTTTCCTCTGTGGGATACTCGGTTCAATGGATTTTCACATACTTGAGGGGTCGCTCTACAGTGCATATCTTGAGAAGGCCTGGCGTCCGGGACTGGTTATGTGCGTATTGCAGGGGAGGATAGATGATGAGGAAGATGTTGATACATGGAAATGGCAACTGGAACAACAACTGCTGTATCTGTTTCGCAACATAGCCCGCGAAAACTATCCCATTGATGATATTCAGCATGAAGTTATCCGCCATGTAGCCCGTCGTCTACAGCGTGGCAATGATGCCCCGGCAATTCTCCATCCAATAGATCTGGACATAGACAATAGTCATCCCACCTATACGAAAATTGATGTACAGAGCAATGACACGAGTTTTTTTCTCTACCTCTTCTCGCATGTACTCTATCTCCATGGACTCGATCTTACCAACATCGAAATTCATACTGATGGGCAAAAGATACATGATAGCTTTTATTTTGTTGACAAGAATGGAAAGAAGATCGAGGATCCGCAGGTCCTCCTCCATATTCGTCTGCTGGTGCTTATAACCAAGCAATTATCCTATTTTCTCACCTCAGCGCCCGATCCATCCCGTACACTGTTCCGTCTTGATAGTTTTATCCAAGACATTTCAAAACACAGTGCCGAACATGTTCTGGAAACCCTACTGGACAATCCCGAGGCAGGTCGGGATCTTTCCCGTCTTCTTGGAAGCAGTGATTTTCTCTGGGAGGAATTTATCCGGGTGCAGCGTGAGGGCATCCTTCCTCTATTGACCGGCAAGCACAAGACAACACTGCGGAGTCTGCCTTTGGAAGAGCTGGAAGAGCAGCTGCGTATGGCAGTAGCGAAACAGGATAATCTGGAAGATAAGAAAAAAGTTTTCAATGACTTTAAGAACAGGGAGGCCTACCTCATTGACATTGATCACATCATTAATGAGGATCTTGATTTTTTCTTTCTCAGCGAAAGACTGTCCCAGCTTGCTGATGCGATTCTTCGTGTTGCCCTAGACATTGCATGGGAGGATTGCGTGCAACGATATGGGAAGCCGCTTACTATTTCGGGACTTCCCGCCCGTTGGGTAGCATGTGGTTTGGGCAAACTCGGTGGCAGGGCGCTTGGCTATGCATCGGACATAGAGCTCCTCTTTCTTTACAGCGATGACGGAAAGACTTCTATGAAGGATCCAATATCGAATCGTGAATTCTTCCAACACTTCTTTCAACAGGCAATTTCTATAATAAGTGCCCGACGTTCAGGCATCTTCCATGTTGACACTCGTCTTCGTCCATTTAATCTTGATGGTCCCCTAGCTGTACACATCAATCAATTTGTATCCTACTATGGACCAAGGGGCGAGGCCCATAGCGTAGAAAAACTTGCTCTTATTCGGCTGCGCCCCATAGCAGGTGATGCCGATTTTGGTCAACGGCTTATTGGCATTCGCGATCAACTCGTATACCATACTGCGGACAACATTAACATTGCAGACATTCGCTCCATGCGAAAATTACAATTAAAAGAAAAATTATCTCCCGGGAAGCTCAATGCAAAATTTAGTCCTGGCGCCCTCGTGGATCTGGAATACAATGTGCAAATTTTGCAAATTAAACATGCTACAAAGGAAGCAGAGCTTTGTAGTCCCGAGATTCATAGGGCCCTTCACACGCTTTCAAATATGGGAACCATAGACAGCAATGAAGCAGAGTACATTATCCGGGCCAATCAATTTTTCCGGAATCTCATCAACGGACTGCGCATGCTCCGTGGCGATGCAAGCGATCTCTTTCTTCCGGACTACAAGAGCAATGAATTTGCATATCTTGCTCGCCGTCTTCGCTACAACACTGAAACAGGCGGCGGTATACAGCAATTACAGATTGACTTTGAAACCTACACAGCCCGGGTGCGCACCTTTGTGGAAAAGCATCTCGGGGATGATGCCCTATCTGGAGGGACAGGAACCATCATCGATCTCTTACTGCGGCAAGATTTTGAGGAAAATGCTTCCACCCGGAGGATACTCGAGGATGGTAATATCAAGAACTATCGCCGTGCCCTTGACAATCTTAAGAGTCTTTCTGATGATAGTGGGCATTCTGATTCCTTTCTCTCTCTCATTGTCATTGTCTGGGATGTTCTGCGCATGAGCATCGATCCTGATATGGCATTGAATAATTGGGAGCGTTTTAGTGCGCGCATTAGCAATACTGCGGATTATTATCACCAGCTCCTCTCCCAGCCCCGCCGTGCGGAAATATTGTTAATGGTCTGTTCAGCAAGCAGCTATCTTTCTGATCTACTCATTACCCATCCCGAATATCTTAGCTGGCTCAGTACACCAGGCGTATTGACGCGACAGCGCAGTTTTGCAACCATGAAGCGTGGTTTTTCCGATCTGCCAGCCGCAGTAGCAGGGCAGGGGCTCCACTATGCACGACAACGGGAAATGCTTCGCATAGCCACGCGCGACATCTGCCTAAATACAGACTTTGTCGTGGTAGCGGAAGAAATATCTGCCCTTGCTGAGGCAACGATGGTGTATGCATTGGAACAATGTACGGAAGAAGAGCCGAGCTTCAGCATCCTTGTCTTTGGAAAACTTGGTGGACGAGAATTGAATTACAGCTCGGACATTGATCTCCTCTGTATCTATGATTCATCAGAGCGGACGGGGATTGAGGAGGAATGCGAGGGGCAGTTTCGTAACTTTATTGCGGAAATTGGTGGCTTCCACGGACATGATAGGGGCTATCGCATCGATCTCCGTCTAGGTCCCTATGGTTCACTGGATAAAATTGTACATTCCTATTCTTCCTGTCTCGATTATTATCGAAATAATGCCAGCATCTGGGAATTACAGGCAACATCTAAACTATCATATATGGCAGGAAATCGCGGGCTAGGAGAGGCATTCTGTCGGAATGTCCGCAGTATTGTGCAGGAGCGCCTGAGTGATGTATCGCCTGCCACACTTGTTGCTGATGTGCTGGAACGCAGGGAGCAGGCTGTTGCACAATATAGCAGCAATGGGATTGATGTTAAAAATGGAATTGGTGGCCTACGTGATGTCGAATTTCTGGTCCAAACCCTAGAGCTCATCCACTACCCAGAGGTGGCAGCTCCGAACAGTCTGAATGCCCTCAGCTTGTTAGAGGAAGGAGGACAGATAGATGCAGATGATGCAAGAAGTCTCAGGGATGGCTATATATTTCTCAGAAAGATTGAGCATGCCCTGCAAATACAGGGAGACCGTCAGTTACATGTTGTTCACAGCTCTGATTATCCAATACTAGCCCGCATTATGCGTGAGCAGGGAGTAGAGGAGTTTGCAGAGCATTTGAAAGCAAAGCGGCAGGAAGTACGAAGAATATTTTTGTCCTACATGGGAAAATACCAACAATAATTGAAGCAAAGTGCCAGATAATTCAGTATACATTGTAGGATGATGTCTGGGCAATTTTTTATCAAATTTCCAAAATCAGCTCTTATCGTACTGATGCTCTGCAAGCTTGTATCCTGCCAGGGCAATTTCAGCACTGTTGAGCTTCGTCTGGAGGCGCTCCCACCGGTCTGGAAGGACTTACGCGGGCTACAATATGAGTTTGTCTGGCACGATGGAAGGCAGGCGCATAGAATAGTGCAGAAGGATAGGAAATTGTCGCTGAAATTGCCCCTGATACCTGCCCTGCCACTTCTTGTCTATCCGGTGCATGCGGCCGGCAGGCTCCGTCCAGCAGCCGCCTTCTACGGCCCAGAAACAGCAAGCGTATTGCATGCACGCTGGCGCGATGGAGGAGCAGGAGAAATTATGTTTGGGCTCTTACAGGATGGGAAAGGTGCATTGCGCCTCAACATCATAAAACTACGGCTCGCCATCAACAAAATGGCGGATCCATGGCAGGTAGATATAGCAAAAACAACAGAGCAATTTCTCTCAGCAAACAGGCGTGGCAGCCCAATACGTCTACACAGTGCAAGTCCCTTGCAGGTCGACATTCCTGATGGACAGTGGATGCCCGCCAATCCCTTCGCTCTCAGCATGAGCAGCACAAGCGCTATATCTGCCACAAGCGCTACGAAGATCGTCCAGTATCACGTATATGAGGGTGAGCATCTCTATATTGAGCAAGGAGGACAGAGAAAATTAATCCTCTCTGTCCATGAGGGGAAGCAAAAACTATGGCTGGGAACAATAAAAACAGAGAAATAGATGAGATCTTACATCGCGTGGCTGCTCTATGTTATCATGAGTAAGAATGAAACGTAGTGCAGAGCTAGATGCCTATCTTCACCGCTTGGATGCCTGGCAACAGGATTATTGCCGGAGCATTCGCGAGCTTATTCATAGAGCAATCAGCGATGTTGAAGAGGAGATCCGCTGGGGAGCGCCGGCCTTCTTTTGTGCGGGGCAGCTCCTTCTTGGGCTCGCGTCCTTTAGCAAACATGTAACGATTTATTTCCATACTGGCGCATTGCTGGAAGACAGAGAAAAATTATTTAGGGCGAGCACAAATAAGGAGATGCGGAGTATTCTCTTGTATCGCGACAAGACCATACCGGTCGAAGGCATAGCCATCTATCTGCAGGAGGCAGCAGCCAATGCACGGATGGGAAAACGAATTATACGCAAGCCACTAGCTCGAGCGGAGGTACCCGCAAGCATGCAGGAAACATTGGATACAGACGAAGCAGCCCGAAGTTATTTTGAAGGACTCAGTAACAGCTGTCAGCGCGAATATATAGAATGGTATAGAGGGGCAAAGCGGAGCAGCACTCGCGAGAAACGACTCGCAGACATGATGAGCATGCTCCGCAATAAGACTAGTCTCAATGAGAGATACAAAAAATCCTCATCCAGCTCCTAGACATCGTAGTATAGCTGGAATTCCAAAGGTGTTGGTTGTAGTTTCATTACTTCGACTTCCTCAACTGCCTTGTGTTCTATATATGCATCGAGAAAGCTATCTTCAAAGACATCACCAGCGGTCAAAAAGGATCTGTTGTTATTTGTTTCCTGTATTGATTCTTCTAGACTTGTACAGGTAGTTGGCAGATCGCGCAGTTCCTCCGGGGGGAGGTCATAGATATTCTTATCCATGGGAGTGCCGGGGTCAATTTTATTTTTAATACCATCAATCATGGCCATAAGGATGGCTGCAAAACTGAGATAGGGACTGCCCGCCGCATCTCCACAGCGGAATTCAAAGCGCCGTGCCTTGTCCGAAGTTACGTAAGGTAAGCGGATTGCAGCAGAGCGGTTTGTCGCACTGTAGGCAAGGCGAACAGGCGCCTCATAGCCAGGAACCAGCCGTCGATAGCTGTTATAGGTTGGATTGGTAAATAGCTGCAGGGCACGACCATGCCTGAGGACACCGCCAATGGCGTACATGGCATCTCGTGACATGTTTGCGTAGCCATCACCAGCAAAAATATTAACACCATCCTTCCAAATTGAAGAATGAACATGCATACCGCTCCCATTATCTCCTGCCAAGGGTTTTGGCATAAAGGTTGCTGTTTTTCCATATTCATAGGCGGTGTTTTTTACCGCATATTTGTATTTATGCACATTATCTCCGCTGGCAATGATGCTATCATGTTCAATGCCAATCTCGTTCTGTGCAATTCCCACCTCATGATGATGCAGATTGACCGTAAGACCCATCATCTGCATGTATGATGTAATATCGCTGCGCAAATCCATCAATGTGTCCTGCGGTGTGGTGGGAAAATAGCCCATCTTATGGCGGATTTTATGCCCCAGACTCTCCTCCTCATAGGAAGAAGACCATGCGCCCTCCATTGAATCCAGTTCATAGAAGGATGAGCTTGGTTCGGTGCCGTAGCGAATGCTATCAAAAATAAAAAATTCCGGTTCGGGCCCAAAATACACAATATCACCTATACCAAGACTCTTCAGATAGTCCTCTGCCTTAGAGGCGATAACACGCGGCGAGCGTTCGTAGGGTTGCCCAGTTCGTGGTTCAATAATGTTACCAAAAATAGCAAGAGTTTTTCGCTTTCTAAAGGGATCTATAAATGCTGTTGTCGGGTCTGGAAGGAAGAGCATATCTGATTTATCAATACTCTTCCATGCACGAATGGATGAGCCATCAAAGGGAATGCCCTGTTCCACAAACTCTTCTTTGAAGTTTGCCGCAACAAAGGTCGTATGATGTAACATGCCAAACATGTCGCCAAATTGAAGATCAACATATTCGATGTCTTCATCTTTAATCATTCTTAAAATATCGGTTTTAGTCATAAAATTACCTTCCTGTATGCAGATTATCATATCAATACAATATTGTACAATATATTTCAGAAATAATTATGTAAAAATTTTCAACGATATGTCGGGAGAAATGCTGCATGTGCCTCAAAGAGCTCATTGCAGAGAGAAATAATGTCGTCAGGATGTAGCTCGGCTGCGGTCAGTGGGTCCATCATTGCCGCTTGATACACTGTTTGCTTGCTGTGGCTTTGCGATGCTTCTAGCGTAAGGAGTTGCACATTAATGTTGCTCTGGTTTAGTGCTGCACATTGCCGGGGGAGTGCGGCTACCTGTACGGGATGAAAGCCATTCCCATCGACCAGTACGGGGATCTCTACAATAGCATCTGCGGGCAGGTTTGGAATGGAAGCATTATTCAGTAGATTGCCGTGAATGCGTGTTGTGTGGTTATTACTGATGGCATTGAGAATGTCAGAGGCATATTCGATCGATGCTTCGTGGCTCAATGTCTCAGCTTGTAGTAATTCCTCTTTCTGTATCTTCCAATCATGAATTTGCTGTTTACATCGTCTAGGGTATTCATCTAGGGGAATGTTGTACTGTTCTATACGTTCGGGGGCGCGGGCTTTAATCCAAAAGGGCGTGTATTCGGCATTGTGTATACTCGATTCGGTAATATAGTATCCAAAATATTTCATCATCTCATATCTCACCATATCATGATGCCGTAACTTCGGGTTTTGCAATGCTTCGGTGTTTTTCTGGGCTGCTCGTTTTTTAATCTCAGGATATATATCACGATTGCCATCACGAATGTCCAAGAGCCATGCCATGTGATTAATGCCTGCAATGTGCCAGCGAGGATTTTCTACCTCTATGTCCAAATCTCGCAGGAGCTCCGGCACACAGACCTGTACAGAATGGCAGAGACCGATGCTCTTTGGCCATTTCCTGATGGCAGCAGCCGTAACGATGGCCATGGGATTGCTGTAGTTGAGGAAATATGCCTGAGGAGATGCCTCAGCGAGCTCTTCCAAGATATCATTCACAACGGGGATGGTGCGAAGTCCGCGAAAAATACCCCCTATGCCAAGGGTATCAGCAATTGTCTGCCTGAGCCCATATTTTTTGGGGATTTCAAAATCGGCTATTGTTGCAGGGTCATATCCCCCCACTTGTATGGTATTAATAACAAAGTCCGCATCCTCTAAGGCCTTCTTCCGCTGCTCTACACCGAGGTAGGTAGATACTGTGGCTGCCGAATTGCCTATGCCTGCATTCAAGCTCTCTACGATCAGGCGGCTCTCTTCTAGACGTTCTGCATCAATGTCGTAGAGTGCTATGTTGGGTTTTGTAGCTAATTTTGTAAGAAAGATATCTCCCACAATGTTTTTGACAAATATAGTGCTTCCGGCACCGATGAAGGTTATTTTCATGTTTTCTCCTTTGTATCTGGCATTAGAACCTAAGGTAATGTAACACCACGTAATTAGTTTATCCATTTCAGGAAGATATGACAAGTATTTGAAGCGAACTAAAGGATACACAGCACCAGAGAGGATGCTGATGTTGGTGTCACAGCATCTATGCCCAGCGCCGGTGCGTCGGGTGGAGTTTGTTCATTTTTCATAGTCGAAACGGAGCTTGGCTTATCAGTTTGACAGGACAGAAGGTAACGTGCCACCATCATCCGATATTAGAAAATATAACGAATGAGTACAGAGAAGGATGCGTTCTCAAAATTCGTGCTACTCGGGCTGTATGTTAGGTAGGGCTCAATGCTTAGTCCTTCAATAATGCCTGCTTGAAAACCCAGAACAAGGGTTCCCGAATGGGGTATTTTCGTATGCGGACTGTAACGGTACAGCCCACGTATGGAGAGCGAATACGAGCTCCCTATGGAAAAGAGAAATTCGGAGAATAGCTGGTAGATCTCCTCCTTTATTTTGACGAGGGTCTCTACACGTATGCTTATCCTGTTATTGCCGACATTTTGTACATGGAAAAGACCAGCGCTAATATGTATATCTCTAAAATCAGAGGGGAGGGGGTGGAACAGAGGCGTAGACAGGGCTACGTACCAGTCTACGAGCCAATGTGCCTGTAATGAAATAGTTGGATGATGCACAAGATCTATCCCCGTAAAGAGATATCCGAGCTCCCACTTGAGCTCTCCGATCTTTCCCTGAAAGCGTGCTCCAGTTTTTAGATTGCGGAATTCGGGGAGGGTATTTGATTGCAGACTCTTTGCTAACAAGGATGGAATGGTAAAGGGAAGGGAAATAAAGGGCTCAAAAAACGAAAAATCACCAAGTGGCAGGAAGGCAGAAAATAGCCATGTGCTCTCATCTCGGATTGTCGCTGCAGTAAAATCGATCTGATCCGCCTGTGAACCAAAGAGAACATCAGCAGCATTGAACAAGATGCCATCCCCCCAGCTAATGCGACCCTTGCCTGTCATAATGCGAAAGCGGTAGCTTTCACCGACTGGAATGCGGAATTGCATGTTAGCTCGGCTAATAGAAAAATCAAGGGGAATGGAAAACTGCGAGCTGCCTCTGCTGTCTGCCCATACTGAGAGTTTGAAATTGCCCCGAACATTTTTATTGCCCACTGATTGAATATCGATGCTACTCTTTGCCATGGCAAGTCCATACCACTTCCCGTTCTGATATCCACCCAGAGCATGACTCAATATCTCGGTACGGAGTGAGGTCTCAGCAAGAACGCAGAGGCAGATGCTGTGAAAGAGGACTAGAGAAAGGATAGTCCGTATAGCTACCAACTAAGTTCTTCCAGAGAAAAGAAATCATCATCAATCGGAGTCAGGAGATCGATTTCGTTCATATGCAAGCGCGTATAGCTATTTTTTTTCAGCATGTCTCTGATGGTCATGACTGTCGGAATATATTTACCGGCTATGATTTCTGTCTTGTCAATCGATATTTCTTTGAGCATGGTCCCGCTTATTGCAAAGCCATGTACCTGTGCTAGGGAATAGTACTCGCTATCGATCCATATAATCTGGCGTGCATATGCCAGATTGCGTTTGCGTGCCTTCAATTCAATTTTATAACAATTTCTGTTGTGTATGAGCTCTTCGTCGAGGAGCGTTGCCTGATAGTCGCTCAGTATATTGCGACCACCCGTCATATCCTCGTAGGAGACGTCAGAGCCAAGCATTGATTCGCGAAGTGCAGCTCCCTGCATGCGAATAATGCTCACTGCATCAGGATAGTACAGGTATATCTCGTTTCTCGTGCGGAGCACCTTTTGCCCACGTTCTGCAGCGCTGGTGAATTCAATTAATGATTTCTCGCGTCCCTGCGAGGCAACTGTCATGTTGATGCTCCGACTACCGAAGCGGTCATGTATGGTCATCTCTGCTTCCATCCAGCTCTGTCTGTGGATCTGGTTACGTTCATAGGCAGTAATAATCTCTTGCACACTGAGTGCAGGAGTCTTGTCCTGTTCAAGAAGCTCCGTTTGGACTGCATCCTGGGCATGGAGCAGCGACAGGAGGAGGGTGAATAGCAGGATAAATTTTATTTTCATAGACAATTCCTCTTTCTTTTCATTTTATGTTTCATGCCTCAGGGCCTGTACCGGGTCTAATTTTGATGCGCGCCTACAGGAAAGATATCCAACGAGGGCAACGACAAAAATGGCATATACAAGGGCTAAACCCGTGGAGGTAAAGTCAAGCTGGGGATAGATGAAATTACTAATTCCCATATCCACGCCACCGAGCTGGCTACTTACATCAATGCCAGTATAGGACAGTGGAACTACAATGCCAATGCCCAGGATGGCCCCAACAAGGGAGCCAAACAGCCCGATGATCAGCGATTCTAGGAAGAAAAGCAGGCGGATCATCGACCCATCCATGCCAAGGGCAAGCATCATTCCTATTTCATGCTGCCGTTCAAAGACGGCCATCATTGTTGTATTGATCATGGAGACGCTTCCCAATAGGAAAAAGATAAAGGCGATAATGGTGTAGGAAATTTCTGCTGTACGAATCCACGTATACGAACTGTCTATCTCATTCCAAGCCACAATACTTATCTCAGTTGGAAGTAGCGAACGAATATCTGCCACTGCCTCTTGCAGGGGAGTTTTGGGGTCTATCTTTACGAGCAATTCTGTTGCTCGATCGGGCATGCGAAATAGTTTTTGTGCTGCATCAAGGGGAATAAGGATCGTAGCAGTATTTAATGAGGCAAGGGGAAAATGAGTAACCCCCTGTACTTGAAAGCTCCTGGCATTACTTGAACGCATCATAGTTGCAGCAAGGAGGGTAAATGTAGAGTTCTCTGCGAGAGTAAAGCGCCTATCCAAACCGGATGATACCATAGCAGGTGCATACTGACTCGTCTGTGAGCTGGGAGCATTGAGTGCTTTTCCCTGAATGATGGGCGGATCGTAGAATCCCTGTTCAAGGGAAGGATGGACGCCAATACAGTGCACGGGCAGACTTTCGTCTTTATCGAGATAAAGAAGGGCAGCAGCAGATATACGAGGCGAGAGGGCGTGCACGTAGTCGAGGGACTGCAATGATTCCGTTATGGCAGATATATTTTCCATGCTATATGCTAGGGGGTTGAGCCGTTCAAAGTCGTCAAATTTACTATGTCTGATGCGGATATGACCAGAAAGATGATTTACCAAATTTGTAATAACATCCTGTCGCAGAGCAGCAAGCCATGCAAAGAGGAGGGTAATAGTCATGACCGAAATGGCAATAGACATCATTGATATCAGACTACGTTTCCGATTACGCCAGACATTTTTTATAGCAATTTTTTGTAAGATCCTCATACCATGCCTCATTTAATCTCTCAGACAGTTCACTATCGTCTGCTTTAATGCCCGACGAATGGGCAACATCGCAGTTCCAATTGATATGACAATAGCAATAACAATGGCCTGAACAAAAACAGAGGGAACCCAGGCACCGTAAAATACATCAGAAATTCGATATCCGACATCATAATTCCGCAGAAGGTCCCCGTAATCAATGCCAAAATACACCAGCCAAGCAACAAGTGGAATGCCCACCAGCACTGCAATAACAGAACCGATGATGGCAATGCCCGCAGCTTCATAGACAAAGAGGAAGTAGAGCTCAGTACTCTTCATTCCCATGGCACGAAGCATGCCGATTTCCTTTTTCCGTTCCTGCACCGACATGAGCATGGTATTGGTAATGCCGACTGCAGCAATAATAAAAATAAGGAAGACAATGATGCCACTGCTTGCCTGTTTGGTCTCATTCAGGAGATAGAAATCCTCTGCGAGTTCCTTCCAATTCACTGCAAGGAGACCATCGCCTACTACTGACTGGTGGATAGCGGCTTGTTCTGCGATGAGATCCTGATCGGGGAGTGATATATTTAATTCGGTAACAGCACCCTGCATGGATAGGAGGTCATTTGCGAGGTCTAGGGGAACAAAAATAGCATGGTTAATGATGGGGTTTGGTGCATAGATAATATCTGCAACGTCAAGCTCCATGGTCTGATAGTATCCGTCCCGAGTCTTAGTTACCAGCGTAAGCGGATAGCCAGGATGAGCACCGAGGTCCTCTGCCAACCACTGTCCGAGTACTGCTGTTCCTGCTTGGAAGGGATTTTTTTCAAAAATACGGAACACCTGCAGATCTGCAATGGGATCAATGGCATAGGCAGTAACCGGGAGGGAGCCGCTACTCTCGTAGGGATCCTCATGTACTACAGCATCTGCAGAGAATACAATGCGCGGAGCAACGGAGAAAGAGGATGACAATCTGTCCATGATAGCTTGGGGATTGTCAATGAGATACTGTAGGGAAGGGTCATCAATATATTTCCAGTGATCCTTGTGCATAATCCGTAACATAGCGGTCTCATACCATTTGAGATTTCGCTCGGTCTGCTCCTCGCCGCCAATAAGGAGGGAGTTGGTAAAGATGTACATTATCAAACCAAAGGCAATGGCACTTGCAGTAATGATAGTGCGTCGGCGATGTCTACCGAGGTTGCGTATGGCAGTTTGTAACAAGTTCATTGTTCTATGTCTTCTGTTATACTGCCATCTTTGAGTACAAGGATGCGCGTTGTCTGTGCAAGCACCTGTGGATCATGGGTGGATATACAGCAGGTGCAGCCCTCTTCGCTGTTTAGCTGGCGCATGAGGGCAATAATTTCATCGCCGGTTTCCGAATCGAGATTAGCTGTTGGTTCATCTGCTAGGAGGATGGAGGGGGTTTTTATCAACGCACGGGCTATAGCAACACGTTGTCGTTGCCCTCCAGAAAGATCCGAGGGTCGGCGATGTTCCATTCCAGCGAGACCAACACGCTGAAGCATCTGCATGACGCGGGCTTCTGTTTCTTTTTTGTCTCTAGCCAGTAGGATGAGTGGGAAGGCAACATTTTCAAAGGCCGTCAAAACTGGTACTAGATTATAGCTTTGGAAGATAAATCCCACCCTGCTACGTCTGAAGGCAGTCTGTTCCGAAGCACTCGCAGAGCTGATAGCGACGCCGTCAATATGTATTTCTCCCGAATCTGCCCGATCAAGACATCCCATGAGATTAAGCAAGGTCGTCTTGCCAGATCCTGATGGGCCAGAGATGGCCATAAAATTACCCCGTGGAATATCAACAGAAACCGAACGAAGTGCCCGCACCTCCTCCTTACCGCTTACATAGGTTTTAGAGAGCTCATGTATGTGTAGCATTGCTCCTCCTGATAATCTAGCTGCATCATCTCATTGTGACGCACTATAATATGTACGAATAAACTATTCATTGCATTGTATCATAACGAAACTACTGTGGGAACTGTCCGACCTAGCCCTCATTGTAAAAATGCGGGAATGGGGCTATGATGTGCAATAAGGAGATTGCATGAAACGGTATACATGGTATGGAGTATTTATCAAATCGATTGCAGTGGGGACTGCGAACATCGTCCCTGGTCTCAGTGGTGGTACCATTGCCTATATTACCGGCATCTATGTACCTACTGTCGAGGCCTTTCATTGCATTATATCTCGATCCTCCGATGCACTGTCTACAAACAGAGTACATAAAAAGTCAGCCCTTCTGTACCTTCTCTTTGTTGCTGCCGGTGTTATAGTTGGCGTATTGGGAACGGGACCCTTGTTTGCACACTTCTTTTTCCGTTATTATGCCATGTTCTCCCTCTTTCTTGCGGGGCTTATCAGTGGGAATATCCCCGATCTTCTTCGTTCAGCACATAGACTCAGTGCCTATTCTCCCCGGCGTTCCCTTATCCTTCTTCTTCCGTCCAGTGTACTGCTATGCTATCTTGGGGTACTTGCGCTCAATGCAAGTGCAGTCCATCTGACAATATCAGCAGATTATATGCGTATTGCCTACATCTTCCTCCTTTCTGTATGTGCCGGTTTGGTGATGGCAATTCCAGGTCTCAGTGGCTCGTTGGTTCTTCTGATGAGTGGGGTCTACGAATTATTTCTCCAAGCCATGCGACAGATCGATATACTGCCCCTTGCGGCAGTGGTCCTTGGTGGAGTGCTCGGGCTCATACTCTTTGTCCGAATATTCTATGCGCTTTTCCAACGCCACATGGCTACCATTCGCTACCTTGTGTGTGCTGCAGTTATTGGTTCAGCAGGGGCATTGATCTGGCAGCATATGGCCGCCTACCAAGCAAAGATCGGTATCAGTGCAGGAATCTTTATTGCAGCGGCACTGCTCGGATACCTCGTCTCCCACCTTGGGCGGGAAGTATCGAAGTGAGAACATTTGGCATTAAAAATTACTGCTTGCCCATTGTATGCTGTGGTGTAGGATTTCCTGCGATATCTCATGTCCACCGTTGAAACTTTGAAAATACACATTGCAATGTGCCATCAGGAGATTGCGGAGCTCCTCAGCCCGGTGATAGGGTAGGACCTCATCCCTACTACCATGGCATTGGAATACCGGGAGGAGATTCAGACTATCCATAGAGCTGGCCCAGCGATCGCGGGCAACTAGGGCAGAGGAAAATATCATCAGACCTGCGGGCTTCTTTCGCATTTGCAAGGCAGTTTCAATAGCTACCATGCCACCCTGGCTAAATCCCGCGAGTACATACTGTTCCGCGGCTATTTCATCAGCAAGCTGGGCTACCTGTGCACCAGCATCCTGGAGCTCTGCACTATCGAAATTACCAAGGTCAGGAAAGCCCTCTGATCCGTGCAATATCTGCAGAGCATCGGCTTGGCGTGGAAACCATGCATAACTTTCCGCATCCTCATGTAAGCCAATAGGTGCCCGGGGAAATATCCATCGTTCAAAGAAGGGAAAATATTCTGCAAGAGCTTGAAGGTCATGTTCATTTGCACCAAAGCCATGTAACATAATAACAGCAAGGTCCTTCTTTGTTTCTTGTCCATCAATAGTGATGATTTTTTCTTGGTATATCATGCTTTAATTTGTTGGGGCTCCCG
The DNA here is from genome assembly GCA_964291355.2 of Spirochaetia bacterium. Lineage (GTDB taxonomy): Bacteria > Spirochaetota > Spirochaetia > WTKD01 > WTKD01. The sequence goes on along the minus strand of OZ220223.1, from coordinate 316,214 downwards.
AACCCCAGTTGCCCAGTTTTGTTCTTGGAATATAGCATATACCATCTGGAAAGCTTGCTCAACAAGCTCTCTTTCATTTCCAACAATGCGGACATAGGCCCGATATTTTTGTTCTACTACAGGATATGAACCAATGCTCGCATTCGGACATTGTTCCTGACATTTTGTGAGTATGTCGGCAAATTCTGTTTCTCCAACTCCTGCCATAATTTCAGCAACCCACTGGCTCTCCAGTCTGGGAAGACGCTCTATGAGGTAGTCAATCTTTGAACGAAATGCCACTGGCAAACCCGGCATAATAAACACATCATCTACCTGAAAGAGGGGCCAGCTATTGTTCTTAATATGAACTTGGCAGCCCTCAGGGAGGCGGGACATTTTTTGTATGGCTATAAGCTGAGCAGCTGTAGGAGGGTGGTAGCGGTTCATAAGAAACTGCAACATTTCGGGATGCTCTGCTAGTTTGCGCTTCATTCCCTCTGCCACAGCTGCCATACTCATGTCATCATGGGTGGGGCCAACCCCGCCTGATGTTATGACGTAGGGATATTGGACCACCAAGTCTTGAAGTGCGCGGGCAATGCCCTGCACATCATCACGAACAATACGTACCTCATCAATACTGTATCCAATAGAGGATAGTTGTCGGGCAGCATAGTACAGGTTTTCTTCCTGTACCACTGCCTGTAATATTTCATTTCCGATGATGAGCAATGCAAACTGCATACTATAATTATACCCTAAAGTAGATATTACGAACAGCAGACTATACATGTTATGAATAATTATGTATACTGTAGCCATGAGTGTTCTGTCTTACAATGCAGAAATTCCACGCATCGACCCATCAGTTTTTCTTGCACATGGTGTGCAAATTATTGGAGATGTTGAGATTGGAAAAGATTCCGGATGTTGGTACAATGCGGTGATACGCGGCGATGTCAATGCCATTCGTATTGGTAGCATGACCAATATTCAGGATGGGGTCATCCTCCATGTTAGTTATAATACACAGCCCCTTATTATTGGCAATGGCGTTACTGTTGGGCATAATGCTGTCCTCCATAGCTGTAGCGTTGAAGATCATTCTCTTATTGGTATGGCAGCCTGTATTCTTGATGGAGCCATCATACAAAAATATGCCATGGTAGGAGCTGGCACACTCGTCAGTCCTAATATGAAGATTCCCTCAGGCACTCTCGCTGTAGGTGTTCCAGCACGTGTTGTTCGCAAGCTTACCGATGAGGAAATTTACAATATTGAAACTTCAGCGCAGCGATATCATATTCTTGCGACAGAACATCAAAAGGCAGAGCAACAGACCATATGACAGAACCAATGATTCAGGCGGCAGGCGTTATTATTATTCATCCAAAAACTCGGGATGTGCTGTTGATCCTCCAGCGCCAGGGGAAATACTGGGGCTTTCCTAAGGGGCATTGCGAGCCAGGTGAAACGTCAGAGCAAACGGCATTGCGAGAAATCCGCGAAGAAGTCGGTCTTGAGCTGGAATTGTTACCGGATTTTTCCTACACTACCGAATACCATGTTCCGCTTAAGCGCTACCGGGAGCGCAATATGTTGAGCCACACAACTCAGCAGACAATTCGGAGGGTGCGCAAGCAGATAGTATTCTTCGCTGCATATTACAACAATAGCGATATTGTTACTGATCCCAAAGAAGTGATGGAAACTGCATGGTGTTCTCAGACCACCGCACAAGAGAAAATAAAATTCAAAAACCTTATTGCCGCATTGGACGCCACCCATAGCTGGCTATCCTCAGTTTACACGGAATCTCCTAAGAAATAAGTTTTAAGGGCTATATGTTTTGCACTGCCCTGTCCTAATATGCTCTCAAAAAGGATGCACTCTGAAATTTTGCTCTCTTCTTTCTGATAATCTGCCTTAAGCCACGTATCTCTGAGTAATGTCCCGGGAACTTTTTTTCGCTGATATGCCACGGTTACGTGAGGGCGGAACTTCCTTTTTTCATATATCTTGCAAAGGGATGCGAGCTCCTGCTGCAGACGAGCCAAGCCCCCTATTCCATCCTGTATTCCATCCTGTTCCCCCTGTATCTGGGCATCGCGTGCAGCAATAGTAAAAACACGGGCAGGACCAGCCGGAGGCATGCAGCTATTTTCAGCAAGCTCTATTTTTATGGCTGGTGACTGGAGCTGGAATGCCATGAGCTCGGGCAGAATGGAGCAGGGCTGTTCGCCAAGGAAAAGGAGGGTGATGTGCAAATTTTCACGTGGCAGGAGTCGGTACAGCTGTGGATCATGCAATTCCTTACTGCGTTTCCATGCAGCGCTACCGAGCTTCTCATCTAGGGGGAGGGCAAAAAATAGTCGCTTCGTTTGTTTCATTTTTCTGTACCGACTTATGCGCGTACACAAGACCTATATTATGATACAGAAAACTGACCTGCCTGACTATCGATTTTCCTGCTAGCCCTCTCGTGTAGACCAAGGTATTTGTGTTATCATAGTGACGTGAATGCATATGAGTAATAGTACAAACCCAGATACATTGGCAAAGTATATTCGTGAGCTGCAGCATAGTTATTATAATGGCGAGGGGAAGGTGAGCGATGCAGACTTCGATCGACTCTGGGATCGGCTACGCGAAATTGATCCTGCAAACCCTATATTCCAAGAAATTGGTGCAGATGCAGGACAGGCATTTAGCAAGCGTCGCCACATCATCTTCATGCATAGCCAGAGCAAGGTGCAGGGAAACGAAGAATTCCTGCAATGGGCAGAGGACCATTCCTATTCCGAATATCTCGTCGAGGACAAACTTGATGGCATGAGTCTTGAGCTCCAATATCACGAAGGACTGCTCCGTCACGCTGTATCTCGTGGAGATGGCCATATCGGTGATGATCTTACGCACAATGTCCTGCGCGATGACCTCCTGCGCGATTCCCTCTTGCAAGGAGCCCCCCTCCAACTAACAGAGGTATTTTCGGGTGCAGTACGCGGAGAGGTAATTATGAAGAAATCCATCCATCTCAGCAAGTACTCAGACAAAGCAAACTGTCGCAACACCGTTAATGGAATTATGAAACGCAAGGACGGTAAGGGAGTTGAAGATGCCGAGCTTATCTGTTACGATCTGCGCCACAGCAGCGACAGTGCCGATGCACAGTTATTTTCCCGCGAGGACGAGAAACTGAGCTGGCTACAAGCACAGGGCTTTCAGCCGGTGCGCTACCGTATCTGTGCCAATCCAGAGGAGGTCCTCAGCTACCATGCTGCCATTCAGGAGAAGCGGGGAGGGCTCGACTACGAAATAGACGGGCTTATTGTAAAACCCATGCTCTCTGATTTCCAGGATTCACAGCGCCCCCGTCCCGAACGGCAGGTTGCCTTTAAATTCCAGCCCGAAGAAATGGAAACGACCCTCAGGGATCTGAAATGGATGCGCTCTGGTCATGTCTACAGTCCGGTCGGCATAGTTGACAAGGTCCAAATTGCTGGAACTACGGTGCAACGTGCGATGCTCGTAAATATGGACGAAATCGAAAGACTCGGGCTGCGTCTGCAGGCGAGGGTTATTATGAGCAAGCGCGGAGACATCATTCCAAAAATAGAGCGGGTGGTGAGCATACCGGAGGATGCCCAAGCACTTCCAGCACCGCCCGCACATTGTGACAGCTGCGGCGCTGCCATTGAGATAACAGCAACCCGGGTCAGTTGTCCGAATGAAGGCTGCCCCCTCAGACAGCGGCACCGCATTGATAAATGGATACTCGTCCTAGGAATACGCGGTTTTGGCAGAGGAATTGTTAGTCAGCTCTTTGACTGTGGCAAGCTCCGGTGCATATCGGATCTCTATCGATTGAAACGAGAAGATATCCTCGCACTACCTCGTTTTGGCGAGAAGCTTGCGGATAAGCTTCTGGCATCTCTTGCTACACGCAAAAACATCACTCTCGAGCAGCTTATAGCGGGCTTTGACATGACGGGCATTGGAGAGCTAACGGCACAGCAGTTAATTCGGGCGCAATTTATCACCCTTGAGCAGCTCCGCAAAGCCCCAGTAGAGGAGCTTGCAGCGGTAGATGGCATAGGCGAGATAACAGCCCAGGCATTGCATGCAGGTTTGGAAGAACATCGCGAAGAGATGGATTTTATTCTTTCTGAGCTCAATCTCAGCACTCCAACGATGACGGCAGGGAAGTTACATGGAAAGACTTTTTGTTTTACGGGCAGCTTGAGCTCCATGGGCAGGAAGGAGGCCGCTGAGCTGGTAAAAAATGCCGGTGGACGGGTGCTTGCTCAGGTGGGCAAGAACTTAGACTATCTGGTAAGCAAGGACGCTGCCCCCGGAGGGAAGAAGATGCTGAAGGCAGGCGAATTAGGCATAACCATTGTGAGTGAGGAAGAATTTCTTGCTATGCTGAGCTAGATTTTTTGTTGGATTTTTTCTGTTCTACTGAATGCATGCGGTCAAGAAATTTTTGAATTTTTTTAATTCCGGAGGAGTTATTTTCTTCCTTGCAGAGTGCTAATGCCTGTTCCATATCCTTTCGGGCTGCTGTATATTCTCTGAGTGCTGTCCATGCCTCGCCACGGTTATAGTAGGTAGTGGCAGTTGCACCGAGCTCTATGGCTTTGTCGTAGTCCTGTATTGCCCTCTCAAATTGTCCGAGCATTGCCTTTGACCAAGCCCTGTCATTGTAGACGGATGCAGATGGCTCGTGGGCGATGACCGTATCAAAATCCTTAATGGCATCGTCATATTCTTCCATTTCTGTTTTTGCAATGCCCCTGCTGTAATAGGCGGGATAGAAGTCTGGGTCAATAGAGCTCGCAGTGGTAAAATCCTCTATTGCTGTAGTGAATTTTCCAAGTTCAGAATATGAATTGCCTCTGCTATGGTAGCAGTTTGCAGTTGGACTCAGTTTGATTGCCTTTGTCAGATCTTCTATGGAGGCGATATATTTTTCTATTTCAGCATATGCGAGTCCTCTATTGTAGTAGGCAGTTGCAAACGTTGAGTCGTATTCAATGGCACAATCGAAATCATCTATTGCCTCTTCGTATTGTCCGAGCATCATTCGTGTCCAACCCCTGTCATTATATGCTGAGCCAGAGGGCGACATGTCGATTGCCTCCGTAAAATCTTCGACCGCGCTGCTATACTGTCCTAATGCAAAATTAGCAATGCCTCTGTTATGATGTCCACTTGCTGTTGGAGTCAGTTTGATTGTATAGGTAAAGTCGGCTATTGCATCATGGTATTGTTTTAACGCAAGCAAAGCACTTCCCCTGTTGTGGTAGGCGGTTACTAGGGTGGGATCGAATTTGATGGCGCTGTTGTAGTCACGTATTGCTTCCTCGTACTTGCCCAGTACAGCCCGCGTCCATCCCCTGTCGTTATATGCCGGAGCAGATGGTGCAAGCTCAATGGCCCGGGTAAAGTCTTCTATTGCATCGCTGTATTTACCTTGTTGGAAATGAGCCATTCCCTTGTCATGGTGACCAGAAGCTAACATTCCTGCATTAGAATTTTCCATTACGTATCCTTGTTCTTTCCGAATTTTCCACATCTCATCGACGAAAACCCCACGCAACTAAGTGTATGTGTAATATGGCTATTTGTCAAGAGCAGCATTTGAATATTGCATGGTGTTTTATATCTAAAGTCTTGTCATTGTACAGTATACACAGTATAATAATAGCATGCTGGTTTTTGTCGAGGCATGTATGTCAGTAATAAAAGATGTTCTATAAATTGGAGAGTGATGAATGGTACATTCACATAATTTTGATGTAATAGTTGTTGGTGGTGGTGGTGCCGGCTTATATGCAGCCCTGATTGCAGGCAAGCAGGTTAAGACTGCCGTCATATCAAAACTCTATCCACAGCGCAGTCATACAGGGGCAGCGCAAGGGGGCATTAGTGCTTCACTTGGAAATTTGGAAGAGGATAACGCCGAATGGCATGCCTTTGATACGGTGAAAGGAGGCGATTACCTTGTGGATCAGAATGCTGCAAAGATTCTTGCTGAGGATGCCATTGATGCAATCTACGAGCTTGAGCATTTTGGTTTGCCCTTTTCTCGTCTTCCCGATGGCAAAATAGCACAGCGCCGTTTTGGCGGTCATACCCATCATTTTGGTGAGGGCCCCGTTCGCAGGGCCTGCTATGCAGCCGACCGCACGGGCAATATGATCCTGCAGACCCTCTATCAGCAATCGGTTCGCCATGGCGTTCGTTTCTTTAATGAGTATTTTGCAACCGATGTCATCATGGAAAATGGTCGTGCATGTGGTGTTGTAACCATAGAACTCAGTACGGGTGATATACATCTGTTTTATGCCAAATCGACTATTTTTGCGACCGGTGGTTACGGACGCGTTTTCTACACCACCTCCAATGCACTTTCGAGTACCGGTGACGGACCGGGTGTTATGCTCAATGCCGGCTTAGCCCTAAAGGACATGGAATTCTATCAGTTCCATCCTACTGGCATCTATCGCATGGGCATACTCATAACCGAGGGAGTGCGCGGCGAAGGAGGCATCCTTCGCAACAAAGACAATGAACGCTTTATGGAGCGCTATGCTCCCACCATGCTCGATCTCGCACCCCGGGATATGATATCGCGGGCGGTAATGACTGAGATACTCGCAAAGCGAGGCATGAAGGAGAGTGGTAATATTGATGACTATGTTATGGTCGATGCCAGCCATCTCGGGAGGGATGTTGTAGAAAAACGTCTCCCTGATATTGTTGACTTCTGCAAGACCTATCTTGGTATAGATCCTGCGGAATCACCAATTCCCGTACAGCCAACTGCACACTACGCCATGGGAGGGATACCCACCGATGTTCATGGCAGGGTGCATGATGCTCAGACGAGTTATGAAGGGCTCTATGCTGTTGGTGAATGTGCCTGTGTATCCGTGCATGGTGCGAATCGATTGGGGACGAACAGTTTGCTGGAATTGGTAGTCTTTGGAAGGCGTGCAGGTCAGCATGCGGCAGAATATGCAGCGGGCTGCGATGCACCCCGCGAACAGAAGTCCGCATCAGACAAAACAATGCAACAGATTGCAGAATTCAGCAAGGAATCCAAGTCCAGCCGCACCTTTGGTCTCGTTGTAGCAGAAATTCAGGAAATTATGATGAAGCAGGTCGGTGTATACCGGGAGCAGTCCCAGATGGATGATGCTGTCCAGAAGGTGGTGGCCCTCAAAGAGGAGCTTGCCAGTTGTTGCATTTCGCAGAAACATCCCGATTTCAACCTTGAAATACAGAACCGCTATGAGGCAAGAAACCTTGCAGATCTGGCATTGGCCATAGCAACGGCAGCTGCAAACCGTACAGAAAGTCGCGGGGCGCATGCCCGAAGGGATTATCAGGAGCGCAATGATGAGCAGTGGCTCAAACATAGTCTCGTTCGTGTAGATGGAAACAAAACAAAAATAGAATATTGTCCCGTAGACGTCAGTCTCTGGGAACCAAAACCAAGAGAGTATTAAAAGGAAGAGATATGAAAGTTACCCTTGAAATTCAACGTTTTAATTCAAAGAAGGATAAGGAGCCATATATTCAGAGCTATACGGTTCCGGTGGAAGAAAATGACCGTGTGCTGGATGCTCTGCTCTATATTACACGGAACGAGGATGGCAGCTTGGGTTTTCGCAGAAGCTGTGCACATGGGGTCTGTGGTTCTGACGCCATGCGTATTAACGGGAAAGAAGCGCTAGCGTGTAAGACGCTCATCAAAGATGTTGTTGAGGATGGCAATACGGTTATCCGCCTTGAGCCCCTGCGACATCTCGACGTGCAAACTGACCTCATGGTAGACCAGGCGGCATTTCACGAAAAATTTCGTAGTGTTCACCCCTTCCTCATCGAAAAGGATGAGCCGGGAAAGACAGAATATATTCAATCTCCTGAGGATCGAGAGAAAATAGACGAAGCCAGTAAATGCATTAACTGTGGTGCATGCTATTCTGCATGTCCCATCCTCGACAAGAACCCCGACTTTATTGGACCTGCTGCTATTGTTGCAGCTGCACGTTTTGTAAACGACAGCCGAGACAAGGGGCTCGAAGCCCGTCTGGACATATTGGATACAAAGAACGGTGTCTGGCCCTGCGAGAATAAATTCGCCTGTACCCGGGTATGCCCGCGGGAAATCAAAATAACAAAATTAATTAATCAAACAAAAAGACAGATAGAAAAATATAGAAAAGAACGCGGTGAGCAAACTGCGGAAGAGGTGAAATCATGAATTTATATGAATATCAAGGTAAGGAACTCTTTCAGAAGGCAGGCATACCTGTCCAAGTTCAGAAAGTAGTACAAACTGTTGATGATGCAGTGCAGGCAGCCAAAGATATAGGCGGCGAAGTAGTGCTCAAGGCGCAGGTGCTTGCTGGTGGAAGAGGCAAGGCAGGCGGCGTAAAGCTTGCAGCAACAGAAAAAGATGTTCGCCATCATGCGTCGAACATTCTCGGAATGAGCATTAAGGGAATAACGGTGGAGCAGCTCCTTGTTACTCGTGCTGTTCCCATCGAGAAGGAATACTATCTCGGGATAGCACTTGATAGAAATACGAGGCAGTTGTTCATTATGGCAAGTAGTGAGGGAGGGGTTGATATTGAGGATCTGGCAGAATCATCTCCAGAGAAGATCATCAAATTTCCCATCCATATGGCAGATGGCATAGATTCTGCCAAAGTGCAATCCCTAATAGAAGAAGTCTTCCCCTCCGATGAGCGTGCACAGGCAAAAACCATTATTGATCAGTTATACGAAACCTTTGTGCAGAATGACTGTAGCTTGGTAGAAATAAATCCCCTAGCGCGGGTTCAGGGTAAGTTGGAAGCATTGGACGCCAAGGTTGTTATTGACGACAACGCATTGTATCGCCATGATGATCTTGCCGGCATGAAGAACAGCGAAGAATACAGCAGTGACGAAGAAGAAGCACGTGAAAATGGTCTGAGTTTTGTTGGCATGGACGGTGACATTGGATGCATTGTGAATGGTGCAGGGCTTGCGATGGCAACGATGGACCTTATTAAACTTGCAGGCGGAAATCCGGCTAACTTTCTTGATGTAGGGGGCAGCTCAAATCCCGATAAGGTGGTTGCTGCTATCCGCATCATCCTACGGAATCCAAATGTTCGTGCAATCCTGCTCAATATATTTGGTGGCATTACCCGTTGTGATGATATTGCTCGCGGTTTGATTTCGGCAACGGAACAATTAGATGTATCGGTGCCACTTGTTATCCGGCTGGTTGGAACGAATCAGCAGGAAGGTACAAAATTATTGGAAGAGAAGGGCTTTGCAGTAGGTAACGACCTCAGTAGCTCGGTAGAAAAAGTAGTGAGGATGGGAAAATGAGTATTTTAATCAATGAAACAACAAATGTCATAGTACAGGGCGCAACGGGGCGCGATGGCTCCTTTCACGCTAAGACCATGAAGCGAGATGGAACAAAGGTAATTGCTGGCGTTACGCCGGGCAAGGGTGGGCAGGATGTTGATGGCATACCGGTCTTTAACAGCATCAAGGAGGTCCAGAAAATCGACCGGGTTGATGCAAGTGTTATCTTTGTCCCTGCACCCTTTGCAGCAGGAGCTGTTAAGGAAGCTGTTGATGCTGAGGTTCCCCTCATTATCTGTATTACTGAGGGGGTTCCTGTTCTCAGCATGCTTGAATCCTATGAATATGTAAAGAAGCATAATGTCCGTCTTATTGGTCCGAATTGTCCGGGGCTTATTTCTCCGGGAAAATGCAAAATTGGCATTATGCCTGCCCATATTCACAAACCGGGTAACATTGGAGTAATATCCCGCAGCGGCACCCTTACCTATGAAGTAGTATATAATTTGAGTAACAACGGTATGGGACAGTCGACCTGTGTTGGCATTGGAGGGGATCCCATTATTGGTTCTGATTTTGTGGATGTGCTCCGCCTCTTTGAGGAAGATGCTGACACCGATGCGGTTGTGCTTATCGGAGAAATTGGCGGCGAAGGAGAAGAAACTGCCGCTGAATTTATTAAAAATCAGATGTCAAAACCGGTTGTATCATTTATATCCGGACGTACTGCTCCTCCGGGAAAACGTATGGGGCATGCTGGAGCTATTATTTCTGGTAGTTCAGGCACACCTGAAAGCAAGATAAAGGCCTTTGGAGATGCAGGCGTTGCAGTAGCAGACAGGCCCGACGAAATTCCGAATCTTATTAAAAAAGTTCTTTAACCGGAGCTCTAGTTTATCATTATGCAACGAGAGCCATTTAATATAGAAAATCTCGCCTACGTTGAGGAGTTGTACCAACAATGGCAACTCGATCCTACATCGGTCTCTGATTCGTGGCAGCAAACCTTTGAGTATATACAGCAACAGCCGGCGCCCGAGTCAGCTGTTCAGCCGCAACAAGATCAGTCCCTGCAACGTTCTCAGCATGCTCAGGAAGGAGTTGCATCTGGAGAGATGCATCAGGTCTTGGACCAGATGAAGAAGCAGCGTGCGGTTGACAAACTTATCATGGCCTACCGCGACTTGGGTGTTCTCTATGCAGATATCAACCCGCTGTCGCTCTATGAACCGCCTGCAATGCGATATTTGCGTATTACCGCACAGGGGGTGGAGCAAACTCTCGCTATAGAAAAGCATGGGCTCAATAGTAATGATTTCGATACATTGTTTGAAGTTGGTCCCTACTTTGAACCGCAGCACATGCCCTTGCTGAACATCGTCATGACTCTGAACAATACCTATTGTTCTCATATTGGCTATGAGTTCATGCATATAAAAAATCAAACCATGCGGAACTGGTTGCTCAAGCAGATTGAGTCTCCTCATTATTATGGCGAATGGTCGAAGGAAGAGAAGATACGTTTTCAAAAAGACCTTATTAAATCTGAGGAGTTTGAAAGTTTCGTACAGCGAAATTTTGTCGGTCAGAAGCGGTTTTCTCTCGAGGGTGGCGACGTTTTTATTCCCGCGCTCCACTACCTGCTCTATTCGGCAGTGCAGAAGGGCATTCAGGGCATCGTTTTGGGCATGTCTCATCGTGGTCGTTTGAATACCTTTACTAATGCATTACGCAAGCCCGCCTCCGAAACCTTTATTGAATTTATCGGTGTTAATGCTGATGAATATGGCGGTTCTGGCGATGTAAAATATCATCTAGGTCATAGTTTTGACTATGTGCACAAGCCCACGGGGAAGCGTTTGCACATTACATTATGTGCAAATCCCAGTCATCTGGAAGCAGTCGATGCAGTGGTTGAAGGCAAGGCACGTGCCCTGCAACGCATTAAGGGCGATAAAACACGCAAAAAGATATTGCCGGTTCTCATCCATGGTGACGCTGCCTTTGCAGGTCAGGGTGTTGTCGCAGAGGTGTTTAATTTCAGTCAGTTAACTGGCTACCGAACGGGTGGCACCGTCCATGTTATTATCAACAATCAGATTGGATTTACAACTGCATCAAAGGATGCCCGTTCCTCCTTTTTTGCCAGCAGTGTGGCAAGAATGTTGCAGATACCCATCTTCCATGTTAATGGTGATGCTCCAGAGGATGTTATGCGTGCAATGGGATTGGCGCTTTCATGGAGGCAGAAGTTTGGCTATGATGCCATGGTAGACATTATCTGCTACCGCAAAAGAGGACATAATGAATCAGACGAGCCCGCCTTTACCCACCCCAAAATGTATGAGCTTATCAGGAATATGCAAGGTGTGTGTAAGAGCTATGGAGAACGGCTCGATTACAGCAATGTCTATCCCATGGAGGATCAAAATAAATTCCGTAAGCAATATGCTGATATCCTCAAAGAGGAGTTAGACAAGGCACGTGCTAAGCAGGATGTCGAACTTCCCTCCGAACGTGCATTTCGCGGTGCATGGGCAAAATACAGCTCGCCCTATTCTTTTGATGGCATCAAAAAACATGTTTCAACTAAAACATTGGAACATGTAGCAGAGGTGCTATGTACTGTGCCCGATGGTTTCCAGGTGCATCCAAAGCTGGCTCGTATTATTGGAGAGCGGAAGGATGCATTCAAATTGGGTGAGGGCATAGACTGGAGTTTTGCAGAGGCATTGAGTTTCGGCACCCTGTTATCGGATGGCTATTCCATCCGCCTCAGTGGGGAGGATAGCGGACGGGGAACCTTTTCCCAGCGACATTCGCAGTGGTGGGATATTATGGCTGAGGACCCTCGTATGTACATACCGCTCTGCCATGTTGGAGAAAATTCCGGGCAATTCTCTGTGTACGATAGTCCGCTTTCCGAATTCTCCGTGCTTGGCTTTGAGTATGGATATTCTCTGTCGCAACCAAATACACTTACCATATGGGAGGCGCAATTTGGCGACTTTGTAAATGGTGCTCAGGTTATTCTTGATCAGTTTATTATGTCCGGGGAATCAAAGTGGTTTCGTTCAACTGGACTCGTCTTACTCCTTCCACATGGCTATGAGGGGCAGGGCCCGGAGCACTCCAGCGCCCATCTTGCCCGTTTTCTCCAGCTCTGTGCAGACAATAATGCACAGGTTGTAAATGCAACGACACCCGCGCAATATTTCCACCTGCTTCGCAGGCAAATGATGCAATCCTGTCGGAAACCGCTGATCATAATGGCTCCGAAGAAGCTCCTGCGCTTCCCCGCAGCACGATCTACGGTCTCCGAGTTGGAACATGGTCAGTTTCAGTTTGTTATTCCAGACCCTGCCATCTCCAAGCCAGAGCAGATTGTTTTTTGTTCGGGCAAGGTCTACTACGACCTCGTTGAACGCAGGAAGGCATTACAGGACACAAAAACTGCCATCATCCGCATTGAGCAATTATATCCCTGGCCAGAAGAGGCACTTCGGGAGTCCATCAGGGGACTGAAGGCAAAGCACTATATATGGGTGCAGGAAGAGGCGGAAAATCATGGTGCATGGTCCTTTATTGCACCACGCTTGAGGAGTTTAATAGGAACCGAAGTTCGATATGTTGGGCGTGTAGCCAGCTCCTCTCCATCATCCGGTTCCTTCCCCCAACATCAGTTGGAGTTGGACCGCATCTTAGGGGATGCATTCAGCTTTGTCGAGCACATGGAAAACGGCCATGAGCAGCTTAAAGCCACAGCCCCGTCAAGCACAGGCAAGAATACAGAAAATAAAAACACGGGAAACAAGAGCAGTGAGGGCAAGAATAGTAAAAAAGAGCCCGTCAATGCTGCGAAAAAACAGAAGCGAGGGAAGAAACTATGATAGATATTGTTGTGCCAGCAGTGGGTGAATCGGTCAGTAGCGGTATTATTTCCACATGGCTAAAATCCAATGGCGATTATGTTGCTGAAGGTGATGATCTCTTCGAACTGGAAACGGATAAGGCGACGATGCCTATTCCGGCTACTCAGAGTGGTGTTTTAACTATCACTGCTGATGCAGGTGAAGAGGTACAGGTAGGACAGGTTGTTGCACAGCTTGATCCTTCAGCAAAGGGCTCTGCCGGTGGGGGCGGTGACGGGGCAGCTCCAGCAGAAGGAGCAAAGCCATCCCCAGAATCCCCAGAATCAGCAGCTCCAGTAACAGCAAATCCGTCAAGTTCGGAGTCCGCAGCTCAATCAGATAGGGGACTTTCTCCTGCGGTGAGACGATTGATAGATGAACACGGCATATCCGTGGCAGATATCAATGGCAGCGGACGTGAGGGGCGCATTACAAAGGGCGATGTACTGGAGCATATAGAGAGGAAGCCATCCCAAAGTACGGCTTCTGCTGCTCCATCAGTACAACAGACTGAACAACAGCCACCCAAGGCGCCAGTACAAACTGCAGCTCCAGTGCCGCTAGCCCGGGCTACAGTTGCTCCCCAGCAGGGAGAACGTCAGACTCGTGTTCCCATGAGCAATCTCCGCAAGCGTATTGCGGCCAACCTGCTTCATTCCAAGCAGAATTCTGCCCATCTTACTACCTTTAATGAGGTTGATATGGGGCAGGTAATGGCGCTGCGGGCCCAATACAAGGAAGACTTTGAGAAAAAACATGGGGTTCGTCTCGGCTTTATGGGCTTTTTTATCAAGGCGGTTCAACACGCCCTGGTTGCCTATCCAGCGGTGAATGCCTTTCTTGAGGGAACGGAGATTGTCTACAATAATTTCTACAATATAGGGGTTGCTATATCAACTGATGTTGGTCTGGTAGTTCCTGTCTTGCGTGATGTCGATAGCATGCGCATTGCTGATATCGAAGCCAGTATTGCCGATTTCGGTAAGCGTGCGCGCGATCGGAGATTATTGCCAGATGAATTTGCCGGCGGAACCTTTACCGTTTCCAATGGGGGTGTTTTCGGTTCTATGCTTTCTACGCCAATACCAAATCCTCCGCAGACGGCAATACTTGGCATGCACACGATACAAAAACGTGCAGTGGTTGTTGATGATGCGATAGTAATACGCCCTATAATGTATCTTGCGGTGAGTTATGATCATCAGGTTATTGATGGTCGCGAGGCCATTGGCTTTTTAAGTTCAATAAAAAATGCAGTGCAAAATCCTGAGCGGATGTTGCTTGATCTCTAATGGGGGGAAAGATGGAATACGATATAATTATTATTGGTGCGGGTCCTGGTGGCTATGTAAGTGCAATACGTGCAGCACAGCTTGGTTTTAAGACAGCTTTAATAGAGAAGGATGGAAATCTCGGGGGAACCTGTATGAATGTCGGATGTATCCCGTCCAAGGCCTTGTTGCATTCCAGCGAGCTATATCAGGAAATGAAGGAGCATGGGAAAGACCATGGCATTCATTTTCAAGATATCACCGTTGATATTTCTGCAATGCAGGAGCGAAAGTCTGGTATTATTGCTACTTTGAACAAGGGCATTCAGGGACTGATGAAGCATAACGGTGTTGATGTATATCAGGGTTGTGGTGAGGTAACTGATTTGAACAATGTTGCCATTACGAAGGATGGAACTGTGCAAAAAAACTTGAAAGGCAGAAACATCCTTCTTGCGACAGGCAGTGTGCCCGTGGAAATACCGACCCTTCCCTTTGACGGCAAACACATTGTAAGCTCAGAGGGGGCTTTGAATTTCAGCAAGCCGCCGAAATCGCTGGTGATTGTTGGTGGCGGTGCTATCGGACTAGAGCTCGGGAGTGTTTGGTCGAGGTTGGGTTCTGATGTTACTGTTGTAGAGGGGCTTCCCGAGATACTACCTGGCTGGGATGTACAGCTTGCAAAGGCATTAAAGCGTGAACTTACGAAACAGGGACTAAAGATCATTACGAATGCGAAGATTACATCACATAGCATTAGCAAGGGTCTTGTCCAGCTTGAGGCATCAGATTCCTCCATTTCAATTCCCAAGGCAAATGTGGTTTTGGTTGCCGTTGGGAGACGCCCCTATTGGGATCCCAAACTTGAACAACTTGGGATGGAAATAGAGAATAAGCGAATTAAGGTAGATAGCGATTATCGCACAAGCTTGTATTCAATATTGGCTATTGGTGATGTCATTCATGGTCCCATGCTTGCTCATAAGGCGGAGGAAGAGGGGATTCTTGCTGTTGAACGCCTAGCGGGCATGAAGCCGACATTGAATTATGAGATTATTCCAAACATCGTCTATACGCACCCCGAGCTTGCTTCTGTGGGAAGGAGTGAGGAAGAGCTCAAAGAGAATGGGATAGAGTATGTTGCCAGTACGGCAAAATTTACAAGCAATGGACGTTCGCTTACTATGGGCAATACCACCGGTTTTGTAAAGATACTCGCACATAAGCATACTGACAAGGTCTTAGGGACGCATATTTTTGGCGTCCAGGCATCATCACTGATTAGTGAGGTTGTTTCCATTATGGAATTTGGTGGAAGTAGCGAGGACATCGCACGCACGGTGCATTCTCATCCAACCCTTACTGAAACAGTCAAAGAAGCCGCCTTGGGTATTGCAGGACACAAAATACATAGTGTATAATATGGTACAGCATAGCTACGAGGTTTAACACAGTAATGAGTTCTGAACAATATGTAAGAGGATTAGAGGGGATAATTGCAGCCGAAAGCTCCATCTGTTCCATTGATGGAGAGCAGGGTCTTTTATATTATAGAGGATATTCTATAGAAGAGCTTGTCAAGAAATGTAATTTTGAGGAAGTCTGTTATTTACTCTTGTATGGGGAATTGCCCGATGCAGAGCAGATAAAGGAATTTTCGCAGTATCTGCGGAGTTCCCGCGAGTTGAATGAGCAGACACTGAATGTACTCAAGCAGTCTCCGGAGAGGATGCATCCCATGGAGGTCCTGCAATCTGCAGTGCTCTACATGTCATCACCTGATGTAGAGAAAGCCCAGAGTGCTTATGAGATGCTCTACTTGGTGTCGCAAATTGCATCCGCTACTGCCTGTCTCTATCGTTTTCGGAATGGGCAGGACTATGTTCCTCCTCGAACAGATCTCGGGCATGGGGCGAATTTTCTGTACATGATGCATGGCAGTCTGCCGAGCGAGCAGGATGGTGAGGTCATGGATAAATGTTTGATCCTTCATGCTGAGCATAGTTTTAATGCCTCAACATTTACTGGTCGCGTCGTAGCGGCAACCCTGTCCTCCTATCCAGCCAGTGTATCTGCTGCAATAGGAGCTCTTTCGGGTAGCTTGCACGGCGGGGCAAATGAGCGTGTTATTGATATGCTCAAAAACATACAGAGTCCAGATCGGGTAAGTGGCTGGCTGGATGATGCATTGGGAAATAATCGAAAAATTACGGGTTTTGGTCATCGGGTATACAAGACAAAGGATCCGCGAGCTACCTCTATGGAGAGCTTTCTGGATAGTATGACCGCTGAGCATGGGAGTACAACACAGAGTGATATCTTAAAATTATTAGAGTCTGAGGCACGGAAACGTCTTGCAGGTAAATCGGTCTATCCAAATGTTGATTTCTTCTCTGGTGTGGTGTATTTGCTGATGGACATACCGCCATTATTTTTTACTCCAATATTTGCAGTAGCGCGTATGATTGGATGGCTCACACATATACAGGAACAGCTGAGCGACAATAGATTGTTCAGACCATCTGCCAGATATGTCGGGCATGCGCCTCGCAAACTTGCTGAGAAGGGGTAGAGATGATTTATAGAAGATTAGGGAAATCCGGTCTCAATGTAAGTTTGTTATCCTACGGTGCATGGGTAACATTTGCAACACAGATGCCGCTTTCCACAGCAAGGAAATGTATGGAGATTGCATATGATGCCGGGGTCAATTTTTTTGACAATGCGGAGACCTATGCGAATGGTCAGGCCGAAATTGTTATGGGAAAGATTCTTAAGCAGACCGCATGGCGTCGCGATTCCTATATTATTTCCAGCAAGGCCTATTTCGGTTCTGTACCGGACAGGCGTCCGACTCAGGTTGGACTGAGTCGCAAGCATTTGGTAGAGGCATGTCACCAGGCACTCCAGCGCATGCGGCTAGATTATCTGGATCTCTATTTCTGCCATCGTCCCGATCCCGATACTCCGGTAAGCGAGGTTGTGGAAACCATGACTAATCTTATTCGCCAGGGTAAGATTCTCTACTGGGGTAGCTCAGAATGGCCAGCAAGTGATATTAAAGCTGCACATGTTTTTGCAAAGGAGAATTCTCTTGTCGGTCCAAGTATGGAGCAGCCACAGTATAATATGATACACCGGAATCGGGTAGAGGAAGAATATGCATCCCTCTACGAAAATATTGGGCTGGGTCTTACTATCTGGTCGCCCCTTGCTTCGGGTTTTCTTACGGGTAAATATAATGATGGAATTCCGGCAAAGAGTCGCCTCTCTCTCCAAGGTTATGAATGGTTACGCAAGGCCTTGCTTGGTCCGCATGCTGAGCAGAATATTACTGCACTGCGTAAGCTGGAGAAGATAGCAACATCACTCGGCACTAGGATGTCTCATTTGGCCATTGCATGGTGTGCAAAAAATCAGCATGTTAGTACGGTCATTACTGGTTCATCCACCCTTGAGCAAACCAAGGCAAATATGACTGCGCTAGATATACTGCCTAAGATGGATGATGATATTATGAAGCAGATTTCCAATGTTTTGTCCGAAATTAAAGACAGTGCTCTTGGTGTCTAATGCCATTCTCTCCCAGGGGTCGCCACATATGGATAACGGGTGCGAGTTCGGGCATTGGTGCGGCACTGGCTTTGCGTTGTGCGAAGGATGGGGCAGAGTCCCTTATTATCTCTGCTCGCAGGCAGGATAGACTCGATATTCTGGCACAACGTTGCCGTGCATCGGGCGCGACTGTCCATCCCCTGTCCTGCGATCTTAGCGAAGCTTCGGATATAGATCGTGTGCTTGATCTGTTTTTTCGTCTCCATATTCCCCTCGATACCTTAGTTCATAGTGCGGGTGTGTCGCAACGTGCTCGAGCCCGGGATACAGAGCTAGCAACTGCTAGTGAGATCCTAGCTATTAATTTTTCTGCTGTTCAGCATATTACTCGAGAACTCCTACCAACCCTTATGATGCAGGATCATCCGCATCTTGTTGCTATATCTTCCATTGCATCTATTGGAGTTGGGATGCGTTCATCCTATGCTGCTGCTAAGGCGGCCTTGGAGGCCTATATGCGGAGCATAGCCATAGAGGAGAAAGGGCTCTGCGTCAGTATCGTCAAGCCGGGTTTTGTAAGAACAGCTGTAGCGCGTCATGCCCTGCGGGGAGACAGTAGCTTGCACAATATGACCGAGCCCGCTATTGAACGTGGCATGAGTCCAGAGCGCTGTGCCCGGGCAATTCTTCGCTGCATTGGTCGTACTGAATCCTATGTTGCCACACCTTTGTCCTTTCATCTATTTCGTCTGATGCAGAGACTGCATCCTACCTTCGCTCGTTCCATTTTGCGACATCGTATGGACAGCTAAATATCATTGTTTTGATGCCATTACTTGTCTTGCTTCTCTTTCTTTGATATTATGGGCATGTGAACAAACAAACAGATCAGGTAAGATGGGGTATTTTAGGTGTTTCAGGTCATTTTATTAAGCGGATGCGCATTCCATGGATGCGGTCCTCATCGCAGTTATATGCAATAGCGTCGCGGGATGCACTACGTGCCGAGGAGGCAGCGGCACATTACGACATTCCCCAGCCCTATGGTAGTTATGAGGAGCTTCTCGATGATCCCCATGTGGATGTGGTCTATATTCCGCTTCCTAATCATCTCCATTGTGAATGGGTCGAGAAGGCAGCTGATGCAGGCAAGCATATTCTCTGCGAAAAACCTCTTACTCTCAATGCAAAAGAGGCAGCTCATTTGCAAGCTTACTGCAGGGATAAGAATGTTCAGCTGATGGAGGCATTTATGTATAAATTCCATCCGCGCTGGCAGTATCTCCGAGAAATACTTCGGAACGGGGAAATTGGTCAGATACAGGCCATCCAAACGAATTTTTCATTCTACAATGATGATGATGAGAATATCCGCAATAAATATCGTGATGGTGGTGGTGCGATCTATGATATTGGTTGCTATAGCATATCCACTGCCCGTTTTATTACCGGTGCCGAGCCAGATCGCGTTATTTCCCTGATCGATCGCAAGTCGACCTTTGGTATTGATACGCTCTGCTCTGCCATCCTCGATTTTGGTACAGTTCAAGCACAATTTACCGTTGGTATTCGTAACTTCCCGCGTCAGCAGGTACAGATTTTTGGAACTGGTGGACATATTTCTGTAGACATGCCATTCAATGCCTACAATGATGTTTCTCTGAATCTGTGTATTACGACGCATCTGGGGACACGTCATGTAAACTTTGCTCCTGCAGATCAGTATTTACTAGAGATTGAGGCCTTTTCTCAGGCGATACAGAGTGCTGCTACTACTCCAATTCCGATTCAGGATGCGGTAAACAACATGGCCGTTATCGATGCCATTTTTGCATCAGAAGAGAAACAGAATTGGGTTGATGTTGTTTCGTATACCTAGTTTTTTTATGGCTATGGCAAATATATGATTTTGTTTGTTATGCTTGTGCTAGATTTATCTATTTATTAAATTATCATAGGTTCTCACGGCTCGGATTGAAAATTCTATAAAGGAATTTTGCATTCTCCCCTTGTTTTTTCTTTTTTTTATACCATACTTTAATTACGAGGTAGGATTATGATTTTAATTCGTAAAATATATTTGTTTTTGGGAGCTGTATTTTTTTGTACATGGTTTCTTGCTTGTTCCAGTGCTTCACCTGCGGATGCTAGTTCTGTAACGGTTAAATATCGTTCCGATATACATAAGCAAACGATTACAGTCGAGTGGGAACGAGATACAAATGCAATCTCCTACATTGTAGAAATAAGAAAAGATAATCAGCCAATCCAGAAAGCGATAGTACAGCAGAGCTCTGTCCAACAGTACAGGAAGGAAATAGCACTCCCAGCTGGTGACTACACCGTGCAAATATCTGCCCAGAGGGCGGCGGGAGCACCAGTCGTCTTGGGGACGAGTAATCTTGTTACGGTACGCACAGCGGCAACAGCACCTACACAGGTAGCATCGTTTACGGCGGCTACTGGTACTGATGCGATGACTGAGATAAAATTGTCTTGGACTGCACCTGCGAACATGGGGAAGAACGACGATGGGAGTGTTGCCACGATTTCAAGCTACACTGTCTACTATAAGGCAAGCTCGGATGCTAGTCCGAAGCTAAGTATAGGTGGAGTTGGTGTTGAATCTGTGGGTGCGGGGATATCTACAAGCCATACAATTACTGGCTTAACTTCTAATACGCGGTATGCCTTTGTAGTTCTTGCAAAGAACAGTGCCGGTCTTGCGAGTCCCAACAGTTCAGTTGAGACGAAAAAAACTGCAACAAGGATTGACAAGCCCGGAGTCATAAGGGGCTTATCGCTTGCTACTACAGAGGGTCCAAAGGCGAACTCCATCACACTTAGCTTTACTCCTCCTGATTATACCGGAAAGAATGTAGCAGGCAAAGCTGCACAGATAAAATTTTATGTTGTGGTGTATAAGCAATCGGATCTTGATATAAGCATAGATGCGAATACAGCAGATCTAGTTAGAAAAGAATTTGCATTGGAGAGCCAGACGCTAAAAAATGTTGTAAGGATAGATTATTTGCAATCTGATAAGAAATATTACTTTGCGCTGCTAGCCAAAAATAGTTTCGATCAAGAAGGTGAATATAGCGATACTTTTTCTGCAAAAACTCTGAGCGACATACGAGCTAACATTACTTCGACTGTGTATAGCACAACAACCTATGGCGAGTATAAGGGGCATCTCATTACTGATCTATCGAGCATTCCAAAAGTATCGGAACTCTATTTTGTTGATACGAAGGTGGGGGAGGCGGAGGCGCTTAAGAACGCAGCAAATGTTCTTCTCTATGCACGCGGTGGACCAGAATCTGTTCCCTTAGAAGATGAGGGGTTTTCGTTTACGGATTTATATGGTAAATTTACCGATAAAAGCAAATGGGCAATTATACAGGTTAGCCAATCTCAAATTGAAGATCCAGACCATGGTAAGGATCAGGAAATTACGATGAGCGAGGCTGTGATTGAGACGGCAAAATCTGCGGCTATGTTGTTCAAGGTTGCAAAGTATTTTCACGAGGTAGAAAAAAAGAAGGTGCATATCCTAACGCATTCCTTTGGTTCGTTTATTGTGCCTAAAACGATGATTGACTATAGGTATGAGGATTACGTTGAGAAGGTTCTCGTACTTGCCGGTCGCTTAGCCATGAATAAAGAAATCTATACCAGCTTTGCAGAGGGAAAACTAAGAGGATTTAAGGCAGATAACGAGGGTTTATTTCGTGCTATCGATGATAATGTGCAACACGTGAATCTTGAATATGTACAGCAAATGATTGCTGGCGGATTTGAGCTTCCAGCTGGCTATACAGCAGAGCAGTTTTCAAACATTCGACGCAGTTATGCAAAATTACAGGCATCCCTTGGGCAATATAAATACATTGAATTATTTAAGAAATTCAAGGTTCCCTTGTCCAAGGTAATGTTTGCAAGCGGAAAAAAAGATGCTCCGGTTGGATACTATTCTCAGGCAGAGATGGATTTTCTAAACTCTGTAGGGGCCGGGCTACACCTATCTGAGGTGGGGCATTCAACGATTGATGCTAAGGATGGTGTGGGTGGTAAGGATATTCCGGCATATGTAAAATTCCTAGAGGGGACAAAGAAGAAGGAATAAATCCTCCTCGGGGTCGAGCTGTCTGTGAGAGTTTGTTCTCTCGCAGTGCAGCGACTCGCTAACCAGCGGTCTCTGCCGGTTGTTTTTTTCTTGTGGTGACGGTAGGTTTTGGGGGCTCTGGGGCTTCCTCCGTC
Source organism: Spirochaetia bacterium (assembly GCA_964291355.2). GTDB lineage: Bacteria > Spirochaetota > Spirochaetia > WTKD01 > WTKD01. The sequence goes on along the minus strand of OZ220223.1, from coordinate 293,851 downwards.
TGTACTCACATTATAGCTACACTTTACCTCGGGGATTAATTCGTGTATACTGTTGGGGTAGGTGTACATATGGATGTTGGTGTATTTTTTGATAAGCTTCGGGACAATGGTGTCAAATTTTTTACTGGAGTTCCTGATTCCTTATTAAAAGATTTTGGCAATTACCTATATGATGTACTGTCTGTTCCCGATCATGTCATCGCTGCGAATGAAGGCAATGCTATTGCGCTTGCAGCGGGGAGCTATCTTGCTAGTGGGGCAATCCCGCTAGTGTATTTGCAGAATTCTGGGCTCGGAAATACCATCAACCCCCTGCTGTCTATGGCAGATAAGCATCTCTATGCCATTCCCATGCTCATTCTGGTAGGATGGCGTGGTAAAGATAAGGATGCTGAACAACATATGCAACAGGGGCGTATTACACCTGCCCTTGTTGATACCATGGGCTACCCACGGACCATATTATGCAAGGATGAGGATGCTGCGCATCAACAAATTGATGCTGCCATGCATCAATTAAAAAGCAATCCACAACCCCATTTTATTATTGTTGAAGAGGGGAGTTTTGATGGCTACAGTCCCGTCAAACGCCCGACAGCCCTGGGAAATATGAGTAGGGAGGAGGCACTGGCTATTATTGCACAAGCTCTGCCGAATGATTATTTTGTCGTTACGACTACCGGTAAAACAAGTCGGGAGTGGTTCGAAGTGCGGCAACAGTTAGAGCAAAGTCATGCCCGCGATTTTTTGACGGTGGGTAGTATGGGGCATACTTCGAGCATAGCCCTAGGCATGGCGTTGGCCAGTAAAGAACGGATACTCTGTATTGATGGCGATGGTTCCATGCTTATGCACATGGGGGCTCTTGCTGTAGCGGGGAGTGTTGCCCGAGATAATTTTCAGTACATAGTAATTAACAATGGTTCGCATGAATCGGTTGGGGGGCTTCCGACGCCTTTGGAGCATGTTGATTTTCAGGGCTTGTTTCGGTCACTTGGATTTAGCTCTTATTATCGGGCGGATGCCACCGACAATCTACAATCACAGATAGGGGAATTCATCCAATCGCAACGGGCTGTGTTTGAGGTCCGTGTTAAGCAGGGCTCAAGGAGCAATCTTTCGCGTCCCGCCACTTCCGCTGGGGAATCGGCACGGATCTTACGCAGAGAATTTGAAAATAGAAGAGGATAGTATGAGTACAGTGTATCTTGCTATGGCTGGTGATATTATTCATCACGGTCATATTAATATTATAAAAGAAGCAGCGAAATATGGTGAGGTAACAATCGGATTGTTTGATGATGCAGTTATAGGAAACACAAAGCGTTTTCCCATTATGGCTTTTGATGAACGAAAAGAAATTATTAGTAGCATCAAAGGAGTGTCTCATATTATCAAACAGGACAGGCTGGAGTATACAAAAAATCTCAATAAGCTGAAGCCACATTATGTGATTCATGGCGATGATTGGAAAATAGGGGTGCAGTCGAATATTCGCCAGCAGGTCATTGAACAACTGAAAGAATGGGGTGGTAAGCTGATAGAGATTCCCTATACACAGGGTGTATCAATTAGCACTATGGATGATATGTTGCGCGAGCATGGCATTACTCCCGAGATGCGTTGCCAGCGGCTCCGTCATCTACTTGCACATAAGGATATTGTGCGGGTAATGGAAGCACACGATGGGCTGACGGGATTGATTGTAGACAAGACAAGCCTTGAAGAGGACGGAGTTCGAAAAGAATTTGATGCCATATGGGTTTCCAGTCTCTGTGATTCTACTGCAAAGGGGAAACCCGACATAGAATTGGTTGATAATACCTCGCGCCTTATTACCCTCAATGAAATATTAGAGGTTACCACAAAGCCAATTATTTTAGACGGTGATACTGGCGGATTAGTAGAACATTTTGTATACATGATACGAACACTTGAGCGATTGGGGATTAGTGCCATCATTATTGAAGATAAAATGGGGCTCAAAAAGAATAGCTTGTACGGCACCGCAGTAACACAGGAGCTGGCAGATAAAGAAGATTTTGCCTATAAAATTAAGGCAGGAAAACAGGCACAGCTTGGAAAGGCATTTATGATTATTTCTCGCATTGAGTCGCTCATTGCGGGATTTGGAATTGACGATGCATTAGAACGTGCCCATGCATACATAGAATCGGGGGCGGATGGGATAATGATCCATTCAAAGGAGAAGGACGGCACGGAAATTAAGGAGTTTCTCCAGCGGTACAATAGTGAATTTGCCCGAAAAGTTCCTGTTATCCTTGTGCCAACTACCTACAATCACCTTACCGAGCGAGAATTATCTGAGCTTGGCTGTGATATTGTCATTTATGCAAATCATCTGATACGAAGTGCCTATCCGGCTATGGTGGAGACGGCAGAGACTATTTTGAAACATGAGCGAAGTTTGGAGGTGGATGGTCAATGTATGTCTATCAAGGATATCCTCAAACTCATCCCGGAGAGACTGTAAAAAACAGAGCGAGGAAGAATGTCTGACATCCCCCGAAATATATTATTAAACCCCGGTCCTGCTACAACAACTGATGGGGTAAAATATGCACAGGTGGTAGCCGATATATGTCCGCGAGAGCAGGAGTTCGGGGACATGGTATCTTGGATACAGGAGCAGCTTGTTGGCTTTGCAGGATCATCCCATGAGCATGCCTGCGTACTTATTGGTGGCAGCGGAACGGCAGCTGTCGAGATGGTAATAAGCAGCGTTGTTCCAGCTGATGCCGCAGTCCTCGTTATTAATAATGGTGCCTATGGTGCACGGATGGCAAAGATTGCCCGCATCTATAATATTCGGGTAGTAGAGTTTCTTTCGCCGCCTGATGTTGAGATAGACTATGTGGCATTGGAGGAGGAGATCCGAAATGCGCGTGAGGATTTGGCTACAGAGGGGCTTTTTCTTAGTCATATGGCTGTGGTTCACCATGAGACGACGAGCGGTTTGTTGAACAACACTGCCATCCTTGGCGAGCTCTGTCGGCGCCAGAATGTATCACTTATTTCTGATGCCATGAGTAGCTACGGTGCTATGCCGATAGATATGGCGGGGGATGGCATCGACTATCTCATCTCCTCATCCAATAAAAACATCCAGGGCATGGCTGGTGTGGGAATTGTGATATGCAATAAGGATGCCCTAGAGCGGAGTGCTGATGTTAGCAAGCGCGGTCTCTATCTTAATCTGTATGATCAGTATGCATACTTTCTTGAGACGAAACAATTCCGCTTTACCCCGCCCGTGCAAACCCTCTATGCATTACGACAGGCAATTATCGAAACACAGGCAGAGTCCATAGGGGGACGCTACAAGAGATATCGAGCTTCCTACCAAAGACTCCGCAGTGGGATGGAGGAGCTGGGCTTTCGTGCCTTGCTACCAGAAGCGCTCTCATCAGGTTTTATTACCACCTTCCACGATCCGCAGAATGAGCACTACTCCTTTGAGCGGATGCATGACTATCTCTATGAGCGGGGCTTTACCATATACCCAGGTAAGATCAGCCAGGCGAATACCTTCCGCATTGCAAACATCGGTGCCATTTCCAGTAGCGACATAGAGGACTTCTTGCACTGCCTCAGTGAATATCTGAGGGCGGATAATATCAGCGTGTAAGTGCCCACCCGTTCTATTTTCTAGAGTTTCCGCGAATATTTCCGAAAGGATTTGATTACTTCGTAGAGAAGGTAGGCATTGATGGCGAAGGCGATGTAGTGCAGCATGCTCGAACGCTCCAAACCCTCGGGACCGATGCGGAAAAAGTTGATCGATATAAATTCAGCGAATTTTCTAAAGGGACCTGCTATATGCCACCACCAACTTCCACCCGCGAGCCGGTCTATGTAATTTTTTATGCTGGAAGCGAAGTATTGCTGTATATAATATAGGAACACAAAAACAATGTTGCTACCAATGAGGCGGCGAATGGCACGCCAGGGATCGGTGCCAAAATTGCTGACCCATTTTTCAAGGCGGAGTATTATTCTATCTTTATGCCTTTGCTCCTTCAAGTCCGCATAGTGTTTTTCCATCTCGCAGATATAAAATTGCAGGGCAGTTATCTGATCGTTTTGTTTGATTGCAATATTTTTTAATACAACAGCCGACTCCCGGTTTGCTATATTCTGCGGGTTTATGCTTACATCAGCGTAGTCCATGTTTTCTATCTGTGCAGATTTGAGGTTAATCTGACTTTCTTCCTTTCCAAGGAGCATTGCCTTGCTGAATATCAGAAGCTTAATCCGAGACAATTCAAAATCCACACTGCCCTTAAAATTGGTGGCTACGAAAAATGTATTCCCAGAAAACATTGTATTCCAAAATATTGCATCCTGTATGAATGTTGCTCCTTGGAAGTCTGCGTTTTCGCTGAATATTGCCTGGGTGAAGTTTGCATCTTCGGAGAATCTTGCCTTCCAGAAGCTTGCATCTTTGGTGAATGTTGCTCTCCAGAAGATTGCATCTTTGGTGAATATTGCCTTTTGGAAGTCTGCCTCTTTGGAGAATGTTGCTTCTCGGAAGTTTGCCTTTTCGGTGAATGTTGCTATCAGGAAGTCTGCCACTTCGGAGAATGTTGCCTGGATGAAGTTTGCCACTTCGGAGAATGTTGCCTGGGTGAAGTCTGCCTTTTCGGAGAATGTTGCCTTCCAGAAGGTTGCATTCTTGGTGAATCTTGCCACTCGGAAATTTGCCTCTTCGGTGAATCTTGCCTTCTGGAAGTTTGCCTCTTCGGTGAATCTTGCCTCTCGGAAATCTACCACTTCGGAAAATGTTGCTATCTGGAAGTTTGCCTTTTCGATGAATATTGCCTCTTGGAAGATTGCCCTAGTGAATCTTGCCTCGGTGAAGTTTGCATCTTTGGAGAATATTGCTATCTGGAAGTTTGCCTCTTTGGTGAATGTTACCTGCCAGAAGTATGCGTTTTCGGTGAATCTTGCTTCTTGGAAGTTTGCCTTTTCGGTGAATATTGCCTCTTGGAAGATTGCCCTAGTGAATGTTGCCCCGGTGAAGTCTGCGTTTTCGGTGAATGTTACTCCAAAGAAGTATGCCTCTTTGGAGAATATTGCCTCTCGGAAGTTTGACTTTTTGGAGAATGTTGCCTCGATGAAGTATGCCTTTTCGGTGAATGTTGCCTCTCGGAAGAGTGCCTTTTCGGTGAATGTTGTCTTTAAGAAAGACGCATCTTTGTTGAATCTTGCCCTCCAAAAGGTTGTATTTTTGCTGAATATTGCCCCTCGGAAGTTTGCCTCTTCGGAGAATTTTGCCTTTTGGAGGTATGCTTCTTTGGTGAATGTTGCCTTCCTGAAATCTGCCTTTTCGGTGAATGTTGCCTCTCGGAAGTTTGCCTCTTGGGCAAAGACAGAACGGCTAAAATCCACCTCTCTGTCAAATTCTCCCTTGTAGAAATTTAGCTCCAGCAAAAAAATACAGCGGCTACAATTTCCATCCTCCATGCAGTCTAAGAGTTGTTCACGATTTTCAATAAGCCGGTATTCATGGGACTGATCTTCGCCTTCTTGCTGCAGCTCTATGTAGCGGGAATTCTCAGTTCCATGGATTTCGTAATACTCCTCTTTTTTTTGTGCATCTTGCAGTGCAATTTTTTGTGCATCTGCATCTAGCAGGGTAATTTTGATATGGGGTCTATTGTCTTGAGTGCATATTTCTACCTCTTGTATTCTTTTACGATTTCTTATCGTCATTCCCCATTATAATATTATATCCATAAACAAGTATAGTAGCCATATAGAACATCCGGCTGAATGCTTCAGGAGCTGGAAGTGCTGGAAATAGGATCGTCCCGCGTCGCACACTGCCGTTTCCAATGGCTATGTGTGGGGGAATCCTGTTCTGGTATGCTAGAGTTTCCGCGAATATTTCCGAAAGGATTTGATTATCTCGTAGAGGAGGATGGGGTTGATGATGAAGGCAGTATAGAAAACTACTTGTTCTAGCCATGTGCTGTGTGAGATTTTCTCGTAGAAGAAATAAATAAATACAAAGCTGAATAATTCTTCCAATACTTGTAGCCAAAAAGCTGGACTTGTGAAAGCACTGAATGCTCGACTACCAAGCACATAGATTATTGCAAAAACAATGTTGCTACCAAGGAGCCAGAGGATGGCACGAAGGGGGTCAGTGCCAAAATTGCTTATCGTTTTTTCAAGGCGGACAATGAGTCTATCCTTCCATTTTTTTTGTGTTGTATCTTCTTTGAGTTCTTTCTGGAATTTTTCCATCTCCCAGGTATAAAATTGCAGAGCAGTTATCTGATCATTCTGCTTACTTGCAAGATTCTTGAGTACAACAGCCGTATTTCTGTTGATGTTATCTTCTCCTATTTTCATTTTTTCATAATCCATGCTCTTGATCAGGGTTGCTCTCAGCTCTAACTTGAAGTTCGAAATGTCTGGTATTGTCTTAGTAGAATAATGCTCCGTAAAAGCAACTTCATTATTTACTTCATAGAATGTGATGCGATCAATGCGAGAAAGATTAAATTCTGTTTTATTGCAAAAAAAGGAACCCCTATAATCTGCAAGAGTTGAAAAGATAGCTGCGGTGAAATGTGCCTTCTTATGAAAGATTGTCCAACTGAAATCTACCAACTCGCTAAAGGTAGTTCTATAGAAAGTTGTTTTTTCAGAAAATTCTGATTCTTCGAAATCTGCTATTCCCAAAAAGCTTGTCACTGAAAAATCTGCTTCCCCCAAAAAAAATACCTTTTCGAAAGTTGCATTCATGTGAAAGCTTGCCTTGCTAAAATCGTTTTTTTCGGTGAATATTGTCTCAGAGAAGTTTGCCTCTTTGGTGAATGTTGCCCCATAGAAGTATGCATTGGAGAATGTTGCCTCTTGGAAATCTGCGTTTTCGGTGAATGTTGCCTCTTTGAAGTCTGCATTTTTGATGAATATTGTCCAGGTGAAGTCTGCATTTTCGGTGAATGTTGCCTTGGTGAAATTTGCACTGGAGAATGTTGCCCCGGTGAAGTTTGCGTTTTCGATGAATGTTGCATTTATGAAATCTGCATCTTGGGTGAATGTTGCATTTATGAAATCTGCATCTTGGGTGAATATTGCCTCGGTGAAGTCTGCGTTTTTGGTGAATGTTGCCTCGGTGAAGTGTGCGTTTTCGGTGAATGTTGCCTCGGTGAAGTGTGCGTTTTCGGTGAATGTTGCCTCGGTGAAGTGTGCGTTTTCGGTGAATGTTGCATTTATGAAATCTGCATCTTGGGTGAATGTTGCTCCGGAGAAGTCTGCGTTTTTGGTGAATGTTGCCTCGGTGAAGTGTGCGTTTTCGGTGAATGTTGCATTTATGAAATCTGCATCTTGGGTGAATGTTGCCCTCCAGAAGGTTGTATTTTTGCTGAATATTGCCTCTCGGAAGCTTGCCTCTTCGGTGAATGTTGCCTTCCTGAAGTTTGCCTTTTCGGTGAATGTTACTCCAAAGAAGGTTGCGTCTTTGGTGAATGTTGCCCCGGAGAAGTCTGCGTTTTCGGTGAATGTTGCCTTCCAGAAGTTTGCCCTTTCGGTGAATGTTGCCCCGCCGAAGTCTGCCTTTTCGGTGAATCTTGCCCCGATGAAGTGTGCATTTTTGATGAATGCTGCTCCAGAGAAGTGTGCCTCTTTGGAGAATGTTGCCTCGTTGAAGTTTGCCTTTTCGGTAAATGTTGCATCCCTGAAATCTGCCTCTTTGGAGAATGTTGCCTTATAGAAGTTTGCGTTTTCGGTGAATGTTGACCCGCCGTAGTTTGCCTCCTGGGCAAAGATAGAACGGCTAAAATCCACCGCTCTGTCAAATTGCAGCTGTTTGCAATCTAGCTCCTGCAAAAAAATACAGCGGCTACAATTTCCATCCTCTATGCAGGCGGAGAGTTGCACAGGATCTTCAATAAGCCGGTATTTCTGGGACTGATCTTCGCCTTCTTGCTGCAGCTCTATGTAGAGGGAATTCTCAGCCCCATGGATTTTGTAATATTCCTCTCTTGTTTGTGCATCTACATTTAGCAGGGTAATTTTGATATGTGGTCTATTGTCTTGAGTGCATGTTTCTACCTCTTGTATTCTTTCCCCAGCTCTTATTGCCATTCCCCATTATAGGATTATATCTATAAACGAGTATAGTAGCCATATAGAACATCCGGCTGAATACTTCAGGAGCTGGCAGTGCTGCTGATAGGATAGCTCCCGCGCCGCACACTGCCGTTTCCAATGGCTATGTGTGGGGGAATCCTGTTCTGGTATGCTAGAGTTTCCGCGAATATTTCCGAAATGATTTGATTATCTCGTAGAGGAGGATGGGGTTGATGATGAAGGCAGCATAGAAAACTGCACGTTCTAGCCATGTGCTACGTGAGATTTCCTCGTAGAAGAAATAAATAAATACAAAGCTGAATAATTCTTCCAATACTTGTAGCCAAAAAGCTGGACTTGTGAAAGCATTGAATGTTCGACTACCAAGCACATAGATTATTGCAAAAACAATGTTGCTGCCAAGGAGCCAGAAGAAGGTACGCCGGGGATCGGTGCCAAAATTGCTGACCCATTTTTCAAAACCCACAATGAGTCTATCCATCCGTCTTTTTTGTGTTGTATCTTCTTTGAGTTCTTTCTGGAATTTTTCCATCTCCCATGTATAAAATTTCAGAGCAGTTATCTGATCGTTTTGTTTGATTGCAATATTTTTTAATACAACAGCCGACTCCCGGTTTGCTATATTCTGCGTGTCAATGCTTGCGTAGTCCATGCTTTTTATCTGTGCAGATTTGAGGTTAATCTGACTTTCTTCCTTTCCAAAGAGCTTGGTCTTGTTGAATATCAGAAGCTTAATCTGAGACAGTTCAAAATCCACTCTGCCCTTAAAGCATGCTTCTTGGAAGTCTGCCTCTTTGATGAATGTTGCCCCATAGAAGTGTGCATTTTTGATGAATGTTGCCTCTTGGAAGTTTGCCTTTTCGGTGAATGTTGCCTGGATGAAGTTTGCCTCTTTGGTGAATGTTGCCTTCCGGAAGTTTACCTCTTTGGTGAATGTTGTCCCATAGAAGTGTGCATTTTTGATGAATGTTGCCTCTTGGAAGTTTGCCTTTTCGGTGAATGTTGCCTCGGTGAAGTATGCCTTTTCGGTGAATGTTGCCTCCCAGAAGTTTGCCCTTTCGGTGAATGTTGCCCCCCTGAAATCTGCCTCTTTGCTGAATGTTGCCTCCCAGAAATTTCCCTCTTTGGTGAATGTTGCCCGGGTGAAGTCTGCCTTTTCGGTGAATGTTGCCTTCCAGAAGATTGTCTCTTTGCTGAATGTTGCCCACGAGAAGTTTGCCTCTTTGGTGAATGTTGCCTTCCAGAAGATTGGCTCTTTGGTGAATGTTGCCTCTTGGAAGTTTGCGTTTTCGGTGAATGTTGCTTCTTGGAAGTTTGCCCACTCGGTGAATATTGTCTTTCGGAAATTTGCCTCTTTGCTGAATGTTGCCTCGGTGAAGTCTGCCTTTCCGAAGAATGTTGCATCCCTGAAATCTGCCACTTTGCTGAATGTTGCCTCCCTGAAATCTGCTTTCTGGGCAAAGATAGAACGGCTAAAATCCACCGCTCTGTCAAATTGCAGCTGTCTGCAATTTAGCTTCTGCAAAAAAATACAGCGGCTACAATTTCCATTCTCCATGCAGGCGGAGAGTTGTGCAGGATTTTCAATAAGCCGGTATTCCTGATACTGATCTTCGTTTGCTTGCTGCAACTCTATGTAGCGGAAATCCCCAGCCCCATGGATTTCGTAATACTCTTCTCTTGTTTGTGCATCTGCATTTAGCAGGGTAATTTTGATATGGGGTCTATTGTCTTGAGTGCATGTTTCTACCTCTTGTATTCTTTCCCCAGCTCTTATTGCCATTCCCGATTATAATATTATATCTATAAACGAGTATAGTAGCCATATAGAACATTCGACTGAATGCTTCAGGAGCTGGCAGTGCTGGAAATAGGATCGTCCCGCGTCGCACACTGCCGTTTCCAATGGCTATGTGTGGGGGAATCCTGTTCTGGTATGCTAGAGTTTCCGCGAATATTTCCGAAAGGATTTGATTATCTCGTAGAGGAGGATGGGGTTGATGATGAAGGCAGTATAGAAAACTACTTGTTCTAGCCATGTGCTGTGTGAGATTCCCTCGTAGAGGAAATAAATAAATACAAAGCGGAATAATACTTCCAATGCTTGTAGCAAAAAAGATAATTTTAAGGGATCGATAAAAACTGTGCCATGTCGACTACCCAGATAGATTATTGCAAAAACAATGTTGCTACCAAGGAGCCAGAGGATGGCACGAAGGGGGTCAGTGCCAAAATTGCTGACCCATTTTTCAAAGCCCACAATGAGTCTATCCTTCCATCTTTTTTGTGTTGCATCTTCTTTGAGTTCTTCCCGGAATTTTTCCATCTCCCAGGTATAAAATTGCAGGGCAGCTATCTGATCGTTTTGTTTGATTGCAATATTTTTTAATACAACCGCCGACTCCCGGTTTGCTATATTCTGCGGGCTTATGCTTGCGTAGTCCATGCTTTTTATCTGTGCAGATTTGAGGTTAATCGCTCCTTTTTTCTCTCCAAAGAGCTTGGCTTTGCTGAATATCAGAAGCTTAATCTGAGACAGTTCAAAATTCACTCTACCCTTAAAGTTGGTGGCTATGAAACGTGATTGTCCAGAAAACACTGTATGCCGAAATATTGCATCCTGTGTGAATGTTGCCAGGCTGAAGCTTGCATTTTTGACGAATGTTGCCCCATAGAAGTGTGCATTTTTGATGAATGTTGCCTTATGGAAGTGTGCCTTTTCGGTGAATGTTGCCTCGGTGAAGTGTGCCCTTTCGATGAATGTTGCCTTCAAGAAGGATGCCTCTTCGATGAATGTTGCTGCTCGGAAGTCTGCCTTTTCGGAGAATGTTGCCCCGGTGAAGCGTACGTTTTCGGTGAACGTTGCCTTGATGAAGTTTGCCGCTTTAGTAAATGTTGCTTCATAGAAGTCTCCCTCTTTGCTGAATGTTGTCCATGAGAAGTTTGCCACTTCGGAAAATGTTGCCTCCCTGAAATTTGCCTCTTTGCTGAATGTTGCCTCCCTAAAATCTGTCTCTTTGCTGAATGTTGCCTGGATGAAGTCTGCCTCTTTGGTGAATGTTGCCCTGACGAAGTTTGCGTTTTCGGTGAATGTTGCTTCTTGGAAGTTTGCCGCCTTGGTGAATGTTGCCACTTGGAAGTATGCGTTTTCGGTGAATGTTGCTCCAGAGAAGTCCGCCTCTTTGGTGAATGTTGTCTCTTGGAAGTATGCGTTTTCGGTGAATGTTGCCCCGACGAAGTCCGCCTCTTTGGTGAATGTTGTCTCTTGGAAGTATGCGTTTTCGGTGAATGTTGCCTCGATGAAGTCTGCCTCTTTGGAGAATGTTGCTTCTCGGAAGTTTGCCTTTTCGGTGAATCTTGCTTTAGAGAAGTCTGCATCTCCGGAAAATATTGTCCATATGAAGTTTACCTCTTTGGTGAATGTTGCCCATGAGAAGTTTGCGTTTTCGGTGAATGTTGCCTCGGCAAAGTCTGCCTTTTCGGAGAACGTTGCCTTGATGAAGTTTGCCGCTTTAGTAAATGTTGCCTCTCGGAAGTTTGCCTCCTGGGCAAAGATAGAATGGCTAAAATCCATCGCTCTGTCAAATTGCAGCTGTTTGCAATCTAACTTCAGCAAAAAGATACAGCATCTACAATTTCTACTCCCAATGCAGGCGGAGAGTTGCGCATGATTTTCAATAAGCCGGTATTCCTGGGACTGATCTTCGTTTGCTTGCTGCAACTCTATGTAGCGGGAATTCTCAGCTCCATGGATTTCGTAATACTCTTCTCTTGTTTGTGCATCTGCATTTAGCAGGGTAATTTTGATATGGGGTCTATTGTCTTGAGTGCATGTTTCTACCTCTTGTATTCTTTCCCCAGCTCTTATCGCCATTCCCGATTATAATATTATATCTATAAACAAGTATAGTAGCCATATAGAACATCCGGCTGAATGCTTCAGGAGCTGGCAGTGCTGCTGATAGGATAGCTCCCGCGCCGCACACTGCCGTTTCCAATGGCTATGTGTGGGGGACTCCTGTTCTGGTATGCTAGAGTTTCCGCGAATATTTCCGAAAGGATTTGATTATCTCGTAGAGGAGGATGGGGTTGATGATGAAGGCAGCATAGAAAACTGCACGTTCTAGCCATGTGCTACGTGAGATTTCCTCGTAGAAGAAATAAATAAATACAAAGCTGAATAATTCTTCCAATACTTGTAGCCAAAAAGCTGGACTTGTGAAAGCATTGAATGTTAGACTACCAAGCACATAGATTATTGCAAAAACAATGTTGCTGCCAAGGAGCCAGAAGAAGGTACGCCGGGGATCGGTGCCAAAATTGCTGACCCATTTTTCAAAACCCACAATGAGTCTATCCATCCGTCTTTTTTGTGTTGTATCTTCTTTGAGTTCTTCCCGGAATTTTTCCATCTCCCAGGTATAAAATTGCAGGGCAGCTATCTGATCGTTTTGTTTGATTGCAATATTTTTTAATACAACAGCCGACTCCCGATTTGCTATGTTCTGCGGGCTTACGCTTGGATCAGCGTAGTTCATGCTTTCTATCTGTGCAGATTTGAGGTTAATCGGTCCTTTTTTCTCTCCAGAGAGCTTGGCTTTTTTGAATATCAGATGCTTAATCTGAGACAATCCAAAATCAACTCTGTCCTCAAAATCGGTGGCTGCGAAAATTGCATCCCTAGAAAACACTGTATGCAAAAATATTGCGTCCTGTGTGAATGTTGCCTCGGTGAAGTATGCATTTTTGATGAATGTTGCCGCGGTGAAGTGTGCCTCTTTGCTGAATGTTGCCTTCCAGAAGTCTGCCTCTTTGGTGAATTTTGTCTCATGGAACTGTGCCTTTTCGGTGAATGTTGCCTCTTTGAAGTCTACCTCTTTGGTGAATGTTGCCACCCAGAAGTTTGCATTCTTGGTGAATTTTGCTATAGAGAAGTTTGCGTTTTCGGTGAATGTTGCCCCTTGGAAGTGTGCCTCTTTGGTGAATGTTACCGATCCGAAGTTTGCGTTTTCGGTGAATGTTGCCCCTTGGAAGTGTGCCTCTTTGGTGAATGTTACCGATCCGAAGTTTGCCTTTTTGGAGAATATTGCCTCTTGGAAGTTTGTCTCCTGGGCAAAGATAGAATGGCTGAAGTCCACCTCTCTGTCAAATTCTCCCTTGTAGAAATTTAGCTCCAGCAAAAAAATACAGAAGCTACAATTTTCATCATCCATGCAGGCTAAGAGTTGCTCAGGATTTTCAATAAGCCGGTATTTCTGGAGTTGAAGAGTTTCGATAAACGGGTATTTCTGGGACTGATTTTCGTTTTCTTGCTGCAACTCTATGTAGCGGGAATCCTCAGTCCTATGGATTTCGTAATACGCCTCTTTTTTTTGTGCATCTTGCAGTGCAATTTTTTGTGCATCTGCATCTAGCAGGGTAATTTTGATATGGGGTCTATTGTCTTGAGTGCATATTTCTACCTCTTGTATTCTTTCCCCAGCTCTTATTGTCATCCCCCATTATAGGATTATATCTATAAACGAGTATAGTAGCCATATAGAACATTCGGCTGAATGCTTCAGGAGCTGGCTGTGCTGGAAATAGGATCGTCCCGCGTCGCACACTGCCGTTTCCAATGGCTATGTGTGGGGGAATCCCGTTCTAGTATGCTAGAGTTTCCGCGAATATTTCCGAAAGGATTTGATTATCTCGTAGAGGAGGATGGGGTTGATGATGAAGGCGAGATAATGCACCAAACTCAGAGAGTCAAATCTCTCGTGGAGGAAATAAATAAATATAAACTGAACTAGTTCTTCTAGCAGTTTCCATTCGAACATACTCATTACCACCTTAAAATTGGAAATGTGGAAAACATGCCATCCCAAGTTGCCGACGAACACAAGAATAATATTTACTGCAAGCAAGCAGAAAACAGCACGCCATGGGTTTGTTCCAAAATAGCTTGTCCATTTTTCAAAGCCAACTATTATTCTATCCTTAAAACGTTTGTCCGACTTAGATTTTTTCAAATTTTCGTAATGCTTTTCCATTTCATATGTGTAAAATCGTAGTGCAGTAATTTGATCATTTTGTTTGCTTGCAATGCTTTTTAGTATAACAGCTGTTTCTCTATTTACCACGTTCGCTGGTGTTATCTTTATATCGGCGTAGTCCATGCGTTCTATCTGTGCAGATTTGAGGTCTAGGGTAGAAGGTATCTCTGTACCACGAAATATAGTACGAGGAAATGAAAGAAGGTCTATTTTCGATAATTCAAAGCATGTCCATCCCTGAAAAGATGCTCCTTCAAAATTTGCATTTGCAGAAAACTTTGATCGAGAAAAATCTGCATCTTTGGTGAACGTTACACCAGTGAAATCTGCACCTTGGAGGAACCTTGCACCCGTGAAATCTGCATCTTGAAGGAACCTTGCATCCGTGAAATCTGCCTCTTTGGTGAATGTTGCTCCGATGAAGTCTGCCCACTCGGTGAATGTTGCCGCTTGGAAGTATGCGTTTTCGGTGAATGTTACTCCAGAGAAGTCTGCCTCTTTGGTGAATGTTGCCTTCCTGAAGTTTGCCTCTTTGCTGAATGTTGCCTCAGAGAAGTCTGCCTTTTCGGTGAATGTTGCCCCAAAGAAGTCTGCCTCTTTGGAGAATGTTGCTCGTGAGAAGTCTGCCGCTTTAGTGAATGTTGCTCCAGTGAAGAATGTCTCTTCGGTGAATATTGCTTGGATGAAGTATGCGTTTTCGGTGAATATTACTTCGGTGAAGTTTGCATTTTCGGAGAATATTGCTATCTGGAAGTCAGCCCCTTTGGTGAATCTTGCCTTCCAGAAGGTTGCATTCTTGGTGAATGTTGCTTCGATGAAGTCTGCGTTTTCGGTGAATGTTGCCCGTGAGAGGTTTGCCTCTTTGGTGAATGTTGCTCCGGTGAAGTCTGCGTTTTCGGTGAATTTTGCCACTTGGAAATTTGCCTTTTCGGAGAATGTTGCCTCTCGGAAGTATGTATCTTTGCTGAATGTTACCATGGTGAAGTGTGCATCTTTGCTGAACGTTGCTTTATAGAAGAAGGCCTCTTTGATGAATATTGCCTCTTGGAAGTTTGCATTTGTGGTGAACTTTGCACCTGTGAAATTTGCATCTTTGGTGAATGTTGCCTGGATGAAGTTTGATTTTTTGGAGAATGTTGCCTCGGTGAAGTCTGCGTTTCCGAAGAATGTTGCCTTCCAGAAGTTTGCCGCTCTAGTGAATGTTGCCTTTTGGAAGCATGCCCCTTTAGTGAATCTTGCCCAGGTGAAGTCTGCCTCTTTGGTGAACGTTGCTTCATAGAATTTTGCCTCCTGGGCAAAGATAGAATGGCTGAAGTCCACCGCTCTATTAAATTCTTCCATGCGGAAATCTAGCTCCAGCAAAAAAATACAGCGGCTACAATTTCCATCCTCCATGCAGTCAATGAGTTGCTCCGTAGTTTCAATAAGCCAGTATTCCTGGGACTGGTCTTCGTTTGCTTGCTGCAACTCTATGTAGCGGGAATCCTCAGCCCCATGGATTGTGTAATACTCTTCTCTTGTTTGTGCATCTGCATCTAGCAGGGTAATTTTGATATGGGGTCTATTGTCTTGAGTGCATGTTTCTACCTCTTGTATTCTTTCCCCAGCTCTTATCGCCATTCCCGATTATAATATTATATCTATAAACAAGTATAGTAGCCATATAGAACATTCGGCTGAATGCTTCAGGAGCTGGCAGTGCTGGAAATAGGATCGTCCCGCGTCGCACACTGCCGTTTCCAATGGCTATGTGTGGGGGAATCCTGTTCTGGTATGCTAGAGTTTCCGCGAATATTTCCGAAAGGATTTGATTATCTCGTAGAGGAGGATGGGGTTGATGATGAAGGCAGCATAGAAAACTACTTGTTCTAGCCATGTGCTGTGTGAGATCCCCTCGTAGAGGAAATAAATAAATACAAAGCGGAATAATACTTCCAATGCTTGTAGCAAAAAAGATAATTTTAAGGGATCGATAAAAACTGTGCCATGCCGACTACCCAGATAGATTATTGCAAAAACAATGTTGCTACCAAGGAGCCAGAGGATGGCACGAAGGGGGTCAGTGCCAAAATTGCTTATCGTTTTTTCAAGGCGGACAATGAGTCTATCCTTCCATCTTTTTTGTATTGTATCTTCTTTGAGTTCTTTCTGGAATTTTTCCATCTCCCAGGTATAAAATTTCAGAGCAGTTATCTGATCATTCTGCTTACTTGCAAGATTCTTGAGTACAACAGCCGTATTTCTGTTGATGTTATCTTCTCCTATTTGCATTTCTTCATAATCCATGCTCTTGATCAGGGTTGCTTTCAGCTCTAACTTGAAGTTCGAAATGTCTGGTATTGTCTTAGTAGAATAATGCTTATTAAAAGCAGCTCCCTTATTTACTTCATAGAATGTGATGCGATCAATGCGAGAAAGATTAAATTCTGTTTTATTGCAAAAAAAGGAACCCCTATAATCTGCAAGAGTTGAAAAGATAGCTGCGGTGAAATGTGCCTTCTCATGAAAGATTGTCCATCTGAAATCTGCCAACTTGCTAAAAGTAGTTCTATAGAAAGTTGTTTTTTCACAAAATTCTGATTCTTCGAAATCTGCTATTCCCAAAAAGCTTGTCACTGAAAAATCTGCTTCCCCCCAAAAAATTACCTTTTCGAAAGCTGCATTCATGTGAAAGCTTGCCTTGCTAAAATCAATTTTTTTGGTGAATTCTGTCTCAGAGAAGTCTGCCTCTTCGGTGAAGGTTGCCACTTGGAAGTTTGCCTCTTCGGTGAATGTTGCCTTCTGGAAGTTTGCGCCTTCAGTGAATGTTGCTGCTCGGAAGTGTGCCTCTTTGGTGAATGTTGCCAACATGAAGTTTGCCCACTCGGAGAATGTTGCCAAGGTGAAGTGTGCCTCTTTGGTGAATGTTGCTTCCGGGAAGTATGCATCTTTGGAGAATGTTGCCCAGGTGAAATTTGCACTGGAGAATGTTGCCTTATGGAAATATGCCTTTTCGGTGAATGTTGCTTCTTGGAAGTTTACCCACTCGGTGAATATTGCCTTCCTGAAGTTTGCCTCTTTGCTGAATGTTGCCTCGATGAAATTTGCATTTTCGGAGAATGTTGCCTCATGGAAGTTTGCCGATTTAGTAAATGTTGCTCCAGAGAAGTCTGCCTCTTTGGTGAATGTTGCCTTCCAGAAATCTGCGTTTTCGGAGAACGTTACCCCGATGAAGTCTGCCTCTTTGGAGAACGTTGCCCCGATGAAGTCTGCCTCTTTGGTGAACGTTGCTTCATAGAAATTTGTCTTCTGGGCAAAGATAGAATAGCTAAAATCCACCGCTCTATTAAATTCTTCCATGCGGAAATCTAACTCCAGCAAAAAAATACAGCATCTACAATTTCTACTCCCTATGCAGGCGGAGAGTTGCGCAGGAGTTTCAATAAGCCGGTATTTCTGGGACTGATCTTCGTTTGCATGCTGCAACTCTATGTAGCGGGAATTCTCAGCCCCATGGATTTCGTAATACTCTTCTCTTTTTTGTGCATCTGCATTTAGCAGGGTAATTTTGATATGGGGTCTATTGTCTTGAGTGCATGTTTCTACCTCTTGTATTCTTTCCCCAGCTCTTATCGCCATTCCCGATTATAATATTATATCTATAAACAAGTATAGTAGCCATATAGAACATTCGACTGAATACTTCAGGAGCTGGCAGTGCTGCTGCTCAAGATCTACTTGACAGATCATCAGTAGAGTGCTATTCTTGCATTAAACAGGAGGTAGAGCTATGACTGTTGTCCCTTATGTAAATATGGCAGGCAATGCCGAAGAGGCAATGAACTACTATAAGAGTATCTTTGGAGGCACGATTGAGATCTTACGTTGGAGTAGTATGCCGCCCGATCCGAAAATGCCTGTAAAGGATGAATGGAAGGATAAGGTGATGCATGGTTCACTCATCCAAGATAATCTAACAATCTATTTTGCGGATTCATTGATGGAAGTGGACGCTCCCATCAACAATAATGTCTATCTGCATATGGAATTTGATTCAGAGGAGGAGCTCCGGAGAGTATTTGATATGCTATCCCAAGGGGGGCGGATCAATATGCCCGTGAACGAAATGTTCTGGGGTGCTATCTATGGAGACCTCGTGGACAAGTTCGGCACTGGCTGGGGCTGTCATTACCAAATGCCCGACTAGGGCGATGATTTCTTGCTATTGCTCATAACTATTACTCATAATTATCTCCCTAGCTCCGTAGCTAGCCCTAATCTGTTTGGCAATAGAAATTGCATATGGCCGTCCTCAATATAATCGATCTCACGCCAGAATGAAGCAGCAACATCCTGTATGGCAACTGGTGTGCTTTGGGGATACTGTACTAGTGCTGATTCCCACCATGTATCATGAATATATGTGGAGCAATGCGTGTTCCACTACCTGCTGCCAGTAATATAGCTCTCATTATCAGTACTGAATAATTACTGTTCTCTTTAGCCCCGCCCCGGTATGATTATTTTGGGGAGAGAAGGGATCGTCGGGGTCTGCTTCAAGCTGCTGTCGATAAAACAGGTCTCCCAGATATCCTGTTATAGCACCCGCTTTTGTTAACGTTACCACTGCTATTTCACCCTTGACTAATGTATCTTTGAGTGTGAGCGTTACTGTGTTAAAAGAATCTGAGCTTAAGCTACACTGGGCACCTACAATTCTCTGTTTTGTTTGACGTGCTTCTGTGCTTCCTGTAGTTACCGTAATTTTACTTAAATCTATAAAACAGGCATTATGATCACTGGTAAATTTGAGCAGTAATGTTTTTGCGCCTCCCACACTCAGGTCTTCAAATAATATTGCAAAATTCGCCTTCGTCTGTACCGTTTGTGCTTTATTTGGAACCTTACCGGCATTTAAGACTGCACCAGGGGGGAGTGTTATTTTTATATCTTTTCCCGACCACAGATAATCTGCTGTAAAATCGTAATGCACCAGTAACTGATCCTCATTCGCGGGGTTTTTTGTTACCCGTACTATTTTGCCATTTCGTTGTGGCCCTGTTATGGTCATTCCACCGTTATATGTTTCAATGGCACTATTAAAAGTAAGTTTTAGATGGTTAATCTTGTATGATTCTATCTTCAGAATCGTGGGGCGAGAATGTTGGATGGCATAGGTAATGGCTGATGCTACGTTCTCTATACGGTAATAATCTTTGAGTGCTCCCTCCTGCATCCGAACTGTAAGGGTCGTTCCCTTTCGATCTGCAGCGAATGCCTCTGTGAGCGCGAGTGTTCCTGAGGTTTGAGATGCATCTACAGAACCAGAAGCAATAGCATGTGTTTTGGTAACACCGCCTGCGTCCTGAGTAGTTACTTGAAATTTTTCTGCATGTATAGAATGAACAGGGGTATTAAATGTAAGATTGATTGTCGCATCGTCAATGAACCCGTGCATCGCGGTTACACGGGGCAGAAGCTTTGGTGTTATGGGAGTATGGGCAGTCCTTGTAGTATCCGCTGTGTTATAATTTCCAGCGCTGTCTCCGTACGATGATCGTTGTAGTGTAACACTTATTATGCTATTTGGAGCGAGGTTATTGGTCAGTGTTATGGTAACAACATCCTTTTCTACTTGAGTAGATGGAACAGATGCAATAGCAAGACGCTTACTTGCTTTTGTCGTTTTATCTGTTTGGGTAATAACAATCTTATCTGTGCGTATAAAAACGCCCTCATTGAACAATAATTGCACCTTATTGGCATCCACTAATCGTACATCATCAAAGGTTGGTGCTTTAACATCAGTAATGGGAATGTTCTTTTTGATGAGGGTCTCTGTATTTCTCAACGCAGAGTCATCGTTATATCTTCCCAAGGTGCTGCGATAATTTTGCACTGCATACGGTTGTATGGTTATTGTAATCGTGCTGCCCTTTGTCAATTTTTGATGAGCAGATGGCATAAGTGTCATTTGTATCTGATTCTGAGACGACATGAGGTGTGCAAAACCTACCTCCAGAGCTGTTTCTTCCTGTCCATCAGATACTGTAACACGTACCTTATCAAATGTTTTTCCGAGAACTGGATCGGTGGTGTATCTCAATGTATTATTAAATGTTATTATTATGTTCCCATTGTTGGTTACTGATGCTGCGGTTATCTTGGGCTTATAGGGCTGGTTATGTGCTTTACTATGTACATGAGGGGATGTACGCACATAACCAACGTATCGAAGTAATGATGGATTGGTATTCCCCCATACGCTGACTAT
Source organism: Spirochaetia bacterium (assembly GCA_964291355.2). Taxonomy (GTDB): domain Bacteria; phylum Spirochaetota; class Spirochaetia; order WTKD01; family WTKD01. The sequence goes on along the minus strand of OZ220223.1, from coordinate 273,436 downwards.
CGATTGTTCATCAAAATGTAGTGTATAATGTGCCCCTATTTTTTCTTTCAAGGTTATTTCATATGTAGTGGGGTCTATTTTTTGTATTGAAAGAATTGTATGTTTTTCATAATCAAAGATATGGTGAGGTTGTTCAAAGAGGTAGGGATGCATAACTAGTTGTACATTATTGAATACAATAACCTTACGAGCATCTAATGACTGAATTGGTGTATTAAATATCACCTTGAGTTTACGATGGTCTGATCCATAACGTGCGTGAATATCAGATACAACAATATCCTTGTGTTGTGTCTGTTCAATTTTCTGATGTTTCACCTCAATAGGTCTATTGTGTATAATCGCATCTGATGTTGGTTGTACAGCACCCGCCTGGAGGGATACGGTTATAAAGTGATCTTTCTCGAGGGGTGTATCAAGAGTAGCATATACATTTTTTCCATCAAGATCTATCTTCTTTATTGTATGGGATATCTCGTTATCAGCAGATGATGTTTTACGGGTTTTTATGATGAGCTTTTGTGCATCAAATGTCCTAATCTCACCGTTGAATGAGAGTTTGAGTACGTTCCCATCACGAGTACCAACATGAGCAAGATGAATCTCAGTCTTTTGTCCGGCAATATTATTTTTATCGGGATCATCTCCGGCATTATTTTGTGGTGATACAATGATGCATGATGCAAAGAAAAGAGATGCGAGGAATAGAATGAAAATCCATGGGCAATGTGCCCAGAAAGCATAATTACATTTACGATTAAAATACGTCGTCTTCACATATATATGATAACACTTAATGGCATTTTGTCAAGTTTTTTTGCTATGATTTACAATATTCTTTACGATATCAGCCCATGTATGAGAGCTTGTATGATAGATGGGCAGGGTTCGAGATGGTGGCGGAGGACCACTTGTTGGATCAGAGTCATCAGCATTATTAGATGGCAGATACTCTGTTATGCTATGGTATAGAACATTCGACTGAATATTTAAGAAGCTGGCAGTGCTGCTGCTCAAGATCTACTTGACAGATCATCTGCAGAGTGCTATTCTTGCATTAAAAAGGAGGTAGAGCTATGACTGTTGTCCCCTATGTAAATATGGCAGGCAATGCCGAAGAGGCAATGGACTACTATAAGAGTATCTTTGGAGGTACGATTGAGATTTTACGTTGGGGTAGTATGCCGCCCGATCCGAAAATGCCTGTAAAGGATGAATGGAAGGATAAGGTGATGCATGGTTCACTCATCCAAGATAATCTAACAATCTATTTTTATGATTCATTGATGGAAGTGGACGCTCCCATCAACAATAATGTCTATCTGCATATGGAATTTGATTCAGAGGAGGAGCTCCGGAGAGTATTTGATATGCTATCCCAAGGGGGGCGGATCAATATGCCCGTGAACGAAATGTTCTGGGGTGCTATCTATGGAGACCTCGTGGACAAGTTCGGCACTAGCTGGGGCTGTCATTACCAAATGCCCGACTAGGGCGATGACTTCTCGCTATTGCTCATAACTATTGTTTGTAACTATTGCTCGTAAAAGTGTAGGTGGTATGCTTCGCGTTCAGCCCTGTTCATACCCAGTGTTTCCTGCATGAATCTGTTGCGATCTGCAACAGTGCGTAAAATAAAAAAGCACACACTATCCTTGCTGTGGTATATCGCCTTGAGCTCATCATCAATCTTGCTAAGCTCGGGTGGGATGTCTGTGTGGATGCAAAAACTCCGTGGCATCTGCTCTTCTGTCATAATTATCTCCCTAGCTTCGTAGCTAACCCTAATCTGTTTGGCAATAGAAATTGCATATGGCCTTATAGTCCTCAATATAATCAATCTCACGCCAGAATGAACCAGCAACATCCTGAACCCCTACGGGAGTCGACTGGCTGTAGTCTGCCAATGCTGATTCCCACCATGTATCATGCTGACCCCTTTCTAGTATCTCCTGGATACGATGCCTGAACAGCGATGTAAGCTTTTCGGGGATGATGGCAACATCGAGACTTTCCGCCAAGGGGTCTGCAATTTCTTTGCCGTAGTCCGTCATAAGACCATTCTGATAGCGCACCCCAACATCTGCCACATCCTTACGCGAGGAATCTACGAGGAGGAGGGGGGTACTCTGAGAAATTGACTGCTGTAGCAGACCCTGTATCAGAGCTTCTTCCATAAAAGTATCGGCATTTAATATCAGCATATCAGCATCGCTCATATGGGCTGTTGCAAACCAGAGTGAGCCAATGGAATTTACCAGATAATAGAATGGATTGAACAGACAAGACACGAAAGGATAGGGTGTAAGGACTGTTTCCACATCGACATGGCGGTAGCCAGTAACAACCGTAATATCGTGGATGCCATATTTTTGCAGCATCTCAACGGTGTACACTATCAAGGGCAGGGGTGGGATGGGGGGGCTAGTAATTGACAGGAGGCATTTATGTTGTTCCTGAATATGTTCGGCAATGCGTGTGCCTCTACCGGCAGCTAGGAGAACGGCCTTCATGATTCTGCTATAGCACCTCGGGCATGCTGCTGTGGCTGGGCCAGCTCAGTGGTGAGGTCGAGCAAAATATCAGCAGCAAGAGCTCCTGAAGATCCCAGATTATACAGATCCTTGCGGAGCTCCCGTATAAGGGCAGGATTGTGCTCTTTGAGGGTGGTCTGAATCATGTCGGGCAAAGCATCAATATTCTTGTCAGACAATGATGCCCCCAGTTTTGGTGCAATGTCCAATTCCCATGCCTGCCAGGGAATGTCCTTGCCTTCCATGCCGAGGAGTACTGGGGCTGCAGTATGGGTAATGACTGGGCCTTCAAAGATAAAGGCAAAATCGAATATAATGCCACTCCTGTCGGAGAGCAGTATATCTGCCTGATGGAGGGAGTTAAAATTGTCGGGATTCCTGTCCCAGACAATATTCTTGCTACACTCCTGTTGCAGATATTCAATAAAGGGCATTTCACTGATAAAGCTCTGTGGATGGGGTCGGACAATGATGTGCTTGTATTGCCCAGCCAGCGTATCAAGCAGGGGTTTGCCGAGTGCATTGAGGATGCTTGATTGTCCCCATGTCGGAGCTATGAGTAAGGTAGTGTCCTTCGATCGCGGGCTTGTTTGGACAGATTTTTTCTCGTACAATACATCCATGTAGGGGCAACCGAGCTGGAAGATCCTCTTGGGCGGAGTGTTGCGTAGCTGTTCCAGATGTCGTATTGAACGTTCTTGATGCGGACCACTTATCATGATGGAATCATAGAAATCAAAAGCAAACAATTTATACAGATGTATGTCAGTGGGAGCATGTACAATGTGAGTATAATGAGATACCCCCTTTGAACGCCGTATCTGTAACGTGTCTAAATTAGGGGTAGTCATTACACATACACCCGCCTTGAGTAAGTTCAAACGGGTATATGCTCTGTTGCCCCTGCCTATGTATTCTGTATGTATATGGGGGGAAGAAAACTGTAGACCCTCATCATTTTCATCGGAGCTCAGATAGCTGCAGGATATCCCCCGATCATGGAGTTCACGGATAACTGGTGAAAAGGTATGCCAATATTGCCCACCCTCGCTGTAAAAGACGATGTTCTTTGTGTCGTCGCTATGAACTGAGACCGATCCTGAGCGCCGTGCAATTAGAAGGACGAGAATTTTGCGCCATAGTCCACGCATAGTAAAAATGAGGGTTGATGCAATTCCAATTACAGCAGCCAGCAACATACTGCCGGTTCCCGGATCCAGATATGCGTATAGAGATGGAGTGTGTAGCAGGAGCAATGAGAATAGAAAGCATATTTTATTGCCCGACAGATATTTCATGATATTTTCTCCTGATGCTTCGACATTATATTATCACCTACTATGTATTGATTTTCAAGCAGGGAAGTTGCCCGTAGGACTCACATTTCATTTTATTTGTTTCCAATTATTGGCTTCAAAGATATTATCCGTAACCAGATATTTATCTCGAATAACAAACTGCTCCTTTAATTTTTCATGTTCTGACCAGCTATCAAATCCCGTGTGATAGCTGGGGATGGTTCTGGTTGATGGTGGGGGTATTTTTGTTGGATCATAGAGATCATCAGGATGGCTGTTTGCTGGGGGCACATATCCCTCTATACTATGGTATAGGATGCTTGCAGTATCGCTGTTACTCATCAGGCGATTGTCGATCTGCAATTCCTGTTGCTGAGAGTTTGCGCGAGAGAAATCTTTGATCATAAGAAGAACATGAAGCCGGGTGAATATATGGGGATGGGCGCGACCGATCATATCGGGGGCAATGTCATTGCTATTCATGGGATCATCGCTTACATCATTGCCATGGTCAGAAACGATGATGATTTTTGTATTGTCGTATGCATCGTGCATGCGGAGCCATTCAAACCATTTTCCCAGTGATTCCATCACGCAACGGAAGGCAAAGTAGGGGGAATCACCTGCTATATTGTCCTTTGAATTTGGATCCGGAAGTTCGTCTCTCATAAGTCGGCATTGTGAATTCAGCGCATAGGGGTAGTGGGTACTGTTACTATGGATAAAGGTAAAGGTTCCATTCTCTTCCTGTTCATTCGGGCTCGCTGTATCTCGTATGGTGGACATATTTGCTAGGGAATCGATAAGTCCCCATTCCTTGAGCGTAAATTCATATCCTATCTGTTTTCTGGAGCTTATATTCCATGTTCCCTTGTTATATATCCGCTGTTTCAGTGCTATGGGCACTGCCCGTAGCAGACCTGCTAAATTAAGGTGGATAGCGTATTTCTTGTCGGGGGCTATTGTATCTTTCGGTCTTGGTGCAGTAGGATTATTGCTCAACCAGATCCTCTCAATGGCCTTATTGGAGGGCTCTAGACAGCTGATGTTCGTTCTTCGCAGCTGTGAACAGAGCGATTTATTATATCCAACATAATGCTCCCCTGTCATACTGATTTTGTATTGATGGGATGAAAATGTTTGTAAGAGGAGATCCTGCGATGTAAGAATCTTTTCTGTAAGTTTTGTGCCAGGTATTTTTGCTATATTCTCAGGGGTGTAATGCCAACCACCGATCATTGACGGCTTACTTGCAAGGGTAAAGGTCGAAATGCTGAGGGTGTTTGGATACCAAGTGAAGTCCCGGTATATTTGGGACAGGGAGGGGTTTTCTTCCATGGCGCGTTGCATATATCCACCGTTTGCCATATCAAGGATGATGAGGACGATGTTTTGTTTTTCCTGCGAAAAGGAGAATATGTCTGGTGGAAGTTTGTCATGTTTTTTTTTGTCGACTTGTGTTTCCGGAGATGCGGCTACGGCATCCTGTCGAGCTGCCCATATGCTTGTGCTAGCAAATTTTCCGATAGCAACAATGTTGCAGACGAGGATAATGGCTAATAGCTGTTTCTTATGGCTACGCAATGAGCCATGTATCCAAAACACAAAGAGAACGAGACCGATGCCTTCGATAATATAGAAAAAGGACGATGGAGCAATGGTTTGCGGTATCATGAGTTGAAAATGATCCATCGGACCGAGGTCAAAGGGGATGATCAATGCATAGGATACAAGAATCAAAGCCATTGACACCATGCTAAGGACCATCCATAGTCGTATGCGTCGTGGCGTTAGAACATAGAGCAGTATTCCGCCGGCAATTACAGCGAAGAAATAGGGTAGGTTATGTATGATAATATCAGAAAATGAAATTCGGGCTTCAGCAGGGAGATTGTGAAATATCTCTGTTGGCAGGGTAAAAAATATAACAATAGAGGTCACCGAAAGAGTCGCAAGGGTAATGTAGAATTGTAGGGGCTGTGATTTCTGGCTGATATAACTCGTGCTTGTTTTGCCGTAACGATGTGCTAAGCGTATAAAATAAGGGAACCATAGTACATTTGGCAGTGCAAGTATGCCACAGGCAGCCAGCTTAAGAAGTATCTCGGGGAGATCTATTTCGCTTATGGGAATATATGCATAATATAGCAACATAAGGATGCCAGCTATTATACAAGCGATGTGCAGCATGCAGAGCGTATATTTCCGATGCTGTTTGTAGTGGGATATACATAGGATGGCAGCGCTGACTATCAATGCACAGACAGCCATCCCCAGCAGGGTATTGGGAAGGAGACCGGTTTTGCGATTATACGAGAAGAAGAGAAAGGAGATGAGCGAATAGACAGCAAAACCCCAAATCCCGACTATACTCTGGATGAATTTTTTCTTGTCTGTTATCCACTGGTCAATATGTGTAGCAAGTAGAGAAGAGAGTCGAATTGGGACAATTCCATCATCCTTCCGACGAGCAAGTAGCATATTCTTTCCAAGAGAAAACAGATTGTTACAGGTCCAATAGAGCACGAGGGCAGCAGGCGAACTATAGAGCAATACCAGAAAGATGACTGCCATATTCAGAGCCGATATTATGGAGCGTGGATTGGTGCGTGCAGTATATATCCGTGCAGCGATAACATTGATGACCGTCATAATGATGGGAAGCAGATTGATGGCATAGCGCCCAAGTGGCATGAGCCCATCTGCTACGGATAGATCGCCGATGAACAAAAAAGATGTGCCCGTGAGGGGGGCATAGTGTTTGAGGAATTGATAGGCAGCGAGGAAAAAGGGAATTTGTATCAACAAAGAAAATAAAGAGCGTAGCCCCATGATGGGATGATAGCCATGCAGTCTATACAACGTTTGCGTCATCATAAAGCGTTCTTGCCCGGTAAAACATTGGCGAATCTCCTGCAATTTATCATGCATGACATTGCGGATCTGTAGTTCTTTTTTCTGTAGATGTTCTGCAAGAAAGTAGGCAGGTAGCAATATGATATTTACCAGTATGCTGAGTATAACAATAGCAAAGCCGTAACTCCCGGTCAGGGCGTAGCCGAATTCTAGGAGAGCTTCCAGCATTGGTATTAATGGCATAGAGATCTCATTTTATTTTCTTCCAGTTCTCTTTTTCGAATATATTATCAGTTACTATGTATTTGTCTTCAAGAGGGAATGCGATCTTATTGTGGACGAGCTTTGTCCAATGAAATGTGTTTGTATGATACACGGGAAGACTACGTGATGGCGGAGGCGTAATTTTTGTTGGATCATGGAGATCATCAGGGTGGCTGTTTTCTGGTGGCACATAGCCCTCTAAACTATGATATATGATGGCAGCAGTGTCTGCATTACTGAGAAAACGATGGTCTATCTGTAATTGCGATGGATGCTTATTACTTTGAAAGGGCTCTTTGATCATGAGCAATGCATGGCTTCGCGAAAAGGCATATGTATGTGCCCTTCCCATCATGTCTGGTGCAATATTGTTGATGTTCATCGGGTCCTCGGCCACATCATTTCCATGGTCTGAAACAATGATGATTTTTGTATTGTCATATGCGTCATGCTCCTGAAGCCATTTCATCCATGCAGCGAGTGATTCCATCGAACAACGAAATGAAAAGTAGGAAGCATCACCCCCGAAGTCATTATTTGCGATGGGGTCGGGGAATTCAGTCCTGCGTAATTGGCAGGAAGAATCAAGAGCATAGGGTCTGTGGGTGATATTACTATGTATAAAGGTAAAGGTGCCATTCCGTGCATGGTCTTCTACATGGTCTTCATCACGTATTGATGAGAGACTTTCTAGGGAGTCGAAGAGAGACCATTCCGCTAAAGCTGCCATATATCCTACTGCATTCTTTAAGTTGAGATTCCAGGTTCCATTATTGTATACGCTATGTTTGAGAAGAACAGGCACAGAGCGCAAGAGTCCTGATAGATTTATCAAACTAAATGTATGTTCACGGGAAAAATCACTCTCTAGGCGGCTGTTATCTGCGTTATGTGCAAGCCAATGTCCTGCTATTGCCTGGTCTTTATGGTTCAGACAGGCAATATTTGTTTCTTTCAGAACAGTACATTGTGATACATCGTATCCAAAATACTCACCTGTTACACCTATTTGGTATTGATGCTGTGTAAACGTTCGAAAGAGTAGGTGTTGTGCATCAAGGATTTTTTCTGCCAGAGTATTGCCGGGGACAACTGCAATATTTTCGGGGGCATAGTTCCAGCCAGCGAGCATTGATGGTTTGCTTGGCACTGTGTATGTCGAGATGCTCAGGGTGTTTGGATACCAAGTAAAGTCCTTATATATTTGAGAAAGGGAGGGCTTATCCTCTAGAGCTCGTTGCATGTAACCGCCATTTGCCATGTCGAGTAATATGAGCACTATGTTTTGTTTCTCTTGAGAAAATGCAAACATTCCGGGTGGAAGGATGCCATCCTGATAGTCTGCAGATTGCTCGGTATTTTCCACTGACCTTGCCACATTCCGTGCACGATACCATAGACCGAAGCTTCCCAAGCGAAGCACTACGACAACATTAAACAGCAGCATAATTGTTAAGAGCTGAATCCGGTAGCGTTTCAATGCAGTATACAATAAGATCATACTGAGGGCAATTCCAAGACCCTCAATGAGATACACAAAATATTCCGGAGCAATATTCATGGGAAACATCAGGGTAAAATGATCCATGGGACCCAACTCAAAGGGAATAATCAATGCATAGCAGAGGAGGAGCAGTGATGCAGCTACAATACAGAATTGCAGCCATGGTTTGATGATGCGCGGTGCAAGAATATACATCCCCAGACCACCACATACCATGATCAATATGTAGGGCAGATTATGCATCACAATGTTGAAAAATGATAGATCAAATTCATTTGGAACATTTTGATACATATTTGCCGGCAAGGCAAGAAACAATAGGAGTGCAGTGGCAGATAAGGAAGCAATAATCGTGCAGAGCTGGATAATGGATGTTCTTTTTTGCCTTACTCGTCCCACCTTGTGCATGGAATCTGCCTTATGGTAACGATATATCATGCGGATGAAATAGGGGAGCCACAGTGCATTTGGCAGTGCAAGCAGAAAGTAGGATAAAAAACGGAACAGAATTACTGTTATTTCAATTTTTTCTGCGGGGATATAGGCATAGATGAGTAACATGATGCCGCCACATATTGTACATGCAACATGTATTAGCATCATACAGAAGGACAGCTTTGAGGATTCTCTTTGCTTGATGTGGTATGACAGTAACAATACGTAGCTACTTATCACGAGTGCACATATTCCTATTCCAAGCAGGATGTTCGGAACGACATCATATTTCGGGTTATAGGGACTCAGGAGGAAGGATGCCATCGTGTAGATAGCAAAGCACCAGAGTCCGAGGACTGTTTGAATTGTTCTATTTACCTTCCCCAACCACTGGCGGATATGCACGGCAAGTGCCCGGTGGATGGGCAAGGCAGTCTCCAACTTCCCCCTTCGTCCAGCAAGTAACATATTCTTCCCGAGAGAAAACAGATTATTAGCGGTCCAATAGAGAACCAGGGCTGCTGGAGAGGTGTAGAGCAGTACCAGAAAGATGAGGGCCATATTCAGAGATGATATCAGCGTGCGCGGGTTGGTGCGTGCTGTATATATCTGGGCAGCCATAATATTGATGGCCGTCATAATGATGGGGAGTAGGTTGATGGCATATCGCCCGAGGGGGAATAATCCATCGGCTAGAGACAGGTCACCTATAAAGAGGAAGGAGGTTCCAATGAGTGGATCGTAATGTTTCAGGAGCTGGTAGGCAGCGAAAAAAAAGGGAATCTGTATCAATAAAGAGAGCAAGGAACGCAGACCCATTATTGGATGATAGCCATGGAGGCGGTACAGAGTTTGGGTCATCATAAAACGCTCTTGTCCCTGGAAGCATTGAGCTATCTCCTGTAATTTATCCTGCATGGCATTGCGGATGAGCTGTTCCTTTTTCTGCAGATGCTCGGCGAGCATGTAGGCGGGGAGCAAGATGATGTTCACAAGTATGCTCAGTACAATAATAGCGAGTCCATAATTCCCGGTAAGGCCGTATCCAAACTCCAAGAGAGTGGCGAGGAAGGATATTAGCGGCATGAGTATAGTATCAAGCATTATAGCTTATTATACTATATTTTGATGCTGAATGCTTACGGTTATGCTATCTTTGAATGCAGCACAGGTCATGCCATCACTCGTAGATAGCAATTCCAGCATCTTTGTTTTTTGAGAGTATATAATACCTAGCTGTCCTATTGCTTTTATATGTTGTATGATATTCTATGCAGGATAATTTTCTTGTACTCTTACAATCCTTTGTGCCATTATTTGTTTCCAGTTTTATTGCGGCGCATACTCCGGGTCCCAACAATATTATGATCCTGCAATCCTGCACGGTCTTTGGATATAGACGTAGCAATGCACATAGAATGGGTATTGTTGTAGGATTCCTCCTGCTTGTTTGTTCTGTCAATATTATCTTTCTTCCCTTACTACGGAACTATCCGAATAGTCTTATTATTGTAAAAATAATTGGCACCGTCTATTATGCATGGCTTGCGTATAAGATTATTTTCATGGATGTGCAAAAAATTACCTCCCAACTGCAGGAGGCAACTACAGCAGACAATCATAGCAGGATGGCCCGACCGCTGACTTTTTTCCAGGCCTTCTTATTTCAATGGGTTAATGTAAAGGCAATTTTATATTCCATCAGTATCATCGCACTTATACCGGAACATACAGTATCTGCCTACCTGATATTTGTGATATTTATCCCGCTCAATACTCTCTCGGCGGTCAATGCCTGGTCCCTTATCGGTGTAGTGCTGAATCGTCTTATAGAACATAAGATGCTCATACGCGTGGTCAACTGTATATCAGGAATAGTGCTCCTATGGTTTTGTCTTACTCTCTGGCTGCTGTAGTATACGCAATGCGCTAGAATAGGAAGGCGTACATCTTATACAACAAAATCTCAATAATATCAATAAATTCTATTGACATATTTTTATATATAAATTATATTTATGACGGGAGTTATGTATAGGAGTATTTAGGAGTATTTGTGAACAAATTTTTTAAAACTTTCTCTTTCTCTTTCTCTTTTTTATTATTAGCTTTATCAATGACATTGCTTTCTTGTGATACGTTATCATCCATTGATACTGGTGAGAGCGATGCCTTCGGAGTAGTTTCCGTACGCGCGATGACAGGCGGTAAGGGCATATCTACTGTTGGAGTAGAGTTCAACGAAGCAATCCAAAAAATTGATTTATCAAATATTAAGATCAAACGGGAAGGTGGTACTCAGACGAGAACAACTTCTAACTCAAGAATCCCCGTAAAAAATGCAATATTTATAAAATCAGAGATCTTCATTACTGTTTCCTCTACCATCAAAACAGGTGATGAAATATCAGTTATTATTTCTCCAGGTACAGTTGAAAGTGTTTCAGGAGAGACCAATACATTATACAGTGAGACTGCTCAGGGTGTATCAGTGTCACAGAAGATCACGGATATCATAGCCGTACCAAATTCACGCTATATCTTTCTCATATACGACGGTGCAGTATCTTGGTCAAACAAGGCACACTACGAGCTATCATCCGGAAATACTGTAACGGAAGCTTCGGTCGTAAGTGTTGTAAGCAGTTATGTTAAACAGATATTGACCAGCAATAACTACATTACCAAGGATAATGGGATAGAAGCTGAAGACTTTGCCAATTACATAGTGCAACTGACAATATCGAAACCAACTGCTACAAATGAAGAGCTGCGTATGAATACAATGCAGGGAGCAGTAACCGGTATTGATGGTGTCACCTTATCGGAATCGATGAGCGATCTGCGTATTAATACCATTGAAGATGTCTTTCCCGAGTTCGTCCGCATAGAGGCAAACAGTGCCGCGAATACTCGAATAGTACTGGTATTTGATGATATACTGGAAGTAGCAGAGCAGACAAAGATGAGTGTATCGATCAACGATACAGCCTACAGTAATTTTAGTGCGAGCATCAACAGCAATAATCGTCGCGAAGTGTATATTACTCTAAGCACTGCCCATGCCATAGGCGATAACCTCCTTGTGGCACTGGCTCCCGGAGCTGTGCAAAACGATTCAGGAAAATTCAACGCAGAGGCCAGTAATACAACATTGGTTCTTGATAAGAGTGGCCCCATACTACAGTCGATATCTGCAAATAACGAGGGCAGCGCTCGTACAGTTATCCTCAGTTTTGATGATGAGATAGCGCTGGTAGATAAAGAAAAATTTCGTGTTACGGTAAACAAAACAGATGCGAGCGTAGAATCAGCAACGATAGATGAGACGGAAAAAATTAAGGTCTTGCTTCGTCTCAGCGAGTCTTTCAAGATTGGAGATTCAATCCATGTATTCATGGAGGAGGCTGCAGTTACCGACATCATAGTTCCCACAGGGAACATCAACGATGTGGATAGTGTTGGAAAGATAAGCGAAGTATTCGACATATCACTGCCCTTATTGCAATCAATCGCTGCAAGCGATTCGAGTGCAAGGAATGTTCGGGCAGTCTTTAACAGGGATATATCTGCCCTTGACTCACAGAAATTTCAACTGAAAGTAAACAATATTGTCCAGAGCGTTATCAGTGCTCAGATAGATACAGAGAATGCCAAAGAGGTCATATTAAACATTGGCACAACACTCTTAGCAGGAGCCAGTGTACAGATAACCCTAGAAGCTGGAGCAGTTAGCGATAAGAATGTAGTAAAGGGACCACAAAATAATGTCGCCGATACCAACGGACAGACAACACAGGTAGTTGACGAAACAGAACCACGTATTACATCCATACAGATCACTGATAAACCAGAGCTCATTATCGTATTTAGTGAGACAATCAGTATCGTTGATCAGACAGGATTTACCGTACAAGACGGGAGTACTGAGATAAAACTCAAAGATGTACAGGTTCGAAATAATACACGGATATCCCTGATTGCAGAGAAGACAATGCCCTATGTTCCGGGGAGTAGTGTATCGGTTATAGTGGCAGCTGGATCGGTACAGGATGGGGCTGAAAACAAGAATATCCGAGATGCAATAAGTGGTGCATCGCTAAAGGTAGCAGATGTAACAGCGCCATCATTGATAGCCGTTGAGGCAAACGATGGACCGGATACACAGCCACAGCTCGTGCTGGAATTCAGCGAAAATTTAGCCCGAGTCAGCAGTAGTTTAGGCAATTTTATAGTTAGAGCCGGTTCAACGACCTATGCGGTCAAAACTGCTGAGCTGGGCGGAACAGCAGCAGAGAAGGTAAAATTAACATTGGCCACGGGAGGTCGGCTGAGTAGCGCAGAGAATGTTAGCGTAAGCCTGCGTTCAGGAGCGGTAGTGGATGGTGCAGGTAACGAAAACATAACAGATAATACTGGAATAAGTAGTTCAGTACGAGATATAACAGCACCCGAGCTCGCATCAGTAACAGCCAATGATGGAGCAAATACGCAGACACAGCTGGAGTTATTCTTCAACGAAGCACTTTCACAGGTAAGTAGTGATATGAGCGATTTCACCGTACAGGAAGGAGCTGTAGAGCGCAGTGTCAAAACAGCAGTCCTTGGAGTGAATAAGCTGAGAGTGTATCTGACATTGAAAGATGGGCAGCAGTTAATACGGAAGAATGAGATTCGTGTCAAGCTTGCAACCGGTGCAGTAAGCGATGCAGCAGAGAACGCTATTCAAACAACGGAAGTGAGTACAACGGTGCTCGATGTCAGTGCGCCGAAGCTTGCATCAGTAAAAGCAAATGATGGAGCGAATACGCAAACACAGCTGAGTCTGCAATTCAACGAAGAAATAGCATCAGTCAGTACAGATATGAGTCGCTTTGTCATAAAAACATCTGAGCGCATCTATGCAGTGCGGCGAGCAGTGCTTGATTCGGGCAAACAGCAGGTCAATCTTACATTGGAAGATGATCTTCGCTTAGAGAAAGATAAGAGGGTAGACGTAACACTCGCTAGCGGAGCAGTGGCAGATGCATCGGGCAATCAGGTAGCAGCAGTTCTGTCTCCGGTTAGTGCGACCGTGGAGGATGTATCGGCCCCGGTTCTTACCGTAGCAGAAACCACAGATGCGAATAAAAAGCAGGTGGTCGTAAGTTTTAATGAGGAAGTGAGTGTGAATAAGCCGAATGCCTTCCAAGTTAACAGTATTTCAGCCACTGGGGCACGGACAAATGACAGTAACAAGAAGAAAGTCATACTCACGCTTGCTGACGATATTACTGTTACTATTGTACGCATCACCTTATTAGCAGACGCAGTACGCGATACAGCAGACAACAAGAGTGAGGCAACAAGCATCGGTATTGTCGCAGCGGTTCAGGATGTAACAGCTCCGACGCTAAAGACAGTAACAGCAAATGACGGCACAAATTCACAGACCCAGCTTGTATTAGAATTCAGCGAGACACTGAAGTCCGTTTCCACCACTGCGAGCCGCTTTACAGTAAAAGTAGGGACAACAAACTACGCAGTACAAACAGCAGAACTGGATACGGATAAGACCAAGGTCAATCTGAAATTGACCGATGGCAGTCGCCTTCCTGCGATGAGTAGCTTGCGTGTTGGCCTGTCTGCAGGGGCAGTACGCGATGCAGCTGAGAATGAGAACCTAGCTCTTAGCACCGGTATCATAGCAACAGTTGATGATGTAACAGCTCCGACGCTAAAGACAGTAACAGCAAATGACGGCACAAATTCACAGACCCAGCTTGTATTAGAATTCAGCGAGACACTGAAGTCCGTTTCCACCACTGCGAGCCGCTTTACAGTAAAGGTAGGCACAACAAACTACGCAGTACAAACAGCAGAACTGGATACGGATAAGACCAAGGTCAATCTGAAATTGACCGATGGCAGTCGCCTGCCTGCCTTGAGTAGCCTGCGTGTTGGCCTGTCTGCGGGGGCAGTACGCGATGCAGCTGAGAATGAGAACCTAGCTCTTAGCACCGGTATCATAGCAACTGTTGATGATGTAACAGCTCCAACGCTGAAGGCGGTAGTAACAGCAAATGACGGCACAAATGCGAAGCCCCAGATCGTATTAACATACAACGAGAATTTGACATCAGTTTCTCACAGCAGCTTTTCGGTAACAATTGGTGAAAAATACTACGGGATAAAGTCAGCAACTCTGGATAGCGATAAGAGGAAGGTCAATCTGAAATTGGTGGATGGGCTTCGCATGCCTTTGGGTAGTGCGACGCTGCAAATATCTTTTGGTGCTGTACGCGATGCAGGAAATAACGCTAATATGGCTGGCTCTATCGGAGTAAGCATTAAAGATGTCACTCCAGCTGAACTCAAAACATTTACTGCTAACAACCTAGACAATAGTAAGGATCAGCTTGTATTGGAATACGATGATGAAATTGGCAGCATCAGCAGCAATCTTGATGACTTTTCCGTGGAATCCACCACTACTGGTACGCGTTATGCAGTAAAATCGGTAATTCAGGATACAGATAAGAAAAAGATAAATATTCGATTAGTTGATGGAATACTGTTAACATATGACCAGTTTATCGGCATAAGCATAAAATTAGGAGCCATATCAGATGTAAATGGAGTCAAAACACCCGCACATGATAGTGCAACAATGGTTGCAGATAGAATTATACCAATACTCAAGACAGTAACAGCAAATGATAGGACGAATGCATATGCACAGCTTGTCCTAGAATTTTCTAAGGAGCTAAGTTTGGTGAGCACGACCTACAGTGATTTTATCATACAAGTAGGTTCAACATCCTATAATGTGAAATCGGCAACATTAGATACGAACAAGGCGAAGGTTAATCTGAAATTGGCTGATGGCAGTCGTTTGCCAAAATATTCAACTGTAAAGGTAACCTTATTGGATGGTGCAGTTCGGGATAAAAGGTATAATTTTAGCCAGGCAGATAGCGTAGGAAAGCAAGTAACTATTGCAGATATGAGCCCTCCAGAGGTAGTATCTGTTCGGGCAAGTACAGCCCACACAACACAGGTTCAGGTAACCTTTACTGAAGATGTAAGTATTTTTGAACCAACCCATTTAATGGTGAATGGTGTAAAGGTACATAGTGCTAGTGTTTCATCATCCGCAGATAATGTTGTACTTCTTACAGTAAATGAATTTAATGCTTATGACACTCTTCGTCTGACTATGATAGCAGGCGGAGTGCAAGATAGTGCAGGTATAGGTAATAGAGGCATCTCAACTGCAACAGCTACAACAACTACACAAGTAAAAGATACTACTCGACCTCGTGTGTTGAGTATGTCTGTGGATAATGAGACAGATATAATATTGAAATTTGATGAGTACATACAATTTCCAAATGCAAGTAAGTTTACTGTAAAAACCGGCAGTCACACCGTATCAGTATCGTCAGCTGTAAACATGGGACAGAAAATCAAACTGATTACTAATTTTACGGGTAAGGGTGGTAATACTGTGAAGGTAACCTTATTGGCAGATGCAGTAATGGATCTTTCGGGTAATATGAATCTGGCAGATGCGATAGGCAAGGAAACAGCATATAGAATTATTACAACCGAAGCGGAGTTGGAAAATATTAAAAATACGGCCGATGGGACATTTAAATTGCTAAATAATATTGCTCTTACAGGCGTCCGAAACTTAGCGGTCATTGGCGGGAAATTTTCTGGTGAATTGGATGGAAATAATAAAACAATAAGTAACCTAAGTATGAAAAGTACAAATTTTAATTATTATACTAATGCTACAGGAAGTCTGGGGCTATTTAACGGATTGAATCCCGGTGCAGTAGTGAAGAATCTAACCATAGAGATTGGTAACGAGTGGACACTAAGCTCTAATGGAGATTGGGGCGCTTCCGGAGCACTTGTAGGAACGTTAAGGAGCGCACCAGGGAAGACGGTTGAAATAACGAATGTACATGTAAGAAATCCACTTGGCACAGCCATGGTAAAAAATGGTGCAGAAGGTGTGCAAATGGGAGGTTTAATTGGATATATTCAGCTAGGTGGCACTGTTTATATAAGGGGTAGTTCTATTACAGGATTAAAAATTCTGAACCATGGAAGTTCGGGAACAGGAGGGATAGTCGGGGAGGTAAGAAGTACGGGAGTGGTTATAGAGGAGACATATGTAAAAGGCGTTTTGAATGGAAGTGTGAATATGTATGCAGGAGGAATGTGTGGGTGGGCCATTGATAATGCTTCTTATCCAATGAGCATACGTGATAGTTATTTGAGTGTAGATATCGTAAGGGATGGCAGTACAACGGGATCTAATCTGGGATTACTTATAGGGAGCAATACCGATCACACTAATGTTGAGCGGGTATGGGTAGAAAGTACAGCAAATGATACTAAATTGTTAGATAATGGAAATGTGACGAGTGCTACCAATGTATATTCTAACGTAGCACGAGGTACAGGTACGGGCTCTGCTGCAAAGCACACACTGTCTGGCACAACATTACCTACAGGATTTAGTTCCAGCGTATGGGAAATCAAGACATCCGGTGCACGACCGACGCTCAAAAATAACCCTGAATAAAAAAAGAGAAATGTGTTACAATTTAAAGATGAATATATTATATAGTAGTAAAATAACAGCATTAATATTGTTGATTTCAGGAATGCTGTTTGCAAGCTGTGATGGCATGACCAATTTCGAAGTCGATGAGTATAGTGCATTCGATCTCGTTACGGGATATTCTGTTGTGGGTGGGCAAGAACAATCCACTGTCGTTGTAGAATTCAATGATGACATACAAACAATTGATGCATCACAGATTAAGATCAGACATAATGATGTTAGTATTCAAGTAATAGGAGCATTTTTTGTCGGCCCCAAGATATATATTACCGTTTCCAGTACCATACAGGAAAATGATTCTCTATCCATAATAATAGCACAGGGAGCAGTAGAAGGCCTTGCAGAGGAGGTCAACCCGCCACGCAGTCTGCTAACAGATGCAGCAATGAGACAGCCAGAGATGATTGGAAGCATAGCTGTGCCAAACTCCCGATATATCTACCTCCTATACGATAGCTTGGTATCTTGGGCAAACATGGAACAGTTTGCACTCTCATCTGACAATGCGATAACAGCAGCAACAGTAATCAATACAGTAACGAGCCATATTCAACAAGCCCTAGCAAGCAATAAATATATTAGTGAAACAAATGGCGTAACATCAAAAGCTTTCTCCCGGTATATCGTACGCCTTACCTTAGCAAAGCCAATCGCTGCGAGCGAAGACATCATCTTTTCTGCGGGAGTAGCTGCAGTAACGAGCATAGATGGGAGAACCCTGTCAGGAGAAATAAACAATATTGTAATTGGAAAAATTGATGATGTATTTCCCGAGTTCGTAGGCATAGAGGCCAGTAGCTCGCATAATACCCGGATAGTGCTGGTATTTGATGAGATAATCACAGAGATAGATGCAGAAAAGATAGGGCTAAGGGTAAATGATGTGCAACGAGGCGAACTGAGTGCCAGAATTAACCCCGACGCCAAGAATGAGGTCTACATCACAGTTGCAGAACCCCATGTAATTGGCGATTCACTGGAAGTGCGCATAGACGAGGGAGCAGTCAAGAACAGCAACGGCAAATACAACGCAATAGCAACAGAAACAAGTCTCGTAGCAGACAGTACAGGGCCCCGCCTACAATCAGTAACAGCCAACAACGGAAGTGGCTCGAGCACAGTAGTCGTACATTTTGACGAAGCAATAACACAGGTAGATGAAAAAAAATTCCGCGTAAGCATCAACAACAAGGACGTGACAGTAGAAAGGGCCATTATAGATAGTAGCGAGAGCATGAAGGTAAAACTTACCCTGAGCACATCCTTTGATGTTGGAGATTCAGTGCAAGTACTGCTTGATGAGAATGCCGTTGCAGATAGCGTAAGTCCCACAGGGAATAGCAATGTTGCAGATAGCACGGGGAAGATAACGGAAGTCTTTGATATATCATTGCCCATATTGCAATCAATCACAGCAAATGATGTAGATGAGACAACAGTCATAGCGATATTTAACAGGAAGATATCATCAGCTGATTATAAGAAATTTCGCATAATGATAAACGACACTGTCGGTAGCATCACAGAAGCCACTATAGATGGGGATGATGAGAAACGTGTACAGCTGAGTCTGAGTGCAGCACTCACAGCAGGAACGATGCTACAGCTCACTTTGGAAGCCGGAGCAGTGAGCGATAAGAATGTAGCGGATGGTCCACAGCAAAATGTTGCTGATAGCAATGGCCATGGTACTAGAGTAAGTGACATGACCGCACCTAGGGTGCTATCTATGAGTGCAAGCGATAAACCCGAGCTCATTATAGAGTTTAGCGAGGTCATCCAAGTAGCGGATACGAAACAATTCACCATAAAAAATGGCGATGTGGATATAAAGTTGGTGGATGCCAATGTTCGTAACAACACGAGGGTATCGCTGATTGCAGCTGTCCCATTTGTCCCTAACAGCATCTTAACGATAATAGTGGGAGCAGGGGCGGTATTGGACGTTGGAAATAACAAAAACATTCAGGATGCTACGACTGGTCAGGCAATACGAGTAGCAGATGTAACAGCCCCATCACTCAGAACGGCACGAGCCAATGATGGGACTAATACACAGCCCCAATTAATTCTAAAATTTGACGAACCGATATCTGATGTGAGCAACATACCGACAGATTTCATCGTGAGATCAGCTGGGACGAGCTATACAGTAAAAACAATCACAGCGAGCAGCAGCGATGCTACAGAGGTAGAGCTAAAATTTTCCGATGGTAGCAGACTTGCAGAAACGGTTACCGTAACGTTGAAATCTGGAGCTGTAAAAGATGTAGCAGGGAATGAAAGCATAACGGACAATACAGGCATAAGTGCAACAGTGGCAGATGTCAGTCCACCAAGGATTACTGCAATCACCGCCAATGATGATAGCAACAATCAAAATCAGATCTCGGTGATTTTCAATGAGCAGCTTGCATCAATCAGCACAACTATGAGTAAGTTCATCGTCAAGGTAGGCACAACAAGCTATGCAGTAAAGTCAGCCACCCTCGATCCGAGCAAGGTAACTGTGCACCTTAAACTTGCAGACGGGCTCCGCCTGCCGAAGGATGGCACGGTAGCCCTAACACTGGGCTCGGAAGCGATAACAGACAGTGCTGGCAACGGTGGACTTGCAACAACGACACCCGTCAGTAGCACAGTAGCAGATGTCAGAGTGCCAGAAATTACCGCAATCACCGCAAATGATGGGAGCAACAATCAAAACCAGCTCACGCTCAATTTTAACGAGAAGCTCTCATCAGTCAGCACGACCATGAGTAAGTTCATCGTCAAGGTAGGCACAACAAGCTACGAAGTAAAATCAGCAACACTAGACGCCACAAAGACCAAGGTTCACCTCAAACTTGCAGACGGGCTCCGCCTGCCGAAGGATGGCACGGTAGCCATAACATTGGGCTCGGGAGCAGTTATAGACAGTGCTGGCAACGGCGGACTTGCAACAACCGCAGCCGTCAGTAGCACAGTAGCAGATGTCACTGTGCCAGAAATTACCGCAATCACCGCCAATGATGGCAGCAACAATCAAAACCAGCTCACGCTCAATTTTAACGAGAAGCTCTCATCAGTCAGCACGACCATGAGTAAGTTCACCGTCAAGGTAGGCACAACAAGCTACGAAGTAAAATCAGCAACACTAGACGCAACAAAGACCAAGGTTCACCTCACACTTGCCGATGGCATCCGCCTGCCGAAGGATGGCACGGTAGCCATAACATTGGGCTCGGGAGCAGTTACAGACAGTGCTGGCAACGGCGGACTTGCAACAACAGCACCCGTCAGTAGCACAGTAGCAGATGTCACTGTGCCAGAAATTACCGCAATTACTGCAAATGATGGGAGCAACAATCAAAACCAGCTCACGCTCAATTTTAACGAGAAGCTCTCATCAGTCAGCACGACCATGAGTAAGTTCACCGTCAAGGTAGGCACAACAAGCTACGAAGTAAAATCAGCAACACTAGACGCAACAAAGACCAAGGTTCACCTCACACTTGCCGATGGCGTCCGCCTGCCGAAGGATGGCACGGTAGCCATAACATTGGGCTCGGGAGCAGTTACAGACAACGGTGGCAACGGTGCACTTACAACAACGGCACCCGTCAGTAGCACAGTAGCAGATGTCAGCGAGCCAGAAATTACCGCAATTACTGCAAATGATGGCAGCAACAATCAAAACCAGCTCACGCTCAATTTTAACGAGAAGCTCTCATCGATCAGTACGACCATGAGTAAGTTCATCGTCAAGGTAGGCACAACAAGCTACGAAGTAAAATCAGCAACACTAGATGCAACAAAGACCAAGGTTCACCTCACACTTGCCGATGGCGTCCGCCTGCCGAAGGATGGCACGGTAGCCATAACACTGGGCTCGGGAGCAGTTACAGACAGCGGTGGCAACGGTGCACTTACAACAACGGCACCCGTCAGTAGCACAGTAGCAGATGTCAGCGAACCAGAAATTACCGCAATCACCGCAAATGATGGCAGCAACAATCAAAACCAGCTCACGCTCAATTTTAACGAGAAGCTCTCATCGATCAGCACGACTATGAGTCAGTTCATCGTCAAGGTAGGCACAACAAGCTACGAAGTAAAATCAGCAACACTAGATGCAACAAAGACCAAGGTTCACCTCACACTTGCCGATGGCGTCCGCCTGCCGAAGGATGGCACGGTAGCCATAACATTGGGCTCGGGAGCAGTTACAGACAGCGGTGGCAACGGTGCACTTACAACAACGGCACCCGTCAGTAGCACAGTAGCAGATGTAAGCCCACCAGAGATAGAATCAATTCAAGCTACTGTTGACAATTTCAAACGTGTAATAGTTACCTTTACTGAAGAAGTAACTGTGGTAGACGCAAGCAAATTCAAAGTAAATGGAGTTGAAGTTCTTGCCGCTAGCAGTAGCGGAGAAGGTGCAAGTAAGAAGATATACCTTACTGTAGTAGAAGAATTTAAGCTAGGAGATGCCATAGAAGTAAGCATGGCTTCCGGAGCAGTGCAGGACAGCTCAGTAAATTCCATAGCCACATTGACTAGTCCAAAATCAACAACGGTCATAGATAATGTTGCACCGACATTGAGTAATGTAATAGTAGAAGATGGTGGGAATATAACACTCACATTTAGTGAGGCGATAGTATCTCCCGTTAGCAGTAAGTTTTCCGTAACAACAGGAACACATAGCATTGCGATATCTAATTTCCTCATGCAGGGTGACAGAGGGGCAACATTGCAAGTCACACTTGCTGGCAAGGGTGGCAATGTCGTAACAGTAGCCATGTCAGAGGGTGCAATACAGGACAATGCCGGGAACGACAATATACTACAATCTCATGATTCTGAGTATCGAATCATTACAACGGAGGCAGAACTAGTAGCTATAAAGAATAATCCATCAGACAACTTTAAGCTACTCAATGACATTGTCCTCGCAACAGTCTATAGCAGTTCAATTATAGATGCCACATTTTCAGGGGATTTTGACGGAAATAACAAAACAATAAGCAATATGAACATTAATATCCCCGCTCTCTCCTTCTATTCGAAGATGGCAATGTTCTCAAGCGTACAGACAGGGGCATCTGGAACAACAGCAAAGATAACAGATCTGACAATAGAATTGGGGACAAGCTTAGAAGTAGCATCAGATGGTGGATGGTCACAAATTGGAATCCTTGTTGGGTTACTGGTGGGGAAAGGGACACTCATAATAGATAATGTACACATTAACAATCCACATGATACAACATATAACATAACGGGAACAAATTACAATTTCTTTGGTGTCTTTGTGGGAGGGTCAGGTTATGATCTATCCCTTAACATTGCAAATTCCTCAATACGTGGATTCAAGCTTCAGACAGGGGGCAAAGGATTGTTTGGTACAGTCATTGGAAATTCGCAGGCTGACATTGTTATGACAAATAGTTATATCAAGGATGCCAACATCAACTCCAATCATATTGGTGGTGGTGTTATAGGAACTATGGGATATGGTTCTCTAGCCATGACGGATAGTTATATCATTGCAGACTTGTATTCTGGCACAGAAACTGCAACTGCAACTTTGGGGCTTATTGTAGGACAGCTGTCAGGGAGTGACGAAAAACCAGTTAACCTCACTCGAGTATGGGTAGAAAGTGCAGCAAGTAATACACAACTGGTAAAGAATGGAAATGCGACAAGTACTGCCAATGTATATTCTAACGTAGCACGAGGTACAGGTACGGGCTCTGCTGCAAAGCACACACTGTCTGGCACAACATTACCTACAGGATTTAGTTCCAGCGTATGGGAAATCAAGACATCCGGTGCACGACCGACGCTCAAGAATAATCCTGAATAGCAGGAGCTAAAGAGGCGGGCGGCCCAGCTTTACAATGTTATTGGACCGCCCTCTATGAAGGAGCTGTTGTTATATTTTGCTATGTTTTCGTGGAATCTCTGTACTAATTTCTTTGCCTGTATATCGTAGGATTGATCATCCGACCATGCCTTGCGAGGATCAAGAGAATGGTCAATGCCCTCACAGCTGGTGCAAATCTGAAATCTAAATAGAGGATCTTGAATAAACTCAGCTCCCTCCATATCATTATTACAAATTTTTGTGATGATAGCACGTGTATCTTGTAATGCCATGCGTGTACCAGTCTGGTAATCTCCACCAACCCAGCCAGTGTTGATAAGCCATACTTTTGACTGATGCTGCCTTATCTTTTGAGCGAACATGTGGGCATATATCACTGGATCGCAGGGGAGGAAGACCTCACCAAAACATGCAGAGAAAATTGTAGTTGGAGTTGTTACCCCCACCTCTGTATTCGGAATCTTAGCAGTATACCCGCTGATAAAATGATACATGGCCTGTATTTCATCTAATGCTGCTATGGGAGGCAGTATGCCAAATGCATCGCAGGTAAGAAATATAACATTCCGTGGGGAGCTCGCCACACCGGGGATTTTTGCATTTTTGACATGTTCAAGAGGATATGCTCCGCGAGTATTTGTGGTAATTGATTCGTCATGATAATCAACAGAACGCGTGTGATTGTCGTAGACCACATTTTCCAGAAGTGCACCGAATATCAAACATTCCTTAATATCATCAGGCGGGTCAGTACATTTTGCGTAGCAACCCCCTTCAATATTAAATATCCCTTGGTCTGTCCAGCAATGCTCGTCATCGCCTACAAGCTTTCGGCTATGATCGCTGGACAAAGTCGTCTTTCCGGTACCGGAAAGACCAAAAAACAGCGTGGTATTATCCTCATCGTCGGTGTTGGCAGCACAATGCATGGGAAGAATATTTTTTTGCGGCATGAGGTAGTTCATAATAGTAAAGACACCCTTTTTCATTTCCCCCGCATATTCAGTACCCAATATAACCATCTCCTGCTGTGCAAAATTGATGATGATGGAGGCATCGGATGTTACGCCGTAGGTTTCTCTGTTAGCAGGAAATACTCCCCCATTAATAATAGTATAATCTGGCTCCCCATAGGATTCGCACTCTTCATCTGTAGGCATTATGAGCATGTTTGTCATAAAGAGAGCATGGTAGGCACGAGAACATATTGTACGAACTTTAATTCTATGTGTACTATCCCAGCCCGCGAATCCATCAACAACATATATGCGTTTTCGGGAATTCAGGTAGTCCAAGGCGCGGGCCCTGTTTACTGCAAAGGTATGTGCATCAATAGGAATGTTTATTTCACCCCAATGAACAGTTTCCTTTGTTTGTTCATCACATACAAAGCGTTTTTCTTTTGGAACCCTACCGGTATATTTATTTGAAGCCACAATGAGAGCGCCGCTCTGTGAAATAATAGAACTAGATTCATATCTCAAGGCCTCTTCATATAATATTGGAGATGGCAGATTGCGCAACACCAATGGCTTATTAATATTGAAGACAGACAGATTGTAAGATTCTAAATAATTATAATCATTATGCAGTATCATATCTAATATTGCACTCATTATATCACAGATGTTCCGATGAAACAATGGATAAGATGGATTTTATTGGAATTCACCCAGCATTATTTTGGCAAGCATGTTTTGAGACGTGCATGGTAAAAAAACACCTATGGAACTGGCAGCGTAGCCATGACAGAGCCAAGCTTAGTCGTATTGAATATCGACGGCCTTTCCAGACTTCAAAGATTCAGTTGCAGCAGCTGCAATAATTTGGGCCTTGAGACCATCTTCAAAGTTTGGAATGTCGAGCTCTTCTCCATGCAGGGAACGTACAAAATGATCTAGGGAAGTGTAGTATGTATGCTCCATGCGTGTGAACCAGCTGGAATATAATCCGTCATGTTGGATGGCATCCTTCTTGTAGACGGTCATATGTCGGTGTTGTTGTCGTTCCGATACAGCGAGTCCCTTTGAACCACAGACCTCTAATTTTTCATCGTATCCGTAACTCGTTCTTCGTATGGAATCAATTTGCACGAGTGCCCCGGATGGTAATTGAAGAGAAACAATGGACGTATCGACATCAGCGCAGTCCCCAATCTCCTTACTTGCTAGGGCAGCACCCATGGCATGCAGGCGGACAGGATCGCTCTTTGTTAACCAACGCATGAGGTCGAAAAAATGGATGGTCTGATCCAGCATCTGTCCCCCGCTTATTCGAATATAATCTATGGGCGGAGCGACGGATGTGCGACAGCTTAACTGAGCCAATTCAATATCACCTATTTCACCAGCAACGATATTCTCCTTTACCGCATTGTGGCTTGGATCAAAGCGTCTGTTAAAATCTACCATGTGTATTACACCGGATTGAGAAACGGTCCGATGCAGGTCCCGCACTCGCTGGACATCCATATCAATTGGCTTCTCGCAGAATATCGCCTTCTTATGAGAGACAGCCCGCTCTGCGATATCCGCATGCGTATTTGTCGATGTGGCGATCAAGATTGCATCAGCATCAGAATTAAAAATTGCGTCCCGGTCGGCATAGGGTACATTATATTGTTTACTGATATCCTGAGCACGCTCTGTCTCAATATCGTATACAGCACAGAAATTCACATCGGGATGTGATGCCAAATTGCGAGCATGGACACGGCCAATGAAACCTGTCCCAAAGAGAGCTATTTTTTTCATAGCACAGTATACATGAAAATTCTATTTTTTTACAGTGACTTTGATCCAATAACAACATATGTGATATAATGAAAGAAAAATAGGAGGAATTATGTCCTACATTCTTGAAGTATCAAATGTTTCAAAAGCCTATCCTGGTGTTCAGGCCTTAAAGAAGGTCGAGTTGCGAGTGAAAGAGGGGACGGTACATGCTGTAATGGGAGAAAATGGAGCGGGAAAATCAACTCTTATGAAGATCCTCATTGGCATTGAACAGCCAGATGAGGGAGAAATTGTTTTTCTTGGACAGAGTGTTCGTTTTCCGGACACACATTCTGCCCTCTATGCCGGTTTATCAATGATTCATCAGGAATTAAGTCCAGTTCCATATATGACGGTTGCAGAAAACATTTTTCTTGGCAAGGAACCCATCCATGGTGGATTCTTTGTAAATGATCAGGCCATGATAAATGAAACAGCAGAACTATTGAAACAGTTGGAAATTGATATAGATCCGCGAAAAAAAATGATCGACCTGAGTGTCGCTCAGATGCAGATGATCGAAATTACTAAGGCAATATCGTATAATTCGAAGCTGATCATCATGGACGAACCGACCAGTGCATTAACGGAACGGGAAGTTAACCACCTGTTTCGCATTATTAAACGGCTACAAAAAGAAGGCGTATCCATCATTTTTATTACCCACAAGATGGATGAGGTGTACAAGGTAGCAGATGAAATTTCTGTCTATCGCGATGGCACGTATATTGAGACCAAACTCGCCCAGCAGGTTTCCAAGGAAGAGCTCATCCAGATGATGGTAGGGAGGGAGATTAAACAACTCTTTCCAAAAGAAACAGCCGAGATACGGGACATTGCTCTCTCTGTCGAGGGTCTCACTCGCATCGGAGTATTCGAAGACATAAGTTTCAATGTGCGGAAGGGCGAAATACTGGGCTTTGCGGGGCTTGTTGGATCGGGACGAACAGAGGTATTGGAATGTGTATTTGGCATTACGCGCAAGGATGTCGGGAAAATATCTATTAACAATAAACCAGTAACAATAAAAAGTCCTCGGGATGCCCTGACAAATAACATGGCTCTACTTCCAGAGGATAGGAAGTTAACCGGACTCTATTTGGTGCTCTCCGTACATGATAATATTACCGTAGCACATCTCAAAGAATATGAACATCTGGGATTACTCAATCAACAAGAGATGTTGATTGCCTGCGGCAGACTCAAGGATCAATTATCAATTAAAACACCCAACCTGCGTCAGCAGGTCGTAAACCTAAGCGGAGGAAACCAACAAAAAGTACTCATTGCGCGCTGGCTACTTACCGATCCCGACATCCTCATTCTCGATGAACCAACCCGTGGCATAGATGTTGGTTCCAAATCAGAAATACATAAAATTATGACAGGCCTCGCCAAGCAAGGCAAGAGCATTGTTATGATATCATCTGAGTTACCTGAAATACTAGGTATGTCAGATAGAATCTTGGTAATGCATGAGGGCAGAAAAACGGGTGAATTACTTCGGGAAGAGGCAACGCAGGAAAAGATTTTACATCTTGCAACGGGGGAGACTATGGATAGTTTTGACCCAGAAATGTATCGCTAGGAGATAAGAATGTTACATGCAGACAGAGTATTTGTAGGGGTTGCACCCATTAACTGGACAAATGATGATATGCCCGAATTGGGTGGCGAAATTAGCATCGATCAATGTCTCGATGAAATGCAGGAGGCAGGATATTCGGGTTGTGAAGTAGGGGTAAAATTCCCTCGGGATCCCGAAGAGCTGCTCCCCATGCTGAGGCAACGATCTCTACGGGTCTGTAATCAGTGGGCTAATTATCGACTGAGCACCACAACTGTCGACGAGGTTGAGAAAGATTTTCGGAAACTTACTACCTTCCTGCGTGCTGTGGGGGCAGATGTCGTCGGAGGTGGCGAAGTCGGCACCAGCATTCAGGGCAGAGAAGACAAGGCATTATATCGTGACAAACCCAACAACACAGCAAAACAATGGAAGGACCTCTGTTCGGGGCTCGACCATTTAGGGAAGCTAGCACAGGAAGAATTTGGGCTCATCCTCTGTTTCCACCATCATATGGGAACCTGTGTGCAAACCATTGAAGAGATAGAAAGACTTTTGAATGATACCAACCCTGATTATGTTTCTATGAACTATGACTGCGGGCATATCTTTGCATCTGAAGAGGACCCACATGCAGCATTACGGAAATTCATATCACGGGTAAACCATGTCCACCTCAAGGATGTTCGAACAGAGATTATGCGCGAAGTGCAGGCAGAAAATCTCAGTTTTCTAGAGGGGGTGCGCAGGGGGATGTTCACTATTTTGGGTGATGGGGGCATAGATGATCCTGCAGGTATATTTCGTATTCTAGATGAGCATGATTACGAGGGCTGGTTGGTAGTGGAAGCAGAGCAGGACCCGAGAAAGGCAAATCCCTTCGCCTATGCAAAACGAGCCCGAGCTTACTTGCGTGAGCACACAGGGCTATAATATCGGACAACTGCCCGCAGAACAGCGTCGCCAAGCGACTGAGTTGTTGGGTGGTTGTAGCGGGCAGCTGATTAAATCTTATCAATTAACATAACACAGCGTCCCGAAGGTATGGGGAGGGTGCGTTTCTGCTCTCCAGCAACCTCAATGGTAAAATAATAGAGCTTGCGTGAGGTATGTTTTATTTCCCAACCCCTGTTTCCATTGCTGGTAAGGATGGTAATATGATTCCGTCTCAGTGCAAGATTTTCTATTCCCATGGCCTCAAGAACAGGAACTGTCCAATTAACCGTCTTCTTGGGCAGACTAATATCCAGACCGATAATTATTTCAACCATAAGGGAGATGGTAGACAATCCAATATAGGGCATAAAAAACTTACGTGGGAAATGACGCTTCCCGCGCCACTGCGCATGTCCACCCGAATTCGGCTTATATGCTTCCCAGACCTCGGGCATTAGTTTATTTTTTGACGAGAGTGCATCAATAATAAAGCAGATATGTTTAATTGCGTATTCGCGTGCAATACTGTTCTTCCGATAGTGCTCCAGCCCCTTGAGTACTACAAAGGTAAAGGGGGGAAAGACCGATCCTCGGTATCCAAAACCATTATCGCTGAAAGCCGGTTCGGACAAGGCAAGGGTGGGGACAGGATTTTCGCTTGCAAAGCTTTTCGGATTTGTAAGATGTTGAATGAGCCCCTCCGCCTTACTCATGTCTGGCATTCCAATAATGAGGGGCCAAAACGAGGCGATGGTTTTTACGTTAACATGTTTTTCTTTACTATCGAGATCGTAGTATATTTTATCTCTCTGATGCCACATCTTCTCATTAATTAAGGCCTTCAGGGCAAAATAGCGTTTCCGATAGCGAAAAATAATGGTCTTCTCATTGAGAATATCAGCTAATTCAGCAATGTAGTAGGCATTGATTGCCTGTTGGGCATTATAATCTATCAGGTATCGGGCATTCTCTCGAGGGCTATTGACCATGGTTGATGCACTGAGGGGAACGGCATAGAGTCCGTTTTCATCACGAAAATTATTCTCCAACCATTCATAGTATAGTTCCAGCTTCGGAAGGACATCCATTATGCGCTTCTTATTCCCGATCTTATGGTAGAGATTATATTCAGCCCAAGAAAACAGTGGCGGATTCAAACCATCAGGATTATCCTTTTCTATGGCAGGACTCCCATCCTGTATCAGATAATTACATCGGATGGCACCATCTTTTTCCTGCTTGTTATAAAAGAGATCCAACAAAGAAGCTGCAGGATACTGACCATTACTGTACACCAGAAAAAACGTTGAAAGAATAGAATCAAACTGATTCACCCTATCCTGCTCAGGATGGACAAAATAGCGTGATGGGAAGCCATTCTTTTTGTTCCCATCCTTCCAGCAATCATCGATCCATTGCCAGCTACGATTGTACATATCGACAAAATCCTGATCATAAAAATGAACTATTGGAAAATTACTTGACATATTCCTCACTAACTAATAGTATTATAGCATGTGTTTTTCTAAATTACCACATGATAATGCTTTAATAAGGAGATATTAGCATGAAATGTTATCTTATGGTGTTAGCTGCAGGAATGGGCAGTCGATATGGCGGTTTGAAGCAAATAGATCCACTTAGACTTGGCGGTGCAGCACTTCCTGAGTATACCGTGTACGATGCAATTCAGGCAGGAATTCGTGATATTGTCTTTATCGTTCGCAAAGAAATTAGAGATGAGGTAGCCGATTTTTTTAACGAACGTATAGGAAAGCATGCACGGCTCAGCTATATTAATCAAGATTTACAAGACATACCCTTGTCCATGGATGTGCCCAGCGATAGAGCAAAACCCTGGGGCACTGTGCATGCAGTCTATTCAGCTCGCGAACAGATTGATGGACCCTTTATTATGGTAAACAGCGATGACTTCTATGGCCGAGATGCCATACAAAAACTCGCACAGCATCTGAGCACAGTAGACCCACAGAGTGCAGACTATTCGCTGGTGGGATATGCACTAGAAGAG
This sequence comes from Spirochaetia bacterium, assembly GCA_964291355.2. Classification (GTDB taxonomy): domain Bacteria; phylum Spirochaetota; class Spirochaetia; order WTKD01; family WTKD01. Next base: position 242,738 of record OZ220223.1, on the reverse strand, counting down.
ACCCTGTCCAAATTTGGATCAGTATCGCGTGGAATTTGTAATATTGATGATGCAGATCAGGTTACTGCAATTCAGGAATACAAGCGCATCATACGGGAAGATGACGGAGCGCTCGTTAATATAGATGAAGATGGGAAGGTACAAGAACGTTTTGCTCCCGGACAGCTCGCATCTATGAACCTCTTTGGATTTACGCCGAAGTTTTTTGCTGATGCAGAAGAGGACCTAAAAACCTTCCTAAGCAAGGAAGGAAAGGATTTGAAATCTGAATTATACATACCAACCGTACTCAACAATCGAATCAAGCAGGGAAGTGCCCGCTTGCAGATGATCGGACGAGAAACAGAATGGTTTGGCGTAACATATCGGGAAGACAAGGTAATTGTGGCAGATCGCATACAAGCCATGATAGATGCCGGACAGTATCCAGCTGATCTTTGGAGTTCCTAAATGTCCGATACACAAGCTAGGAGGATTCCAAAAAAAGTCTTTATTCTTCTTATTGGCATTGTCTTATTGATAGTATTGGGCAGGGTAATTGATCTGCAATCTACCCTCTATCAGTTTCTGAGCTGGATGCAATCTCGGGGTAGTATTGGCATCATCCTCTTTATGATCCTCTACATCCTCATGACCATATGCCTCCTTCCCGGCTCCCTACTAACCATGGCAGCAGGCCTCGTCTTTGGCTTTCCGATCGGTTTCATTTCTGTCTCCATAGCTGCGACAGTGGGGGCAACAGCAGCATTTTTTCTTGGACGATACGTTGCGCGCTCTTGGGTGCAGGCGAAGATAGCATCATCATCCAAATTCAATGCCATAGACAGAGCAATAGAAAAAGAGGGATGGATCATTGTAGGTCTACTCCGTCTGAGCCCCATTGTGCCCTTTAATATATCAAACTATTTTTTTGGCATAACCCGCATACCCGCTGTCGCGTATATACTCGTATCATGGCTCTGCATGCTACCGGGCACGGCACTCTATGTCTATATTGGGTCACTTATTGGCGACCTTGCCCTCATAGGTCTGGAAGATCGGGTCCGCAGTCCACTGGAATGGGGCTTCTACGTATTTGGTCTGTTGGCCACCGTTGCAGTCAGCATCATTGTAGTCAGACGTGCACGAAGCATCATCCATGAGCGAATACCCGGGCAAGCAAGTCATCATAATTCTCAGGAAGTCAATCAGAGTGATGATGCTGAATGATATCCTGTAGTAGAGCAGATAGTGCTTCCTCTGCCAGTTCCAGTGTCCGTTTAATTTCTGCATAGGAAAGATGCTGCTCTGCCAGTTCTGGATTATTGTTGATATAATCAGAAACAATTCGTAGAGCACTAAAGGGGATATTGTATTCTGCAGAGAGCTCTGCATAGCAATAGCTCTCCATATCATATGCCACAATGCCATGGTTTATACAGTACTTTCGGGTATCGTTATCGATATGGTGGAGGATGGCACTGTCGCTACAAGCAGACACAATGGGCACATTCAGAAGAGGCGAGAGCCCCTCTGGATAGTGACAATCCAGCACCTGCGCCCCGGTATTAACGGGGAGCCCATCGTAAACTCGGTCGATCAGCAGTACAGTTCCACGTGCTAGGGAGCTATCAACGGAAGCAGCTATGCCAATTCCAATAACGCGGCTCGGCTGATAGGCAAGAATATACTCCCGTAGCCGCAGCCGTGCTGCATCAGCACCCATGCCAGTAACAGCAAAAACGACATCATCCTGAGCTAGTCGCCTTCGGGCTGCATATATTTCTCTGTCAAAAGCGGAAACAATTAAAACCATGTGCAGGAGCCCCTATATTTTCAATATTGTATCACGAAACCCTTATCATATTCATGGGCTTCTGTTAGAATGGTTGTATGAAAGCAGGTGCTATAGAAAAGGGAACCGTCTTGGTTCTAAAGAAGCAACCCTACCGGGTGCTTGAACGAGATTTTTTTGCCCCGGGCAAGGGAGCCGCTGTTGTGCGCTGTAAGGTACGCAATTTAATTACCGGTCAGGTGTTGCGAGAAACCCTGAAGACAGCTGAACAGGTTGAAGAAGCACAGATGGGCGATTGTGATGCCCAATTCCTCTATGCCGATGATGATGGCTATCATTTTATGGATTCGCAAAACTACGAGCAATTTCTGCTTTCTCCCGAGCTCCTTGATGAGCGCCGCTTCTATCTGCAGGAAGGCGAGCATTATCGCATTCTGCTCTGGCAGGATGAAGCAATAGACATCACCATTCCACCCAAGGTAACTCTACTTGTTACCGAAGCACCCGAGGCGATACGTGGGGATACAGTGTCAGGGGCAAGCAAGCGCATAGTCTGTGAAACAGGACTCGAGCTCAAGGCACCACTTTTTATCAGAGAAAACGATCGCGTCGTTATTAATTCTGATACTGGCGAATATGTCGAACGCGTGAGCGGATAGATCTACCCCTTACATATTGTTCCGGATTGTGCTATACTCTGCTATAAATTGTGTAACATATGGATATTCTGTGTTGCAGGTCTGCGGCTATGCCGAGATGGCACAGGATGTGATAGTTCAACAAAATGTAGGAGAGAGGAACTATGAAAAAGATATGTATTGTCATATTGATTTTGTTCGTGATGCTGCCCTCCCTGTTTGCCGGTGGTGAAGCAGAGGGTGATAGCACGAAATTGATCATGGGTTCATGGCGAACCGATGATGTAGAGCAGATGAATCGGATTCTTGCTGAATTCAACAAGCAGTATCCGAATATTACGGTGGAATTTCAACCGACAAACCCACCCGATTATAATGCAACGCTACGCTTGCAATTAGAGAGCGGGACGGGCCCGGACATTATGTATGCCCGTTCATTTGCAACCGGTGTGGATCTATTTGAGTCTGGCCATTTCGCTGACCTATCGGATTTGGACGTTATCTATAGCAATTATGACGATGGCGCACGAGCTCCATGGTCTACCGCATCTGGGACACCCTTTGCGCTCCCCTTTGTAGCCGTATCCCACGGCATCTATTACAATCAAGATATCTTCGCAGAGCTTGGAATCTCGGAACCAAAGAGCTGGCAGGACTTTCTTGCTATCAGCCGCCAAATCGCAGATGCAGGATACATTCCTGTAGCAAATGGTCTTGCGGATGAATGGGATATTGCTGAGGTTGTATTTATGAGCTTAGCCCCGAACTATATTGGAGGCAGAGAAGGACGTCTCGCGTATGAAAATGGCGATCGTCCCTTTAATGACTCGAATATGGTGGCTGCATTTACCGCTATGCAATCTCTCGCTCCCTATCTTCCAGAGGGCGCAGAAGCCATTGGCTACAACGATAGTAACGCACTCTTTGCGACAGGCAAGGCAGCGATGTATTTTGATGGTTCATGGAGCATAGGCACCTTCAAAGATGTTGATTTTTCGTGGGGCATCATGGCCGTCCCGGCACCAGCCGGACAGGATGGCTATGTAACCTTCCATGTCGATGCAGGAATGGCAATTAATGCGGCAACAGAAAATATGGAAGCTGCCCGCACCTTCCTGAGTTGGCTGGGTTCACCAGCGGCAGCAGAGACAGTGGCGAATAATTTGCCAACTGGCTTCTTCCCGCTTTCCCAAACAACCGTTACGATATCGGACCCACATGCAAATCAGTTCCTAGCTCTGAATAGTCAGGTAGCTGGAACCGATGTGCGATTACCCTGGCCCCGCCTGATGAACGGCAGCCCCAGTGGATATGAATTGATCATGTATGGGTCAATAGAAGTAATCAAGGGAGCAATCAGTCCTCAGCAAGCTGCAGATAATATGCAACGAGATCTGAGTAGCTGGTACAAACCCTAGCCAAAAGGGCAGGGGCATGTCCCCTGCCCGAGATATATTATGCAAAGATCCCAGTGGAGATGGATTCTTTATATTCTCCCCGCCCTCTGTATCTACGTGGTATTTATGGCAATACCGCTGTTCAATTCCATACGGCTCAGTTTATATACCGGGCGTGCTTTGGATACCTTTGTTGGTCTTGGTAATTACATACGACTCTTTACTGATGCTGAGCTATCGCGGCGTTATTTCAATGCCTTTGCACAAACGTGGTATTTTTTCGGCATACACATGCTTGTGCAGAACAGTCTGGGACTGCTCTTTGCGCATTTATTGGATCAGGAATTATTTCGTGGTCGATCGACCTATCGTACCATTATATTCCTACCAGCGACCATGTCGGTACTGGTAACGGGCTATATTTGGAAGCTCATCCTCAATCCGCAGTGGGGTGCACTGAATATCCTGCTCGGAACCTTTTCGCAGAGCACAATAGCATGGCTGGGGGATACATCCCTTGCCTTGACAGTTATATCGCTTGTTTCCAGTTGGCAGTGGGTAGGCATACCCACGATGATATTTCTTGCGGGGATGCAGACCATCCCGCAGGATTTGTATGAGGCAGCAGGAACGGCCGGGGCGAACGGCTGGCAGAGTTTCTGGTATATTAAATTGCCCATGCTTGCACCAACAGCCGGAATTATTGCGGTGCTAACCTTTGTAAATAATTTTAATGCCTTTGACGTTGTATTTGCCATGACGAATGTAAACGGAGCCCCGCTATATTCCACTGACATACTAGGAACGCTCTTTTATCGTGTGGGAATAGCAGGACAGCACCCAGTAGGTATTCCCGACCGTGGGCTGGGTGCAAGTATAGCGACTCTCACTTTTATAGCCCTAGTTATTGGAATACTCATCATACAAAAGCTGACGCGTTTCAACCAATCGGAGGATGCATGAAAAAGGTAATCCGCCACCTCGTATTGGGATTCTGGTCTCTTCTTGTACTTATACCTCTCTGGGTGATGTTGGTTAATTCTTTTAAGAGGCGCCTCGATATTTATGACAATCCCTTTGCGCTTCCATCTCCATGGAATTTTAAGAGTTATGCGACGGTATTTCAGGACAGCAATTTCCTCATCTATTTTGCAAACAGTCTTTTTGTTACCATCACATCCCTCCTGATACTTCTTATGGTCGGTTCACTGGCCTCCTATGCTATAGTTCGATGGAAGGGGCGACTATCCCATGCGCTCTACTGTATTTTTATTGCAGGCATGTTGCTACCCATCCGCATTGCAAGCATAGATTTGCTCAACATAATACGAGGGCTGGGACTCCTCGATACCATTTACAGTCTTCTTCCCATCTACATTGCAATGGGCATACCCATTGCAATATTCATACTCAGCGAATTTATTCGTAGAATCCCAGCGGAGCTCATGGATTCAGCACGCATTGATGGAGCAAATTCCTTTGGCATCTATTATGCGATCATTCTACCCCTGCTTCGTCCGGCCATTGCCTCAGTGGCTATTTTTAATCTTGTGCCGTACTGGAATGACCTCTGGTTTCCTCTAATCTTTATCAATAGTGAGGGAGCAAAGACAATTATTCTTGGTGTCACTCGTCTCTTTGGGCAGTATCAAACAGACTGGTCTAAAATACTCGCCTTACTCAGTCTATCTGTTATTCCAGTCCTCTTCCTCTATCTCATGATGTCAAAGCAGTTTATCAAGGGCTTGACTGCAGGTGCGGTTAAGGGCTGATCTTGACATTTTTTTTCCTATTAACTACGCTATGGCATGAAGTTTCTGGGAGGCAGGTATGAATCATGAACATGGTCCATTATATGTGTTTGGCATTATTCGTGAACACGACCATTCTCATGGTATAATAACGCATCTTATATGCAAGGATTTTGACGAAGAAGGTTTCTATGGTCTTAAGATGGTCGATGTTGATGACATTCGTCAAATTGATGATGATTCAGATCCGGTTATGTTGGAGCTCTGTTTTCTTGATCTCGTAGACGACATATCCTACGATACAGTTATTGGAACCGGAGAAATTGTCTGTAAAGATCAGCTAGCCATCAATAAGGAAAAACAAAAAGGCATCAACTTCAAGAAAATGAAAAATATGAACATCATACAGGGGCAACTCTCTATAGATGATTTTCATCTTGCAAATATTGAATACCTACCCACCTTTCCACGAGCATTCATTGAGGCAATGCTTGATGAAATTGACAGCGATGAAATGCTAGATGATGATATGGACGATCCTATTCATGATGATTTTAATGAATAAATAAGACGCAGACCAAAAAATCTGAAAATTGTACTTTTTAGCGATTCCTTAACAAAAATGAATATTATTATTGAATATTTTTTTCTTTTATAGAATTTTGCACTTGTAATTTTTCCCTTTTATGACGATACTTATGGCGTGTCTATTGTGGCGGTAATACGTCAAAAAAGTCACGAAGGTGAATTATGAAACAAATCAAAAATAATTTATTAATGTTTTTTGTTCTCGGATGCATAACCATGTTGTTGCTATCATGTGATAATTCAACATCAATATCGTCAATGAGAAGTGGCAAGCTCATCACTTCATTTTCTTTTGCGGAAAATGTTGCGGCAGGGCTTGGTTCGAAGGTGGATGCTACCATCCAGAATACTGCGATTGCAGTAACTGTTCCGTCCGGCGTTGATCTTACAAAGCTCGTGCCAACCATTGTTCTGAGTACTGGAGCTCAAGTAGATCCTCCCAGTGGTATTGTAAGGGATTTTAGCAATCCAGTGACATACACGGTTACTGCTGAGGATTCTTCAACGCAGATGTATACGGTAACAGTTCAAAAAACTGTCGAGCAGGTTCTTTGGGATGATCCCATATCATCATTTTCTTTTGCGGAAAATAAAGAAGCAAAGCTTCAAAAAATGATGAATGGTATTATTCAAGGCACAAACATACGTGTAAATCTTCCGCTTGATGTGGATCGAAGAAAATTAGTACCAAGCATCAACCTAAAAGACGGCTTTACAATAGATCCTGCAAGTGGAGTTACAACAGATTTTAGCAATCCAGTGACGTACACAATAACTGCGACGAATGGCGGGGCTACAAAGAAATATACAGTGGCTGCATATCTCATGCAATACGATGACGCGAATGAACGTTTGAGCGTAGGAAATTTCGATGATCCTGTCTTATTTACTGGCATCCTTGAAAAACATGCAAATATAGCAGCTACCCAGCAGATACGCTTCGTACAAAAAAATGATCTTGAGAATGTTGCTTTTGTAGGTCCAATTTCTGATATAGACCTTGACCAAAATGGCAAATTCTCCATTGGAAGTGCCATGACATACGAACAGTGGAAGGGAATTACTGCGGGGATGTACCATGCTGAAATTACCATCAAGAAACAGGACGATGCATCTGTACTCATGCAGACTGTTTTTCTGCTACAAAAAACAGCTCCAACAGAAATCTATACATGGAAGGATCTACAAGGTATGAAACACGATCTCAGTCTTGCCTATCAGCTACAGAACGACATTCAATTTCCTGAGAAGGATTCTCTTCCGCCAAAGGGATTCTCTCCTATTGGTCCTGATCGGACGAATTCTTTTACCGGAACATTTGATGGAAATAACAAAACAATTACTGCTTTGTATATAAATGATGTAGACCAGACATATGTTGGTCTGTTTGGAAGGATTGAAGCAGAGGACAGGGATACTGTGGTGGTACAAAATCTTACGCTCAAGAATCCAGAGATAAAAGGCAAAGCAATGATAGGTTCCGTAGCAGGTGCCTTAATCAAAGGCAAGATGGAAAACGTAGCCGTCGAGGGTAGTAGTGCCATTGTAGAGAGTGTTGGTTCGCTAAAGCTCGGTAATGTCAGTAATGCATATATCGGTGGATTGGTCGGATATCTTGCGGCGAATGCCTCGCTCAAAGGGAATAGTGCTATCTCTGTTGTTGCAAAAGATGCCTCGGTTGTTGGAGCAAATTCCGGATCTAGTCCGACTGCAACTGAAATATCGAAAGGCAGCACGGCACGAATTGTTGGAGGCTTAGTGGGCATAAGTTATGGCGCAGTAGAAGGTGAGGCATCTGGCACGATAACTTCAGAAAGGGGTCCAGTTGGTGGACTTGTTGGTTCCATGAGTGGTAGCGCAGCTTCCTTGAAAGGAAAATTTAGCGGAACGGTAACCGCTACTCATGGACTATATGTTGGTGGACTCGTAGGAAATGTTGCTGACACATCAAAGCCCATCATCGGCACCAATGCAGGTTCGGTGAATGGGCTTGGGAAAGTAGGGGGGATTGCAGGAGTAATCGCACGCACCGTTACCATTGTTGGCATTCATGAGGAGGGTGAGAAGGGTAAGGAGGGTGAGAAGGGTAGAGTAGGAACGGAGAATACTGTTTCAGCTGCTGGCGTAGCCACGGGATTTGGTGGTCTTGTTGGGGAGATAGTTGGACGTACGGGCGAAAATACATTGGTAATAGGTATTGCCCGCAGTTCAGTGGAGGGCTTCTCTTCAGATTCTCGTGGTGGACTTGTTGGACAGATGAATGCTCCTGCTTCTGTAACGGCTGTGTCGGTAAAGGTATATGGGTACTGGGATGGAAATACAAAAGTTACAAATAAAGAGAAAGCTGTAGGTGTGATAACAGATTTGACTAAAAAATCGCCTGCGGAACAAGAAGCAATAAAAAAAGCTAGTTTATTCGTTGAGTATATTAGTGCTATTAAGAACGTCGACTACAATGCGGGGGCTGGGTCTGAATATACAGACAATAGGGGTACCCGTGTGACAGATGACGACCTCACGGTATTCCATCATACCGAGTTCAAGAAATACTTTGAGCTTCCGTCAGCTGAAAAAGCATGGCCAACACTCAAGTGAGCTCCAGTAACTCATTAATAAATTTGTAATCACGGGGTGGCATCTAATGCCACCCTTGTTTTAATAGCTCTGTTGTAGCTTTGACATTCTCTTGTCTGTTCTGTATCATTATTCAATGCATAAAAAAACATATAAAGATACACAGAATGTACGCGGCACAGCGTTTCGTGCTCTCAGTACTTCCACCTTTGCCTTTTTTATTGGTTTTGCAGCGGTAACATTGTTCTCGCCGCTTGTTCACACACTCTCGCTTACCCCCACACAGGTAGGTTTATTACTTTCCATTTCAAGTTTAACGGGTTCATTGCTTCGCATTCCTTTTGCTGCAATGGTTGATAGCATCGGGGGAAAAATACCAACTATTATATTGCTTTCTATTGCATCCGTAGGCATGGGGGGTATTACGTTTATGTTGAGCAGTGGGATTGATACATTTTCTCTCCTATTGCTCTTCGGTGCATTCGCAGGAACTGGTATTGCAACCTTCGCGGTAGGAATTGCACAAATATCTTATTGGCATCCACAAAACATACAGGGGCATGCACTTGGTCTGTTCGCAGGAATAGGTGGACTTGCACCGGGTATCGTTGTATATCTTATTACCAACTATCTCATGCAACAGGTGGCTTTACAGACCATTTATCTTTTATGGACCATTACCCTTGTTGTTGGCACCATTATCTATGCCATCTTTGCTAAAAATGCAAGCTTCTTTCAACTAAAAAAACAAGGACATAGCATCAGTGAAGCACAGGAAAGAGCAAGGAAGGAATATAAGCAAGAACTATTTCCCCGAGGTAATGCCATGCAGAGTTTACTATCCTCGATAAAAAAACGTTATACATGGGTGCTCATTTTTGCTTATTTCTTTAGTTTTGGCGGATATCTTGCACTGAGTAATTGGTTCTCAGAATTTTTTCATAGCTTTCACCACATGAGCATTGCTGTGGCTGGTGCATTGAGTGCCTTATATTCAGTTGGGGCATCACTTTCTCGTGCCTTTGGAGGCAAATTTTCAGATATAATCGGTGGCAGAAAAGCATGTCTTCTTGCTTTTGCCGTATCAGCTCTCGGGAGTCTCCTTCTTGCAAGCAATGGCAATTTTGTTTTTCACCTTATTGGTCTTGTATGCATGATGCTTGGCATGGGCTTTGCCAATGCTGCTATTTTTAAGATGCTTCCGACTCTTTTGCCTGATGCCATTGGTGCAGCTGCTGGTTTGGTTGGCGGACTCGGTGCATTCGGGGGTTTTGTTCTTCCAAACATTCTGTCTCAATTCCTTAATGCAACATCAGCAAACAACGGTCTTGGCTACCTCCATGGATTCTATCTCTTTACCGTCCTAATAGCAGTAAGCGCTGTGTTTGTGTATCGTCTTCCAAAAGATAGAAGCTAATGGTCTATTCTTTCTTGTCTCTTTCTTTGTCGTTATTGGCTATTTTGTTGGAGGGATAATACTGCTGGGAGAACCATCGAGATGTAGGTCAAGCTGAGGATAGGGGATCGATATATTGTGCTCTTTGAATCTGCGCCATATCTCCATATTCCCCCACGAAAGGGCATGGAATTTATCCCGCGCATTTACAATACGACAGGCAGAGCGCATAGTAATTCCGGATGCATCAAAAGACATAACAAAGACTGCGGGGGGAGGACTATCCATCTTTCGATAGGGATTGTCGCTGATAAGCGCAAGGAGAAGCTCCTGCACCTGCTCAAGGTTGCTATCGTAGCTTACCTGTACCTCATTGAGGATGACGATGCTCCTGTCATCTTCGTGGGAATAATTATGAACTGGTGAATTGACCAAATCCTTATTTGGCAGGATGATGGTTGCATTTAAGTTCGTGCTAATAATTGTGTGGAGGAGGGAAATTTGTACAACCGTACCGAGATTGTCATTAATCTGTATAACATCACCCATCTTGATGGGACGGGTCGCAACAATAATCAAGCCGGCAAACAAATTTTCAACCATTCCCTGTAATCCAAAACCAATGCCAATACCGAGAACACCAAAAATCAATGCCAGTGATGACATATTAATGCCTATCATCGAAAGACCAATGAGCGAAAAGAGCAGGAGACATCCATAACGCAGAATGTTGGAAACAGAAAAGCGCAAGCGAGACATTATCAATAAAAAGTGGCAGAGTACTTTGTTCGCTCACACGTTGGACATATTTTGACAGTACAACAGCAACATACAGGACAGGAAGAAAGAGTATCAGGGTAAGGATCGATATGTTACTCTCCCCAGCCGAGTAGAAGGGAGCGGTAAGTATAGCAATCAGCCGCGCAGAAAGATCCCATGTAAAGAGAAAATCAGACAGAAGCAGAAATATTACAAGAAGGGCAGAGTTGATCAGAGTATATACCCAGAGTCGCATTTTTGTTGCTATGTTCTGGCTAATCTGCAGGGCAGTAATGATCCTCTGTGCCAGTTTTTTGAGCAGCTGTGCAACAAAAACAATAGCAATAAAGGGCAGGACAAGCCGTAGTAATAGCTCTAGGGTTGATACGCCGAGATGAAATGCACCAAGCTGTATATTATTTTGGAGCCAAGACATTAATTATGCTTCCTTTTTCTTCTTGTCCGCAGTAATCCAAAGTATTGCATGAGGTTCTAGTTGAAAACAGCAATTTCCGTTCTGTCGATAGGGCGGAACAGCATCCCCCTGAATAAGATCGCGGAATGCCACTGCAGTCCAGTGGATATGGAATTCTGTTGGGTGATGAGAGAAATTGTGTAGGCAGAGCAAGCTGTTCTCATCTCCGGGCTCTCCTCCTCGGAGAACTGCAAAGACAGATGGAGAGGAGGGGAGTATCTGCTGTGGAGCATCGGGGCGAAGGGCAGGTGAGGATCGCCGGGCAGCTAATAATTTTTTGTAATGGCTGAGTACCAGCGAGCGAAGACTGCCGGGATCTTGTAGCTCATTGCATAGCTCGGTGTAATCCAGTTTTTCCCGATTCACAGAGCGTTTCTCCCATTTTTCGCCTGCTGCTTCCAGTGCTGCCAAAGTACTGGCATCAGGATGCCAGTTTTCAGAACCAATAATACTATGGAGGTAAATTGCAGGTAGCCCCGCAATAACGAGGAGAATGGATTGAGTCAGCATGAATTTTTGTGCCCGTAGCTGTGGGGGATCTCCCGGATCGCAGATGGCTGAGAGGTAGTTGCAGTTTAATTCGTAGGGTATCGTTCCGGAGCTTGTTGCCTTGTAGGACACTGCGCCACCACGGCTTTCAACAACGGCAATGAGATTCTGCATCTCATCATCATTGAGGATGCCGTGGGCAGGAAGCAATCCTATGCCATCATGAGAGGCCAGGAAGTTCAGAAATCCATAGTCCGATATTGGCTTCGGAAGCTCGGCAGCCCATTTTTGGAGATGTCCCGTATCTTCTCTGATGGCAGCATCTAGCAAGAGAGGCGGGAGCGAAAACTGATAGACGAGATCCGCCTCATCTGCCTTGCCAAAGTAACTGATATTATCCTCGTAGGGAACATTGCACTCTGTAATAAGAGTAACCCAGGGTGCTGCTTTGTCAAGAACTGCACGGAGCAGTCGTACTACTGCATGGGTCTGCGGTAGATGAATGCAGGTAGTTCCAATTTCTTTCCAGAGATAGGCAATGGCATCCAGTCTGATAATGTTCATGCCCTGAGAAACATAAAAAAGCATGAGATCAATAAACTCGACGAGGACCTCAGGATGGGAAAAATTCACATCAACCTGATCGGCACTAAATGTTGTCCATACATGTTTCTGTCCCCCAGCGGTCTGAAAGGGGTGGAGGAGGGGGAGGGCACGGGGTCGGGCAACCAAACTGAGATCCTGCTCAGGATCGGTAGATATAAAATACTGCTGATACTCTTCCTGCCCATTACAATATCCTTGAAACCAAGCATGTTCTGTGGAACAATGATTAATAACCACATCTCCCATGAGATGATAGTTCTTTGCAATGGCGCGGATATCCGACCACCCACCGAAGTCTGATCTGATGCTGCGATAATCAGTAATTGAATAGCCGCCATCAGAGGAATAGGGAAAAAATGGGAGAATGTGCACGCCAGAAATGAGCCCTTCCAAGTGTTCGTCTAGAAATTGTAGTAGCTGCTGTAGAGAGGGGCCATCGCCTCTAATGTGGTCAGGATAGGCAATGAGGACGACCGATGTTTCGTCAAACTGTGCGAATGCAGCTTGTTTCGATTCCTGTGGGGGAATGATGCTACGATATCTCTCTATGCATGAGGAAATTTTTTGTTCTATCGCCTTGAGAGCATGGGGACTATCTCCGTATATTTTTTGTATTTCTTGTGAAATTTTTGTCTTCATATCTCAGCTCGAATCTTATACGTAATGCTAGCATGTATTTAATTTTCTTGCTATCATGTAAAGTGATAGTTAGGACAATATGAAGATAACATTTTTCCATTATCATTTAGCATTAAGTGGTGTGACGAGTGTCATACGACAGATGATACACTCGCTATCTGTGCATTCGTCCGATATAGAATCTATTCGTATTATTGTGGGCAAGGTCGATCCTTCGATAGTACAGTCCTTCAAAGAGGACTATCCTATTCCCATTTCTATTGAAGAGCATCCCGTTCTCGACTATCTCTCCACGCGATCTACAGATCGTGCGAAGGAGCGGATAAAAAAAGCGCTGTTGCGTATTTTTTCTGCTGCTCAGGATGAAGACAGTGTGTGGTGGATACACAACTATCATATTGGCAAGAATCCATTATTTACTGCAGTCCTGCTTGATGTACTCCCGATATTTTCACATCAGCGAGTCGTTCTCCACGTACACGATTTTCCCGAAAATGGGCGCTACCCGCTCTTTTCAGCTCTCTGCGAAGAGGTGGACGAGGCCCTCTATCCGGTCGGACCGAATATTCGCTATGTAGTGTTAAATTCTCGCGACAGGGGCATCCTTATCAATGCTGGTCTTCCCAGTGATATGGTATGGTATATTCCCAACCCGGTAACAGAACATAGCAGAACTTCTTCTGGTAATAAAACGACGGATCTTCGGAAGATACTTGCACGTGCCTATGCGGGGTCTCCTTATAGTTACGATCTCACACAGCCCCATGTCCTCTATCCGGTACGTTGCATTCGAAGAAAAAATGTTCTGGAAGCGGCTCTCTTCCTGCGCGTTATTGATAAGAACATCAACCTCATTGTTACCCTCCCCGGTGTTTCGGAACAGGAGGCGGCATATTCCCGACTGCTTGAGCGAGCATACTGCGAAAATCTCATAACCGGGCTGTGGAGTGTTGGCACAGAATACAAGCGCATCGGCATAAATTATGAAGAGCTCTTTTCCCTTTCTGACTTTGTCATATCATCATCCATCCAGGAGGGCTTTGGATATCAATATTTCAATTCTCTGCTCGGGCGGAAGCGTCTCCTTGCTCGCTATGTACCTGTCATACGAGATATGGAAGAGCTACTCATGTCCTACCCTCACGTCCTCTATGACATATTTCATGTGCCCATGAATTCTCCCGGCTTAGGGTCGATTAATACCAAAATACAAGAGTATTATCAGTCCAGCTTGCAGAATATGCGCTATCACTACCTGTTGCACAAGGTAACAAGGAATAGGTTAGAGGAAGATATTGACAATCTGGGCAGGGCGGGGGAGATTGATTTCTGCCTTCTTCCCCCAGACATACAGTATTCCTATCTACGAGATATACAGGACGAGGGATTTCGGCGCACAATATATGAGCTAAACAAGGATGTCTGTGCTGCCTTTCAGGATCTCGCTACAATGGAATGCCCCGATATGTCAGCAAATATAGCAGAGAAATTTGGAGCAGAACAATTTGTTCGAACATTCACTTCTCTCATTACATCCTTTCACCGCAACATCAATCTGGATGACATTGCCTTTGCCCAGATTGAACGGGGAGTCTACAATAGCTTCTGCAATTTCAGCATCCTCAGCCCCCTCTATGGAAGTGGAAATGCTGGCGATGGAAGAGGCATAAAAAGTCGCAGGAAATAAGTAGTTTAGCGCAGCTGCCTTTGTGCCACAACAGTAGTTTAGCGCAGCTGTCTTTGTGCCACAACAAAATAATGCACAAGCGATGCGTAGGCAGCGAAACAGCTCATAATAAGTAGCGGTATACGCACTTGCTGGAAAAACAGCAGTTCCTGTCCAAATATTCCTGCCGTCAATACCATCAGACTAGCAATATTTGCTGATGCATAGAAACCGGCCTTGACTTTTCCACCCCATTTTGCGGAGATGACCACGCCTTTGTTAAGCATATACATGCGAAGAGCGCACATGGTAATTTCACGCATCATAATAAAAGCAATAAGCGGCCACCAGACGCTCGTCCGAAACAAGCAGAACATACATGCAACACGGCTTACGATATCGGCTGCAGGATCGAAGAGCTTGCCAAAATCACTTGTCGTTTTTGTCTTGCGGGCAACAGCACCATCAAGCACATCAGATATTTCAATAAAGCCATAGAGAATAAGGAGTGCCAACCATACTCCTGCATAGTCCACGAACAGAAAGACAGGAACAAAGAGCATGCCAGCTATTGCACGAGCAACAGTGAGTATATTTGCAAGATTGTTTCGTATATGCATGGCAAAAGCATACAGTAATGCTGCTACAATGACAAGTACTTCCTTGCATTATTTTGGAGATCCTGATACCATAAAGACATGAATCAAAATCCCTCCATTGAAAATGTTATTATCATAGGTTCTGGTCCTGCTGCACATACAGCAGCCATCTACGCTGCCCGATCCATGCTCAAGCCCCTCCTTTTTGAGGGATTCATGGCCGGAGGAGTTGCTGCTGGCGGACAGCTTACTACAACAACTGAGATAGAAAACTTTCCTGGTTTCCCCGATCCGATATCCGGACCGGAGCTCATGTCCAGAATGAGGCAACAATCCCTGCAGTATGGCACGAGGATTCTTACTGAAACCGTTACTGAGGTAGATCTCTCGTCACGACCCTTTACAGCAACGACAAGTTCGGGTAGGTATCAGAGTCGAAGCATCATTCTCGCTACCGGTGCAATTGCGAAACGACTTGGTATTACTGGAGAGGACAAACTATGGCAACAGGGCATTTCTTCCTGTGCTGTCTGTGATGGGGCGCTCCCGCGTTTTCGGGACGGGAAGCTCTTCCTTGTTGGCGGTGGTGATGTTGCCTGTGAGGAGGCCATATATCTTAGCAATTTTTCCTCCCATGTCTCTATGATGCTACGCAGGGATGAATTCCGTGCCTCCCCCATCATGCAGGATCGGGTCCGCGCCCATCCTAAGATTAGCATACTCTGGAACACAGAGGCGGTAGAGGCAATTGGCGAAAAGGATCTCACGCATGTACGCACAAAGAATAACAAAGATAATACAGAGGAGCTGCGGGAGGCACAGGGCCTCTTCTATGCTATTGGGCATGTGCCAAATACAGAGCTCCTGAGTGGTCAGATTGACTGTGATGCTGATGGCTATGTTCTTACCCATCAGAACAGTACAGCAACCGATGTTCCCGGTTTTTTTGCCTGTGGTGATGTACAGGACAAGATCTACCGGCAGGCAGTAACCGCTGCGGGCAGTGGTTGCATGGCAGCGCTAGAGGCCGAACGTTTTCTTTCGGGAGAATAACAATGCAATTACAAATACTGCGAACGATAATGCAAGAACATAATCTTTCGGCACTTGTCCTCCGGGACATCGATCCACATCAGAGCGAGCTTCCAGCTCCTCATTTTTCTGCCCGTAGTTGGGCTAGTGGCTTTACTGGTTCTGCTGGTTCCCTCATTGTTACGGCTACAGATGCATCGCTCTGGACAGATTCACGCTATTTTATCGAAGCTGAAACAATGTTTCGCGATACTGCGATTGAATTTTGTCCATCCTACAATGAATATGACGAGGAGATGTTTAACTGGATACATGCCCGGCTATCCTCCGACGCGAAGGTAGACTCCGTTCCGCGGATTGCGCTGTATTATCCCTCTATACGGATGGCAGAGGTCTGGCAGGAACATTATCCACATTGCACTATTGTGGAAGCAGCACCCTATATTGATGCGCTATGGGTAGACAGAGCAGAACGACCAAGTTCATCTATTTTTTCTTACAGCGAGTATTCGCATCAATCACGAACAGAAAAACTAGCAGCCCTTCGTGCCTCGATGGCAGAGCATGGCGCTACACAGCATCTAGTATCAACACTGGGTGATATTGCATGGATACTAAATCTTCGTGGTGCCGACCTTGCATGTTCTCCATTGTTCTATGCCCACCTCTTAGTAACCGAGCAGGATGCAATTCTCTGTATTAATCCTCTTGCCATGCATGATGATCTTGCAGATGAGTTGCGTGCAGCAGCTATCTTTTGCAGGGACTATGATGATATCGAGATATTACTAGCAGAATTACCGGCAGGCAGCAGTATCCTCCTTGATCCACATCGGATTACGTATCATTTGGGCAGTCTTGTTCCATCACAGAAAATTTTTGCAGGACAACCAAGCATCCAAGCGAAGTCTATCAAGGTAGCCCAGGAGCTCCCGCGATTACAGACAGTCTATCGTCAGGAGGGCTGTGTATGGGTTCACCTCTTGCATTGGCTGAGTCAGAGCGAAAACAGCGCAGAGCTTAGCGAATCTGCCATAGCAGAAAAAATAACTGCCCTCCGAGCAGAACAGAATGATTACATCTTCGATAGCTTCGATTCCATAGTTGCCTTTCGTGAGCACAGTGCCATGCCGCATTATCGAACTATTTCGGGGCATGATGTCCCCATCAACAGGGATGGTGTCCTATTGATTGATTCAGGTGGACATTATCTTGGTGGCACTACGGATATTACGCGTACTCTGTATTTGGGTGATGATGTTCCCGAAGATGTTGCAGCGAGCTATACCCAGGTTCTCAAGGCGCATATTGCCCTTGCCTGTGCGAGTTTCCCCAGTGGAACAAGTGGTATTCAGTTAGATGCCATTGCACGAAACCCGCTATGGCGGCTTCACAAGAATTACGGACATGGAACAGGGCATGGTATTGGTACCTTTCTTGATGTGCACGAATATCCACCTGCCATTAGTCCCCATGCGGGCTATGATCATCTGCTCTCTTCCGTTCGTCCTGGCATGGTTCTCTCCAACGAACCTGGCTTGTATTATTCGGATTATGGCATTCGCATTGAGAATGTCCTGCATGTCATTGAAGATAGAAAGAATGATTTTGGCGAATTCTTTACCTTTGAATTACTGAGCCTCTGCCCTCTGGATAAGAGATTGATTCTGCCCGAACTCTGCACGCCGGAAGAGCTTTCGTGGATTAATTGGTATCAGGAATGGGTCTATGCAGAGCTTACAGAGCTACTGCCGCGGCATCTCAGTGACTGGCTCGCATCAGAAACAGTTCCTATAGTGTATGGGCAATAATTATTCTAAAATTTCAATCAAACTGCGACTTTTTATAGTATTATAGCTATGAACAGTTCAAAATACTATATTGTACTCTGTGTTTGTATAGTTTTGCTTTCGTCTAACTCCTGCGATCCGATTGTCCCCTTCGAGGATGGAGTGCGTGATACCGAAGTTCCGAAGATGCTATCTCACGAAATTCAGAGCGAAAAACAGATCTCCGTTCTTTTCAATGAGGCGGTACAGAGCTCTGAAATGGATGTCGAGACCATTCCGCATCTTGATCTTGCGGCTATTTCTGTAGATGGAAAAACCGTGCATGTAGTGTATAAGTCGGATGGTCAGCCAGGTAGGGAATATCGGCTTTCGCTTCGCGTTCGTGATGCTGCCGGCAATAGCAGCACGGTTGTTATTCCTTGGTATGGTGTTAATACGGATATTCCGGATCTTGTTATCAATGAATTTCTCCCCGAAGGGAGTGGAAAGCATCCTGATGTGATAGAGCTCTATATATCCAAGGGCGGGAACATGGCTGGGCTAAGCTTCTACGAGGGTACAAAGGACAATGCAGATTCACAGCTGATCTTTCCAGATTTTGCTGTGGAGGATGATAGTTATATTCTTATTCATACAAAACCGCAGGGCATAGACAGCGAGAAGTCGGAAACAACTGATATTACGGAATCTGGTGGCTACGACAGCTCGGATACTGCATGGGATTTCTGGCTAGAAGGTGGGAACGGCATCTCAAATACAAATGGCGTGCTGAGCATCTACGATAATCCACAGGGCAATATCATAGATGCCCTACTCTACAGTACAAAGAGCTATGTTGCAGATGATCCCTATCGGGGCTTTGGAAAAAAATCTGTATTTCAACAAGCGGAGCTCCTTGCACAGGAGGGCGCATGGAAGATTGCTGGGAAAGAAATTACTCCCGAGGATGCCATTCGTCCACAAGATAGCACCAGTACACGCTCTATATCCCGCGATAGCTCATCAAGCGATACAAACCACAGAGACGACTGGCACATTACACCAACCAAGGGAGCAAGCTTCGGCTCTGTAAATACCGATGAGAAATATTCAAAATAGACAGCAGAGAAGGAAGGTTTAGCTGGCGATATGTTCTTTGAACATGCCAACAATACTATCCTTCGGTACTGCACCGATTTGTTTTTGTACTATTTCCTTGTTTGAAAATAAGAGTAGCGTTGGTATGCTGGCAATTTCATATTGCTGTGCCAGTTCCTGATTGTCATCAACGTTGATCTTTGCAACGCAGATTTTTCCCTCATATTCCGCTGCTATTTCATCAAGAATGGGGGCAATCATCTTACAGGGTGGGCACCACTCTGCCCAGAAATCAGCAAGCACTGGTACGGGGGAATTCAAAACTACTTCAGAAAAATTATCTTTTGTTATTGTAACACTCATAAGACCTTCCTTTATCGCTAGCATGTGTCAGTATTGCATAACACATAGCTAGGCACAGTATGGCAAATACATTTTTTTTTGTCAATACACATAGCGGGTGTTGTTTTATGCGTGTGGGGGTGGGGGCATTTTGAGACGGTGAATTCAAGCAGAGGCCGATGATCTGTACTTTGTTATCATTGCTTCCATTTGTGGGAAGTATTATGAAATGGGCTTTGTTGCTTGGAGGAGTTCTTGGAGAAAATCACCGAGCTTGGCAGGTGCATCGCGGATAATTTCTACAAGGGCAGATCCCACAACAACAATATCGCAATGTCCACTCAGGAGTCGAACCTGTTCTGCAGTTCGAATGCCGAAACCGGCAATAATCTGTCTGTCCGGTCGGCGGAGTGATTGTAAGAATTCTAGATCCTCATTCTGCAGTTTTGTATAGCTCCCGGTAACTCCCCGCCGCAACGATACGTACATATATTTTTTTTGTTCAAAGAGCGGGAGGCGTTCTGTATTATTTCCTATCAATGTTACACCGACATTTGCTATTCCTGCTGCTCTGCAGCAATCTTCTAGCCCCTCATCACTATCAGGCGGCAGGTCAGGAACGATGAGACCGTGAACATTCAGTGCACTGCAGCGCTCCACAAATGCGGGAATTCCCACCGTGTAGATAATATTTGCATAGGTCATAATAAAGATGGGAATCGGTCCAAGACGCTCTGTAAGATCGCTGACAAATTGAAAGCCCTTCTGCACGGTAAAGCCCTGCTCTAGTGCAGTTTTGCAGGCCTCCTGTATGATCGGTCCGTCTGCTGATGGATCAGAGAAGGGGAATTGCAGTTCCAATATATCTGCACCAGCACGCACTGCCTTTTCTGCTGCCAGCAGGGAGCTGTTATAGTCGGGATAGTTGGGAATTATGTGTACCATGAGGGCAGGGGAATGTGATGTCCGAATGTGCTGACCAGCCATTATAGTCTTGCTCCTTCTTCCTCCAGAAATTCCTTCCATTGTTCGGGACGGAGCTCCCGCGCAAGGATAAAGAGGTCCTTATCGCCCCTGCCCGACATGTGGAGGATAATTGTTTCCTTCTTTGTTGATCTCCGAGCGAATTTCAGACAGGCAGCAGCGGCATGTGCCGATTCGAGTGCGAAGAGCAAGCCCTCATGTTGGGCAAAGAGTTGGAGAGCTTCAAGTGCTTCAGCATCACGAATTGCAAGGAATTCCACGCGCTTTCGGAGTCCCAAGGCAGCAAGCTCTGGCCCTATGCCTGCATAGTCCAGCCCGGCAGAAATAGAGTGGGTATCTGCAACCTGTCCGTCTGCATCACTAAGAAATAATGATTTATATCCATGGACTATGCCCATCTTTCCTGTTCCGCCCATCCTGCTCGCATGATTTCCAATGTCATCTCCGCGGCCACCTGCCTCAGCAGCAATCAAGCGTACATGGCTATCGTTCAGATAGGACGAGAAGATGCCCATAGCATTGGAGCCGCCGCCGGCTGCAGCGATGATGCTTGTCGGTTCTATTCCCAGTTCCATGCATTGTTGCTTGCATTCTCTTCCGATAACTGATTGAAATTCGCGTACCATATCAGGATAGGGTGATGGTCCCAAGGCAGAACCAATAAGATAGTGGGTGCTAGGATAGGATGATGCCCAATCTTGGAGGGCTCGCGTTACTGCATCCTTCAGACTGCGGCTTCCTGTCCGAACAATCTGAACCTTGGCTCCAAAGAGCTCCATGTAGAACACATTGGGGTGCTGGCGTTGCCAGTCAAGTTCACCCATGTATATGGTACAATCCAGTTTAAGGCGTGCACAGGCTGCTGCAACCG
Source organism: Spirochaetia bacterium (assembly GCA_964291355.2). Lineage (GTDB taxonomy): Bacteria > Spirochaetota > Spirochaetia > WTKD01 > WTKD01. The sequence continues at coordinate 221,291 of OZ220223.1, read as the reverse complement.
CAAGACCATGCTGACCTGCACCGGTCTCGGCTATAATTCGTTGTTTTCCCATCCGCTTTGCGAGGATGGCTTGTCCGAGCGCATTGTTTATTTTATGTGCCCCAGTATTTGCCAATCCTTCCAGCTTGATGTATATATCGGCCGCATCAAAAGTGCTGCTGATTGATTCTGCGGGGAGGAGGGGTGTTGGTCTTCCAATAAACTGCTTTCCTGCATCTTCTAACGATTGGAGGAAGTCAGGATCATTCATGGCATCTTCAAAGGCCTCCTCAAGCTGGGCTAGCGAGGGATGGAGCATTTCTGCAACATATCGACCGCCTAATCCATCAAAGCTACCGCGTACATATTTTTTCTTCTCGTTCGGGTTCTTCTCTTTCATTTCCATGTCCTTTCTATCTCCCGAAAGAAGGCAGCAATCTTTTTGCCGTCTTTTTTTCCGGGGCTGGCTTCCAGAGCACTTGAGCTATCAATTAATTCGGGCTTCCAATGCTGGATTCGGGTAGCCACAGTATCGGGTCCCAGTCCCCCAGCAAGCCAGAGCACATCATTCCACGATTTCAGAACAGAATCTTGAACCTGCTCTCCTGTCCCGCCTGCCAATGTTTTATGCCACCTGTCGAGTAGGAGGCGGGGTGATGGGTACTCTGTTTCGGACTGTGTATCGGCGAGTAGCTGATTTTCAGACAGACGCAGCGCCTTGTAGGATGGCCAAACAGACAGGCAGTCCGCGGGGCTCTCATCTCCGTGGAATTGTATTGCATCAATGTATCCACCTACTAGGAGCTCGACTACTTCATCATTGAGTGAATTCGATACAACTGCGACCTTTAGCAGATCCAGATCCTGTAGCTCACGCAAGAGCGCCGGATCTGCCTGCCGTGGTGAAGATGCAAACACAAAACCGAGTATGTCTGCACCTGCATCTCTAGCCATTATTGCATCCTCAGGATTGGTAATGCCACATATCTTTACGAGGGGTGGGGCAGTTGCCCCTGCTGCTACTTGGAGACCTTTGTTGCGAATAGTAGCTGCAATATTTTGCCAGAAATTTGCCCGCGGATGTGCGCGGCGTTCTGCCCTCTTGCCGGCTGCTGATTGTTGTAAGCCAGTGCAAAATTCCCTGTTACGCATCACTGCCTCACCACAGAGGATGGCAGTAAAACCTGTGTCATAGGCAAAGTCAGCATCAGCAATGCTGTTGATTCCCGATTCATATACCAGCTCCGTCTTCCAGTGAATAGCAGAGCGCAGGATAAGTGGATGCAGTCGATCTACTTGAAAACTCCGCAGATTGCGGCAGTTAATACCGACAATGTCTGGTTGGAATGGAGAGATCTTGTTTACATCCTCCTCGCTATGAGCTTCCACGAGAACAGCCAAGCCCAATTTCCGTGCATAGTCATACATGCTGCGCAGGGTCTCTGCACTGTGTATTGCTGCAATCAGTAGGATGGCATCTGCACCGGCCAAAAATGATGTGTAGACATCCTCGACATCAAGGAGGAAGTCCTTACGGAGGATGCTGAGATCAGGAAATGCTTGTTTAATTTTGCGGAGTTCTGCGAGCGAGCCAGAAAAATACTCCTCCTCGGTAAGGACGGATATACTTCGAATTCCCTCCGCCCGATAATATGCGGCCTGTTCGAGTGGGTCGACCTCCATATTAATTGATGCACGTGAGGGGCTACGGCGTTTTATTTCGCAGATCAGAGCTGGGGGGCGTAGAAAGGGTTGAAGTGGAAGATCCCGTTCTTTTGGAAGATCAACAGAAGGTGCATAGCCATCTCTTTGGATGCGCTGTTTTCTTGCATGAACAATCTCCTGTAGTATGTCTGTGCTCATGTTTCTTTCCGCTTCTGAACGGCCCGCACTGTATCAATAATTTCTTCCATTTTTTCTGCAAGTTTTCCCTCATGCAGCGTATCTTGCACAAGGGCAATGCCATCCGTGATAGATGGAACTGTTTCATAGACAAAGAGCGCACAGGCGCTGTTCAATATCATTGCGTCGCGAATAGCTTCCCTGCCCCTGCCGCGTGCTATCTCCCAGGCCTCTGCTGCATTTTCCTCAGCACTACCACCCTTGAGTGCCTCTATGGCATGTTCGGGCATCTTAAAATTAGCCGGTTCTATACAAAAATCCTCTATGTCTCCATCCTTGTGCAGGAGAAAGCCCCTTGAGGGCGAGAAGAGTGATATCTCATCCTGTCCATCATCAGTGCTAAAGAATAATGCGCGCTCTAGCTGTAAGAGTCGTGCTGCCTCTGCCATAGTGTTCGTCATTGCACCGTCATAGACCCCTACCATCCGATGACTGGCTTGGGCGGGGTTTGTCATCGGGCCGATGAGGTTCATAATTGTTTTGATTCCTAATTCTTTGCGGACGGATGAGGCATGCCTCATGGTAGGATGATAGTGGGGGGCGAAGAGGAAGGCGAAATTTGTCTGTTCCAGAACAGTAAGCGAGGACTCTGCATCAAGATCGAGGGGATAGCCCAGTGCCTGATAGAAATCTGCGCTCCCACATTGTGATGAAACGGCCCGGTTTCCATGTTTCGCCACGCGGGCACCGCAGGCAGCTGCCATGAGCGCAGTGATGGATGATATATTAAAGCTTCCCATTCCATCTCCGCCGGTGCCGCAGGTGTCGAGGAGATTGCCTTCCGCCGCAATGGGTTTTGCATTCTTGCAGAGTGCCAATGCTGCACCTGCTAGTTCCTGTGGGCTAATGTCCTTCATGCGAAATGCAATAAGGAAAGATGCAAGAAAGGTAGGCGAGATATTCCCAGCGCTAATTTCTTCCATCCATCGTTCAGCTTCTTCCATAGAGAGCGACTGTTTCGAAAGCAGGGTATTTAGTGTATCTTTGACAATAAAGGGTTCACGCCGATAGTTCAGAAAATTCCCGAGCATCTTTTTTCCCTCAGTGCTGGCAATGGATTCGGGATGAAATTGCACTCCCTCAATAATCTTTGTCTTGTGGCGCAGTCCCATAATTTCGCCATCTGACACCCAGGCACTTATTTCAAAGTTATCATTGATTTCTGTAATATCCACGGCAAGCGAATGATATCGGGTGCAGGTTGTCGGTTGCGAGATGGAACGGAATATACCCTTCCCGTCATGTTCGACCTGATTTATTTTTCCGTGGACTATATCTTTGGCAGAGATAACGGGCATATCATAGGCAATAGCAATGCATTGTAGCCCCAGACAGACGCCGAAAATGGGAATGCTATCATCAATCTGTCGTATGAGCTCCACACAGATGCCGGCATCCTCCGGCCGTCCTGGGCCAGGAGAGATAATAATATGGCTGGGCTTCAGGGCGCATAATTCATCGACAGATTGGGCATCGTTTCGTACGACGCGCACCTCTTCGCTGCTTAATTCGCAGAGGTACTGATATAGATTAAAGGTAAAAGAATCATAGTTATCAATAAGCAATATCACGATCTCTCTCCTAGACCCATGGCATGCATAAGTCCTGATAATTTTGCCTCAGTTTCCTGATATTCACGTTCGGGATCGGAATCGTACACAATGCCCGCCCCCGCCTGTAGATAGAGTTTATCCTCGCATTTTAATGCGCTTCGTATGGTAATACAGGTATCAAGATCGCCGCCCGCCTCAATATAGCCGACTACACCGGCATAAAACTGGCGGCTCTCTGTTTCCAATGCGTCAAGGGATGAGATGGCGCGTATTTTTGGTGCACCGGATACCGTGCCTGCAGGAAAGCTTGCACGCAGGGCATCAATGCCGGAATATTTGGCTCCGACTGTTCCTGATACGGTAGATACGATGTGCATAACTTTGGAAAAATGTTCGACATGCATGTATTGGTCTACTGAGATGCTGGTAGGATTACAGCATCTGCCGAGGTCATTACGGGCAAGATCGACAAGCATCAGATGTTCTGCGCATTCTTTTTCATCAGCAAGTAATTCTTTTTCCAACTTCTTGTCTTCCTCATAGTTTGCCCCTCGTCTTCGGGTTCCTGCAAGTGGCCGTATCTGTGCCACACCGTTTTTTACGGTGATATGGGATTCTGGTGATGCTCCAAGTATTTGGAAGCCATCAAAATCAAGATAGAACAAATAGGGTGCGGGATTGGTATTGCGGAGTTGCTTGTACGCCTCAAGTCCACTCATTTCTGTTTGTACAATGCGCCTGCGAGAGAGCACCGATTGATAATATTCACCTGCTGAGATATCCTTCCGAATTGCTTCTACGCCCAGTCTGTATTGTTTTTTGATACTTTCCTCGTCAGAAATAATTTTATTTGTATGCTCTAGATTGTTAGTACGGAGATAATTAAAATCGAGATCATTAAGTCGCTCCTCAATGCTGTCTAATTCTTTTTCAAGATCTATGCTGCATTCATCATAGTTCAAGCCAAGAATGTAGAGGAGGTTTGTATAGTGGTCGCATATAAGAAAGACATGTCCAAAGAGGAAGGATGCAAGGGGCATGTTCAGAGCATCGGGTTTATCGCGAAAGATGATGCTGTCACAAAATTGAGAGAATTCAAAGGAGAGATATCCAATGCCTCCCGCGGGTACGGGAAAGGGGTGAAGTCCTGCCTCAAACTGCTTGGCAAAATAGAGCTGGACTTCCAAGATGTCACTGACTTCGCCTCGTATCCGAAATTGTTTTTCGGGGGTGCGCATAAAGACGCCATCTTTATTTTGGTACAGTCGGAATGCTTCTTTTACCATCAACAAGGAATATCGACCCTGTGCCATAAGAGAAGCCGACTCAAGGATGACTCGTGCTGAGAATTTCTTTGCAAGAGAATATGGTGTCATACTTTCTGCATCATGTATGCGAACTATCTGCTGATTCATTGGTTTTTATTACCTATACCAGCAAATACTAGCATAGAACAAAATTTTTTTCCATCTCTTCGATAGGAATGGAAACGTGTATCACTCATGGTACATTCGGGCGAATGGCTAATTGATCCTCCGTTCATCCCTGCTTCTTCTAATTGTTGGTGAATGATGGTATGTAAATCAAGGTAGGAGCGTTCATTTCTTATTACAACGCGATGTGGCTGGGGAAAGAGCTCTGCGACCTCCCTTCCAACCTCATAGGATGTGGGTCCTGCAGCTGGGAATACATGGGCATGTATATCTTCCATCCTGCAATGAAACTCTGTCTGCATGCGAGCAACTGCCGCTCCGCTAATATTTTTAGCACAGCCGCGCCAACCCGAGTGGAGCAAGGCAAGTACTGAATGTTTATGATCGTAGAGTAGCACGACGGCACAGTCCGCACAGCGAATGCCCAAGAGGATTGCCGGACATGCTGTTATCAAACCATCCCCTTCTGCACAGGGTGGTTCATCTTCCGTCTTCAGTATGCAGAGAGCATTGCCGTGGACTTGTTTGGGAAAGCTACGCAATCTACGAGGGGCAATGTTTGCCTCAAAGATCCTTCTATGTTCATCATTAGCAATATTAAAGCCGTCGGGAGGATAACCTTCTGGACTACGGATGGTCATGCCTGTATAGAGTGCACGAAGTGGGGGAGCTAGTTCGGGGTAGAGAATTGCCGGCATGGCAGGCAACTTATTCATTCCGGAAGATGCGGAATACCCGGTCTCTGTTACTTATATCTTGGCGGTCTCCCTCTGATGTTGCAAAGAGGATGCTACCATCAGCGCCCATGCCAAGGGCACGTATACGTCCGTACTGACCTTCAAAGAGTGTTGTATATGTTGCCTCAATTTTTCTTCCTGTATTGTTTATGGAGATCTGCTGTATGGACATGCCACGAAGATTCCCAACAAAGAGCTTGCCCCACCATTCTGGGAACATGCTGCCATTGTAAAACATTGCACTTGCGGGTGATGTCGATGGGAGAAAGCTTATCAGGGGGCTTACCATGCCGCGGCGCTCCATTTTATGGTAGATAATTGGCCAGCCGTAATTCTGTCCCGGCTCTATCTTGTTTATTTCATCACCCCCACTTGCTGCGTCATATCCAGAGGGACCATGTTCGCTTGCATATATATTTCCCCGTTCGGGATCTACAGCTATGCCCTGCGGGTTTCGATGTCCAAAGCTATATATTTCCCTGAGAACACCCGGACGGGAAACAAAGGGATTATCTGGAGGGACAGAACCATCAAGATTTAATCTGATAATTTTTCCATGGAGGCGATCAAGATATTGTGCAAATTCTATCTGTCCCCGATCTCCGATGGTCATATAGAGTTTATTTCGTCGGTCAATGACCAAACGTCCGCCAAAATTCTTTGGAAAGCCAACAGGATTTGCATCGTACAGTATTTCTTCCGTATCCAGACCGCTCCCTGTGTCTGTAAAGCGGGAAAGACGGAGGATGACTGCATCGTTTCGGGCTATGGTCCTGCTGATGTATACGAAACTATTTTCCTCATATCTGGGGTCAAAGACCAGGTCAAAGAGCCCTCCCTGCCCAAGGACATAGATGTCGGTAAATTCATAGTAGGGAGCGTTTTGTAATTGTTCATCAACAACAACTCTGATAATGCCATTTCGTTGGAGGATGTATGTACGGTTCTTGTATGTTTCAATATCCCAGGGAACCTCCAATCCATCGTACAACAGCTCTACCTGAAAGGATACTTCAAGATCTTCGACTTGTTGAAACTCCTGTGCGGAGAGGGTTGCAGTAATTAACAGGGAGATGAGAGCAAACAATTTCATCAAAAACAGAATAATGTATATAAAAATATTTGTCAAATCCCAAGAAAATGCGCCATAAATACACATGCGGGTAATTTTGATACAGTTTTTCTCCTTGCTAGGACAATGCTGTATCAAAATGAAATGGCTGGCATACACTGAGGCTCATTGTGTCAAATATACACACATGACCCATAATGACACCATTCCCGAATTTGCCTGTGAACAGAATAAAATGCTGATATTTCAATGTTTTCGCAGGTCTGCAAATTTTGGCACGCTTTTTGCATGTAATAAGATGTAAGGAGTAATGATGAAATATTTATTTCCATTCTATAATAGTTTGTTTGATTCACGGTTTTGTGATGCCAGTCATCGCAATAGTACAGGTATCTCGGAGAGGTACGGAGCTTGCTGTTCTCAGTCTTCAGGTCTGAGACGCATGGAGGATAAGTATGAGCTAGATTTGGAGCTTCCAGGTTTTAATGAGAAAAACATAAACATGGAAATTCAGGGGAATCTCTTGTCTATTCGTTCGGTTAATGATGCCAATGCGAGTAGTGAGGATGAGGAAGGTAGTTTGTTATATCGATACCGTCTTCCCGACACAGTCGATTTTGACAAGATAAGCGGAAAGATCGCTGACGGGCTATTGAGTATTACTCTCCCTCTAAGAGAGAGTGAGAAGTCTCGGCGCATTGCCCTAGAGCTACATTAATCCTACAAAAAACAGTGCCCTAGGGCACTGTTTTTTTATTGAAAGCTTGACACATACCATGTTATCTATGTTAGTATTTACACATGGGGGTGTAGCGAAGTTGGTTATCGCGCTGGCCTGTCAAGCCGGAGATCGCGGGTTCGAGCCCCGTCACTCCCGTTCAATTCCCGCTCTGTCTCGACAGACTCGTGTAGTACATGTACGTTGATAGCAACTCTGCTGTTGGACCTTCCAAAATTCGTGAATCTGTCCTAGCTCTTATTCATACTGGGTTAGCAATGCAAAAATAGTAATTGATAATATTTTATATTTTTAATATAATAGCATTGGAGTTATGAGAGTTTTTCTTAACTTAGCCAGTTACTGTATCCTGTTGTTTATTCTTCTCTTAGGATCATGCAATACAAAGCCGCTCCTAGAGAATAAGCACGGAGCTACCATTCGCTCCTTTGTCTTCGAAGTAGAAAAAAACCAACATCTATCATTGGTAAAGGATCGAGTAGGAAGAATACGTAATGGTAGCATCACCGTTGGTCTTCCTAATGTTCTTGATCGCAGCATGCTTATTCCTACTATAGAACTGGACGATGGAGTTAGGATAGAACAAAGCAGGGGAGAGTTATATGATTTTACGCGTGAGGTGGGCTACACTGTTACAACAGAGCAGGGCGATGCCAGAGAGTTCTCTGTTTCAATACTCTCATCTGATAAAGAGCTTATTTCGTTTATGTTCAAGCGGACTGATAATTATCTCAGTCTTGAAAGTGATGTCTACTGCACAAGAAATCGCCTAGACATACAGTGCATACTGAGCAAGCGTCCCAAGACTTTTTATTTTACACCAACCATCACAACAAACAAGCAGGCAAGTATTTATCCAGATAATGGCGTGCCCTTCGATTTTAGCAGGAAGGTATCGTATATAGTTACAGCAGAGGATGGCAGTCAGGAGACATATTTTGTGCAAACATCGGTGCGCGGTCGGAGCTCTGAGAAACATATTAACTCCTTTTCCTTCAATGCGCATGAGAATTTTCTCAAGCAAGATTATGAGGGTGATATTCAGGGTTCAAATATTATTTTCTCGATTCCTATTGGTGTTAATACCAGTCAGCTCATTCCCAGTATCGATATGACTGGCGTGCAGATTACACCGGACAGGAGTCTTGCTCAGGATTTTAGTGTGCCAGTTAAATATGTAGTTTCAGCAGATGATGGGACAAGTCGTGTATACACCATTCGAGTGGAAGAATTATCATCTGAAAAATCCATACATTCATTTTATTTTGTACAGGATGCGAATCCAGTTTTGTCAATGGATCATCAGGCAATGATACAGGGGACGGATATTACTATCGGAAACTTGCTGCCCATTGATAGTACGTATCTCATTCCAAATATTATTATCAGTCAAGGGGCCAAGATCCTCCCGGATCCAGCCACTCCCCGCGATTTTTCTATAGGGCAATCTTACATTGTTACCGCCGCAGATGGTTCCAGTAGACGATATTCTGTAAAGATGTATAGCCAGGGCATTGAGCTCAAGTATAAGTCCCAATTTTCTCAGGAGCTGCAAGAATATCTCAGTCTTGGAGATTACAACAATGAGGAGCTCATAAGCGCAAATATTTTGAAGCAGAAATACATCGGAAAAGTGCTCAAATATCAGATTCTTATTGCCACAGATGAAAGTATCAAATATGACAGTGGGGTTCGGGATATTCCAACAGCCGTAGATGATGATGGAAAGTTTTATTTTGGCCCTACCAACTGGTTATTTACAGAATGGAACAGCATCACGGGCACCGTGCATATATATGTAAATGTGTATCAGGATGATGGAAAAATCAGCATAGCAGCAATGCAGAAACGTATCATTAAGACTCCACATAACGAGATATACACCTGGCGCGATCTCCAAAATATGGGTGCAAAACTGGACGCAGAGTACGTCATAATGAATGATATCAGTTTTCCCGATCCAGGGACGCAGGGCTTTCCATTGCATGGTTTTACGCCTATTTCTTCCGGCATGTCCAATGGGCATGACAATTCATTTACCGGATCCCTTGACGGGAATGGAAAGCGCATTGATAATTTTTTTATCAAGCACCCTGAGATGTCTTCTGTTGGTCTATTTGGAGAGGTAAGGGGTAGCCAAGATCTTCCATCGATTCAGGATCTAACAATACTGCTGCGACAGAGTAGTCTTACGGAACCTGCCATTCATGGTAGGGATGATGTGGGGGTCTTTGCGGGAATTCTGTATTCAGGTACAATGCAAAACATTTACAGTGCTAAGGGGGTTGTTAGGGGCGAGAACAGAAGTGGGGGCTTGGTAGGGAAAAATTTCGGCACAATAATTGGCAGAAATGAGAATGTCGTCCGAGGAAAATTAGATGTTGGCGGTGTTGTGGGTGATAACAGGGGGATGCTTATTGCGGTAAATACTGGTGCAATAAAGGGCAGGGAGAACAGCGGTGGTATTTCTGGTAGCAATATGGGCAGCATCACGGGAAGAAATGAAGGTGATGTCAGCAGCACAAAAAATGCTGGCGGTTTGGTGGGAATTCATCAGGGCGAGCTGCAGGGAATCAATACCGGAAATATCATAGCTACTCATAATATGGGTGGTTTGGTTGGCAAGATGGATAATGGGCTGGTAGTTGGTTATGTTCATGGTTCTCGTTTTATTGGTAATGCGCAGATATATGGTGGTCTCGTTGGGATGGTAGATCTTCTGCTAAAACACGGTGTCATCAGTGGATATTGGATTGCTACTCGCCATGATGCGCATGCTAAGATACTGCCCATAGGTCTTAGCCATACGGAAATAGATGGGATGCAGAGTGAGCTGACAGAAAGTGATGTTCAGAATCTGGAATTAGATCATACGGGCAATTTCCTGATTGATGATGGCAATCCGCGGAGTGTTCATTCCACTGCCATCAGTGTTTTCAATGAGCATTTTGTATTTGGACAGGATCTAGGAGAATGGACGTGGAGGGATAGGCAACTTCCACATTTGAATCTTCCGCAAGAGATTGAAATGTCGATTGATTTGTACCAATAAAATTGATGTTTCTTGGAGCAAGGTTAACAAGTGTACGATGCTTTTCACCGTGCTGTTCTTTTTATTCGTAGTAATGTATGCGTACTGGCACTCTTGAGATGAGCTATAATATGATTTCGACGCTCAAATGGAATTATAGATTTCCATAATATGATTTCGACGCTCAAATGGAATTATAGATTTCCATAATATGATTTCGACGCTCAAATGGAATTATAGATTTTCATAATATGATTTCGACGCTCAAATGGAATTATAGATTTTCATAATATGATTTCGACGCTCAAATGGAATTATAGATTTCCATAATATGATTTCGACGCTCAAATGGAATTATAACTTTTCATAATATGATTTCGATGCTCAAATGGAATTATAGATTTCCATAATATGATTTCGACGCTCAAATGGAATTATAACTTTTCATAATATGATTTCGATGCTCAAATGGAATTATAACTTTTCATAATATGATTTCGACGCTCAAATGGAATTATAGATTTCCATAATATGATTTCGACGCTCAAATGGAATTATAACTTTTCATAATATGATTTCGATGCTAAAATGGAATTATAACTTTTCATAATATGATTTCGATGCTAAAATGGAATTATAGATTTTCATAATATGATTTCGATGCTAAAATGGAATTATAACTTTTCATAATATGATTTCGATGCTAAAATGGAATTATAACTTTTCATAATATGATTTCGATGCTAAAATGGAATTAAGAAGGATATAGAATATGGGTTTCTTAGCACAACAATTTCCGGGGTCTTGGAGAACATCGTCTCGTGGCTACCGTTATTACTTACCAGCAAACTTGGAAAGAAGTCAAGAAATTTTCTTGGTTCCTGGTTTTACAAAGCAAGTACAGGATACGTCATTGTTACTTGGTGAATTTTCATCGCTCATAAAGCGTATTCCTAATCCGCATCTTTTTATTCATGCTTACGCAACAAAAGAGGCAACGCTTTCTAGCTGTATTGAAGGTACGCAAACAAATATAGAAGATGCGTTTAAGAAAGAGTCAGAAGTAGCGCCAGAAAAACGTGATGATTGGGAGGAAGTCAATGCTTATATTCAAGCGATGAAATATGCAATGGAACGACGAACAAAGCTTCCGCTATGTAATCGTTTGATACAAGAAACACATAATGTTTTGCTGTCTCAGGTTCGGGGAAAAGATAAACAACCGGGTGCATATCGTACTAGTCAAAACTGGATTGGTGGGAGTCGTCCGGACAATGCCCATTTCGTTCCTCCAGCACATGAATATATTGCTGAACTCATGAGTGATTTAGAAAAATTTATTCAAACAAAACCTCGTACTATGCCTGAACTCATGGATGCGGCTCTCATTCATTATCAATTTGAAACAATTCACCCCTTTTTAGATGGCAATGGTCGTATAGGGAGAATGTTAATTTCTTTGTATCTACTAGAGAAGGGGATACTTGAACAGCCCATTCTCTATATCTCAACCTTTCTAGAAAAAAATAGAAAAGAATACTATGCTGCTCTTGATAAAGCACGTGAGAGTCAGGATGGTGTGGCTAAATGGGTATCTTTTTTTCTGGATGCAGTCAAACAGACTGCTCAAGATGGTATTGATGTTACACAAAAATTACTGCGTTATGATACAGAACTGAAAGAAAATGTTCTTCCACAACTTGGAAGAAAGGCAGGCAATGCCCTTCGTCTACTGGAACATTTGTATGATAGTCCTGTGCTGACAGCGAAGAATGTACAGAAAAAACTTAACGTTAGTCCGCAAACGAGCCAAAAGATGCTTAAAGCATTTATTGAGCAGAATATCTTGAGAGAGGTGACAGGCAATAAACGAAATCGTCTCTTTATTTTTCACCACTATATCACCTTACTAGAAGGAAAAGATAAAGATGAGCAAGAAACACAATAGAAAAAAGAAGGAGTTAGCGAAGAAGAGAAATAATCGGTCATCTTGTAGGGGGGTTAGAGCGATTTATATAAACAGGCCTGGATTGATTGGCTCATGCTGTATGTATTTGTTACACTGTGCACGGCATGTCAAGAATAAATTGCATCCCACCGCATGAACTCCATAACAAACATCTTCTTGCTGAATATAGGGAACTTCCACGTGTATTCCGTCTAGCACGAAATGATGCCATCATCCCAGAAAAATATACTCTCGGAAAGGGGCACGTTACATTTTTCTACAATAAATTAGCATATCTCTATGAACGGCAAATACAACTATACAATGAAATGCTCCGTCGCGGGTACAAACCTAATTTTCATCCCGAAGATTTGCTCCAATGGAAGGAGGGGCGCGAAGCCCTTTGGAACACATGGACGCCAGATAACAACGCCATTGCCACAAATCGTGCTAGAATTGCAGAACGCCTACAGGAAATGCAGAAAAAATTTGATACATCGCTCTAATATACATACATAAATATATATTATATGATATGTTACACTAAAGGAGGAATGGAGAATTGCCAATACCAGATTATCAAACCTTGATGTTACCGTTACTTCAATATGCATCGGATGGAAGTATCCATGCAGTGGGGGATGCGGTAGAACATCTATCGAATTCCTATAACTTATCCGTCGAGGAGAGGGAAGTGCTGCTTCCAAGTAGACAGACTACTACTATTTATAGTCGCGTAGGATGGGCTCGAAGCTACTTAAAAATGGCTGGGCTACTCATCGCCCCGAAGAGAAGTTATTTTCAGATTACCGAGGAGGGACAGAAGGTTCTTGCTGAAAAACCTCCGAAAATAACGAAAGAATTCCTCATGAAGTATGAGAGCTTCAGAGGATTTGTGACTAAGAGAAACAGTCCGAAGGGCGCCGAGGTTGACGCAAGGAAGGCAACAGAATTCCAGATAGAGCAGTCAGATGCAACGCCTACGGAGACCATGGAATTGTCCTATCAAGAATTGCGTAAAAATCTTTCGGAAGAACTTCTGGAAGTTCTCAAGACAGTTTCACCCGCCTATTTTGAGAGAATAGTGGTTGAGCTTCTGGTTTGCATGGGATATGGGGGGTCTTTCCGGGAGGCAGCGGAGGTTGTTGGAAAATCAGGGGATGGTGGCATAGATGGCATCATAAAGGAGGATAAACTCGGTCTTGACACGATCTATATTCAGGCAAGGAGATGGGTTGATGCGGTCGGTCGACCTGAGATACAAAAATTTGCTGGTGCCCTGCTTGGGAAAAAGGCAAAAAAGGGAATCTTCGTTACTACTTCTTCCTTTGGTCCTGGAGCCATGGAATATGTACAGCATTTGCCGGAAAAGATCATCCTTATCAATGGATCGCAGCTCACTGAATATATGATGGAATATGATGTGGGTGTTTCCATTACTGATACCTACCACATTAAGCGGCTGGATGCGGATTATTTCAATGGGTAATGTGCACATGGATTGGCTGTTTTGTGTGCGATGTTTCTGATGTGCACACGGTTTGGTTGTTTTGTGTGCGATGTTTCTGATGTGCACACGGTTTGGCTGTTTTGTGTGCGATGTTTTTGATGTGCACACGGTTTGGCTGTTTTGTGTGCGATGTTTCTGATGTGCACACGGTTTGGTTGTTTTGTGTGCGATGTTTCTGATGTGCACATGAATTGGCTGTTTTGTGTGCGATGTTTCTGATGTGCACACGGTTTGGTTGTTTTGTGTGCGATGTTTCTGATGTGCACATGAATTGGCTGTTTTGTGTGCGATGTTTCTGATGTGCACACGGTTTGGCTGTTTTGTGTGCGATGTTTCTGATGTGCACACGGTTTGGCTGTTTTGTGTGCGATGTTTCTGATGTGCACACGGTTTGGTTGTTTTATGTGCGATGTTTCTGATGTGCACACGGTTTGGCTGTTTTATGTGCGATGTTTCTGATGTGCACACGGTTTGGCTGTTTTGTGTGCGATGTTTCTGATGTGCACACGGTTTGGCTGTTTTGTGTGCGATGTTTCTGATGTGCACATGAATTGGCTGTTTTGTGTGCGATGTTTCTGATGTGCACACGGTTTGGCTGTTTTGTGTGCGATGTTTCTGATGTGCACACGGTTTGGTTGTTTTGTGTGCGATGTTTCTGATGTGCACACGGTTTGGCTGTTTTGTGTGCGATGTTTCTGATGTGCACATGAATTGGCTGTTTTGTGTGCGATGTTTCTGATGTGCACACGGTTTGGCTGTTTTGTGTGCGATGTTTCTGATGTGCACACGGTTTGGCTGTTTTGTGTGCACGACGTGACAACGTGCACAAGAGGTGGTGTTTTTGTGTGCGATGTTTCTGATGTGCACATGAATTGGCTGTTTTGTGTGCGATGTTTCTGATGTGCACACGGTTTGGCTGTTTTGTGTGCATGACGCAACAACGTGCACAAGAAGTGGTGTTTTTGTGTGCGATGTTTCTGATGTGCACACGGTTTGGCTGTTTTGTGTGCATGACGCAACAACGTGCACAAGAAGTGGTGTTTTTGTGTGCGATGTTTCTGATGTGCACATGAATTGGCTGTTTTGTGTGCGATGTTTCTGATGTGCACACGGTTTGGCTGTTTTGTGTGCATGACGCAACAACGTGCACAAGAAGTGGTGTTTTTGTGTGCGATGTTTCTGATGTGCACACGGTTTGGCTGTTTTGTGTGCATGACGCAACAACGTGCACAAGAAGTGGTGTTTTTGTGTGCACGACGTGACAACGTGCACAAGAGGTGGTGTTTTTGTGTGCGATGTTTCTGATGTGCACACGGTTTGGCTGTTTTGTGTGCATGACGTAACAACGTGCACAAGAGGTGGTGTTTTTGTGTGCGATGTTTCTGATGTGCACACGGTTTGGCTGTTTTGTGTGCATGACGTAACAACGTGCACAAGAAGTGGTGCTTTTGTGTGCACGACGTGACAACGTGCACAAGAGGTGGTGTTTTTGTGTGCATGAGATCGCAACATGTATGAGAGCGATTCACTTATTTGTCGACAGGTGAGTATACAGAATCAATCATTGTACGTTGTAATTTGTAAATTGTTTTCATTTGTGCTGTTCATCGTTCCAGTGCCAACGCTTGCCAATGCTATAAAATAAGTCAATTAGTGCGCCGTTCAGATAATAATTTTCTTTTCCAATTTTGTATTTGGTGAGTATGCCAATGCCTACGAGTTTGTTGAGATATTTCATTGCTGTATTGCGATGAATTCGTAGTTCATTTTCAAGAAATGTAACTTTCGTATAGGGATGGTTATACAGATTATTGAGTAAATCCTGACTATATATTTTCGATAATTGCTCGCGGATTATGTTTTTGTGCTGCTGCATGAGTTCTTTTATATCAGTAATAAGCTGAATGGTTTGGTGGGATGTTTGATGGATGCCATCTAGCATAAAAAGGACCCATTCTTCCCACATTTCCTTATCACGAACTGCCTGTAGGAGATTGTAATATTCTTGCTTATGTTGGTTAATGTATCGTGACAGGTACAGGATTGGAGTGTCGAGTAATTTTTGTTGTACAAGGTACAAGATATTAATGATGCGTCCGGTACGTCCGTTACCATCAAAGAATGGATGGATGCTTTCAAAATGATGATGGATAATCGACATTTTGAGTAAGCTGTCTAATTCCGAGATGCGTCCGTTATTTATGAACTCCTCTAGATTTTTCATGTGCTCTACAATTCGAACAGGTTCCTGCGGTGGCGTGTAAATAATCTTGCCAGTTTGTTCATTTTTCAGTGCGGTTCCTGATTGTGTACGGAAACCGGCATTATTTCCCTCAACAGTCTTCTGCACTTCCCTAATCAAATTATTAGTCAATAAGCCGGTTTCTTTAACTGATGCAACGCCCTCTCTGAGAGCGGCTGCATAGTGATATACTTCTTTGGCAGCAGGGCTGGCAAACTTTTCAGTTGTTACATCGCTTTGAAAGAGTTCATCTTGGGTGGTGATGATATTTTCAATGGCTGAGCTGTCTTTTGCTTCTTGTAATGAGAGTGTATTAATTAGTATGTTCTGATTGGGCATGGACTGAGCAAAGCCCTTGAGTTCTGCAAGTGCTCGTGATGCATCCTGAAGTTTCGTTAACACTCTTTTGCTTTCTATTTTTTCTACTATGTACGTCGATGGTGGTAGCTTGGGGATTTTATAAAAGCTGGTCAGAGTAATGGTTTGTTCATGTACTGCTTTTACCATGTCAGCATCTGTTTCCTATAGTTGATATTACTATGTATTTTCAAAGTATACAATATCCGGATTGACAATACAGATAGTCAAGGCCAATAAATAGGGGGAGTAATGTATTCTTCGCATGAATAACGAGAATATTTCTCTCAGATTGGAATTCTGGATATACTGGGGAGTCAGTTAAATACTGGGCAACATCATGGAAGATAATCTGGTTTTTTTCAACAGCACGTTGATGCATTGAGTGCCCATGCAAGGCAGGACGAGCACTAAACAGCAGGACGAGCACTTTCAGGAAAAGCTGACTGAAGTTCTGCGGGAAATCAATGCATGTGATAGTTTTGAGAACTGCGTAAAAGTTTGCAAGAAGAGTTGGAGGAGTTGTAGAGAAAATGAGCTCATTATGATAGTGCTGTGGCTCGTTCTACAACTATTACAGCCCCTATGGCTGTTTCAGGTAGGAGCCGGAACTCCCACCCGTCTAACTGGGCCCACCAGGACTTGAACCTGGGACCTGCGGATTATGAGTCCGACGCTCTAACCAACTGAGCTATAGGCCCTGCGTTCATTGTACACAATTATTTTTTTCGTATCAAGATATCTGAATAGCCAATATGGGCAAGATTTTTCTTGAGATCTTCAATGTCATCGACATGGACATCTTTAACGATAACACGATGTATTTTGTTTGCTTTTTCAATGCTTGCTGCAATGTTTTGCTCCTGTAGTTCTTTCAACAATGCTGATGCATTTGTTTTATCGCTAAAGGCGGACACCTGTATTACCCGCAGGGGAGATTCTTTTACCAGCTTTAGGATGTCCAGACGCACAGGGGCTGTTCCATATTTTATCATATCAATTTCATGTGCTGCAGCTCGCGAGAGATCAATAACGCGATTCTCCACAAAGGGCCCTCGATCATTTATGCGTACGACGACATGTTTTCCATTATTCAGATTGGTAACCTGTACGGTACTTCCAAATGGAAGGGTTTTATGGGCAGCGCTTATTTGGTTTGTATCAAATATCTCACCATTTGCCGTCTTCCTTCCTTGAAATTTTGTGCCATACCAAGAAGCAATGCCACTGAGCAGATGCTTGCCATCATCCGAAAGCACTGCCTCCTGAGATACCTCCTGAGATGCAACTGGCACCATAGAGTGTATTTCTTCTTCCACCCGATCTTGGACACTATCAATACTGGATGAATCTGCAAACGCGCACAGCACATACAATATACCAAAAATACAATATATAATTTTCATGTTTTCACTATCGGTATCATATGGATAATTAATAATAATAAGTTTGCATTGACAAATATCCGTGGCTTTCATAGCATATAGCATGCAGAAGTCACATTGGGCATACAATTATGCAGAGCGGGTCATCCGTGAATGCGGAGATAAGGAGAGCTATGTCTGTGCCTCGGGCATCACTCCATCAGGAATCGTGCATTTCGGCAATTTCCGCGAAGTTATTTCGGTTGAACTGGTTGTGAGGGCCTTGCAGAACATGGGAAAGAAGACCACCTTTCTCTATTTCTGGGATGATTATGATGTTATGAGAAAGCGCGGGAAGGATATTCCTGAACACTATGATGACTATCTTGGACAGTCCATCAGTGCTGTTCCCGATCCTGCCGGCAAAGCCACGAGCTTTGCTGAGGCAAATGCCTTGAGATTTACCGATTGTCTGCCAAAATTGGGCATAGAGGCAGAATTTGTCTCGCAGGCAGAACGGTATCAGAGTTGTTGCTACGCAGAAGAAATGGCAACTGCACTTGCTGCGAGCAAGGAAATTCGGAAGATATTAAATCAATATCGGAGCGATGACCTCCCTGCAGATTGGTGGCCCATATCCATCTACAGTAGATTTAGCGGCAGCG
Source organism: Spirochaetia bacterium (assembly GCA_964291355.2). Taxonomy (GTDB): domain Bacteria; phylum Spirochaetota; class Spirochaetia; order WTKD01; family WTKD01. The sequence continues at coordinate 202,759 of OZ220223.1, read as the reverse complement.
ATCGCTGTAGTATCCTAGAATGGGATGGCAGCTGGAATATCCGCTATCGCTGTCATGATACTGACCAGGAGGATGAGATTGACATCAGGAAGGATGCAGGAGCAAAATTATTTTGGCGGGTTGATTGGCCAATGCGCTGGAAGCATTACGGGGTAGATTTTGAACCTGCTGGAAAGGATCATCATTCGGATGGAGGGAGCTTTACTACAGCAAGTATCATAGCCCAGGAAATATTTAAGCAGAAAATACCTGTGAGTTTTCAATATGATTTTGTGGGCATCAAGGGAAGGGGAGGCAAGATGTCGTCATCAACGGGGGAAAATGTTGCGCTCGATGAGGTAATGAGTGTATATCAGCCCGAGGTGCTTCGCTATCATTTTGCCAGCACTCGTCCAAATCGTGAATTTGCCCTCTCCTTCGATCTTGATGTCATTAAAATATACGAGGACTACGATCGCTGCGAGCGCATTTATTATGACGACAATGCCAGTAGCAAGAAGGAGGGCGAGCGCTACATCTATGAGCTTTCACAGGTGGCAAGTCCATCACCTGCCATCTCCACACAAATACCTTTCCGCCATCTCTGTAATCTCATACAAATTATGAATGGCGATGTTCAGGAAACACTTGATAGCTACTATGCCAGCACTGCAGAGATGCGTCAATCCTTGGATCGCGCACACTGTGCTGCAGAATGGGTTAAGACCTGGGCTCCTGAGGATTTCCGCTTCCAGCTTCGCAATCCCCAGGACGCGCTTGCTCTTTCTGAACAGCAACTCATGGCAGTGGAAGGCATTGCACAAGCAATTATAGATCAGCAGATTGCATATGAGGAGAAGGAAATAATCGGCCTCATTAAAAAGACAGCAGAGGAGGTAGAGCTTCCGCTGACTGATGTATTCGTGGCAATGTATCAGGCACTCATTGGCAGAGATAAGGGTCCTCGATTGGCATCCTTTATGGTACAAATCGGTAGGGATTCGGTACTGGAACGTATAAGGAACTGAGGGTATTATGTCAGCATTAGATAAGAAACAGGCGGCTGCCTATCAAACAGTTAGCGAGAGGATTTGCTCCGGCATGAAGATCGGTTTGGGGAGTGGTACCACCGTATCTTGGGCTATCAAGCGCATTGCAGATGAGTTGCAGCAGGGCAAGCTTGGCGATATTCATGTAGTAGCAACCAGTCTTGATACCGAGCTCCTCTGTCAGGAGCTGGGGCTGTCCGTGTACAGCATGAATGATGCAGTAATGAATGGACGATTAGATCTCTGCATTGATGGGGCGGATGAGGTAGCAGATGACGGTTCTCTTATTAAGGGAGGCGGAGCTGCCCATACGCGTGAGAAAATTGTTGCCTATTCAGCGGAACTATTTGTGTGTATGGTCGATCAGAGTAAAATTGTATCGCAGATAGGGGGAAGGACTCCCGTGCCTCTGGAGGTATTGCTGGATGCTCTCCAGTCTGTAAGGAATTATTTGCAATCTATGCAGGTTGAAAGCAGCATACGCCCGGCAGGAGGCAAGCTCGGCCCCATCATCAGTGACAATGGTCATGTCATTATTGATGCCCATTTTCCAAAGATAGCCGATCCACGCAAGCTAGAGCAGGAATTAAACAACATCCCTGGTGTAGTGGGACATGGTATCTTTGCCGACCATCCTCCCATGTATGTGTACATTGGCGAGGAAGATGGCAACGTTCGGGTTCGAACTCCCGCATAAAGCCGATGCTTTATAGTTAATATATTTGCTTGCGGAGGATAGTAACATTTTTTCGCCATTTGGGTGATATCTGCACGCGGAGATGGAGTTTGACAGGGTAGGGGAAGATCCGATGTAGCAGTTTTTCTGCACCCAATCGTATGAGCTCAATGTTCTTTCCGGCCTTTCCAATAACGATGCCTTTTTGACTATCCCGTTCTACAAAGATGGTCGCATATGCATGGAGCGATTTTGGTTGACCATTCTCATCAGTGCTATGGATTTTTGTATCGTAGACATCAATATAAATTGAATACGGAAGCTCTTCCTTGAGCTGTTTCCATGCCTCTCCCCGGATAATTTCTGCTATACGGAAGACGGGATCCTGATCGGTGTATACATCCTCGGGATACAGGGCTTCGCCCTCAGGCAGGGTTGCAATAAGGATGGATAGGAGTTTCTCAACATTATCACCCCGATGTACACTGATGGGGATGGTGGCTACTGGGTTTAATCGTGCCTGTATAAACTGATAATGTTCAGCCAGACCTCTTTCATGCTCTTCTTCGGGAATGCAGTCTATTTTGTTTATTGCAACAATTACTGGGCAGGGGCTACGTTGTATAACCTGTACGAGGTCTTCCTCTTCCTGTCCTGGTTTCCGTGTACAATCAATCATATACAAGAGGGCATCAATTCCTTTTACACTTCGTAGGGTAAGCGAATGGAGCTCCTGATTCATTTTCTTTTTTGATATGTGAAAGCCCGGAGTGTCACAAAATACAACCTGCCCGCCCTTCCTCTGTACTATGCCACGGATATTATTATGGGTAGTCTGGGGTAGGGGCGAGACAATGGCAACCATTTGACCGCAGAAGCGGTTCAACAAGCTGGATTTGCCACTAGAGGGTCTTCCAATGATACTGGCAATTCCTGAATGTTGCTCTTGTTTCTTTTTCACTACCACAGTATACTGTGGTAACATTTTTTTTTCTAGGGAGTAAGGATGCAGGCAGCAGAAGAACAGGATAAACAAGAAGAATCATTACGCTATAAGATGTTAGATACCTCGAGTATCCTCTTGTCAGGCGAAGTAGACAAGACCATGGCTGAGAGGGTCATTAGTCAATTATTGCTTATGGATCATTCAGGCAAGGATCCCATAAAATTATTTATAGATTCACCCGGTGGTGATGTCGATGCGGGCTATGCGATTTTCGATATGCTTCGCTTTGTCAATGCACAGGTCTATACCATTGGCATGGGGCTTGTTGCAAGTGCCGGGGCACTCATACTCCTTGCTGCTCCGAAGGAACGGCGTCTTGCACTTCCCAATTCTCATTATCTCATTCACCAACCTCTCGCAGGACTGCGGGGAGTGGCGAGCGATATAGAGATACACGCCAAGGAAATAGAAAAGACTAAGCAACGGCTCAATCAGCTTATTGCAACAGAGACAGGCAAAAGTCTTGCTACGGTCAAAAAAGATACCGACCGCGATTTTTGGATGGTAGCAGATGAGGCCTGCAAATATGGACTAGTCTCGCGGATAATTACCAGCCAAAACGATATTTCCTGATTCCATGAAGTAATATACCGGTTCTTCCAGTACTATTATATTAGTGGGGGCTGTATTTATGTTGTCCAATGGAAGATCTGTAAGGCAGAAACAATTTATAATCTACCTCAATCTCTTTATCTTTCTTGCTCTGGCTCCGCTCTCTGCAGAAAATACAGACCGGGAGCTAAGTGTTCTGAGCTACAATGTACAGAACATCTTTGATGAACATCATGATGGAAGTGAGTATCGGGAATTTATTCCGGGCGATACATGGACCAAAAAGCTCTATGAACATCGCCTCCTTCAGCTATCACAATTAATTCAAGGTATCCAAGCGGACATTATTGCCCTACAGGAGATTGAACATGCAGGAGTACTGGAAGATCTTGCTACGCGCTATCTCAACGACTATCCATATTATGCTGCAAGTAGCGGAGACAGTGCAGTACAGGTAGGTCTGCTTTCGCGCTGGCCTCTGCGGTCCATGCGCCAGCATGCATTACAATACGAAATACAACTGCGAAACATATTGGAAATTAGCATGCTCTACAATGGGGAGCCCATGTATATTTTTGTAAATCACTGGAAATCACGGAGGGGAGGTGCGGCCGAAACCGAAGTCTATCGGCGAATGCAGGCAAAGCTGCTCTACAGAGCCATTACGGACATTCTGGATGCCGACCCTCAATCCCGAATTATTGCATTGGGAGATTTCAACGAAAGCCCCGATGAATATCTGCGTATCAATCAGCAGTATCCCACTGCCTTTCTTCCGATGCAGATGGAAGAGCCAGCACCCTATGGCATGGCACTCCGCCTCAGCGGGAAGATCGATAATGTCGGCATGCATGATGCTGGCTATGTATTCTACAGTCCATGGTTGGATCGACGTTTTCAGCAGATGGATCCACCGGGTAGCTATTACTATCGGGATGCTTGGGAAGCAATAGATGGCATATTACTTACGGAATCGCTTGCAAGCTTCCTAACTGATTTTGTCGTGCTGAGCGATACAAGCCGCCCCAAGGGTCTTCTACGCTGGGATGGAAAACCATATGCATGGCAGACATGGAGGGAAGAGGGCTATTCGGACCATCTTCCTCTATATGCTGTCTTCGTCATTCCCTAGCCAGCGCCCTCTGCATTTCCCGCAAGCCCTATCTCCGGCATTTCTGCCACTTCCGACATGCTCCTGTCTTATACCGAAGGGTTGGGGTCTGACTGATGTATCTTCTCTATTTCATTGAGTATTTCTTGGGACAGGACTGCCTCATCAGAGCTAATACATTCTACCAACTGCTCATGAGAGGTTGAACCAATAATACTACTGGTCAGAAAACGTCTGCCATTTACAAAGGCAAGTGCCATGACCGCCGGGCTCATGTTATATTTCTTTGCCAGCTCAACATATTTATTAATAGCTATATCTGCCTTGCTATTCAGATAACGTGTCATACGCTGTGCACCCCAGGTGCTAAAACGTGCACCCTCGGGGTTCTTCCCACCCTGATATTTCCCCGTTAGGAGCCCACCTGCGAGGGGTGAGTAGGGCAGAAAACTTACCTTTTCGCGTACCAAAACCTCTGCGAGTGCAATATCGGTTATCCGACTTACCAGACTGTAGACATTCTGTACTGACTGCACTCGAGGTAGCTGTGAATCTTGTTCATGCAGTCTCAGGCAGTGCATAAGACCCCAGGGATGTTCGTTTGACAGTCCAACTTCGCGGATAAGACCCTTCTGCTGTAATTGAGCAAGACTTCCCAAAGTTTCTGCAAGTTTGTCATCATCGTCGAACCAGTTATGGTGATAATCCAACTGACCGAAACGAGGAGTTTTTCGTTGCGTCCAATGTAGCTGGTAGAGGTCTATATAGTCTGTTTGCAAGCGCTGCAAGCTTCCCTCGACTGCCTGTACAATGCCAGTGGGAGTAAAACCCTCCGCATTGCGCAGGTAGTTCATGCCCGGACCAGCAATCTTACTTGCGAGGATAATTTTTTCTCGGACCGAAGGATTTTTCTGAAAATACGTTCCAATATATTGTTCAGTGCGTCCTTGCGTTTCCTGCATTGGTGGAACAGGATACATCTCTGCCGTATCCCAAAAATTGACTCCCTGCGATAGAGCATAATCCATTTGTTGATGTGCCTCTTCTTCTGTGTTTTGGTGACCCCATGTCATGGTGCCAAGACATATACGACTTACACTGATGTCTGTATTTCCTAGTGTGTTGTAATGCATTCTATCTCCTTTGTAGATACTGTTTTTGCCATTCTATCACAGATATTTTTTTGTGTGAACTACCAAATCTCATGTAGTCGCAGACTTTCTCTAACGGCACCCTTCCAGTTTTGGTTTGCGAGGGGGCTGGCAGGGCTTGGGTGGATAATGTGGAGTATCTTTGTATGAGAAAGCAGTGGATTCGCAGTTTTTATAATCTGCTGCAAGCGCTGTTCGGCAAAGCGTCCGATGCCAATAACTACTTCTGCTTGCAATGCAATGAGCATTTCCTCCACAGCACGATCGCAGAGTTGGAAGAGGATTTGTCGTTCTTTTGCAGGGAGTTCAGAAGGGATTACATTTTTCCCCTGCTTAGTATCTGCAATAAAGGTGAGGGGACAGTAACTAATAACGAATTGATCTTTGAAAAAATGCTCGGGGCTACCGAATTCTTCCTTCATAAGACCCCAAAAACGCCTTCCACTTACCTCACTCCGGGTGCATGCGAAGCCCAGTACTGGCTTAGCCGGATGTGTGTGTGGGGGAGGGAGGATCTCCTCTTCTATCTCCAGCCAATCCCTAACATGTTCGACCTCTCCAAAGGGGATCCCTGTCTGGGTCATGCCCCAGGGGCCGGGGTTCATGCCGACAAAGACGACCCTCTTTGGCTGCGGAGCATAGGTCTGCACATAGGATTGCCAGGACCGCGCTGCGTATTGCAGTGGATTATACACACAGGAAACTGAAAACTGTTGTTGGGCAAGCTCAGATGAAAGTCTGTTATTAATTGCAATGAGGGCTTCGGCAGTCTTCATGTTCCTCCATCATCTAATCTGTCTGCGGCACGTTCGATACTTCTGACGGTTCCGGCCAGCTGATCCCATGATTTCTCTAAATTTCGAAAATGCGTGGTAGAGGTGTGCAGGGATGTTGCAAGTTTTTTTATTTCCAGGCGTAGTTGCTGGATGGCACGCATAATCTTATGTCGGTTTTCCGAGAAGGCAAGATCGCGAAGACCAGCGGCAATGGTTTGTAAATAGAGAAACAAGGTGCCTGGCGAAACGGGAATAACCTGTTTATTGCTGGCATAACTAAAAATACTGTTATCGTACATTACGAAGCAGCGATAAAAAATGCTTTCCGAAGGAATATAGAGGAGGGCAAAATTACTCGTTCCCTCATTTGGCTGGATATACCGTTCGGCAATGGAATCAATAAATTTCTGCATCACTGAATGTAATTGCTTTGGCAGAGCCCCATCCTTATCTGCCTGCTCAAGGAGGGGGGAAACCTGCTCCAGAGGGAACTTCGAATCAATCGGGACTATCATCTTTCCCAGTCGCACAATAGCATCCACACGTCGTCCATTTTGAAAACTGTACTGCAATGAGAATGCACTCCGAGGCAGCCAATCAGCCAAAAGCTGAGCAAGCAGATATTCTCCAACAATGCCCCGTCTGTTTGGAAGACGAAAGAGCCAGAGTATTTCTTCCAGTTTTTTATTAATTGTATTGATGTCAGGGCTACTTTTCGTACGGAAAATGAGAAAAATCAGCAATAAAAGGGCTGTTCCCGCAAAAGAAGCGAGTAAAATTATATTCATCATTGTATGTTCTTCGCTATAATAGCATAATATAGTATGAAAGAGATACGAGTATGGCTGTAAATACAGATAAAAAAATTATTGAAGAACGGATACATGATGCCTCTGTCTTGCTGCAAAAGGTGCGCGATGAGATGGCAAAACGGATAATTGGGCAACATAATATTGTTACCGGCATGTTAATTGGAATTGTCGCCCGTGGGCATATTTTACTGGAAGGCGTTCCGGGCCTTGCCAAAACATTGATTATTCGCACCATGTCGGAGATTATTGATGCAGAATTCAAGCGCATTCAGTTTACTCCAGACCTACTGCCAGCGGATATTATAGGAACAATGATCTATCGTCCGGAAACCGGAGAATTTGTTCCTCGCAAGGGCCCAATTTTCGCGAACATTGTGCTTGCAGATGAGGTGAACAGGGCTCCTGCGAAGGTGCAATCTGCGATGTTGGAAACAATGGAAGAGCGGCAGGTAACCCTTGGAGACATGACCCATGCCCTGCCCGAACCATTTTTTGTTCTTGCTACACAGAACCCCATCGAACAGGAGGGAACCTATCCCCTTCCTGAGGCACAGCTGGATCGCTTTATGTTGAAGCTCTTTATTGAGTATCCCAGCAAGGAGGAAGAGCTCAGCATCATAGAGCTCATGGGAACCGAAAAGAAAATACCCGTACAAACCATATTGCAAAATGCAAAACTGGATGAAATTGCAGCACTGTCTGCAGAAATACAGGTTGACAGACGTATAAAGCAATACATTGTTTCATTGGTAGCTGCAACCCGTCCGCCCTATCCCAATCTGGGTGCCTTTGCTCGCTTTATTGAATTCGGTGCTTCGCCTCGTGCGAGCATCTATCTCTATCGCTGTGCAAAGGTACATGCAATGCTCTTTAATCGAAGCTATGTTTTGCCTGACGATGTAAAGGCAGTAGCTCCTGCCATACTTCGACATCGCATAACCCTGTCCTACGAGGCAGAGGCAGACAATATGAGCAGTGATGATGTTCTGACGAAGCTCCTAAGTTTAGTAGCGGTACCCTAATGAGAAAATCACTACGCAAACCAACCCAGCGTCTTAGCATCATCACAACCAGACTCATTGAAAATATCATAGCCGGTAACTATCGCTCGGTATTTCGTGGGCGTGGGATGGAATATGACGAAACGCGGAGTTATGTCTATGGAGATGACATGCGTCTGATTGATTGGCATATTAGTGCCCGCATGTCCCATGTATATACAAAGATATTTCGGGAAGAACGAGAAATGACCCTCGTCCTGATAGTTGATGTATCTCCCTCTCTTGTATTCGGAAGTGGGGACGAACCTCTGAACAATCTTGCAATGGATGTCGCCTTCCTCCTTAGCATGGCAGCTGAGCGGAACAATGACAAGGTAGGTTTGTTGCTTTTTACAAATGAGGTAGAAAAGTGGGTGCCACCGCGTAAGGGCAGGAGGCATATTTTATCCCTGATGAATGAGCTACAGCAATGTAGCCCCCGGGGCAGGGGGAGCGATTTGGGACTTGCATTGAGAACAGTCAGTAAAACAATGAAACGTAGCGGCATCTGCGTTATCCTTTCGGACTTTCTGATAGGAGGATACCAGAGAGACCTCTCCATATTATCACGGCGTCACGATGTAATTGCAGTGCGGCTCTTTGATGCAGTGCAAAGGTCATTTCCCCTAGTACGATGGTGTCAGTTAGAAGATCCAGAAAGTAGGAAGACCATATCGATCAGTGGACGCTCACATTATTTTCGAGAACAATTTCGCGAATTCTGGCAGAATGCACGCAGGGACTTCGTGCGTGAATGTAGCCGATCGGGCATTAACGTGTTGGAATTATCTCCCGAAATGCAAATTGCAGACGAGCTTATACGCTTCTTTAAGCGGAGGAAGCAGTAGTGCATCGAATTTTATGCATGCTCGCGATATTCGCACTGCCCCTCAGCCACATTGTTGCACAAGAGGCGGTAACGATACAGCGCACGCTGCTTCTTCCACAGAATTTTTACGTGGGAGACCAGGTAGAGATGCGGATGACACTCCGTGTTCCTGACATGCATCGTATAGAAATGCCCCAGCACATTCGGCAACCGGGATGGGGAAGCATAGGAAACATTCGTATACATTCAGATGATATACATGTTGAGTTGCGCATACAGTTTACATCTTATGTTCCTGGCATCATCACCCTGCCTGATATTCAGTTAGGAACATTTCGCTTGTCAGGCGTTCCAGTCTATGTTAATTCCATTCTCAAGGAGCAGAAACAGGAATTACAGGGACTGCGACAACAATTACTCCTTCCCCATACAACACTGTTCATACTATTATGCCTCTCTGTACTCTTTGGAATTCCGCTACTTATTTATCTTATAAAGAAACCTTTGTTGAAAATATATCGCTATCTCCTGCAAAAATATCAGCTTCGAAAACCATATCGTCAGTTTAATTCTCAGATGAAGGTACTCAAACATGAAATGGGAGATATGTCAGAAAAACAATTCTATATTGATCTCACAACACATCTCCGCACCTTTCTCTCGGATGAGGTCAGTCCGCATTGTCTGGCTGCAACTTCTCGAGAATTACCTGCCATCATTTTGAAGGAAGGCATCGACAAAAACATGGCAGAAAGAATTGCAGAATTGTTTTTACAAAGCGATTTCATAAAATTTGCCTCCCATCACAATGCCATTGGCGAGCGAGAGGAACATTTCGGACAGGCAGAGGGAATTGCTCATGAGTTATACAAAGAAATAGAGGAGCAACATCGTGGTAATCGTTGAGCAACCCTGGTATCTCTCACTTATTATTCTCATACCGATACTCATCTATCTATGTCATTTCTGGAATAAACGAGGGAACCGTTTGCTTCTACCCTTTGGTTTCTATGCCAGTCGAGAATTCCGTCCGCCATTCTTTTTAATGCGATGTGTGGATTTTGTATCGATATGTTGTTTCTGGCTTTCCCTAGTGGGGATCATCGTTACCATATCATCACCCGTGCTCATTGAGAGGAAGCGTGTTTTTTTTAGTCGTGGGATGGATATTATGATTGTCCTTGATGAATCACCCAGCATGGCAGCCCGATCAGACGGCCCATCCCGTTTTGACACAGCACGGCGAGTTATCCGAGACTTCGTAACCGGGCGCGAAAATGATGCAATTGGGCTGGTAAGTTTTTCCAGTGAGGCAGCACTCATCGTCCCCCCAACTCCTGATTATTCCTTCCTCATACATGCCCTTGAAGGGCGAGAAATTATGAGTCTGGGTGATGGAACAGCAATCGGCATGGGACTGGTCATGGCAGCGGTGCATATGAATTCAAGCAATGCGGAAGAGAAAATAATCATACTACTAACTGATGGTGTGAATAACACGGGAGAAATTCTCCCTATGGCTGCTGCTGAGCTAGCAATGGACATGGGAATACGTATCTATACCATCGGCATAGGCAATGCTGGAGAGTCCTTTGTGGAATTTGTAAATCCTGAAACTGGCGACCTGTATCGGGGTACAATACTGGATGAACCGGAGGAGGATCTCCTCCGTGAGGTTGCAAGGAAAACCGGAGGAAGTTATTTTTCTGCAAACAGTAATATGAGTTTAGACGCTATTTTCGAAGTAATTAGCACAGCAGAAATTGCCGAGAAGCATGTAATGATTCACGTTCAGACTCGAAATCTCTATCGTGAATTTGTTCTGCTTATCCTTATTCTTCTTATGGCACATCTATTTCTACATAAAATTGTATTGGGGAGTGGGCTGTGAACGTTGAGCATCCCGAAGTTCTTTCATTTTTATTTCTTCTCATCCCCGTTACTGGGATTTTTTTCTTTGGTTATTTCCAGGGATATAAACACATACGGAATGTGGTGGGCAGGTGGCAATTACAACGTTTTGAAAGTGTATATCAGGTCAAATATGTTGCTTCAACCTTCTTTTTTCTTCTGGCGCTACTCTTTCTCATCTTTAGCTTTGCGGGCACGTACTGGGGAACCGAGACACAGAAGGACGAGCGGGTAGGGATGGAAATAACCTTTGTTGTTGATATTTCAAATAGCATGTTCGCAGAAGACATCAACCCCAATCGGCTTGAACGTGCGACAAGTATAATTCGGGCTCTGGTACGTAACATGCCTGATGCATGGTTTTCAGTAGTAGTCTTCAAGGGCGCAGCCATTAAACTCCTTCCTATGACACAGGATTTTGTGTCCTTGGAACGAGTATTAGCAATTCTACACCCGCATATTCTTACAGTCCCCGGAACAAATATTGAAGAAGGAGTTCGTATAGCGATGGATTCCTTTTCTTCACAGTTAAACAAACTATCTACCATCGTATTGTTTACCGATGGAGAAGAGCTCACTGGAAATGTGGAGTCCGCAGCCATCCATGCCTTTGACCAAGGAATTGCCATCATTCCGGTTGCAGTTGGAACAGAGAAGGGAGATACCATCCCTATTATGAATCAGGAGGTGATTCGTAATCGTGATGGCAAACCAGTTATCAGTAAATTACATCTCTCAGTTCTCGAACAGTTGGCACAGAAGACAGGTGGAATGGTCTTCAATGCCTCAGAAGCAGGCAGTGTAACACTCATACTTGAAAATATAGAAAAGATATCTCGTCGTCAGCAGGTTGAAGGAATTCGTTCTACGCGGGTACTTCGCTATCAATTTTTTGCCTTCTTATCATTCTGCTGTTTGATGTTATATATTTTTATTCGGATAATAAAATGGCAAGATATTTTATAATATTTCTGTTTAGCTTTACGCTTACATCATGTTCCTTTGTTGAGCCCTATTTTTTGGTGATGCGAGGAAACTATCAGTTTAGCGGAGGAGAATATCAAAGATCATTGGTAGATTATCTTCGTGCACAGCGCCCCAATTTTCAGCCATGGATACACTATAATCTTGGAAATTTATATTGGTCATTGGGAGAAACACAATCGGCCCTTCGGGTATGGCAATCGGCAGAGCAGATTTCTGATACCAGCATCCAGTTTGCAGTTAGTTTTAATAGGGGGATCCTCTATTTTGAGCAGGGCATGTATAGTCAGTCCTACGATGAATTTAAGAATGCACTTGTATTTGATCCTAGTAATATAGATGCAAAGATCAATCTGGAGCTGGCACTAGCAAAATTGCAGGCAGGCAATCAATTAAGCATCTCGCAGAAGAAGTCTGATGTCAACGCTACTCCAGAGGCAGAGAGCATCCGCATTCTGGAATACATGAAACGAAAGGAAAAACAGCAGTGGCAGAAACGCGAAAAAGAGGTGGAAACATTTTCAGAAAGTACTTCCGATTGGTAATTTTATTTCTTTCTCTCTCATCCCTACATGCACAGGAAATATCAGATGCACAGAATGAGCTAGATGTTCGCATTGTAAGTGAAAGCTTAATTGCTAATCGAAGCATCACCCTCTCCATCACCCTACCGGAGGTTGATATCCAGACAGTAAGCTGGCAGCTGCCTGAGATGTCAGCAGGATTGAGATATGTTCAGAATCCACGTTTGCAGGGACGTCGACTGAATGCATCGGCTAGTTTGAATGATGATGAAGCGGATCTCATTGTTGTTCTCAGGGCAAAAAATGCCGGACGCTATATCTTTCCCTCCTTTGTAATAACTGACAATAGGCGTAGCTATACAACATCAGCCATCCTCCTCGAAGTATATCAAAATGAGACTAGCACAGAGATTCCTCCAGCTATCCACTGGGTCGGTCCGGATACCCTGTATGCAGGTGAGAGTGCCTTATTTATTCTCCAGCTAAAAAAGAGTCCTGAATTTATTTTTCCTGAAGATATTATATTTGCCTCTTCCCATGCGGGTCTTATTGAAGAAGTATTTGGTGTTGGCGCTGTCCATAGCGAAATTATTGGCGATACAGAGCTATTTACCATACCCATAGTCTCAATACTATTTACTTCTGTGCAGCAAGGCAATGTTGTTCTCCCCTATGTCGATGTACTTATTGATGGGAAAAAATATCGGAGCGATCCTGTTACCATCACAATCAATCCTCTGCCGGAAATTTTGAGATCCATTGCGGCAATAGGAGACATTACATTTAGTCATTCGGTATCAACATTGGATACTGTTCCTGGAGAGCCAATCATTCTAACTATACAACTAGAGGGAAGTGGTAATCTTCCCTTTATCAGCATACCCGATCCGCTGGTACAGGGGCTCATTGAGAGCAATCGGGAGGAAATAAATGACTATACCACGGATGAACGTGGCTACTGGGGATATCGAGCACTGCGTATTGCCTACGATGCTCCAGCTGTCGGGGACTATCGCATACAAATCCCCCCCTTGAACAGCATGGACATCAAAAATAACACCATCAAAACTCAATCAGCACATAATTATCTTATTAACGTTGTATCGGATGTTACGGTGCAGGAAGATGTTGAAGTATTTGAATTGTGGAGCAGCGATCAGATTTTGGAAAATATTCCTTCGCGCTACCATCAAATGCCTCTGATGTATCTCCTCTTGCTTCCCGGGCTCATGCTTCTTCTGTTTTCCATCATCAAAAATAGATTTCGTTGGTTTTCCGTCACATTGCTGGTTTTGCTCCTGTCAGTAGCAGAGCCCAACATTCCATTATTACGGGAAAAAATAGATACAGCGACGAGCATGTACAATACAGGTGAATATGAAGCTGCACTGAAATCATTTTTAGCACTATCGCAAGAACAGCGGCAGATCCCTGGTTTACAATACAATGCTGCATTATGTTATATTGCAATGGAGCAGATTCCCCAGGCCATTTTTACCCTTCGTAAGGCACTTGCAATAGATTCGCAAAATACAATCTTTCGCAACACCCTCAATGCCATAGAAGGGCGGGGCGATCTTACACGTCAGATACCAGCTCCTGAATTTTTGAATGCAGACTATTTTTTCTTTATATTACTCGTGATCTGGAATATGTCCTGTGTTATTGCTGCCTTCATGCTGTATAGAAAACGACATGCTTTGCTGGTTCTTTTTTCTTCCTTTGTCCTTGCACTCTGTATTGTTGCCACAGTTCTCCTATGGAATTCGATGAGGGCGGGAAACCAGAACATTGGTATCGTGCAAAGTTCAGAAGCGAGTATTAAACGCATACCAGAACCGGACACGAGTGCATGGCTTATACTACAGCCCGGGCTCAGCGTTACAGTAGAGGGTGGGTACGGAGATTTCTATCGCGTACTCACTGCCTATGGTGTTGAGGGGTGGGTAGAACAGAAGATCCTATTGTATGACGGCAGATACAGTACATCTATCTCTCGCGATAGATAATTCTGCCCTTGGTAAGATCGTAGGGAGATAGGGCAACACGCACCTTATCTCCTGGCACAATCCGAATATAGTGTTTACGTAACTTTCCAGCAAGATATGTGAGAATCACATGTCCCGTGTCAAGCTCTACGCGAAAGGTTGTATTTGGCAAAGATTCGCGTACAATTCCATTTACTTCAATTGCATCTTCTTTCAATAAGTTTCCGTCCTACTTTTGTCTCCGAGCCATCGTAACTGATAGTTTTTTTCCATTTAGCTCTGTTCCATCAAGTGCCATAATGGCGTCTTCAACCTTTGTTGAGTGAAGTGAAACAAAGGCAAAATTTTTGTGGATGGCGATGTTTTTTATGTCATTACGTTCTATGCTCTGTACTTTTTCAAAGAGTTCACGTAATATCTTAGGGGTTATTTGTTGTTGTTTTCCAACATTTAAAAATAACCGTTTTACATTTTCATTCTTACGGAAGGACGTATCGCGTGTGTTTTTTGTACGAGCTGTCCTTAGATTTTGAGGAATTCCACCATGCTTTAGCAAAAAAGCTGCTACATATGTTCTTCGTGTCAAGGGCACATTTTTCTGAAAAAATTTCTTATACGCGCTTAACTCAACAGGATTTTCTATTTCATTGATAGCATGTAGAATTGTCTTGATCGATTGTTTTAATCTATCCTCATCCCGAATCCAATTATTCATTCCTATTCCCCCTATGCATTAAAATCATAGTCTCGGTAGTATACAACATGCAATGGGACAAGTCAAGGGCTAATGCCAATCTTAATGCCTAATCTTGATAATCTGGCAGAATCAAGGCGAATATGTATGTTTTTTTCGTGTTGTGGGAGAACAGTTCCAAATACCCCGTGCTTTGCTCGTTTTAAGTGCTTAACAGCCGTATAGTAAAGATCGCCCGAGCCATGTTTTCGTGCCTTGCTAAAAAACAATGCGAGGGTAGCGGCATCTAAAAGGACATCCTGTGATGGTTCGCAGTTTTTTTTCGTATGAATAAACACATACCCGCCGGGATAATCGCGAACATGGAGCCATATATCATTGCCTCGGGTGTAATTACGGAGGAGGGCATCGCTTTCTTTTGCATCCCGCCCTACTGATATATCAAAACCTCCAGAATGAAATTGCCGACCTGGGCGGGCTTTCTTTTCTGTTTTTTGGGGGGACTCCTGCTGTGTTTGAAGAAAATTCTGCAATGACTCTGTATTATCTATCTGCACATGGAGCAGGGTACGTTTAAATTTTTCTGTATCCAAGTGATGTTGTTCCAGTTTTTGTTCTATGTAGCGTATTTTTTCGCGCAGTTTCCGTGCATGGGAATAAAATTCTGCCGCATTTTCATGTGGCTTTTTATCGCTGTCCAGTTCAATACTGAGCTCCTCCTCCGGAATATGCAATACCTTATCGCCCTGTTTACAGCGGTGGAGATTGCACATAATCGCATCACCATAATGCTGGTATTGCTGTATAAGATCGGCATCCTTCTGTTGTTTTTCTAAACTTTGCTTTCTTCGCTGGAAGAATACCTGCTTCTTTTTTTTATACTGAACAAAGGATGCCTGTAATTTTTCCAGCAAGGCAGTATCGCCCTGTTCTGTGTAGAATGATTCGATTGCATCGTTGAAACTGCCCTGATATTCTCTTATTTCTGTATCAGAAGGAATTCCAGTTTCAAGGATGAGTTGCTCGCCGATCGACACATATTTTTTTCGATACAGAAGATCAAGAATTACATCATTAGAATCAGTTGCGATAATATTACTTGCAGCACCACCCCAGAAACGAATATACAAGCGTAGCTCACTCCCATGACTATTAATACAGAGACGAATTATTCTGTCATTACCGGGCTGGCTTACTTCAATAATTTTCCCATTCCGACAGCGCGAACGAAGAAAGCTACAAAACCGGAGCATCTGTGCCGGTTTCGTAGGTTTTGTGCTCGTAGCAAAGATAGAGCAACGCCCATTCTCAAAACAAAGACGAAGCCAAAAGCGCTGACCGGGTCGAAAACAGCGGAGATACAGATTACGAAAATCAGACTGCAGCCATTCCTCAATAAAGACTCCTTCAAGAGATAATTCAGAGAGGATGAGGTTTATTTCTTTCCAATTTAATGACATGTTTCCATTAATTCTGCCACGAGATACGTTGAACCGATAACCAGTATCGGCCCCTCCGGACAGACCTTCTTTGCGTATTGCAAGGCCTGCTTGCTATCCCGAATGTACGTTGTATGACATTGTTCAAAATGAAACAAGGCAGCGAATCTATCCTGGCCGACAAAGCGATGATGTAGTTTTGGTTCAGTAATAATTGCCCGGAAAAAATATCTTGCCAGCTGGGTGATGATTGTTTCATATTCCTTATCATGTGCGAGAGCAAAAACAAGAATCCCCTTTCCGAGAAATAAATTTTGAAACATATTCAATGAATTCTCTATGGAACGAGGTGTGTGAGCAATGTCGTAAACTATGACTGGTTCTAAGGATACAATCTCAAATCGTCCGGGGATATATGTATCGGCAACATAGCTAACGAGCTTCTTCAATGAATATTCTGAATACAATAAGTGTGTTGTCATAATGGCCATGATAGCGTTTAAGCACTGATGTTCGCCAATTAACCGTAGCTGCAGTTCTTCTGCCTGCTCCCCCTCCTCCGTATCAAAGAGATAGACCTGGCAACTGCTCCCAGCAATGCTGGCACGATGATGACTATACTGCATATGTTTGGCAATTTTATAGACTTCGGCATGGCATTTCTCAGCAACATCATCAATCACAGTCTCTGCCTCAGGAGGATGTGGAGCGCAGAGTACTGGGCGTCCTTCCTTTATAATTCCTGCCTTTTCTGATGCGATGGCAGCAAGAGTGTTGCCGAGAATCTGACGATGCTCCAATTCAAGGGTAGTAATAATACTCAGCTCGGGGATGATGACATTGGTAGCATCCAGTCTTCCACCCAGACCTGTTTCAATAACACAGTAGCTACAATCGGCACTACGAAATACGCAGAAGGCAAGCAAGGTAAGCAATTCAAAGAGGGTGGGGAGATCATCCTTCGACATATTTTTTTCGACAATCTGTTGAATATTATTTCCTTCCTCAACAATAATAGCATCGACACTGTCATCACTCATTGATTTGTCCAAGATGCAAATACGCTCACGGTATGACAGCAGATGAGGAGAGGTATACAATCCAATGCGTCGGTCACAGTGGCTCAGGATGTTTGCAAGCATGGTAGCCGTTGAGCCCTTACCCTTACTTCCTGCAATATGTACAGAGGGGAAGGATTGCTGTGGATTATTACACATATCTACAAGATTTTTCATACGATCAAGCATGTATGCAGAATTGCTGGGGCTGCGTTCTAGGTTCATGAATTGTTCAAAATAACGAAAAACATCATCAACAGTATGTAGCATGGCAAATTACGTATTCATGGGTGGTCTTTTTGACACAGCATTTGCATGATTGGGAAAGTCTTCATAATTTGCCATTGTCACTACATGTTCAGCCAGCTGACTATATCCTAACTTATTTACCTTTACAACTGAAATCGTTTTTTGAAAATCCCTCACCGAAAGACCCGAGTATGTTTTAGCAGTGCCACCGGTTGGCAAAATTGCATTGGCACCCGTAGCGTAATTTGCAAGGGTAAAGGTCGTGTGGGGGCCAATAAGGATCTCACCGGCATTATGAATCCGAGAAAGATAATTTTCTGCTTCCTTTATGTGGAGCAAAAGATGCTCTGGTGCAAATCGGTTTGCAATATCAAATGTAGTATCTAATGAATTCGTAACAATGATACTCCCTAAGCGGGAAAACACACTTTGCAGAAAGCTCCTGCGTGGTTCGCGGTTCTTTTTTATCATATTGGGAAGTGCAGAAACAATATAGTTCGCCAAAGCAATTTCGGGAGTCAGGCATATGACAGTGGAGTCATGACCATGCTCTGCTTCTACTAGGAGATCGAGGACTACAGACTCCGGATCAGCACTATAATCGGCTATAAGCATGGATTCCGATGGGCCGGTAGGAGGTCCCACATCTACAATATGGGAAAGCAAATGTTTTGCCTGCATAACATATATGCTACCGGGTCCCAGTATTTTATGGACAGGTTTAATTGTTTCCGTACCCATAGCCATAGCGGCAATGGCTTGTACACCACCGAGGCGATATATTTCATGGACCTTACATTTATGTGCAGCATATACACATGCGGGATCGAGTTTTCCTTCCGCATCAGGAGGGCTCATCATAATTCGTCTGCGCACTCGTGCAAGCATAGCAGGAATTGCCATCATGTAAACCATGGAGGGAAAACTTCCACGACCCCGGGGCACATACATCCCCACTGAATCTATTGCTCTCTGCTGATGTTGTACAAAAATTCCCGAACGCACGGAGTTCCATTTATGTGTCTCTGTTGTCTGCTGTTTTTGAGCTACAGTGTATGTATTTTCTATGGCGAAATCAATTGCATCGCGAAGGTCATGGGGGACAGTTTCTATTGCTTCTAAAATCTCATCATTGCTCAAGCGGAGTGATGTAGCATCCAGATTTGCCTGTTCAAAATATTTAGTGTAATATAGTAGGGCCTTATTTCCCTGTCGAGCAACCCTGTCGATGATTGCTTGAACATTCCGTATGCTCTTTTTATCTTTTGTTTGATACGGACGTTTCAGAATATTCTCTTGAGTTTCTGGACGGAGATTATTCCAGATAACTGGTCGGATCATACAGTGAGCATAACATGTTTTCTATGATTAGGCAAATGGACTTGTCCTACTTATAAAATACAGATATAATGGCACTACTAAGGTATGGTAATATGATTGTACAAGCAATGGTCAGGAATAATATATGTCTCAATGCTCATCCTCTTGGATGCAAGCGATTGGTCAGAGAGCAAGTAGAATACATCAAGGCACAAACACCTATCCAAGGAGCACGAAATGTATTGATTGTCGGTTCTTCAACTGGGTATGGTCTTGCGAGCCGAATAGCCGCGGCATTTGGCATGCAAGCGCATACCTTGGGAGTTGCGTTTGAACGTCCAGCACAGGGCAAGCGAACAGCAAGTGCGGGATGGTATGCGAATAAGGCCTTTGAAGAAGAGGCCTCTGCAACAGCTCAGCGGCATGATACGATCATTGCAGATGCTTTTTCGCATGAAACGAAAGAACAGGTTATTGATCACATCCGAAATACCATGGGAAAGATTGATTTATTTATTTACAGTCTTGCTTCGGGTGTACGCATCGACCCCGATACTGGGGAGCGTTACACATCGGTATTAAAACCCATTGGAACCTCCTATGCGGCAACCAGCATTGACAGCAACGGTACACTTCGTGAGGTGCAGGTAGACGCAGCAAACGAGGATGAAATAGCGCATACAGTAAAGGTAATGGGCGGTGAGGACTGGCAGCTATGGACCCAGGCCATGCTCGCTGCAGATGTACTTGAAGAAGGAGCCCAGGTCATAGCTTATTCCTACATTGGACCAGAGCTGACGCGCCCTCTGTATCGGGAAGGAACGATAGGGCGTGCCAAGGAAGATTTGGAACGAACAGCGGATGAATTACATAGTCAGTTACAGGAAAAAGTGCAGGGAAGTGCATATGTTTCTGTAAATAAGGCTGTCGTTACCAGAGCCAGTGCGGTTATTCCCGTTGTGCCACTGTATTTATCTATTCTCTTTCGTGTTATGAAGGAAATGTCTCTGCATGAGGGCTGTATTGAGCAAATGTGGCGTCTCTATCGGGATCGACTCTACAGTTCCGGGACTCCTTCTACTGATGCCGAAAGACGCATTCGCATTGATGACTGGGAGATGAGAGATGATGTACAGGAAGCCGTGCGCGAAGGTTGGGCAAAGGTTACGGAGGAAAATCTCACAGACCTTGCGGATGTTGATCAGTTTAAGCACGATTTTTTTACAATTCATGGCTTTGGATATGAAGCCATTGATTATTCTCAGGATGTAGAAGTATAAATACCTATGAGCATGGATGTCTTTGTTCTCGGAACAGGGGGGAGCATGCCACTACCAGGTCGTTCTTTGACCTCGGTTCTGCTTCGCCGCGAGGGTGAATTATTTTTATTTGATTGTGGTGAAGGTACGCAGGTTTCCTTGCGCGCACTTAATCTTAAATGGAAAAAGATTAATGCTATCTTTATTTCGCATACGCATGCTGATCATATAACCGGGCTGCCGGGTATGCTCATGCTTTCTTCTCAGGTCAACCGGGACGAACCCCTCTATGTCGTTGGTCCACCTCGGACGCGAGAATTTGTAGAAACAAACCGTTCTGTACTCGAAATGTATATCAATTTTGAAATTATTGTCCAAGAGCTGGACATAGACAAACTGAATCAGGTGGTCTGGGAAACAGACGAATACATAATCCGTTCATTTCCATTAAAGCATTCGCGAGTCTGTGTCGGTTATACATTGGAAGAAAAACAGCGCCCGGGCACCTTCCTCCCAGAACGCGCAGAGGAGCTCGGAGTTCCCTGCGGTCCGCTTTGGGCCCAGTTACAACATGGCTATGATGTAACACTCCCCGACGGGAGCATTGTTGAACCACATCAAGTACTTGGGAAGCAACGTCGGGGACGAAAATTTTCTTATGTTACGGACAGTTTGCCTATTGATTCAATCGTAAATGAAGTGTATAATTCTGATCTATTTGTTTGTGAGGGAATGTTTGCTGATGATTGTCAGGATACTGCCCACGAAAAACGCCATATGACCGCTCGTCAGGCGGCACGCTTAGCGACACAGGCAGGTAGAATAAAACAAATGGGGCTCATACATTTTAGCCCCAGATATACAAATGGTCAGCTCAAACATCTAGCGATGGAGGCTCAATCTCTCTTTCCAGATGCCTTTTGCTTGCGTGACCGCATGAAAATTTCTATACCCTATGATGATGAAGTAATTGATACATAAGAAGGAGAAACAATGATAGATGTAAAGAATATATTAAAACATTATGGTAAAATCAAAGCCATAGATGGCGTTTCTTTTACGGTTCGCCCCGGTGAAATTGTTGGTCTACTTGGTCCAAATGGTGCAGGAAAGACAAGTTTGATGAGGGTTTTAACGGGTTACCATTATCCCAGTGGAGGAGAAGCCAGAATCTGTGATATTGATGTTGTAGAAGATCCTTTGCAGGTTAAACAACGTATTGGTTATCTTCCTGAGAGCACGCCGCTGTACAATGATCTTACGGTTTTTGAATATCTCGATTTTATTTCGGGTGCACGGGGTATTTCGGGAAAGAAGAAATTAGAAGCCATACATCATGTTAAGGAACTCTGTTCACTGGATACTGTTATTTATCGTCCCATTGATGAATTATCGAAGGGTTTCCGTCAACGTGTGGGTCTGGCGCAAGCACTCATTCATGATCCAGATGTGATTATTCTTGATGAACCAACGAGCGGGCTCGATCCCAACCAGATCAGAGAAATACGCGATGTTGTAAAAAAACTGGGAAGTTCAAAGACTGTCATATTATCGACGCATATTATGCAAGAGGTAGAGATACTCTGCGACCGTGTGTTAATTATGAATGAGGGTGTTATTGTTGCAGCTGGCTCTCCCGATGAGATAGCACAGAATATACAAGCTAACACCATATATCATGTTATTACCAAGGGGCGACTGCCAAAAAATCTCGAAAAGAGCACGCAGGCAATTGCACCTATTATTGGAGTGGAGATTGTCGAACAGCAAAAAAGTATCAGTACCATACGGTTTATTTGTAATACAGATACGAACATCGCAGAAGATATCTTTGACTGGGCAGTTGAGAAAAAATTAAAATTACTCAGACTTGAACGTGAACGGGTCAATCTTGAAACAACCTTTACCCACCTAACACAAGGAGAACAAATATGATTTCTGTTATTGTACGTAAAGAATTGCGAACATATTTTAATTCGCCAATTGCATACATTGCTGTAACCTTTTTTCTTGTAACAATTTCTGTTTTGTTTTTTGTTTTTCAACGTTTTTTTGTACAAGGAGTAGCGACATTGAGGGGGTATTTTGGTACCATCCCATTGATCTTTGTCTTTCTCCTTCCGGCAATTACCATGCGCATATGGGCAGAGGAACAAAAATCAGGAACTGCAGAATTGTTACTTACCATGCCCTTTGCGGAATGGCATCTGGTGCTTGGTAAATTTCTCGCATCTGCGGGACTATTAGCCATTATGATAGCATTGACCTTGCCGGTGCCCATTCTTATTCTTCCCCTTGGTCACTTTGCCGTGGGAGAAGTAATTGGTGAATATATCGGAATGATCTTTCTCGGTTTGAGCGGGCTCAGTGTGGGAATATTCATCTCTGCGATCTCTCGTAACCAGATATCGGCATTTATTGTAACGGTATTGGTGCTACTTGTTTTTACGCTCATTGGTCATCTGGCATCTTTGAGTGACATGCCTCGTACGCTTGCCTACATACTACGTTATCTCTCCTTTGATGAGCATTATCGCAGTCTTCTCCGGGGTCTTGTGGATACTCGTGATATTTTCTTTTACACTGCGGTATCTTTTCTCTTTCTCTTTGCTACCGTTCGCACTATAGAATTTCGGAAATGGAGTTAACATGATACAGAAGTTAAACGAACAACGCATAATACAATTTTTAATAGTTCTCATGCTTGCCTTGATTATGTTGAACAGTCAGCGATATTTCACTCGCTTTGATATGACCAGCAACAAAATTTACAGCATAGCAAAGGTAACTAAAAATCTTTCTGAAGAGCTAGAAGACACCCTGTTTATTACGTATTATATTTCAGAACGTCTCCGCACAAGAGCCGCTCAAACCGAGCAGGTAATTGACCTTCTGCGTGAGTATGCTGCTTACGGAAAGGGAAGGATACAGTTGGATATTATTGATCCGCTGGACGAAAATCTTACAGTAGAAATTGAACAGCTCGGCATCGTTCCCCAGCAGATACAGGTCATAGAAGAGGATCAGCAGAGTGTGGCAGTTGTCTATACCGGCATCGTTATTCGCTATCTAGGGCGGCATGAAGTTATCCCCGTTGTTTTTGACATAACAAATATTGAATACCAGCTAACCTCGACCATTCGAGCCCTTGTTCGGGACGATGAACGAGTCATTGGTATTCTGACAGATGGCGATGAGCGCAATGACTTTAACAATCTCCAAGACATGACACAAACTCTTCAACAGAATTTCTCTATTCGCCAATTAGTAATGGGCGAACCCATAGCTCCCGAGATTGATGCCCTCATTGTTCTCGGAACTGCAAATTTTGGCAGCGAAGCGGCATACTACATCAACAAATACATTATGGATGGAGGCCCAGCCCTTCTCACGGCCGACCTCGTACCGATCTTCATAGACCCGCGAGTTGGTAATATCTACACGGGCGAAGTAGAATCCGGTCCCTATTTCGACCTTCTTTCTGCATACGGTGTAGATGTAGAACCCATGCTCGTGCTGGACAGTAATAGTCAGAATATTCCTGTTACTACTAGGAGTGGAGCCTTTACCATCCAGACCATGATGCCCTACCCACATTGGATAACAATACATCCAGACAATGTCGATAGTGAACATCCTATAACATCCCGTTTTACTGGGCTCGATTTGTTCTGGCCAAGCAAGCTCAATGTCCGAGCCGATGATATTGAAGCGGAGCTCAGAACCATCGTCAAGAGCAGTGATAATGGATGGTTGATGAAGGATAATTTTATCGTTGATCCGCAGCAGAATCTCGGTTTTTCGCAGAATGAATCGCGGGGAAGTTATGAACTGGTCATCAGTCTTACGGGAAAAATGAACAGTGCGGATATATCCAAACCAGAGGATGCAAGCGATGCGCTGGTGCCTGCGAGCGTTGATAATGCACGATTAATCATAGTGGCAGATCAGCAATTCCTTACCAGCATGACACGATTTACCGGCGAATCATACAATATGGCCTTTATTGAAAATGCAGTCGAATGGTTAAGCAACGATGAAGACCTCTTACAAATAAGAACCCGGGCAGCTCGTGATCCACGTCTCAATCAGGACGCAGCAGGATTTGCTGCACGCAAGGTAGCCACAGAAGTCCTAAACATGGTGGGAATTCCACTCATTGTTGTAGTCTATGGTGTTGTACGCATGTTACGAAGAAAACGTAAGGCACAGTTGCTTATGAACAAAGGAGCAAAAAATAATGAATAAACGAATAATTGTTCTGGCCTCTATTAATCTGGTATTACTTATTACCTTTGTCCTCGGATTATTTACATCACCGGAAGCGAAGAGTACTCGAATTCAGTCGGCACGTTATATCAGTAATTTTGATACAGAAAGAGTAGCAAAAATCAGCATAAATGATGTTGAACTGTCACGGAGAGATGGCATTTGGTATCGAATTCAGGAAACTGATCTTATTCCTGCAAGAAGTGATAGGATTGCTGATCTACTAACCGGAATACAAAATTTACGAGGTGTGCGCACCATATCAAGCGATGTATCAAAACAGGATGATTACGGCTTTGCATCTGAGAGACAGCTATCATTTTTTGACAAAACAGATCTGGAGTTACTTTCCATCCGTTTTGGCGGACCCGTGCAGGGTAGTTCAGCGGTGTATGCCATATCTTCCCGAGACGAGGCAATAATATCGATGAGTAATAGCATTGATTATCACACACAGCAAAATGAATTTTTCTGGACAGACCTACGCCTTTTTACAGATCGTCCGGGCATCAGTGATGTGGAACGCATTGAGATTGAACAGGAAGGGGCAGAAAAGCTTGTTCTTATTCAAGTACGGAAGGATAGCAGCGAACTCAACGAGAATGTATTTCAGTGGGTTTTTGAAGATGACCCCGATCAGGAAGTTGATCAAACAAAAGCACAGGGCATTATTCGTAGCATAGTGAATCTTGAAGGTTCAGATGTAGAACCCTTTTATAGCGATAATGTTCCAATAGGAACAGCAAGGGTAATAACTGCGGATTCCGCCTATGCTATTCAGGTCTTCCCCCTTTCTCGTAGTGAGGAAGTGGATGCAGAGCAGGAATTTTTAGCTAAGCCAAATCTTGGAAATACAGGTTTTGGCTACATCATGAGCGATGCAATCAAGAATCGCATCTTACGCGATCAATTTTATTTTACTGCAGAAGAAAATTCTTAATCCTCACAGAGCCGAGCTACAATGGGTGGAACCATCACCCCTTGTAGCTATTCTGTGCTTGAATTTGTTGTACATTGCCTTTTCCGCTGTCCTGATCGTCTGCTAGAGGATAGGTCGTTTCAGCCATCTCAAACATGGGTGCTGTTGTGGAAGTTTCTTTCAGAGATAGAAACTCTTCCGGTATAGCCAGATCTTCTTGAGCCAGAGAAATGTCTGCAGATGTAGTTCCCTCGGACATTTTTCGTAGTATCGGCATGCGATGTTTTTTTGCCTCAGCTTCTAATTCAAAGGCAACCTTTGCTTGTAAGGAAGTTGGTGTCTGAGCAAGTTCCTCAAAATAATATTTCTTATCTTTTTCTTGGCTGTCATCTGAAATTGTTGTTTGCTGTCGTATATGGTTGCGGTATTGATGAGGATCCGCCGAAAAAGCCGTTATTTCTATTGAATCGTTAATGGACTTGTACATGGCCTGAAATGTTTCATTAAGGAAGGTATTGGAATCAATTATTCGCTTATTTTGTATAGACAGACCACAATGAAAGAGCAGCGCAGGTAAATGCTCGCGCAGATTATCCATAATTATTTTTACCTCCTTCCATGCTTCTTTCAATGATAACTCCGGTAATATTATAATATACAGGTCTTCTTCTATTTTGAAACATGTCTCCTCTATTGGTGTAGATTCACATAAATATGTATAGACCTCGTCATCAGCATTGTAATTGACCTTACATGCAAATAATGCCAGTTCATGATTATAATATAGAGCCCGCTCCAGCTCTGAGGACAGTTTTTTTCGCATAAGTTCATTTTCACGGGCAATCTCTATGCTACTTTTTATATCCTCTGCATCCTCTGTGTCATCAGCTGCTTGTGGATCTTCGACATACTCCGCAGCATATTCATCAGCATATAGTTCATCATATTCCGCAGTATACCCCTCCTCATTCAGTAGCTCTGCTTCAGTATCAATTTCATGTTTAGAAGCAGTCTCATGAGCAATAATGGGCTCTTCAATATCATCGTCAATATCATCAGGGAGCACATTCGCTTTTTCATGTTCCGCATTTGCTTCAGAAGCCAGCTCAGTATCAATGTCTGGATCCGAAACAGTCTTTTTTCTCATCCTAGTAATCTGTCTGATCCAAATATAGGATCCAAAACAAATGGATGCGGTTAATATTCCGATCAGGAATAAACTTAGACTAAAGCGGATAATGGGTCGAAAATTGCTGAAATTTGCCTGATCATAGACTGCCTGTACGAATAAGAAATCACCAGTAGAGACATAGAAAGAATCGCTAAACAGGTATCCATCGCCCTTTTCCAGTTGAATGGAACGTGAGGTCATATCTGTGGTATTGACATAACGTGAATCATGTGCGAATAAATATTCAACTCCATTTGTTTGTGAATAAATGAGAATGGCAAGCAATGCAGGAGTCTTTTCAAACTGCGGGCTTATAATCTTTTCACTTTCCAGCGGAGCACTTTCTATGTCTTGAATTGATGTACTCAGTTCTTTGTGTATTTCGTAAAAATTGCGTTCGAGGTCTTCTTTATAGTGTATGTTAACTTGCTGAACATTATACACAGCCAGACCGGCTATAAGGATGGTGATGAGTACTGCAACACTGGCAATGATTTTTTTCATATTCATGGCGTTATTATCGACCTAAAATGCGGTCTATGTAATGAATTATTGTACGAATCGCCTGTTCTACGGGTTCATTGCTCTGAAAATATTTTTCCTGCCAGAACATAAAGGGCAGTATTGTAGGGATCAGAGGATGCTCATGGGATGATATTTTATCTAGGGAATTTCTATATTTACCTAGCCATTCATAGGGGTTAAAATTGCTATCGCTGCCCTTGTTATTGATAGTATGTCTTTTTTGCTCTCCCATAGTGGCGAGCGTATACTCAAATTGTTTTTTATACGTAGCAAGAGTGGGTGATTGGTACTGGATGCCATTAAACGTTGTCGCATGGTCAGCGAATACAAAGTTTGTTGCAAGCGAATCAAGGGGTTCTCTGCGAGAGCAGCTTTGTTCAAAATAACTATATAAATATGTATTTCGTACATAGGGCTTTCCGGGAAGGTAGGAAAAATCAACCCCGTAACATTCTTCAACGTAATATCCAAGCTGGTGGAGTAGAGAAATAGCAGCCATGCTGACATTCCTACCCTCGGTGTCTAGTGTTAAAATACGTGGCAGCTCCTGTTGCAGGTATCTGCAGAGAGGATGCCCACCTGCGACATAAAATACTGCAGGATGCAATCTTTTTAATATTGGTGGGGATGAAAGATCACAGTAGAGCCGAGTATTTCTGTTTTGCAACTGCTTGCGAAAATGCATGCGGCTTATGATCTGACAATCAATGCTCATTACAATATCAGGGACGATGTTTTGTTCTTGAAGATAGGGGAGAACGGTATCTGCTGCACAGAGGATGGCATTGCCACGTTTGGATATTTTTTCCACATCATTTTCAACTGAGGGGCCGGCAGCGACAAAAATTGCAGCTTTCCTATCCACATGATAATCGGGGTATTTTCCTGTTTGAATATGGAATAGATTGTGAATGATATTATGCATCCATCTACGTCCAAACTTCTGCATCGTACGCATATCGGCAATTTGTGAACGTATCCCCCTATTAATTCTCTGTTCTGCCACCTGATAATACTCTAAGGAGTTCAGCGCAGAAAGGGGGATAATACTAAATTGCTTATGATGGTATGGCATAAATCCTTGTTTTACAGCATCTTCAATACGATCCATTGAACAAGCAATGAATAAAGACACCTTGCTATTCATGAGGATGGGTCGGAGATCCACATACTCCATACAACTACGGACAAATTCTCGGCTCTGTTCAACAATAAAAATATGCATAGTGGCAGGGTGGTCTAGGTAGGGTAAAATATGGTATCCACAACCCAAACCAAGGAAAAACATCATATCTGCTGGGGGACGTTCTTGGAACAATTTTTGTGCTTCGCGCATTGGATTGTAACGGGAGTGCAGGAGCTGGGAGATGCCTTGTTCTGTATCATAGATTGAGACTGTTATATCACCTGACTTGCTGGAAAAAAACTGATGTTGTTCGGAGCTAGATGAGGTTCTTATTTCCTCGCTTAGCTCAGGAGAGAGGAGACTACATGCATGTAAATTTTCAGATAGATAATTATTCACAGTAATTCTTCCGCATTTTCGTAAGAAAATTCATGACCTCCGTTCTCAGTCTTTCTCCTGCGAGACTATTTTTTTTCTGTTGTAGGTATTGATGTAGGGCAGTAGGAGCTATCCTGTGCATCAATATGTAGGCATCATGTGAAAAATGTTTAGCATACAGTAAGCCCTCCCATTTTTGTAACACAGCCAGTAGCAGTTGCTGACGTTCTTGTAGGGGTTTCATTTTTTTCCTCTGTAGGTACAATTTTGCTTCCTTATCAAAATATTCCCGGCACTCGTCAGTATTGGCGGACTGTCCTACCCGTAGAACAGATACAGGCAATGTTTTTTTCATATATTCCTGAAACCAGTCTGCATACATATTTAAGGGCGAATGTTCCTGAGCTTCCTTTACATGTTGTACAAAATAACGAGAGTCAGCTGTTTGCATGCGATGCGTAGCAGCTGTGATGTAACGTTCACTTGTATGTCCCCGTGCATGACCAAGGATGTCATGGGCTGCGAGGTCAAGACCAAAAAAGATAATTGCACGCCTTGTCATATGTAATGCAATTTCTATGGCAAGACCTGTTACAGTAGGGTGCTCTGTAATAGGGAGCAGATTTTCTTTTTCTCCAATGTCATGTTCCATGAGAAAACCTTGTGAACAAAAGGAAACGAGCAGGGATGATCGCGGCAGGCGTGCCCGGAGGGGGCAGATAAGGGGGATTTCTGGAATATTATCAAGGTAACGAGCAGCCCAATATCCACCATCACTATGGATAATACAGTCGGGCTGTATGCCTTCTCGCAGTAATATTTCGACAGTAGAAGACAGTGCCAAGAGGATCATATTTTTTCTATATCTTGCAATGAATGGGAGCTTGTCGCGCAGACTCCAGCCGGGAGCAAGAATAGCTACAGGCAGATCATCTCTACACTGTAATTGTACTTGGATATTATCGCTCAGGTAGTTCACAATACTATTCTGTATCCAGCGCTTGCCAAAATATCCGCTTGTATATATATTACCACGCAGTTGTCTTACTGTTCTTTGAATTGCCCCATACAGACAGTTCTGTAGTTCTGGAAAACAATCTATCATTGGCTTCCATTCAAGAACATGTAATTGATTCAAATAATATTCGGGGATATGATGAAACAAAAAAGCAGAAATATTTGTTTCAATATCAGCTAGCTCCGCATCGGGATACCAGATACAATCAGGGGGCTTATCAGAGGCCTCATAGATATCCCTATGGAGGTAGAGTGCAAGAACTTTTGTCTGGGGGCGCAGTTTTTTCAATGCATCGGTAATATACCCAATGGAAGCCCCAAGAAGAATCAGGATAGAACATTCAGGCATCCTTTGAACAAAACGTTCAGCCTCGGCTACAGGATTATATTTAGAATGGATACGCCTGCCAGATATGTGTAGAAGTTTTTGAGGCCCGGATATGTGTATTTCGGGATTCAAAGTAAATAACTATGTAATATGTAAGGAGTCTGCAAGACGCTTATAGGATTCAAATTGTTCCAATCCCTCATACTCCTGTATCACGTTGTTGGGCAGAGAATGCAAGACCTGTTTTAGCAAGTTTACCGTTGCTGCGACCTCTTTTTTCAATTCAGAGCTCAAACTGTCTACCTGATGTGATATATCGGGTAGGTTTTGTTCCCCGCTCAGTGTAACTATGTTTCCCATTGTGCTTTGCTCTGATGGAGTAATTCCTAGATCTGATGGATTAGGAACAGAAAATTGAGCATCCGGCACATTTGGAAGATCATCCTCTTGATACTCAGCGAGTTCGAGAAGGGCAGGTGCTACAGCATTTTGTTGATTTTCTTCAGCATCCATGCCTTCAGAAAGAAAATCTGTTACTTCTACATCTGATGATCCATCGCTCTCATCTACGATAAGCAATTCCTCTTCTGGCGTATACACTGCAAATGCTTGCTCCTGCTCAGCTACAGGTGTTGATAGTTCATCGTCTAGCTCAATATCTTCAACTACCGTAGCAACATTTTCAGGCGCCGGTTCGGTAGTAAGCGCTATCTCTTCTGTTTGCTGCTCGGTAATTTCTGATGTTGTTAGGATATTTTCCAATTCATTTACATTGAGAGCAATGGTCTCATCGGTATCATCATCCTCAAAGAAACCAGCAGGGGACTTCTCTGCACTCTCTTTCTTTTCCCTGACCATCTCGCCAATTGACTCTTTTAGAGCGTTCAAATCTTCTTTTAGCTCAAGAACTGTCCGTTCAAGTGCCGACAAGCGGTCAGTCGAAAACGATGACAGCGGGCTGTCAGATTGACTCGCTATATCAAACGAATCACTTGCATGATCTAAATTTAATGCATCAACCTTTGGAACTTCTGTAGATTCATCTACATCCGGTATTGCAGGTGCACTTATATCATCTGGCTCTGTTTTTATCCAAACACCGTACTCATCCATCGAATTGTCTGTCATTTCTTTATCAAACATACATCACTCCAATAACTTCTCCTACGATTGTAACATAATACTAAAAAATGTTCAAGAAATAAATAAATATATCCGTATTTATATACGTATATTATGCGTGCAACATCGGTTTTAAGTGGCTTTATTATAATATTATCAGTTGGTATATCCATACGTCTCTTTGCAGGTTTATTTTATGATGAATATGGGATATTTTACTACCACACACGAAGCGAGTATCGTGAGCGTTTGGTGGAAAGCGTCGACGGATTAAAAGAAAAACAATTACAATTACAGCAAATTGCTCATGACAGTAGGGCGGTAACAAGCTTGCGGGCTGCACATTCCGTTGGCTATTTATCAGCTGGAGAGTATTTAGTAGAAATTAGCGGATATACGCAAGATCAGTTGCAGCTCGATCCTGGCACAGTAATCATCTCCAATCATCAACCCAAGGACTTACGCGGAATCTTCCGCATGATAGCGATTTTCATTTCCGCAGTCTGTGGTCTGTTTATCTTCTTTATTGATACATTGAAGGCAGGTTTTGGCAAAAGAAACGTAAAACACGCAGAAAAAAACCATTTCATTATCCAATCCTAAGAAGCGCCCAACCCTAAGAAGCCCTAAGGCGACGTAATTCCATATAATACCGTTTTTCCTGTGCATGTCCAAGGGAAAATGCTTTGCGGGGAAAACGGCCATATTTTTCTACAAAGGGAAAAATGCCATTAGGCTCTGGTGACGGGAGTAACAAGGCAAGAGCATCCTTCTTCCGTGCAAGGGAAACGCACTCATCTTCGCCATGTATATAATCAATATCACTTTCCAATTCTACTAAACAATCATCAACATATTTAACTGGTTCTTCGCGTGCTTCCTTCGAAAAACGAAGTATGTGTCCCTGCTCCCCCTGCCAGAGGAGTATTTCTCCCGCCGCTACTTCTGCTATATGGTCTATGCTCTGTACTGAAACAGGATCGAGGATTTCAATAATTGAGCTGATACTATGTCTAAAAATAAGGCGATGGATGGGATGAATGGATAGGGCAGGGTCATGTACATCAATTATTTCTACCATAGCCCATCTGCGGGGATCATCATCTGGGGCGCCTGCCTCCTGTGCTTCCTTCCATAACATCTTGGCAGCAGCCAACGAATGATTCCCATCCCCTGTAAGAAGGTATCTCTGGTTCTCACGTAGTGTTTCAAGCCATCTCGACAGAACATCCTCTGTCCTTTCCATGGCAAGCGAGTATGCGTCCAAGCGTCCACCTCCAAACATCAGTTGGGTAGTGTAGCTTTGCTGATCTACACAGGCCTGCAGAGAAGACATCAATGTTCTGTCATCGCAGAGGAGAAGAACATGACTCATCTCAAAGGGTGCATTTCTCCGGGCATGGGCACGGACAGGCAAACGTTGGACAAGGGTCTGTTCACTTGCACGAATCAAGCTCCTGCTTCCATCATGATAGTCGTATTCTTCCAAGTCAATGGCAAGGAGTAATCCCCGCCGTGTTCCACTGGCCGTTTTTCGTTCAAGGAGAAGGAATTGTCTGCCAATGTTTTCGATTATCTTTTGACTGTCATAGCTATTCATTGTTTCCTGAATAGCCTGTATCCGCCCTGCCACATCATCGTTCAGATAGATTTCTGGAAGCATCATATGTAAGGTAGAGGGGCTATCGGCGACAAAGTCCTCAACCTGTTTCCAGTATTCACTGTCGGCACTGTGTTGATCACAAGCAATGCTAGCCCATTTTTCCATATCAATATCTTTGCGTGGAAGATGCAACTCAGGAGCAATAAAGCTCAGTTGTTTCATAGGTTTTCCCCCGTATTATGTTGTGCATTTTTATAATTATGCCAGAATTCCAGCATATACTGTTGGACATCAGCAAAAAAAGTTTTTTGAATATCGCAGGCCTCCCTCCCAATGTAGCGATAATGCCAGCTCTCATACATATACCCTGTTATATCCTCTCTATGAGGAGGGTAGGACAGCGAAAAGCCATACCTGCCTGCATGTTCTGCGAGCCACTTCCCGGCATCAGTATCGGCAAAGGCAGGAGTAATCGATCCAAAATCCAGTGCCAGTCCCAGTTGATGTTGGCTCTTTCCCGGTTCAGCGGATTCACGGAGTGCCTGTTGCCTTCCGGATCTCTCTACTGCACGTTCAAAGAGCATGTTCTGATAATCATAGCTTCGATAGGCAGAAGAGATGGGAAGCTCTATATTTTCTGTTCTAGCTGCCTGAACCATGGCAAGAAGATCATTAATCATAAGGGCAGATACCTCCATGGATTTGCGGTTAAGGAGCAGAGGATCGGCATAATCATCAAGAGAGATAAGATCCGGTGGAATGCTGGCATCTGGCAGACTGTGCTGCTTATCGACCAGAAGGAGTAGGCGCGGTTCTATTTTGTGTAGAGTGTTCACGAGCTGCATATATTCCTTATCTGTGTGCATTCTTTTCATCGTTGCAGGAAGATACTGTGCAAAATCAGGAAGGATCAGCTCGTTATCAGATTGTACAGATGCCTCCGTCCCTGTCTCATAGTCCATGGTTTTCTCATTTTTTTTACATGCCAGCAAGGAACTTGCCAAAACAATTATCATACTATAGCGGATAAATTTCATTTCTTCATCATGATTGTATCAAGCACTTCGTTCATAGTATTCACGGGGTGGTATACAACTCCCTTTCGAATGTGATCAGGAATTTCCTGTACATCACGATCATTCTCGCTGGGGATGATAATATTTTTTATCTTATTCCTGATGGCAGCAATAGTTTTTTCCTTTAATCCACCAATGGGAAGGACCTCGCCAGAAAGTGATAGTTCCCCGGTCATGGCGAAGTTGGCTTTAGTTTTCTTTCCTGAAAGAAGTGAAAACAGCGATGTTGCCATGGTTATGCCTGCTGATGGTCCATCCTTTGGAGTGGCACCGGCGGGTATATGGAGGTGGACTGAGTATTTTTTAAATATTTCTGCATCAACCTTCCGTTCCTTAGCAATAGATTGTATATAGGAATAGGCAATCTGGGCTGATTCCTGCATAACATTGCCCATCTGACCGGTAAGCTGTATCCCTCCCTTTCCAGGATAGAAGATGGACTCAATTTTCATAACCTCACCACCAAAGGTCGTCCAGGCCAATCCATTACAGATGCCAGGAGATACAATGCTTAGCTGTTTATTTGGATTAAAACGGGCTTGCCCCAGATATCCTTGCAAATCTCCGGCATCAACCTTTACCGGTGTGCTGGCTTCATGTACCGCGATATTATAGGTAACCTTTCTATTAATACGATTGAGCGCCTTTTCGTAGTTGCGTAGCCCTGCATCTCGTGCATAGTTTTCAGCAATAGCACGGAGTGCAGCCATGGAATAGGATATTTCCCTAGTCTTTAATCCATGATTAAGAAGAGATTTCGGCAGGAGATATTTTTTTGCAATGGCGATTTTTTCGCTATCAATATAGCCCGATAGTTGGATGACCTCCATGCGGTCAAGGAGGGCCGAAGGGATGCTGTCCAAGGTGTTTGCTGTTGTAATAAAAAATACTCGTGATACATCAAAGGGAATATCCAGATAATGATCCCGAAACTGTGCATTCTGCTCCGAATCGAGAACTTCCAGCAATGCTGAGGATGGGTCCCCTTGGTAACTACTGCCGAGCTTGTCAATTTCATCAATCATAAAAACCGGCTCCTTCGATTTTGTATATTTGAGCCCCTGGATGATCTTACCAGGCATGGCTCCTACATAGGTTCGGCGATGCCCCTTAATTTCTGCCTCGTCCCGCATGCCCCCAACAGAGAAACGAAAAAATTTCTTTCCCAGTGCTGATGCTATAGATTTTCCCACAGAAGTTTTTCCCACGCCAGGTGGACCAACAAAGCAAAGGATCGAACTCTTGGTTTTATTGGTTCGCAGATGAACAGATAAGAATTCCACAATGCGCTGTTTAATATCATCCAGTCCGTAATGATCCTTATCCAGTATCTTCATTGCCTCAGAAATATCAGGATCGGAAGATTCTTCATCATTCCAAGGCAGAGATGCTATGAGATCGAGATAATTACGGACTACAGCGAATTCCGAACTATTTGGTTCCAGCAGGGAAAATTTTTCTAATTCCTGATCGACAATTTCGCGTACCTCAGGAGCAAGATCTAATGCATCAATTTTTTTCTTAAAATTATTATAATCACTACTGACAGCATCGGTGCTAATGCCTAATTCTTTCTGGATTTCTTTGAGTTGTTCACGCAGAAAATATTCACGCTGGCTCTTTTCTATTTTCTCACCGATCTGCTTTTGTATTTTTTTCTGAATGCGAACTATTTCCTGTTCCTTCTTTATTAGAACGAGGACCCGCTCCATGCGCCTGCGTATATTGAGAGTCTCGAGTATCTCCTGTTGTCCCTCGCGTTCAATATTCAGGATCGAAGCAATAAAATCGGTAATCCGACCGGGTTGTTCAATATTTGTAATGTTTGCCATATTCAAACGTACCTCTTCCGAGAATAGTTGATTATTTTCTGCAAGTTGCTTCATTTCAGAAATCAATGAGCGTACCATTGCACGGACTTCCATCGTTAATTTTGTTGGCTCTTCGGGGTATTCAACCACGGCCGTTGGGATATTATGCTTTGTTGTTGAGAATTTCTTTATTCTAAAACGTTTGATGGTAGATATAAAAATATTAACCCCATTATCAGGAAGATTGATTCGTTTAATAATCTTTGCTACCGTCCCCATAGTAAACAATCCCTCTGCCGTATCGTCATCATCATCAGGATCGCGAGACAGGACGAAGCCAATATGCATGGCAGTATTATTTTGTGCATATTCAATAGATGCGAGCTCCTGATCTCTGCTCAGCATAATCGGCGTTAGTATACCGGGAAAAATTGGATTGCCGTGCAATATGATGAGCGGCAATTTTGATGGCAATATCTGTTCGGCTGGCAAAAGATGTGCGTCTTCACTTTCCATAAATAACCTCAGGTTATATTACCATATTATTGAAAATTTTGATACCATAACAGTAATTATGCAGAGGCATAGAAGCTATCAGACATTCATCCTCGACATCTATCCGATCGGAGAAATGCATAGTGGCTGTCTCATTCTTACTCGTGAGCAGGGCTTGTTACGTGCCATGGCCTATGGATTACGGGCCTCCAAAAGCAAATTGCGAGCTTCAGTATTCCTCTTTGCTCGCGGGAAATGTGAACTTTACACACGAGGAGAGCAACGAAGTATACGTTCCTTCGATGCACAAGCAAGTTACACGGAGATTCGTATGGCAATGTACCGCTTTTTTTATGCCTCCCTATGGGCAGAAATACTATGTCGCAGTCATTTCGGGCATGACAACTGCGAGGAGGTCTTCGACCTTGTTGTACAAAGCTTCGACATCATAGAACAGGCCGACCAAGCAACTGCAATGCTGCTCGACATACATTTTCTCTGGCGTTATCTCCAGTTCATGGGCGAACGACCCGAGCTTCGTATGAGTGGCTCATCGATCATGTATTATCAATACATTAAACATGAATTCGTCTCTGTGCAGGAGGCAGATAGCATTCCTCTTCCTGTTTCAGCAATTAACTATCTTCAAGAAAACGGAAGGAGGGGATTAACTCAGGCCGTAGCAATATCGTGCAAATTAGGTGATGCCGAAGCCCTCAGTGGTTTTCTTCACCAGTTAATTCAACATATTCTGGGGAGGAGACTGAATACGCTAAAGGTTCTTCCCGATCCCTCACAGTGAATCTCTCGAGAGCATTTAGAATGCATGCTCGAAATCAATATCAGCTAGGATTTGCAGACTGCCCTCATTATGCACATGATGCACAAAGATGCCCCCCATTTCTTCCCATGCATCACGCAGTTTCTCTCTATCATCAATTAAAACAGGAATATTTTCATCCTGAGCATATTGTCTGCCAAATTTTGCTTTTTCACGCGACAAACAGGTTATAACCGGAACATCAGCACCCAGCTCGCGCCTACACCATGCTTTTTTCTGCGGAGCAGCCCAAGAGCCACGAGGCACTCCAGTAAGGATGCAGGGCTGATATACAGCGAGAATCTCCCACAGTGCCCTGCCCTCAGGCATCCATGGAAGGAATTCATAAAAACCTGCAGTCCTTGCTAGGCTACTCCACATCTTACGGGGGTCGAGGGCAGAGGGAGGTTTGCCGAATAATTTCTGCACACCTGCATCAAAATCCACAAGCACGCCATCAAGATCTACGAATAAAACATACATATGGTACAGTATAGGGAAAGAGAGCCCAGAGAACAAGTGAACGTGCTACATTATATGTGTAAGTTATGATACACTGGCGTCATGCGTGCAATTGATATTATTACAAAGAAGCGGAACGGCTATGCACTAAGCAAACAGGAGATTGCCTTTATCATTGAGGGCTATGTAAACAAAGAAATACCTGACTATCAGGTATCCGCATTTCTTATGGCAGTATATTTTCAATCGATGAACGAAGAGGAAATGTGCGAACTCACGCGATGCATGATATCAAGCGGCGAAGGTTTAGATTTTAGTGGCATCTCATCCTTTCCTGTGGACAAGCATTCCACAGGCGGAGTAGGTGATAAGGTGTCCATTATTCTTGCACCAATGGTGGCTGCATGTGGGGCTACTGTTCCCATGATGAGTGGTCGTTCGCTTGGACATACTGGCGGCACACTCGACAAGCTCGAAAGCATAGCGGGCTATCAGACGCGTCTGAACAAAGAACAAATAGAAAAAGGGCTCAGAGAAAATGGCTATGTCATGATGGGGCAGACTGCAAATTTTGTTCCTGCGGATCGCAAGCTCTACGCACTACGAGATGTTACAGCTACCGTTGAATCCATTCCCCTGATAGTTTCAAGCATTCTATCAAAAAAAACCGCCGAGGGTGCCCGGGCATTGGTAATGGACGTAAAATGCGGTAGTGGTGCTTTTTGCAAAACCATGGAAGAGGCAGCAAAACTAGCCGATGCATTGAGGATGACCGGCAGGGAGCTTGAGAGACGAGTCATAACAGTTATTAGCAACATGGACAGCCCCCTTGGCTACATGGTCGGAAATTTTCTTGAGATTGAAGAATGCGTACACTGCCTGCGGGTTCAGAACCATTCGCAGCTGGAGGATCATCGTTCCGATGATTTGCAGAAGCTCACATTTCGTCTGGGCTCATGGATGCTCCAAGCTGCAGGCATTGTTTCAGGGCTCGAGGAAGGCGAGGAGCGGTGTCGGCAGGCAATAGAATCTGGCGAAGCATGGAAGCATTTTTGCAACAATGTTGCACTACAGGGGGGAGACATTGATCAGCTCTGTTCAGAGATTGGCACAAGACGAAGTAAGAAATACAAAGACATACAGGCAGCTAGAGATGGCTATATCAACATAGAAGCCTTCGACATAGGGCTTGCTGTTATCCACCTTGGGGGTGGTCGTAAAACACATGATGCCAGCATAGACCCTGATGTTGGCGTGGAACTGCTACGCAAAAATGGCAAAGTTCACAAGGGCGAATCAGTGTTACGGCTATGGTATGATGAATCAAAAAGTGACATTAATGAGTCATATATATTAGCAGAGGGTGCAATACGTATTAGCACCGAGCCCATACAAACAGAATTAATATTACAGGAGCAATTCTAGGGTGAAATGGAAAAAAAATGAACTCGAAAACGACAGTGTAAGGGAATATGCCCGCACATATAATTGTGACATCCTACATGCAGTCATCATGTTACGACGGGATGTCCATGAGGGACAGGAATATTTTCTGGATCATGATTTCTGTGCTCATCTCTACGAATCCTTCCTCCTGCCAGGCATGGAAGATGCAGTTGATCGCATTTTGCAGGCTGGCGAAGATGGCGAGAAGGTCCTCGTATTTGGCGATCGGGATGTTGATGGCATTGCAAGCATAGTATTGATGGTAGAAGCTCTTGAAAAACTTGGTTGTTCTGCTATATGGAAACTCCCCATGTATGATGAACCCTATGGACTGGATAGACATGTGGTAGAAGAATTTGCTGAGCAGGAAGGGACCCTCATTGTAGCAGTGGATTGTGGATCCACGAACTATGATGCGGTACAAACGGCTCATGAACAGGGCATAGACATCGTAATTTTTGACCATCACGGTTTACAGGAAGCGGAGCTACAGGCAACAGCCCTAGTTAATCCCGCCCTTAAGACATCGCAATATCCCCATTCCACACTCTGTACCGCGGCCATCATCATGAAGTTTTACGAGGCACTAAGTTTTTCTCAAACCAGCTGGTACAAGCAAAACGTCTGTCTCCTTCATGTTCGTCCTGGTAACGACAGTCTTTTTATTGACGTAGTAAAATTGAGGAATCTGGTAGAGATCGATCGCATCAGCGAGACGCTCGTTTCAGGGCTTGCATCTTTAGAAGATAGCCGACTACTTCCCTTTCTTGAGGGCATGCCCATTTTTGTCTTTGATGTAGAGAAGCAGATTGATAGTCTTCAGCGCTTTTTTGGCAATAAAATTGATTTCAATTTTCAGGACATTGCTCCAACATTGAGAGAAGCACATGCCGAATTTAAGGGTAAGAATTTTCTCCAGATACAGGAACAGAGCAGTTTTACACGTTATAAGAAGGGAAACTCAGAGATAGATATGCTCGTGGTTCTGTTTTTTGATTATCATTCACGAGTCAACCCTGCACCGCGGGAGGCATGTAGTGAGAGCATTGATCTTGCTGCCCTAGCTACTCTGGCGGATATGATGCCTCTAAACAATGAAAATCGGCACATTGTTCGATATGGCATGCAGCAAATGCAAAAGAAAAAACGCCTAG
This sequence comes from Spirochaetia bacterium, assembly GCA_964291355.2. Lineage (GTDB taxonomy): Bacteria > Spirochaetota > Spirochaetia > WTKD01 > WTKD01. The sequence continues at coordinate 162,630 of OZ220223.1, read as the reverse complement.
GACTCCAACAATTATTTTCTCTTGTCGACATGCAGGCAGCCTCCTACTCACAGAGTCTCAGTTGGCGAATTACACCAATCATAAATGCTTCAGGCAGAATGGGGCGGGCAGACAAGGCAGTTTCACTGTTGCTTGCGAAGGACAATACAGACACACTATCCTATGCGAGAGACTTAGTAGCTCTCAATGAGCAGCGAAAGAAGGTCGCCGATGCCGCATGGAACATCGCATCACTGGAATCCTATGAAAGCAAGAAGCTACATCATAACAATCTTATACTCGTGTATAACGAAGCGATACACAGGGGGGTTACAGGCATTATTGCCAGTAGACTCAGTAGGTCCTTCTATGTCCCTGCTGTTATCATAACCAGGATACGAGAGTATTGCATCGGCTCAGTTCGCTCCGGGCATAACTTTCATGCCACTGAATTTCTCCAAAATTTTGAAGATCTTTTTATTGGCTGGGGTGGGCACGATGGAGCAGCTGGCTTTCATTTGAAACTAGAAGATATGGAAATATTCAAGGAGCGAGTACAGCAATACTGTCAGCATATGGAACCTCTAGAAAGCATTGAACCAACGATTGCTATTGACGCAGAATTACCCGCAACACATCTAAGTCCGGACATTATTCAAACAGTAAATTTATTTGAGCCCTATGGAATGGCTTGGCAGCCATTGAAATTTCTCAGTAGCAATATGTACATTGAATCACTTACCATCATAGGAAGGGACGAGAAACATTTTAAGTTCCTCTTCAGTTATGGTAGGTACAAATGGCCGGCAGTATATTGGAATGCTGTAAAGGACGCGGGTGCTACATTCAAGCAGGGGGATTATGTTAATGTGGTTTTTGAAATATTCCAAGATAACTATTCCCAAGGGCGGACGAGTTTGAACGTCATTGATATGCATGTCATAAAGAAGTAAAATATTTCTTAAATGTATTGACATATTGCTATTAGTGTTGTATTGTACTACATAATGAAGGAGGCAGGCTTATTGCACAGGTAAGTATAGATTCATCGGAACCGGTGGATAGAGCGCTCAAGCGTTTTAAGAGAATGGTTGAACGAGAAGGAATCATCAGGGAGTGGAGGCGACGCGAATTTTTCGAGAAGCCATCATCCATTCGGAATAAGAAGCAGCGGGCTCTGAAAAGAAAGATATATAAACAACAGATACGTTTCCAAACGACGAAAAATTACTAATGTTTAGGTCTGTCCACATAGTATTATTTTTTTTCATTATTTCATCATTATGCCTATCCTGCACAGAGACTAGCTTTGATTTGTTGCGCGTTGATGCAGCACTGAATTTCTATGACGATAGGAAGAGCTCATATCAGTATGAGTATCTGAGTATATGGCTTACTTTTCGTGAAGCTGGGCTAGCGGATGACATTGCTGTTATATATATTGTGCATGATGATACAGAGTTACATTGGGTAATAGACAGAGACTCATGGTCTCGTATAAGCGACGACAGTAGCGAAATTCTTCTGCCTCGTTTACGGATGAATGATTTTAGTGCCTTAGGGCGGGGTCATTACCGAGTTGTTGCTCAGAGTTTCAACGGGGATGAGAGCAGTAGGGATTTTTTCATTTCTCCGCGCTTTCGTTTAGAATCCCACAGTAGTCCTCGGCTTGCTTCGGAGTCTTTTGAGACATCCTTCCTGTTAAACTACATGTTCGGTGTGGACGACAATCACTACCCCTATGGGGTTCAAAATTTCAATAATAACGTGCCATTAACTGGGGAGTTGCGGAATTTATATAATTTTATATATCTGTATACTCCCTTAGAACGAGATGGCGGCTATGTAGCTGGTCCCTACTAAGCTTTGGGCATCATCACTTAGTCCATATACTTTTTATATATGCGAATAGACGTTGCAGGATATTTTTCCCGAAATTGCTGGAGTATTCTTTTAATGCTGTCTCCAGACTTGGTTCTCCAGCTTCTTTTCTCTTCAATTCTTCCCAATGCCTGAAGACCCATAAGAATAGATCATCAGCTGTTCTTCTGGGAAAGCGCGATACAATTTTTTGTTTTTGTATGATGCGCACAAGGGGGTAGAAGAGATTCAAAAACCAGTCCTGACATGCCTCAGAAATACTCACCTCGCAGCCATCAGATTCTATACATTCCTTATGTGCATGAATCATAGAGAGAATTTCTTTATAGCGCCCAGTAGTAGTAAAGAGAAGATTATAGCCACCGCTTACTTCACGAAAGGATGTGGTATTATAAAATTCAGTCTGTTCATAGAAAATGATTTTTGTACGAAGGTCCTCACTTGTCATATTTTCATCCAATGTAATTTTTGTCTCCAGCGAGGTAACGACCGCATCAATTTCTTCCATTCCGAGCATGCGTGCAACTGAAATTCGATGATTCCCATCACGCACAAAATATGCTCCCCCCATCTCATACAGATGCACAGGTGGGAGAATAACATGTTCTGAGTGGGCCCTGTCAATGCTCGTCCACCTCCCGCGCAGATACTCATGTTTTGGCAAAAATGTCTTTGAGAAATCATTGTAACGTCCCTCGCTTCCAATAATCTTCCGGATGGGAACTGTTATTATACCTAGGTGATGCTCTCTTTCTGGTTTCAGGGCAGTCCGAACCTCATCGAGTTTCAGTAATTGTTGCTTCCAAGGAGCCAGGCGATGCACGATTCTTTGGAGTACCTCCATCCCCCGAGCCTTTGAGAAATTACTATCAGCTTGCTCTTTCAAAAATGATTGATACATTATTGTTCTACAGTAAGGACGTAGTGGCTAAATACGTTGATGACCTGTGTGCTATCGTAATGAGAACATCGTTCGGCTTGTAAATCGTAGAGATGAACATGACCATGGAGAAGGTAGCGCGGGCGGAATATTTTCATGAACCAGAGAAAACAGAAAAAACCACGATGACATGGATCATTTTGATCATGAATGCCCAGTGGCGGAGCATGGGTTACCAGAATGTCTAAATACTTCCCGTGCCGAATCTTATTCCAGAGTAATCGCGGAAGTAAATGCAGAATCTTCATACACATGGCAAATTCCGAAAATTGATTTTGGCCATTATTGTATTTTTTACATCCGCCTAATCCGGCTATAAGCAGTTTATTAAATAGAAATCCTCGCTCATTAATATAAGTAGCGCCAAATGTTTTTGGAAGAATTTCGCGTTCTCCCTGTGTGCTATGATATCTATTCCGAAAGGTAGTTATGTGTTTCAAATGATGATTTCCAAATACGAAAAAAATTGGTTTTGTAATACTGGAGGCAATAAAGCCAAGATAATCCATAACTAAGTCACCGGCAGCAATAACACAGTCAACATCACCGAAGCGTTTCTGAATGGCATCACTATATACAAGTGGATCAATAATATCTGAAATGCAAAGTATCTTCATACGATTCTTCCTATACGTTTTAATAGTTCCTTTTCTGTTATTTCTACCCATAATGGGCGTCCATGTGGACAGAGTGCTTGTTCAAGTGCAAAGATGTAGGCAAGCATTTCATGAATATACCGCGGGCTAAGGATGTCACGCGATTTTATTGCGCTCTTACATGCAATATTTGCAAGAAAACGCTTTGCAAATTCATCGTGCAATCCGGATAGTTCACGGATGCAATCGGGTAATTCGTCCATGAGGGGCAGATATGCTTCGGGCAAGGCATCTATACAAAATTTTTGTGCTTCAGTCTGTTGTATGGGTATCCCTATTTTCCGATATTTTTCACTGAATGCCTGGATTGTATGTGCCTCTTCTTCAGATGTCTCAAATTCTATGGGAATAAGTAATTTTTGGCTGGGCATGGATTCCTGCAATCTGTCATATATCATGCGTTCATGTGCAGCATGTTGATCTACGAGACAGAGTGTATTTTTGTAGAGAACAATAAGAAAGGTGTCGTAGAGCATGCCTAAAAAACGGAATTCATCTGTTACCTGCGGGTGCGTTTGTTCTTCGCGTGGGTTGTTAATTTTGTGTATATTCCACAGCTGCGTTGGGGAGTATTTTTGTTGAGGTGTTCCAGCTACTATGTCGAGTAATGGTGCCTCTGTGACTTCGTATTTTTTACTCCTATCCTGATCCATCTGTTCAAAATTCATATTTTTTATTGCTTGAATAAGGGCATAGCGAAGTTCCTCTATATGCTGTATTCGAAGCTCTCGTTTTGTAGGATGTACATTTACGTCCAGCATGGATGGATCGATAGTAAGGAATACTGCAGCATAGGGGAACTGTCCTCCCGGGATGGGGTATGCATATTCTATGGCCTGCATAAGGGTGAAATTTCGTATGGAATAATTATTGACATATATATGTATTCCCGAACGCGTTTTACTTGTCTTTTCGGGAGATGCGAGTATTGCCCTGATATCGAAAAAGCGCCCATCTTCGTGAGTCTCAAGGAGCAGAGAAGGACTAATATTGATAATTTCAGCGACCCGGTTATGTAGGGTAGTGGGTGCAAAATGTTTTTTCAGCTGGTCATCTACGTAATAACTCATTGAAATATGTGGTACTGACATGGCCTTTTCCCATACGATGCTTCTTATTTTTTTCGTTTCTGCTGAGGGATTTTTCAAAAATCTTTTTCGGGCAGGTATGTTATGGAATAGCATGTCGACAGTTATTGTTGTTCCAGATGCATGTGTTGTGGGTTCATTTGCTGTAACAACATTGTTTTCCAGTAGAATGAGATGTGCATCCTCGCTATCTCTTGCTTTACTTTGTATCCGGAGACGTGCAACTGCCGTTATAGCGGCAAGTGCTTCCCCCCGAAAGCCGCGCGTTTTCAGTTGTTTTAGATCATCAATATCGTGTATCTTTGATGTTGCATGTGCCCGCCAGCAGAGTTCAAGATCTGCCGCTGTCATACCTATGCCGTTGTCATGAATGCGAAGACTCTGAATGCCACCCTGATTGACATGTATATCAATATGGCCTGCCTCAGCATCAATTGCATTATCAAGCAACTCACGTATAACAGAGGCAGGACCCTCAATAATCTCGCCTGCTGATATCTTTCTTATGCTGTCGGGATCTAGTAAACGTATATTCGACATACTTATAGTCCAAATGCCAGATTTAGGGATGACTGTTGGTATCCAAAGGATCGTTGCAATATGCCAAGTTCAATCCATAGGCATGTTGCCAGATAGACGAGAGAAAGATGACATAACCGGTGCATACAATCGATTTCATTGTGCGACATTGTACCGTAATAAACTATATTATTACAATAGGTCACTACTATGGGTATGAGATTACATTCCGAATGACACATTAAAAGACAATGATCCTCCACCATCAGGCAATATGCCTGCAGAAGTTAGTGAATACATGCCGTTATTGTCTGATTGAATCTCAGTAGAACCGCGTACTGATAATATGGTCGAACCCAGTTTGAACGTTAACGTTCCTTGAATAATCGTATCTGAGTCCAAGAAATTTTTTGGTTCTGGTTTGAGAAAATAGCTAATAAAATTCCTTCGTTGAAAAGAAAGAACGAAATTCATAAAGAAATCCTCTGGTTCAATTCTTAATCCGATTTCAAAATAATCTCCCTGGCCAAAAAAGTAACTTCCGATTGAATTATCAAGGGGAATCCACACTTCTGAGTCGATGGCAAAAATATCAAGGAATATCATGTCCAGCTTTGTTGCGATGCCCAATGTTGTTTTTCGCCCTTCTATAATTGCTATTGCAGAGCTTCTATCTGTTAGAAAATCGCTTAAATTTTTTGCCAGCGCAATACGACCCGATGTCATGTATAAACTATTTATTGATGCAACATTATAGAGGGCACCCTGAACACGGACATCTACCTGATAGGCCAAATTAAACCAATTTTTTGATTCGACCTCACCATGGAGTCCTACAAGTAATGCGTTTGTTACTGGCCACGAACCTGTGAACATGCTCTTGCTTAATAAGAATTTCTTCTGTCCATCAATCTTTACCATTGGGAGTAGAAAGGATGTCTCTGCAATGAGAGAGAGGGGGCTCAGTGGTTTACGAGGATTAATCAATGGTAATGAGATATCAGCAGAAGCAGTAATATAGCCAATTTCACGGCTCTTTGCAATATAGATCCAATTTTCTGTCGATTCTAATTGTCGTGCGGGATTAAGATCAACAGCTGCGGCAAAGCCGATTTCCATGCGGTAGCGCTTTACCATTGGACGTGTAAATATTCGCATGGCAAAGAGTTCTGGTTTTTCGGAAATTTCAGTTACATCAGCAGCCATGAGTTGAAATCCAAAATAGCTGAGATCAAGTGCAAATAACATTCCCGGGTTGCGGATCTTTGGATGTTCTGGACTATTGTCAAAATTATCCATCAAGAGACCATATCCAAAAGCAATGTTCTGGAGATGACCAAGATAGAAAAAGACGGGATCACGGAGGCTAGCAAACTGGATATAATGAATTTTGGATATAATATCTGTAACAAGATCTGCACTAGCAGCAAGTGGGTCGAGACCCCAGGAATGATCAGAACCAAATGACCATTCATTATTTCCGTTTGCGAATAAGAAAGCGTTTGGATTAAAAACGCCATCTCTAATAATATCAGTCCCCAGCTGTATAGGCAGATAAAATTCCATGCTAAAGCGTCCCGTGGAAAAATACGGTCTGAGAGTTAGTCCAAAACGTATTTCATCAAATACTGTGGAGACATCAGTGTCAATGAGCATCCCCCCCCGCAGGGCTTTTTCGTCTTCTGAGAGAGAGGTCCACTGGGTAAGTTCGTTTGTTGAACGAATGGGGGCAGTTCTCAGCGGCGGCGGATTGACGGAAGTGGACGCTAATTGTTCTATTTCTTTTCCTGATATTTGATTCTCTTTATTTAGCTTTGTAAACCAAGCAAAATTAAAGTCCTTAAATAGCTCGCGTTGTATTGTGTCACTCAATGCTTTTGTAAGCACACCGCGACCAATTTCAAAACTTCCTGTGTTTTGTGCAGGGACATTGTAGGATTCTGTTGTTTCTCTGTCAGTGACATCTATTTCTCCCGAAAACACATGCCATTTTTCATTTTCTGGCTCTGCGTAATCAAATATATATGAGCCCTCTGATACATTGGCGATGGTGTTGACAGATACAATCCTAAAGGATGTTGACGAATCAACCTCTAGGCGCATTTGACCCTTTTGCATATCCAATGATATATCATTATCAACCTTATCGTATTTTATTTTGCTTTCCCCGCGAACAAGGATGACAGAGCCGATGCTATTATTTATTGAAGGATCACGATATTGTAGCTCAATATGACCGTTCTTGTTGATGATGACGTCCTGAGGAAATAAGGGCATCCCTGGGTATTTTGTAGTTTCAAATCCATCTCCCAGATGGTCGGTAATGCTAAATCCCTCTCCGTCATAATATTCAAGCATGAGTTCTCTGTCCTCTGCAAACAGCAGTTGCGTCATAAAGAGGAAGAGCACAAGTATTACTTTTTTTATATTTATTCTATATCGCATATATCTACCCTAAACACTGGAAGGCGGTCTAAAATCCTTGCCTGTCCCAGAATACTGTCTCAGAATGCTATTGATACTCCAACATCGCTTGTGAATTTCCAACCAGTGGGCGTGTGTGTTGCATTAAGCACCTTGATTCCAAGCTGGAACACCACTGGAGTAACACGTATCCCGATTTCTCCACCAATGGCACTATCTTTAAGTTCGGCAAGTTCCTGTGCAGTATTGAATTGCAATTTTTCGTAGTACAAGGTCATACTAAATCCCTGCAAAGCCGGAATCGTTCCCTCATGCATTGAAAACTGTGCACGCATTGAAAACATGGAATCCTTTGTTATCCCCCCCGCTGCATTCATTTCAAAACCAATCTTATTCTCTAAGAAGAAGAAGCCGATTTTTCCCTTCCATCCGAAGCCCGGTTGTACTTTGTTTTCCCCGCTAAAGATTTTATATCGCTCGCTACGCATGATGTCATAGCTTTCATTAAAATATTCAAACATCATGTTCCCGTATGCATAGGTTAGCTGTGTAGAAACAAATATAAAGCGAATAATGCGCATATCAAAACCTACTAGTGAGCCATGTGCAGCATTTTGATAAACATAATCAAGGTAGAAATCCATCGAGAACGAAGGGCTAGCTATTGCCGGCACTCGCATGTCGGCACCATAGATCATAACGCTATTCGCTGTAGTTTCCGGTTTCTCATTTGTTTTGAGCCCCTGCTCACTCGTTAGGTTATAATCATAGAGTGGAAAGCGATCAATAACAAAGGTTGCGCCAAACTCCGTTAATCTTGCTGGAATATTCTTATCTGTTATGAATGCAAAGGGTCGAATAAAGCTCCGTGCTCCTATAAGATCCTGACGACTGAGGTTAGCGACAAAGCCCTGGATGCCGATATAGGGAAAAGAAGTGTCTACGGGATCGACGTTGAAGGCCAATCCAGATATTGGCTTGTTGGGTAGATACAGGGTATTTGTATAGCGGTTAACGATAGTACCATTTCCCAGTTTGATGCCACGCAATCGACCCATTTTTAGAAAGAAGGGATCATCTACACCTCCATAGGTAATGTCAATCATGTTCAGATATATATCTAGACCATGATACAGATCCTTGGGCACCCATTCATCTATTTCGAATGCAGCACTTATGTTTGTACTCAGATCTAGTCTAAATGTCAGGGGCAGATTGAGAGCGATTCTGAATTTTTCAATGCTGTATTGTACGGAGAGTATTAGTTTTTGGTAGAGGTGTTCCCTCTCAATGGTTGGTGGCACCGTTCCAAGTTTTAGCCCTCCCTGAAATCCAGGATTTCTAATATCCATTGAGGGATTATCTGTCCAGTACGGAAACTGTGGATTAGTTTCAGCATAACTCAGGTCCGCTTCCTCTGCCGAGATGAAAGCTGACAGTAATAGGCCATATACACAACATATAAAAATTTTTCTCTTCATCACTAACATAATAGGTTATTTCGCGAAAAAGTCAAGTGGATTTCTGTAGATTTGCAATATTTTATGTTATTGTGTATACTATTGGTGGTAATTTATGGGAACTGAGCAGGTGCAAAAGGAACGTATTGTTCTGGAGGTGTTATTTTTTTTCTTCTTCTTACTCTGGTTAGGGTCTGAGTTTCTTTCCCGAACATTTTTAATAATTCAACCGGCCCTGCGTACGCACTATATTTTTTTTATTCTGCTACTATTGTTTGATATATTTTTTACTGTTGAATGCGTGTTGCGAAGTTCAATCGCTGTATCTGAACGTTGCTTTTTTAGATATATTTTCCATGGTGGTGGAGGACTGGATATATGCAGTTCGGTGCTCCCGCTGGCATTTCACAGCATCCCCATATTTTTCTGTTGGATGTTCTCGACAACAATTTTTCTCAACATTCCATGGACAGTGCTTATATCGGTAATTTCTAGTATCAGGGCGCTTCGTTTTGTCAAATTTCTTCGTCTAAATAGTAAAATTAGCAATGCAAAGGATGTTTTCTTTTGTTTTTTATGTGTGATAATCTTTGCAGAGGCGAGTAATTTTTTTGCCATACATCTGCCGAATCATAAGAATGAGATATTGCATCTGCATGATCTCTTATCCAATGTTACGAGCTCCAAAGAGACGGAGGCAGTAGCAATTCATGAGTCCACAGGTGAGGCAAGGAATTTATTTCGATTCCGTGGTACAATTGAGCCGTATTACATGTATTTGCGAAACACAGAGGGAGGGAAGGTCGTCTTTCTTCGTTCCCCCTATTATGCTCAATACCAGCTATACAACATATTGCAAAAGACTTTATTACTCATAATGTGTCTTAGTCTGAGCCTGTATTTTATGTTAAGAAAACGAACGAGGGATCCTGCGTGAAATTTTATTTTTTTCTATTGTTATTTACCATTCTTCTTTCTGCACAGAATGAGCAGGGATCACCTGAGATCATTGATAATACCTTTTACTCTTTAAGTGTGAATGAATTATACTATACCGTTGGACTGCTTGCTAAGGCCCCCTTTCTTCCCCACGACATCCATGTTGGTTCCTTAGAGGATTATCATCCAGGAAATGTTAATCTACGAGAGATGAGAACACTCACAGAGGATTTTTTATCAGCCTTTAGCAACAGAAAAACGCAATTACAGGACATAATAAAGCAATTCATAGCCGATAGTGGAAAAGATAGAGTGCAATGGACCATTGCCGGCATGGAGAAGGAATTGCGTCAGGTACGTAATATCCGCATAGGGCGTATTCAGCGGGGTGCTGGAGGTAATTATTTTGCAACTGTGCGTATCTGGGGTGACCCTGGTAGTATGACAGCAAAATTTGTATATCAACAAATTAATGCAGCATGGAAGATCATTGATGTGCAGGGAGATTTTTACCAGCTGGATGAGCCCTACGAGCAGAAAATTTTTGTTCCTGGTGATGTTCTAGCGCCTTTGACGGGTTCATAGCATCATGTATTGTTGTCTTATCCGCATAACCTTCCTACATCAATATTTGTCCGTTAAGGATGAACATTTTCTCCATTGTTGGACAGAATTACTGCAATTACTTGAAAGTAATGCATTCACTGTACATAGTGTACAGGGAAATTATGCATATCTGTATCAGGAAATCAATGATTTTATTAATCAAAGACGTGTTGCACTGACTCTTCGGCGCGTGACAGAGTATATGCAGCAGAACATATTATTATTTGGCGGATATAACATGATTTTCGGCATCTGCGAAGCCGATGCAGTTAGCCATGATGTTTTGAAGTTCCGCAATATGTTATTGTGCACACCTCACAATGAATGCCTCTGGTTTACATCCTCATCAGCGCAAAAATTTTCTGCACATATACGTTTCAGACCTGCAGGTACAGTATGTGAATATATCGGTCCTATTCAGGACGGTAATGTTTCTCTTTTTTCACTTTTTGTGTCCACGCCATTTCATCTTGCGCTTGTTCAGGAAAAATTGAAACTGGGGGGGCGGAAACATAATTACCGGAGAATGATACTCTTTCTTGCACATGAGCATTCCGGAATGAACGAAGTAATACGGGCAGTTCTTACTGGTAAAAAGCAAGTTCCCTGTTTTCCAAAATTGAAAGATGTTGGCATAGAAGAAAGCATGCGAATATTTTTTTCCGGATGTAACGCACATAGTCTGAAACAGTATGCTACTTCAGATCAGGAATTCATGGTACTGCTCAAAGGCATTCAATGCATCTGTAATGTTCAAACAGTTTCTCCCTTACTTTGGAGAACGATACGGCATACATTACCCCTATTTTTTCGCCTATACCTGCGCAAACAGCAAAAAAAATATGAAACCCCCTTTATTTTTATAGAAAACGTGGATTTATGGCCCAATTCTGATCTGGGCTTTCTTGATTCAATGCTCGAACTTGGCGATCCAAATCGGGCAATTACGGTTATTGGCAGTGCTCCTGCTTCCTACAAATTAGAAGATAGACCATGGCGGATATCTAATCAGCCGCTGGATCTCAGACAGTATGATCCCACTGTCCTAACTGCTACACATAACTCCCATCGTCGGGACTCAGTCCCGGCAGAAATGCCGGAGGCCTTCGATGCCTTTAGCGAATTGATGTCAATTCAAAACAAAACGAAGACTACATCACCCCATTTACGTCCCTTAAGCTCCCTGCATTGTGAAATATTGTATGTACTACGCTTTATAACACCGTATCATGCAACAGTAGATCATATCATTGCTATCATGCTGAAATGTAAATACCAGATGCATGCAGTGCACGAATCGCTATTGTTTTTAGTACATCATGGATATTTGCAGGATATGAGTACTCTCTATTTCAATCGAAGTACTGAAACGCTATTTCACGATGGAACACTGTCTGCTACATTGCAGAAGAAAAACACACTTGAGAACATTGCAATACACTACTATGCAAGGCTTCATGAGCAGGGAGCTATTGCATTGCCCGAATCTTTTCTTAAGCATAGTCTGCAGTATCTTTCTTTTGAACAATGGCTAAAAAATGTTTTCTGGTATTGTGAACGTATCATGGCAATGGAGGGTGAGTGTTCATATTTGAATAGCGAGCATTTTATTCGGCAGATTAAGAATGCGAAGAGAAAAAGAAAACCGATGATGAAACCGTTGTTATTTCTGCTCTATGCCCGAATCAACATGTATACCCGTCAATTCCTTCGTCTGCAATCCTGTATAGAAGTGTTGCAAAAGATACAGAACATGCCAGATTATCTCAACATTATATGGTTGGAGGTGCAATCCCAGTATCATCTTTTAACTAATATGGCAGTAGATGTCCCAACAAAACAAATTCTCATTCATAAAAATGATATAGCTCGGCATTATTCTTCTACGGCCTATTGTATTCTCGGGTTCTCTGCCATAAAAAAGGAACGGAAGGCTATTGGTCTGCGTTATTTACATTTTGCGATGGAGAGTATAGAGCCAGAGCGTGCACTGTATGCAACAATGTTCATCTATGTAGCATCCTGTTGTAGTTTTTTTGTTTACGGTCATTTTCAGGATGTTCGTACCAGTGCAGAAAAAGCGCTGGTTTTTTGTCGGGAATATTCCAACAATCTGTGGCAATGTTATTACATGATTATTTTGGCCCGCCTAAAATTTCAGCTTGGACATTATCATGATGCACAAAATATATTTCAAGCGATATCAACCTTGGCAGAACGATGCCAGTTTACTACAGTAGCACAGATCGGAAAGTCATGGGAAGCGCGTTCACTTGGCTATAGGGGAGATTGGAATGCTGCGCGGGAGCTGCTGCAAAAATGTACAGATTCACTGGAGCGTAATTTTTTCCTTGCAGAATCACTGTTTTTTTGCGAGGAATTTCAGGATGCACAGCAAATATTAGAAGAAATAAGCACGTCAACTCTCCCCGAGCAATCCACGGTATTCAGTGCGCCAGTACAATGGTCCAATGCCTGGGATCCCTTGGAGCATTTCTTCCATTGCTCAAGCATGCAGAATTTCGCTCTTATCAATATAATACGCTCCTTTCATGCTCTGGTGCTCTGTCGGCAGGGCAAGCTAGAACGTGCACAGGGATTGTCTGAATCTATCATTCGGAGTGCGAGCAAACTGAGCAGTGAAGATCCCAATTTTCCGTTTTACTATCAGATATACGCAGAAATACTTATGGCATTTAATCAGACTCACAGCGTTCATTTTCGTGAATATCAGGGGGCGCTTAGCCAGGCTGTGCGCATTGTAAAGGAACGTTCAAGTAATATTGAGAACTCCACTGAAAGGAAGGATTTTTTATCACGAAACTACTGGAATAAATTACTCTTTCTTCGTGCGAAGGAAGAAAACATTGCTGATTAATTCTATAAAAATGTTCTATATTTTATAAAAATGCTTGTCAATTTTATAAAAATGCTATACAGTTATAATTTACATGTACGGGTGTTGCAATTCATTTTGCAATAAGATACCATTACACTGTGCAGAGTATGATCGAGTTGTGATGATCAATATATCTGCCCTTGTAGCTCAGTCGGTAGAGCGCATCCATGGTAAGGATGAGGTCATCGGTTCAAATCCGATCGAGGGCTTTTCAGGCCAGTAGCTCCAACGGTAGAGCATCGGTCTCCAAAACCGGGTGTTGTAGGTTCGAATCCTGCCTGGCCTGTGCACGTAAGTAGGGAATTATGAGACGAATAATACGATTTTTTTCTGAGAGTTACAACGAGTTAAAACGGGTAATCTGGCCATCTCGGGTGGAGGTTGCTTCTTCTACGAAGATAGTTATCCTTTCCGTTATTATGTTTGCAGCATTGTTTGGTGTTGTAGATTATGTATTGCTACGCGCTAGTGACCTGATCTTTTAATGTGGAATTATGGCTAAGCACTGGTATATATTACAGGCATACACAGGCAAAGAACAGTTTGTCGAACGAAGTATACGAAAATTAATGGAACGCGGCGATGAATTCGCCGAGGTCATTTTTGATGTTCGTTCTCCCATAGAGGAGGTCTCGGAGCTGAAGAATGGAAAAAAGCGCATGCGCAAAAAAAATGTATTGCCGGGCTACGTTCTCATACAGATGGATCTGCCAGAAGTAAACTGGAAGAAAGTAGTCGGTCAAATTACCCGTCATGAATTTGTTTCGGGCTTTGTTGGATCTGCGTATAATACCAAGCCACGTCCAGTTTCTCATGATGAAGCTCGTCAGTTCCTTGTTTTATCTGGAGACAAACAATTAAAGGGGAGTGTACAAATGGTATACTTTTCTGAGGGCGATACAGTAAGTATTATTGATGGTCCATTCAAGACTTTTATGGGTCGAGTTGATGAGGTAGTGGAAGATCGGAAAAAACTTCGTGTTATGGTTGGAATTTTCGGGAGATCAACACCTGTAGAAGTTGATTATGGACAGGTAGAAAAGATATAGTAGAGAGGATAAACTATGGCAACACAACGTAAGAAAAGTGGAAAAAAAGTAAGTAAATACATTAAATTGCAGGTGCCGGCAGGAAAGGCAACACCTGCACCTCCAGTAGGCCCGGCATTGGGTCCCCATGGTGTAAGTGCGCCGCAATTTGTGCAGCAATTTAATGATGCTACGAGAAATATGGAGCCGGGTTTAATTATTCCGGTAATTATCAGTGTCTATGCTGACAAATCCTTTTCTTTTCAGATGAAGTCGCCTCCAGCCGCAGTGCTTATTCGAAAAGCTCTTAATCTGGAGAAGGGTTCTTCTGTTCCAAACAAGGATAAGGTGGGTTCAATAACACGTGGACAGCTTGAAGAAATTGCAAAAATGAAGATGAAAGATCTGAATGCAACAAGTATGGATGCTGCGGTAAATATTATTGCAGGCACCGCACAGAGCATGGGGGTTACGGTACAATGACACATGGAAAGAAGTATAGAGCAGCATCCGCGACGGTAGATAAAATGCGGATGTATTCTTTTACAGATGCTGTTGCATGGGTAAAAGAAAATGGCTTTGCATCATTTGATGAAACAGTTGAATTATCGATTAATTTGAACATTAAAAAAAGTCAGATCGTTCGTGATACCTTTGCCTTTCCACATGCCTTTGGAGCAGAGCTCAAGGTTCTGGTTTTTGCTGAGGGAGACAAGGCAGAGGAGGCGCTGCAAGCTGGAGCAAGTTATGTAGGCGGGCAGGATCTTATTAATCAGATCAAGGGTGGGTGGCTGGACTTTGATGTAGCCGTGGCAACTCCGGATATGATGCAATCTGTCGGTAAATTAGGGGCTATATTAGGAAGGCGCGGTTTAATGCCCAATCCGAAGTCCCATACTGTAACTAATGATGTAGCAACTGCCATTAAGGAATTAAAAGGTGGAAGAGTAGAGTTCCGTTCTGACAAAACCGGATCCATTAGCATAGCCGTTGGCAAACGTTCCATGGAAAACAACATGTTGGTAGAAAATGTCCGGGTAGCATGTGGAGAAATACTCCGCCGCAAACCTGCAGAAACAAAGGGGCATTTTTTTCGTACAGCATCGCTTTCTGCGACCATGAGTCCCAGCTTGCGATTAAATATTGCTGAAATTGAATAGGAGGCGTGGTAATGCACACTGCAAGGGTAAATACTAAGAAAAAGGAAGGAGTAAGCAAAATTTCTGCAAAATTACAGGGTGCCAAGCACTACGTTTTTGCAGATTATTGTGGGCTCACTGTTGGACAAATTACTGAACTGCGCGATAAATTGCGTGCCGTTCAGACGACCTTCCATGTGGTGAAGAATGCTTATGCAAAGATTGCGTTTTCTCAGCAGGAACAACAGGAAGTTCACGATTTACTTGTGGGGCCTACTGCACTTGTCCTCGTGGAGGATGATGCAGCTCCCATGCTCAAGGAAATTTTTGATTTTTCGGGTGATACTGCCTTGGAAATTAAAGGAGGCCTCGTTGATGGGCGCCTTTGCCTAGAGCCAGAGCTCAAACAAATATCGAAATTACCAACACGCCCAGTCTTGCTTGCGCAACTGATGGGGGCATGTAATGCGCCAGCACAAAATTGTGCCGGTGTGCTATCTGGTCTTATACAGAAACTCATGTTGACACTGGAGGCAGTGTCAGAGAAACAAGGAAATAATTGACACTAGTCTCATTCGTAGTCATGCTGGTGTTAATAAATAAGGAGGAGATAATATGGCAACAATAACAAAAGAAGAAGTTTTAGATGCGATTGCTAATATGACGGTTTTAGAAGTATCCGAGTTGGTAAAAGCAATGGAAGAGAAATTTGGGGTAACTGCGGCTGCTCCAGTTGCTGGTGTTGCAGTTGCAGCCCCGCAGGCAGAAGAGGCCGCTGAAGAGCAAACAGAATTTGATGTTATCCTTACCTCGTTAAAGGATGGGGCAAACAAAATACAAGTTATTAAAGCCGTCAGAACCATAGTTCAGGGCTTGGGTCTGAAAGAGGCAAAGGAACTTGTAGATACAGAGGGTAGTACAGTCCGCGAAGGTGTATCGAAAGAAGAGTCTGCAAAAATTAAATCTCAACTTGAGGAAGCTGGAGCGGTTGTTGAGTTGCGATAGCGTAGACGGATTACAATTAGCTTATAATTTCTCCAATAGACGTTGCTACCTGCAAGAGGTGGCAACGTCTATCTTGGTTAATGCTGTGGAGGCACAATGATTAGACATGAAAAAAGGAAGAGGACGGAAATAGGTCGTAGTAGAGAAGCTGTTATTCCAATGCCGCATCTTCTTGCTGTTCAGATTGAATCTTACGAGAATTTTCTGCAAAGAGCTGCCTTGCGTAAAGGCGAGAAAGTCAAGAATGATGGTCTGGAAGCGATATTTCAATCTTTTTTCCCCATAAAAAATCCCAGTGGCGATATTGCCCTTGAATATGACGGCTATTATCTTGCCGACGAAGACATTCGTTTTGACGAAGAGACATGCAAGGAAAAAGGTTGCACATATCAGATCCCCCTCAAGGCACGCCTGAGTCTCGTCTTCCATGAGACGGGGGAGATACGGCAAAAGGATACCTACATGGGCGATGTCCCACTGATGACAGATAATGGGACCTTTATCATTAATGGGGCAGAGCGTGTTGTTGTTAGCCAAATGAGTCGTTGTCCGGGCATGTTTATTTCCAGTGACAAGGGCTTGTTTTCTGCCCGAGTAATTCCACATCGTGGTTCGTGGATTGAATTTGAAATCGACAGTACCAAAAAAACATCCCTTATATATGTAAAAATTGATCGAAAAAAGCGCTTTCTGGCAACCTCTCTGCTCCGCATGCTCGGTTACGATACAAGAAGTAAAATTATTCAAGAGTTCTATGTAACAAAGAAAATCGATCTCAGTTCTGAAAGTGCTCGTAAGGAACTTCGTATAGGTGCTATCAGTGCGAATACAATATATAAAGACACGAAAGAAAACGAGGTTCTTCTTCATGCAGGAGAGCGGCTCCATCCGCATGTCATTGACGCCATACTGGAAAATCCGGAAGGTGTAGTAGAGCTTGTTGACCTTGAGCATGCAAATTCTCTTCACTCTCCCATCATCATTAATTGTCTAGAGCAGGAAGAAGCAAAAACTGGCTTCGATGATGTGGGGCAGAATGCGGGTGAACAATCGGAAGATGAAGCCGGCGGCGACAATGATGAATCCAATCTTGCCGAAACCGTAGATCGTGATTTTTTTAATCAATTCTTTTCTCCCCGCAGTTACGACCTCGGCAAGGTGGGCAGGTATAAATTGAATAAAAAATTCAGCTATAACCCACCTGTTGAGGAACGCGTTTTGGTTAAGGATGACATTATCAATACCATACGTTCCCTCGTAGCCGTATACTGTGGAGAGCAAAATGTTGATGATATAGATCATCTTGGTAGCAGACGAATTAGAACGGTAGGTGAACTACTAGACAGTCAAATTCGAACCGCCTTTACACATATGGAACGCACGGCCCGGAGTCGAATAGAGCTCAAGGAAAGTAACACCATCAAACCACAGGACCTCATAGCAATTAAATCATTCGCATCAGCAATACGAGATTTCTTTGCGTCATCACAGTTGGCTCAATTTATGGATCAGATTAATCCCCTTGCAGAGCTCACTCATAAGCGACGTCTGAATGCCCTTGGCCCTGGCGGGCTTTCCCGTGAACGTGCAGGTTTCGAGGTTCGTGATGTTCACTATACCCACTATGGCCGCATGTGTCCTATTGAAACGCCGGAAGGTCCAAACATTGGCTTGATTGTATCATTAGCCAACTATGCTCGTATAAATGAATTTGGTTTCCTTGAAACCCCGTATAGAAGGGTAAGTGAAGGGATAATCACGAAAGACGTTCAGTACCTGTCAGCGATGGATGAGGAAAATTTTTACATTGCTCAGGCAAACGCAGCTGTGGACAAGAAGAATAGTTTTATCGATCCTCTTGTCTCGGCTCGACGTTCGGGAGATTATTTAAGTTGTTCGCCCGAAGACATAAATTATATTGATGTTTCGCCGAAGCAAGTAATTTCTATTTCTGCCTCGCTCATTCCCTTTCTTGAGCATGATGATGCGAACCGGGCTCTTATGGGGTCGAACATGCAACGTCAGGCTGTGCCATTGTTGTTTGCAGAGGCACCACGTGTTGGAACTGGCATGGAAACCAAGATTGCCTATGATTCAGGTGTGGTCGTTAAATCGAAACGTGCCGGAGTTGTAGAATATGCTTCAAACGAGGAAATTACCATCAAGCCAGAGGGCGGAGCAAAGGAGCGAGACAGCTATCGTTTAACGAAATATCGTCGTACGAATCAGGACACCTGTTTCAATCACCGACCAATGGTCCGAGCTGGCGATATTGTAAAAGCAGGCGAAGTTATTGCAGATGGTCCGGCAACAGACCATGGCGAATTAGCACTGGGACAAAATGTTCTCGTAGGGATAATTCCTTGGAACGGCTATAATTATGAAGACGCTATCTTGGTATCAGAACGAATAGTCAAACAAGATGTTTTTACTTCAATTCATATCCGAGAATTTACTGCAGAAATACGTGAGACAAAGTTCGGTCCGGAAACCATAACTCCGGACATCCCCAATACATCAACGCAGGCACGGGCAAAACTAACTGATGAGGGTGTTATTAAAATAGGAACCCATGTATCGCATAGAGACATTCTGGTTGGAAAGGTCACCCCAAAACCGGAAACTGAAACAACGCCAGAATTCAAACTGTTAAATCAAATCTTTGGAGAAAAGGCAAAGGATGTCCGAGACACATCTCTCCGGGTTCCCCATGGTGTAGAGGGAGTCGTTATAGACATAAAAATCCTCGATCGCAATAATCACGATGAGCTCAGTCCTGGTGTATCAAAGATAATAAAATTACTCATTGCATCAAAGCGCAAGCTTACTGAGGGCGATAAGATGGCGGGAAGGCATGGCAATAAGGGGGTTGTGTCCCGGGTACTTCCGGAAGAAGATATGCCCTTTATGGCTGACGGCACACCGATAGACATCTGTTTGAACCCCCTAGGTGTGCCATCCCGAATGAACCTCGGACAAATTCTTGAGACACAGCTGGGATGGGCGGCCTATGGACTTGATGAATGGTATGCATCCCCAGTTTTTGAATCTGCAACGCAGGAGCAAATAGTCGAACGGCTCAAGACAGCGAAACTGCCTGTGCACTCAAAGGTTCAACTCTTTGATGGTCGTACTGGGGAAGCATTTAAGAATGAAATTATGGTCGGTTGTATGTATATGTTGAAATTACACCACCTTGTGGATGACAAAATGCATGCTCGTTCGACTGGACCCTATTCTCTCGTTACACAGCAACCGCTTGGAGGGAAGGCACAGTTTGGCGGGCAGCGGCTTGGAGAAATGGAGGTTTGGGCTCTTGAGGCCTACGGTGCAGCGAACACACTGCAGGAATTACTTACCATTAAATCAGACGATATTAAGGGTCGTACAAGGATATATGAGGCAATTGTAAAGGGAGAAACCACCGCAGACTTCGGTGTGCCTGAATCATTTAATGTACTCATGCAGGAGCTTCGTGGTCTCTGTATGGATTTATCAATTTATGACTCTAAACAAAAATCTATCCCGCTTACAGAGCGGGATAAGGAATTAATTAGTCGACAAGATGGTAATTTTTAGAATATGAAAGAAATACAATATTTTGACAGTATCGGAATCAGGTTAGCTTCGCCCGAAAAAATTCGTATGTGGAGCTATGGTGAAATAAAAAAACCAGAAACCATAAATTATCGCACCCTGCGCCCAGAGCGTGACGGATTATTTTGTGAGCGAATTTTTGGCACAACGAAGGAATGGGAGTGTACCTGTGGAAAATTCCGTTCCATACGCTACAAGGGTGTTATTTGTGATCGTTGCGGTGTGGAAGTTACTCATTTTCGTGTTCGGCGGGAACGTATTGGACATATTGAGCTGGCAGCGCCGGTAGCACATATATGGTATTATCGGGCAACACCTTCGCGTATTGGTCTGTTTCTCAATCTTTCGGCAACTGATCTACGTGCTGTCCTTCTGTATGAAAAATACATTATAACCGATGCAGGTGACACACCACTCCTTACAGGTTCCTTGCTAACAGATAATGAATATGAAGAAGCTCGGGTAGAATATGGACAATCTTTCTCCTGTGGGATGGGGGCAGATGCAATTAGACTCCTGCTCGAAGATCTCGATCTTGACAAAACAGTAACGCTACTTCGCGAACAAATGGACGAAAAAGGGGCTCATTCCGATAGCCGCCTGCTGAAGCGCATAGAAATAATTGAAAACTTTAGGCAATCAGGCAATCGTCCAGAATGGATGATACTTAATGTAGTTCCGGTTATTCCTCCGGATCTCCGTCCCATGGTCCAGCTGGATGGTGGGCGCTTTGCGACATCAGATTTGAATGATCTATATCGTCGTGTCATCAACCGTAACAACCGCCTCAAAAGATTACAGGTCTTGGATGCGCCTGAAATTATTGTAAGAAATGAAAAGAGGATGTTGCAGGAAGCTGTGGATGCTCTTTTCGATAACAGCAAAAGAGTTCGAGTCGCGAAAAATAGCTCAAACCGCCCCCTGCGGTCACTTTCGGATATGTTACGCGGCAAGCAGGGGCGTTTCCGTCAGAATCTTCTGGGAAAACGCGTAGACTATTCGGGTCGTTCGGTTATTGTCGTCGGTCCTGAACTACAGCTCCATGAATGTGGCTTCCCTACGAAGATGGCATTGGAATTATACAAGCCATTTATCATGAAACGTCTTGTAGAAGAGGATGTAATACACAATATAAAACGGGCAAAAACCCTTGTAGAGGAAGAAGCTCCAGAAGTTTTTGTAATACTTGAACAAATTGTAAAGGAGCATCCAATTCTGCTTAATCGTGCACCGACCTTGCACCGTCTTGGCATACAATCCTTTACTCCAAAATTGGTAGACGGAAAAGCCATACGGCTACATCCTCTGGTCTGTCATGCTTTTAATGCAGACTTTGACGGGGATCAGATGGCAGCCCATGTGCCGCTCACTCATGCGGCGCAGACAGAATGTTGGTCGCTCATGCTCTCATCACGGAACCTCCTGAATCCAGCAAATGGCGAACCGGTGGTCTTCCCTTCTCAGGACATGGTCTTGGGGATTAATTATCTTACTAAGGACAAGCTAGGAGCGATGGGAGAGGGGAAATACTTCTCATCTGTCTGGGAAGCACTCTATGCTCTAGATTTCAACATCATTGAATATGGCAGTCGCATTCATATTCGTATGGATGGCAAATGGATAGAAACTACGGCAGGGAGAATTATTTTTAACGAAGAGATTCCGGATGTTATTAGTTATGTTAATGAAACAATTGACGAGAAGGGACTACGGCGCATAATTGCCGGTTGCCATTCTCAACATGGCTCAGCCATTACGGTCAACATGCTTGATAGCATTAAAAAACTCGGTTTCAAATATGCAACTGTTTTTGGTGCGACAGTTGGCATGGATGATGTCATTGTTCCAGAATCCAAAAAAACCCTTATTGAAAGTGCCAATAAAGACGTTGTGCACATTAATCAGCAATATCGCAATGGTATCATAACACAGGAAGAAAGATACAACCGGGTAGTAGATGTATGGAGCAACGCGAATGAACAGCTTACGAATGAAATGATGAGATCTCTGGAAAACGACAAGCAAGGTTTTAACCAGTTATACATGATGATTAATTCCGGTGCACGTGGAAGTCGTGGTCAGGTCAGCCAGCTAGGGGGAATGCGAGGTCTGATGGCAAAGCCATCAGGTGATATTATTGAATTGCCCATTCGTGCTAACTTCAAAGAAGGTCTTTCAGTTATTGAATTTTTCATTTCAACCAATGGTGCACGTAAAGGTCTTGCTGATACTGCGCTAAAAACATCGGATGCCGGCTATCTTACTCGACGGCTTGTGGATATTTCGCAGGATGTTGTTATCAACGTTGAGGACTGTGGCACAATTAATGGTATTACTGTTCGTGCCCTGCGCGAAGAGGAAGAGGTTGTTGAACCGCTTGCAGATCGCATCCGCGGTCGTTTTACTCTTGAGCAAGTCTTTCATCCCATATCGGGAGAAATGATTATCGACGTCAATGAAGAAATCAGCGACGAAGTGGCAGCGCATATTGAAGAGATTGGCATTGAATCGGTCTTTATCCGCAGCGTTCTTACCTGTGAGGCGGAGCGAGGTGTCTGTCAGCGTTGTTATGGGAGAAATCTTGCAACGAATCGTACAGTTGTTATAGGCGAGGCCGTTGGAATTATTGCGGCTCAATCCATTGGGCAACCAGGAACCCAGCTTACCATGCGTACCTTCCACATCGGCGGGGCTGCAACGAAAATAGCAGAAGAAAACCAAATTAGCATGAAATACCCTGTCTACGTACACAGCATACAGGGTAACATTGCCGAAACTGAGGATGGAGTAAAACTCCTTACCCGCAGAGGGCAGATAGAATTATCGCGCATCTTCTCAGAGCAAGTATTGCAAAAAGGCGACAAGCAAATGGTGGAGGATGGGCAGAAAATTATCAAAGGAGAGCCATTATACATCCGTGATGGCGAAACAATATATTCCGAGCACAATGCCTATTGTATTCAGAGGGATGAGACCCTCTATCTCATTGCTCAACAGCAAACGCTCCCGGTACGTACGGGCGGTGAAATCTTTGTGCGGAATGGTCAGATTGTGGAGGCCAACAGTGTCCTTGCACGTTTCGACGTGTTTAGCGAACCAATTATTTGTGAGTATGAAGGGCTCGTGCGTCACCACGATATATTTTCGGGAACCACACTGAACGAGGTCATTAACGAGGATACTGGCCTCAAAGAAAAGACAATTTCTGAGCATTCGGTCGAAAACATGCAACCCCGCCTCATCCTTGAAGATGAGAATGGCAAGGCGGTTGCTACCTATCAGCTTCCCAATGGGGCATTTTTAAGCGTAGAAGATGGGGAATATGTGAAATCCGGTAAGATCCTTGCAAAATTATTAAAGGCAAGCGTCAAAACAAGGGATATTACCGGTGGTCTTCCGCGTGTTGTAGAGCTCTTTGAAGCCCGACAACCAGGATATGCAGCAGTGCTTGCAAAGATTGATGGGAAGGTCGTAATCAAGGAGCTCGTAAAGAGCAACCGCATTATTATTGTTGAGGATGAATTTGGCAAGGAATTTAAGCACGAGGTTCCCATGGGCAGGCATCTGCTTGTTCGTGATGGCGACGTTGTTAAGGCAGGAGAGATGCTCTGTGATGGTCAAATTGATCCCCATGCAGTCCTCTCCATTCTTGGGGAGAATGCACTGCAAAGTTTCTTAGTTAATGAAATTCAGGAAGTCTATCGTCTCCAAGGTGTAAATATCAACGATAAACACATTGGTATTATTATTCGTCAAATGATTCGCAAAGTGGAGCTTGTGTACACCGGAGACACCAAATTTATCATTGGACAACAGATTAATAAGCATGCATTTCGCCAGGAAAATGAACGCGTTTTGCGTGAGGGAGGCCAACCGGCTATAGCGCGACCCTTATTGCAGGGCATTACGCGTGCGAGTCTGAATATAGACTCCTTTATTTCTGCAGCATCATTTCAGGAAACAACCCGAGTATTGACGAATGCTGCCATAGCTGGTTCGCGGGATGCTTTGCAAGGTTTGAAAGAAAATGTTATTATTGGGCATCTCATTCCTGCGGGAACAGGGATGCGAAATTATCGTGATATTAAATTACATAGTCCATTAATTAAGGATTTGGATGTTCATGTAACCTCAATTATTGACAAACGTAAGGCCGAGGTAATTCGCCAAGTCGAAGAGGAACAGGAAGCGCTTAAAGCACGAGCAAAATTAGAGACGGTTTCTAATGAATAGTGCTTGTATATTTTTTTATAATGAATTATTATGGAAGGATATTTAGAGGAAGATATGCCAACAATTAATCAGCTTGTAAGAAAAGGTAGAAAGAAACAGATTAAAAAAACGAAGGCGCCAGCTCTACAGAGTTGCCCACAACGACGTGGTGTGTGCGCTCGTGTAATGACGATCACGCCGAAGAAACCAAACTCCGCACTCAGGAAGGTTGCTCGTGTACGTTTAACAAATGGTATTGAAGTTACCGCCTACATACCTGGAATAGGTCACAATTTACAGGAACACTCTGTAGTGCTTATTCGCGGTGGTCGTGTTAAGGATCTCCCAGGCGTGCGCTATCATATTATCAGGGGCACGAGGGACACAATAGGTGTAGAAGGCCGCTCACAGAGTCGGTCGAAATATGGTGCAAAACGACCAAAGAAATAATCGGGGGAAACTATGGCGCATCGTGCAGTAAAAAAGAAAAGAGGCCCGCTACTTCCAGATAGAAAATATCAGGACGTTGAAATTGCAAGTTTTATTCTTGCAATGATGAAGGCGGGAAAAAAGACGCTGAGTACACGCATTGTGTATGAAGCACTGAATTTGTTAGAAGAAAAGGCTGGGAAACCAGCAAAGGAAATGTTCCATCAGGCGCTGGCTAATGTCAGGCCGGAGGTGGAAGTAAAGTCACGGAGAGTCGGCGGGTCGACCTATCAGGTTCCTGTTGAAATTCGCGATTCTCGCAAGCGAGCGCTATCGATTCGATGGCTCGTTACTGCTGCGAGATCCCGGAATGGACGATCTATGGCGGAAAGGCTTTGTGCAGAGCTTATGGACGCTTGTAATAGCACCGGCACTGCACATAAGAAGAAGGAAGAGATTCATCGTACTGCCGAAGCCAACAAGGCTTTTACGCATTATCGCTGGTAATTTTTTTCTGTAGAGATGTTGCTTGACGGAAGTTTCTTTTTTTGCTAGTCTACTAGTATCAATTTAGAGTATCTGTTAAGATAATGGTATGAGAAAATGTATATTGGAGGGCAATAATGGCCAAAGAAAAATTTGAAAGAACGAAACCGCATATTAATGTGGGTACAATTGGACATGTGGATCATGGTAAGACGACATTAACAGCAGCTGTTACCATGTTTTGTGCTCAGAAGGCAGGTGGCAAGGTCATGCGCTATGAAGAAATTGACAATGCGCCAGAAGAAAAGGCACGGGGAATTACGATTAACACGCGTCATGTTGAATATCAGACTGACAACCGGCACTATGCCCATGTTGATTGCCCGGGTCACGCGGACTACATTAAAAACATGATTACCGGCGCTGCTCAAATGGACGGTGCGGTGTTAGTTGTATCTGCAACTGACGGTGCAATGTCCCAGACTCGGGAACACATTTTGCTTGCTCGCCAGGTAGGTGTTCCGGGTATTGCAGTCTTTATTAACAAGGTTGATCAGGTGGACGATGCCGATATGGTTGATCTTGTTGAAGAGGAAATTCGCGATATTCTGAAATATTATGATTTCCCCGGAGATGACATACCAGTCATCCGTGGCAGTGCCTTCGAAGCAATGGAAAATCCAGAGGATGAGTCGAAAATAGCTTGTATTAAGGAGCTCCTTGATACCATGGATAGTTATTTTGAGGTTCCGAAGCGGGATGTAGATCGAGAGTTCCTCATGCCCATAGAAGATATCTTTTCTATTCAGGGTCGTGGTACTGTTGTTACTGGAAGAATTGAAAGCGGCGTTCTGACAGTGGGTGATGAAATTGAAATTGTAGGAATACGAGATACAAGAAAAACAACCTGTACTGGTGTCGAGATGTTTAATAAGCTCCTTGACCGTGGCGAGGCTGGCGACAATGTTGGCACACTTCTTCGTGGCGTGGAAAAAAATGATGTTGAGCGTGGTCAGGTTCTTGCAAAGCCAGGATCTATTAAACCACATACAAAATTCAAAGGACAGATTTATTGTCTGAGCAAGGAGGAAGGTGGGAGGCATTCGCCATTTTTCTCTGGTTATCGACCGCAATTTTATTTTCGGACAACTGATGTTACGGGCTCGGTAGATTTGCCCGAAAATCGGGAAATGGTAATGCCTGGCGACAATACTGAGATTATTGCTTCGCTTATCCGTCCTATTGCAATGCATAAGGGTTTGAAATTTGCTATCCGTGAGGGTGGTAGAACAGTTGCAAGCGGTCAGGTTACCGAAATAATTGAATAGATAGTTTGTCCAATGGTTAGTGAAAAAATTCGTGTCCGCTTACGTGGTTTTGACGTTACTCTTATTGATCAGAGTGCACGGTCGATTGTAGAAACAGTTAAGAAGGCTGGTGCTGATGTATCAGGTCCGGTCCCTCTTCCAACGAAGATACAGAAATATACTGTTCTACGTTCGCCACATGTAGACAAGAAATCTCGCGAGCAATTTGAGATGAGGACGCATAAGCGTTTGATAGATATCCGTAATTTATCACCTGATGTTATGGAATCTCTGATGAATCTTGAATTGCCTGCGGGCGTGGATGTAGAAATCCAACAGTAGTAGAGAAGTATGATTGGTTTGATTGGTAAAAAGGTTGGTATGACTCAAATTTTCGATGATGATGGGGCTTCATTGATCCCTGTTACTGTCATACGTGTAGAACCAAATTTTGTTATTAGAAAATGTACTCAGAAAAAAAACGGCTACGACTCCGTTCTGCTTGCTTCAGTTGACGTAAAGCCGTCACGAATAAAAAAGCCCTTTGCAGGGCAATTTCCAGAGGGCGTAGCCCCGAAGCGTTTGCTTTGCGAGTTTCGGGGTTTTTCTCTGCCTTGCGAAGATGGGCAGGAAGTGAATGTCGATATATTTGAAACCTATAATTTTGTAGACATTACCGGAACAACAAAGGGAAAGGGTTTTCAGGGAGTTATGCGGCGCCATGGTTTTCATGGTGGTCCTAAGACACATGGTTCTAAGTTCCATCGTTCTGGGGGCTCAACAGGTATGGCCGCCTTTCCTGCAAAAATTATTAAGGGTACGAAGATGCCAGGTCGCATGGGCAATGATCGTCGTACAATGCAGAATCTTCGCCTCGTTCGAGTTATGAAGGAAGAAAATGCCTTGCTTGTTGCAGGGTCTGTACCTGGACCAAATGGGGGGACTCTGTACATTCGTTCTGCTGTTAAAAAGGAAATTGAGCTGTGAAAATTGACGTTCATACATTGCTCGGGGAAGTAGATCATCAGATAGAATTGCAAGATTCTGTTTTTTCCCGAGAGCCAAGTTTAGGATCTATTTATCATGCAGTCCGTCATGAGCTTGCAAATCGTCGTGTTGGCACAGCTTCTACGCGTACGCGTAGCCAGGTTAGTGGCAGCGACCGCAAGCCATGGAGGCAGAAGGGTTTAGGGCGCGCTCGAGCAGGGACACGCCGTTCCCCTCTCTGGAAGGGTGGTGGTATTATTTTTGGGCCACAACCGAGGGATTACTCCTATCGCCTGCCTCGGAAAATTAGAAGTCTTGCTATGCAATCTTTGCTCAGTCAGAAATTGCGTGATGAAGCACTTCTTATAGTAGAAGATTTTACTATTGAGACTGGTAAAACAAAGGATTTTGTGCAGAGAATTAATCCAATTTTTAAGGGTGAAAAACCAGAGCGTGTTGTCCTTATCATGAAAGATAATGATGCGATGGTAAAGCGATCTGCTTCAAATCTTCCTTGGTTGAGCTATCTCAACTATTTACGATTGAGTGCACATTCTTTGTTTTATGCTCGACGGGTAATCGTTATGGAATCCGCAGCGAAAGAATTAAGTGCTTTTTATACAGGAGAGACCAATGGTTCCTGAGGATGTAATAATTAGTCCTGTTTTAACTGAAAAAACTACGGTCTTGCAGGAATCAGGTGTCTATGTTTTTCGTGTTAGTAAAAGAGCAAATAAAATTGCAGTTAAAAATGCTATACGCGAACTATTTAATGTTCACCCTGTCGCTTGCAGGATACAAAATGTAAAGGGTAAGCCGCGGAGGGTCCGTTATGTCAAAGGTTACACGACTGGCTGGAAAAAGGCCTTTGTAACCTTACGTGAAGGCGAACGAATTGCTGCACTGGAGAATGTCTAATGGGATTGAAAACATATAAACCGATAACTCCGCCTCAGCGATATTATCAATCACAGACTTGGGATGAATTGACCAAAAAGAGTCCAGAGAAGCAGTTAACAAAGGGAAAAAAGCGAATTTCTGCCCGTTCTTCAACAACTGGACGGATTACCATCAGGCGCAGAGGTGGTGGGCACAAGAGAAAATATCGTATTATTGACTTTAAGCGAAATAAACCGGGAGTTCCTGCACGCGTTGCAGCCATTGAATATGATCCTAACCGTAGTGCTAATATTGCTTTGCTACACTATTATGATGGCGAGAAACGTTACATACTTGCACCGCGTGGTGTTACGGTCGGAGCGGTTCTTACAAGTGGTAATGATGCACCACTGCAGCCGGGGAACCATCTTCCACTTGATAAAATTGCACTTGGTTCGGTATTACATAATATTGAGCTGAACCCAGGTGCTGGTGGGCAGTTGGTGCGTGCTGCGGGCACGGCGGCTACATTGTTGGCGCGCAGTGGCAAATACGTGACCATACGTTTGCCATCAGGCGAAATGAGAATGATACTTGGTCAATGTTCTGCTACCCTAGGTAGTTTGAGCAATGAGGACCATATGAATACAAGTTTGGGTAAGGCGGGTAGAGCCCGCTGGCTTGGTCGAAGGCCAAAGGTTCGTGGTGTAGCCATGAACCCGGTTGACCACCCGCATGGTGGTGGTGAAGGAAAGACATCGGGTGGAAGACATCCAGTTAGTCCATGGGGTGTCCCGACCAAGGGATATAAGACGCGTAAAAAGCGGAAATCTAATAGATTAGTGGTAAAGAAGCGTAAATAATGTCTCGTTCAATAAAAAAAGGTCCCTTTATAGAGCAGTCTCTCTACCGGAAGGTGGTTGAAATGTCCCGTCAGGAGCAAAAGAGACCGATTAAAACATATTCACGGGCAACTATGATTATTCCAGAGATGGTAGGTCTTACAATTTCGGTGTATAATGGTAAGATATGGGTGCCGGTCTACATTACCGAGCATCTTGTGGGTCATAAACTAGGTGAATTTTCCCCGACACGCTTGTTTCGCGGACACGCTGGTTCAGATAAAAAGACGAGAAAGAAGTAACTATGGTTGGAAAAGCATCTGCAAAATTTGTTCAAATTGCACCATTTAAACTCAGAAGAGTTGCTGTTGCAATTCAGAAGAAACCAGTTCGTGAAGGACTGGCAATTTTAGACGTGTTGCCGCATCGTGGAAGTAAGATACTGAGCAAGCTGATTCGTTCAGCAGTGAGCAATCTTCTACAGGTAGAAAAAAATATTGATGAAGATATGCTTTATGTTCAACAATGTTATGTAAATGAAGGACCACGCGTAAAGCGCATGTGGCCTCGTGCACGGGGTAAGGCAGACGTCATTCTTAAAAGAATGAGCCATGTTACTGCCGTAGTTGCACCAATTAGTGAAAAGGAGTCCAAGTAATGGGGCAGAAGGTAAATCCATATGGCCTGCGCATTGGAATAACAAATAACTGGCGCTCGCGTTGGTATGTTCGTCCGCGTGATTATGCCCGTTTGCTACACAAGGATTTATTGTTGCGGAGAACCCTAGAGAAAATGCCAGAGCTTTCCGGAGCTGATGTTGCAGATGTAGGAATTGTTCGACAACCGCAGAAACTCACTATTGTTCTCTATACAGCCCAGCCGGGTATTGTTATTGGAACAAAGGGAGCAACAATAGAAAAAATCAGTGCAAAGTTGCAAAAACTTGTGTCTGAGAAGTTGCAAATTAAGGTTCGTGAGATTCAACGCCCTGAAATTACATCTCAGCTTGTAGCCATGAATGTAGCACGCCAATTAAAGACACGTTCTGCGTTCCGCCGCACCATGAAGATGGCTGTTACCAATGCTATGAAGATGGGGATACAGGGAATTAAGATACGAATCTCTGGACGGCTGGGCGGTGCTGAAATGTCACGATCAGAGTCTTATATGCAGGGAAGTGTTCCTTTGCATACTTTATGGAAGAACATTGACTATGGCTTTGCAGAAGCTCATACTACATTTGGCGTTATAGGCGTCAAGGTTTGGATCTTTGTGGGTGATGTTAATTTACGGGATCAGCGTAATAAAAAATCTGCAGTTAATATGGCCTTGCTTGATAACGAGAAACGCGATTCATTTTCGGAGAAGGGTAATGCTTAGTCCTAAAAAAACAAAATATCGCAAACAACAGCGAAGAATAAAAAAGCTATTGCTCGGTGATGCAACAAGAACAAACACCCTTGCCTTTGGGGACTTCGGTCTTATTACAAAGGGTGAGGGAATGCTTACAGATCGTCAGATAGAGGCGGCACGTATTGCTTTGACTCGTACGATACGGAGAGGCGGTAAGGTTTGGATACGGGTGTTTCCCGACTATCCCTATAGCAAGAAGCCTGCAGAAAC
The DNA here is from genome assembly GCA_964291355.2 of Spirochaetia bacterium. GTDB lineage: Bacteria > Spirochaetota > Spirochaetia > WTKD01 > WTKD01. Next base: position 131,705 of record OZ220223.1, on the reverse strand, counting down.
ACGTATGGGCAAGGGTAAGGGTTCCTTGGATTGTTGGTGTGCACCAGTAAAACGCGGAACTGTAATATTTGAACTGACTGGTGTTTCGCGCGATCTTGCAGAACTCGCAGTTAGACGAGCTGCTGCAAAATTGCCGATGGCAGCTCGGTTTTTGGAGCGTGATTAAGATGCGTGATTCTTTTGCTGATATGACGCTGGACGAATTGGTCGCAAAGCGTGATGAAATTAGAAAGGAACTGTTTCAGCTGCGTATAGATAAGGTAGTTGGGCATGTTTCAAATCCACTACGAAAGCGTACTGCACGTCGTGCCTTGGCACGAGTTCATACACGTATTCTTGAGGCCTTGAATGTGATGGAAACAAAGAAATGATTGAACAGATAATTCCAGTTGAGAAAATTAAAGATAGCAGAAAAAAGCTTTTGCAGGGCGTTGTTATGAGCAATAAGATGGACAAATCTATTGTAGTCCGAGTCTCTCGTATGCAGATTCATCCGCTTTACAAGAAACGTATTACACGTTCAAAACAATTTATGGCACATGACGAAGGAAATCGTGCACAGGAAGGTGATACCGTTCAAATTATTGAAGCACGACCCAAAAGTAAGCACAAAACATGGGAGCTTGCCGTAATTCTAGAGAGGCGGCAGTAGGAGAAAATTATGGTGCAACCACAGACAATGTTAAAAGTAGCGGATAACAGTGGAGCGAAGAGAGCACGTTGTATAAAAGTGCTTGGTGGTAGTAAGCGTAGATATGCGAGCATCGGCGATTTAGTCGTAATAGCCGTTCAGGATGCGCTTCCCGGCTCTGCTATTCGCAAGGGGACAGTCGAACGTGCGGTTATTGTCCGTACGAAGAAAGAAATTAGGCGAATTGACGGTACATATATTCGTTTTGATGATAATGCTTGTGTTATTGTTGATACATCTTTTAACCCAAAGGGAAAACGAATTTTTGGACCAGTCGGTCGTGAATTGCGTGATCAATATATGAAAATCATATCGCTTGCGCCTGAGGTGTTGTAATGGCAAAGACAAAGAAAAAAAAGATTTCACCATTGAAGAAGACTATGTTTAAAATAAACGATCGCGTGCTTGTTATTGCAGGGCGCAGTAAGGGCAAGACGGGTACTATTTTACGAATTAACAGAGAACGTGCACATGTTTTTGTAAAAGATGTTAATCTTGTAAAGAAGGCTGTAAAAAAGCGATCGCAGGATGAGCAGGGTGGTATTATTGAAATTGAAGCACCAATACATATTTCGAATATTGCTTTGCAAACAAAGGCAGGACAACGGACTAGAATTGGCGTTGCTATTGATTCAGAAGGAAAGCGCAGTAGAATTGCGAAGAAATCGCAGGAGCAGATATAACATGACAAAGTATGTGCCCAAATTTAAGCAAGACTATTATGAAAAATTTCAGCCGGAACTCAAGGAACGCCTCGAATATTCTAGTATCATGCAAGTTCCCCGACTTCAAACAATTTGTTTGAGTATGGGAGTAGGAGCTGCGATTAAAGATAAGAAGGTTCTAGAAAGTGCGCAGCAAGAGCTCAGCATCATTGCAGGGCAGAAAGCAATTAAAACAAAGGCGCGGAAATCCATTGCTGCCTTTAAGGTGCGCGCTGGCATGGAGGTGGGCGTACGTGTACAAATGCGTGGAGACCGGATGTACGACTTTCTGTACCGACTTGTCCATGTTGTTTTGCCACGAACAAAGGATTTCCGTGGGCTGAATCTTAATTCCTTTGATGGTCATGGTAATTATTCACTGGGTATACGTGAACACATTGTATTTCCAGAAATAAATTATGATAAGATAAATGCAATTACTGGTTTGACTATTGCAATAGTAACAACGGCAAAAACAGATGCAGAGGCACGAGAGCTTCTTTCTATGTTTCAATTTCCGTTTAAGAAGGTATAGTATGGCACGAAAATCACTTATTATTCGTTCACAGCGTCCACCTAAGTACAAGACACGAGCTAATAATCGCTGTCAGATATGTGGTCGGCCGCGGGGATATATGCGAGCATTCCAAATTTGTCGCATATGTTTTAGAAATCTTGCAAGCAGGGGTTTAATTCCAGGCGTTAGAAAGTCGAGTTGGTAACTATGTCTATTTCAGATCCCATAGCAGATATGCTTACAAAAATTAGAAATGCCAGCAGGGCAGGAAATGATACGGTAACCCTGAGAATGTCAAACATTACTCTTGAGATTCTTAAGATTCTTAAGGGCGAGGGCTATATTTTGAATTTCAAAACAATAGCGGAGAATAAATATCCCGACCTCTGTGTTTATCTTAAGTATGACGAACAAAATCAACCGGTAATTAGAAATATTCGACGCATTTCAAAGCCCGGATGTCGCATGTATGTTGGTTACCGCAATATGCCGAAGGTGCTCAGTGGTTTGGGAACTCTTATTCTGTCTACAGCGAAGGGTGTTATTACAGATAAAAGAGCTCTGCACGAAAAAGTTGGCGGGGAGCTGATATGCTCTATATGGTAAGGAGAATATTGTGTCGCGAATAGGAAAACAACCCATCCCAGTTCCTTCATCAGTTACGATATCTGCTGATGCAGATATCATTCGTGTTGTTGGCCCGAAGGGGGAATTGAGTCAACCAGCAATGAAGGGTATTTCTTTGGAAATATCAGATGGCGAATGCCTTGTCCTTCGAAAGAATGACAGCATACGCAATCGTGCTATGCATGGTCTGTATCGGCAGCTTGTAAATAATATGGTCGTTGGTGTTTCAGAGGGTTATAACAGAACTTTGATTATTACAGGTGTCGGTTACCGTGTTGAGCTAAGCGATAAGAACATCACCCTCAATCTTGGATATTCAGTTCCTATTGAGTATGAAACTCCGGAAGGAATTACATTTCAAGTAGAAGGGCAGAATAAACTGGTTATTAGCGGTATTGACAAGCAACAAGTTGGTCAGATTGCTGCTGAGATACGAAGTCTTCGCCCCCCTGAGCCCTACAAAGGCAAGGGGATTAGTTATCAGGGCGAAATAATACGCCGAAAAGTCGGGAAAGCAGGGATTAAATGATTAGCGAGAAATTGCGCCGTCGCATAAAGAGAAAAAAAAGAATTCGAGGCAAGATCTCAGGATCTGCCACCAGACCTCGTGTGTCTGTTTATCGTTCACATTGTTATTTTTATGCACAGCTTATAGACGATGAAGCAGGACATACTCTTACGTCAATTATGAGCAACAAAGCTCAGGCATCAGAATTAAAAAGAAGTGTTGAAGATGTCTCAAAACTTGGTGAGATGTGGTCAAAGCAGATACAAGCGAAGGGCGTAAAGAGCGTGGTATTTGATTGTAACGGATTTCGATATCATGGGCTCATCGCTTCTTTCGCTGATGGGCTTCGCAAAGGAGGATTGCAGCTTTAGACTGTATACATTATGATGAGAAATAGATCAGAAGAAGAAAATACAGAATTTATTGAGAAGCTGATAAGTCTCAATCGTGTTGCCAAGGTAGTAAAGGGTGGGCGTCGTTTCGCCTTCGCAGCCCTAGTTGTTATTGGAAACAAGAATGGGCGTGTCGGCTATGGATATGGCAAGGCGGGAGATGTTGCGGAAGCAATAAGGAAGGCAAACGAGCGCGCCAAAAGAAACATGGTAGATGTTCGCTTGCATCAACGGACCATTCCACATCAGGTGATTGGAAAATATAAAAGTTCCCAGCTCATCATGCTTCCAGCAGCACCTGGAACAGGTGTTATAGCTGGTGGTCCCGTTCGTGCAATTATGGAAGCTGCTGGAATACAGGATGTACGTAGCAAATCGCATGGTTCACGCAATGCCTTGACATTGTTGAAGGCGACGTTTAATGGTATTGAGCAATTATTGAAGCCAAGTGAGATCGCGGCAAGACGGGGCAAAACTGTCCCGGAAATAATGAGATAACTATGGAGAAAACGAAAAAGCAAATTCGCGTTACCTTGGTACGCAGTTCTATAGGCAGCAAGCCAGTACATCGCAAGACATTGAAGGCACTTGGATTGCGTCGAATTAATAGCTCTGTAGTACATAATACCAATGATGCTATTATGGGTATGGTTCGATCTGTTATACATCTTGTTCGATATGAGGAAATTTCATGAAAATAGTAGCACCGATAGGAGCAAATAAAAATAGAAAACGTATTGGTCGTGGCAGTTCATCTGGAGTGGGAAAGACAAGTGGACGAGGTCAGAAGGGTCAGAAGGCACGAAATACCATACGCCCTGGCTTTGAAGGAGGGCAGATGCCCCTCTACCGTCGCATAGCACGACGTGGCTTTTCAAATATTCGTTTTCGGAAAAACATTGCATCTGTCAATCTCTTGATGCTTTCCCATTATTTTCTCGATGGAGAGGAAGTAACTCTTGATGCATTGAAAAAGAAAAAAATTGTAAAAAGAATTGCTATTAATGCTAAGATCCTAGCAAAGGGCGAGATTGATAAGAAACTCACCATCAAGGGCTTGCTTATGTCAGCAACGGCAGAAAAGAAACTGCAGGAAGCAGGATGTACATTAGTTCCTCTTGCTAAGCCAGAAGCAAAAGAGGTTGCACAGGATGCGTAATGTTATAGGCGAAATATTTCAAATGAAGGAGCTTCGCTCCCGCATTCTCTTTACATTACTCATGCTATTCATCTTTCGATTAGGTGCAGCAATACCAATACCTGGAATTAATGTGAGTGCCCTGAAGGCATATTTTCTTGCACAGGAAGCAAGTAGTGGCATTTCTATTGCTAATTATTTAGATTTCTTTGCAGGAGGTGCCTTTACCCGTTTTTCTATCTTTATGCTGGGTATTATGCCATACATTTCTATGTCAATTATTATGCAGCTCATGCTCATAATCCTTCCTTCATTAAAGCGAATTTCAGAAGAAGATGGCGGGAGAAAGAAAATTCAAAAATATACGCGATATGGAACGGTCATTGTCTGTCTTATTCAATCTTTTGCGGTAACGGTGTATGCAGATAGCATCCCCGATGCAATCACCATTGCACGTGGCACCTATATTTTTATATCCATGCTTACCGTTACCACTGGAACTATATTCTTGATGTGGATCGGAGAACAGATAAATCAGCGTGGTATAGGGAATGGAATTTCCCTTATTATCTTCTCTGGTATTGTAGCGCGGATGCCAACGGCACTCTGGCAATTATTCCGGGCTGTTCAAGCTGGTGACTTAAATCCCATTTTTGTAATTCTTGCTGTTGCCATGTTTATTGTTGTAGTTGCCTTGGTTATCTATGAACAGCGCGGGCAACGAAAGATACCCGTCCACTATGCAAAACGTGTGGTTGGTCGAAGGGTTTTTGGCTTGCAAAGTACGTATATTCCCTTTAAAATAAATCCATCAGGCGTTATTCCTGTTATTTTTGCCTCATCTGTGTTGACATTTCCATTGCAAATAGTACAGAGTTTGGGGCCAGGGGTTCGTTGGTTACAACGCCTGTCTATCTGGTTGCGACCAGATGGTTTTTTGTATTTAGCATTATACACATTGTTGATAGTGTTTTTTGCATATTTTTACACTCAGGTGACATTGAATCCCTTTGAGATAGCAAAAAATGTGCGTGAAAATGGTGGTTCTATTCCTGGTATGAGATCAGAAAATATTGAGAGCAATTTAGCGAGAATTCTAAACAGAATTATCCTGCCTGGTTCTCTGTTTCTGGCGCTTATTGCGATAATCCCCTCCCTTTTGCAGCGGCTCTTTAATTTTCCGACAGCCCTTGCATTTTTTATGGGGGGAACATCCTTGCTCATATTGGTTGGTGTAGATTTGGATCTGATGTCACAGATTGAAGGGCATCTACGTATGCATCATCATGAAGGTTTGACCCAGAAGGGTAGAATTCGTTCTAGAAATTTGTAGTATTGTAGGAGAATTGTATGAAGGTACGTGTAAGTGTAAAGCCAATTTGCGAACACTGTAAGGTAATAAGAAGACGGGGACGTGTGCGTGTGATATGCAAGAAGAACCCTAAACATAAGCAGAGGCAACGTTAATGCCAAGAATAGCTGGAGTTGATTTGCCAACTAAACAAACATGTATTGCCCTAACGTATATATATGGCATTGGGAGAAGTTCTGCAGTAGCGATCTGCAAGACTGCTGATGTTGATCCACATATGAATATCAGGGATTTGAACAATGATCAAATCAATCAGATTCGGCATCTCATTGAAAACGAATACATGGTTGAAGGTCGTTTGCGAACGACGATTTCGATGAATATAAAGAGATTACTTGATATTGGTTGTTATCGTGGTCTAAGACATAGAAAGGGATTGCCCGTTCAAGGACAGCGAACACGTACAAATGCTCGCACAAGAAAGGGCAAACGAAAAACAGTTGCAGGAAAAAGAGGAAGTAAATAGGGGATTATGGAGTTGATGGTATGAAGCGAAAGAAAAAAGAAAAACGTAGTGTTTCTGAAGGATGTGTTTATATTCAAGCAACTTTTAATAATACTATTGTCACAGTTACAGATATGATGGGAAATAACCTTGGTAACAGTAGTGCTGGTGCATTGGGTTTTCGTGGAGCAAAAAAATCCACGCCTTATGCAGCAAGAAATACTGTACAGGAGGCTGTCCAGAAATCTTTGGATTCTGGTTTGCAAGAAGTACATGTCTACGTCAAAGGGCCAGGAATTGGGAGAGAGTCGGCCATTCGTTCCATTGTTGAATCTGGGATACGTTTGCGATCGGTAACGGATATTACGCCGATCCCCCATAATGGTTGTCGCCCCCGAAAGTTACGGAGGGGTTAATGGATCAAGTTCAAACTGAAAAGCAACCTGTGAAAACAGAAGAGCAAAGAAAATTTTTACTTGACGGCTTTCAAATGCCTTCAAGCATAGTTTTTGAACCGAGTGAAGTGGATGATACCTATGGGAAGTGTGTCGCCTATCCTTTTGAGCGCGGCTATGGGACAACCATTGCCAACGCTCTTCGGCGAACACTAATATCATCTATTTCTGGTTATGCAGTTACTGCAATAACAATTATTTATTTTGATAGCGATGGAGAATCTCATAGAATAACCAATGAATTTGAGCAGATACCTGGTGTATTTGATGACACTGTGGATATTATCAGTAATCTCAAAAACATTGCCGTATTGCTACGCGATGAGGAGCAGCAAACCCTGCTTACCGTAGAACTAGAGGGTCAGCAAGAGGTCCATGCGCGTGTACTTGACCGCGGTGTGGTTAATGTTTTGAATCCCGATCTCTACCTCTTTAGCATGGAAAAGGGTTCAAAAGTTCAATTTGAAATACAAATAGAGTTCGGTCGTGGTTATAGGCCGGTGGATGGAAAAGCTTATGCTGATGAAATAGGCGTTATCCCTATCGATGCTGTTTTCTCACCAATTCGTAAGGTTAGTTTTCATGTAAGAAATACTCGTGTAGGGTCACGAAGTGATTACGATCTTATAGAGATTGAAATCTGGACGAATGGTACTGTTTCGCCTACAATTGCTTTGGGCGAGGCGGCGAAGTTTCTTAAAGATTGCATGTCAGTTTTTATTAACTTTTATGAAGACGTCGATACGAGTGCCTTTCAGGACAGCTTGGAAACATTGCAGAAACAAAAAATGAAGGAAACATCAATTGATGACTTGGAATTTTCAGCTCGTTCAAATAATTGTTTGAGGAGTATTGGAGTTTCCACCATCGGCGATTTGATTGCCAAGAAAGAAAGCGACATTGTTGCTATTAAAAACTTTGGTAAAAAATCACTGAATGAGATAAAAGATAAGATGCAGGAGCATAATTTGTCCTTCACAAAAGAAGGATAGGAAGTTAGAATATGAAACACAGAATATCGTTTAATCCATTAAGCAAGGTAGCAGCACATAGAAAGGCGATGCTTCGCAATATGCTAACATCACTCTTTCGTTATGAACGAATCAAGACAACAAAGGCAAAGGCCCTAGTATTACGCCCCCTTGCTGAGAAGATGATAACACGTTCACGTGTAGCCACAGTACATAGTCGTCGTATTGTTGCAAAAGATATCAAAGATAAGGCAGTGGCACATAAATTGTTTACAGTTATTGGTCCTCGCTTTCTCAGTCGACCTGGTGGCTATACCCGGATTCTAAAATTAAATAAGAGAGCTGATTCATCTGAAATGGTACTTATTGAGTTACTCCAAGAGGGTACAGATAAAATACCTAGGCGAGGAAAAAAGAGAGATGCTTCTCAGCAGAATGCGACATCAAAATCTGCACCGAAGACAGCTAGTGCAAAAAATAAGACTCAGTCTTCGACAGAGAAGAAGACAAGCAAAAAAGAAATAGAAGCAAAAAAAGAAGAGCCAGCTACAAAAATTACTGCAGAAGAATCGAATACGTAGTTCCTGCCTATGGATAGAGTAGAAGCTTTCTATCATCAGCTACAAGATCTCCCCTTTTCTTTTCAACGTTATGGTTGGGAAAGTAAGGAGAGCCAAGAGGCTCGCTTTTTTCCTCTACTTGACTATCTGTCTCATACTTCAACATTATTGGACTTTGGCTGTGCTGAGGGTGATCTCTACCAATTTTTGCTGGTGCATGGATACAGTGTTGTGTATACTGGATTAGATCGCTTGCCATTTATGATTGAGCGCGCACGGAAGAAGCATCCAAGGCCACGCTGGCTCATGGGGGATATACATCATCCAGAGTTAGTAGATGCACAGTTTGACGTTGTATTTGCCTCTGGTCTTTTTAATCATGATATTGGGAATAACTATGAGATGCTTATGGACAATGTGATTGCCGTGTTGAAACATACAAATCTTTTTGTTGTTAATATGTTGTCAGATCTAGCATTCCATAAGGAAGTAGGTTTTTTTTATTATTCAGCAACGAAGCTTAGTGAGATGTTCCAGAAGTTTAGCATTAGATATATCGACGGCTATCTTCCAAATGATATGACCTTCTGCATATCAAAGTAGCTGAAAATACTGGTGGAATAGGATATGTCAATTACAATTTATACTGACGGTGGATGTCAATACAACCCTGGACCTGGTGCATGGGCCTTTATTCTTTTGGATGCGAACAAGGAAATAGATAAGATAGAACAAAGTGGTTTTGCAGCAGACACAACAAATAATCGCATGGAATTACTCGCAGTAATTTCTGCACTCCGTTATGTTCAGAAAGAGTATCCTGCAGAGCAGGAGCTAAAAATATTAACAGATTCTCAGTATGTCCAAAGGGGCATCACCCTGTGGATAGAACGCTGGAAGCAAAATGGTTGGAAGACTGCAAACAAAAAACCAGTAAAAAATAGAGAGCTATGGGAAGATCTCCACAAGAGCATAGCGACCTTCAACATCCAGTGGGCATGGGTTCCCGGCCATAGTGATGTATATTACAATGAGTGCTGTGATACATTGGTTCAGAAAACGATTTCTGCAGGGAAAGACAGTCTCTCATCTCCATAGGTATTAATTTTTTCGAAAACTAGTCAGCAATTAATTCTCCATGAATTATTATGTTGAAGCAGAAGCAATTTAATTATTGTAATCTATATGATGATTTTTTGTTATTCTGTCCTTGGCTATGACGGTTCTGTTGTCTCAGTCGAGATTGACATTCGAAACAGCATACCCGGCATTGACATTATTGGTCTGCCGGCGAGTGAAATACGTGAATCGCGTGAGCGCATTCGAGTTGCAATACGGAATAGTGGGTTCAGTTATCCCTCGAAACGTATTGTTATTAATCTTGCACCAGCTGGCTTAAAAAAATGTGGTGTTGCCTTTGATCTTGCTATTGCATTGTCCATCCTAGAGCAAAGTGGACAGGTAAAAATCGATTCCGCAGATAATATTATGGTTCTCGGGGAGCTCTGCCTTGATGGAACAGTGCGCGCTGTGCCATCTGTTATTGCTGCAATCAGCAGTGGCGTCGAGCACGGAATACATCATTATTTACTGTCTGAGGATAACAAGAATGCGGCCAGTTCGAATCCGGATGCCTACTGTGCTGTTATTTCTTCTCTTTCCGATTTATTGGGAAAAGCACCTGTGTTCCATCGAGGACATGTAGTCAGCCATAGTGAAGCTGAAGATCAAATCTACCTCCCTGATTTTTCTGATATTTTAGGACAGGAGAAGGCATGCCGTGCAATGCAGATTGCAGCCGCAGGAAGACATAATGTATTACTTACTGGTCCGCCCGGGATTGGTAAAACAATGCTCTGCAGACGTCTTCCATCTCTGTTGCCACCATTGTTTCCGGGCGAAGATCGCGAGGTTACAAGAATACATTCACTTATTGATCTTCATTCGGGAAAAAATGGACTGATACGCAGACGATTTTTTCGGGCTCCTCATCACTCTGCAACGCTTGAGGGGATGGTTGGAGGGGGAGCAACGGTTCTACCTGGCGAGGTATCGCTGGCACATCACGGAGTACTGTTACTCGACGAGGCAAATGAATTTCGCGGAAGAATACTACAGGCATTGCGGGAACCTCTGGAGAATCAGCAGGTGCAGATAGTGCGTGCGGGAAATACCTATACCTTTCCTGCCGATTTTCAATTACTTGTAACAGCAAATCTCTGTCCCTGTGGCAATTACGGCAGGAAAAAAGCGCTCTGTCTCTGTTCAGAGCAGGATATATTTCGATATTGGAAGAGGATAGGAGCTCCCTTGCTTGATAGAATTGATCTGAGACAGGAAATGAAGATGGAAGTCCATCATGCTAATCTCTTTGGTGAAAAGAAGATGAACATTTTTCGTCAGTCTGTTCGGAATGCAGTGAGGATACAACAGCGGAGATTTCAAAATTACAATTTTTCATGGAATTCCCGAATTCCATCTGAGGCAATGCATCGCTTTTGCCCACTCTCTTTACAGCTTGAGCGCTACCTGCAGGAGCTCTGTAATTCTGCATCATTTTCTCTGCGTGCCTATCGTTCTATTCTACTGCTTTCCCGTACAATTGCAGATCTTGCAGGAGCTACGCGAATTCTTGATGAGCATATACAGGAGGCAGTTTTTTATCGTAAGCAGGGTGAGTTATTGTAACTCCTATTGCATTATTTATTCTTCATGCGTTATTATTCCATATGTCATCATCAATTCTTTGTCTCGACATAGGAACTTATCGCTTAAAGGCAGCTGTTTTTGATTTTCAGGCAGGTCTGCTTGCTTCTGATGATGCGGTGCTTGCTGATGGCATGCAGTTCCCAGCTATCAATGACGTTAATAATTGGCTGGGAGCCCTGGCAGAACTTTTGCCTCCATTTTTTGTTGAACATACTATTGAGTGCATAGTGATAAGTGGAAACGGTCCCACCCTGATTGCACTTGACCATTTTGATAATGTCTTATCTCCCATTCTTCCTTGGTATGATCTGAGGGGAGAAAAAATTGATGATCAGCCATCGTATTATTTGCCGCAGGCAGCATGGTTTATGAAGGAAAAACGTGAGGAGCTCCGTTGCCTCATGCCTTTGCCTGAGTATATTGCACATGTATTGGGCGCAGAGCGGCTGACTATTCTACCCAATGAGGACTATGCCCCCTATGTTTGGGATAGAGCAGGAATGGAGAGCTATGGCTTGCCTGAGGAGCTGTTTCCGCCTCTGGCATCGGTTTATGATCTTATTGGAAGGACATCGAGGGCAGCGGAGCAAAAATTTTCTGTGCCGAGGAATGTTCCAATTATATGTTCAGGAATAGATTATCTTATGAGTATGGTCGGCACGAATGCCTTGTATGAAGGGAATATTTGTGACCGAAGTGGAACATCCGAGGGAATAAATTACTGTAGCTCAGAACCAGTTCCCGGATTTACCTCTTTGCCGCATCTTCTGCCTAATCTATACAGTGCATCAATTGTTATGCCATGGAATGGACAGCTCTTGCACTGTTTAACGCGTTTGGCGGATGAACGGGGGCTTTCTTACCCAGTTGCTGTGGATGATCCAGCATTTGAGGAGGAAAAACGAAATCTATTTATTTATCGCCAACCTCGCTACGAAGAATTGGAAAGCATGCTGGCTTCGTATTCCTTGAAAGAGCAACAGAGATGGATAGGCGGTATGCTACATCACCTTGCCTCATCACTTGGACGCTCGGTTGATGCACTGGTAGAACGCGGATGCCTTGTGGATGAAACTATTCGCATCTGTGGTGGACAGTGTTTCAATCAGAAATGGATGCAATATAAAGCTGATTGTAATGGACTTTCTTTGCAGTTGCCAGAGGTCTATGATGCAGAATTGTTGGGGAGTCTCTGTGTTGCCCTGACTACTCGTGGGGAATTTACGGACATCAAGGAAGCAGCCAAAATCCTGCTTCGTTCCGAGGAATCCTATGTTCCACAAAAATCTTAGCTCCTTATTTGTTTAGGAGCAATGACTATCTGTAGTCCTTTACATTTATATTGTGCTTTTTTATTCGGAGCCCCATGATGCGTTCGGTAATGTTTAGTATTCTTGAAGCTCGGAGGAGGGAACCACGCGATCTCTTGAGTGCATCGAGGATCATGCTTTTTTCTAATCGATCGAGGGCATCGTCAAGCGATTCTTTGAATTCGGTATTTGTGTGCTCTGCAGTTTGCAGGGTTGGGGGAAAATGGTGAGGATGTATTACCTTATCTCTTGCAATAGATACGGCACGTTCAATGCAACTTTCTAATTCGCTGACATTCCCTGGCCAATGATAGCTCATGAGGACATTAATTGCACCTGTCGATACCCTAGCTATATGTTTATTGCTTTTCCTTGTATATTCTTCGATAAAGAAATTGGTGAGCAGGGGGATATCATTTTTACGCTCTCTGAGGGAAGGAATATGTATGCTCTGTGTAGCAAATATTTCGAGGAGTTCGCTACGAAATGTGCCCTGGTGAACTAATGCTTCAAGATTCTTATTTGTTGTGGCAATAATACGGGTGTTTGACCGAATGGTTTCGTTGTTTGCATTTTCGAAGCTTCTGGTTTGTAAAAAATGTAATAATTTCGCTTGGGTACGGAGTGGAAGGTCTCCAATCTCAACAAGGATGAGCGTTCCGCCGGATGCCTGTTCCAATTTTCCACGGCGTCCATGCTCCTGTTCAAATCCAAATAGTTCTTCTTCGATTATTTCTTCTGGCAGGGCAATGCAGCTTACCTTTATACAGGGAAGGTCATTTCGTGGACTACTATAATGTAGAGCAGTTGTGATGAGTGTTTTACCCGTGCCACTTTCTCCCCGCAGAAGAATTGGCCTATCGTTTGTGCAGAAATCTGCCATCTCATCAAAAACCCTTTGCATACCGGCTGAATCACCAATAATATTTGATGGACGATAACGGTCCCTCAATTCTATTTGTAAGCGAGTATTTTCTTCCTTCAAGCGTTCATGCTCTTCATGGATATTCTGTCTGAGTTTTACCGCCTGAGAAATAAGGGAGGTAACGACAGACATGAGATGAAGATGATGCTTCATCGTTTCATCATCCTTGAAGACCTCATCAATGCTCATTGCTCCGATACATTCCTTGCCTATTTTTATGGGAGTACAGATAAAAGAAATGTTTTCCATTGGATTGTTGCTTCGAGCGCCGGTTTTGTCGAGGAATTGGGGTTCGCTGGCGATGTTTGGAATAAGTCGGGGCTCGCCCGTGGCCACCACAGTGCCGGTAATGCCCTCACCTAATTTATAGCGCCCACGGTCAATCTCATCATGGGAAAGACCGTAGGATACTTCTATCAGTATCTCTCTGGTATTTCTATTGAGGAGAGTTATAGCCCCGCGGTGCATGTCTAAGGTTTCGACAAAGGTATTTAGGACCGGCTGTATAACATCTTCGAGATAGACACTCTGGTCCAACAAAGTACTGATTTCAAATAAGAGAGACAATTCCCTGCGTGATTCGTATTCTGTGTTATGCATCATCGGTTCTATTTTTGTGTTTCCATACTAATCTTTTGTGTAAACTATATTTTCACTTCCAGAGATGTATACTTCCTGTCCAGATGTTAATTGTTCCATGTCACTATGAATTCCACAAATCATCACCAAGTTGGGGAATTTTTTACTGATTTCGGGTAGATTTCGTATGCGGGTCCGGCAGATTAGACCCTGTATGCGATCGAGAATAATGTCCCAGTTATTATCAATTTTATCTGTTAAAAGGATGGCATTCTGATTCTCCTTGAGTGCATCAAGGGCTTCTTCAAGGGTGGAGATCTGTTGTATTGGACCACGTGCCTGTTTGCCGAAGCCATCTGCTGCCCGTTGAATAATCTTTCCAAGAAAGTGAATGCGAATTGAATTGAGTGTGGCCGGACTGTCTAGAGGAAGCCCCGCAACTGTTACTGTGTATTCACCCGGCTGAACAAGTTCCTGTTCAATGGCAAGGTCAATGGCTGCCTTTGTAAGGAGCCCATCATCTTTTTTATATTGGGTCAGAAAGGGGGATACTCCCCAACAGATCAGTAATTGGCGACATATAATATCGGATGGCGTTATAGCAACGATAGGAGCGCCGGGACGAAATTTAGACAAAGTCAGGGGGGTGTTTCCTCGCAATGTTGGCGTAAAGATAACACTTGCAGCAATATCCTTTGTTAATTGGTATGCTGTTCTGGCAAGGGCAGAACCCGTATTCTGTGCCCGGGTAAAGGTATATTTTGGTGCCTCGCGAAATTCCAATGAATTTTCAATATCAAAGGCAATGGTATGCATCATTTTGATGGCAAGGACGGGATGTGCACCGCTTGCTGTTTCGCCTGAAAGCATAACAGCATCAGTACCATCGAGAATTGCATTTGCAACATCACTTGCTTCTGCCCGTGTTGGACGAGGATTCTGCACCATCGATTCTAACATCTGTGTAGCAGTGATAACGACCTTTCCTACTGTATTGGCAGTACGAATTATTCGTTTCTGTGCTATTGGGACCTCTTCCACATGGATTTGTGTTCCGAGGTCTCCTCGTGCAACCATGATTCCATAGGCGTTTTTTGTTATGGGTGAAATATTCTTGAGCCCCTCTCGGGTTTCTATCTTTGCAATAACCCGGATTTTGCTATTGTGTTGGTCAAGAATATGTTGTACTGCTTCTACATCTTGTGCTGTTTGTACAAAGGAAACGGCAATGAAATCCATCTCTTCTTTTATTGCGAATTGTATATCTTCTATGTCTTTTTCTGTAATTGCTGGAATGGAAAGTCGAACATCTGGAACATTGACATTTTTATAGGAACCAAGCTTGCCGCCATTTTTAATAAGACAATGTATGTGCTTGTCTTGTACCTCTTCAACTTCCAATTCTATGAGGCCATCAGCAATCAATATGCTGTTTCCTGGCGATACTTCATTGGGGAGGTTTTCGTAGTTTATGCTGAGCATTTCTTCTGTTCCGGGAATAGATTCCGTTGTCAGGATAATTTTTTTATGAGGAAGCAAGGTCAGTGTTCCGTCCTCTGCAATATTTCCCGTACGTATTTGTGGCCCCTGCGTATCGAGCAGTAGTGCTACTGGAATGTTACAGTTTTTACTTGCCTTTCGCAGGTTTTGGATCCGTTGTTTATGTTCTTTGTGGTTTCCATGACTGAAATTGAAACGTGCAACATTCATGCCCACACGCAACATTTCTTCAAGTATTTCTACGGACGTAGAGGATGGCCCCAGTGTTGCAATAATTTTCGTTTTTCGTATTTTCTTCATATCCTATCCTATATATTTCTGCAGTTTGTTGCAGAGTGCTTGTTGATTATCATTTTTTTCTTTCTTGTTCAAAAAAAGATGGAGATCCTCGATAGTGTCAATGTCGGTTATCATGTTTCCTTCTTGCAGGCGGTAATGCTTTCTTGCTGCAAAATCTCTTATGTCCTTGGAGGACAGGCATTTTTGCGTAAATATTGGCAGTGTTTCTCGCATACCAATTAGACCGTAGCCACCGTCTGTACTTGGCATGATGGTTATATCTGCGGCATCGAGTACAGCAAAGGCAGCTTGTAGATCTGCTTCCCTAATATCAGGTACATCGCTACCCATAAGGAGTATTTTTCCTGGTCTTTGGGTGAATACTGTGGCAAAGGCATTATGCATTCTCATAGCAAGTGAAGATCCTAGCTGTACCATATCTGGCTTCCAAAAGCATTTTTCGCGCGAGGCAGACCTATCAATTGCATGTATAACCGCGTAATCGTCACCCCGTATCTCACGATCAAGGTATGTCATCATGGCACGGTAGCAATCCATAGCCCTGTCTCCAAGGGATGCGGCCAACCTAGTTTTTACCGACCCGATAAATAATGCCTTGTAAAAAATAATAACAGTTTTCATTTGTTTTGTACAGGGTAGTATTTTGTAAAATGCTTGGGATCCATGCCTGCTGCAGCTGCAATTTGCAGAGAGATGTTTCTCAATGTACAGCGTATAATTCCCTCCTGACGCCATCGACGATCGGAGGTCTGAATTGCTGGACTGAGCATGGCAAGTGCTATGTTCTTCTTTCGCAGTAATTTCATCATAAAGAGATCTTCCATCAGTGACATGTCTGGGTACCCACCGATGGATTGAAACAATTCTCTACGAAAAAAATGCCCCTGATCTCCGAAAGGGATCCGGGTTAGCTGGGAGCGGAGGCAGGCGATGGCAGCGATTGCCCTAATACATATGTTTGTGCTTGCTATGGAGAGATGAAATGCTCCTGCATGATAGTATTTGATTGCCTCCTGTATGGAGGGGAGGGCATCGCTTGGAAGGATGGAATCTGCATGGAGAAAGAGGAGCACAGGCGCAACTGAGGCAACTGCACCAGCATTGAGCTGCCGCGCACGCCCTGGTGGGGACAGTATCTTTTTGATGCGAAACTGCGGAGGTATTACATCCAGGGTTGAGCCAGCATCACCATCCACGACAATAATCTCTGTCCTAGTACTATCTCTTAAGCTGCACAGATGTTCGAGAGTGTGTGCAATAATTTCCTGCTCTCTGTACACCGGTATAATAATTGCAATATCAGGCATGACTCTGTTCCCATAGAGCTGGCAGGTTCTCAAGATACATTTCAATTGTTCTCAGGGTTTGTTCATCTTGGAGGAGGCGGAGTCCCTGTACATGCTCATACCATGCTGCATAGCACCAACTGAGAGCACGGATAAGGACTGCCGATTTGAAGCTCTTAATGCCCTCCTTCAGTTCATTGAGACTTCCAATTGGATTTGATTGATGATAGCTCCTGCAAAAATCTTCCTCCTCCTCTGGCGAAAAGCGGAAATCCGTTTTCCACAATGTGGTTGTGGGGACAAGAAAGTGAGCGAGGTCCTGATAGGGGAATGAATATACTGCCTTTTCCCAATCTACTATAATGCAACGCTCTGCACCTGCAATGATATTTGCACTGTTCAACTCTGTATTTACGATGCACATGTCGCATGGAGGATAGTGCATGGATCGGTTGCTGAGCCCATCGATCTTATTTTGTACATATGTCTGTAGCTCTGTTTTCGGATGGTCAGGATACATCCGGAGGTATTGTTCACCCTTAGAGAGTAGGGAGCTAATGGGGTCGTCCTGCCTATCTAAATCGGCTCCTATGTTCTGTGAGTATTGATGGATTCTTGCTAGACTTGTTGCAGCATCTCGATATGAGGATGCGTAGTGGAAGGGAGAACCTGCAATATATTCCATCACCATAAAGCCAGAAGGAAAGCAATCCGTAGCATAGCGAAAATCATCAATATTTCGGAACAGTGAATTGCTTTCAAAGCCATCCACGGGACAGAATACTGCCAGTGGGCGGGGTGTGTAGTTACTATCAGCAAGATAGCTAAGAACCCGATATTCGTAGACAATTTGACGGGGATCATGAGGATCATCCCGCTGACTGCCACGATTTATTCGCAGGAGCAATGGTTTATTTTTCGTTGTCAGTAGATAGTTGCTATTGTATTCGCCAGCAGCACAGAATTGCACATCATCAATTTCCCAGTCAGCACGAAGCATCAGATTGTGAATTTCTAGGGTGGTTTTATTTTTTATGTTCTTCATGCTCTGATTCTGTCAGTAATAACTGAATTTCCAGATTTGAAACCATGCCCTGCTCTTCAGTGAGATCGCTCTGTGATATTATTTCTGCGATATGCTTTATATTCTCCCTGTGTTGCAGATTGATTGCTTCAATCGCATCGAGGTCAAAATCAAACTGTTTTTCTGAATCCCGTACCAAGTGATGTAGCAATTTCGAGTAATTCTGCTCTACCGTAAGTAAACTAGTCAGATATTCGATTCGTTCTAATATATGGGGGTTCCCCATGAGGGCATCCAGTATCTTTTTGATAGCACGATCGAGAAATTTAATGTCTAGAAAAAACTTATCCCGGAATAGTGCAGAATCGATCTCTAGACCTCGGGCGTGCGAGATGTTTTTAAGAGTACAGTTTAATAAAAATAAATTATCTTCAAAATTTGTATGTAGCATAATTGCACGCTTGACATACCATATAGGTATATATTATAATGTTTCCTGATACTATTCAAGTACTACGGTGCTTATAAGGAGATATTGTATTGAAAAAATACGAGGCAATGTGTGTATTGTTGGCTGAGAGTGAGGCAGAGCAGTCTGGCATTAATTTTGTGCGTGAGAAATTGAAAGAACACGGCGCAGTTATTGAAAAGGAAGAGAGCATGGGAACACGAACTCTCGCCTATCCTATACGTGACAATACACAGGGCAGTTATTTTTATTTTGTTGCAAACATGGACCCACATGAGGCACAAAAGATTCCCAAAGAACTCCAGCTGAGAACTGAATTACTCAGGTTTTTGCTGGTCAAAAGGTAGGTTTTGTATGGACTTAAACAATGTTACTCTTATCGGTCGTTTGACGCGTGATTGTGAGATCCGTTATACGTCGGGTGGATTAGCCATTTGTGAATTTTCGGTCGCTGTAAACAGGAGGAAAAAAGAGGGTGATGTCTGGATCGATGAACCCAACTTCTTTTCAATTACCTTGTTTGGGCGTCAAGGGGAGGCGATTCAACGCTACCTCATTAAAGGAAAACAAGTAGGAGTGCACGGTGAGTTGCGCCAGGATCGCTGGGAGCAAGATGGGCAAAAACGGAGCAAGGTATTAATTGTTGCTAATAATGTACAATTGCTTGGGGGATCTTCCGGAAAGAGTGAGCATTCCACATCAGCCCCGGCTGGTGCAGATGTAGAGAGTAGTTCACCTGCTTCTGGCAAGGAGTTTGAGGACGACATTCCCTTTTAGGAAAAATTGAGAACAAATGTCAATGGAAGAAAAAAATATGAATACTGAATTAAATGAACATAGTGAGTCCGGTCTGTCTGACCAGGAAGCAAATGTTGAAACTGTGAATGAGCTGGAAACGCAAAGTAGTGAGGTGCAGGAGCCAAAGCCGGCCCTTGATGGAGTTGAAGGAACACAGGAAGCCGAAGAGCAAGTAGCAGCACCAGTTGCTGAAGCAGCAGCAGTTGTTGAAGCAGCACCAGCGGTTGAGGCAGCAGCAGTTGCTGAGGCAGCACCAGTTGCTGAAGCAGCACCAGCGGCTGAGGCAGCAGCAGTTGTTGAAGCAGCACCAGCGGCTGAAGCAGCACCAGCGGCTGAGGCAGCAGCAGTTGTTGAAGCAGCACCAGCGGCTGAGGCAGCAGCAGCGGTAACTACTGCTACACAGGCGGAAAGACCGTCACGCTATGACGAGAGACCTAGGAGAACTTCTGTGGATACGGGGTTTGTGCCACATAAGGATGAGGATGGCCGATATGGCGAATCCTTTACTCGTCGCAAAAGAGGAGGACCACGCTTTCGTCGAATGGATAATATTGATCACCGGGATTTAGTCATTGACTATAAGCGTCCTGATATTTTAAAAAATTTCCTTTCGGAACGAGGTAAAATTTTACCGCGACGATTTACAAAAATATCCATGAAAAAGCAACGGCAGTTAGCTTGCGAAGTAAAGCGAGCACGAATCCTAGCATTCCTTCCGTTCAAATAAAAGTATGGAACGCTGGGTCCCTTCTATCAACAAGCAGCTGCTTCGTGAAATTATTATTGCGGCAGCTGTTGTTGTTATTATGTATCAAGTTGGATGGCTTGTTGTATTTTTGCTCTGTCCCTTGCAGATATTGTATTTTCGCAGGGGCTTGGTGCTACAACGTTATGCGAGTATACTCGCATTTGCTGTTCTTGCGGTACTAAAACTATTTTTTATTATAGCAAATTCGGATTCGATTGCATTTTACACGTTTTTTCTGAGTATGCTCTTTTTTGTGGTATCCATTTTGGCATTATTATTTTGGAATATGGCACAGGAACGGAAAATCTCAAATCAAATAAGCTTTCCGGTAATATCCGGTTTATATGCTTTGGCAAATGCTTGTTCGTTTATTTTTCTGATGAATAATACCGAATTAATGTCCAATATTGCATCGCAGCTGACACAATTAGAGACACAGTTATCACCAGTTGTTTCCGATGGAGAGAATCAATTTCTTTTGTTTTTATTCCAGTTTGCTATTTCAAGCTCGTGGTTTTCAGCTGCCTGTATTCTTCTTGTTAATCATGTAGTGGCAATCTTTATTGTGTCGCGCAAGCCACTCCCAGATGGGAGTGAGGTACAGAAGATTACGCAGCGCTGGAAATATTTTCGCTTAGCCGACTGGTATCTCTGGATTTTTATTGTTGGCTGGGGTCTGGTGTTGATAAACTTTTTTCTGAACAATAGTATATTACAATATCTGAGCTGGAATATTGCACTTTTTGCCGCTCTCTTATATGCTATACAAGGATACGTAATAGCATTGAATTTGGTGAGTAAAAAGAGACCAGAGATGCAAAAAATATTTATTTGGATGAGCATTGTAGCAGTGTTTGTGCCTGTTCTTAATGTTTTATTTCCTATTGCATTGCAATTATTGGGTTTGAGTTTGCATTGGGTGGACTGGTACCAGCTCGGAAAAGAATGGAGTAAATAGAATGAAAATTATATTGAATACAGATGTAGAACATCTTGGTGAAGAAGGTGATGTCGTTGAGACCACTCGTGGATATGCAAGAAATTATTTATTTCCCCGTCATTTGGCGCTACCATTTACATCGCAGAATATTTCTGTGGTGGAGAACCGTCGCACAGCTATTGAGCAACGAAAAAAGCAAAAAATGTTTGCGGCACAGAGTCTACGGGAGCAGATCGAATCATTGTCGATAGCGATACCTGTTCCGGTAGGAGATACTGGGCGACTGTTTGGTTCGGTACATAGTGGGACAATTTCTGAACATCTAGCCAGTAATGGCATTCACATTGCAAAGCGACATATTGAACTTTCTACCAAGCACATCAAGGTGCTCGGTAATTATACTGCTAAAATACATCTCTACAGCCAGGAAAATGCACTGTGCAAATTTTCAGTCATTTCCGATAAGGTTGCAGATATTCCGGCTGGAGAAGATGTGGAAGCTGAAGTAGCTGTTGCAACAGAGCAGACTGTAGAATCAGTACAGACGACAGCAACGGAGCCAGCAGAACCTGCACAGTTAGTAGCGGAGCTGCTTCCAGAACCCGAACTAGAGGTGACAGAACAGTCCACAGCAGAGTCAGCAGCGGAGACGACAGAGACGACAGAGACAGCAGAACAAACAGAGCATGCCCATCCTGTGGAAGCAGAATTAGCGCTAGCAACTGGGGCAAATACAGAAGCACAGAATACTGATAGCAACGTAAAAGAGACAGAGACAATAGAATAGGGAGGAAGAGCTATTTGCCTGAAAGCAAGAATCCCGTCACTCGTACTACGGAGGGCGTACTTCCACATAATATTGATGCTGAAGTTGCTGTTCTTGGCGCCCTTCTCATTGATGCTGACGTGCTTGATACCGTTGTTGCCTCAGTGGTAGCTGAGGATTTCTATCGACTTGCGCACACAGTAATTTTTCAAAGTATGCTTGAGCTCTACAATGCGGGGACCGAAATTGACCTCATTACACTGAGTGATATCATAGAAAGCAAAGGACAGCTCGACAAGGTTGGTGGTGCAACATATCTTGCTTCTCTAGCTTCCCAGGTGCCGAGCAGTGCGAATGTAGAATTTTATGTGCGAATTGTTCGCAACGATAGCCAGCGCAGACAATTAATTGCCTCATCTAGGAAAAATATGGCTCAGGCCTATGATCTGGGTCAGGAGCTTCCGAATATTTTAGAGGATGCCGAACGGCGCATCTTCGAGATTGCCGAAAACAGGAATAATGTTGAATTCATTTCTATTCAGAACCTCGTAAAAACAGCCATTGAGGTAGTTGAGGATAGGTCTAAGAGGAAGGGTTACAGTGGCATTCCATCAGGTTTTCCAGAGCTTGATAATTTACTATCTGGTTTTCAGGATTCAGAATTTATTGTTCTTGGGGCTCGTCCGTCGGTGGGAAAAACTGCCCTTGCTATGAGTATGGCAGCAAATATTTCCATGCACGATAACATCCCGGTTGGCATATTTAGTTTAGAAATGTCAGAGATGGCTCTGGTTCAGCGTCTTCTCTCATCAGAATCGGGCGTTAGTGGACAAAATATTCGATCTGGTGCATTGAGTAGTATTGCCTATCAGGATATTGTTGATGCAGCATCCCGCATTTATGATGCACCGCTTTGGATCGCAGGAGCTTCCGGGAGAGTTACTCTCTTGGATTTGCGTGCACAGGCACGTCGGATGTGTTCGAACTGTGCGGTTAAAATTATTTTTATTGATTACATATCACTTATTAGCTCTGATAATCCTGAATTACAACGGCACGAACAAATTGCCGAAATATCACGCTCGCTAAAATCTCTTGCTAGAGAGCTCAAAATACCCATTGTCGCACTTTCCCAGCTTACCCGTGAAAGCGAAGGCAAACGCCCTGTGTTGGCCAATATTCGTGAATCGGGTTCTATTGAGCAGGACGCTGATGTTGTTCTGTTCTTACATAGAGAACGTAAGGATGGTATGCATGCTCATGCAGATGAGCATGGAGTGTACAGCGAACGTGACGAAACTGATCTCATTGTTGCCAAGCAACGGAACGGACCGGTCGGTACGGTAAAGATTGATTTTATCTCTCGTTTGGCAAAGTTCGTTGAACACGAAGTTGTGAATGTCTAAATTGGGTAATGTCACCTGAGAAGGTGTTAAAATATTTTTCGGGTGATATTTCCTGGCTTGTGATGTAGTAGTTTTTTCCTGTGGCAAGCCACTCACCGTTTTCCAGTATATAGAGTTGCAGTATTTTTTTTCCGCTTGGAATATGCCACAATTCTAAATTGCCTTCCTTGCTAATGCCAATAAGGTGGGAATCTACGACCTGTTCTGCACTGAGATAACTCCCCTCCGGCATGTTTGTAACCAGTGTGCTTTCTTTCTGACGTTTGCGATTCTCAGTCGAGAGGAGCATAACGGTATTGTTTTGATCGTTGATGGCAATTTTTGTATCCAATTCCTCGCCCAATATATATTCTTCTGTCCAGTAATATTCAAAATTATTACCAGTTCTTCCTTCTAGTACTGTTCTTACTCCACTGGGTGTATTTTTTAAACCAAGGGTCCAGAGCGTGTTAACCTGCAGATCATAATCAATATCAAAGATAAGAAAGAGACTGCTTTCCATAGGGACTGTCTCGCCGGTTTGAGGATTAAGTCGTAAAAGGGGGAGAGCGAAGGAATTCGTTTGTGCTGATAGACCCATAAATATACCCTTGGAAGGAAGATAGTAGGCATCTTCTATTCCAATAGATGTATAGTGTGTTATGAGTCTTTTTTCCTCCAGATCATAAAGATAGAGACTGGTATTGGCAAGAAATAATACTGTGTTATTACTAAATTGGCTGTGCCGTATTTGTGAAGTTAGATTCATATCTTGTTCAAAAATACTATTGCGAATGTCATGGGGGAGCTGATTAAAGGGGATTGCATCGTTATTATCGTAGAGTGCATTAAAGGGATCGCGTGGCTGCCGCTGGGTAGAGCTAAATGATAGGGTAGCAGGGTTTCCCTGTGTAAGCATATTCTGAATGGATTGATTTAGTGTGAATCTTAGGATGTGATCCTCACTTGCAATTATAAACTGATCATTTTGCAATAAATATGAAGTTATTGCTACGGTGTTATTTGTAACAAAGGGCTTGATTTCTTGCTGGGCTAAGTTCATCTGGTAGAGAGTGCTCTGTCCATCGGAGAGGATTATATCCTCTTGTGTTAGTACTCCAATGTGTTCTAATTTCTGTAGCTTCAGCGGGTAATTCTTTTCGTCCTTGAATGTACCTGATTGCATAGTGTAGGTTCGCAGGGAATGCCGCCTTCCTTCCTCTGTCGAGTGGAGAATGAGAAAGAGTTGATTTTCATTTAGATAATGGTCGATGATCTTCTCTTGTTGCAGATCTATTGAATCAATAAGACGACCACTCAGGAGATCTATGCTGAGTAGAGAATTATTCTGTTTTCCTAATGCATGGCGTCTATCTGGCAATACCTTCAAGTTCTGTAGGTTTTTTATGGTGTTAATGCTTTGAATCAAATTCCCGTTATTGATGGTAAAATAATTGAGAAGCCCCTGGGTTGACGAATAGGTCATCATTCGTTGTTCTGTGCTATTGATAAGGAAATTCGACACAAGACTAGCTGTTCCCCGCATTAGTTGAGTTTCCCTGCCACTCAGTGCCAAGAGAATCCGAATACTATCCATTTCAAAGACACTGTATACAATAAAGCGCCCTTCGGGTGATAATGATAATGCAAGAGGTGGTTCCTCTAAGGTTTTTGTATATAGTTCCTCTCGGAGCGTCCAGGCCCATACGCTAAGATAAGTATGGTTGCCACCCGTTCCTGAGAGTATTACTAAGAGATCATTTTTCTTGCTGAAGTCAATATAATGAATTGGATAATGCGATATCTGTAATTCAGCAAGCAAATTACCGTCTTCTGCCCAGGCCTTTACCATTCCTGCTTTGTCAGCACTAAAAAACAGGTCGTCTTTCTGGGTAAGGTAGGTAATATCGTGGGCATGCCCATTGCGGAAACGAGGCATATCACGGGCAATTATGGAGAGGGCAATATTCAGGAACAGAAAAACAAAAATTATATAGCGCATATTAACCCATTAAGAAACGAAAATCGCCCCACAGTACAACAATGGCAAGTAATAAAATTATCACTCCCCCTGTTGCATGATAGTAGAATACAAATTTTTGTGAGGGGAATTTTTTCAATATCATTTCATACAAAAATAGCAAAGTCTGTCCGCCGTCAGTAAGTGGAATGGGGAGCATGTTCATAAACAAAATAGCAACGCTAATTATTCCGAGAAAGTGTATGTAGCGTATGATTCTCATGCCGAATGTTTCATTCAGAGTGTTTGCAGAAAGTAACTGTCCGGTAAAATACGTGATGCGAATGGGACCGGCAAATATTTCTGATAATTTTTCGCCTGCGATAATCGATTTGATACCTATCATTGAGTTGGAGAGCATGTCTCTTATTTCGTAGATGCTAGAGAGCAGGGCATCGGCGATATTTTTTCTGTCGTTCAATATCTCATGCTTAAATTCCAGTCCAATGAGCGAAAAATTATCCAGATCATTCGTTGGAGATACCATTCTGATCTGCTGTTGCTTATTATTTTGGATTACGGTAAATTCATATACTTGCGTAGTGGATCCATTGTGAATAATACGCAGTATATCCCAAGCATGATTGATGCGGTCTCCGTTCATTTCTAAAATAGTGTCACCTGGCTGAAAGCCAGCGGCATCTGCCGGTGTGCCTTTGATAACATGCGATATTTCTGGTTCTACCCAGGGGAAAACACCAATCTGGCCCCGTCCAGTCGTTTCTGTAGTGCTTGGGCTTACAATTATATTTCGTAGTTGTTCATTTCGGTAAATGCGAAAATTGAGTGGTTTTTCGGCAGATGCACTCACAATTTCACTGATGTCGGAAAAATAGTTCACCTCCCTATCGTTAATTGCCATAATCACATCGCCAGTCTGTAAACCTGCCTCTGCTGCCACCTGTGTGATAGTATTGTCTTCGGGGAATACATCGTTGAATAGTACAATGCGATTCTCGAAGGTTTGTATTGGTTGACCGATTACTGCAACGAATGCAAATACTAGGAAGGAAAAAATAAGATTAGCTCCTGGTCCACCCAGTAATGTTGCAATGCGTTGTATTGGTCGTGCTGCATAGAAATCCCCCTTTTTTCTTGCGTGAGTGGATTGTGCAAATACTTCCATTCCCCCCTTCATCTTACAATAGCCACCAAAGGGAATGATAGAAAGGCGGTATTCTGTTTGCTTTCTTTTGAATTGTATGATTCTAGGGCCAAATCCAATGGAAAATACTTCAACGTCAATGCCCATCTTGCGTGCAATGTAAAGGTGTCCGAATTCATGAATAAGAATGATCAAACTGATGCCAAGGAAACCAGAGAGAATGTTTATGATTATCATAGTAAGAATATAAATGCGTAATAAAATACTGGTGCTGCAAATATGATGGAATCCATGGAGTCCAACATTCCTCCTCTACCTGGAATAACAGTTCCTGATTGCTTAATGCCTGCGGACCTCTTTAATGCAGATGCAAAGAGGTCACCAACAATAGCAGCAATTCCAATAAGTAGGGCAAAGAAAATTGTTGTTAACATACTAGCGTCTGAGAATACTGTAGGGTATATATATGCTGATGATGTTATAACAACGCATGTGGCAAATAGTCCGCCTAGGAAACCGGCAATGGTCTTTGAGGGACTCACCCGAATAGGGCTTGTTTTTTTATTTCCAAAAAGTCTGCCGGTCAGATAAGCGGCACCATCATTGAGGTATATACAGAGAAGATAGGTTGCAAGAATAATGCGTGTATTGCCGAGTGTTCCGAGCAATGTAATGTACATGCTGAAAAAACCGGGATAGAGTATCATGAATAATCTTCCAGTTACATTGTACATCACCGATGTAATATCGGATTCTTTTCTTACAAGAACATAGGGAACAATGGTTGCAATAATAACAAGAGATGGTAATAGCAACGGGAAGTATTCGGGTATTGTCCGCCATATATACAGCATGGCCGTGAGAGGGCAGGCACTTCCTAGTATCGCAGATGTAACAACTGAGGGGCGCTTCCATCCATGTGCTGTATTGAAAAAATCTCGTAGTTCAATAGCACCAAGTATGCTTGCTAAAAGAACAATGGCATTGAATATAAATTGGTATTTACTTCCAT
Source organism: Spirochaetia bacterium (assembly GCA_964291355.2). GTDB lineage: Bacteria > Spirochaetota > Spirochaetia > WTKD01 > WTKD01. The sequence goes on along the minus strand of OZ220223.1, from coordinate 104,449 downwards.
ATACCACAAACATGACGAGGGCAGTACAGCCAATGGAGAAAGTTAAGAGGCGTTTATACATATTTCTCATGTTCGTGCACCAAAATTGCGCTTGCGTCCAGCAAAGCTCTGAAGAGCTGCTTGTACGCTATCTTTGTTCCAGTCTGGCCATAGTGTATCACTAAAATACAATTCTGCATAGGCACTATCCCAGAGTAGAAAATTACTCAATCGCTGTTCTCCTCCAGTTCGGATAATGAGGTCCGCTGGTGGAATGTGGGCATTATCGAGTTGCTTCTCAATATCATCTTCGGTAAGCTCTTGTAACTCTGGAGCAGAGGATATGCATTGATTGACCGCACGCAGTATCTCATCTCTTCCACCGTAGTTAATGGCAAGGTTCACCGTTATTGCTGTGTTATTCTTTGTTTCTTTCATGACTGATTTTATTTCTGTTTGTACGCCTGGTGAGAGTTTGGCAAAATTTCCACAATGCACTATTTTTACATCATTTTCCCGGTAAAAATCATAATGTTTTCTGAGGTTACCAGTTAGCAATGCCATAATGAACTGTATTTCACGTGCAGGTCTTTTCCAATTTTCAGTTGAAAAGGCATACAGTGTCAGATATTGTATGCCTTCTTGTATGCATGCTGTAATTACACGTTTTGCTGCCTCGACGCCCTCCATATGCCCCCTACTTCGAGGAAGCTTCTGTTGGGTCGCCCAACGCCCATTCCCATCCATGATGATTCCCACATGTGCAGGTAGTGTACTGACATGAGGTGCTGCAACCATCATTCCTCCATAATATCTTTTTCTTTTTTTACCAATAAGACATCAATGCGTGCAATATGAGATTCGGTTTCCTTGTCCAGTTGGGTCTCTGATCGTCTCATTTCATCTTCGCTGATCTCCGATGCCTTCTGCTTTGCATGTAGCTCCTCTTTGGCACTTCTGCGAATATTTCTAATCGCAACCCGTTGCTTTTCTGCAATTTGTTTGGCTTGCTTTACAACTTCCTTCCGCCGTTCCTCACTGAGAGGTGGAATGCTTATGCGGATAATGTTGCCGTCATTGGAAGGGGTAAATCCAAGGTTTGCAGCATGGATTACCCGGTCTATTGTCGATAATACTGACTTATCCCAAGGTTTAATAGCAATCGTGCGCGGATCAGGTGTGCTTACTGCAGCAGCTTGGTTGAGGGGCACCAGCTGGCCATATTGTTCTATTTGTAATTTCGCAACCATGGCAGTGGATGCTCGCCCCGTTCGAAGAGTCTTGTATTCATCCTCTAGAGCCACTACTGATTTATTCATTTTTTCCTGAGCTTCTTCTGGTGACATTATTCTTCTCCTACAACAAATACCTGAAAGGTTGCAATCGTAAAATCGCCGTTTATCTGCTGCATGATTTCTTTGATTTTTGCCTGTACGTTCATTTTGTCATCCTTGACAAAGGGTTGGTTCAATAGACATATTTCATTGTAGTGCTTCTGTAATTTCCCCTCGACTATTCCTGTAAGAATATTATCTGGCTTGCCAAGTTTTTGTGCCTGTGCCATGAATATTTCCCGTTGCTCCTGAACGTATGCCTCGGGCACGGCATCTGGAGAGAGAAATTGTGGCTTAAAGGCAGCAAGATGAAGGGCGCAGTCAAAGGCAAAATCTTGGACAGCTGTGTTTTGTAATGTTGTTGCATCATCACTCTGTAGTTGAATAAGACTTCCAACATTTCCAGCTTCTCCATGGATGTAGGATGTAAACGTTGTGTTTGCAGTCCTGTCCATAACATGAGAGCGCTTTAACTGTATGTTTTCCTTGATGAGGGCAGCTGCCTCAGTAATTAAGACATCTTGTTTTTCTTTTGAGAGCCCGTCCAACATTTTATTAGCCAGAGTATTTCCCAGCGAAATAAATTGTTCGTTGCGTGCTACAAAATCTGTTTCACAAGATAGTTCCATGATAATGGCATGCTTGTCGTTTTCAGCAATGAATACACGACCTTCATTTGCAGTTCGACCGCTTCGCTTCGATGCAGCAACGACGCCCTGTTCTTTCAGAATCTTTTCTGCCCGGGCAAAATCGCCTGATGCCTTCTGGAGAGCTTCTTTGCAGTCCATCATACCAGCTCCGGTTTTTTCCCGTAATTCTTTTACTTGTTGTGCTGTAATCATTCTACTTCTTCCTGAGATCCATGTTCTTCAACAGTAGCACTGCTTCCTGCATCTGCACTTGAGCTTGCATCTGCCAATTCAGGTTCTGCTGCAATTTCCAGAGTAATTTCATCTTTTTCATGAGACTCTATGACATAGGGCTCATCAGTAGTGCTGTCTGTGATATTAGCGGCAAGCATCTCTTCCATGTCAACAGATCTGTTTTCTTCTTGGAGTGTCTCTATGACTTCAAGACCAACTTCATTGTCTGCCTCCATTACTGCCTGGGCAATAATATGTGTAAAGAGGGCTATTGAACGGATTGCATCATCATTTCCCGGAATGGGGTAGGTGATGTTAGTTGGATCACAGTTCGTATCAACAATTGCTGCGATGGGTATTTTCATGCGGAGTGCTTCCTGTACGGCAATGTATTCCTTACGTGGATCCACGATGAATACCATGCCAGGAAGTGACTGCATGTCTTTTATGCCACTGAGATTCCGCTGCAAACTGTTTTTGACGCGTTGCGTGCGGGAAACTTCTTTCTGCGTCATACTATCAAAGGTGCCATCAACCTCAGATTTTTCAATTGCTTTTAATTGACTGATGGATTTTTTGATGGTTGAAAAATTTGTAAGCATGCCTCCAAGCCAACGTTGATTGATATAATACATGCCACATTTCGTTGCTTCTTCTTCAATGGCCTTTTGTGCCTGCTTTTTCGTTCCAATAAACAATATAGACTGTCCGGACATGACAACGTGTCGGATCGCATTAAATGTGTCCTGTATTGCCTGAATGGTCTTCTGCATATTAATAATGTGAATGCCATTTCGAGAAGTATATATATACGGTTTCATCCGGGGATGCCAACGTTTCGTTTGGTGACCAAAATGTACACCAACCTCTAGTAAATCAGTCATTGATACAACTGCCAATCTAGCCTCCTTTTTTCTGTTCAGATAGAATCTGAACACTGTTTCTTTTCAAACAGATAATCATATTCTGATAGTATAGAGTACAATAAATGAATTGGCAAGCCCAAAATGTTACTATATGATCCAACAATTTTTTCTATAAAACAGGCCGTTCGACCCTGTATCATATAGCCACCGGCTGCGTCCTGCCATTCATTTGCTGCTAATACCCATTTTATCTCTTCCTCCTGCATGGGGCAGAAGTGCACCGTGGATATTTCACATTTTTCTATCCAGCGTTCATTCTGTCTATCGTAGAGACAGACAGCAGTATATACCTGATGCAGTTCTCCAGCCAGCGAGCGAAGCATTGCCAGGGCTTCCTCTTTGTCCTGAGGTTTGCCAAAAATTTCGAGCTGCTGTCCCTCACGTGCAACCAATGTGTCGGCTGTGAGAATAAGCGCGGTGTTATTTGCGGCGACTGCTTCCATTGCCTTTCCGCGTGCTATTTCCTGTACCATGCTGGCTGCAGTTTTAGCTGAGCTTTCCTCCTTTCCGCTGGGAGCCCAGCACTGAAAGGGGATGTCGAGGAGTGCAAGTAATTCTTTTCTTCGTGGTGATTGTGATGCCAATGTGAGATGTATGCTGTTCATATTGCGCGATATCTTAGGTAGGCGACGAGGAGCCCTGCGGCTGTACCGGGATTGAGTTGTATATAGAGTGACAAAACAGCTACATCGATACCAATGGGGTTCGTTGTTAGTGTAAAATCATTTCCTGCCTGGCGGATCATTACTTCAACTAATTCCCATGCTAGGGTGCCAGCAATTATACTGAGAATAAAAATAATTATCCGATATGTTTTTTTTTTCATTGTTCTTAGAATAGCAAAAGAATATTTTTACTTCAAGCTTTCTTGTTCTACCCGGTTCCGACAAAGATACAGCTATGATTTGACACGTTCATCGTTTCGTGCCACAATGGGGGTACGAAAACATGGCGGGGCGAGAGCTCCGCTTCTGGACACGTAGCTCAGTTGGATAGAGCGTCGGCCTCCGGAGCCGAAGGTCGTGGGTTCGAATCCCGCCGTGTTCGATTTCTTGTCCCTCTTCCACAGCCCCAGCCCCTGCGGAAGGTAGTTCCTCCTTTTATAGAGAGTCCGCAGTTTTTCCCTTGTAGTTTTTAATGCTCGGGTCTGCTCCACCATCTATCAGTACTTTTCGTATGGCTGGATCCTTGTTTGGATTTAGGGCAAGCATGTGAAGGGAGGTATTTCCTCTGATGTCGGGTGCATTTGGATTTGCCCCCGCGTTAAGGAGTACTTGGATTGTTTCGGGATTGCTCGTATGTGCAGCCAGATGGTGGATGGGAGCTCTTCCCATCGTGTCCATATAATGGGGGTCTGATCCTTTTTTCAGTATGGATGATATCTCGTCTGGGGTAACTGTTTCCCAATCCTTTGCTTTGAATGCTGCCCATTCCTGCATCGGAGAAAATTCCCATTCACCTGCCAGCAGACAGCTGGAAAATGATACGCAGGCCAATAGTAGTGAGAAGATAATTATAATCTTCTTAAAATTTTTTTCGTTTTTCATATTTATTATTCTTTCCTGTTATTTTTTATTGTTGTATTGGGCACTCAGATCTCGATATAGTTCACTGTCTTTGAAGTCCCGTCTCATTTGTATAACTTCCCATGGGGAAGGGGAATACTTTCCTTGTTTCGCAAAGGGATCAGAACCGGCTTTGACCAGCACATGTAGGACCTCTGAGCTCATGTTGTTCATAGCAGCAATATAGAGTGCCGTATGACCACCCACTACTTGTGCGTTTACATCGCCTCCGTTGTCCAGTAAGGACTGAGTTATTTCGGGGTTGGGATTTTTTTTTGCTGCTATATGCAATGGCATCAGACCATCTTCATCCCGCAGATCGATTTGAGCCCCATATTCAACTAAGGTTTTGATAATATCGGGATTCTCATTTTTTTCGGCTGCTAGGTGGAGGGCAGTTTTTCTGGTGTAGGTCTGTGCATTTACGGGGATACCGGCCTTTAGTAAATTTTCTATGACCTCAACATTGCTATTTAATGCTGCCGCAAGATGCAGGGCGGTATCTCCATCCCTCGAGCGAAGCTTGTATTTTACACCCGCATCAAGTAGAAGCTGGCTAATCTCTGCATTTGGGTTGATGCTCGCTGTATGCAGTGTGGTATAGCCCCCCGGGGTCAGTGCATTTACATTTGCGTGCGCTTTCAGCAGGATTCTGGTAATTTCCGCATTCTCATTGTAGGCCGCTGCCTGATGTAGTGGCGTAAATCCCAAAATATTTGTAGCATGTACATCAGAACCTGCATCCAATATATCGTTGAGTTCAGTTGGAGTAAGTGCTGCCCAATCCTTGTCTGACATGCTATACCAAGCACTTAATCCACTCCATTCGAAGCTCGCACATCCTGTATATTGCAGAATGAAGTAGGAGGCACATAGTACTAGGGAACAGGTCCGGAGCAGTCTATAAATTGTTTTTTTGTGTGACATCTCTATCATGTGAATGGAGTTTATCACATAATATTTTTTTGTACAAGCGTCAGTGCTATTCTTCGTAGCGCTTAGGGAATATCCAATGGAGCTCCATCCCCTGGAGGGATGCATTTTCTTGCATCAGTTCCAAAGATGATGTGCCGAAATGGTTTTCGACAAATGGATCTGCACCAGCTTCTAGGAGGGATTGTACTATTTCGAGGTTCTTGCTGTGTGCTGCAGCACGATGTAATGCTGTATCACCGAGCTTGTCCCTTGCGTGAATATCGGCTCCGTGTTTGAGGAGGATGCGGAGCATGGTGGCATCGCTGTTGTATTCTGCTGCAAGGTGGAGGAGGCTGTAACCAGAATCGTTTTGTGCATTTATATCAATATTATCTGCCTGCAAAAATACTTTCAGAACATCCGGATTATTCTGCCAGACCAGCCAGTGGAGGGGTGTAGCACCATGTTTGTCTCGGTGGCTAGGGTCTGCCCCGTTTTTCAGAAGGGTCTCTATTATGCTGGGATTTGTGTTGTATTCTGCTGCAAGGTGAAGGGGAGATGCCTCGTTATGATTTAGCACGTGAATATATGCGCCTGCAGTGATCAGGGCTTGTACAAGGGCAGGGTCACTACTCCATGCGGCTGCGGCGTGGAGGGGGTAATGTCCAAAATTATCCCGTTCGAGAACTGAGATGCCGGTTTCCAATAAGGCGCTAAGCTCGGAGACAGACATTGCATGCCAGTCAGCATATCTGTCCGGCCATTCTTCCGCCGAAAGCAGGAAGCTAAGAAAAAGAAATATCAATACGAATGTGTGCAGGTTTTTCATCGGCTATATTATATATTATTTCAGATGTCGAAACGTTTTGCATCATAGATTATTGTTTGCGTGGGGTTCGGAGGAGATCTCCAGGATATTTGCCATAGCGGTTTTTTATGAGTGGGTCCGCGCCGTTGTTCAACAATATTTCTATTGCACGAGATCGCCCTTGCGTTGCAGCAAGATGCAGGGGGGTATTTCCCCAGCGGTCAATGGCATTTGGATCCAAGCCCGCATCCAAGAGCAGGATGAGGATGTCTTCGTTTTCGTTGTCTATTGCTGCATGTAGGATGGTTGATGCATCAATGTCTCTGCTGCTACTGTCTGCACCGCCATCCAGCAATGCCTGGAGTATTTCCGGATTTACATTTGCCCCTGCTGCTAGATGGAGGGCTGTTTCTCCGCTTAGGGTGCGTGCCTGTACGGCTGCAGCTGCTGTGTTGAGGAGGTAGCTAATGATGTTGGCATCCTTGTTATGTTCAGCGGCAAGGTGGAGGGCGGTTTTTCCTCCGGATGTTCGTGTTTCTGTATCTGCATTGTTCTCTTCAATTAAAATACGTACCTGCTCATAGCTTGCCTGTGGAAAGCGCAGGAGCTCCCATAATTCCTCGTCGGGACCAGCATGTACCCTAGCTAGCACAAGAAGCATGATGATGACAATATACTTCATACAGTGTACATTTTCCCTGATATTTCGGATCTTGTCAAGATCCATGATCTCCTGTTCGGCGTCTTGCTATCTTGTCAGTATCTGAAAGGTGAGGTATGCTGATGGATAATGAAGGATGTTGATGCTCTTTGTCGCCTTTGTTCTGATGTTCTTTTGCCGGGTGATGAGCGGCTACAGCGCTATAGCCATGATCAGATAGATGAGAGGCAGTACTGGCAGGTACCCAGTGCGGTTCTCTTTCCAAAATCAACTGAGGAGGTGGCTACTATCGTTGGATATGCGGCTGGCCATTCCATAGCACTTACTGCCCGAGGTGGAGGGAGTGGTCTGGCTGGTGCTGCTATTCCTGCCGTCGGCGGGGTAGTTCTATCTTTCGAAAAAATGAACCGCATTCTAGACATAGATGTCGTTAATAGTGTGGCTGTTGTAGAGCCAGGTGTTATTACGGGGGATTTGGATCGTGCATTACAGCCCTATGGTTTATTTTTTCCTGCCTATCCCATCAGTAACAGCATATCTTGCATTGGAGGAAATGTTGCCTGCAATGCCGGAGGGAGCAGGGCAATAAAGTATGGTGTAACGAGCCAGCATGTTCTTGCTGCCGAATGTGTTTTTGCGAATGGCTCTGTTCTGAAACTTGGTGGACCCTATCTAAAGCGAGCGAGCGGATACAATTTGTTGCCACTCCTTGTTGGTTCGGAGGGCACCCTTGCTATTTTTACCCGCCTGACCCTCCGTCTACAACCGCGTCCGCTTGAACGCAGGGCGGCTATGTTCAAATTTTCAGATTTTACTATAGCATTACGATCTATGGTGAAGATACGAAACAGCATTACGCCATCTGCCCTTGAATACATGGACAGCCGCAGTGTTATCATTGCAGATCCAAGCTACAAGGAGCTACTTAATGAGGATGACATCCTCCTCCTTGTAGAGATTGATGGAGCGCCCGGGCAAGCATGGGAGCGGCTCCGCAGCATCGTTTCTGATGCGGGGGCTTCTATTCTACAGGAGGCAAAGACGGAGGAAGAGCTCAAAGAGCTCTGGTCGCTCCGGGAACATATTCCCTGGGCACTCAAGAGACATTGCGGCGAGTTCCACGAGGTTGAAGACACCGTCGTGCCGCTTGCCACCCTCCCTGAATATATCAAGGAGCTGAGGAAACTATCGCGGCACTACGGATTAGAGATGGCAGTCTTTGGCCATGCAGGTGATGGCAATGTGCACATCATCCCCATTAAGCCAGAGGCATTGCCGGCGGATGAGTGGGCTCCCTTTCTCTGCTCGCTGCAGCGGGAGCTTTATCGCATTGTCAGCGAGCTCGGCGGTTGCATTAGTGGTGAGCATGGCATTGGCATAAAACGGAAGAACTTCCTTGCTGAAATTATTGATGAGCGCGAACTGGGTTATTTTCGTCAGATAAAGCAGATCTTCGATCCGCAGAACATCCTCAATCCAGGGAAGGTCATTGATGTAGAGGGAGCTTAGGAACGTTAGCAAGAAGAATTCAAGGAATCCACTGAATGACAGCAAAAAATAAAGATACCCGGTATGGAAAATACCATACCGGGATACTCTTCGATACACTGTAATGCAGTGATCTTATTATAGTAGACCCTAGCAGTTCCTTTCATGCTATAACTTTATAGTTTCTACTCCTAATAGTAATAGCACAATTACGTATTGATGTCAAGCATTTGTTTCGATTATAATAAGCTAGGGACTCTAATATGTACAAAGAAAGTAAATATGCTTTTGGCTTTGATATTGGAACTGGCTCAATAGGATGGGCAGTTGTTGATTTTGATGGTGAGAAGATTATGAACCTTGGTGTGAGAAAGTTTGAACTTCCTGTCCTGCCAAAAAATGGTGCATCTTTGGCAATGCCGCGTAAGGAGGCACGTTCGCAGCGGCGTTTAATTAGACGGAAACGGATGCGGAGGGTCATGATGTTACGGCATCTGCGTTCTAGCGGTCTTCTTACACAGAAACAATACGAAGCAAGCCGCAGTAATGAGGCATCACCGGAGAACATATTCTATTCTCCAGTGTCTGACGGTAGGGATGCGGCTACAATTTCGGTCTGGCAACTTCGTGCTGAGGGATTGAGTCGAAGATTGAATAATCTGGAATGGGCACGGGTTATCTTCCATCTTACCAAGCACCGTGGCTATCAATCGAATGCGGTTGAGCGCAAACAAGCCGATGAAAAAGGCAGTGCCACCGAAGAAGAGAAAGAGACAAGGAAGGTACTCGGAAGCATTGCTAGTTTACGAAAGAAGCTGGTGGAATTTTCCGCAGACGGTGAGGATCACAGTTTCGGTGAGATGATGTACAAGAAGGGCATGCAGAAGAGAAACAGTGAGGGTGAATATAGCTCCACACCGGGCAGGGAAGAAATTTTGAATGAATTAGAAATTTTATTTCGAAAACAACGCAGTTTTGGAAATCCACATACCAGCGAGGACTTTGAAGAACGCTGCAGAGAGATATTGAATGCCCGACGTTCCTATGCCGATGGTCCTGAATCTGGTCCATATAAGGTTGATTTTCAGAATCTTGTGGGAAAATGTACCTTTGAAGTGGAAGAGGATCGATCTCCAAGGGAATCTCTTTCTGCGGTGAAATTTAAGCTCTACACTAGGCTAGTGCATCTCCGCATCAGGAGTGAGGGGAGGTTGCGGGAACTGAGTCGGGAAGAGGTGGAAGCTGCCTATGTTCAGATCAGAAAAAGACCGAAGGTAACGTATAAACAATTGCGTAAGATCATCGGTCTAGAGGAACATGAAAAATTCAAGGGACGTCTCTATACACGGACATATTCACAAATTAGAGCGATAATCTATAAAAATGATGAGCCGAAAAAGGAATTTTATCGGAGCTATGTTAAGAATAATGAAACGCTTATTCCTAGCATTGCCACCATCCTCAATTCAGACGCGGCGTCTATAGATGAGGTCAAGAATGTTGTTGTAGATAATAATTCTGATGTCAAACTCCCAGAAAAAATTGCAAATGCACTTGTCGTTTCCGTGCAACCCGAGGAGGAGATTTTTTTTGTTCAGGAAAATCTCTATGCGCTGGAAAAAAAGCTCAGCGCTGCGAATTATCTCTGTAGCGATCGGGATATCAATAAGATTATTGAAGTTCTTGCCCTCCATAGGGGGAATGAGGTATGCAGCAAGTTGCGAAAACTCGGTCTTCCCGATGACATCGCCCTAGAATTAGCGGGGATCAATTTTTCGGGATTTATGCATCTTTCGGTAAAGGCGATGGATAGGATTATTCCCCATCTGCTAGATGAGGCTTCGTATGATAAGGCCTGTCTTGCTGCTGGATACCAGCATGCAGGACAAAGCTCATCGATACAGAAAGATGTAAAAAATCCTACTGTTCTACGTGCCTTTGTTCAGACTCAGAAGGTTATGAGGGCCCTTGTGCGTGAATACGGTCTTCCCGAACAGGTCTGTCTGGAGGTGGCCCGGGATCTCGGCCGGAGCCATAAGGAAAAGATGGCATTGCAAAGGAAGATGAGAGAAAATGAAAGCTACCGCAGGACATCGCGGGAACATTTCCGAGAATCCTTCGGCAGACTTCCATGGGGTCGGGAGGAGGAGGTATGGCGTCTATACAAGGAACAGGGAGGCAAGTGTTTGTATTGTGGCAATCCCTTTGATATTGACAGCATGTTTTCAACAAAGGGCAAGCCAGCAGCAAAAATTGAACACACGCTTCCTTTTTCTCGAAGCCATGATAACAGGCAGTGCAATAAGACTCTTAGCTGTACAAAGTGTAATCGAGAAAAGGGTGAACAGACCCCCTTTGAATTTTTTGGCAGGAGCGGGGGTTCTTCCTCCTGGCATGAATTTAGCGAGAGATGTAGATCCCAGGTAAAGGATGCCGTTAAATTGGAATTGTTGCTGACCACTGAATGGGATGAGGAGGTGCATGGGGAGCGATATCTCAATGATACCCGATACATTACTCGGATTATGCAAAATTGGTTGGAAACAGAATACTCTCTCGTTGCGACTGCAAAGAAGGGCGAAAAGCGCAGCATCATTACCATCAAATGGGAGGCAACATCGGTGTTACGTAAAATATGGCAGCTTGAGAGGTATAAATATAACGATGATCGGGTGCGAGAATCGCAGAACAACCACGCATTAGATGCTGCAGTTATTGCTGTTACCGGGCATAGCTATTTTCAGCAGATTTCGAAGAGCAAGCGGAGACATGAACTCTACGAGAAGGGGTCTGGGGATGGCCGAGTTGTTTCCAAAATAAAACAGACCCTGCAACCACCTTGGGAGGGCTATATTGAGGAACTCCAGGCATTTTTCAGCGATGATCCCAATACTGCCATTAAGTACTGTAGTGGGCATGAAAAATACAGCGGGCAGAATCTTAGTCCGATTTTTGTTTCCTGGATGCCGCATCGTTCGATTCGGGGAGAGGTAAATGGCCCCAACCCCTATAAGCTTATCCCCGAACAGAGGGGGGAGGATGGAAATGTCCAGCAGCAAGAGAAGTATATTAAGAGGATAGCACTGAATAAATTAACAGACAAATTGTTGGAGAAAATGCATGGGCGATATGACCAAAGCGGCAAGGAGACGCCACTGTACACTGCACTGTGTAAGAGACTGGAGTTGTATGCCAACAATGCAGAGAAGGCGTTTCAGGAACCCTTCTACAAACCATCGAAGCACAATGCCCCACAGGTAAAAAAGATATCCATAGTATACGAAGCGCCTTCGGGGTTGGGACCCCGTCTACTGGGAGGCATAACAGACAATGGGAAGATGATACGGGTGGATGTATTTCGGAGGCAGACGAAGAAGGGAGATGCGTATTTTTTTGTTCCCATCTATGCCCACCACCGGAGCATGGCTACTCTGCCCATGAAGGGGATTAATCAGGGGAAACATGAGGATGACTGGGAGGAAATGAAGGCAGAGGAATTCTACTGCAGTTTCTATTCCTATGATTATGTTGTGGTGAATTTTAATGATGGAACAGTAAAGGAGGGTTATTACATTAGCACGCATAGGAGTGGGGGCTACATTGCAGTCAGACCGCATGATAAAACAGGAACGGAGAATAACATTGATATATCGGTAAAGACCCGAGTGAGTTCCTTTCAAAAATTCCAAGTTGATGTGCTGGGCAGGCGCTTTCCAGTCTCCCTGCCTGAGAAACGGCAGGAACTGCTAAGACCCATGAAAAGAGGATGAGTTTCCATACTGTATATATTCGCAATTCCTGCACCCTCCGTCTTGCATCTGAAAACTGTACATTCATTGCAGCAAGCATCTCAGACACTCAATGCACGCGAATTGGAAATTCCCGCCACAGCTTGGAAGTGGCACGTAGACATCAGAGGATACTCAGGAGCACAGTCCCATCTGAGGGATCTGCCTAGGTAATGCTTGTTACTGAGAAACAATTTGCCTGCAAGGACATTCTTGTGGGCAAAAAAAGCCCACAAGAAAGATTCCATCAAGCAGAACAACTCCTGTTGTTCTAGTTCCTAGGTGACACCCTATCATAGCATGAAGGAACCGTAGTGGAACTACAACCTAGCATCTGCGAGAAATCGTGCTGCGCCTATTATAGCATGAAAGGAACCGTAGGGGAACTATAACCCCACTTCACGGCGCAGTTTCTTGCGTTTATTATAGCATAAAAAGAACCGTATGGGAACTATAACGGGCAATATATGACAGAAAATGTTTTTCAAATTATAGCATGAAAGGAACCGTAGGGGGGGGGGGGGGGGGGATGCAATGTATGCTTACATTGATAAGCCCAATAAAGTTCTATTAAATACGTTGAGAAAGGATCCCTCCAATACAATGTCATGCTTAGAATGAATATATTCAATGGTTAATTGTTCATAGATACTGGGGAGTATTTTTTTTTTCAATTTCCTTTTTAACTGTTCGATAAATTTTTGTCCGAAACTAACGTATTCATCTCCTATTACAATTACATTTGGATTAATCAGATTCACATAGTTGACAATTCCTTGAGATAAATATTTAATTGCACGAGAAACTTCTTCCTCGACAATAGGATTTCCTTGATGATATTGTTCTGAAATAAATGACATAGTTATTTTTTCATGTGTGTAATTATCCATTTCTTTCATACGATTCTTTATCCTTCTTAACAGAGAGATGGTCGAAATATAATGTTCAAGACAGCCGTTATTTCCGCATCTACAAGAAGGTCCATCAATATCTACAGAAGTATGGCCAAATTCTCCTGCTATTCCTTGACTGCCGAGAAATACACGGTCATTAATAATTATTGCAGATCCGACCCCTTGTCCCACCGATATGTACAGCATAGTAGATTGCGGGCTGTTATTAAACAAAGTTTTCCGTACCGTTAATCCAGCTGCATTTGCATCATGACAGGAAAAAATAGGGACATTACCCATTGCTCTACGTAGCTCTCCCATGAAATCAAAATTTTTCCAACCACTTGTTTCTGTCATAAGAATGATTTTTTCTTTATCTATTAGGAAAGGTCCTGGTAGTGCTACTCCTATGCCCAAAATGTCCTTGCCCAGTTCTTTGGCGATGGGTTGTAGATGTGCAAGTACGTTTTTTAACATTAATTCTGCATTATCACTTACTTTTAGAGAATATTCATAGCTATTAATGCTTGTTCCTAATAAATCATAAATAGCAATATCATAATTTCTTCTCTGTAATCTCAAAGATATAATCCTATAACGTTTAGAATTAAAACTTATTCCTATCGAACGTCTTCCACGTTTATTCTTTAGGAGACTTACTTCTTCAACAAAATCGGAATCAATTAGATGAGAGACTATTCTAGTTATTGTCGCTTGATCAAGTCCTGTCTCGACACTAATTTCTTTACGGGAGCACTCTCCATGATTATGAATAGTTCGAAAAATGAGTGCCCTATTATATTCCTGTACATTACGGACAGATATCCCCTTTGAAGGATTTGAAATATTATATTCTAAATTTCCTAGCACTTATACCCCAAATTATCCAAGCTATTATATTTTTATTTTTTCCAGTTGAAAAGCCTTTATGCTTTTAACGAGAGCACTTCCATTCTCAGAAAAAACTTTAATTTTATTATTTTTTTCTTTGCTATACACGGTATTTGTCATAACTGTTCTTCCTCCATCAGTAAAAATTTCTACTGTTACGCTGTCAATAAATATGCGTAGATGTAATCTATCCCTGATTGATTCTAAAGGACATTTTCTGCTAAGAGCCGATAGACTTCCAGACTCTGTCCTGTCGAAAACTAACTCGCCTCGTCTAAGATCAAATATTACCAGCGTTTTTTCATCATCATAACCACTTTTCAATTCCAGCCCTACTTTATCTGCACTAGTCTGAAATAAATCAAGGTCTAACAAAATCTCACAGTGATTTCCATCTTCTATTGGAATTTCTCTCTTCTCTCCTGCAGCCAATCGCACATTGTACTCATTATAAGACTTACTGCGAAGTTTTTCAATCTCACTTACTGGTGCAAAGGATAATTTGCCATCAGCGCACAAACGAACTGTTCGCGGAAGTGTAATACTTCCATACCAACCCATTTTTGATGTATCAAATTCTCCACTGCACCAAGGCATGAATGGCCATGATCCTGCCCAAGCAAAAATTATTGTTCTTCCTGTGTCGTCAACGAAAAATTGTGGTGCATAATAGTCAAAGCCCCAATCGACTGCTCCCATGGTATTCCAATAAAATTTACCCGTGTTATAATCAAAATCTCCTGTTAAATAAATTACTTGTCGCTCCTGCATTCCCATAGGAGAATACATCATTACAAATTTTCCATCTAACTCAAAAAAATTAGGACACTCTAACATCGTCCCCAACTCTCCCATGCTCTCTACTGGATAACTGAGAAATTCCCAATCAATTAAATTAGGAGAACGGTGCAATGCTATTTTTCCAAATCCATTTTGTTCATAATTTGATGCTTTTTCCAGTACACTTATTCCCGCTGTAGTACCAGTTACCATATACCAGTATTCACCGTGCTTCCAAACTTTGGGGTCTCGAAAATCTTTTTTATTCATTCCTTGAGGGGCTGCGCGTAATACAGGGTTTCCAGAAAATTTTTCAAAATTATATCCATCCTCGGAAAATGCTATACACTGTGTCTGTGCATCTTCTGCACATGCCGTATAAAATAAAAACAATTTTCCATCATGTTCAATTGCACTCCCTGTAAATATTCCTCCGCCTTCCCAATCATCATAAGACTCACTTGGGACTATTGCCTCAGGTAAATGTTTCCAATGCACCATATCATCACTAATGGCATGACCCCAATGCATCTGGCCCCATTTTCCAGAGAAGGGGTGATGCTGGACAAAGAGATGATATTTATCCCTAAACTGAATCACACCACAGGGGTCATTAATCCAACCCGATTTTGCCATGTAATGGAAATGATCCCTCCAATGATGATCTGCAAATTCTTTGTTTTTCTCATCTACTGTTTTTTCAACATTGTTAATTAATCGTTTGTGTCTTTCTACATCAAAGCTCATAATATTCTCCTTAAATCTTATTTTAATTATACTATAATAACAATTCAGGCCTTTCCAGCTGAACCAAAAATTTTTATCCTATTCATAATCACCTGAGAAATTTCCTCTCTCGCTTTTCCTAAGGACTTACGTGGATCTATTTCTTTTGGATTATCTTTCAGAATTTCTCGAACTCCGGCAGAAAAAGCGAGACGAATATCAGTTTCTGTATTAATTTTCGAGATTCCTAATTGAACTGATTGAATAATGTCATCATTATGAATTCCAACAGCTCCCTCCAAAGTACCGCCAGCATTATTAATTCTAGATATTAATTCATCTGGTACAGCACTCGCTCCATGTAATACAAGAGGAATTCTCACTGCATCGGAAATTTCTTTAATTCTTTTGTGGTGAATAAAGGGTCTGCCTCTTCCCTTATTAGGACCATGAGAAGTTCCAACTGCTACTGCAAGATAATCAATGCCAGTTTTTTCATAAAATCGCTTTGCTTCTTCAACCTCTGTTAACGAGACCTCATCTGCAGCAACTTCCAGTTCTTCTTCTATGCCACCTAATCGACCAATTTCCCCCTCCACCGAAACTCCGAGACTATGTGCAATATCTACTACTCGTTTTGTTTCTTCAACATTTATTGATTCTTCTTCATGCGATTTATCTATCATGACAGATGTAAATCCTAATTGAATTGCCATCATACATACCTCGTAAGAGGCTCCATGATCGAGATGTATGGCTACAGGAACAGTCGATCGCTCTGCTAAAATTCTTACTATTTCAGGAAGAATTTTTCCGCCGTATCGAATAGCTCCTTCACTCATGGTAATCATAACTGGACTTTTCAGCTCTTCTGCTGCACATAAAATTCCTTGCGTTATTTCAAGATTGTGCGTGTTGAAAGCTCCAACTCCGTATTTTCCTTTTAATGCTGCATTTAACATTTCTGCACCACTTATTACTGACACATACTCTCCTCTTTTGTATTTGTACATTCAAAAGTAAGATAAGCTCTAAAAATAATATAGAGCTTATCCTATGTACTGTTTGATGCACTGAACCTTTATTTGCCTACGTAATCTTGCCAATTCTCTGAAAAGTCTTTTACAAATCCAGCCAAATCTGCATCTGGGTTGTGTACTCGCGACAAATTTCTAATAGTCTCGGGAGAAAGCATATCACCTTGTAACATTCCTTTTGCATAATTATCCACATTATCTCTATTCACGGGTATTAAGGAAAATAATGGCTGTGTATTTTCTACAGGAAATCCATGGATATAATCGTATAATTGAATAAGCCCAAAACCACCTACCATCCAATGACCACCAATGCTAAAGTCTAATTTTCCTTCTTTTATGAATTGAGCAACCTGATCATCTATATCTGTAGTAATAATTGAAATATCTGCCGCGCGTCCAGCACTTTCAACGGCATGCTGACTTCCTAAACCAGCAACTGCCCCCAATACGATAATTGCGTCTAGTTCTCCTGGTTGAAATCGTGCTATATATTGCTCTGCGTATTTTAAACCATTCTCGCGAGTCAATCTGTCCCAGCTTTCTGCAATAATGGTAATTTCAGGATGTCTTGCAAATACTTCAAGTGCACCTTGCCATATTTCTTCTGCCGAAGTAACTCCTTTCTGGTTCCATATCATAGCTACATTTTTATAGCCCTTCGATACAACATGCTCGGCAATGCCAATGCCCCATGTTGTATTGTTTTGGGTTACTTGTGCAATAAAATATTTACCCTTATAGTCTCTATCGTAATTACTTACAACGAGTCTCCCCACGGCAACACCAGGAATTTCGTACTGTTCCAATAATCTTGCAACTTGTGAGCCTGCCGGAGATGTAAGCGGATTAAATATCAATCCATCAGGTTGGCTAGCAATAATTGATTCAGCTTGGCTTACATGTTTTTCTTCCGAATTCTCGTCATCGACTTCGCGCAATTCTATTCCTAATGCCTTGGCTACGCTTCTTTCGAAACGTTTCCGATTAATTACCCAAGGGTTAGTTTCTGGTTGACCAAGATCTGCAATTACAATCTTACCTGTCTTGCCAGTATTTTCTGCCTCTGAGGATCCATTTGCAAATACCGATATTGAAACTACAAATACTAATATTCCGCACAGCACTGGTGCAGACAATAATGTTAGAAAATATTTTTTCATATTTTTTTCCTTTTTTTTTCATAGGCATTAGCATTTGATAACACCTATTTTTTTTAATTCAAACTTTTTGCAATTGCAACTACTAACAAAATTCATCAAGCAATTCTGCTCTATGGAGTAGATGCTCCAACTATTGTCATACTACTAGTCACAATCGTCAAACTTAAAGCTTCGACTACGGACTATGCTCCCTTCGGGTCGTAGCTGCTTGCTTCCTTCTACTACAATAAAATTAACAAGTTTCTTTCATATTCACCTCCTAAGATTATTTTGTGAGCATTACTATTTGATAACACCTATTTTTTTTCTATTCAAACTTATTGCAATCGCAGCTATTAACAGAATACCTCGAGCAATTCTGCTCCATGACGGAGATACTCCAGCTATTGTCAACCCATTCGCCACAATCGTCAAAATTAATGCTCCAACTACGGTCTTCATTACACTCCCATAACCTCCGGTAAGTGGCGTTCCTCCCAGTGCTACTGCTGCAACAGTATCTAGTTCTAACATACTCCCTGCTTGCGGTGTTGCAGCACCAGCCCGTGCGAGATTTAATATAGATGCTACCCCTACAATAAAACCGGCAAAAACAAATACTTTTATTTTTAACCATGTTACAGAATATCCTGCAAGATTCAGAACTTTTTCATTGCCACCTAAAGCTTTCAGCTCTTTTCCGAAAGTTGTTTTTTCATAAAAAATTACCATGAATATCACAAATACGAGTACAAAATAGAAAATATTTGGAAAACCACCCAAATTAAGTAACCAAGCCGCAGAAACAGATAATACGTTCGTTCCTCCTCCTGTAGCATCCTCTGTAAGATAAATTGAGCCGCCATCAGAAATGATAATAAGTACAGCTCTCAAAATTATAAGCATTGCCAATGTGGTCACAAAAGAAGGAATTTTTAAAACTGAAAATATAATTCCATTACAAAAACCTACAATTATAGAAGCCAGTATTCCTAGCAGTATACCTAGTGGACCAAACCATATCATTCCCAATGCTCCAAAAAAGGCGCTGAGTCCAATATTTGATCCCACCGAAATGTCAATGGATCCACTTGTTACAACAACAAGCTGTGCAAAAGATAAGAGTAATATTACTGAAGTTTGCTGAGCTAAAAACGCAAAGTTTCTAGAAGAAAAAAACTTCTGACCACTTATAGCAGTAAAAAGCAATAATACTAAAATAATAGTTATGAAAGGAACGTTATTACGGATATGTTCAGCCCGACGTTCCTTTATTTGATCTGCCGTCAAATCTAGCTGTACCCTTCTCATTTTTTTTATTTTTGTTAAAACAGACATTTTATCCTCCTCTATCCTAATGTAATTGCTTGTATCAATTCATCAGCGGTGACTTCGCCTTTGCTAAATTCTTTTGAAGTTACCCCATGATGAACGACTACGATCCTATCAGCCAAACGTGTTACCTGTGCCAAATTATGACTAATTAAAATAACGGTTGTACCCTGTGATTTTATTTCTGCAATAACTCTTTCTACCTCACGAGTTTCGTTCGGGCCCAATGCAGCAGTGGGCTCATCTAAAATTACAATTTCTTTACCCCAAGCAATAGCGCGGCCTATAGCTATACTTTGTTGTTGTCCACCAGACATTTCGGAAATAGGTTGGGTCAAACTTTGCACAGTTTTAACCTTAAGCTGATCTAAAACTTCTTTCGTTTTTTCTATCATCTTTTTTTGATCAACAAAGAATTTAAACTTTCTTGGAATTCTCCCTAAAAATAAATTATACGGTGCTGGCATATTAGGAATAATCGCTAAATCCTGATACACAACCTCTACTCCAGCATTTCGCATATATGCAACAGTATGATTTTTCCCCGCTATTTCTTCTCCCTTAATGAAAATTTTACCTGCATCTGGTTTATATACTCCGGCAACAATTTTAATTAAAGTAGATTTTCCCGCACCATTTGCCCCTAATATCGCTACAATTTCACCTTTCGCAATGTCAAACGATGCGTTCCGTAGTGCTTGAACTCCGCCAAATGACTTAGAGATGTTCTCAACGCTCAATATAGCATCGTTCTTCTTTTTTTCCATAGGACTATTCCTCCTTTTTAATTTGTATATTGTCAATCATCTTCAGGCATTGCTTATCGGTATCTCGTAAGAGCGTAATATCTGCCCTCCAATGATTGTTTCTTACTCTTTTTATATTTTCTTTGTCAGATCTGATGTAATGATCATGAGCTTCTTGATAAGAGTAACCGCCGCGTATTTTCCTTCCAATTAATCTGTCCTTGAGCACATAATCTTCTGCATCGTGATATATCGTTAAATCAGCATAATCTTTGAGACTATCCCAAATTGGTTCTTGCAGCAGAACCCAGTTTCCTTCAACAACTATTATTGGGGACTGCATTTGAATTTTGTCTAAGACTGGATCGTGAATGTTCCTATCGTAATATGGCCAATTTACATCTTCCCCTTTATAATATCTTTGAAGATATTGATGTAACATTTCGACATTGTATGTTTCTGGTGCGCCCTTAATTGATTTTAAGCTTATTTCGCGCCCTTCCCTTAAAATTGTATGTGACAGCAAATATTTGTTGAAATAATGAAATCCATCAATAGACAAGGTCTGAAGTTCCTCAAGATTTTCATCATGTGTAGATAAATACTCCCACAGGGCTGTATTTGTGGACTTTCCTGTTCCTGGTGGAGCTGCATACAAACATATTATTCTTCGTCTATATTTTCTGTGTAAACATGACAAATATTCTAATATTACACGATGTATATTCATAATTTCATCGTCATGAACGCAAATATTATTTTCAAATCCATTGACGAGTAGTGAATATTTCATCATATACTCTCCCCAAAAATATCTTTCAATTCCTGTTGAATTTGTTCTGCAGTATACCAATCTCCCGAACCCATAAGTGAATATCCAGCAAAGACTGAACCGAGCTTTATGCAATCATCAAAAACAAATTCTTTTATTAATCCATACAAAAAACCTGCATTAAAAGTATCCCCAGCTCCTGTGGTGTCGTGAACTTCATGTGAGTTTTTTAATGCTGGATATGCGTGCTTTGATCTGCCATCATATGCCAATACCCCGTCTGCGCCTCTTTTAAGCAAGACTTTTTTTGCTCCCTTCTTGTGGAAATAATCAAGAAGCTCTTCGTCTGATTTGTCGGGGTACATGAGGCGACAATCATTTGCGCTCGGTAAAAAATAATCAACAAAGGGGAGTACTTGTTCCAGAATGTCTTTTCTCAGACCGAGTATGCCCCAGGTTGCATCTAATAGTGTAATGATCTTCTTTCTTTGTGCTAGTTCTAATATATGCGCCAATGGTTGCCCGTCTATTTCTGGTAGATTAAATAAATCAGAACATAATAAAAAATCGCAATCTAGCAAGGTATCAATAGAGAAATCGTCTTTTGTATATTCACTTAATGCACCATGGTAGGAAATAAAGCTTCTGTCGGCATCTTCATGTACTCCGACTATTACCGTTGATGTATGTGCCGATTTCGATATCAAAAGATTTTCAACATTTACGCCTGCATTTTTCAAGCAATTTGTAATCATTTGACCATGTATATCGTCCCCAATTTTACTATACAGCGCTATATTTCCCACTAGTTTCGAAAGGGCTAGGGAAGAATTCACTGCTCCACCACCTACTGAATATAAGAAACTATCTACAAATACAGATGTGTTACTTTTGGGTTGAGGATATTGCTTTATTGGTTTTACTATCAAGTCTACGAGTGCGCCGCCTAAACAATGCACTTTCTTTTTAGTAATTTTATCCATACATCATTACCATCCATTTAATTTCTATGTGCAATTAATTGTTATAAACATAATATTATAAGAAATACAAGCTGTCAAGTGTTTTTACATTTATTTTGAAAAATATTTTTCCCGCCAAAACAGAGTTGTTTTCCGCGCCAACTACCTGCCAAAACAGAATTGTTTTTCGGTGAAGCGCTTTCGGAGGGGAGTATGGATGTTTCAGGGCAGTATGAAGGGGGAGGGTAGGGGAGAAACATCAGGGTACAAGAGCCAGATCTTGTCATGACTATACAGATCCTTTTGATATAGGATCCTGGGGGCTGCATATGTACAAGTTATTCAAACCGAGGTGTGGATTAATGATGCCACTTTTCTTCCCAGAGAGTTAGGAAAACTGGTTTTTCCATAGCACAGCAGATATAAATCTATGTTATTTCACTAAATTATATCCATCAACGCTTTCTTTTGTGCACAATTTTCTATTGTTCAGGCATATCAGACAGTGGAAAGTACGGAATGGTGAGCCAGTAGAAGTATGCCGTGAGTTGACTGAGCGAGAAGAACAATATTATTTTCCACCTGCACCTAATACGATGATTGCATCTAGTTCTCATGGCTGAAATCGTGCTATATATTGTTCTGCGTATTTCAAAGCATTCTTGCGAGTCAATCTATCCCAGCTTTCTGCTATAATGGTAATTTCAGGATGTCTTGCAACTTGCGAGCCAGCCGGTGATGTATGCTGAGGGTAACGAGACGAGCCACCTCCAAGCTTATGTAATTGCTTATTGTGATTTGAGGGTAGATACTACTTTTCTTCATACTCCCACTCAGGTAGCATGGTATCTATTAAAAAATCATAAATAGCTTCGCTCCTGTCGTCTATAATCTTTGTCCAATTCTTAGGTTTTCTCCATTTTTCTCTGGTATTATTATGCTCTGTATAAGATCCGCCTATTGAGTTATACGGATGATCTGCTGGGTGTGTATTGCCCTTACTTGAGTTCTCGTTAGGACTTACCAATATAAGATTACCAATCCCATTAATTCTTTTATTAATCTCAGTATTAAATGTCTCATCATCAGAGGTTCTGTTATCCCACTTTGCACCAATCCATTCCCAATCCCATTCTCGTGGTAGAATGTGATCCAAAGAGGATCCATTTTTTATAATCTCACGTAATGTTTTTAAACCTACCCCTTGATGCTTTTCGAATTTATATAATATATAACTCATTTTATCATTCCACCACTTATCCCCATATGCATTTTTCTTAATATCATCTTTATTGTTTTTAATATAGGTTCTAACAATGCTTTGTAATTTCTTTGTATTGCCGCTGAGTTTTGGATCGTCGCTGAATCCATCTTTAACATATCGGTTAAGTACATTGATATCAAAGCATTTATCCTTATCATTCTTATCATCTTTAATACAATCTTTAAATAATTTCGGAAAGTTCTCTCTATTACTATACCACACTCCATGATATTTATCATGAAAATCACGAGTAAATAATAGGCGCTCCCACAGTTTTAACACTTTTGCTTTATCGTTTTTAGAATAACTTTCAAATCTTAAACGATATAAAATTAAAAAGAACTCTATACTTTTATCCCTATCCAAAATCAATACATCTCCTACCAAGCTAGTTTCTTTATCCCATTGTGGTAAGTTTTTACAAAAACACTCTACAGATTTTTGAAACTCCTCTGATAGCTTTAAGGCATAATTAGTATTGTTTTTAATCTTTTTATCTATATAGGTTAATATTAGCTCTTCCCTATTACCATTACGGATTGGACTATCCATCTCAGCTGCTGACTGTGTATGTGTAAGCCCTGTATCGATTACCCTTAAATGAAGGTGCAGCAAAACATCTAAGTCCAAATGTCCTTTAAAACTATTTTTAAGCATAGATTCTTCCAACTTATAGATTTCAGCAAAACACTTTTGGATCGTTTTTATATCACGCTCTAAATCTGATTCGTCTGTATTAGTTTTCCTATTTTCATATACAGATTGCATTAATCTAGACTTTACTTTTTCTATTATCGTAAGAGATACTCCACGTGTATTGGTTAGTTTAAATATTTGAGTAGCTTCAATCTTCGAGTCAAGACAATGAGTAGATATAGTTGCATCTAATAAAACCTTTACATATTGCGAGATTTTATCTTTAGAAATTTTTGATATTGCCTTTTTTATAAGATTCAATCCTTCCTGAAGTCTTTTCTGAGAAAATGTGGTAAATTTAGTTGTTTTGTTTCCTAGTAAATTGGTAAAAAATTCCTTGTCATAGCTTACTGTTTCAAAGTTATTAATAAAACCTTTGCTTAAACTATTTGTATCCTGACACGCAAATAAAAATAATACTGCTAGTGTCATGCGTTGTTGTCCATCTATTATTTCGTATTTTTTATCTTTCTCAATCGTTTCAAAAATAAAATGCCCATAATAATACTTTACGTTATTTTCAACACATTCTTTTAAGTCTTGTATAAATAAATCTATTTGTTTTTTTTCCCAAATAAACGCTCTCTGGTAATCTGGTACTGTAAACTTTTTTTCTTTAATACACTCACTAAATTTCATATTATTTTTCTCCTTTTTATCAGTCTTCCTTAAAATCTGGTTTTTTCTCTTCTATTTTGAAACCTTTCTTGTCTGCTTCGTCTATCAGCATCCTAAGTAGATCTTTAGTTTTTTCTTCGCTGGTAAACAATGAGAGTGGAAAATATGCTAAAAATAATTTTCCTTCTGATTTTAGCTCAAATTCTGGCTTTTTATCTTTGGTCGGTGTTGCTGCAATTTTTTTAGACGCCTCCTGTAGTGATTTATAGTAGAGTTTCTCGTATTCCTCTTCCTTTTCCCACCAATTACCTTTATAAAGATAAAATGTTAACACGGTTTCAGAGTCCTTTTCTGGAATAAACTCTTTAAGTTCCAATCCAGCATTATTATAATATTCACTTACATCTATATCATTTCGTTGATAATATCCAGTATCACTTGCTATCCTTAAACACATTTCATATTCTTCATTTGCAACCCAAAAAGCATAATGATACATAGGCATCCAATCCCAGGCCCAACTAGAAAAGCTACTATTCTTATTCGCTGTATCGCTAAATAAACTTTGTTGTTCATTTTTCATTTCTTTTAAACCAAAAAAATCGCTTATATATGCACATAAATCTAGTATTCTCTTTTGGTATTTGTATAAAAACCTATAGGCCTTTCTTACCTCTACAAAAGCACTCTCTAATTTTTCTTGTGTTATTTCGTTATTTTCCATAACTCTATTACCTCCATATGTTTTTTATTTATATATATGTCTTTGATACAATCAAAGCCCTTCCATGTTGTTGGGTAAATATGCCAATTTTCAAATGCCCTTGAGTCTATTTCTAATTTCAAGCTAGGATCACTAGGAGCTAAATTCCATGCTTCCCAATCAACTACATGAAAACCAAAAATACTAAACACATCTACTAGTGCTTCGTATATCTTTGTTTCTGTTTTTGTTTTTGTTTCTGTTTCTGTTTCTGTTTGGTTCTTACTATCTTTTATTCTGTATTTTATTGTCCTTAAAATATCTGTCCATCGACATTTACACACATAGATTTTTTTTTCTTTTTCTATCAACTCAGCAGCATCAGTATTGATACCACCTAGTGCTATTAGAATAACATCTTTTTTATTCTCTTTATATTCATTTAGATATCCTTGTACTTCGTTTTCCCACTGTTGTGAATCTTGTTGATGATCGTCATATCGTTTTGCCTCTATAATTACATCAAGTTCTGTAAAGCGGAAAAATACATCGGGTTCAACCAAGCGCTCATTACTAGCACCTTCTGCACTCCAGTGAGGCCAAAACTCTTTTGTGCACAATGTTCCTATATCATTCTTCTTGTCAAGTTTTTTTTGTATAGCTTGATCTTTTATTCCATCAAGAGAGATAATAGAATCTCTTACAATACTCCATACTGTTTTGTCATCTAAAAGCAATAAATACTCAAACACAAAAGAGGTAAGAACGTCTTCTAGTTTTAACTGGTCGAAATGTCTTCTATCCTTATGGCGTAATACTGCATTAAGCATAATATCCTCTCACACATAGTATACTGGTACTAAGATTTCCATATCAATATAGCTATTATAATACGTTATTAAATAAAATACAATGAATTTACAGATTCTTGAGATGTCCATATTTGCTTTCCGCTGCATTTCTTCTGCAAGTTTTTTGCTATCTTCTTTCGTTTTTTCCTTCCAATTAATCTGTCCTTGAGCATATAATCTGCTGCATCATGTACTCCTGCATTTTTCAAGCAATTTGTAATCATGTGACCATGTATATCGTCTCCAATTAGCATTGTTGCTCAGGGAAGTGTGATAGTATTACGAAACAGAAGCACAGAAAGAGAAGTAAAAAACCGAAGCTACAATATTATTTTCCACCTGCACCGTGTTGAGAACGTTCAGTGTTTTCTACCATAATCTTAGTAGCTGCCTTTTGAATTATAGCCCAATCTTCTTTGTCAATAAAAATACCCTTTTCCCAAGATATTTTTTGTTTCTGTTGTAGAGCATCGTGACTAATATCGGCTTCTTTCTTTGCATTGATATCAATTGGTTTTTTTCCAATTATAATGTCTATTGAATTGTCGTTACAGTTGTTTTTGTTTTTGTCAAAAAAATAAATGTCTGGAAAGATGCCGTCCGGAGAGAGCATGCATTCGACACGATTAGGATATGAATCATTGTTCCAGCTTGCTTTAAGATAGAGTTGTTGTTTTATAAGATCTATAAGTGCACCGAGAGAAAGCCAACGGTTATAACAATTTTTAATGTGCATAGAAATTTGTTCTAAAGATCTTTCGGAGTATAATTGTTCAACAAGATAATCAATAAGTACAGGAAGATGGAAAATTATACTACAGTTTTGCAAATCTATAATAATATGCTCAGTGCTCTTTGATTCTATTATTGCTGCGGGCACGTTATCTTTTTCTATAAATTTTAATGCCCTTGCAAAATGTTTTATACCTTCAAGCTGGATAATTTCCATATCTGCAATCATTGTCGCTACACGCAGGGGCTCGCCTGCACTTTTACGCAGTCCTGAAAATGCCCAATAACAATATAGCACTATTTCATTGTAGGAAAGTAATGTTTTATCTTCATGTTGAATATTTTCTGATAATGTATGTTCTTCCTTAGGTAAAAGAGGAAATAACCATTCATCAGTATGTAATTCGTCTAATAGTGGGGCGTTTTGAAAAAAAGTAACTCTAACCCATTTGTCGGAGCGTGGATCGAATTTTGTTGCACCAAGCATGGCAAGTTTTGATCGTAAAAAATACATGGGGGTATTTTCTTTTTGTAAACTATTGGCTTGAATGTCGCCAAACAAACTATTTCCCATGGTCCAAACTCTTCTTGTAATGGTAGAAAATTCTGGATGCTCTATAAGAAACTCGCTCAAGTGACAAGCATCATCAATATGAATAATAGCACTATATAATTTGTGAACTTGTCTTCCTATATCCAGAGGAAGCTCTAATTCTGTGCCTTCTTCTTCTTCTCTTACGCCTATTCGGGGCTCAACTTTTTTTTCTGACCGATACCAAAACCAATACACATTATTTGGATGAGTAAAATCTATGTTAATTGCCCATCTATATCTATCTTGTAGCACCCTTCGTAGCTCATGTATAGTCACACCTACGATGGAGTCCCACTGTTCATCGGCATTGACCTCATTTTCATATGTATCACTTATTTCAGGATATACATCTAGCAAACAGGCGATAAGTATTTCCTGTGTTTCTAATCCATAGCCCATGCTCAAGTCAATAGCAGATTTCCATATTTCTTTGGCGTTCTCTAAGTCTTTTATTTTTGCAATGAAGTCTTCTATTTCTGCAGATGCATTAATATTTAGTTCTTTTTGACGCTCGTCAATAGTAACCACATTAAATACATGTTGTCGTGCTCGTCTCAGTAATTTTAATATATTTTGTTTTGATGTATCGTCAACAGTTTGAACAGCTATTTCTGAAAGAGCTTTTTCTCTAATGCTTATCCATTGGTCTATAATACGAGGATGTTTGATGAGAAAGAGTGCCATTCCTAATCCAGTGGCATTACCAACTCCTAGATATCTCTGTAAGTCTCTATCTAGTGTTATTGCTTGTTCGGCATTTCTTTGTTTTGCAAGATAGTGCACCCAATCTATACTAAACTCTCGCAAAATATATACTGCAAGCATTTGTGCCTTAAAGGATTCTCTAAAATCCTTGTTTTCCTCTAATATTCTAAAGTCAGCTATGCCAAATTTTCCATTTCCGTATACTGCCGTTGTACGTAAAATATATCCGACCTCTGCAATGAGTTCATGTGATGGTTGTTCTCCTTTTGCCAAACTAGATACTACATGTTCAAATATTCGCACACTCTTATTTGCCCGTGCTAGTACCCACACACGATTATTGTTTCTTCCACTTTCTTGTAGGGGAATATTATTACGCAAATCAGATAATAGGGCATCATCGATATTTCCATGTACTAAGGCACATGTTAGGTCCCATTTTTCTGCAATAACTCTATCATTTCTTTCTTCATCTAATATTTTATCTGAAAATATTACTTGATGATATGTATTGTTTGGTGTATCTATTTTGTAGATTACCGTGCCATAACCGTCATTATCTAAATCCCATAGGTGAACGCTTACTTTCCAGTTGTGTTTTACCATGCTTCGTATCAAGCTACGTGCAAAACTTAATCTAGTTTGATGCATTGAACCCATGCGATATAAATCCATGGCTATTTCAGGAGGGCGTAATTTCCTCTCTTTGTTCAGAAGATCGTTTTCTCTTTCTAAATACATACTGATTGTATGACCCCACAAATTTTTGATATGAATGGACCTTCTAGTATTAGAAGCTACTTCTAATACTAGAAAGTCATGTATCTTAGTAATTAATTGATATGTTCAATTAATTATATAAGATTTTGTTCTTTTGCCATTTGTCGTGCAATTCTTGGTGCAGTCCATAAAGAGGGCAATAAAATGAGAGATACTGGAACTGCAGTAATTACAATAAATGACTGTAAGGCCGCTATACCTCCTTGCTTAAATGAAAGCAGAATGATAGCAACGAGTCCCATTAATATTCCCCAAAATACTCTAATTGCCGCATTGGGTTCTGTCGTTCCACCTATAACTACACTTATGGTATAGGTCATAGAGTCTCCTGTGGTAACAATAAAAATGGTCGTGAGTATTAAAAATAATATAGCAATTACATTAGACAGGGGTAAAGATTGTACCACGCCTATGAGAGTGCCGGGTAAGTTAAAGCCACCATTAGAATTGAATAGCTCGCTTACTGAACCAGGGTTATTGATTTCACTAAATAAGCCAGTGCCGCCAACTATAGTAAACCAGAACATTGTAATGACTGGGGCAAGAATACAGATTGCCAATACTATATCTCGTATAGTTCTACCTCGAGAAATTCTGGCAATAAATACTGCCATCATTGGTCCATATCCCAAAAACCATCCCCAGAAAAATACTGTCCACCATGAAAGCCATGCTTCATCCCCTCTATATACAGACATAGGGATAAAATTTTGCAGCATGTTACCAAGACCTTGGATATATGAGTTTATTATAAATCCAGTTGGTCCAAATACAAAAATATACACTAACAAAAATGACGCAAGATATACATTGTACCTGCTTAAAATTTGAATGCCTCGATTTACGCCGCTTACTGCGGAAACAGTGTATATGACGATGGCAATTAAGACTACTATTAATTGAGTAGTAAAGCCATCTGGGATGTTAAATAAAAAGTTGAGCGAATAACTTATTTGTAGGCCTAAGAATCCTATAGGTCCTATAGTTCCTGCTGCAACTGCAATAATACAACATGCGTCTATAATAGATGCGAGCGGTCCCTTTATTGCTCGTTCTCCAAACACAGGATATAACAAGGTTCTTGGTTTTAATGGAAGACCTTTATCATAATGCAGGTGCATGAGTACAAGAGCTGTTAAGCCCCCAAGAATTGCCCATGCAAGAAAGCCCCAATGCATAAAAGACTGTGCTAGTGCGTTACTTGCTTTTTGAAAAGAGTCCGTTACTTCACCGAATAAAGGCGGAGTAAATAAATAGTGACTAATGGGCTCTGCTGCAGCCCAAAACACACCACCACCTGCTAGTAATGTACAGAGAATAATTGCAATCCAAACAAATAGTTTAATTTCAGGTTTGTCTAATTTTCCCATTCTAACCGAGCCAGTACGTGTAAATGCTAATATTAAACTGATTATAAACGTTAGCAATAGTAAGACTTGCCAGTATGCTCCAAAAACTTTCACTGACCAAGCAAACCCTACATTGACTAAATTCGCCAAAGTATCATTGCTGATAAAAGCAATGAAAATGAATAAAAGTAAAAACCCACTACTAAGAATTAGAGCTAGCCTATCTAATTTTGCATGTTTCTCATTTGAGATATGCGACACATTCATATAAACCTCCTAAAAATTTATATTTTTAGAATCAATTATTATTTTTCAATAAAATTTATTCTAAATCATTTTATATACTATATATTCCTTTATTCAAAAAATTATACCAATTTTGGCCTATAATTTTCTGAACATGTTCACAGGAAAATCCATGTGATAGTAGTCCTTTATAAATATTTTTCATTCCATGAGCATCTTCAAACCAAGTAAGGGGGCGAGGCCAAGCCGAATTTGATGCTGAACCTTCTCCATAGTTCATTTCTTTCGACCATCTTCCATTACGCATCCATTCTAATACTGATTGTGTTTGCCCGAGACATAAATCGCTCCCTATTCCTACATTATCAATCCCTACTATATCTACGGTATCCGCTACAAGTTTGCAAAATTCTTCCAATGTACAGTCGCTCCTGTTTGGAAGATGAAAGGGATATAGACTAAATCCAAAAAAACCGCCACTGTCTCTTAATGCCTCTAGTATGGTTGTGGATTTATTTCGAAGGGCATCTACTGCAAATTTTGGATTTGAGTGACTAATACAAATTGGACGTTCAGATATTTCCATAGCTTCTAATGTAGATCTTTCTGCGCTATGCGACATATCAATAATCATCCCGACTCGATTCATTTCTTTTATAGCTTGTTTTCCAAAGCGTGTTAATCCCGGGTCCTTCTCTTCATAACATCCCGTTGCGAGCATGCTCTGATTATTATAGCTAAGTTGCATAATCAATAGACCTAGGTCACGCATGACTTTAATTAATCCAATGTCATCTTCTATAGGAGAGCAGTTTTGCGCTCCGAAAAACACAGCGATTTTTTTTGTTTGCTTTGCTTTATCTATATCTTCTACAGATTTTACATGAAGGATAAGGTCTTCATGTTCTTCAAATAATTTGTTCCATTCTATAAAACGAGACAGGGTTTCTCTCGTCATTTCATGATAGACTAATGTTGCGTGTATCGCCGTAATTCCAGCTGAACGAAGGGATTCAAAATAATCAGGAGTCCATTTGCTGTATTGCAATCCATCTATAACGATTAGATCTTCAAAATTCATAGTTCAAAACTTAATACGGGCGTTGATAAATTGTCTTTACAACAGTATAAAAATCTCTTGCGGCTTTACCTTGCTCTCGTCCTCCAAAACTGGATTGTTTTCTTCCGCCAAAAGGCACATGATAATCTGTTCCTGCAGTTGCTAAATTGACCATTACACATCCAAACTTAGCACGCTTTTTGTATATACTGCTCGTTTTTAGACTTGTCGTAATTATTCCAGATGATAGTCCATAGTCAGTGCCGTTAGCGAGGTCTATGGCTTCGTCTAAATTCTTTGCTTTAATGACACAGGTAATTGGTCCAAATACTTCTTGCTGATTTATCTCCCATTCATTTTTAGTATTTATAAATAGAGTCGGAGACATATAGTATCCTTCTTTTTCTAAACTTAATTTTTTACCACCAAAGGCCAATTCGGCACCATGATTTTTAGCTTTTTCTATCCATTCAAAATTAGATTTAAATTGACTTTCATTTGCCACAGGACCTAGGTATACGCCTTCTTCCAGTGCGTGTCCTACTTTTAGTGTTTTCATACGTTCTACCATAGCTTCAACAAAAGCATCGTGAACGGATTCAAAAACAATAAGTCGTGATGAGGCAGTGCATTTTTGACCTGTTCCAGTAAAAGAACCTGATATTGCACATTCTACTGCGATATCTAGATCTGCGTCATCTGCCACCACAAGTGCATTTTTACTTCCCATTTCTAGTTGGCATTTTACAAAATTCCCAGATGATACTTTTGCAATGTGGCGTCCTACGTCCACAGAACCAGTAAAACTAATTGCATTGATCTGATCTGAATGGATAAGTGCGTCTCCAACTTCTTTTCCTGATCCGAGCAAAAGATTAAATACACCCTCTGGCAATCCTTGTCGATGTATGATTTCTGTTAGTGCAACTGCACTCGCGGGAGTAATGTTTGCGGGTTTCCAAATAACGCTATTTCCAAAAGCAAGGGCAGGTGCTATTTTCCAAGATGCCGCTGCAGTGGGAAAGTTCCAAGGAGAAATTATAGCTACCACACCAATAGCTTCTCTTTGCACTTCTATCCCTATTCCTGGCCTTACGGAATCAATCATTTCTCCAAACTGATGTAGTACCTCAGCAGCATAGTACTGAAAAAATTGTCCTGCTCTATATACTTCCCCTTTTCCTTCGGCGAGAGGTTTTCCTTCCTCTCTTGAAAGTAGGGTTCCTAATTCTTCCGCACGAGCCATCATCTCATCTCCAATGGCGTACAGTATGCTTTTTCTTTTTTCTAGGGGGGTGTGTTCCCATTCCACTTGCCCTTTTTGAGCAATCGCTATGGCTTCTTCAGCTTGTGCGGTGCTGGCTTGTGAAAATGATCCGATTGTATCGGATAAATCTGAGGGATTAATATTGTTGACAGTAGAGGCGCCTGCTTGCCATTTGCCACCTATGTATAAACTTTCCTGCGGATTAACATCCATCATTTCATTACCTCCGTATTTTACTACCTATTAAATTTGTATGTACAAACAGTCTAGATACAAACTTGATCAAATTAGTCAGACAGATGCATACACAACTAGTTCTACCAACATTTCTTCGCGCGCGAGACCTGCAACAACCACTGCTGCTCGGTTGGGATATGGTTCATTAAAATATTCTGCATACACTTTGTTAAAGGGAGCGAGATATTCTCTGGCTGTTACATAAATTAATACCTGTAGTACATTGTCTGTTGTGGCCTTTGCACACTCCAAAGTATGAACTAAGTTATCTAGTGTTTGTCGTGATTGTGCCTCTATGCCGCCAGCCACCACCTTGCCATCACCGTCTATTGGGATTTGTGCAGTATACATAACACCATTGCTAGAGACCGCCCACTCGAGAGGGGACTTAGACGCGAACAGATCCGTTTTGATTGGCTGCTTCAAAGCAGCTAATCCATTGCTCAAATTACTCATGATGAATACCATAGTAGCATGGCATGTCGTATTTGTCAAGTGCCTTGTAACATTGTAGAAGCTAACAACTGATACGATCGAAACAAAACCCTGGGAAGATGAAACATTCCTTTCCAGCCATTTGCTTTCGCAGTCCATACTTTTGAGCCATCGCGATTTAAGTATCCATACCACTCACCAAAATCCTTATCTGGAAATTTTGAAAAGGTGTAATCGTGCACTACATCATACCAGGATTTGAGATCATCTCTTTCTGTCTGTATCCATGCTAATAATAATGCATATAATGTTTCTGCATGCGGCCACCATAATTTTAAGTCGGCTTCTAATGAGTGGCAGGGTGTCCAATCAATATTGGTCATATATCTTAATCCACCATACTCCCTATCCCATCCATGATTTAATGAAGCTAACAGGATATCTACAGCCACATTGAATAGTGCATCATCTTTTTTCTCTTTTGCTGCTTCCATTATCATCCAAGCACTCTCTATTGCATGACCGGGGTGGAATAATCTTCCTTCCGGGAGATGGAACATGGTGGATCCATCAGCTGCAACATTTTCTAAAAAGCAATTCAAATCTGGTTTCCAATGTTTTTCAATAATTGAATTAATTGATTGTGTAATGGCATCTTTATATTTTTGAGATGGCCAAATGTCATCGTATACTTTCGCCACAGTAATACAACACATATCATGCGAGTGTAAATGTATCTGAGTGTCGATCAAGGGGTATGCAAGAGTCGGCGTGTCGCTTGTCTGCATTAAACGAGGTATAAGAAAATCATACATGGCATCTGCTTTTTTTCTTAATGCCTCATCCGCAGTCATTTTGGCACATTCAGCAACTGCAATTGCAGCAAACACTTCTGTAAATAGACTGAGCACTTCGGCTAAAGGTTTTCCGTTTTTATCTAAGCGGAAAAACATTTTTCCATTTTCTTTCATGGCATATTTCAGCATAAAGTCTAAGCCATGTAGGGCGTGTTTTTTCCAACTTTCTTCTTTCTTACATTGATTATACAGGTGGGCAAATATCCAAATTTCTCTTCCTGTCATCCACATATCTTTATCGCCAGAATAGGGGCGACCATCTCTTTCCAGTCTGGTAAAAAACCCACCATTTTCCGTATCAATAGAATGTTTTTCCCACCACGGCACAACATCCTCAAACAAGCTATGATAATAATGCTTTTTTAATTTCATTATTTCAGGTTTCATATTCATATCGTCTCCTTATTATTACAGCATAAAAAAATTCTTTAACATCTCGTGCATATGTTTTTTGCAATTTAATAACTCCTTGGGGGCTATTCCTCTATAAGGAAATCTTAATTTTGATGTCATTCCCTTACACCATCCCGTCATATAGGCGAGGGCTTTGTCACAAGCTTGATTGGAATATCCTGATTGTATAAAAGGCAGTATTTTCCTATCCATAAAATTTCGTATTTCTTTCTCGATGATCAATGCTTTATGCATGTCGCGTAACATGAGATCATACCATTTCTGTGCCTGTACAGGCGATATACAAGAAACATTGGAATAGGCACCATGGGCACCTTGTGACACAGCACTTGCGAGATGATGCCCCGGAATAAATATAGCAAGCTCTTCCATGCAACTTTGCATTTCTTGATACCAATCCGCATCTCCTCCTGCTAGCTTAAGACCAACAAGACAAGAAAATTGTTCCATAAGCATGCGTATATCACGAGGCAATAACTTGGTTTTTGCATGTGGAGGAGCGTATAGTATGAACCTGAAGCCATCTGAGATCTCTTGTATTTTGCTAAAATACATACAGAGCTCTTTTGAAGATAAGGGAAAGCAATCAGGTATTATTATTTGAATAGCTGTAGGGGATAAGGTTTTAGCAAATTCTATTCTTTCAAGCATCTCGGGCAATGTAGGAAAACTCGCTCCAATTTGAAATGGAACCGTATGTCTTAGACATGCTTTTGAAAGCATGGTCTGCACTTGTTTGTATTCGGTCATAGTTTGTGCATAGAATTCTCCTGCCGTACCATTGCTATATATTCCGTTTAGTTTTGCAGCCAGCAATACATCAATTTCATGTTCTAAAACCTCCCAATCTATCTCGTTATTGTTCGAAATAGGAAGTAGCAAGGTTGCCCAATTTCCATAGATATCAGGAGCTCTTTTTGGTAATTTTGTAGCTGTATCTACCATGATTTGTTATTTAATAAGCATATAGGGCAGGAAAATTGCTATGCTAGGAAAATATATTAAAAGCACTACCACCACAAGGGGAGGTATGAGCCAGGGCAAAATTGCTCGAGCTAATGTTGCAAAGGGGATATTACTCACCTGAGATACCACCAACAAAGACATGCCCATGGGTGGCGTAAGTGTACTTATCATCAAATTAAGCACGACAATAATTCCAAAGTGAATGGGGTCCACAGCGTATATATTCGTTGCAATTGGAGCTATAATTGGCACTATCATTAATAAGATGGGTAGGGATTCTATAAATGTCCCGAGAATAAATATTACTATACTGGTAACAAATAAGAATGCTATTTTGCTAGAAACATTATTGGTAAGCAGATAAATTATCTGATCAGATACTCGCTCACGAGCCATAATGTATCCAAACAATCCCACAGCTGCAATAATATACCCAACCGAAGCACTTGTTTTGACAGTGGCTCTAATTGCATGAAAAAACGATTTCCAAGTTAAATTTTTATACACCAATACATCAATGAGGATGGCATATAACACCGTAATTGCCGCTGCTTCAGTAGGAGAAAACATCCCACTAAATATCCCGCCAATTATAATAATTGGGGTACATAAAGCCCAAAAGGATTTCTTAAAACTTACAAATATTTCTCTTAATGTTGCTTTTTCGGATACAGGGTAGTTACGTTTTTTTGCAATAACATAGACCATCATCATCAATGCCGTAGCACAAAGCAGACCGGTAAATATGCCGCCCAAAAACAGACCGCCAATAGATGTGCCTGTCAATACGCCATATAAGACCATGGTAATTGAAGGAGGAATAATGGGACCAATAATTGATGACGCTGCTGTGATTGAACCAGAAAATGCATCATCGTAGCCTGCATCTCTCATAGCTTTTATTTCAATAAGTCCCAAGCCCCCAGAATCTGCTATAGCAGAGCCAGACATGCCAGAGAAAAATAAACTTACGAGTACATTTACATGTCCTAGTCCGCCTGTAATATGTCCAACAAGTTTTTTCGAAAAATCAAACAAGGCATTTGTAATGCCTGCACAATTAAATAACTGGCCTGCAAAAATAAATAAGGGTACCGCTAATACCGGAAAGGAATTTAGATTATCTACCATGCGTTGTACTGCAAATCCTATACCGTACCCGGCCTGTAACATGAACACTAAGCAGGAAATAATAAGAGAGCTTGCGACTGGCATTCCTAAAAATATCAGAATTAACCAACCCGATAACAGCCATATTATATCCATTTAATACTCCTTATTGGACAGGTTGTTCATCATGTCTTTA
Organism: Spirochaetia bacterium; assembly: GCA_964291355.2. Classification (GTDB taxonomy): domain Bacteria; phylum Spirochaetota; class Spirochaetia; order WTKD01; family WTKD01. The sequence continues at coordinate 67,760 of OZ220223.1, read as the reverse complement.
TTTTTGAAGAGTGATGCTAGGAGTGTAACGTTTCGCTGAATTCGTAGCATAATACGAATACTTATACAGAACAGACCTACTGTCATAGAAGAATAAAGCCATGCATTACTCATAGGAAGTGTTGTAGGAGTTGCCCCCTTACTCCTTTCAATTTCTTGAAAGCTTAATATAAAAAGAAAGATACAAGAAGATAGAAATACTGTATCAAGAAGTATTTTGAATATACTTTCTACTTTCTGGGAGGAAATGATCTGAAACAAGAAATCAATTTTTAGATTTTCTTCAAAACGTTCGGCCTCGCTTAAACCAAGCATTACAAACCATACCCAAAGCCACTGCGCTCCTTCGCTCGTCCATTGAGAATTATTGCTTATCCAATTTAAGGTTTTGTGAATGGCATCAAATAAAAAATGGCTTTCTCCAATATTCTGTTGAACAAACACAAGAATCTTTGAAGAAAGCCCGATAGTGTTACGAAACAGAAGCACTACAAAGAGGAGTAAAAAACCAAAGCTTGCAAGAATTATTTCAATGTTTGCTATAAATTTTCTACAGATTCCTCCGAGTAGATGTGTTTTCTTTTCGTAATGCATGTTATTTTATGTTCTGTATCTTCTGTATAATATTATTGCCATAACTTGCGTGCTTCTTATTTAGTTCTTCATAGAAAGGAGCCATAGCTTCTTGAAAGGGAACTATATCAGGATATGTAAACTTAATGCCGCGCTCCTTAAACTGATCTACTAATTTACTTTCATTTTCGAAGGCCATATCATTGTTAACCTTCCGTGCTGCTGCCAATGCATCCATGATCTTGTCTTGTCGTGGCTTAGATAATGCGCTCCAAGTGTCAGTGTTAATCCAAATGCCTGTAGTTGCCACAAAGTGACTCGTCATGGCTATATATTCCTGGACCTCATAGAACTTCATTACGTCAATTGTAACCAGTGGGTTTTCCTCTGCCTCTACTTGATTCGTTTGCAGTGCTAAATAGACTTCCTGAAATGCTATAGGGGTAGGTACAGCACCTGCAGCTTTTGCAAAGTGAATGAGAAATGGCACATTCGGCGTCCTCAGTTTGAGCCCCTTAAAGTCATCAATCGAATTAAGCGGCCTATTTGAAGTTACCTGTCGTGCTCCGGTGTACCACAGATCCAAGAATTTAATATTCTTACCTGTTTCCAGCTCCTGATGCAGGGCCTGAGCAAAGTCTCCCGAAATTACGTTCTGCAACTGCTCATAACTGGTAACAACATAGGGCTCGCCGATTACTTCAAAAGCGGGTACCATAAAACTCATATCTGGATATCCAGTAAGCACTATGTCTAGCTCTCCAGCAGATACCTGTCCTGCCATTGCCTTATAGTCACCCAATTGAGAAGAGGGGAAAAGCTCGACTTCTATTGTATTGCCAGATGCACTTTCTAGCTTGCTCTTAAACGTCTCCATCCCTATATAGGGGATGGACCCCGGCTGATCTTGCATTCCAACCGTTAAAGATATTGAATCTTGTTCTTCAGAGCCAGATTCCTGCTCTCCACCAGCAAACACTGTTCCTACGGCCAATGCCATGATTATTATCAAGGCAAAAAAAATCATTTTATTCATAATACCTCCGAATAATATTACAAAACTTGTACACAAGTTTTGATTTAATTTTTCTAAATATTAATATATTTTCTTTGAGGGTGTCAAGTCTTTTTGAAAACTATGCTGTCATTAAATTTTTATGTGAAAATCACTACTCATTGGGGATTATGCGAATGTGTTGTAATTTTTTATAAAATTCACTTGCCCTTTGAAAAGATAACTTGTATACTAGTACCATGCTAGTTTAAGCAAGAATTTTAGACAGTGAGGAGATCAATCATGAACTTAGAAAAATTTCGTGGAGTTATGCCAGCTCTTATGACCGCCTTTAACGGCAAACAAGAACTCGACTTCGAGGCATTGGAAGGAATAATTGAATATCTTATTCAAAAAGGGGTGCATGGCGTATATATTACCGGGAGTACGGGAGAAGGACTATCAATGAGCATGGAGGAGCGTAATTCCGTAGTTAGGGAAATATGTGCCTGTGTCAATAAAAGAATTCCCGTCATTGCCCATACCGGTGCAATTTCTACAAAACAAGCCATAACATTATCTGAATCTGCAGAGAAAGCTGGAGTAGATGCTATTTCGGCTATCCCTCCCTTCTATTATAAATTTTCTCAGTCAGAAATAATTGAACATTATAAGAGCATAGCCGGGTCTACTGATCTTCCTTTATTCGTATACAACATACCTGCTACAACAGGAGTTGATCTCCCTATTGCGACATGTAGGGAGTTATTAGAGGTGGAAAATATAATCGGTCTCAAATATACGAGTATGGATATCTTTTCCATGGAGCGGATTATAAATCTACCGGCAAAGCCCATCGTGTTTTCTGGATCAGATGAGATGTCCTTTTATGGTCTTTGGGCAGGGGCTAGTGGATTGGTGGGAAGTTCGTACAATCTTTTGGCGGACATCGTTGTTAAGATCTACAATTATTTTAATGCGAAAAATTACAACGAGGCCCATAATCATTACAAATTAGCAAGTGAGATTCTCCATGCTTTGTTACAATACCCCTATTTTTCAGCAGTTCGCGAGGTATTACGGTGGGTAGGTGTAGATATTGGCAATCCGAGGTCGCCATTTCGGGCTATTTCTCCCGAAGAATCTCAACAACTGAGGCAAAGTATTAAACAGATACTAGAATTATATCCTACTATAGAAACTTCTCTTCGAGAAATTTAGTTTACAGGTAAATGCCAATGCCATGAGCAAAATAGAAGAAATCTATAGTATCATTAAGCAGAGAATTGAGAAGGGTGAGTACCCTGTTAATACAAAAATATCAGAAATAGAACTCTCAAAAGAGTTTAACTGTTCAAGAACACCCATAAGACAGGTGCTTCAAAGACTGAAAAATGAATTATTGGTAAATATAATTCCACAATCTGGAACCTATATTAGCGACTATTCTCCGAAGGACATTATAGATTATATACGTGTAAGGGCATGCATCGAAGGATTAGCATTCAATCTGAGTATTAACTCAGAGAAAGCCATAGAGCCGCTCGCAGAGAGACTAGAAGAACTTTTCCATGCCATGCATGACGCCCTCGCAGATCTTACCGCGGAGGGGATGAAAATCTTTGTAAATCTCCATTACGCATTTCACGAAGCTATAGTTAATTTTTCTGACAACGCGCTGTTAATAAAGTTTTTTGGTGAACTCAATCTAATAAAACGAGCTTCGTTTATTAAAAGTATGACATTAGAAGATTTGGTACGAACAGAAAATGAACACAGAAAAATTATTGCGTATATTAGAAATCGAGATCCATTGGGCGAGGATTTTATTATTCAACATCTGCATGCTAAGATCGATAAGATTAAAAATCATTACGATAGAATAAATTGATGCAAACTGGGTGTGGCAAGGGCTGGCATTAGTGCTGGCATAGCGAATGCAATTGTTGATGGCAGGGAGCAGGAATTTGTGTCTGTACTCTCATACTCAACGAAGATACTACAATTATTACGAATAAGTACAGCAAGCCAGCACAGCGCATGGTGTGCTGTTTTTTTGTGCTGTTCGTGTAGAAGAGCTGCAGGGTAACACCGATGGAGCGCTTTTCTGCCTAATATAGCGTCTACCTGTACATAAAAACAGAAAATCAGTGCTAATTTCCAAAATAATTCTGCATAATTCCGAAATTCCCCTTGACGAAGGGATGGAATATGACTATTATACTGAGTATGAAGGGTAAATATTCCTTATTACGTTTTCATTGGAGGTCATTATGAAACGAATTAATGTGTGGCGAGGGCAAGCTCCTCGCGGGATAAGAACTGTCAATACAACTGGTTTTGGCGGTATTGTTTTGGTACCTACCATACTCATGGTACTTCTCTTGGGAGCAGTGCTTATTGCTTGTCCGGAAGCAGGATCAAGCAGTGGAGGTGGCAGTCAAACGACAGTTGAGACTATAGCCAGAGCGAATAATGGTATTACAGCAAAATGGCAGGCGAGTGCAGGGGCAAGCGGCTACATTGTTACGGTTACCAACGAAAAGGGAGATGTAGTAGTTAGAAAAAGTGTAGCATCTGTAACAGACAAGAATGACTACGAACTTGATATAGATCAGCTACCAAAGGGGACACACAAGGTTAGCATATCCACAAAAGAGAACCCCGACGCAGCGATAGCAACAAGCAAAGAGATATCGATAAGCACAGAACCTATTGTGGCAGTGTACAAAGCACATGTCAGCGCAGATAACAGTGCACATCGGGATAAATTCTCATTGGGAGATTACAATGACCCAGGATTATTAAAGATAGCTGGATTAAAGGATGGGAGCAAAGCACAGTATGAGATTAAAGTAAGCGCAGGCTCAACATCTATCTACACGCTTGCCAAGAAACAAATAACAGAAGCAGTACCATCTAGCGGAGAAAACAAAGGAATCATCTACGTTGGACTAGAAATGAACGGTGCAACGTGGCGCGGCATTGCTCCTAACAGTGAGGTAACAATCACGCTCACAGTATACGACGATGCAGGCACTACGGAGTTCTTCAGCGAAACAGTAACAGCAAAGAAAAGCCCAAATGGCAGCATCTATAGCTGGCGAGGACTGCAGAACATGCAAGACGATCTGAGTGAAAACTATAAACTGGAAAACGATATAGAGTTTCCCGAGCCCAATACAAAGGGCTTTGTGCAATTCACGCCGATAGGGTTGACTGCTACGTCCCCCTTTACTGGCACCCTTGATGGAAACAACAAGAAAGTGAGCGAGCTATACATTGATCATGATGCTAGATATGCAGGCTTGTTTGGCTATGTGAAGGCAAAGACGAAGGCAACTGTTGTGGTCAAAGACCTCACACTAGCGGAAGCACAGGTCACATCAACATTGGATGATGTTGGGGCACTGGTCGGGCGGATCCATACTGGAACGGTAAGCAATGTCCATGTGCAAGGAGGAAGAGTAACGCAAGTAAGTGCTGGCACAGTAAAGTTTCCGAACGCAGGTGGCTTAGTGGGTGCAGTGGATAGTAATGGGGTAGTGAGCTCCAGCAGCAGCTCAGCTCAGGTGATAGGTCCTACCCAAATCGGAGGGCTCGTGGGGGGCAACTCTGGCACGCTAACGGGCTATGCGACGGGGGCGGTATCAGGCGAAACGTCGGGTGCAGGCGGGCTCGTGGGGCTCAACACTGGCACGCTAACGGGTTATGCGACGGGGGCTGTATCGGTATCATCGGTATCAGCCGGAGTTTCTGAGGGTAAGGTCGGAGGGCTCGTGGGGACCAACTACGGAGGAACGGTAACGGGTTATGCGACGGGGACGGTATCAGGCGATGAGGATGTCGGCGGGCTCGTGGGGGTCAACGCTGGCACGGGCACGATAACGGGCTATGCGACGGGGGCGGTATCTGCTTCTAACAGTGTCGGCGGGCTCGTGGGGTACAACTTTACCGCGGGCAAGGCAACGGGCTATGCATTGGGCTATGTCATTAAAAAGGATGCAACTAGTACAAGTGTTGGTCATGGAATAGGAACAGTCCAAGGAACCCCCACAGTGAAGGTCTATGTAGGACGGACATCGGAAGAAGCAGAAAAGACCGCTGGTGCAGGCGACCATGTTGGGGTTATAGCTACAGAAACACCAAAAAGTGGTGTAACGAAAAGTGATGGGGCTGCACCACAGGGCATTGTGATAGAAGGCAGTGGCAGGAATGTAGCTGCGGATACCACAACAACACCTCCAATAGTAGCAAAGCTCTACTCAAAGAATGAAGCAAGTTTTGCTGACTTTGCCTTTAGCTCAAAAGCAGGCGAGTGGACATTGGGTGCCAATAATTGGCCTATCTTGAACTTCGCAGCGGATTTTGCGGATGGAGCACGAACACAGGATCCGAAAATACCGGCGAAGCCAACAAATTTTCATGAATAACGTAGGCTTTCACATCTAGGATACTACAGACAGCACACCGCATGGTGTGCTGTTTTTTTGTAGGAACGGGTGCTTTCATGCTGGCTATTTTCATGGCTATGCTATGAATGGGTGCTTGTTGTTTGTATAGCATTATGTCTTCTTTCATGAGACTGTTATCTGACTGTTATGTGATGACAGCACAGCGCATGGTGTGCTGTTTTTTTGTGCTGTTCGTGTAGAAGAGCTGCAGGGTAACATCGATGGAGCGCTTTTCTGCCTAATATAGCGTCCACCTGTACATAAAAACAGAAAATCAGTGCTAATTATCCAAAATAATTCTGCATAATTCCGAAATTCCCCTTGACGAAGGGATGGAATATGACTATTATATCGTAGGGTAAATATTCCTTATTACGTTTTCATTGGAGGTCATTATGAAACGAATTAATGTGTGGCGAGGGCAAGCTCCTCGCGGGATAAGAACTGTCAATACAACTGGTTTTGGCGGTATTGTTTTGGTACCTACCATACTCATGGTGGTTCTCTTGGGAGCAGTGCTTATTGCCTGCCCAGAAGCAGGATCAAGCGGTGGAGGTGGCAGTCAAGCGACAGTTGAGACGACAGCCAAAGCGAATGTTATTACAGCTAAATGGCAGGCAAGTGCTGGGGCAAGTGGCTACATTGTTACAGTTACCGACGATCAGGGAAATGTGGCAGTACGCAAAGTAGTAGCATCTGTAACGGACAAGAATGACTACGAACTCGGCATATCTCTACCAAAGGGAACATACACGGTTACAGTATCCACACAAGAGAAACCCGATACACAGATAGCAACAAGCAACCCGACACTGGTAAGCACAGCAGCGACCCCACCGGGGAAGCCCGCTATTACAAAAAGTGAAGCTGTTGAGCGGGACATAAGCATAACATGGACAGCTCCGGCGGCAGGAAAAGCCCACGATGGCGACGATGCAACGATAAAGGGCTACACCATCTACTGGAAACAAGGAGAGAAAGTCGATGAGCATACAAATAACGATGGGCTCAAAACAGCAGAAAACACAGCAACTAGCACCACGATTACTGTTGCAGACGACAAGCTGTTGGGAGTTACCAAATATGCGATTATCGTAGTAGCAGAGAATACAGCGGGTCTCAGAACAGCAAGTGAGCGAGTGCTACGGAACACCGCATCACAAGCAGAAGCTCCTAGCGAACCACAGAACGTAGTCGGAAAACCAACGGGTACGAGTATAAAGGTAACGTGGGAAGCACCGAAGACACTGGGAAAAACCAAAGAAGGAAACGATGCAACGATTGAGTATACGGTGTACTATAAAAAGGGTGCAGACACGATTACGGGTGACGACATTACAAAAAAGAATGTCGAATCAGTTGAATCGACAGCCACCACAGTAACACTTTCTGAACTATCTGCAGGAACGAAATATGCCATAGCGGTAGTAGCCAAGAATAATGGTAATGAATCCAGCAAGCGTGCAGTTATAACTAGTACGACGCTATCAGGAGCGGCAGCACCGGGACAGATAACTGACTTGGTGGTAGCGGCGTCTGAAGCTGGTACCGTAGAATTAAAATGGACTACCCCAACAGCAGGCAAGGTAGCGAATGGAAAAGATGATGCAACAATTACAAAATATCTGGTGTACTACAAGAAATATACTGGAACGACAGCTCCAACAACACTAACCCCGGGAGATACTGACGAACAAATACATGATGAAGCGGGTTCTGTGGGAACAAGCAAGAGCATAACAGTACACAGTTTAGACCCGAGTACGAACTATGTCTTTGCTGTCAAAGTACGCAATGATGCAGGAAAAGAGAGTACGGCAAGTAACATTGTCAGTGCAACTACCAAAGTTGGGCCTACTCCACCGAAACAGACAACAAACCTGAAGGCAACGCAATCCGATGCTATAAGCTCTGTTGTAGTGAGCTGGAAAGCACCAACAGATGCGGGAAAGGTAGCGAATGGAAAAGATGCTGCAACGCTTAACAACTACACCCTGTACTTTCGAAAAGCAACAGAAGCAGAATCAGTAACAGGAGCAACAATAGAATTTGGGGCTACCACAGCACCGGGGGTTGCCAAAAACGAACACATCGGACCTACAATTACAGATACAAGTTTCGCAATTGGCTCTAGTGCGACTGCATTGGAGGCCAACCAAGGCTATATCTTTGTGATAGAAAGTACAAACTCAGTAGGTTTAACGAGTGTGTTGAGTAAGGTTGCCTACATTAAAACGCTATCACAAGCGAGAGCACCAGAGGCAGTGACCGGTATTACAACAGCCCTCGGAACAGTGGCGAATAACACACAACCTATTACCGTAGAATGGGCTATACCAACAGCAGTACAACGTGGACTTGACCATCAGGGAGCAGAAGCAACAATCGAATCGTACACGCTCTACTATAAATCACAATATCTCTGGAACGACGCAGAGAACAAAGCACAAAAAGCTGATGGACTAACGATAACAAAGGATGAAATAACCGCTCTGAAAGCAGACCCCAATGCACAAACGGCTATAACAACACTTACTATTCTCAAAAAGGATCTGAAAACAACCACAGGCACTCCACAAAAGTACAGCCATACCTTTGATGCTATGACAGCATACAGTAGCTATGTCTTTGTGATAGTGGCACGAAACAATGTCGACTTTGACAGTTCGATAGCCACACAAAAAGCAACAACAGCAACAGCATCTGCGCAACCGGGGAAAATAACGGAAGTAACAGCAACAGCGGGAAAGGCAGACAAAACAGCCAGTAGCAACAACATAACGCTTACATGGAAGGTGACTGATACTGGAAAGACACACAAGGGCGAGACAGCAGAGCTTGTTCAGTACACCATCTACTGGAAAGAAGGTGATAGTATACCAACAGACCTGAGTACTATACCGAGTAATAATATCGTTACGCTTGACAAGTCCGCAGCAAAGAATGCGACAACGCACACTGTTTCTGGTTTGAATAAGAAAACAGAGTATGCCTTTGCCATTCGGGCAACAAACAATGCAGGTCTTGAAAGCGATGTCAGCGATACAGCGAAAGCTACGACCGCCGATGCACCACCAAGACCCAAAGAACTCTGGGCATATGGGACTACGGTAACGATAGTATTTGACGAAGCATTACAAGCGACAGACAATACAAAATTTACGGTAACACAAGGGAGTACAACACCAACACCAACACCATACACAGTGGACAGTGCGGCAGTTGATGCCAATGACACAAAAAGAGTACATCTCACCCTCGCTAAGACATTATCGGGAAGAGAGGAGATAACCGTAGTGATTGGAGAGGGTGCGGTAACAAGTAGTACAAACAGTAATGACGCAGATAGCAAAACAGGAATAGTTATGGGAGCAGTGTACAAAGCAGATAACAGTGAACATCAGGGTAAATTCTCACTGGGAGACTATAATGACCCAGGGTTATTCAAGATAGTTGAATTGCCGGGTGGGAGCAAACCATGGTATGAGATTAAAGTAAGCGCAGGCTCAACATCTATCTACACGCTTGCCAAGACACAAATAAAAGAAGCAGTACCATCGAGCGGAGAAAACAAAGGAAGCACCTACGTTGGACTAGCAATGGACGCTGCAACGTGGCGCGGCATTGCTCCTAACAGTGAGGTAACAATCACGCTCACAGTATACGACGATGCAGGCACTACGGAGTTCTTCAGCGAAACAGTAACGCCAAAGAAAAGCCAAAATGGCAGCATCTATAGCTGGCGAGGACTGCAGAACATGCAAGACGATCTGGGAGGGGACTATAAACTGGAAAACGATATAGAGTTTCCCGAGCCCGATACAAAGGGTTTTAAAAAATTCACGCCGGTAGGGTCGACGGCTACGTCCGCCTTTACTGGCATGCTTGATGGAAACAACAAGCAAGTGAGCAAGCTATACATTGATCATAAAGCTGAAAATGCAGGCTTGTTTGGCTATGTGAAGGCAGCAACAAAGGCAACTGTTGTGGTCAAAAACCTCATACTAGAGAACCCAAGGGTCACATCAGAGAAGGATAATGTCGGGGCACTGGTCGGGTATCTCCATACTGGAACGGTAAGCAATGTCCATGTACAAGGAGCAGACGGAACAGTGGAATTGATGAACAACAATGATGTAGGTGGCTTAGTGGGGCAAGTGGAGAGTAATGGAGTAGTAAGCTCCAGCAGCAGCTCAGCTCAGGTGATAGGCTATGACTTCATCGGAGGGCTCGTGGGGAGGAACGCAGGCACGGTAAGGGGCTATGCGACGGGGGCGGTATCAGGCAATAACACTATCGGAGGGCTCGTGGGGTTCAACACTGGCACGGTAAGGGGCTATGCGACGGGGGCGGTATCAGGCAATGGCAATGTCGGTGGGCTCGTGGGGGACAACTTAGGCACGGCAATCGGCTATGCGACGGGGGCGGTATCAAGCACCGGACACACTGTCGGCGGGCTCGTGGCCTCCAACGTAGGTGGAACGGTAACGGGCTATGCGACGGGTGCGGTATCATCAGAAGAGCAGGATGTCGGTGGGCTCGTGGGGATCAACACTGGCACGCTAACGGGCTATGCGTTGGGCTATGTCATTAAAAAGGATGCAAGTAAGGCAAATGTTGGTCCTGGAATAGGATACGTCGAAGGAACCCCCACAGAGAAGGTCTATGTAGGACGAAAAACGGGCGAAATAACCGCAGAGAAGACAGCTGGTGCAGGCGACCATGTTGGGGTTATAGCTACGACAAAGCCGGATAGTGCAACGAAAAGCAATGGGGTTGCACCACAGGGCATTGTGATAGAAGGCAGTGGCAGGAATGTAGCTGCGGATGCCACAAAAACACCTCCAATAGTAGCAAAGCTCTACTCAAAGAATGAAGCAAGTTTTGCTGACTTTGCCTTTAGCTCAAAAGCAGGCGAGTGGACATTGGGTGCCAATAATTGGCCTATCTTGAACTTCGCATCGGATTTTGCGGTTGGAGCACGAACACAGAATCCGAGTATACCAACAAAGCCAACAAATTTTCATGAATAGCGTAGAATTGCACATCTAGGATACTACAGACAGCACACCGCATGGTGTGCTGTTTTTTTGTAGGAACGGGTGCTTTCATGCTGGCTATTTTCATGGCTATGCTATGAATGGGTGCTTGTTGTTTGTATAGCATTATGTCTTCTTTCATGAGACTGTTATCTGACTGTTATGTGATGACAGCACAGCGCATGGTGTGCTGTCTTGTTAACGTAACAGCGATGGAGGGTTATTTCCAGAAGAGGGTTTCTGCTTGTTTGTACCCGATTGTACATAAAGAAAGAGTACTCAATGATTCCCGAGTAAGCACTGATAATTCTTGAAAAAAGAACATACCTTACTGTATAGAGGGAGAAAGCTAAATGTCTATTAATTTGTGAGGTTATCATGAACAGATATTTACACACAAAGAACTTTTCCATGCCATGCATGATGCCCTCGCAGATCTTACCGCGGAGGGGATGAAAATCTTTGGAAATCTCCATTACGCATTTCACGAAGCTATAGTTAATTTTTCTGACAACGCGCTGTTAATAAAGTTTTTTGGTGAACTCAATCTAATAAAACGGGCTTCGTTTATTAAAAGTATGACATTAGAAGATTTGGTACGAACAGAAAATGAACACAGAAAAATTATTGCGTATATTAGAAATCGAGATCCATTGGGCGAGGATTTTATTATTCAACATCTGCATGCTAAGATCGATAAGATTAAAAATCATTACGATAGAATAAATTGATGCAAACTGGGTGTGTGGCAGGGGCTGGCATTAGTGCTGGCATAGCGAATGCAATTGTTGATGGCAGGGAGCAGGAATTTGTGTCTGTACTCTCATACTCAACGAAGATACTACAATTATTACGAATAAGTACAGCAAGCCAGCACAGCGCATGGTGTGCTGTTTTTTTGTGCTGTTCGTGTAGAAGAGCTGCAGGGTAACATCGATGGAGCGCTTTTCTGCCTAATATAGCGTCTACCTGTACATAAAAACAGAAAATCAGTGCTAATTTCCAAAATAATTCTGCATAATTCCGAAATTCCCCTTGACGAAGGGATGGAATATGACTATTATACTGAGTATGAAGGGTAAATATTCCTTATTACGTTTTCATTGGAGGTCATTATGAAACGAATTAATGTGTGGCGAGGGCAAGCTCCTCGCGGGATAAGAACTGTCAATACAACTGGTTTTGGCGGTATTGTTTTGGTACCTACCATACTCATGGTGCTTCTCTTGGGAGCAGTGCTTATTGCCTGCCCAGAAGCAGGATCAAGCGGTGGCAGTCAAGCGACAGTTGAGACTATAGCCAGAGCGAATAATGGTATTACAGCAAAATGGCAGGCGAGTGCAGGGGCAAGCGGCTACATTGTTACGGTTACCAACGAAAAGGGAGATGTAGTAGTTAGAAAAAGTGTAGCATCTGTAACAGACAAGAATGACTACGAACTTGATATAGATCAGCTACCAAAGGGGACACACAAGGTTAGCATATCCACAAAAGAGAACCCCGACGCAGCGATAGCAACAAGCAAAGAGATATCGATAAGCACAGAACCTATTGTGGCAGTGTACAAAGCACATGTCAGCGCAGATAACAGTGCACATCGGGATAAATTCTCATTGGGAGATTACAATGACCCAGGATTATTAAAGATAGCTGGATTAAAGGATGGGAGCAAACCACGGTATGAGATTACGGTAAAAATGACGACAACAGGAGGATCGGCATCTACCCACAGTGTTCCTAAGACACAAATAACAGTGCCATCTAGCGGGACCATCTACGTTGGACTAGCAATGGACGCTGCAAAGTGGCGCGACATTACCGATGACAGTGAGGTAACAATCACGCTCACAGTATACGACGATGCAGGCACTACGGAGTTCTTCAGCGAAACAGTAACGCCAAAGAAAAGCCCAGATGGCAGCATCTATAGCTGGCGAGGACTGCAGAACATGCAAGATAAACTGGATGGAACCTATACGTTGGAAAACGATATAGTGTTTCCTGATCCCGATACAAAGGGTTTTAAAAACTTCACGCCGGTAGGGTCAGCGGATGAAGATGGCAAGAGATTTACTGGCACGCTCGATGGAAACAACAAGAAAGTGAGCGAGCTATACATTGATCATGATGCTAAATATGCAGGCTTGTTTGGCTATGTGAAGGCAAAAACAAAGACAACCGTTGTGGTCAAAGACCTCACGCTAGAGGATCCCCAGGTCACATCAACAAAGGAAGCTGTTGGGCCACTGGTCGGGTTGCTCAATACTGGAACAGTAAGCAATGTCCATGTGCAAGGAGGAAGAATAACGCAAGTAAGTGTTGGCGTAGTAAAGCATCCGAACACAGGTGGCTTGGTGGGTGCAGTGGATAGTAATGGGGTAGTGAGCTCCAGCAGCAGCTCAGCTCAGGTAATAGGCGCTGACAACACCGGAGGGCTCGTGGGGCAGAACAATGGCACGGTAAGAGGCTATGCGACGGGGACGGTATCAGGCAATGTCGGTGTTGGCGGGCTCGTGGGGATCAACTATAGCACGGGCACGGTAACGGGCTATGCGACGGGGGCGGTATCTGCTTCTAACAGTGTCGGCGGGCTCGTGGGGCAGAACAGCGGCACGGTAAGGGGCTATGCGACGGGGACGGTATCAGGCAATGACAATGTTGGCGGGCTCGTGGGGTACAACTTAGGCACGGTAACGGGCTATGCTACGGGGGCGGTATCAGGTAAGCAAGGTGCCGGCGGGCTCGTGGGATATAACCTCGCTGGCACGGTAAGGGGCTATGCATTGGGCTATGTCATTAAAAAGACTTCAACTGCAACTGATGTTGGTCCTGGAATAGGAAAACCCTTAGGCGGCACAGAGAATGTCTATGTAGGACGGACAGGGCCAGGGACGAACTCAGAAGTAGCCGCAGAGAAGGACAATGCCGGTGCAGGCGACCATGTTGGGGTTATAGCTACGACAAAGCCGGATAGTGCAACGAAAAGCAATGGGGCTGCACCACAGGGCATTGTGATAGAAGGCAGTGGCAGGAATGTAGCTGCGGATGCCACAAAAACACCTCCAATAGTAGCGGTGCTCTACTCAAAGAATGAGGACAGTTTTTCTCTCTTTGATTTTGGCACAGCAGAAGGCGAGTGGACATTGGGTGCCAATAATTGGCCTATCTTGAACTTCGCATCGGATTTTGCGAGTGGGGCACGGACACAGAATCCGAGTATACCGGCAAAGCCAGAAAATTTTCATGAATAGCGTAGAATTGCACATCTAGGATATTACAGACAGCACACCGCATGGTGTGCTGTTTTTTTGTAGGAACGGGTGCTTTCATGCTGGCTATTTTCATGGCTATGCTATGAATGGGTGCTTGTTGTTTGTATAGCATTATGTCTTCTTTCATGAGACTGTTATCTGACTGTTATGTGGTGGGCAGACTGCACCCGAAGGGTGTGCTGGTTTGTTAACGTAACAGCGATGGATGGTAAATATCTCTTATATGGATCAACTCAGAAGATTGTAATGAACAGAGATTTACACACAAAGAGCAAGAACTCTCTGCTGGGGAGGGCAAGCACCTCTACAACACAGAAATGTCATTAAAAAAGGCTTGTCAAAGCAAACTATTTCTCCTATTATACTATATGGTATGTTTATATGCTAATTTATACGCTTTCATAGGAGGTCATTATGAAACGAATTAATGTGTGGCGAGGGCAAGCTCCTCGCGGGATAAGAACTGTCAATACAACTGGTTTTGGCGGTATTGTTTTGGTACCTACCATACTTATGGTACTTCTCTTGGGAGCAGTGCTTATTGCTTGTCCGGAAGCAGGATCAAGCGGTGGAGGTGGCAGTCAAGCGACAGTTGAGACGACAGCCAAAGCGAATGTTATTACTGCAAAATGGCAGGCAAGTGCTGGGGCAAGTGGCTACACTGTTAAGGTTACCGACGATAAGGGAGCGGTAGTATTTAGCAAAGTAGTAGCATCTGAAACGGACAAGAAAGAATACGAACTTGACATACCGCTATCAGGTGGGAAATATACTATTATAGTATTTACAAAAGAGAAACCTGACACAGCGATAGCAACAAGCAACGCAATAGAGATAACCACAGCAGCGACCCCACCGGAGCAGCCCGCTATTACAGAAAATAACGCTGTTGAGCGGGACATAAGCATAACATGGACAGCTCCGGCGGCAGGAAAAGCCCACAATGGCGACGATGCAACGATAAAGGGCTACACCATCTACTGGAAACAAGGAGCGACAGTCGATGAGCATACAAATAACGATGGGCACAAACCAGTAGCAAAAACAGCAGATAGCACCACGCTTACTGTTGCAGACGACAAGCTGTTGGGAGTTACCAAATATGCGATTATCGTAGTAGCAGAGAATACAGCGGGTCTCAGAACAGCAAGTGATCTAGTGCTACGGAACACCGCATCACAAGCAGTAGCTCCTGGAGCACCACAGGATGTAGATGTAGTTGAAGAACCAACGAGTACGAGTATAACGGTAACATGGAAAGCACCAGCGACACTGGGAAAAACCAAAGAAGGAAACGATGCAGAGATTACTGGGTATACGGTGTACTATAAAGCGGGTACCACCACGATTACGGGTGACGACATTACAAAAAAGAATGTCGAATCAGTTGAATCGACAGCCACCACAGTAACACTTTCTGGACTACTTGGAGCAACGAAATATGCTATAGCGGTGCGAGCCAAGAATAGTGATGATGCCAAGAATAGTGGTGACATGTCCAGCACGAGCGAAGTTATAACTAGTACGACGCTATCAGGAGCGACAGCACCGGGACAGATAACTGACTTGGTGGTAGCGGCGTCTGAAGCTGGTACCGTAGAATTAAAATGGACTACCCCAACAGCAGGCAAGGTAGCGAAGGGAACTGATGCAACAATTACAAAATATCTGGTGTACTACAAGAAATATACTGGAACGACAGCTCCAACAACACTAACCCCGGGAGATACTGACGAACAAATACATGAAGCGGGTTCTGTGGGAACAAGCAAGAGCATAACAGTACACAGTTTAGACCCGAGTACGAACTATGTCTTTGCTGTCAAAGTACGCAATGATGCAGGAAAAGAGAGTACGGCAAGTAACATTGTCAGTGCAACTACCAAAGTTGGGCCTACTCCACCGAAACAGACAACAGGCCTGAATGCAACGCAATCCGATGCTACAAGCAGTGTTGTAGTGAGCTGGACAGCACCAACAGATGCGGGAAAGGCAGCGAATGGAAAAGATGCTGCAACGCTTAACCACTACACCCTGTACTATCGAAAAGCAACAGAAGCAGAATCAGTAACAGGAGCAGTAATAGAATTTGGGGCTACCACAGCACAGGGGGTTAACGAATCACCAAACCTCGCAACTACAATTACAGATACAAGTTTCGGAATTGGCTCTGGTGTGGGTGCATTGGAGGCCAACCAAGGCTATATCTTTGTGATAGAAAGTACAAACTCAGAAAATAAGACGAGTGTGTTGAGTAAGGTTGCCTACATTAAAACGCTATCACAAGCGACAGCACCATCGGCGGTGTCTGGTATTACAACAGCCCTCGGAACAGTGGCGAATAACACACAACCTATTACCGTAGAATGGGCTATACCAACAGAAGCAAAGCATTATGGAACGAACCATAAGGGAGCAACAGCAACAATCGAATCGTACACGCTCTATTATAAATCACAATATCTCTGGAACGACGCAGAGAACAAAGCACAAAAAGCTGATGAACTAACGATAACACAGGCGGAAATAACTGCTCTGAAAGCAGACCCCAATGCACAAACGGCTATAAAACCACTTACTATTCTCAAAAAGGATCTGAAAAAAACCACAGGCACTCCACAAAAGTACAGCCATACCTTTGATGCTATGACATACAGTAGCTATGTCTTTGTGATAGTGGCACGAAACAATGTCGACTTGGACAGTTCGATAGCCAGTACCATACCCGCAGCACAAAAAGCAACAACAGCAACAGCATCTGCGCAACCGGGGAAAATAACGGAAGTAACAGCAACAGCGGGAAAGGCAGACAAAACAGCCAGTAGCAACAACATAACGCTTACATGGAAGGTGACTGATACTGGAAAGACACACAAGGGCGAGACAGCAGAGCTTGTTCAGTACACCATCTACTGGAAAGAAGGTACAAGTATACCAACAGACCTGAGTACTATACCGAGTAATAATATCGTTACGCTTGACAAGTCCGCAGCAAATGCGACAACGCACACTATTTCTGGTTTGAATAAGAAAACAGAGTATGCCTTTGCCATTCGGGCAACAAACAATGCAGGTCTTAAAAGCGATGTCAGCGATACAGCGAAAGCTACGACCGCCGATGCACCACCACAACCCAAAGAACTCTGGGCATATGGGACTACGGTAACGATAGTATTTGACGAAGCATTACAAGCGACAGACAATACAAAATTTACGGTAACACAAGGCAGTACAACACCATACACAGTGAAGAGTGCGGTGCTTGCCACTGACAGAGTACATCTCACCCTCGCTAAGACATTATCGGGAGGAGAGGAGATAACCGTAGTAATTGAAGCGGGTGCGGTAACAGGTAGTACAAACAACAGTAATGACGCCGATAGCAAAACAGGAATAGTTATGGGAGCAGTGTACAAAGCAGATAACAGTGAACATCAGGGTAAATTCTCACTGGGAGACTATAACGACCCAGGGTTATTCAAGTTAGTTGAATTGCCGGGTGGGAGCAAACCATGGTATGAGATTAAAGTAAGCGCAGGCTCAACATCTATCTACACGCTTGCCAAGCAACAAATAACAGAAGCAGTACCATCGAGCGGAGAAAACAAAGGAAGCACCTACGTTGGACTAGCAATGGACGCTACAACCGCTGCAAAGTGGCGCGGCATTACTGTTGGCAGTGAGGTAACAATCACGCTCACAGTATACGACGATGCAGGCACTACGGAGTTCTTCAGCGAAACAGTAACGCCAAAGAAAAGCCAAAATGGCAGCATCTATAGCTGGCGAGGACTGCAGAACATGCAAGACGATCTGGGAGGGGACTATAAACTGGAAAACGATATAGAGTTTCCCGAGCCCAATACGAAGGGTTTTAAAAAATTCACGCCGGTAGGGGCGTCGGCTACGTCCGCCTTTACTGGCACGCTTGATGGAAACAACAAGAAAGTGAGCAAGCTATACATTGATCATGATGCTGACAATGTAGGCTTATTTGGCTCTGTGAAGGCAAAAACAAAGGACAGTGTTGTGGTCAAAGACCTCATACTAGAGGATCCAACGGTCACATCAAAGAAGGGTAATGTCGGGGCACTGATCGGGCAGAACAACATTGGAATGGTAAGCAATGTCCATGTGCGGGGGGACACGGGGGCGGTATCAGGCAATGACAATGTCGGTGGACTCGTGGGGCACAACACTCTCACGGGCACGGTAACGGGCTATGCTACGGGGGCGGTATCAGGCAATGACAATGTCGGTGGACTCGTGGGGTCCAACAAAGGAACGGTAAGGGGCTATGCGACGGGGGCAGTATCGGCGGGGGCAGTATCAGGAGGTCGTGATGACTATATCGGCGGACTCGTGGGGTACAACTCAGGCACGGTAACGGGTTATGCTACGGGGGCGGTATCAAGTATCACGGGCACTGTCGGCGGGCTCGTGGGGACCAACTACAATGGCACGGTAACGGGCTATGCTACGGGGACGGTATCAGGCGCGAGCTATGTCGGCGGGCTCGTGGGGTCCAACGAAGGCGACGAAGGCGGCACGGTAACGGGCTATGCTACGGGGACGGTATCAGGCAACCAATTGGTCGGTGGACTCGTGGGGTCCACCTATGGCACGGTAACAGGCTATGCATTGGGCTATGTCATTAAAAGAATTGCAGGTAAGGCAAATGTTGGTCCTGGAATAGGAAAAACCTTAGGCGGCACAGAGAATGTCTATGTAGGACGGACATCGGAAGAAGCAGGGAAGACCGCTGGTGCAGGCGACCATGTTGGGGTTATAGCTACGACAAAGCCGACTAGTGCAACGAAAAGCAATGGGGCTGCACCACAGGGCATTGTGATAGAAGGCAGTGGCAGGAATGTAGCTGCGGATTCCACAAAAACACCTCCAATAGTAGCAAAGCTCTACTCAAAGAATGAGGACAGTTTTTCTCTCTTTGATTTTGGCACAGCAGAAGGCGAGTGGACATTGGGTGCCAATGATTGGCCTATCTTGAACTTCGCATCAGATTTTGCGGATGGAGCACGAACACAGAATCCGAGTATACCAACAAAGCCAGAAAATTTTCATGAATAGCGTAGAATTGCACATCTAGGATATTACAGACAGCACACCGCATGGTGTGCTGTTTTTTTGTAGGAACGGGTGCTTTCATGCTGGCTATTTTCATGGCTATGCTATGAATGGGTGCTTGTTGTTTGTATAGCATTATGTCTTCTTTCATGAGACTGTTATGTGATGGGCAGACAGCACTCGCATGGTGTGCTGTCTTGTTAACGTAACAGCGATGGAGGGTTATTTCCAGAAGAGGGTTTCTGCTTGTTTGTACCCGATTGTACATAAAGAAAGAGTACTCAATGATTCCCGAGTAAGCACTGATAATTCTTGAAAAAAGAACATACCTTACTGTATAGAGGGAGAAAGCTAAATGTCTATTAATTTGTGAGGTTATCATGAACAGATATTTACACACAAAGAACTTTTCCATGCCATGCATGACGCCCTCGCAGATCTTACCGCGGAGGGGATGAAAATCTTTGGAAACTATAATGCCATTACCTATGTAAATATTTCCTTTAGTATAGCTTCAATTTTTCTATCTATATTTGTTTCATCTAATTTACATGAAGGAATTTTTAGCCGATCCAATATAGACTTGAATTTTTTGTAGCCTTCATCACTTCGCAACTCTATCCATTCAATGTCCAAAGATTCTAATTTTGCCACTGCAATTTTTTTAAAAAAATCAATAGCAAATTGAAGAAATTCAGTATTTATAAGAGTTACAATTTCAATCCTGTAATCTTTTCCTTTAAGCAATTTTTTAATTATCTTTCTAGTTATGTGACTGGATAGTGTCATTTAATGATTTTCTTGAAATTTTCGAGCGTTAAAAATCTTATTATTTCTTCATTAAATAAGTCTTGATCATACTTTTTAAAAATGGTTTGCATATATTCAAAATATTCTGGTTCTTTTTCTGTGAGAAAAAAATATCTGTTTAATTTTTTTGCTGTTCTTCCGAATGTTCCACTGCCGGCAAAAGGATCAAATACCAAATCACCTTTGAATGAATAATACTCAACAACTCTTTTGCATAGCTCAACGGGAAAAACAGCTGAATGGATTTTGTCAAATTTTGGGTCTATTTTCCATACGTTGGATGTTTCATAGCCATCTTTTACTTTACTTTCTTTAATTGTTACATGGTCATATTGTTTTATATTCCAGTCAATTAACTTATCTGTTGGTTTTCTATAAACCATCAAATATTCTGTGCAAGGATTTGGTTTGTATGCGAGAGGGTTTCTATGTTGTAAGAAGCCAGCATTACGATTTTTTACTGATGTCTCGGATTTCACCCAGATAATATCATCTAAAAATTCCCACCCCATTTTAACTAGAAAATAATGTATATCAAACGGTATTGGATAGCGCTTTGAGGCATGCTGCCTACTTATCCTTGGAACTATTACTGGTGATGTGTTAATAATCAGAAACCTACCCTCCTTTGTTTTATTAAGTGTTAATTGAAACACTTCTTCTAAAAAATTCAGATACGCTTTATAGCTGGGATAAATTGAATAATCACGGGCATTATAATAGGGAGGTGAAGTAAAAGTTAAATGGAAACTTTCATCGGGAATATGCATTAATATGTCTCTTACATCTCCATTAACAACGACATTTTTTAAATAATCGTATGATTGTGGATGCTTTAATTTATCTTTTAATATATTGTTTAAAGCAAAATATTCTTTTCTAATTACTGACTGTATATTTTCATTTTCATGTTCGAGTAATTTTTTTAAGGTTGTATCAATAACTTCATCGCCTTTAAAAACCAACAATCCACGAATAGCCTGACTTACAATTTTTGGATCTGCATCGTCAAGCATTTCAATTAGTAATGGAATATTCTTTTTGTTCCGCGTCCTTCCAATTGCTGAAACTGCTTCTCTTCTCACATCAGTAGAGATATCATCTTTTGCAATATTAAATAAAATGTTAGTGTTTTTTTTATTTTTAATTTTTCCTAGTGTCTTTATAGCTTGTAACCTAATTTTCTTATTTTTACTTAACAATAGCTCCTTCACCCAGCTATCATCAAAATCATCTGGTAAATAGCCAAGATTTTCAAGAACAAATAAAGTGCTCTTATCGTCATTATTAACTTGTATTAAGGATTTAATATATTCATTACCTCGCATTTTTAATTCTGTAACATATTCTTTTGTAAGCATCTTTCGCCCTCCCCCTAATGTTAGTGACAGTCTGTATAATGACAAGGGATAGCAGAGTGTGTACCGATGTTACTCTAGCCTGTCTGCTATGCTTCTCCTCTGTGTCCAGAGCCACATAAATTTAACGTCCCCAAGTATAGCATGAAATCATTCGTGTGGCAAATACAATTAATACCAATTTGTAGCATTAAGTTGGTTTCTTATACAGCATCATGTGGTCTTCATTTTTTTAATTATTGACTAATATTCCGTTCTATGTTTTATCAGAATAGTATTCATATACTATCATAAGGAGGTTGTATGGTGAAAAAATTGTGTATTATTGCATTGGCGATGTTCATTGGTTTTTCTTTCGTGTATGCTGGAGGCAACGAGGAAGCAGATGGTGGTTCTGATACCCTAGTATTATACTCACCCCCCCACAAAGAAATACTTATTGAATTAGTTGTAGACATGTATGAGGCAGATGCCGGAAGAATGTGGAAGTTATTACTGCGGGAACAGGCGAGCTCATTGCGCGCTTAAAGACGGAAGCCAGCACAGCGCATGGTGTGCTGGTTTGTAACGTAACAGCGATGGAGGGTTATTACAATCCTGAAATAATTCTTGAATACGTGCAAATTCCCCTTGACGAAGGGACGGAGTCTGACATATTATACTGAATGTGGAAAGTAAATTTCTATTATATGGCTCTATATTATATGGCTTATTTATGCGTTTTCATAGGAGGTCATTATGAAACGAATTAATGTACATACATGGCGAGGGCAAGCTCCTCGCGGGATAAGAACTGTCAATACAACTGGTTTTGGTGGTATTGTTTGGGGAGTACCTACCATACTCATGGTGGTTCTCTTGGGAGCAGTGCTTATTGCCTGCCCAGAAGCAGGATCAAGCGGTGGCAGTCAAGCGACAGTTGAGACTATAGCCAGAGCGAATAATGGTATTACAGCAAAATGGCAGGCGAGTGCAGGGGCAAGCGGCTACATTGTTACGGTTACCAACGAAAAGGGAGCGGTAGTATTTAGCAAAGTAGTAGCTTCTGAAACGGACAAGAATGACTACGAACTTGATATAGATCAGCTACCAAAGGGGACACACAAGGTTAGCATATCCACAGAAGAGAACCCCGACGCAGCGATAGCAACAAGCAAAGAGATATCGATAAGCACAGAACCTATTGTGGCAGTGTACAAAGCACATGTCAGCGCAGATAACAGTGCACATCGGGATAAATTCTCATTGGGAGATTACAATGACCCAGGATTATTAAAGATAGCTGGATTAAAGGATGGGAGCAAACCACGGTATGAGATTACGGTAAAAATGACGACAACAGGAGGATCGGCATCTACCCACAGTGTTCCTAAGACACAAATAACAGTGCCATCTAGCGGGACCATCTACGTTGGACTAGGAATGGACTATGCAACATGGAGTGCCATTGACAAGAACAGTGAGGTAACAATCACGCTCACAGTATACGACGATGCAGGCACTAAGGAGCTCCTTAAGCAAACAGTAAAGCCAAAGAAAAGCCCAGTTGGCAGCATATATAGCTGGCGAGGACTGCAGAACATGCAAGAAAAACTGGATGGGAGCTATAAGCTGGAGAATGACGTAACGTTTCCCAAGTCCGGTGAGAAGGGCTTTGTAGAATTCACGCCGGTAGGGTCGTCGGCTACCCCCTTTACTGGCACGCTTGATGGAAACAATAAGAAAGTGAGCAAGCTATACATTGACGGCAGTGGTGATGTAGGATTATTTGGCGTTGTGAAGGCGCAGGCAAAGGCAACTGTTGTGGTCAAAGCCCTCACTCTAGTGAATCCAGAGGTCAAAACAACGAGTAAAGCTGGGGCATTGGTCGGGGAGTTGCAGATTGGAACGGTAGAGAATGTCCATGTACAAGGAGGAATCATAGATGGGAAGGTTTCCGCAGGGGGCTTAGTAGCTGTGCTGTCTAATGGAGCTGTGCTGTCTAATGGAAGTGTTACCTCTAGCAGCAGTTCGACTCAGGTGAAAGTGAAAGGCAATGAGAATGTCGGCGGGCTCGTGGCGAGCAACAGTGGCACGGTAGCGGGCTATGCGACGGGGTCGGTATCAGGCAAATCTAATGTCGGCGGGCTCGTGGGGAGTAACTATGGCACGGTAAGGGGCTATGCGACGGGGTCGGTATCAGGCGGTTACGGAACCGGCGGGCTCGTGGGGAACAACAGTGGCACGGCAACGGGCTATGCGACGGGGTCGGTATCAGGTGGTTTCAATGTCGGCGGGCTCGTGGGGAGCAACAATAACAATGGTAAGGTAAAGGGCTATGCGACGGGGGCGGTATCAGGTAGTGGTACTGTCGGCGGGCTCGTGGGGAACAACAGTGGCACGGTAAGGGGCTATGCATTGGGCTACGTCATTAAAAAGAGTGCGGCTGCGTCAGCTGTTGGTCCTGGAATAGGAAGCCAAGCCAGCGGCGCCACAGCGAAGGTCTATGTAGGACGGACAGGGACAGAAGCAAAGAAGGCAGCAGCTGGTGCAGGCGACCATGTTGGGGTTATGGCTGAAGCAGGACTAACAGGAACAAACGTACCAAGTGTAACGAAAAGTACTGGGGTTGCACCACAGGGAGTTGTGATAGAAGGCGCTGGCACGAATGTAGCTAAGACTGCCACAGCACCTGCGGTGCTCTACTCGAAGAGTAAGAAAAGTTTTGATGGCTTTTTTGACTCAGAAGCAGGAGACTGGACATTGGGTGATGATGATTACTGGCCTATCTTGAACTTCGCAGCGGATTTTGCGGATGGAGCACGAACACAGGATCCGAAAATACCGGCGAAGCCAACACAGCAAGACCCGAGTGACGCTACGAAAACACTACAATTTTACGAATAAGTATAGTAAACCAGCACCCGCAGTGGTGCTGGTTTTTGCAGGAACGGGTGCTTTCATGCTGGCTATTTTCATGGCTATGCTATGAATGGGTGCTTGTTGTTTGTATAGCATTATGTCTTCTTTCATGAGACTGTTATCTGACTGTTATGTGATGACAGCACTCGCATGGTGTGCTGTCTTGTTAACGTAACAGCGATGGATGGTAAATATCTCTTATATGGATCAACTCAGAAGATTGTAATGAACAGAGATTTACACACAAAGAGCAAGAACTCTCTGCTGGGGAGGGCAAGCACCTCTACAACACAGAAATGTCATTAAAAAAGGCTTGTCAAAGCAAACTATTTCTCCTATTATACTATATGGTATGTTTATATGCTAATTTATACGCTTTCATAGGAGGTTATTATGAAACGAATTAATGTACGCACATGGCGAGGGCAAAGGTCTCGCGGGATAAGAACTGTCAATACAACTGGTTTTGGCGGTATTGTTTTGGTACCTACCATATTCATAGCACTCCTCTTGGGAGCAGTGCTTATTGCCTGTCCAGAAGCAGGATCAAGCGGTGGAGGTGGCAGTCAAGCGACAGTTGAGACCATAACCAGAGCGAATGTCATTACCGCAAAATGGCAGGCAAGTGCTGGGGCAAGTGGCTACATTGTTACGGTTACCGACGATCAGGGAGAGGAAACATTACACAAAATAGAATCTGAAAAAAACAAGCAAGAATACACACTCGACATTGCCCTACCAGAGGGGACATACAAAGTTAGAGTATCCACACAAGAGAAACCCGACACAGCGATAGCAACAAGCACCCCGACACTGGTAAGCACAGCAGCGACCCCACCGGGGAAGCCCTCTATTACAAAAAGTGAAGCTGTTGCGGAGGGCATAAGCATAACATGGACAGCTCCGGCGGCAGGAAAAGCCCACAATGGCGACGATGCAACGATAAAGGGCTACACCATCTACTGGAAAAAAGGAAGGGAAGTCAGTGAACAGACAAACGATGGTAACAAACCAGTAGCCAGAACTGCAGGAACCGTAAGCAAGACCACGATTAGCGTTAAAGATAATAAGCTGTTAGGAAATACCGAATATGCGATTATTGTAGTAGCAGAGAATACAGCGGGTCTCAGAGGACCAGCAAGTGATCTAGTTCTACGGAGCACTGTAACACAAGCGACAGCACCACTGGAAGTGTCCGGCATTACAACAAGGCTTGGAAAAGTGGCGAATAACACACAAGAGATTATCGTAGAATGGGATATACCGACGGCAGAACAACGAGGAAAGGACCGTAAGGGTGTAGCAGCAACAATCGAATCGTATACGATCTACTATAGATCCAAATATCTCTGGAACGACGCAGAGAACAAAGCACAAGATGCTGCTGGACTAACGATAACACATGCGGACATAACTGCTCTGAAAGAACCCCCCAATGCACAAACAGATATAACAACACATACTATTTCCAAAAATGATCTGAAAACAACTACAGGTGCTTCACCAAAGTACAGCCATACCTTTGATGCTATGACATACAGTAGCTATGTCTTTGTGATAGTGGCACGAAACAATGTCAAATTGGACAGTCCGATAGGCAGTTCAACAAACACACTAACAACAGCAACAGGATCTGAGAAGCCGGGGACGGTAGAGGGAATAGCAGCAACAAAGGGAAAGGCAGACGGAACAGACAAGACCAACAGCATAACGCTTACATGGACGAAGCTGACTAATACGGGAAAGACCCATAAGGGCGAGCCAGCGGAGATTGTTCAGTACGCCATCTACTGGCAAGAAGGAGATACACTCGATCTGAGTAGTCGGGATGTGAATATCACAGAACCCACAGAAAAGGATGCGACAAGATACACTTTTTCTAATTTGAATAAGAATACAAAGTATGCCTTTGCCCTTCGGGCAAAAAATAATGCGGGACTGCAGAGCGAAGTCAGCAAAACAGAGGTGGCTACGACCGATGATGCAGCACCAGAACTCCGAACACTCTTGGTATCAAGGACTACCGTAACGGCAGTATTTGACGCAGTATTAAAAACAGTAGATACATCACAATTTACTGTAACAGACGCGGGAAAAACATACGGGATGAGCAGTGCGAAGATTGATGCCATCGACAAAGGTAGTGTCAGTCTTACTCTCAGCACGACACTACAAATGGGAAAAGAAGTAACCGTAGCGATTAAAGCGAATGCCGTAACAAGTAGTACAGACCGTAAGAATGCTACGAGTAGCAAAACAGCAACCGTTATGGGGGCAGTGTACAAAGCACATGTCAGCACAGATAACAGTGCACATCGGACCAAATTCTCACTGGGAGATTACAATGACCCAGAATTATTCCAGATAGGAGGATTGCCGGGTGGGAGCAAAGCACAGTATGAGATTACGGTAAGCGCAGGATCAGCATCTATCTACAGGCTTGCTAAGAAACAAACAACAGAAGTACCGTCTAGCGGAGAAAACAAAGGGAGCATCTACGTTGGACCAGCAATGGAATTCACAAAGTGGAGTGCCATTACCGATAACAGTGAGGTAACAATCACGCTAACAGTATACGACGAAGCCGGTAGCAGGAAGCTCTTCAGCGAAACAGTAAAGCCAAAGAAAAGCCCAGATGGCAGCATCTATAGCTGGCGAGGACTGCAGAACATGCAAGATAAACTGGATGGAACCTATACGCTGGAAAACGATATAACCTTTCCCAAGTCCGGTGAGAAGGGCTTTGTGAAATTCATGTCGGTAGGGTCGGAGGAGTCATCCTTTACTGGCACCCTTAATGGAAACAATAAGAAAGTGAACAATCTATACATTAATCATGATGTTAATAATGTAGGATTATTTTCCGTTGCAAAAACAAAGGTAGCGGGAACTGTTGTAGTCAAAAACCTCTGGCTAGTGAATCCCAAGATTGAATCAAGGAATAGTAATATTGGGGCACTGGTCGGGCACCTCTATGCTGGAACAGCAATAACGAACGTCCATGTACAAGGAGGAACGGTAGTTTCAACAAATAACGGTGGTAATGTAGGTGGCTTAGTAGGTGTGGCGCACCCGAATGTAGTAATTACCTCCGGTAGCAGCTCAGCTCAGGTGCAGGGAGGCGATCTTGTCGGAGGGCTCGTGGGATATAATCTTGGCGCGACGATAATAGGTTATGCGACGGGGGCGGTGTCAGGTACTTCCAATGTTGGCGGACTCGTGGGAAGCACCGGTGGCATAATAACGGGCTATGCGACGGGGGCAGTATCAGGTAGTTCCAATGTTGGCGGGCTCGTGGGTTCCAACCGGATAGCAACGGTAACGGGTTATGCGACGGGGACGGTGTCAGGTACTTCCAACGTTGGCGGGCTCGTGGGGCACACCACTTCCAAATCAACGACAACGGGCTACGCATTGGGCTATGTCATTAAAACGAATGCAGCTGCGACATATGTTGGTCCTGGAATAGGGCGTATGCCCGATAGCCATTCCGTAGGGACCTTTGTAGGACGGACATCGGAAGAAGCAGGAAAGGCCGCTGGTGCAGGCGACCATGTTGGGGTTATAGCTACAGCAGGAACAACACCACCAACAACGACAAGCAATGGCTTTAGACCACAGGGCATTGTGATAGAAGGTAGTGGCACGAATGCATCTCCAAATCTGCTCTATTCAAAGAATCAAAACAGTTTTTATGGCTTTGCCTTTGGTACAAAAACAGGTGAGTGGACATTGGGTGCAGATGATAATTGGCCTATCCTGAACTTCCCATCGGATTTTGCGGTGCCAACACAGGAGCCGCGCATACCGGCAAAACCAACACGACAAGACCCGAATGACGCTACGAAAACACTACAATTTTACGAATAAGTACAGCAAACCAGCACCCGAAGGGTGCTGGTTTTTTGCAGGAGCGGGTGCTTTCATGCTGGCTATTTTCATGGCTATGCTATGAATGGGTGCTTGTTGTTTGTATAGCATTATGTCTTCTTTCATGAGACTGTTATCTGACTGTTATGTGGTGGGCAGACTGCACCCGAAGGGTGTGCTGGTTTGCTGTCGCAGGTGTGGGTGCGTGCATGTAGAGGCAGGAGTGTTCGGGGTTCTGCGGTGTAACACCGATGGAGGGTTGTTCTAGCCTAATATAGCCTCCGCCTGTACATAAAAACAGAAAATAAGTGCTAATTTTCAAAATAATCGCGAAATACCCCTTGACGAAAGGATGGAGAATTACTATTGTATTAGCATGGAAGGTAAATATCTATCATATGGATCAAATCTGGAGATTGCAATGAAGAGGGATTTACACACAAAGAACAAGAACTCCCAGCTGGGGGCGGGCAAGCTCCTCTATTTATGCAGACTGCATGAATATCATCAAAAAAGCTTGTCAAAGCAAACTATTTCCCCAATTATATTATACGTTTTCGTTGGAGGTAATTATGAAACGAATTAATATGTTGCGAGGGCAAGCACCTCGTAAGATAAGAACCGGTAATACGACCGGTACCGGTACTGGTTTTGGCGGTATTGTTTTGGGAATACCTACCATACTCGTGGTGTTTCTCTTGGGAGCAGTGCTTATTGCCTGCCCAGAAGCAGGATCAAGCGGTGGCAGTCAAGCGACACTTGAGACCACAACCGAAGGGAATGTCATTATAGTCACATGGCAGGCAAGTGCTGGGGCAAGCGGCTACATTGTTACGGCTACCAACGATCAGAAAAAAACCGTATTTCGCGAAACAGTAGCATCTGTAGCGGACAAGAAAGAATACACACTTGACATACCCGTACAACAGGGGACACACACGGTTACCGTATCCGCACAAAAGAAACCCAACACACCGATAGCAACAAGCAACCCGATACTGGTAACCACAAAAGCGACTCCACCGGGGAATCTTAGTATTACAAAAAGTGAAGCTGTCGCGGAGGGCATAAGCATAACATGGACAGCTCCGTCGGCAGGAACAGCCCACAATGGCAGCGCTGCAACGATAACTGGCTACACCATCTACTGGCAACAAGGAAAAACAGTCGGTGAATATAAAAATGATGGTAACAAATCAGTAGACAAAGCAGAAATCAGCACCACGATTACCGTTGCAGACGACAAGCTGTTGGGAAATAGCAAATATGCGATTATCGTAGTAGCAGAGAATACTGCAGGTCTCAGAAAAGCAAGTGATCCAACGACAGTGACAATTGCATCACAAGCGACAGCACCGAGTAAACCCGGTACACCAACGCTTCTTAGAGCAACTGGGTCTTCTCTCAAAATTCAATGGACAGCACCAGCGACACTGGGAAAAACCAAAGAAGGAAAAGACGCAGAGATTACGGGGTATACGGTGTACTATAAAGCGGATGCAACCACGATTACGGCTGAAGACATTAAAGCTGCGGAATCATCCTCAAAAACCACCCAAGTAACACAATCAGTTACACCCAATCCATCGACAGCAACCGAAGTGACCCTTTCTGGACTACTTGGAGCAACGAAATATGTCATAGCGGTAGTAGCCAAGAATAGTGGTGATGAATCCAGCAGAGCGAGTGCAGTCGTAAATAGTGAGACTACATCAGCGGCAACGGCATCGAGTAAACCCGGTACAGTAACACTTCGTGTAGCAACTGCGACTTCTCTCGAAATTCAATGGGACGCACCTACGGACGCTGGAAAGAAAGCAAAGGGTAATGCCGCTGCTATTATTGGATATACAGTCTATTATGCAGAGGGAACGACTGCACCAGATACAAATACCGTTGGAACAACTGTAACGTCAACTAGTCATACATTTACTGGTCTGGATGGAAATACTGCGTATACCTTTATTGTAAAAGCAACGAATAGTGCAGGTCTTACTACGCTGAGTGAAGCAAGTTCTGGTATTGCAACTGCATCAGCGGCAACAGCACCGAGTAAACCCGGTAAACCAACGCTTCGTCAAGCAACTGGGTCTTCTCTCGAAATTCAATGGGACGCACCAACGAAACTGGGAAAAGATGCAAAGGGCAATGCCGCTGCTATTATTGGATATACAGTCTATTATGCAGAGGGAACGACTGCACCAGATACAAATACCGGTGGGACAACTGCAACATCAACTAGTCATACATTTACTGGTCTGGATGGAAATACTGCGTATACCTTTATTGTAAAAGCAAGGAATAGTGCATTGCTTACTTCACTGAGTAGTCAAAGTTTTACGACTACGACGCTATCACAAGCGACAGCACCGAGTAAACCCGGTACACCAACGCTTCTTAGAGCAACTGGGTCTTCTCTCGAAATTCAATGGGACGCACCAACGAAACTGGGAAAAGATGCAAAGGGCAATGCTGCTACTATTACTGGATACACGATCTACCATGCAAAGGGAACGACTGCACCAAGTACAGATACCGGTGGGACAACTGCAACATCAACTAGTCATACATTTACTGGTCTGGATGGAAATACTGCGTATACCTTTATTGTAAAAGCAAGGAATAGTGCATTGCTTACTTCACTGAGTAGTCAAAGTTTTACGACTACGACGCTATCACAAGCGACAGCACCGAGTAAACCCGGTACACCAACGCTTCTTAGAGCAACTGGGTCTTCTCTCGAAATTCAATGGGACGCACCAACGAAACTGGGAAAAGATGCAAAGGGCAATGCTGCTACTATTACTGGATACACGATCTACCATGCAAAGGGAACGACTGCACCAAGTACAGATACCGGTGGGACAACTGCAACATCAACTCGTCATACATTTACTGGTCTGGATGGAAATACTGCGTATACCTTTATTGTAAAAGCAAGGAATAGTGCATTGCTTACTTCACTGAGTAGTCAAAGTTTTACGACTACGACGCTATCACAAGCGACAGCACCGGGTGCACCCGGTCAACCAAGGCTTCGTCAAGCAACTGGGTCTTCTCTCGAAATTCAATGGGACGCACCAACGAAACTGGGAAAAACCAAAGAAGGAAACAATGCAACGATTACGGGGTATACGGTGTACTATCAGGAAGTTACACGGGATGCAACCACGATTAACATTAATGTTGCACAATCAGCTACACCCAATCCATCGACACCCACCCAAGTGACACTTTCTGGACTACCAGGAGTAACGAAATATGCCATAGCGGTAGTAGCCAAGAATAGTGGTGATGAATCCAGCCCACTGAGTGCAGTCACAACTAGTACGACGCTATCACAGGCGACAGCACCGAGTAAACCCGGTACACCAACGCTTCTTAGAGCAACTGGGTCTTCTCTCGAAATTCGATGGGACGCACCAACGAACCCTGGAAAAGATGCAAAGGGCAATGCTGCTACTATTACTGGATACACGATCTACCATGCAAAGGGAACGACTGCACCAAGTACAGATACCGGTGGGACAACTGCAACATCAAGTCCTCATACATTTACTGGTCTGGATAGAAATACTGCGTATACCTTTATTGTAAAAGCAACGAATAGTGCAGGTCTTACTCAACTGAGTGAAAAAAGTTCCGGCATTACAACTACTGAAGCTGTTGGTATAGTCTACAAACCACATAACAGGGCACATCAGGATAAATTCTCACTGGGAGATTACAATGACACAGAATTATTCAAGATAGCTGGATTACCATTCTCGACGGGTGGGTATGTGTCTAGTGGGAGCAAGGTCGAAGTACAGTATAAGATTACGGTAAGTGCAGGATCAGCATCTATCCACAGCCTTGATAAGAAACGAATAGAAGTACCATCAAGCGGAGTAAACAAAGGGATCGTCTACGTTGGACTGGAAATGACACGTACAACGTGGATTGGCATTACTGATAACAGTATAACATTCACGGTAACAGTATACGACAGTACGGGCAATACGCAGCTCACCAGCGAAACAATACGAGCAGAGAAAACCCCAAATGGCAGCATCTATAGTTGGCGAGGATTGCAGAACATGCAAGACGATCTGGGAGGGGACTATAAACTGGAAAACGATATAGAGTTTCCCGCACCCAATACAGAGGGCTTTGAGAAATTCACACCGGTAGGGTCGTCAGGGTCCCCCTTTACTGGCACGCTTAATGGAAACAATAAGGAAGTGAGCAAACTATACATTAATCATGATGCTCAATATGCAGGATTATTTGGCGCTGTGAAGGCGAAGGCAACGGACAGTGTCGTGATCAAAAACCTCGAGCTAGTGGATCCCAAGATTATATCAACACATGGTCGAGTTGGGCCACTGGTCGGGTTCCTCTCAAATGGAACGGTAGGGAATGTCCATGTAAAAAGAGGAAAAGTGGAATCAAACGGTAGTAATGTAGGTGGACTAGTGGGTTATGTGCATTCTGGAACAATTACCTCTGGAACAATTACCTCCAGTAGCAGTTCCGCTGAGGTGGAAGGCGATGAATCTGTCGGCGGGCTCGTGGGGTACAACAAAGGAACGGCAAGGGGCTATGCGACGGGAGCGGTAACGGGTAATCACTATGTCGGCGGGCTCGTGGGGTACAACAGCAATGCCACGGCAACGGGCTATGCGACGGGGTCGGTATCAGGCAGTAACAATGTCGGCGGGCTCGTGGGGTACAACGAAGGCACGGTAAGGGGCTATGCGACGGGGTCGGTATCAGGCACCATATGGGTCGGCGGGCTCATGGGGTACAACAGTGGCAAGGTAACGGGCTATGCATTGGGCTATGTCATCAAAAAGAGTACAACTGCAACAGCTGTTGGTCCTGGAATAGGAGAAGTCTCAGGAACCCGCACAGTGAAGGTCTATGTAGGACGGACAGGGACAGAAGCAAAGAAGACCACTGCCGGTGCAGGCGACCATGTTGGGGGTATGGCTGAAGCAGGACTAACAGGAACAAACGTACCAAGTGTAACGACAAGCAATGGGGCTGCACCACAGGGAGTTGTGATAGAAGGCGCTGGCACGAATAAAGCTAAAACTGCCACAGCACCTGCAGAGCACTACTCAAAGAACAGAGACAGTTTTACTGGCTTTAGCTTTGGTACAAAAACAGGCGAGTGGACATTGGGAACTGATGATAATTGGCCTACCTTGACGGATTTTGTGGTACAGAATAAGCCGCGTATACCGGCAAAGCCAACACAGCAAGACCCGAATGACGCTACGAAAACACTACAATTTTACGAATAAGTATAGTAAACCAGCACCCGAAGGGGTGCTGGTTTTTTAATGTAACAGCGATGGAGTGTTATTCATAGTTTTTATATCTGGTACAATCTATCAAAATTTTGAGGATAAACTCTTGTATTAAGAAAATTTCTTATGCGGTTATCACTTTTTTTATTATTGACTAATATTTCATTCTATGTTATTATTAGAATAATATTCATGTACTATCATAAGGAGGTTATGAGATGAAAAAATTATGTTTTTTTGGATTGACAATGTTAATTGGATTTTCGATGGTCTTTGCTGGGGGGAATGGAGAAGTGGATTCTGATACCCTCGTATTATACTCACCCCACAAAGAAATACTTATCGAATTAGTTGTAGATATGTATGAGGCAGATACCGGGAAGAATGTGGAAGTCATTACTGCGGGAACAGGAGAGCTCATTGCACGCTTAAAAACGGAAGCCAGCAATCCTAATGCAGACGTCATATGGGGAGGCAGCATGAACACCCTGCTTCCGGAAATGGACCTCTTCGAACCCTTTCAGTCCAAGCATGAGAGTAATGTAGAAGATGCATTTAAAAATGTCGAAGGAAAGATTACCCGTTTTAGTGCCATACCATCTACCATTGTAGTAAATACCGATCGGCTTGCTGAACTGTGTGGACCAAGTGCCCGGATAGTTGGATATCAATCGATGATTGATCTCGCACGAACATGTCCCGACATTATTGGAAATATCTCAAATGCAAATCCCAACAAGTCATCATCATCATTTGAACAGTTGGTAAATCAGATATGGGCCTTTGCCTATCGTGCAGCAGAAAAAGAGCTAGGCCGTACTCCCACTGTAGATGAGGTAACAGATGCCCATCTAGAAATGGCATGGGAAGACCAAAAGCCCTTCGTAGCTCTGTATGATGGAAAGCATTCAGCCGGCTCGGGTGCCGTCATTACTGACGTGGTGCAGGGCGAGACTGCCATTGGCTTGAGTTATGAGATGGCAGCTGGTGAAGCAGCAGACAACTCTGACTACATTGAAATTGTGTATCCAGTAGAGGGCTCTGTTGTAAAAGCAGACGCTGCCGCCATTATTAAAGGCGCGAAGAATATGGATAATGCGAAAGAGTTTATGGATTATTTGCTAACCGAAAAGGTGCAAAACAAAATCAAGGACGTATATCGCAGGGCAATCATCAAAACAGCAGACTTTAGTGGCTCCCCACTCGCACCCCTTAGCACCTTCAGTATTATTAAGGATGATAGCGACAGAAATAATAAGGGAGCAATGTTAGAGCGCTACGGCAATATATTTTAGGTAGGATCAGAACGTGGGATTATCAGCGCAGTTCAATTCTATTGTAAAGCGATATGGTGATACTACTGTTATTGATCAATTAAACCTTAATGTCAGAGAGGGCGAGTTTTTTACCCTCTTGGGCCCCTCTGGATGTGGAAAAACAACCCTGCTGCGTATGGTAGCAGGGTTTAATACCATTGATGGTGGTGATATATTGATTGACGGTAATACCATCAATGTTATACCGGCACACAAAAGAAATATGGGCATGGTATTTCAAAACTATGCGATATTTCCCCATATGACCGTGTTTGATAATGTCGCCTATGGCTTGAAAGCACGTAAGATTCCAAAGGAAGACATAGAGAAGGAAGTTACGAGCATCCTCGAGCTCATGCAAATTTCCCATCTGAGGGATCGATTTCCACAAAATATATCAGGGGGCCAGCAACAGCGGGTAGCACTAGCCCGGGCCATTGTTATCAAACCAACTATGTTGCTCATGGACGAGCCCCTGTCTAATCTTGATGCAAAACTCCGCATAGAGATGCGTATCGCTATTAAAAAAATACAGCAGGATACCGGAATTACTACAATATACGTTACCCACGATCAGGATGAGGCACTTGCAATTTCGGACAGAATTGTAGTTATGAACAAGGGGGTAATACAACAGGTAGACATCCCTCTTCAGATATATTCGCGACCCAGTAATAGTTTTGTTGCAAGTTTTATTGGCAAATCAAACATCATGTCAGCTACCCGTTCGGATAATGTCATTACTCTGTCGGATGGCTATGCTATTACTATGGATAATCTGATTGATAGCGAGACAGAGAGCGAGGTACGCGTTGCAATACGCCCTGAAGAATTCATCATACATAGGGATCTAAAACAGAAGGGGCTACGAGGCAAAATAAGCTTTGTCGTCTTCCTCGGGAGATATGTCGAATATCAGGTGCTACTTGAATCTGGGACTGTGGTTGAATGCACCCAAGATGTTGATGATGTCTCGAGGTTTTTTACGGTCAATACTGAGGTCGTGTTGGAGCCGAATCATGCAAAAATTAATTTATTTGATGCATCGGGAGAGAATTCCCTCATCAAAAAAGACTAGTGGCTTGGTATGGATATTAAAACACTGTATAACAAGATAGATTTTTGGACCGTCATCAAAATACTCTGCTTTGTTTTTGTCATAGTTTTTTTATTGTATCCACTGTTTGTTCTGTTCAAGGGCAGTTTTTCGGATATAGAAACGCATAGATTTACCTTTGCAAACTATCAAAAATTCTTTACCCGTGAACTCTACATAGAATCCCTGATAAACAGCATGCTCATCATGGTATTTGTCACCCCTGGTGCGATGATCCTTGGTTCCATACAGGGCTATCTCATTACCCGATACACCATAGTAGGAAAGAGTTTTCTTAAAATTGCAACCCTCATATCGCTAATGTCTCCACCCTTTATTGGTGCCTATTCATGGATACTAATGCTGGGAAATAACGGGAGTTTGCGTCATTTCTTTGAAAGATTCGGCATTGATCTTCCGAGTATCTATGGCATGGGAGGGATACTCTTTATATTCATCCTAAAACTCTTTCCCTTTATATTCCTCTATGTCTCAGGAGCACTATCTAGTATTGATGCATCACTCGAGGAAGCCGCCAGTGGTCTCGGAAGCAATAATATCGCAAAAATACTGCGTGTTACCTTTCCGCTGATTGTGCCAACCATGCTTTCGGGTGGCCTGCTTGTAGCAATGACGGCACTGGCAGACTTTGGTACTCCGCTCCTGCTTGGTCGAGGAACCAGCACCCTGCCAGTACTTATTTATGATGAGTTTGTCAGTGAGTTGGGGGGCAATTCATATTTTGCTTCGGCAATCAGTGTGATGATCATCACATTAGCAACCCTGCTATTCCTGCTACAGCGATATTTGGTAAACAAGAAATCCTTTGAAATGAATGTCATCAGACCTGTTCAGCCCACAAAATTGCCACGCTTCAAAAATATTCTTGCCCATACCTATGCCTACGGGCTGGTTGGATTTGCCCTCCTGCCTCAGCTTACCGTAACATATTACTCCTTCCGGAAGATAAAAGGTTCGGTATTTCAAGATGGCTTCTTTCTGGACAGTTATCGGCGTGTATTCGACAAGCTTTCGATAGAAATAGTAAATACCTATCTATATTCTTTTATTGCCATTGTGCTGATGGTATTACTGGCTCTCTTTGTGTCCTATCTGGGGGTACGCAGAAGAAATAAAACGAGTCTTCTCCTTGAAATATGTGTCATGCTTCCCTACATAATACCCGGCACGGTAATTGGCATAATGTATGCGAGCACCTTTAATTCCGGCCCCATTGTTATTACGGGCACCTCATTTATTCTTATTGTGGTCTATGTTATCAGGCGTGGTCCCAGTGTTATTCGTTCCAGTACCGGAATTTTGCATCAGATTTCCCAAAGCGTGGAGGAGGCCTCCATCAGTTTGGGACGTTCTCCGGTAAAATCATTCTTTAAGATTACAGCAGTCCTCATGATGCCTGGTATTATTTCCGGCGGTTTGCTGGCTTGGGTGCGAACTACCAGCGAGCTTAGTGCATCCATCATGCTCTATGTGGGAAAGACGGGCACCATGTCTGTATCGGTATACAAGGAGATCATCTATGGTCGCTTTGGATCAGCCGCTGCCATGTCTACTATTTTGGTACTGAGCATTACCATTGTTTTGATTATTTTCTTTCGACTAACAGAGAAAGACAGTGCAAATATATAGATATGTAATGTGTTGATGCATTGTTATAAACTGCGTCTGTAGCAGTGATGCTTTGTTTTCTCACTGCTCCTATGAGCAGAAGTTAATATTATTGTTATAATAACATATTGCCCTTGAATTTTTCTGCGAATCTGCATACACTATATGTAAGAATACCTTACTAGAGGAGTAGTATTTATGCAGCAGCGTGTAATATTAATATTTTTGTCTCTCATGTTGTTGGTTTCATTTCCCCTCTTTGCTCGGGGTGGATCTGAAAATACGGAGGAATCCGCCGATGCAGCTAAGGAAGATATTTTTGGAAGTTCAACAACAGGTAATTCCAATAATGTAGCAGAAGGGGGTGCTTCAGGAGATTCCCTTAACAGGGGTCCGAAGAATACGTACCTAGTAGTCTATATACCCAATCTGTATGAGATTTCATGGTATCGAGCCATGCAAGCAGGTATACAGAGCATTGCTAATGCAAGT
The DNA here is from genome assembly GCA_964291355.2 of Spirochaetia bacterium. Lineage (GTDB taxonomy): Bacteria > Spirochaetota > Spirochaetia > WTKD01 > WTKD01. Next base: position 29,575 of record OZ220223.1, on the reverse strand, counting down.
GAGAGTCTCCGAATTAAACTGCTTGGTTTTGTACAAGAAACAGGTACGAGTCAGACTAATTATTTTGAGACCATAGTGGCAGAGAGACCAGATGCAATCATTATTGTCGATCTGAATGATGTAGAAGTGGATCAGAATAATGCTGTCGTCGGCCTAGATGATGCTCGGGAATCTGAGCAATTTGCTGATCTCATTAGCATGAGTCTTGCGGAGGGCATTCTGATTGTGTTGCAAAAACCCCCCGGACAGGAGGCCACGTTTGATTATTCTCTTGCAAATATGGAAATTATTATGCCACAGGGTGGTCGCAACTACGACATTGCACTTGCAGAAGCAATGCACCTTATTCAATGGGCAAATGGTGAAGAACTAAGGGTTATTCAGTAATTGCTATCACATCAACAGAATATTGTCTTGAGGTAAGCATGTCACATTGGAATAGTGCCGAGTATGACGGAAACCATAGCTATGTTTCACAGTACGGTGAGAGCTTAATCGATAGTCTGGCAGCCAAGCCAGATGAGTTTATCTGCGACCTTGGCTGTGGAACGGGGGATCTTACGCATAAGATCTCAGAAAGTGGCTGTAGGGTTATCGGAATTGATAATGCAGCCAGCATGATAGCCGAGGCCAGGAGGAAATATCCGAATATCCAATTTGAAATTCAGGACATTGCCAGCTTGGCTAGCGAATCTCAGCCCTATCAATTTGACGCCATCTTCTCCAATGCAGCCATGCATTGGGTTACCGAGCAGGAACATGCCCTAAAGGAGATATGGACCGCGTTGCAGTCGCATGGAAGATTTATTTGTGAAATGGGTGGGTGGCATAATATTCACCATATACTCAATGCCATATACCATGCACTCGATGCCTTTGGATATCCACAGAATAAGAATAATATGCCATGGTATTTCCCGCACAGCGAGGAATACAGCGACTTATTGGAGCAGCAGGGTTTCCATGTACTGGAGCTTCAGCATTACGAACGTCCGACAAAGCTCAATGCAGGCGAGGCAGGGCTTCGTAACTGGATCAGTATGTTTGCATCATGTTTTTTTCAGCAAATTCCCGATGCAGTGTACCAGCGCATGCTCATATTCATTGAACAGAAACTCAAACCCGTATTATTCAGTGGCGGTCATTGGCATGCCGATTACAAACGCTTGCGAATACAAGCAGAAAAAATCTAAATGCTCTTTACTTATTCAAAGAAATAGCATACAATGTACACAAATATTTCTTAAGGAGGGTTTTTATGAAAAAACTCTATATGTTATTTTTGATAATGGTGCAGATGATGGCATTTGCCGGTGGCGAATCTGAGTCAACAACCATTATAGGATTAATTACAAAGACGAACACCAATCCGTTTTTTGTAAAAATGCGCGAAGGAGCGCAGGCAAAGGCGAATGAATTGGGCGTTGAACTGCGTACGTTTGCTGGTGAATTTGATGGTGATAATGAGACACAGGTTGAAGCCATTGAATCGCTTATTGCTGCTGGTGCAAAAGGCATCCTTATTACTCCCAGTGACACTGTTGCAATAGTACCAACCATCGAAAAAGCTCGTAATGCAGGATTACTGGTTATTGCACTTGATACTCCACTTGATCCCATCACGGCAGCAGATATGACATTTGCTACCGATAATTTCAAGGCAGGCGAATATATCGGCAAATGGGCAGCAGCAAAACTAGGGGATGAAGCACGAAATGCAAAAATTGCTCTGCTTGACCTTTCTGTAGCACAAATTACCGTTGATGTATTGAGAAATCAAGGTTTCCTACAGGGCTTTGGAATTGATGTCAAAGACATCAATGTTATGCGGGACGAAGACGATCCAAGAATTGTTGGAAACGATGTTACGCAGGGATCAGAAGAAGGCGGGCGCACTGCGATGGAAAATCTATTGCAAAGAGATAACGGTATTAATCTTGTATATACCATTAATGAACCTGCGGCTGCTGGTGCCTATGAAGCACTCAAGGCGGTTGGAAGAGAAAATGACGTACTCATTGTATCGGTCGATGGAGGATGCCCAGGCGTACAAAATATAGCTGATGGTGTTATTGGTGCAACTTCCATGCAGTTCCCACTCCTTATGGCATCGAAGGGTGTTGAGGCAATCGTAGAATATGCAAAAAACGGCACCAAGCCACAAGCAAGTAGCGGTTTGAATTTCTTTGATACCGGCGTTGAACTTATAACTGATGAGCCAGTACCGGGAGTACCCTCTCAGACTTCAAGCGAAGGGCTGGAGCTTTGTTGGGGATAATTTCCCAGATTTTTGTAAGGGATTGTTGCTATTGTGAATACAAATGAAGGAAAATTTACACAGTTTGAACAGAGGAAAACATGGCTGGCAGTGATTCATAGATTTTATCACTCCTTTCCTATTGCATCACCAATAACCATACTGTTATGCGCTGTTCTTGTATTCTGGGTAATAGTGGGCAATAGATTTATATCACCATTCAATTTATCTATTATCATCCAGCAGGTTACCGTCATTGGTATTATTGCTGTAGCACAAACCCTTGTCATTCTTACTGCAGGCATAGACCTTTCGGTTGGCGCCATTATGGTATTTTGTTCAGTCGTTATGGGTCGGCTTGCAGTTATTGTTCAAATTCCCGTTGCATTGGCTTTTTTTGTGGGGCTCGCAGTGGGAACGCTTTGTGGAATGATAAATGGAATACTCATCACAAAATTTAAGATGCCACCATTTATTGTAACACTGGGTACATGGAATATTTTCTTTGCGCTCAATCTATTCTACTCAAAAAGCGAATCCATTCGATCGCAAGACATAGAAGCAATAGCACCCTGGTTGCAGACACTCGGGAGGCCAATTGATTTTTTTAGTGCATCCATTACCTATGGAGTGCTCTTTATGCTTGCACTCTTTATACTCATGAGATATGTGTTAACCTATACGACCTTTGGGAGGCATGTTGTTGCTACGGGAAGCAATATCAATGCTGCAGGGCTCGTGGGTATAAAAACTGATAGAGTCATTATCAGTGTCTATGCTCTTAGTGGTTTCATCTGTGCATGCGGTGGCTGGGCACTCATTGGACGGATTGGTTCCGTAAGCCCGCAAGCAGGAGTAACTGCTAATATTGAATCGATCACCGCAGTAGTAATTGGTGGCATCTCTTTGTTTGGTGGTCGCGGTCAAATAATGGGAGCTCTCATCGGTGCATTGACGGTGGGAATTTTCAGGAATTTTTTGGCACTCAAAGGTGTTGATGTACTATGGCAGCTCTTTGCTGTTGGGGTGCTCATTATTGCCTCTCTTGCTGTCGATCAGTGGATACGGAGAAGTAGCTCAAATGGCTGATATTATCCTATCAGCACAGAACCTTGTGAAACACTTTGGCAAGGTCGTTGCCTTGGATGGCACTGATTTTGAATTACGGAGTGGCGAAGTTTTAGCTGTTATTGGCGACAACGGTGCTGGAAAATCAAGTCTCATAAAGACACTCTGTGGGGCACTCAAACCAGATTCTGGTACCATAACCTTTGATCAACAAAAGATTGTATTTTCTTCTCCATATGATGCTCGTGATATGGGCATAGAAACAGTTTTCCAAGACCTTGCCGTTGCTCCTTCAATGAGCATCGTAGATAATTTATTTTTGGGGCGTGAAATTCGCAGAAAGGATTGGCTTGGTTCAATATTTCGACTATTGGATTATCGGAAAATGGTTAAGATTGCCCGAAAAACACTATCCGAACTAGGGCTACTCACCATACAAAATATATTACAACCAGTTGAATCGCTATCAGGTGGACAACGACAGGGCATTGCAGTTGCTCGAGCTGCAGTATTCGGCAGTAAAGTCATCATTATGGATGAACCAACAGCAGCCCTCGGCGTAAAAGAATCTCGTAAGGTCATTGACCTTGTGCTGGACATTAAATCGCGCGGCATCCCCATCATCTTAATAAGCCATAACATGCCCATCGTATTTGAAGTAGCAGACAGGATACACATCCAACGATTGGGAAAACGGGCAGCACTTGTCAACACGGAGGATTGTAATATGTCCGATGCCGTGGCCATCATGACTGGGGCAACCGAAACATCCTAGTATCGACAGATACGTGGATCTATGAAATACTGTAATGATATTACACCAGAAGCTGTGCAGAGGGTAGATTGAAAAGTATAGAACGTTTGGAAGGGAACAGAGCGGGGATGTTGTTTACCGTGTTTATCAGAAATTTGTATTTCTTTATACCGGTAATACTGGATGCGGTGTATCTCAGTAAAATTACAACGATTGGCATTAGCGGCATTGGTGTTATTGTCCCTGTGCTCTATCTTATTAAATTATTCCAACGAAGCTTTTCGCATAGCACCGTGCTGGAGGCGCAGAAATTAAATACTGGGAAGGGTGAGAATAGGGAGGAGATTCGGGCCTTACTCTGTATCTGCTTCTATTATCTTTTCGGAATATCCCTTCTCTTTATGTTTAGTTTTCCCCTGCTTGTTCGCGTTTTGAATAGTGCATTCTGGAAATTTGATGGTGATGTCAAGACTGTCCTCCTAGTCTATTCACGCTGGATATCGCCAAGAATATTCCTAACTGGGGCATGGCTCTATATTAACGCCTTTTTTCGCATACATTTTGAGCCCGAGCATGCTACCAAAATTGGTCTCGTTACTGTCATTGCAAATGTAGTGTTCAATACGCTCTGTATGTTCTACCTTATAGATGATCCTGCCTCGGCTGCGAAGTATCTGGCTCTGGCAACCGTGTTGAGCACCTTAATTTCTATTATTCTCGGGATCATCTATATATTCCGTCACTATCGTGATTATATATCTGTGCAATTTTCCTATCTGCGCGATCTCCAACTGGTAAAACTGAGAATCAAATCCATGCTTACCGTGCTCTTTGAATCTGCATCCTCAGCCCTTGCCTTTAATGTGTACATCGTATTTCTTACGAAATTTGGCAGTGATGTCATGGTTGCCTTTTCCTTTGTAGAATCCATGATAGGTGTTTGCCATTCATGGAATGTTTCAGTTGCCTATTGGAATCAATCCTACATCAGCCAGATGATAGACTATACAAAACGCAGTATATCACGAGAAAAATATCGCTACTTTCTTCGATCTGTCCTGATCTTCCTTGCTATCACCTTCCTTATTTCCATCGCTCTTATTGCCTTCTATTTTCTGGTCTTGAGATATTTTGTGGATCATAGCGCCGCGGTTCAGAGGTATATTTTGTTCTTCCTCCTCGTTGATATGTTACTTCAGCTTGGTCGATTGTGTAATGTAACAAATGTATCCTTCCTCCTGATACTCAACAAATACAAGCGTTTACTCTGGAATACCGTTGTTATTAAATATTTGTTTTTTCTGCTCCTACTTTATATCAATGATGTATTCCTAGGACCACGCTTTGTTGCTATTCCAGTCGCTCTCTTTGTCTTGGATGAGTATCTGCGTGGCATTGCAAATTTTCGCACATGTAGGCGTTATGTTACTGTGGGCTAGGAGCCCTATCTTCGCACCTGCATCCGTTTGTTCACAGCAACTGTAGCAACCACCAATGCGGCAAAGATAAAGGTCATTGTGTTGACGCTCTCTCCCAGCAGGAAGGCAGATAGGGTGATGGTAACAAAAGGTTGTAAGAGCTGACATTGGCTTACACGAGTTACACCACCGAGGGCAAGTCCCTTGTACCAGAAAATGAATCCTATCAGTTGACTATTTACGGTAAGCAGTATGAAGCTGAGCCATATATGCAGGGGAAGGGTTGTAAGCTCAGACGGGAGTAGTAGGTAGGTGGGCACAATGGCAAGAGGGAGAGCTACAACGACTGCCCAACAGATAACCTGCCATCCACCCATCTCTCGTGCTAAATTACCCCCTACTGCATAGCCCAAGGCGGCAAGGAGGATGGCTACAAGCAAGGCGAGGTCGGCAATGTGAAAGCTCCCCCCTCCCGACATCAGCGAGAAGAGTAGAACCAAGACGGTGCCCACCAGACAGCTCAGCCAAAATCCCCAGGATGGACGTTCCCGCGAGAACAAGGTCCCCATAACGGCAGTGCAAAGGGGCAGAAGAGCGAGTACTACGCCTCCATGGGAGGCAGGCAGGTAGACCATAGCAAGGGAGGAGAAGACCGGAAAGCCAATAACAACACCCATTGCAATAAGCAGTAATTTTTTTAGCTGGCTCTTGTTCGGCCAAGACTGCTTGCTGATAATAAGGATAGGGATAGCGAGAATCCCTGCCATTACGGCACGTCCAAAACCAACGAAAACTGGATTCAGATAGGGAACAATAATGCGAAGAAGGGGGAGCGAAAATCCAAAAAGGGTAATGGCCAGCATGCCAAATAATATGCCGCGATTCTCATCTGTCATAGAACTCCCATTGTATATGAAGCGCCCTGCTTTGTCTGTGCAGGGAATGTTGCATTCTTCGGATTCTAATGTACGGGCAGGCAATTATTAGGCTGTGGATTTCATTACATCTTTCAATATTTCTTCTAAGCGAATTTCTTGTTGGCCTTGTATTTCTATGCAGCGGTCGGGAAAAGATGGATTTTCACAGCGCGGGTATTGCCGATCATGCGTTGTTGTCTGCCTTTCTGGATGCTTTCGCGGATACCAGATGAATAGAGCGATATAAGAAGGGAAAAAACAATTATCAAAATGCTCGTGCTCTTTCAGCAGTGCAAGCATGTAATCACAAAAAAGCTTTCCGTTTGTCAATTGTTTGTTGTATTGTCCTTTGTTATTAGTCTTTAATTCCACACAAACGATGTAATTTTTTTCCCTATAGGACGCCATAATGATGGCATCACACATTTTTGCAATTCCCTTTGGAGGTGATTTATGTAAAAAGGGGAATGCACACGCGGGAGTATCCAACTGAAAAGCTACTGATTTGCAATTTGGCATTTGTATGTATGTTTTTTGTCCGTTACCATCACTCGCATCAAATTGGTATTCTCTGCCTGTATTTTTTAGGATGAATTGTGTATTGATACATTGTTCCATTAATTTGTAAAGTTCAGTTTCTATTTTTTTCATCTTGGATACTGTAGTATATTCCATTATTTACATCGTTCATCTCAGTAATGACATTGTCAAAGGTCTCTGCATATATTCCGTCGTCGGGTGTTATCTTAAAATCTGTTATGACTCCCTTATCAAATTGATAGGCAATGACATCTTCGTTATTTAGCACCTCTGTGTCATCATAGTTGTATTCTTTCCGCAACTTTGGCTTAGCGCTGTTCAGCATGATGAGTGTATTGAATTCTCTCACAATGTAGTCGCTGTGAGTGCTGATGACCACATGTAAGCCCCTGTTTACCAGTCGGGCGAGCAGTCGGGCAAGTTTTCGTTGGTTGTTGGGATGGAGGTTTAACTCGGGCTCGTCAATCATGAGTGTATCACCCTTTTTTGCCTGATACTTCAGAAAATACCAGAGACCAAACAGACTCTTTACAGTACTTGAACTGGTATGAAAATCCAATCTTTTTGAAGGAATGTTATCTTGTTTATAGGGCATGAATGTTATATTGCCTGTGCTCCTATCCGCATTGTATGTACCACCAGACAGTTCTTTTTCCAGTGATTTTGCACAATCTTGGAATTCCTTAGGTGATGTTTTTGGCTCCCTCATTATCTTATTCAACCAGTCAATATAGTCAGCAATTGGTTGGGCATAGCGAGTCTTGATGACATCATCTATTAATTCGCGGATGTTAATGTTTTTTCTGGATGCATGGTGTAACAGTGCGGTTCTGCGATAATTGAGCTCACGAAAAAACAAATGGAGTCCATTGCGCTCTGCCGGAATAAGGAGAGTCCGAAATGGCAACATATCATTAATGTACTCAGCATTCCTGCTATCCCAGACGTACTGCATATAATCCTGCCACATCTTATTGTCTATTTCAAACATGAATTTGGCATTCTCAAATGCATTATCATCATTAAAAAAATTAGGCAAGTTCCTAGTCAGATGTTCACTCAGTATTTCTGGTGTAATGTCCGCTTGTTCTGAGGTGTGTGTGGGTCGATCTTGGATTGATCTTCGCCTAGCTCTAATACGCCTAAATATTGTCTTATGATGGCGGTAATTGAATTGAAAAAGTAAGTCAAAGAATGAGTACAGAGAATACATAGTCCACGTTTTGCCACTGTTATTTGGTCCGCAGAAAATAGTCAGTGGTTTTAGCTTGAAACTACCTTTCTGTATGCGAGCAAGATTTTCAACTCTAAAGATAAAATCTCTTATGTCTAGGTTTTTTGGCTGTTCTTGTTGTGTATCTATATCCATGTATCCACCTCTGTCACTGTGCAGTTACAATGGCATGCCGTAGCTCGCTGGGCGGGCATCGGCATGCATGCTGAATGTATTACATCTTAGCTCTAATTGCGTCTCTGACGGCAACTAACTTGGGGTAGCTCTTCATAAAATGAATTTTCTTATCCTTTATCGCAGTCTGTGTGGAGGGTATGTCTTTTACGACAAAATCTGCAAAGACTTCGGCAAAATCTTCGAGGGGGCTGGTTGCGGCATATTCGGTAACAAAGCGGTCGCTGTTATTTTTATAGAAATCTGGATTGTTACCCTTGCGCCATTCCTTTTCAAGTTCTGCCCAGAATGTATCGTAGAAAGCATTAATATAGGAACCTTCTCGTGAACAGCCATCTTCAGCAAAATATGTTTTACAACCCAATTTTCTCGCGAGGCCGTCGAGCTGCGTGTCGTTTAATGCAACGATGTGTCCGAATTCGTGTACGAGGGTCCTGTGTGTGTAGCCGCGCGGATTAAAGACGCCATCTTCATAGGCATAATTTATTGCTACATTCATTCTCCATGTCTTTAGGTCATCACTTATCTTAACGACATAGGCATCACTGCTTTGTGACTCACCATTGAATATTACCATCTCTGTGAGGTATTTCCGATAGTCTGGAACAATAACAGTTTTTAGAAGGGCCCAGATTTCATTGTGTTTTACAATATCTTGCTGATATTTCTGGTCCTCTCCGGATACAGGAAAGTCTGCAACCTTGCTGATGCTCTTACTGCCCACAATCCGATACAGGGTAATGCCACCTTCTGGTATTTCTTCATCTGCAAAGAAGGCAGAGGATCGTTTGTGTCCCAATCGATCTTCGGAAGATTCTTCCGAGCCCCCAGCAGCACCGAACAAGATGATCGCCAATACAACAGCAATCATGCTAGACAAATATGATTTATTACTATATGAATTCCACATGTCTGACTCCTTTTTCTCAATATAGCATAAAAATAAGATTGGTACAAGAAAACAAGCAAATTGCTGATACAGCAAATGATTTTTCATAAATTATAACGGATATAAAAAAGTTCGTTGACATAATCAATATTTAATTGCTATCATAGTGCATATTATTTTTTAAGGAGGTGCATGAGAATGCATAAGATAGGGATTTTTATATTCGCTTTTTTTTTCGTATGTATGGGGGCTAATCTTTTTGCTACTGGTGGAGCAGAGGAGGATGTATTTGAGATTGTTTTTATTCCTAAACTCATTGGAATACCATGGTTCAACGCAATGGAGGATGGATTAAAGAAATTTGCCGAGGACAATGGCCAGATAAAGATTACCGTTGCCGGACCCCCTGAGGCCGATCCTGCACAGCAGGCGCGTATTCTCGAAGACAGCATTGCACGGCGTCCGGATGCAATCATTGTTGTACCAAACGACACGAGGGCTCTTGAGCCAATCATGAAGAAGGGGCTGGATGCCGGAATCCTCATGCTTACTCAGGAAGCTGCCAGCGTGCAGAATGCCGTTGCTGACATTGAATTCCTCATTCCTGAAAATGTTGGGCGTGATTACATGGAGGCACTCGCATCGGCTGCTGGAGGATCTGGGGGCTATGCCATCATGGTAGGAGGTCTTACCGTTGAGTCTCATAATGCTCGTGCAGACAATGCAGTCCTGTATCAGGAGAAGCATTATCCCGATTTATATCAGGTAACAGCACGCTTAGAGGGCTCAGAAAGTGTCGAAGATGCACATGATAAAACCCTAGAGCTCATCCAGGCCTATGATGATCTCAAGGCCATTTTGTACATCGGTAGTCTTGGTGCAATTGGTGGAGCAATCGCAGTGAGCGAGAAGAATATGATCGATAAGATCGGTATTGTTGGAACCTCCGTTCCGAGTCAGGCAAAGAAATATCTAGCCGATAAAAGTATGGACGGCTGTATTATTAGTAACCCATATCGGATAGGCATAGATTCAGCGTATATTGCATGGATGCTCCATACGAATAACAGAAACATTTCTGCTATATCAGCTGTTCCTGAATATGGACCAGTTGCGATTGACGGAAAGGTTATTACCTTCCACGCCCCCGCTGAGGTGACAGCAGAAAACGCGGACTCATTTGGTTTTTAGGATTCCATTCTCTCTTTGGAATGTTCTGCCTGTGGTTATTTTTACCGCAGGCAGTTCTTTTCTCGTGGTGATGTACTATGGTAGACAGAGCAAGATCAGAAGCTAAGGCAATTATTGACCTCCAGAACATCAGTAAAACATATCCAGGCGTACATGCTCTGAAAGAGGTTGATTTTTCTCTCCACAGTGGGGAGGTCCACTGCCTTGTTGGATCGAATGGTTCGGGAAAATCCACCCTCATCAAGATTATTTCAGGAGTAGAGAGCCAGGATAGCGGACTCCTGAGTATTAAAGGGAGAGCAGTAGATCATCATTCTTCCCGCCATGCCCATGACGAAGGAATTCAGGTTATATATCAGGATCTAGCACTCTTTCCGAATCTCAGCGTAGGCGAAAATATTGCCTTCCACCTGCATTTTGCCAAACCCGGTATAGTTAGCTGGAGTGATGTCGATAGAACAGCACGTAAAGCGATGGCATTGATTGGACTGGACATCGATCCCGATCGCAGGACATCAACTCTTTCAATTGCACAGCAACAACTTGTAGAGATATGTCGATGTCTTACGGGCAATCTTTCTCTCCTTATATTGGATGAGCCGACCTCCTCACTGACACGTAAGGAAGTCCGAGCTCTCTTTGCGGTTATCGAAAAATTAAAGGAGCAGGGCATAGCCATACTCTTTATTAGCCATAAACTGAATGAGGTATTTGAAATTGCAGAATTTGTTACCATCATTCGTGATGGCGACATTATCGGAACATATCATCCCCAGGAACTACATCACGAAAAACTCGTCTATCTTATGACGGGAAGCAATGAAAAACGCGAAGCACCCAGCCCCTATCATTCCAGCACAGATCCACTTCTGACAGTAAAGCATCTGAGCAAGAAGCGAAACTATGAAGATGTATCATTTACCTTACAGCGGGGAGAAATTCTTGGCATTACCGGTTTGCTGGGGTCGGGCAGGACGGAATTAGCGCTCTCACTTTTTGGCATGAGTAAAGCAGATTCGGGCGAGATCTATGTGGATGGTACTGAGGTGTCATTTCAAAATAATCTTGATGCCTTGAAGGTGGGAATTGGCTACGTGCCTGAAAACAGACGAGAAGATGGCTTAATCTTCGATCAGAGTATAGAGGATAATATTACTGTCACTACCCTCGGTCAGCATTTGGGAAGTTTTTCTCTTATTGATGATGCCTCGCTCCATGCTGCGTCCCAGCATTGGGCTGAGCATCTTGCAATAAAGATACCGCGCTTCGATGCGCCTATACAGACCTTGTCGGGGGGTAATCAGCAAAAGGTTGTATTGGCAAAATGGCTGGCAATGAAACCGAACATTCTTATTCTTGATGAGCCAACTATTGGAATTGATGTCATTGCAAAAAATAGCATTCATCGTTTAATAAAGCAGCTGGCTGCAGCGGGCATGGGGCTGATTGTTATTTCTGATGAAATCCAGGAAGTTTTACATAATGTGCATCGCGTTATCATTATGGAGCATGGGAGGATGGTGCATGAATTTTTCCCCGATGAGGTGGACGAGGCGATGCTCTTGAAGAATTTTAATTTGGCATGAAGATGAAGAATCGCTCCACAGATAATGCAGTAAAACGAATGCAGGCACTCATGCGACATAATGAGGCCGTTCTCTTTCTTATTCTGATCCTCCTTGTTTTGGTAATTGGCCGGGTGAATCCCCGGTTTATTCAGGCAGAAAACCTCTTTGATATTCTGCGTAGCGCCTCCTTCATTGGCATACTCTCCATCGGATTTCTTTTTGTGCTGATATCAGGTGGGATTGATATATCCTTTACGGCTACGGCAACTGTCGCACAGTATATTATGGCAATAATTCTGCTGCGTTATATGAATATGCCGATTATTTTTGTCATCCTCATCCCCCTTCTTGTTGGCATAGTGCTGGGATCCGTCAATGCGCTACTCATTCATCTCCTCAAGGCACCGTCTATTATTATTACCATTGCCACACTGAATGCCTACTATGGGAGCATACAGTTTATATCAGGCGGGCGGTGGATATATGATTTCCCCCAGTGGTTCAGCGTATTTCCCCGCATCCTCATCTTACAGTTTGAGACAGTGGATTCCATCCGCTACGGACTGTCCATTTTTACCCTTATCTGGATTGCTATTGCCATCTGTGCTCATATGATACTGAGATATAGCACCCTTGGTCGGAAACTCTTTGCGGTGGGTGGTAATATCGAAGCAGCAAAACGTGCAGGCATCAATATTGGACTGATCCGTCTGTTTGCCTACTCCTTCCTTGGGGGGATAGCTGGTTTGGGTGCTCTCATGCACGCCCTTATTACGCAAACGGTAGCTCCAAATGCAATTCTTGGCCAGGAATTTGACGTGGTAACAGCAACCATCCTCGGCGGAGCATCGATTATAGGAGGGAAGGGAAGCATCCCCGGCACGGTATTGGGATGCTTGCTCGTTGCGGTAGTAAAAAATGGATTAACCCTGATGAAGGTGCCATCATTCTGGCATCAGGTCTTTATTGGAGGCATCCTACTTATCAGTGTTATAGCGACTGCTACGCAAAATCGCCTGACTGCCCGGGCAATTGGAGGAATAGACATTGCATAGCAAGAATCAGTCCACAACAAGACCCACAACAAGACCCACAACGAAGCCAAGAGCAACCATTGGAAGGCAGATACTGCATTCACTGCAATCGTGGGCAGATAGGAATACAGATATACGAATACTCCCCCTCGCGTGCATCAGTATTATCATTGTGATGAGCATCATTACCTCGGGAAAATTTCTTTCTCCACATAATATTCGTTCCATATCCTTCCAACTCCCCGAACTCGGACTGTTTTCTCTTGCAATGATGCTTGCTATGCTGACTGGTGGTATTAATCTATCAATTATCAGCAGCGCAAATTTTACCAGTGTTATCATGGCATTGTTGCTGCGTCACTTTCTTGTTCCTACTGCGAGCGGTCCTGCTGCGGCTTTCACGGTATTGCTCATCGTGATGGTGGGGCTGTTGTTTTCTCTCTTGCTTGGCTGTATCAATGGTGTATTGATTGCCTACATCCAAGTATCTCCTGTACTAACAACGCTCGGCACGATGATTCTCTACGAAGGACTCACCCTTTCAATAACAAAGGGTTATGTTGTATCGGATTTTCCTCAAGCCCTATTGTTTATTGGCAATGGGATTGTGTTTGGCATTCCCGTACCCTTTATCATCTTTGTTCTGGTAAGCATTGTTATGTCCATCCTGCTTCGCAGGAAAATACTCGGCCGATATCTCCGCATGATAGGTTCCAACAGCCGGGCATCAGAATATGCAGGCATCCATGTCCGATGGGCATTGGTACGTACCTACATGATTTCTGGATTGCTTGCAGGGCTTGCAGGAACCATCATGATTTCGCGTTTTAATTCTGCCAATGCTCGCTATGGTGTCTCCTACATGTTGCTCAGCGTCCTTATTTCCGTATTGGGAGGGACAAATCCTGATGGTGGATTTGGTAAAGTTAGTGGGGTCCTGTTTGCATTATTTACGCTTCAAGCCCTTACGAGTGGTTTTAATCTTCTTGAGATTAGTTCCTTTGTAACTGTTGCACTCTGGGGTTTGTTATTGGTGTTTGTTATTGCATATCGCCACCATGCTCTGAAGAAAAGAAATCGCACATTAATGCGTATGGTACATGATGAATAAAAACTATGCCTGCATAGACATAATAAGGAGGTTCGTATGAAACTAGGAATACATGCTTTCGCATGGTGTACAGAATGGAGCAATAAAACTCTCGATCTTATTGACAAGGTAAAGGGATATGGGGTTGATTTTATTGAGATCCCGATGATGGATCTTCCGCTCTATGATGTTGTAGCAGTAAGACAGCGACTGTCTGACAACCAACTGGATGCGGTAACTTCAACGGTGCTATCTGCCGACATTGATGTTTCGTCACCAGAGGAATCCATCCGCGAGGCCGGAATACGTTTTCTCAAGCAATGTGTTGACGCAACAGCCGAAACGGGGCTCAGTAGCTTTTCGGGTGTTATCTACTGTGAGTTTGCACGGAAGGATCAACACAAACCAAGCAGTGATAACTGGAAGTTTGCAGCAGAATCGCTTCGACGTGTTGCTGAACATGCAGAACCACAGGGGGTAAGCATCGGCATTGAACCCGTCAATCGCTACGAGTCCAACCTCGTAAACACTGCAGCACAGGCAATAGAACTCAAGGAGATGATAGACCATCCTTCAATCCGAATTCATCTGGATACCTACCATATGAATATAGAGGAAAAGAGTTTCTACGACGCAACAAAGCTGGCTGGGAAGGATTTGATACATTATCATCTCTGTGAAAATGATCGAGGCATTCCCGGGACTGGCTTGGTTGATTGGGACGGTATTTTCCAGGGTCTCAAAGAGATAGAATATACGGGTTATGCCGGGCTTGAGAGCTTTGTAGGTTTGGCACAGAGCATGAACACTTGGGTGTGGCGCACACTCGCTCCCAGTGGCGATGAATTGCTGGACCAAGGGATTCGATTTATTCGTTCTATGCAGAAAAAATATGCTCTCTAGCGAGCCACTCATTTAAGCGGGAGGAAATTATGTTAATACTTGGAATTGATCTCGGAACGACGAGCATAGCTGGAATTCTTCTTCGTATGCCAGAAAATATTGTTCTTCGAAAAATCTCACGGCAGAACCATGCTGGCATACGCAGTAAAGAGGAATGGAAGCGGCTACAGGACCCTGCCATCATCGTTCAGATTGCAGAAGAAATAATTGCAGAATTAGAGGATGTTGCAGAGGGGATCAGCGCTATCGCCATCACTGCACAGATGCATGGCTTCCTCTATGTGGACCAGCATGGCAGGGCACTGAGTCCTCTGTATACCTGGCAGGACGGTCGTGCAGCACTTCCAAGCAATGAAGGTTCTGCCATTGATGTCATCCAGTGGGAGACTGGTCATGTAGTCCCTGCCGGCTATGCCCTTGCTACGCATTACTACAATAGTCTGCATCATCTCGTGCCAGCAGAGATGGATGCGATGGTGAGCATTGGTGGCTATTTCGGAATGATGCTCTGTGGAACGCAGGAGGCATATGCCGATCCTAGCGAGGCAGCTTCCTTTGGTATCTACGACATTAAAGCAAGGAGCTTTGATTTCCATGCTATTCAAAAGCTCTGGGGTAGAAGAGACTTCCTTCCCATGCAGGTGCCATTTTTCCACCAATGTGGCATCTATCGCTCTGATATCGCAGTGTTTCAATCCCTTGGTGATAATCAGGCAAGCTTTCTGGGAGCAGTAGGGGAGGATGAGGACCAGATTCTCATTAATATTGGCACCGGCGGACAGATTTCTGGTCTGTACCAGGGCATCCCAGCTGTATCGCGGGGCATAGAGTGTCGTCCCTATCCACGTGAGAATGTCCACCTGCTCGCCGGAGCATCACTGACAGGAGGCAAGGCATTTTCCCTCCTTATGGAACTGTTCCATGAAATCCTGACAGTATTTGACTGTCACTATACACTTGATGATGTCTATAAGCGCATCAATGAGCTTCCCCTTGAGCTCTACGAGCGCTCACTGTGGGTAGAGCCCTATTTTCTTGGAACTCGGACTGATCCAAGCTTGCGTGGAGCCATTAAAAATATCAGTATGGAAAACCTGCGAGTAGCAGAGCTCGTCTATGGCTTTGCCCATGGTATAGTACTGGAACTCAAGGCATTGTATATCAATCAACTGGAGGAATTACTTGGAAAACGAGCAATAGTCGGTGCCGGTAATGGACTGCGAAAAAATGCCCTCATCCGGGAGATTATCAACAAAGAGTTTCAGACATCAGTGAAAATTGCCCCCCAAGAAGAGGCATCCTACGGTGCTGCACAGTATGCATGGCGTGCCTTTGCTCCGTAAAATTAATGAGACAGGGCTAGTTATAGAAATCTATACAGTGTCATAAGTAGTGTCAAACCGGCAACACAGACTCCGCCAAACCATCCGGTAAATTTAAGTACAAAGGAGACATTTTTATCTAAGCCATCAAAACGTTTGTTCACGTCATCAAATCTGTTATTTGAATCTTCTCTGGACATTTCAAGATATCTGAACATGTCGTCAAAGCGCTTATTTGAATCTTCCCTAGACATTTCAAGATATTTGAACATGTCATCAAAACGTTTATCTATGCTTTCAAAGCGCTTATTTGAATCTTCCCTAGACATTTCAAGATATTTGAACATGTCATCAAAGCGTTTATCCATGCTTTCAAAGCGCTTATTTGAATCTTCCCTAGACATTTCAAGATATTTGAACATGTCATCAAAACGTTTATCTATGCTTTCAAAGTGCTTATTTGAATCTTCCCTAGACATTTCAAGATATTTGAACATGTCATCAAAGCGTTTATCCATGCTTTCAAAGCGTTTGTCCACGTTTTGAAAATGACGGGTAGTATCCTCACGAAAATGTATCAATAACTCTCTTTGATGACGCAGTTCTTCCTCTATTTTTACTGCTCGTTCCATCGTTGCAAGAAAGACTGTATTGGCATTTTTGGGAACATCTATAGTACTCATTTCTTGTATGGGCATATTTTCAATTTCCTTCATACATCTACACTCCTTTTTCTATGGTTTTACTTCAAAAAACATCCTACTTTGTTAGTTTAGCATAAAATATTGGGAGAGTCATATATAGAGATTGATCCATGCTGAGTCATGTATAGTGCAGAGGAGCGATGGAGCATGCATAATTGCAGATGGAACTCATTATCTGCTAGTATACGAGCATGCAGCATCAGGAAATTACGAATACGTCGGATAATAAAACTAAGAACCAGCTTCCCATTGTGGCAATTACGATGGGAGACCCCGCAGGCATTGGACCAGAAATAATTGTAAAAGCATTGCAACATGCGGAGCTCTATCAATGTTGTCGACCACTTGTGTGTGGCGAGATGCAGATTCTTCGGAGGATTTCCTCTGAGCTTGCCTACAATGTGCTGGGTAGTCCGGATGAGGGACGTTATCAACATGGTACTATTGATGTACTTGAAATACCGGCAATCCGGGATGGCACTATAACCGTTGGCAGAGTAGATGCACAATGTGGGATGGCAGCATATAGCTATCTCACTCGGGCAGTAGAACTTGCCATGGAAGGCCGGGTGGCATCCATTGCAACAGCTCCGATGAACAAGGAAGCACTACGTGCAGCAGCGGTTCCATCAATCGGACACACAGAAATACTTGCCGATCTCTGTAAAGTAAATGACCCTCTAACCATGTTTCAGGTGGCTGGGCTACGGGTGTTTTTTATGAGCCGTCATGTTTCTCTGCGCGATGCCTGTGATCTTGTTACAAGGGATCGAGTTTTACATTATATACGGCGCTGCAGCCGTGCCCTAGAAGAGCTCGGCATAGTAGATGCAAGTCTTGTGGTAGCCGGATTAAATCCACACTGCGGAGAGAATGGCTTATTTGGGGATGAGGAAGTAGAGCATATTATGCCAGCAATCCAAGCAGCACGGGAAGAGGGATATCGGGTGGAAGGGCCGGTGGCTGCCGATTCTGTCTTTCATCAGGCACTGCAGGGGAGATACACAGCAGTGCTATCACTCTATCATGATCAGGGACATATTGCGACGAAAATGGTCGATTTCGAACGGACCATATCGCTTACTCTCCAGCTCCCCTTTCTCCGTACATCTGTTGACCATGGGACTGCCTTTGATATAGCAGGAAGGAATAGAGCAAGTGAGCTAAGTATGCTTGAAGCAATCCGTATTGCAGGCCAGTATGTATAATATAGTATAGAAGTTGACAAAACGAATAGATATAGTATACTGTATACAACAAACAGGAGTAGGTAGGGATTAGCTGTGCTACAGCCATTGCTTGAAATTCGACATATCTCAAAGTCATTCCCAGGAGTTCATGCCTTGGATAATGTTTCCTTAGATGTTTATGCTGGCGAGGTTCATGTAGTTCTCGGTGAGAATGGAGCGGGTAAATCTACTCTCATGAAGATACTGACCGGAGTATATCAGAAGGATGTGGGAGAAATATTCCTCCGAGGGGAGCAGGTTGAAATATCCGACCCCATAGCAGCCCGGGTTGCTGGCATTAGCATTATCTACCAAGAATTCAATCTATTTCCCCACCTCAGCGTTGCACAGAACATTTTTATTTGCCGTGAGCCTCGTTATTTCCGCTATTTTTTGAATGAAACACAACTAAACCGCGAAGCAAGCGATATTCTCGATATGCTGGGCTACGCCCTCGACCCTACAGCAAAAATACAAACATTGAGCGTTGCGGAACAGCAGATGGTGGAAATAGCCAAGGCAATATCAATCCAGTCCGACATCCTCATCATGGATGAACCGACGGCTGCACTCAGTGAGGAAGAGATAGAAACACTCTTTGAAACAG
Organism: Spirochaetia bacterium; assembly: GCA_964291355.2. Taxonomy (GTDB): domain Bacteria; phylum Spirochaetota; class Spirochaetia; order WTKD01; family WTKD01. Next base: position 10,676 of record OZ220223.1, on the reverse strand, counting down.
TGCGTAGATTGCGTGCACAGAAGAAGGGCATAATTTACATCTCCCATCGTCTCACCGAGCTTGAAAGTATAGCGGATCGAGTAACAGTCCTGCGTGATGGACAACACATAAGAACAAGCAAGTATGCGGACACAAATTTGAAGGAGCTCATCAAACTCATGGTGGGACGGGAAATCAATGACATCTACCCAGCTCGAAAACAGCAAGCAGGCAGGGAACTGCTCCGAGTAGAGGGATTACAACGCAGTCCGCGGCTAAAAGGGCTATCTTTTTCTCTACATGCGGGAGAAATACTCGGTGTAGCGGGGCTGGTTGGAGCGGGCAGAACGGAAACCATGCGGGCAATAGTCGGAGCAGATGCACGGGTGGCGGGAAAAATTTTCCTTTCGGATAGGGAAATACAGATTCGCACTCCCATAGACGCAATCAATTATGGCATTGCCTATCTGACTGAAGATAGAAAGCGGGAAGGACTTGCTCTTAATCTCAACGTCATACATAACGTTACGATGGCCCATATTCCCAGTCTGTCAAAGTTTGGAATTATGAATGATGCTGCCTGTCTGCAAGAGACAGAGGAATTTGTACATACACTGCAAATAAAAACACCTCGGCTTGAACAGAAGGTCATCCATTTAAGTGGCGGGAATCAACAAAAAGTTATTGTCGCACGTTGGCTCTGTACCCATTGCCGAATTCTTATTTTTGATGAGCCAACCCGTGGCATTGATGTTGGTGCAAAAAGAGAAATATATGATATAATCAATCAACTAACAACAGAAGGTGCATCGGTGATTATGCTATCTTCAGAATTGAATGAGATCATAGGCATGAGTGACAGGGTGATGGTTATGCATGCTGGTGCGGTGGCGGGTTTTCTTGACAGAAAGGACGTCACACAGGAACGGATCATGGCACTGGCAACAGGGCATGCTGAGGGGAACTGATGGAAGCAGGGAAGATTTTTCGAGCTAGGCAGGGACAAAAACAACTCTTTGATGCAGCTGCTTGGCAGAAATTAGCTGCCTTTGCCAGTTTGCTTCTGTTAATTATTTTCTTTTCTTTTGCCACACCCTATTTTTTTAACTATGACAATTTGATAACGGTTGTAAAACAAACAGCAATTACTGGCATTGTAGCCCTCGGGGTAACAATGGTTATTATTACTGCTGGCATTGATCTCTCACTGGGTTCACTCGTTGCAGTTTCAGGTGTATGTGCAGCCATGTTATTGAACAGCGGGGTGCCGATAGTCTTTGCCATCATGGCAGGTGCATTGGCAGGTGTTATCTGTGGACTCTGTAGTGGAATAGCGGTAGCATATCTGCGACTCCCACCCTTTATAGCCACCCTTGGCATCATGATCAGTGCACGCGGGCTCTCCCTCGTCTTAAGCGGAGGCAGGCCGGTATATTTTCTGGAACGTTTGGAATTCAAACAGATCTATAATTACGAAGTATTTGGCCTCCTCCCGCTTCCGGTCTTATATCTCGCAATACTTGCCATCATAACCAGATTTATTTTAGTTCGAATGGCAGCAGGACGCTATATTTTTTCCGTTGGAAGTAACGAAGAGGCAGCACGGCTTTCGGGCTGTCCGGTACAACATACCAAAGTCTTTGTATACATGTACTCGGGCTTGATGTGCGGACTGGCAGGCGTCCTCATGGCAGCAAGATTGAATTCTGGTCAACCAGCCATTGCTGTTGGACTGGAACTTGATGCTATTGCAGCTGCTGTTATTGGCGGGGCGAGTCTTGCTGGAGGAGAGGGGACAATTATGGGAACCATAATCGGTGCATTAATTATGAGTGTACTGCGAAATGGCCTCAACCTCATGCAGGTTAATCAATTTTGGCAACAAATTATTATCGGTATAGTTGTACTGCTTGCAGTATATCTCGACAACTTACGGAGAAAACGAAGTAACAATTAAAGGAGGCGTTATGAGAAGTATACGCATTATATTATTTGTAAGTATGTTCCTGTTTATTGCCCTGGCAGCCTTTGCGGCCGGTGGACAGGAAGGTGGAACTGATGGAGTTTACATTGCTATTGTTAGCAAGGGATTTCAGCATGAATTCTGGCAGACGGTAAAGCTGGGTGCAGACACTGCAGCTGAAGAACTTGGCATACGTGCAACCTTTGAGGGGCCAGCAACTGAGTCGATGATCGATGTACAAATCAACATGGTGGAAAATGCCATTACCAACAAGGCAACCGGGCTCATGTTAGCCGCACTCGATGCCGAAGCCTTGGTGCCCTATGTTGAACAGGCACGTGATGCGGGCATACCCGTTCTTACCTTTGACTCGGATGTCAACAGTGACATTCCATTGAGCTTCGTTGCCACCGACAACAAGGCGGCCGCAGCTCTTGGAGCCGAAAAACTCATTGGATTGATCGGAGGGCAGGGCAAGGTTGGCGTTATTGTCCATGATGCAACAAGCACAACGGGAATTGATCGCCGTGATGGTGCTCTTGAAGCACTGAACAGTGCTCCCGGCATTACGGTACTTCAGCCGGTATATGGCGCTGGGGATCACAGCAAATCAGCAGATCTCATTGTTGACATGATCCGGGCAAATCCTGATCTCACCGCCATTTTTGCAGGCAATGAGGGCTCAGCTGTTGGTGCAGCCATTGGTTTGCAAGATGCCAGGCGTGAGGACATCATCCTTGTTGGTTTTGATTCCAGCGAACAGGAAATAGCCCTCCTGAAGCAGGGTGTTATTGATGGCTTTGTCGTGCAAAATCCCTTCCAAATGGGATATCTTGGCGTGCAGAATATGTATGATGCAATTCAAGGCAAGAGCATTTCAAAGCGCATTGATACCGGCGCTACCTATGTTGACCTGAGCAACCTGGAAACAGAAGTAATACAGAAACTTTTGTATCCACTCGGGAAATAGTATTATTGATTTCCACATTATGTGGAAATCAAATTCTTATCTCTCATATATAAAGGAGGATCGCTATGGATTCATTGTACGATGTGGGTGTACCCCAGCTCCCGGAAGTGAAAAAGATAGGACGGGACAGTGTTGTACTTATTGCGAATGGAGATCTGCGCGAATCGGCAAATGTACGTTGTTGGCCAGTTCAGCAGGAATTTGAAAAAAAATTAGAAAACATACTGCATGAGCGTTTTCAAACAAAGCTCATACGTATGGGAAAGGCCGAAGGCGGATTTATCAGTAGTCAACGGGAAGGGTCGGATATTTTTTCGCAGATAGATCCCGATGCCCGCATCATAGTGCTTATCACCGCATGGCAGTATTCGCATCACGTTGCCAATGCATTGGTGCTCCACCGTGGTCCCATCCTACTCCTAGCAAATTTTGATGGCACATGGCCGGGTCTCGTCGGCATGCTCAACATGGCCGGTTCATTGACAGCACTCGGCAGAGCATACTCGCGTCTTTGGTCTGAAACATTTGATGATGCAGTCTTCTACACGGAGCTAGAAAATTGGCTCAACAATGGCAGCATTACATGGGATAGATCCTATCTCAAAGCATATCGCAGCTCCGCAGCAAACTCAGCAGCAGCAACATTTGGTGTGGAACTAGGGCACTATGTTCTGCGACGCAAGGAGCTCATCGGACTCTTTGACATATACTGCATGGGAATGATAAACGGAGTATTTCCATTAAAGGCGATGGCCGACATTGGCATGCCAATCGAAGGACTGTCGCAATCTGCCCTCGTGCATGAAATGTCCCGAGTTTCAGAGGAGGAGCGGGAACAGTGCTTGCAATTCTATCTGGATGGAGGTATGCAGTTTGACTTTGGCAGCGATCCGGCAACGGAGCTAACACGTGGGCAGGTTCTGGAACAATGTGCCATGCTCATTGCCATGGTCCGCTTTACGGAACGTTTTGGATTAACGACCGTAGGAGTGCAATATCAGCAGGGGCTCAAGGATGTATGCCCGGCATCAGATTTTGCAGAAGGTGCAATTGGTAGCAGCATGCGCTTTCCCGTACGAGATGAAGAGGGCAAGATCATACGTGCTGGAAAACCCATCCCTTGTGCAAATGAGGTGGATATGGGCAGTGCCATTCCGCAGACCATGCTCTTCCGACTCCTTGACACCTTGGGCTTCGCCTCAGAAACCACTCTGCACGATGTTCGCTGGGGCAGTGAGTATCAGGGATGTTTTTACTGGGACTTTCTTATATCAGGCAGTGTGCCCTTTGAGCATCTTCGGGGTGGCATGGCTGGAGCAAGGGGGTATCGACAAGCCCCGATGTATTTTGCCCTCGGTGGATCAACCATAGGCGGACAGTGTAAGGCAGGGAGATTTGTATGGGCACGTGCCCATTATGAAGGCAGCGATGTACACATGCACATCGGAACAGGAACTGCCTATGAACTACCGCAGGAAGAATTGCAACGCAGACTGGATGCCACCACTTCACAATGGCCCATGATGAATGTTACGCTAGATGGCATCGGGCGCGATGAGCTTATGGCTGGCCATATGAGTAATCACATAACGGTTGCCTATGTTCCTGCAGAGCATGTTGGCTTTGTATGCCGTGCTCTTGCAGAAATGGCTACTACTATGAATATGACGGTATGGATTGCCGGCAGCGCAGAAATGGAATAGGAGAAGAATATGTTACGCGGAATATCACCACAGATCGGACCAGAGTTACTTGACGTTCTCTATCGAATGGGTCATGGGAATGAACTGGTATTGGGCGATGCCCATTTTACGGGAGAATCATTGAATAAGAGGGTGATTCGGGCTGACGGCCTGTCCATTCCATCCCTGTTGGATGCTATTCTGCCACTTTTTCCGCTGGATGATTTTGTTGAACACCCAGTTATTATGATGCAAGCCGTCCCAAGAGACCGGGCAGATCCCCAAGTGGAGAGGGGCTATCGCGAGGTAATTGACCGCTACTATCCCGACACAGCCCCCATCCATTTTATGGAACGATTCGCCTTCTATGACCGGGCCAGGGAGGCCTTTGCAGTGGTAATGAGTGGTGATACCGCAAAATATGGCAATATCATCATTACAAAGGCAGTCATTAGATAATACTGTTTTCCATGTAGCTACCGAGGGCTGTGTATCGTTGGAATAGAGCATCATAGTACTCTTTCTTCGATGCATCTCGGTGATAATGCTTCGCAATGGGCCCTGCCATCTTGTCTATGGCAGCCTCGACTGTGGGATGGATAGCTCCAGCCACGCTTGCATATATGCAGGAGCCAAGGGCGCTGGCCTGGTCGCTTGCACTGACAAGGACATCACGTTGCAGAGAATCGGCGAGGATCTGCATCAGCAGGGGAGCTTTCTGTGCAATGCCACCTACGGCGATAACGCGGTGAACAGCGATCTGCTCATTGAGATAGCACTCGAGGATGGCCCTGCTACCGCAGGCCAGCCCTTCCAAGAGAGAACGATATATACGTGGAGGACTGCTCCCGAGGTTTATATTCCAAATTGCTCCGCTTAATTGCGGATTGGCATGTGGGCTCCGTCTTCCATTGAACCAATCCAAAAAAAGAGTGGATGAGGGCAGCGCCTGCGCTGCTGCCCCTTCTAATTTTGTGAGTAGGTCCGACTCAGGGGATGAGCTCTGATTCCAGAGAAGAAGATCACGAAACCAGGCAATGACATCACCAAAGGATGCCTGTCCTGCCTCAAAGCCAGTTTTTCCGGGGACGATGGAGCCATCAACCTGACCGCAGATACCTGCTACTATCTCCTCACTCTCTTTCGCTGATGGCCGAGGTGCTATGAGCATATCACAGGTTGATGTACCCATTACCCGGACGAGATCGTAGTCCTGTATACCGGCACCGACAGCCCCGGCATGGGCATCCAGACTACCAACGGCAACAACAATGCCTTCGGGCAGGGCAAGCTCCTGAGCCCAATAGCCACTGAGTTGTCCAGCGCCTTGATCCGATGTGTAGCTTTTTTGGTACAGACGGGAACGGTACTGTGTAAGGAGGGGATCGACGGCTGTCCAAAACTCCTCGGGTGGTAGACCAGCAAAATCAGCGTGCCACATTGCCTTATGTCCTGCAGCTGAACGACTGCATCTCATTGCATGCACATCCCTAGTACCGCAGAGAAGGGCAGGTAGCCAATCGCAATGTTCAGCCACTGAATATGCCTGCCTGCCTATGTCTGCATCATGGCGTAGTATGTAGAGGATCTTCGCCCAGAACCACTCGGGGGAATAGCTTCCGCCGGAATAGCAGGTATAATCAAGAGGTGATTTTTTTGCAGCAACAGTTATTTCCTCTGCCTCAGCAATGGCAGAGTGGTCCTTCCAGAGTATACTCATAGCGTTCGGATTATTTGCAAAGCTGTCGAGGAAGGACAAGGGGAGCCCTTCCCGCGTTACAAAACAGGGGGTTGAACCGGTAGTATCTATACCGAGGGCAGTAATTGAACGATATATATGATCACCAAGGATATCTCGACAGCGGAGTAAGACGATCTTCATTGTTTCAAGATAATCAAGGGGATGTTGGCGGAACTGATGCTCTGCTGGCTCGCAATACAAGCCCTGTGACCAGCGGGGATATTCCTCGCTGGCTGCAGCACATATCCTGCCATCCTCGCTTGATACAATTAATGCTCGTACACTGTCGGTACCAAAATCCAAACCTGCTACTAACATGACACTATCTACTAGTATATCACATTCCATCTTTCTTGTAATTAATGCTCCGATAGTGATATACTGTAGCATGCCGAAAAGTATGTCGATCGACCCGAAACATGTAAGAGCACAATCCGTGCTGGAAATGCCATCCATTCCCATTAACAGCTACCGGGATGATATAGAAAAAGAAAAAGAGCTCTACGGGAGCGAGACACTCCGCAATGTCTACTATGACATGCTCCTGATTCGCGAGTTTGAGAGCATGCTGGATAGCATAAAAAAACAGAGCATGTATCAGGATATTGCCTATACCTATCATGGACCGGCACATCTTTCCATTGGGCAGGAATCTGCCTCTGTGGGACAATGTCTTGCCTTGGATGCAAAAGACTGGATCTTTGGATCACATCGCAGTCACGGAGAGATTATAGCAAAATCTATGTCTGCAACGAGGAAACTTCCAGAGGAGGACTGTATGAAAGCCCTAGGGTCAGTTCAGGACGGGAAAATACTCTCCATTATAGAAAAACACCATCCAGCAGATACGAGTTCCGCATTGGCCGAACACTACATCCTATATGCAGTCCTAGCGGAGATATTTTCTCGAATAACAGGATGCAACCGCGGACTGGGTGGATCCATGCATGCATGTTTCATCCCCTTGGGCAGTATGCCGAACAACGCAATTGTCGGGGGAAGTGCCCCCATTGCCTTTGGAGCTGCCTTGCAGCGAAAACTAAATCATAGAGAAAACATCGTTGTGGCAAATATAGGAGATGCTGCCATGTCTTCTGGTCCAGTATGGGAATCCCTTATGCTTGCCTCCATGGATCAATATCACCGTCTCTGGGGCGATATGGCAGGTGCACCTCCCTTTCTCCTAAATGTCTATAATAATTTTTACGGTATGGGTGGACAGACTTCAGGCGAAACAACTGGTTTCAATGTTATTGCACGCATCGGGGCGGGAATAAACGCAGATGCCCTCCATGCAGAGCGCCTAGATGGCTTTAATCCACTTGCAGTTGCAGATGCTATTACTCGAAAGCGGAAGATACTGCTTGAGGGCAGGGGCCCGGTACTTCTGGATACCATAACCTATCGCTTTTCTGGTCATTCGCCCTCTGATGCCTCGACCTATCGCAGCAAGGAGGAGGTGCAGGATTTTCAGGAACATGACTGCATTCATTCCTATGGAAGGTATTTACAGGAACATAACATACTACATGCACGTGATGCGGAAGAGATGGAAGAAAGCATTAAAAATAAAATGCGTCGCACTTTAGAGCTTGCAATAGATCAAGATGTATCTCCTTTCCTCGATGCAGAAAGCATAGAGGGGCTCATTTTTTCCCGAAAGAAAAGACCATCCTACGCCCGGACGGACATCAGCTATAGCCATAACACAGAGGGACTCCTTCCTCCAGAAGAAAACAGTCGCATGCGCCAGCTGACGCAGAAGATACGTTACGGCTATGACGCTGAGGGGCAGAAAATATCTCCCTCGAAACTCTACACCGTCCGAGATGCCATCTTTGAGGCGATGTTCCATCGCTTTCAAGAGGATCCCAGCATGATTGCCTTTGGAGAGGAAAACCGTGATTGGGGAGGTGCCTTTGGTTGTTATCGCGGACTTACAGAATCATTGCCCTACCACCGTCTATTCAACGCACCCATCGCTGAGGCAGGTATAGTTGGTGCAGGCATCGGCTATGCCTTGGCGGGAGGTCGTGCAGTGGTGGAGCTCATGTACTGCGATTTTCTCGGTCGGGCAGGGGACGAGATATTAAACCAAATGCCAAAATGGCAGAGTATGAGTGGGGGGCTGCTGGAAATGCCACTGGTCCTTCGGGTATCTGTAGGGCATAAATATGGCGCCCAGCATTCACAGGATTGGACAGCACTGCTTGCACACATTCCGGGATTGCAAATTGTTTATCCGGCAACTCCCTACGATGCAAAGGGTTTGCTGAACTCAGCCCTCACAGGTAGTGATCCAGTGGTCTTCTTTGAGAGTCAGAAATTATATGGTCTTGGAGAATTCTTCCATACCCCAGCCGTGCCAGAGGAATATTACGAAATCGAAATTGGCATGCCCGATGTAAAACGAGAGGGCAGTGATATTACCCTTGTCTGTATTGGACCCTCCCTCTACACAAGCATGGAAGTTGCCCATCACTTGGAAGAGACAGATGGCATTCAGGCCGAGGTAATAGATTTGCGCTCCATCTACCCGCTTCAATATGAACCTCTCATACAATCACTACAAAAAACAGGGCGGATCGCACTTATTTCTGAGGCCTGTGAACGTGGATCCTACCTCCATACAATTGCCTCGCATCTTACCAGCAGCTGTTTTGATTATCTGGATGCACCACCCCTCGTTATAGCAGCACAAAACTGGGTCAGCCCCCCGGCAGATCTAGAAAGCATTTTTTTCCCACAGATAGAGGATATTTTGAACAGTATAGATCGGGAACTCCTCCGCCTGCCCAGCAGGGTAGGAAGACAGTAGCCAGCTATGGAAGACCTGGAGAGTATTTGCAGGAATCTTGACGATCGAGTAAGCGAAAAACGGATAGAAGCAGTCCGCAGCTTAGGGAGCATGATACAGCAGGGACAGCTCCGTCGCCATGCAACGGAGGAGGTCAACAACCATGTACATAGCTGTTATTCCTTTAGTCCGTATACGCCGACAGGCCTTGTATTTTTAGCATGGCAGGCGGGCCTATCAGCAGTAGGTTTGGTAGATCACGAGAGCATAGCAGCAGCGCCCGAATTCCTCCTTGCAAGCAGGATTCTCGGCATTGCTCCAACAGTCGGGCTTGAATTTCGAGCCAGTGTAGCTGACAGTCCCTTTGCCGAGCGAAGAATAAACAGCCCAGATCTTCCGGGCAAGCTGTATTTTCTCTTCCATGGAATCCCAGAAGCAGCATTTCCAGCCCTAGAAAATTTTCTTCGGCCCATTCAGGCATCACGTCTGCGACGTACGGAGGGAATGGTGGAAAAACTCAACGCCCACCTCCAGAGTCTGTCGCTCAAAGAGCTGGATTTTCATCAAGACGTGCTTATTCACAGTTATGTTTCTGAGGGTGGCAGCATAACCGAGCGGCACATCCTCTATGCACTCGCTCATTCCCTCACGGAACAATTCGGAAGGGGGGATGCACTCATCACATTTTTAGAAAGCCATATTACCAAGCTGAATAAAATCCCTGAAAATATCAAAACCTATCTCGGAACAGCAAATAACCCCCACCATGCCTACGACCTACTCGGTCTGCTTAAGCAGTCCATTCTGCCCAAATGCTTTCTTCCTCCTGATGATGTTGAATGTCCACCATTGAGGACACTGATTGCCTTTGCAGAAGAGATAGGGGCAATCCCTGTCTATCCCTACCTGGGTGATATCACATCAACTACTGCAGATAAATCTGCTGATAATTTTGAAGACAGCTTTCTCGATGAACTTCTATACTATCTTCATGATGCAGGCATACGAGGTATTGCCTACATGCCACCGCGGAACACAGCTGCACAAATGAAACGAATACAAAGGCTTTGTCTGCAGCATGGTTTTATGGAAATCAGTGGGGTAGATATTAATTCACCCCGGCAATCCTTCCACTGTCCCCAGGTGCTCCGCTCGGACTGCAAACATCTCATTGATGCAACCTGGGCCCTCGTTGCCCATGAATGGCTTGTTAAGCAGGAAATGAGGTTCGGACTCTTTTCTCCACAGAACAAATTGCCCTTTGAACATTTTCAAGATAAATTATATTATTATAGCTATATTGGAAGAAAGCTATATGAAGAGCATAAGCTTCCCGCTCTTGCGCGGGATATGTAAAGACATTTTTACTCCAGTCCGTTTACATCGCATAACGGAACATGCCGAACTCGCTCTCAATGATGTGGCAGGGATAGATCTCGCAGCAAGAACAGAAGATCTCGCAGCAAGAACAGAAGATCTCGCAGCAAGAACAGAAGATCTCGCAGCAAGAACAGAAGATCTCGCAGCAAGAACAGAAGCAGCAG